>CBIHPP010000009.1:0-476995 GCA_966212235.1 uncultured Niastella sp. | reverse complement strand
AATCAAAAGGCAACTCAAGCGGGGTTACATCTTCTGAAAACTCACCGAGCCAAAATGTTTTCTGAGCGGTTATGCGTTCCTGCTCACGGCTGCTCTGCTGCCACTCCGCATAGTCCTTATACTGCAATGGCAGCGACGCCAAAGTTTCTCCACGGTATAAGGATAGAAAATCCTTAATCAATATATCACTTGAAACCCCATCTGCTATAATGTGATGCATATCTACAAGTAACAGCTGATGCCCGGGCGACAATTTTAATAAGCCAACTCTTAACAAAGGCGCACTGCTTATATCGAATGGCCTTATAAATCCATTTAATAGATCTTCTGTTTCCTGATCTCCCTTTTCAAGCCATTCTACCCGAAAATCAACCGTCTCCTCAATCCGTTGCATTACCTCATCGTCGACTTCCACAAAAGCAGTGCGGAAACTTTCATGACGCATGATCAAATAAGAAAATGCCCTTTCCAATCTTTCTTTATGCAGTGAGCCGTTCAAAATAGCGGTGTATGGTAAATTATAGGATAAAGAAGCCGGATTTAAGCTATAGAGAAAGTGTAATCTTTTTTGAGCAGACGATAATGGATAATATTCCTTTCCACCCGCTTTCAATATGGTAGAAATTTTTTTATTGTTTTGATCCGACTTTAAAAAAGCAATGATCTCCTCTTTTCTTCTCTTAATTTCTTCAATTAATTCCGCCGTCACCGCTTCCTTTGCGCCTTTTAATTTTAATTCATTCTCGTTAAGAAACAGAATGATATTCTCTTCTTTGAGTTTGTTGATATATTCTCCGATTTTCATATCACTATTTCGACAATGTTTTCTAATTGATTTACTCCGCCATGCTGATGCAAGGAAGCATCAATATGTTCCGCCATGCTTTTGACGCTTGGCTTATTGAATATTTCTGTTATGGATATATCAACCCCAAATACTTTATTTATTTTATTTATTAGCAACGTTGCTTTTAAGGAATGCCCTCCCAGTTCAAAAAAGCTACGATCAACGCTGATAACGCCTTTATCAATCCGCAGAATATCCGCCCAAATGTCGGTAAGCTGTTCTTCCATTTTATCGGAAGGAGCAGTATAATGATTTACATCGCCAACGTCCGGGGCAGGCAGCGCTTTTCTATCTAATTTACCATTGGAATTTATCGGCAGCTGACGCATATGTACAAAAAATGCGGGCACCATGTATTCAGGCAGATAACAAAGCAAAAGTTGTTGCAATTCTTCACGTGACAACTCATGTTCAGATACGTAATAGGCAACGAGGTATTTATTTTCCTCCCTGTCTATAGGTATCACAACGTTTTCCTTTATGTTTTCATGTTTATTTAAACAGTGTTCTATTTCTTCCATTTCTATTCTGAACCCACGCAGTTTTACCTGATGATCAATTCGCCCGAGATATTCGATATTGCCATCGGGAAGCCACCTCGCCAAATCACCAGTACGATATACCCGTTCCTTTAACCGGGACAGCATATTAAATTTTTCATTCGTAAGCGCTTCATTATTTAAATATCCGCGCGCTAACCCGATGCCGGCAATACATAATTCCCCTGCAACGCCAACAGGCATCGCTCTATCATTCTTATCTAAAACATACAAACGAACATTATCGATGGGCTTACCGATGGGAACGATCATGCATTCACTTTCAAAGCCACAATCATAATAAGTCACGTCTACAGTAGCTTCCGTAGGACCATATAAATTTGATAAGCGGGTACCTGCATGTTTATGTAATGTATTCCCAAAAGCGTTCACCTGTTCGGGCTTCAATGCCTCTCCACTGCTAAATACCAGGCGCAAAGTGCTAAGGGGCTTAAAATCGAAGTCTTCTTCCATGATCGCAAGAAAAACGCCTAGCATAGATGGAACGAAATGCATGACAGATACTTTACTTCTTTCAACGGCATTAATCATCTGCACCGGGTCTTTTTCAGCATGCGGTGGAAGCACGCAAAGACTGGCGCCAAGGAATGACCACCAGAATAACTCCCACACAGATACGTCGAAGACGATAGGCGTTTTTTGAAGCAGCACATCGCCAGCATGTAACGGATACTGCTTTTGCATCCAAAATAACCTGTTTAAAACAGATTGGTGCTCGATCATTACTCCTTTTGGCTTGCCTGTTGAACCGGAGGTATAAATGACATAGGCAAGCCCCGCTGCACTCGCTGCGCTATTAAACTTTTTCGAAGGTTGCTGCAAAATATTATCCCATTCTTCATTCACATTCACCACTACTCTGCCGCCTATAGCCGGCATCTTACTGAATGCTGCTGCTGTAACCAGCACTTTTAACGCAGCACCTTCCAGAATAGATGTTATTCTTGCCGGCGGATAGTGAGGATCTATGGGAACATAAGCGGCGCCGCTTTTTAAAATACCAAAAATGAAAGGGATTAAGAATTCACTGCGCTCCAGCATTAAACCAACCAGGTCTCCCGGTTCCACTTTGGCTACTTCCTGCAGGTAAAAAGCAATCTTATCAGATTGTTCCTGCAATGTTTGATAGGTGATCGATCGATCTTCATATATCACGGCAACATTGTCTGGCGTCACGTTAACCTGTTCTTCAAATAGATCAATGATGGTTTTATCGTTTGGATAATTTGCCTGCGTTTCATTAAACCCATAGAGCACCCTATGTTCTTCCTCAGCAGTTAACATGGATACATCAGCAACCAGCACATCAGCATCTGTCATTACCTGCTCTGCAATTTGCTTAAAATGAAGCAACACACGCTCCATAACTGCATGATCGTACATATTGGCATTGAACTCTAATCTTATCATTATCTCTTCGCCGGGAATGATCATAAGATTATAATTATAATTATTTTGCTCCGCAACCTGAACGTTGCTGATGGCATCTATTCTATTCCCGCCTGTAGAATTATTTTCAACTTTCCTGGCAATGGGATAGTTCTCAAAGACCAGCACATGGTCAATTAAATTTCTTCCCAAAGAACTGTATGATTGTATCTCGGCCAACGGATGATAGTGATACGGTTCAATTTCCAGCAATTGTTGTTGCAAGCGCTGCAGCAACACAGCTATTGTATCTCCCGGATCAAAAGTTACCCGTACGGGAACGGTATTAATAAATAACCCTACCATCTCTTCAACGCCTTCTATCGTAGCTGGCCTTCCAGATACCACTGCACCAAATGCAACATCATTTACGTTATTGTATTTACTCAACAGTATTGACCATACCGCCTGAAGCAGTGTATTCATGGTAATGCCGTACCTGGTGGACGCTGTATGCAATTGTGCCTGATTGAGCGTTACTGTAGTTCCACTCAACTTATTAACATATGGTCCCGTTATGGAGCGCTGTTTAGGCAAAGTTGCCAACGATTCATAACCAGCGAGGTATTTTTTCCAGTATAGTCCAACATCATTTTTCTGGTTCTCGAGCCATTTTATATAATTGGAATATGGTTTTACCGCCGGTAACCGGAACTCTATTCCTTCCATGAGCGCACTATATATCTTTCTGAAGTCGTTTATCAGGATACCCATGCACCAGCCATCCATCAACAAATGATGATAACTCCACACAAAAGTGTAGGTAGAAGCCGCAGTGCGGTAAACACTTAAACGCATCGGCACTTCTTCACCCACATTAAATCCCCGGCGTTGGTCAGCTGTTATATATGAGGCTAATACCTGGTGCATTTCGTTGCCACCTTCCTCCCTGATATCCTTATATGTAAAGTCGGCTTTATTTTCGCGCAGCACTAATTGCAGTGGACGTTCATATCCCTTGAATAAAAACAATGTACGTAAAACATCATATCGTTTGATCAGCTCATTGAGGCTACGCTCAACGGCCTGTATATTTAATTGAGAAAAATGTAAATCGTAGCTCACCTGTACCAAAAAGAGCTCAGGCGCTTCATCTAAAAGGTAATGCAATAATATACCTTCCTGCATGGGCGATAAGGGATAAATATCACGGACAGCATATTTCTCCTGCAATGCATCCAATTGATCCATTGTCAACTTATCATAGGTAAGGTCAGATGGGGTAAGCCCTTGTTCTTCCAGGCTGCAGCAATAGGTGATCAGCTCTTCCAGTTCCTTCCGGTAATCATTTACCAGTGCTGTCATCGTTTCGTTTCGGTATTGTTCACTGCTATAGGTGATGTTCAATTGCAATTCACCCGATTCTACCATTCCCACGATCTCCCAATCATAATCACGATCCGACTCCGGGGCCATCATATCGCCGGTCGATTCCTTCGCTATTTGGTACGATCTGTTCCGGGTATCAGCATCGAACTGCCCGAGGTAATTGAACATGATCGGCGATTTTACATTCATGTATGCATCTTCAGCATCCGTCATAAACCGGCCGATCAGGTAATCTATACCGCTATTGGGAACTTTTCGCAGGTTTTCTTTTACTTCTTTTAACAAGCGCCCCAACGAACCTTCGTTATATGTCAATATCACCGGGTAAATACTCGTAAACCAACCCGTAGTTCGGTTAATATTCACATCGGGCACTACGGCTTCCCTTCCATGACCTTCCATATCTATCATTACGTCCCGGGTTCCGAATGTGCGGTGTAACGCCAACAGCAGGCCAGCCAATAACACATCATTGATGCGGGTATTATATGCATAATGTGTTTGGGTTAATAACTTGGTTGTTTGTTCACTACTTATTCGTAGTGATTTGGTAACACCATCTTTTACCCTGTTACTACCATTCTTATTGTCCCGAACAATAGAAGTAACTTTTCGATCCAATACCTGCTTCCAGTATTGCATAGCATCCCTGAATGCTGCACTGTAGCTGTACTGCAACAGATATGCAGGCCAGCTTTGGAATGAGTCTGTTTTTAAAGGCAATGCGAACGCCTTTTCCTGCTGATGTTGCTGGTAAAGCGTTTCTATATCTTCAAATAAGATCCTCCATGATATCCCATCTATGACCAGGTGATGGATGACTATTAAAAGCCGGGTGCCATCCGGTAGATGGAATAATCCCAGCCGCATCAACGGGCCGTTGGTCAGATCAATACTTCCCTGTACTTCATTGCAAGCAGACAATAAGCTTTTCAACCCATCGCTGTCTCCACGCAAGTCCTGTTCTGTTACTGATACTTTAATATTCGTAGCGGGAAGGATGGAAGCCTGCCAACCGGTAACTCCTTTTTTAAATACCGTCCGTAAACCGTCATGGTGATACTGCAATTGTTCAAAGATCTTTATTACTGTTGCCGCAGATATCCCTTCTTTAAAGTGCAGCATTACCGCCTGATTATAATGTTGCGGAAATTTCCGGTCCTGCTGAAAAAACCAGCGCTGAACGGGCGTCAACACCGCTTCCCCCGTTACCATTGCCTGATCCGACTGTTTTTCCATCGGTTTCAACAAGGGCGCCAATGCTTCAATTGTCTGACTGGTGAATATATTTTTTATCGTTACTTCGTAACCAGCCGCCCGCACCCGTGCAATAATTTGAATACTTTTTATAGAGTCGCCACCAACTGAGAAAAAGTTGTCGCGGATACCAACCCGTTCTGCACCCAGCACCATTTTCCATATATCTGATAGCAATTGCTGCTCTGCAGTAACCGGTGCTACATATTCTCCTACATGTACTTTCCCGGGCTCTGGCAAGGCTTTACGGTTAAGCTTGCCATTGCTTGTCAATGGCAAATGCTCCAATTGCATAAAAAACGAGGGCACCATATAATCGGGCAATCGCTGCAAAAGGTAGGCCCGCAGATCCTTTGCATCCAGTCTGGTATCTGATACATAATAAGCAACCAGGTATTTATTTCCTTCCCGTTCCCGGGCAACCACCAGGTTTTCGCTTATACTGGTATAACCATTCAAAAGCTGTTCTATTTCTCCCAACTCTATACGGTAGCCGCGTATCTTGACCTGGTTATCTGAGCGGCCCAATAATTCAATAGTTCCATGCTCAAGCCAGCGCGCCAGATCGCCGGTCTTATATATGCTGGTGTTCTTATTAATAGGATTCACAACAAAACGCTCCATTGTCAGTTCCGGCCTGTTCAAATAACCGGCGGATAATCCATCACCACCGATATACAGATCACCCGGCACACCCTGTGGCACCAACCGCAGGTATTTATCGAGTATATATACCTGGGTATTAGCCATTGGCTTACCCACACTGATCTTTTCAACATGATCTTCAAACCGGTGCATACATGACCAAATGGTAGTTTCCGTTGGTCCGTACATGTTATATATGATCGCTCTTGTTTCTTTTTGAAGGTGGTTTACCAGAGCAACCGGCACCATGTCACCGCCTACCATCAATATGCGCAGCGATTGCAACAATTTCTTAGAACCAACGCCCTCATCGATCATCCTGATAAAAGCGGGTGTTGACTGTAAAAGCGTTATGCGGCTATGCGCAGAAAGCTGCCCTGTTAACATTTCTTTCAGTTCTTTCAATTGCCTTAGACTTTGCAGCACTTTATCCTGCGCCACTCCAAAATCGATCAAACACGCAATTTCATCAACTCCTATTTCCCTAAGCTGCAAAACCATCTCCGCGCATTTGCTTTTCGTACCAATCAAAGAGCTGGTTTTGTAATATCTCAGAAAGGCGTTTTTTAAGGCATTGTTCAATACTTCGTCAGGTATATCGCCCTGCTGTAACCCTAATTCTTCGGATAAGATCTTATTCAGGCCTATTGAACTTTTTAAATACTCAGTAAAGGGCGCTTCTACTATTCTTTCTACCTCATCTGCATCCCCACCAATAAACGTGTGAAGCATAATTGTGACTTTACCGTCTTCAGCTTTATAACCATGCTGTGTTCTGGCGGAACGATAAAGTTTTATTTTAGCAGCCAGGTCCTGTATATTCTGTCCCAGAAAATGCGTAAGCAAATTGGCGCCCGCTGCTCCCGCCGATTTAAATGTTTCTTCATTCCCACCCGATGTGATCCAAACAGGTAATTCCTTCTGAATCGGAAGCGGGTAAATATGCACATCTGTCTCCTTATCCAACCCATTTTCTCGCTTTATAGCTTCACCCCTCCATAATTTCCTGATCTGCTCTATTTGCGCGTACATAATTTTTTGCCGTTCCTTGTAATGCTCCCTGGCCAATACAAAATCATTCGGATTCCAGCCCGATGCAAAAGACAGCCCCACTCTTCCGCCCGTGAGGTTATCTACCACCGACCACTCTTCTGCCACCCTGATCGGGTCATGCAACGGACATACAATGCTTCCGCTTCTTATTTCTATATTTTTTGTTATCGTGGCGAGCGCCGCGCTTATTACTGAGGGATTCGGAAACAGCCCCCCGAATTCATGAAAATGCCTTTCCGGTGTCCAAACAGCTTTAAAACCTGATTCATCAGCATATTTTACCGATTGCAGTAACAGATCATATTTATTATTTGTATCATTCTTATAACTGGAGAAAAAGAAAAGACTGAAATCGATGGACGCCTGCTCCTCATCAACATAACGGTCCAGCCCACTCATTGAAATATCAGAAGGACTCAATACCACCTCCACGCCATTACAAATTGTCCAGAAAATTTCCAATACAGAAATGTCGAACGAAGTACTTGTAATAGCCAGCATGCAATCGTTCGAAGACACCGGCACATTTCTATTCATTCCAGCCATAAAGTTCACTACGTTCCTGTGGCATATCTTAACGCCCTTGGGTTTACCTGTAGATCCTGAAGTATAGATCACATAACACAGATCGGCTGATTTATTAAACAGCGACAACCCGGTATTTCCGTTCTCTATCAATTCATGATATTCGGCAATTCTGCCCTGGTATGTTATATCATCTGTCATAGGTTCGCATATCAATAAGACCTGCGCCGCACTATCTTCCAGCATATACCTGATCCGGTCGGCAGGATAATTGGGATCAACCGGTAAGTAAGCAGCTCCCGATTTAAGTATACCGAATAAACCGATGATCATTCGCTCAGAACGATCGGCCATAATGGCAATAATATCGTTGGGTTGAACCTGGTACTGGTTTCGAAGATTGCTGGCAAGACGGCTCGATGCTTCATCCAATTCCCGATAAGTCAGCTTAGTTTTCTCATACACCAATGCAGTCTTATCGGGTGTTTTAGCTACCTGTTGTTGAAATAATGATATGATCGTTTCAGATGAAGGATAATCACATTGGGTGTTATTGTATTCAAATAACAACCGATCCTTTTCTTCATCAGAAAGTATTTCTATGTCTGCTATTCGCTTAGTAATATCTGCACCGATCGATGCAATTATTTTCCTCAAATACCCGATGAACCTGTGAATCGTTTCCGCTTTGAATAAAGCAGTTGCATATTCAAATTGCAAGGTAACATTCCCGCCACTTTCGAATACTTCAAGGCTTAGATCAAATTTCGACAACCGGGAATGATGCTCAACCGGAGTTATTACAAACCCCGGCAATTCGAATATAGTTTCTTCTTTTTGCTGGTACATGAACCAGATATCAAACAGCGGGTTTCTACCTGTATTGCGATCAAGTTGTAAAGCTTCAATCAGGTCTTCATACTGATATTCCTGGTTCTCAAAACCGGCCAGTGAAACGCCTTTTACCAATGCCAGAAACTCTTTGAAGCTCATTTCACCCCGGGGATAATTGCGTAAAGGCAGTGTATTTAAGAACAACCCAACAATATGCTCCACATCAGGGTGTCTGCGCCCGGAAACCGGCGTACCTACTATAATATCCTCCTGGTTACTTACTTTGGCCAGTAAAACATTATAAACAGCTAACAGCACCATGAACATCGACACCCCTTCCTTCTCACAAATATGGGTGAGTGTTGCAGCTTCTTCTTTTGACAGCAGACAATAAATGACATCGCCGGCATCTGTTTTTAACAATGGTCTTGAATAATCAACAGGCAGATCGATAGGCGTTATCTCTTCTGAAAATTGATCAAGCCAGAAAGCTTTTTGTTTCTCTGCCCGCAATTGCAAATTTTCCTGCTGCTGGCTTTCTACATAGTCAATGTATTGCAAAGGCCTGTTTTTGAATTCTTCGCCCCTGTACAATGAAATAAATTCCCTGATTAAAATATTTTTCGACACCCCATCCGTAATAATATGGTGCATGTCTATTATAAAAATATGCGCATTACCGGCGGAGGAAATCAATCCCGCCCTGATCAGTGGTGCTTTTGCCAGATCAAAGGGCCTGATAAACCCGGAAATAATTTCATTTGCATCGTTCTCTCCTGCAGTAAAATATTCAACAACAACTCGGACATCCTGATTTACTTTCTGCACCACATTTCCTGCTACCACTTCGAAAGAAGTACGTAAACTATCATGCCGGTCCAGGAGCGTATTTAAAGCATCGGTCAGCCTGTCTTTATCAACTTCGCCCTGAAGCGTGAACAGCTGCGTCATATTATAAGAGAGCGAACTGCTGTCAAACTGGTATAAAAAATACAATCGTTGCTGAATGGACGACACCCGATAATAATCTTTCAAAGCGGCAGGAACGATCGGTGAATAGTGCAAGGCACCCGAAGCATCAACAGGTGTACCCAACATTTTCTTTATCAGTAAAACAAGTTGGTTAATAGCAGGATTGTCAAAAAAGTCCCGGATGGATAATTCTACATTGAACGTTTTGTGTATGCGACCCAGCATGCGCAATGCCATCATAGAATCCCCGCCCATATCAAAGAAATTGTCTTCCCGATGGATAACAGATCTCCCAAAAAACGATATCCATAATTGTTCCAGTGTTTTCTCTACATCTATATTATGTGCCGATGCAGATCCCTGATCTGGTTGGGCATCACTTATGGCCGGCTCCCCGGTATTCACCCAGCCTGCGAGCCTTTTTTGCAAATTAGTTTTTGATACAACTATTTGCGCGGTTACTCCAACCATCTTCAGTACCGATTCAAATACCTGTTGTAGTTCTTTTGCGTTTAAGATCCTGCTGTCTTCTACAGTATCATTGAAATTGATACCATCCAGGTTTACACTGATCCAGTTTTCCAGCTCGCCCATCTCTCTTCCCCGGGCAATGAAATTGTCCATGTAAATATTCGCGGCAGCATAGGCCGCAAAGCCAACGCCCCCCAATATGGAAGCCAGCGAAGAAGTTGCAAAAACGAAATCAGGATCCTCATCTCTTAATACGTTGGCCAGCACCTGTATCCCTTTCGCTTTAGCACTTAGCTGGTATTCAAAATCTTCTTTACAGAGTTCGTTAACAGATCTTATACTGGTTCCTTCCACCACACCGGCCGCATGAATGACTCCGTGTAGCGCCCCAAATCTCTTTTTTCCTTCTTCTACAATGGCTTTTACTTCGTTCCTGTTTGATACATCGCAACTGAAATATATTATCTGGCTTTTATCATTTATTTTTTGAAGCTTATTAAGACGTTGCCTCTTCTCCCTGAGCTCCCTGAGCTCTCCGCTTTCTTCGGCTCCATCTTCATTACTCAATTTGGTTTGTCCAAGTAGTATTATGTTAGCCTGGTGTTTTGTAACCAGGTAATTTGTCAATGCGAATCCAACGTTGCCCAATCCGCCTGTAACCAGGTAATAGCCATTATTATGAATTTCCGCAGGCAAATCCGGAACCTGGCACGCATCGAATACCTGCACCCATTTTTGCCCTCTTCTTAAACTGCATATTTTGTCGGAACCGGATTGTGTGATCTCATTGCATAATTTTTCAATGAAATCCCCGCGATCCCGGTCTTGCAGCGTACAATCAATTTGCCTTGCTGAAAATCCTGGAAACTCCTGCGACAGAACTGTTAAAATTCCCCTGACCATTGACTTAAAAGGCGAAGGCGGGGCTTCAACGCCAATGTCATATACATCGTTGGTCAATACCACAACGTTTTTTCCAAAGTTGTTCGGTATTTTATTGATCGATTTGAGGATGTACAGCACACTATAGAGACAGTGATCTAATTGCTCAGGGTGCGCTTCCGCATCAATCTCATGAACCCGGTCTTTTGAAACGCCCCATGCATGTACGATCCGGTCAATTCTTATCCCTCTTTGGTGAATATCTTCCGCCAGTTTATGATAATCTTCCTCCCGGTTCGGATTGATGCAATACGAATCATCCGTATTCTTAAAAAAAACATCACCCGGCTTTACCGTTAACACCAGCTCATTATTATGTCGCCATTTTTTTGTAATTCCAGCCCCCACTCCTTCATCATCAATAAATAGCAGGCTTATTTTCGGGCTTCCATGATTGTTGTTTCGCGTAAAAAATGATCTTTTCCAGGTTGGTATATAAAACCAATCGGATAATCGCTTTACCTCAGGCCTTGCATCTGTGTTTTCACCGGCTATGAAATCATTCAATTTTTCCTTTCTGCTACCATACTTTGTTCTTTCAAATGAATAGCCCGGCAAACTCACCCTGCGCCGTTGCCCCGCTTTGTAAAACGATTGCCAGTTTACCGGTAATCCGTTCAGCCATAATGCGCCGATGCCCTGTAATAAATGATGCTGATCATTCCCTGCTTCTTTGGCTTGTTTTACCATACTTACTACACGATGACCTTCCTGCCGTTGGCCATGCAGCTGCACCAGTGAACTCAGTACTTTACCCGGACCTACTTCTATAAATACAGCTTCTTTATTGATAAATAAACTTTCTATACCTGCCCCAAACCGAACCGTCTGGCGAAGGTGTTCTACCCAATAGCCTGGTGTGGTAACCTGTGCAGCCGTAGCCAATACACCCGATACGTTGGAGATAAACGGCCGTTGCGGCACCTGCAGCCGTACCGACGACATGACCTTTGCATATTCATCCAGCACCTCATCCATCATCCAGGAATGAAACGCATGCGATGTGCGAATAGGACGACACAGATGTCCGGACTGCTTTACCGCCTGCTCAAACACTTCGATGGCTTCATTACTGCCAGACACCGCGCATAATTGCGAACTGTTTACGGCGGCCAGTGAGATCTGTGGATGCTCCTTTAATAATTCCCTGAGCTGCGCTTCACTCACCGATACGCTCAGCATGCTGCCCCTTGTGGCCTGTTGCATCAGCTCGCCCCGCTTTACTACTACATGCAGGGCATCTTCCAGTGAAAACACGCCACTCAGGCAGGCTGCCGTATATTCCCCTATACTGTGACCGATCATCATCGCCGGCCGTATGCCCCGACTCTCCAGCAGCATCGTCAGTGCATATTCTATAATAAACAAGGCTGGTTGCGTATATTCAGTATTGTCTATCATACGGCTGTCCCCACCCGGGCCGGGAAACATAACCGGTAGCAGATCTTTTTGATAGCGCTGTTTTACCAGTTCACAACAGCTGTCGACCTGCGCTTTAAACACCGGTTCTTGTTCATACAGGTCACCGCACATGCCGGCATACTGCGAACCCTGTCCTGAAAACATAAATACCACAACAGGCGTATGGCGCGAAGAAACATGACTATAGTTATCGGTTGATGGCAGCCGGGGCAATGCTTCAATGGCCGCTGCATGGCTGTCGCACACCAATAACTGCCGGTGCTCAAACGAGGCGCGGCCTGTTTGCAGCGTGTAGGCAATATCGGCCAGTTTTACTTTTTCATTCGCCTTCAACCAGCTGCTGAATCTTTCTATATTTCTTTGAAGCGCGGCTGGCGTTTTGGCTGAAAATAATAAAAGCTGCGGCCCGCTGCCGGCTGATGATTCCGGTTGTACGGGCGCTTCTTCCACGATCACGTGCGCATTGGTGCCGCCGATACCAAAAGAACTTACTCCGGCCCGAAGGGGGTAACCATTGCTTTTCCACTCCTTCAATTCGGTATTTACATAAAACGGACTATTGGTAAAATCAATTTTGGGATTCGGCGTTGTAAAATGTAAACTCGGTGGCAGCTGGCGGTGCTGCAGCGCCAATACTGTCTTGATCAACCCGGCCACGCCCGCGGCCGCATCCAGGTGACCAATATTTGTTTTAACAGAACCGATAGCGCAATACTGTTTCTTATCGGTTCCAAACGCCCGCGTCAGCCCTGCTATTTCAATCGGGTCGCCAAGTGAGGTACCGGTACCATGCGCTTCTATGTATGTGATGCTTTCAACCGGGATCCCTGCATTGTTTATAGCCTTTCTGATAACATCCGATTGTCCGCCTATACCTGGCGCCGTAAATCCGATCTTTTCATTTCCATCGTTATTTGTTGCTGTTCCTTTTATAACCGCATATATAAGATCCCCATCCCGTATTGCATCATCAAGCCTTTTTAGCACAACCACCCCTGCCCCATTGCCACCGATAGTTCCGGCAGCATTTTCATCGAATGCGCGGCACCGGCCATCGGGCGACAGGATCATATCTTTTTGATATAGATAACCGTTATTATCATGCTGGGTGATAGATATTCCCCCTGCCACTGCTATATTGCACTTGCCTGCCAGTAAATCGGTACATGCAGTATCAATAGCAACCAAAGAGGTAGAGCAGGCCGTTGTAATATTTACACTCGGGCCTTTCAAATTTAACCGGTAGGATACCCGGGCGCACAAAAAATCTTTATCGGAGTAAGTCAACGCATCCCAGTGTTCCATCCAATTAGTGGAATTAATACGATAACCACTTAAATTATAGTAAGGGTTCATGGAAGCACCGCCATATAAACCGATCGATCCGTCATAAGATGAATGATTGTACCCGGCGTTTTCCAATGCATGCCATACACATTCATGAAAGATCGTCATTTGAGGATCCATTAGTTCTGCTTCTGATGGCAAATAGCTAAAAAAGTCAGCATCAAAAGAATCATGATCCTCCAGGTAACCCTTCGCATTAACGATTGAATCGCCCTGATCTTCCTCTATATTTCTTGTTATTGATTCCTTTCCTGAGCGCACATTCAACCAAAATTCATTCACATCTGTCGACCCCGGGAATCTCCCGGCCATTCCTATAATAGCAATATCATTGTTGAGCGTTCTTTTAATTGAGTTAACTGATTTTTTTTGCACGGCACCATCACCACTAATATCGTGCTCAGAAGCAATATAGTCTGCAAGCCTTGCAACAGAAGGATAGTTAAACAATTCAGATACTGAGATGTTTTTATTAAATACCTTTCTGATCCTTGAGCTTACACTAATCAGCTTTATAGAATCACCGCCAAGATCAAAAAAGTTTACCTGTGTACTGATCTTATCTGCGGGCACATTCAATACTGCAGACCATATCGCCAAAAGCTTTTCCTGTATCTGATTTGAAGCTGCAGTAAAATTTTCTTCCTTTTTTATTTCGGGCGCAGGCAAACTCTTGCGATCAAGTTTACCGCTTGACGACAAAGGCAACGACTGTAACTCAATAAAGAAAGAAGGGATCATATAATCGGGAAGCCGCTGTTGCAGGTGAAGCCGAAGTTCACCCTTGTTCACCGGTCTCTCTGTTACAAAGTAAGCTATAAGGTGTTTATCCCCCTGTTGCTCCCATGCGATCACTACAGAATCCTTAATATCATCATGTGCGTTGATCTGCTGTTCTATTTCTGCTGTTTCAATCCTGAAACCGCGGATCTTTACCTGGTTGTCGATCCTTCCTAAATATTCGATATTTCCATCTTTTGTCCATCGCACGAGATCACCGGACCGGTACATCATTTCACCATCGATGAACGGGTTAGGCACAAATTTGCTGCGCGTTTGTTCTTCGTTGTGCCAATACCCTCGTGCCAGTCCGGCACCTGAAATACAAAGCTCACCTGGCGCGCCTACCGGCTTTAGTTGATTTTTATCATCCAGTATATACAGCTTTATATTATCCAGCGGTTTTCCAATTAATATCCGGTCACCCGTTTTCACCTGGCCAATAGCATAACCGCAACAATAAACGGTACTTTCCGTAGGACCATAAATATTTTCCAGTTGAATGCCGGTTTGGAGTTTATTAAAACGGATGACCAGATCAGCAGATAACGCCTCGCCGGCAAGGAAAATATATTTAAGACTGGAGATGCAATTTGTATCTGCCTGTTCAAGCTCATCTACAAAAGCTGCAAAAAGAGAAGGAACAAAATTGAGATGTGAGACCTGAAACTTATCGATCGTATCCACAACTACTCGCATATCAGTTTTACGTTCCGGCGGTAAAACAGCAACAGATCCACCTGCGGAAAACCAACCAAAGATCTCAGCCAGCGAGACGTCGAATGTATGGGTGGTTTTAAATAAATAAACATCCCCCGCGTCCATGGAATACCTGTTATGCAGGCATTGAATGATATTTAACAATGACCGGTGCTCTACCATTACCCCTTTGGGCATACCGGTAGAGCCGGAAGTATAAATTACATAGGCCAGTTCATTTCCCCTGACTGGCACCGCGATGCTTTCTTCCGGTTGTTGTGAAATATATTCCCATTCTACATCCAGATCTGCGATGGCAATCCCAGACTGAACTACTTTCTCTTTATACTGACTTCTCGTTATCAGTAATGACAAACCCGCATCTTCAACCACCGACATAATTCTGAGTCCCGGATTATTAGGATCAAGCGGAACATAAACAGCTCCAGCTTTCAAAATGCCGTAAATAAACGGGATCAACAACTCATCTCTTTCCAACAATACGCCAACCAGACTTCCCCGGCTTATCCCCTGTTTTTTTGTTAGATAAAAGGCTATTTTATTGGCTTGTGCATTTAATTCACTGTAAGTAATTGTGCCTCTATTCAAATGAATCGCCGCGTTTCCTGCAAATTGAATCACTTTCTTCTCAAAGAGGCCGATAATGGTTTCTTCGTGTGAGTAATCCCTCGATGTATCGTTAAACGTATGTACTAACTGACATTTTTCGGTTTCGTCCAAAAGGTTTAGTGTACCCGCAAATTGCCCGGACCGATACAGTATTTCCTGTAAAATACGGACGAAATGCGTGCCGAATGTTTGTAGATCGAAACTACACGCAACCGGCTCACTATAAACAAACTCAATTTCTACCTCATTCCTGAAATAAACGGTAACTACAAGGGGAATGCCCGTGTTTTCATATACCGACAATAATTTTATTTTAAGATCATTGTCAGCTGAAAGCAGTGATCCATCTAACGGGTAATTTTCAATTACTACTATAGAGTCAAATAGACCTTCCGAAGGTTTTAATCCCAGCAATTGTTTGATATCGCTATATGAAGTTGTCACATACTGGTTCCGCTCTATCAGGTGCGTATTCAGATCTATTACCGTATCAAGTAAGCTTTGATCGTCGCTACCCGTTATTCTAAGCGGAATTGTATTGATGAAATTGCCAATAACGTTCTCATGGCCCGGCCCACGGCTTGAAACAGTAGTGCCAAAAGTAACATCTTCCGAATTGAGGTACCGTTGCAATAATATTCCGTAAGCGGTATAAATGACCGCGCTTTTTGTAACCCGCTGTTGTCTTGCAAACAAATCAAGGTCTGCCAGTGAAACGGTAAATTGAATCTTTTTCAAAGCCCGTTCTTCAGACGCATCAACGGGTACAGTTGAAAACAACAGGCCGGTATTATAGTCTTTTAAAAACTCCTTCCAATATAAGCGGGCATCGATTGAATCATTTTTTATATTTAATGTCTGTACTACCTCTTTATACGACGGTTTTACGGCTGCAACAAGCGCCAGGTTACTATGTAAGCGGTAATAATGCGCAAATAACTCTTTCAGGAAAATACCAGTACTCCATCCATCGTAAAGAATATGATGATGAGAAATACACAAAACAAATGAGTTTTCACCCTTTTTCAGTACGCTTATGCGAAGGGGCAGGTCGTACAGTTCAAAGCGCCGGTTGCTATCAGCCTGTAGAAAGGTCTCAATAAATGTATTTGCCTTTTCTTTTTCGGTTCCTGAAATATCCAGATAACTAATACCAACAGGACAGGTATGCAAAATAATTTGAACCGGCGTCGTGATATTTTCCCACCTGAAAACAGATCGCAAGATGTCATTTTCAGCCTGTACGGCCTGCAAAGCAGCCGCCAGTAAATTCACGTCCAGGCTCCCCTCGATGCTTAGCGCTAACTGAACGTTATAAACGTTGTCCTGAGCATCCTTCAGGTAATGAAATAACATACCACTTTGGATCATATTCAGTCCAACTATTTCCTGCACATTTTCCTTATCTAACTTTTTCATGATAACCGGGTTTACTATAAATGAAACCTACAGAGCTATTAAGGCAGTTTACAATCAGGAACCTGCACAAAAAAGCAGGAACCGGAGCATATCAGATATGTAGTAATCAGATGTTCTGTTTTATTGGAACAGCGAGTTTAATTCGTCCTCGTCAAGTACTACCCCACTGAAGCCTGATGGAGAAAATTGTACTTCTTTTTGTTTTTCCAAATAACCTGTTATGTTTTGAATACAGGTCCTGATCAATTCAATGAGATAGTTGATCGTTGTCTTTTTGTGAGCCGTTGTATTATACAGAAGATCAAGTAGCAGTTCCCCGTTTATGACCATGGCGTTCACTTCCAGTTTAGCAGTCATGTGGTTTCCGGCATCACTTTCTGTTACCAGGTCTTTCCGCACATAATTGAACAATTCATTATTCAACTCGCCGTTAAACTGCCCCAGGTAATTGAATCGGAGATCAGTTATTTTATTTGGTGAAGGAACCGCGGCGTAAAGCCCATAGCCCATGCCATTATTCGGAATATTGCTTATTTGTTCCTTAATGGACCTCAGGAAACCATCAATAGAATCCATTTTAATTTCTATAAGAACAGGGTGCATCACTGTAAACCATCCTGTTGTTCGCGAAACATCAACATTTTCTAAATGCCTTCCATGATTTTCCAGTTCAATCCTTATGGTTTCGTCTCCCGTCCATTGACTAATGGCCCATGCCAACGCCCCGTTAATGATCATTCCTATATCGCTTCTAAATGTCCTGTTACCCTGTATTAACAATAAGCCGGTTGTTTCCCGGGAAAACGTCAAAGAGCATTTATCAAGATTTATATAGCGCCAGTCAGGCGTTTCAAAATCGTGGGGTATGGCAAACTTTACCTGCTGCGTTTTGTTCCAATGATCTTCTTCTGCCGATAATTCATTATCCATCGCATACTTTGATAAACCAGACGCCCAATCTAATGAAGAAGCCGTCTTTCGTAAGGGAACCATTTCTTTCCCTTGCTCGAAACCTATATATATGTCATACAGATCGTTCAATATAATCCGCCAGGAAATACCATCCATTACCAGGTGATGCGCCGTTATAAGCAGCAGGTCGTTTCCATTTGCGTTGGTATAAACCGCACACCGAAGCAACAGATCGTTTGCAATATTAAAAGTTTGCCAAACTTCGTTTTGAGCCAGATTTGGTGTGATACCGGCCATTTCAGCTGACCGTATTTCAAGTTGAAACCTGTTTTCCAGGTGTGCCTGGTTATAGAACATTTTGCCACTTACCCCATCGTAATTTAACCGAAACCCATCATGATGTTTTATAATGGCATTAAAGGTTGCTTCAAGACAGGCAATATTTATTTTCCTTTTAAACTGTAAAAGAACCGACTGATTATAAAATCCGGGATTTTTAAATTGATTTGCAAAGAACCATTTTTCAACAGGCAATAATTCCCTTTCGCCTTTTACTACTCCCTGATGATACCTGAAAGCATCATTAGCCTTTGTAGCATATGCACTGATATGCCGGATCGTATGATAGGTAAGAATATCCTTAACCTCTATCGCAATGCCTTTTCCCAGCATTAATGAAGCAACCTGTATAGCCTTGATGGAATCTCCGCCCAATTCGTAAAAATTATCATTTACAGTTATGTTGGGATCACCTAATACCTCTTTCCATACTGTTAACATTAAAGGTTCCATCGCGCCCACAGGAACCGGGTTGGAATGATCGTTAAGCTCCTTATCCGGGGCAGGTAATGCATCATAATCGACCTTCCCATTTGAGGTTAATGGTATTTTTTTCAGCTTAATAAAATGCGCCGGGATCATATAATACGGCAACCGGGCAGCGAGGTAACTCCGCAATACCAAAGGATCGATGTCATGATCGATCTCCGGGTTAACGGTATAATAAGCATATATATACTGGTTCTTTGTATTACTATTAACAATTAGCAGGGCTTCATCAATATCAGTATGTTCCATCAGCTGCATTCGGATCTCAGAAAGTTCTATCCTGTAGCCATTCAACTTAATTTGTTGATCGTACCGCCCACAAAACGCCATGATGCCATCATGAAGTCTTCTGGCCACATCACCCGTTTTATACATTTTTTCCCCCGGATAAAATGGATCGGGAAGAAATCTTTCATTTGTCAATGCCTCATTAAACAGATAGCCCCGCGCCAGTCCATCGCCTGCAATAAAAATTTCACCATACACGCCCGCCGGCACAGGTTTTAAATATTTATCAAGAATGTATATCCTGGTATTAGCTGCCGGCACTCCAATTGGAACAAAACTCCCTTCTTCGCCGGCATTGAAAGTATGGATCATACAGCCAACGGTACTTTCAGTTGGACCGTATTCGTTGTATATCTCAATATTGCCCTGGAATAAATCATTTATTTTTTTCGCGAGCACGCTTTCCAGTTGTTCCCCGCCAACAATCATTCGCTTCAACCGGCATTGTATGTTACCAGGAGCCTCAAGGAGCCCTGCTAAGAGCTTACAATGGGAAGGAGTTAGTTTAATAATATCCACCTTGTCCTCTGACAATATTCTCTCCAGGAGAAACTCATTTGGCTGCTCATTGTAAACCACTAAACGGTTACCCGAAAGAAGTGGTGTGAAAACCGATGTTATGGTCAGATCAAATGCAATGGACGTATAAAGCGGAAAATCCATTTGATCACCACGCACATACTGTTCATTTGCCCATAAAATATAATTAACCGCGGACCTATGTTCAATCATTACGCCTTTAGGGTAACCCGTAGTTCCCGAGGTATAAATTATATAACATAGATCCCGGGAGGTATTACAATTCTCAATGGAAGGTTGTGGCTGTGAATCTGCATTCAGTTTATCAACATCAACGATTTCGATGCGGTCAGGAATTTGAATAACCTGTTTATGAAGCACCTTTTCATTTGTGATCACCAGCTTGCACTGGCTGTTTTCTAACACGAATTTTATCCTTTCAGCAGGCCAGCCTGTTTCAATTGGCAGAAAACATCCACCCGCCTTTAAAATTGCCAGCATACTTTCGATTATGCCGGCAGACCTTTCCAAAAATACAGCAACAACAACATCAGGAACAATTCCTTTTTCGCGAAGAATACCAGCGATGAAGTCTGCTTTAGTATTTAACGCCCGATAGGTGAGCAAGTTATTTTCATATTCAACCGCAATAAGATCGGGTGTTCTGCATACCTGCTCTTCAAATAACTGGTGTAAGGTTTTGGTGGCCGGATATGCTGTTTGTGTTGCATTCATATTTATCATGAATGCATCATATTCATCATGGGGAATAATCGATATATCCTGCAATCTTGTATCAGGCGCAGCGAGAACCCGGTCAATAAGGGTTTCAAAATGCGCTGCAAATTTCCAGATAGTTTGTGTCCTGAACAGGTCGGTACAATATTCAATATAACAAATCAGCGAATCACACTCCTCAAATACTTCCATTGAAAGATCAAATTTGGAAATACCCGCATCAACATTAACCCGGTTAAAAGACAATTCCTCCAATTTAAGATCAGCAACCGGCATATTCTGATATACAAACATGGTATCAAATACCGGATTGCGGCTAACATTCCTCTTATTGTTGAGTGCTTTCACCAACTCTTCAAAAGGGTAATCCTGGTTAATCAGGGCATCCCTGATGTGATCCTTCTGTTTTTGCAGTAATTCGTTAAATGTTTCGTTGCCTGGAATGTGGCTCCTGATCGCCAGATTGTTTACAAACATACCGGCTACGTTTATCAGATCAGGATGCCTGCGGCCGGCTACGGCTATTCCACAAATGATCTCTTCCTGACCGCTGTATTTTGAAAGCATAATAACATACAGTGTAAACATTACAGTATGAAGTGTACAATTATTCCTGGCCGCAACTGCCCGAAGCCGCGCAGTTGTTTCCTTTGAAAGTTCAAAACTTATTTTGCTGCCTTTAAAGCTGAATACTGCAGGCCGCGGCTCATCGCAGGGAAGCTCCAAAACAGGCAGATCACCACTGAGCCTGTTTAACCACCAGCCCTTTTGCCGTTCCATATCATCGGATGCGAAATTTTCGTTTAACCAGGAAACGTAATCTTTATATTGAACCGACAAGGCAGGAGGCGTATTCCCTTGATACAATTCAACCAGTTCTCGCATAAAATTCCATACAGACAGCCCGTCGGCTATTATATGATGAAAATCGAGAAATAACACATAGCTACCATCCTCAACATTTATGAGCGTGGCCCTGAACAAGGGCGCTTTTTGCAGATCAAAAGGTATTATAAGGGAATGTATTATCTCCTGCAAATGGGATTTTGTACTCCTTGCCTGTTGTAATGAGAAATCAGCATGACCATTTATTTCAGCCTGGTCGCCGGCAGCGGAAAAAGAAGTCCTGAGCGAATCATGCCGTTGTATCAGTAGTTGCAGGCAGGCCTCGAGCCTGTTAATATCCGGCTTACCATCCATACTGAAAGCCACAGGTACATTGTAACAAACCGATGAGCTATTTAACCTGCAGAAATGATATACGCCTTTCTGCGACGGGGAAAGCGAATGATATTTTTCAGTGGTAAAATGAAGCGGTAAATAGGCTGCTTTGCCCAGGCTGTCAATTTTTTGGGCTATTTGTTTAATCGTCTGTTTTTCATAAATGACATCCGGCAGCAATTCCACTTCAAATTCTTTTAAGATCATCATACTCATCAATGCGGCATTCAACGAATTGCCTCCCGTTGCAAAAAAATTATGATCGACTCCTATATTGCCAGGATTCAGAATTTCATTCCATATTCTTAAAAGGCGTTCCTCCGTATTTGTCTGTGGTAATGTTACCGGTGATACCTGCTCTTGTTGTAACAGCATAAGGCGATCTTCTACTTCATCATACTTGCCTCCCTGCAATAATTCAATTAATTTAAATCGTTGCAATTTGCCGCTGGTTGTTCTCGGTATTTCGGTTACCGGTATAACCCTGTCAATTTCCAATCCGGTTTTATTGCCAACATGGCCTTTGAAGGTAGTTGCGATTCTATTGAAATCGGGTAAACTTCCCCGGTAAAACACAAACGCAACGCACTCTTCCTTTTGCAGTTTATGATTAAAGTGACCAGCTACCACCACCTTATTTAATTCGATCCCTTCCACCTCTTCTCCTATTCTTTCAATATCATGGGGGTAATAATTCTGGCCATTTACAAAAATGATGTCCTTCGCCCTGCCGGTAATATAAAAAGCATGGTTATAAATGAACCCCAGATCGCCGGTATTGAGCCAGCCACCGGGTAATATCGATCTTTTTGTCTCCTCAATATTGTTATAGTAGCCTGCAGTAACACTTTCCCCTTTTATCTGCACCAGGCCAATGGTTCCTTCAGGCAAGGCATTATTCTCATTGTCTGCAATTCTTACGTGGCATCCGCTGATGGGAGAACCTACATTGACAAACGATACCAGGTCGTTCCCCGCAGCCGTTAATGAAACTTTGTCCCCTGGCTTGAGCTTATTTCTGTCAACACGTATATCCATTACTTCACTTTCCAGATCCGAGATGGAAACCGCAAGCGTAGCTTCGGCTAATCCATATACGGGACACATCGCATGGCTTTTAAGGCCAAATTTCGCACAGGCATAGAGAAACCGCCGGCATAATTCTTCTGAAACAGGTTCGGCGCCATTATAGATTATTCTTACATGCGACAGATCCCAGTTATTGTTTGACAGATCGCAATGCTTAAGCACATAGTGATATCCAAAATTCGGTGAACAAAGTATGTTCACTTTATACTCACTTGCTTTTTGCAGCCATAGTTCAGGTCTTAGCACAAAGAGTGCGGTGGGCATTAAATAATGATCAAGGCCACAAAACAGGGGATTTAAATGGAAACCTATCAAACCCATATCATGCGTGAGGGGCATCCAGCTTATCATTGAATCGGCCTCAGCATATATTGCCGCTTTACTGATCCCCTCCATGTTTGAGATCAAATTTCTATGTGTAAGAACCACTCCTTTCGAGTTACCTGTTGAACCGGAGGAGAACTGTATGAAGGCTATATCATTTTCTTTTGCTTCAAACTGCCTGCCTTTGTTTACAAAAGTGAAAATCCCTGCTGTGTCAATCGACGCGGCCGCCATCTGCTTAAAGATCTCCGCTGTTTCATCCCCTTCTGCAAAAGCCTGAAGCTTACTGAGATGATTCGCAGATACACATATAAATGGGTTATTTAAAAGACACCATATATTAAATAGCTTTTGTTTGTGATTTTCATTTTGACCAGTAGTTAATGGAACTGGAATAATACCGCCTAATATACAGGCCCAAAAAGAAATAACAAAGGTTTTATTGTCTTCGATCTGGAACACGAGTTCATCACCAGGACCAATTCCCTTACTTTGAAAATATCCCAGCGCCCGGAGGGCGGCATCATACAGGTCGCTGTAAGAAAGGAACGATTCCTGGCTACCTTTTTCTATGAAGGTAATACCGCAACTCAACAGGCGGCTTCGCTCCCTCAATACTGATGAGAGATTAGTAAAAGGCATAGTTACTGATTATTCAGGTGTGTGCAGATGGTATTTACTATTTGCGGCACATGTTCGTGCAAGAAGAAATGCCCGCCTTCAAAATATTTGAGATGACATGCGCGATGGCTATGCTTGTTCCATTCTTCACATTGTTCAGTTGTAAGATCGTCTTCTGTGCCTAAAAAAATGGTAATATCTTCATCGAGTGGATTGATAATTTCAGTATCCATCCTGGTTTCCGCGAGCCTGAAATCGTTCTTCAGCAGGGGAAGAAAAAAATTTACAAGCTCAGGATTTTTAAATAATTCCGGCGGCGTTCCACCCAGCTTTAAAACTTCATCTTCAAACTCTTCTTTGCCCATACGGTGATAAATTTTTTCATCATTCCGTTTTATATGGGGAGCACCGCGCCCGCTAAAAAAAAGATGTCTGGCAGGTGGAAGATGCGCTTTCCTCATCTTTTGCGCCAGTTCGTAAGCAATCAGGGCGCCAAGGCTATGTCCGAATAAAGCATATGCCGATTGATCCGCCGTACTTTTTATTAAATGGAAAACGTCGTCTATCATTTCGGTTGTATCGCCATACATTTTCTCGGATATCCTACGCCCCCTTCCCCGTAGCTCCACAGGCCTTAGCTCTATTGAAGGAGTAAGATATTTCCGCCAGCTGTTGAAGATCATTGCCGAACCTCCGGCATAGGGAAAACAAAACAGTACCGTCTTTGCCATATAATTGATCAAACAAAAATCAGTTTACAAAACACCGCTTTCATTATATTGAAAACACCATTCCAGTTTGCTTATTGCGGGGGTATCATGCATAGAAAACTCAACGCTCCCATTCCTGAAGTTCGGGATAGCTGATATTCAGCTGGCCATTTTCCATTTTAAGAATTTTATCTGCCACATAAAAATACCGGTCGTCGTGAGTAATAGCAATAATGATCTTACCCTGCGCCTTCAGATCGGGAAGCAGCTTTTTATAGAAATAGCTACGATATTCCGGATCCTGATCGGCCGCCCATTCATCAAATAAATAAACAGGGTTATTTTCCAAAAAACATTGTAACAGGGCAAGACGTTTTAACTGTCCGGTAGATAAAGCAAGCGTACTATATTCACCGTTTTCTACTTTCACCTTTTTATCGAGATGCAACAGTTTCAAAAACCCGCTGATCTTATCTGATTGATCACTGGTGTTGAGATTATACAGTTTTTTGAAAACAACCGGCGGTGCAAACACCGCTGAAAAATATTCGCCCAGTTGGGCAGCATCCACCTTTACATCATTCATATAACAGTTCCCTTCATCGGCTCTGTAAAGACCAGTCATTAATTTAGCCAGTGTTGTTTTACCACTGCCGTTCCCCCCTGTTATAAATACTATCTCACCCTTTTTTATCTCAATATTTACAGGTCCAACCGTAAACCAGTTTTCTTCATTGCTTTCCCTGTATTGAAACTTTATTCCTTCCATCCGAAAAACCGATACATTACTTATCTTTTCATTATGTGCCTTATCTATAAAATGCTCATCTGATGGAATATCCTTAATAAAGCCAAGCACCCGTTTACGGGCAATCTTTAACTGCATAACAGCCGGTATAGAAGTCAGGATATTGTTCACCGGTCCTATTAAATATAACAGTACTATTACAAAGCTCATGATGGTTTGCGTTTGTATCGATTCAAACATCGCTGGCAAACCCAGGGCAACAATACCCAATAAAACAACCAGTAAGGATTCGCCCACCAGGAAAGCATTTATAAAACGCAGGCGGGCAAAAGTCATTTTGTTTTTATTTTCAAGAGCAATGCTCGAAATATCAGCCTGGTATTCATTCTTTTTAATACGATGCAGACTAACTTCTTTAAACCCTGCAATCAAATTGTTCAGCAACTTCATAAAGTCATTTTCCGTATCCCGGGCTTCTTCAAAGTATTTTTTCGTTTTTCGCGATACAGTAAAATAAACCACAGAGATCGATAATATAAGGGCTATAGTGAGAAAAGTGGCCCAAAAAGCAATTGATCCCAGATACAGAAAAGCGCCAATTGCAGTAAAGCAACTCGTAATCAGTGAGGTAATAATGTTCAGTGATTCGCTCATTGTAGTGATATCATTCGTGAGCGTCGTGTAGATCCGGCCTTTGTCAATTTGTTCAAACCGCTGATACGGAGTTGAAAATATCTTACCGGTCAATTCCATTCTAAGTTCATAGGTCATACTTCTGGTAAGACGTACCAGGCTCGACTCAACAAACCACCGGCCGGGTAAATAGATCAACAGAATAAGTATATAATAGAAAACCAGATAGCCAACTTTTGCATCGCTGTAAATTGAATTAGTGATCAGCATGATCAGCAGCATGTTGGAGATACCTGACAACAAACTGAAGAGTAAAACCCGGGGCAACATTCTTTTATACTTGTTGCTTTCGGGGAAAAGCAGGGTTACAAAGTAAATGCAGTAACTCAAAAACAATGAAAATAGTACAAGCAGGATCATCACAAAAAAGCTATATGGCGTCCATACTAACATCGTATGCCAGGTAAAACCGGCATATGCCATCGGAAATAAATAGATGCCTGCGAGAAATGGAATGATCAAACACAATGCCGACAAAAATCCCTTTCCTGTTCTTCCTGCAAATCCAGCATATATTCTGCGGCCCCTCCTTATATCTACAACAACATGTATAAAAAAACCAATGATGATAAGAATATAAAATAGAAATATAAATGAGATCATCGAGAATATCCTATCCAGTTCATTATCAGGACGGTGCTCTGCCTTAATATCCTCGTTGGTTAATCGCTTCATTATACGATCACCAATAAAGGCAGTAATATTACTACTGCAATTGGCAAGAATCGCAATGCCGGTTGCCGAGGCCGGACGGAATGCAATAAAGGCGCTGAAATTTGGATTTAAACCGTCGTGATAAATTTCTTTATTGCCGCTTAATGAAATATTCCAACCCATCGCATAGGACGACATACCATGAAGAGGCACTGTTTCGTCGCGCACATGGGTGGTTTTGGCTAATGAATACATACTGGTATCAGCCCGGCCCATTTGAAAAAACAACCATTTTTCTATATCAAGCGCGTTAGTGATCACGTATCCAGCCGCATTATTGCCGCGATATACCGGCGCCGAATATGCTCTGGCTTTAAAAAAACCAGGTTTGTATCCGGCAGCCATTAAATTACTGTTTAACGGCTCGCCAATGGAAGTAAATTCCAGATGCAATGGGTCAAATACAGCCGATTGTAAATATGCTTCAAATTTCTGTTTTGTAACTTTTTCTACTACCAGGGCTAATATGTCGTAATTGACCGTTGCATATTCATATTTTTTTCCAGGTTTATTATTCAAACTGATACCCGCCATTTTCCTAATTGTCGTTTCAAGCGCATTCTCCTCTTTACTTTCCGGAATCAAAGAAATGGTTTTCCATGGTATGCCGCTTGTGTGATGTATAAGTTGTTCAATAGTGACATTTACCAGTTCTCCTTTATACGTGAAGGTGAGCCATGGAATATAGTCAGATACGAAAGACCTGGTATTCATGTCACCTGTTGCGGATAATTTCGCAACGGCAAGAGCAGTAAACGCCTTGCTGCAGGACCCTATTTGAAACAATGTTTTTGGAGTAACCGGTACTTTATTTTCTACATCGGCATACCCATAGGTTTTGATCAACGGCCTGCCATCTTTTATAATGACAAGGCTCATTCCTGGTATAGCGCCGCCGGTCATCAATTCCTTTATTTCATTTTCCAATTCAGCGCTTATATCATTTTCGACATTTTCCTGGGAAAAAATGCAATTACTCAAACAATTAAATAAAATAAAAAGGATAATGATTTTTACCCAAAACATTTTATTTAAAGAGAGTTTTTTTGGCTGGTATAACGTGCCGCGCATTACTGATTAAGTACTTTTAACTCCGAGGAATAAACAATTGAATATAAGCGGCAAACAACGGCACGGCACAAACTCCTGAACCAATGAGTGCTTCATTACGCTTGAGAGCAACTATCGATTGCTTATATAGCGTGTTTAATAAGAGGTTGTAATCATTTAACCGGTCACCAAATGCTCTTCCGGCAAACTAAGCAGAATATTTCTTTGCAACAGTTCTACTCTTACAAGCAGTTTGTGTTTGTTGTTTGATTGAACTACTTCGCAAGCGAGGCCTGTTAAAGCCCCTTTTCCAATTACCAGCTTTGTACCACAAAGAAACCGTTGCTCCGACACTTCAAAATCGCCGCCATGATCAACGGCCAGCCTGATATTGTTGATCACCGTTTCTCCAACCCGGGCTATCTCTTTTCCGTTCCGAACGTAATATAAAGCGCCTTCCGTATCGATTCCATGATAATAACTTTGCAGATCGTTCAGATAAATAAAAATATAGGATGAAAAAAGAGGTTCATCAACAAACCTTCTCATATTACGGCCGTCGTGAAGCTTCTTTTTAAGCGGTAAAAAAGAATTGATATTCATTTTGGCTAATCGGCTATGTACTTTTTTTTCATGACGTGGTTTCGTGTAAATAACATACCAGCCTTCTTTGAAATGACTCATAACAATATTTTTAAACCCTTTAGAAACGAGTATCCTTCTTTAAATCTCCGTCTCCGCTCGAAGCATTTTTGTAAACAGTACGCCGAACAGCCTGAAAACTGAAAATATTCATTTCAAAATAAAGCTACTGCTACAGTAAGTTATCAGGCTTTACTGCAATCAATGAATGTGAATGTTGAAATTACGAACAGGGAAAACGCACCAGGCCATCCTGATAAAACAGGCGAACCCACGGGCTAATTAAAACACAAATAATGATAATTAAACCTAAGTTAAGTTGAAAAGAAATTTCCACTACCCGGGACTTTACTAAAATTCATTACGGTTTTTTCGATTGTTTACATCCTGTTCATTCCTATTAATCTCAAAGAACTGTCCTTAAAAACAACGATGCCATGCAGGTTGGCCCGGCATGGCATCGCTTATTTATTATACAGGATTAATAATTATTGCTTATCGATCCGGTACAACCTGCCTCCGTCGGTTATGGCATACAAGGCTTCATCTTTACCCTGGGTAATATCCCTGAATCGTTGGTTTTCGCTTGCCAGTAATCTTTCTTCTCCTACGACCTTGTTATTATCGATCACCAGGCGTGCAATATGAGTACCGCTTAATGCACCAATGAACAGATCGTTTTCCCATTCAGGAATACGATTGCCTTTGTAAAAGGTCATTCCACTGGGTGAAATAACCGGGTCCCAGTAATAAACAGGTTGCTCCAAACCGTTTTGTTGCTGTATAGGCGGAGAGCCTATGGGTTGTCCGCTATACTCGATACCGTAAGTAATAACCGGCCAGCCATAATTAGCACCCGCCTGAACACGGTTTATTTCATCGCCGCCACGGGGACCATGTTCGCTTTGCCAAAGCTCGCCGGTTGTTGGGTGTATAGCTATTCCCTGCGGATTTCTATGACCGATACTATACAATACAGGAAGAGCCCCTGACTGACTGAATGTGGGATTTCCGGGCGCCGGTGTTCCGGTGGTGGTAATGCGGATAATTTTTCCCAATGCAGCCGTTACAGACTGGGCCAATGGTCGCGTGGCTAAATCGGACCTTTCGCCGGTGCTCACGAACAGATTACCGGTTCTATCAAAAAGAATGCGGCCTCCGTAATGAAGATTGCCATTATAAGCGGGATTAGCGCGGTATATCACCGTTGCGTTCTCTATGCTGGCCTCATTGTCAGCAAGCCTGCCTTTGGCTACAGCGGTTAAATTACCGCCTGTTACAGATTCAGAAAAGACCCAATATACCATTCTGTTTGTGTTAAACTGTGGGTCAATACATACACCTAACAAACCGCCCTGACCAGACGCGTTAACTGTTGGAATACCGGTGATGGGATTACTTACCGTGCCGGTATTCGTAACAATACGCATTCTTCCTGCTTTTTCGGTGATCAACAAACGACCATCGGGCAGGCTGGTGATACCCCAGGGAGCAACCAGCGCAGAAGTGAGTATAGTCGCCTGAAAAGGAGCAACAGTAGTAACACCATTGATACGGGTTTGCCCGGTAAATGCGGGTGGATAACTTGTATTGGCGGGGTTCGTCTCCACGGGTTTGCCTGTAGATGGTGATTCAGGTTTTTTGTCTTTATCGTCCTTGGAGCAGCCATTCAACACGACCAACGCAACTGCAAGGGTGATAAACCAGGAAATAGATTTCATGTAACTTCTTTTTTGGTGGATAAATCAGAGTTTCCATACCTGTTAAAAAATCGTTCCAGATATCTTCTTTAACCAAAAAAAATTTTACATGCAGCATACTTACTTACGATGTAGCTCCCAAATATGGATATTTATAATCATACTTGTCCCCTGGCGCGTTGCGTTAGGTATACTAAACAAAACGCCTAATGGAAAAGGTGTTGCAGTGGGGATGGCGGGCACAACGTATATTTCTTCTGATTACGGGGCCAGTTGGTCGTCGTTAAACCTTGCCACCAGCCAGCGAAAGATGGCGGAGCAACCTGGATTTGGTCATATTATCAGGGCAATGGAGGGAGATTGACAAGACTGGCGGGCAAAACAAATGTGTATAGTGCCGGCGGTTCATAAAACTATAGGCGATGCTGGTGAAGCATTTCCTATTTCTTCTTCTCTGAATTAATTGTGACATTTACTTTTGGTGTGCCAACCTTCACTCCATTTCTATCTAAAACAATCGTAGTATTTTTTTCAGGAGTTGCTGTAGCTGGTGTTGGTGTTGGTGCTGGCGTAACAGGAACAACGATCACTTCCTTTTTAGTCTCTGTTTTTTCATCTGAACAAGCCGTCATTGCCAAAGGAACAATAAGCGATAAGCATACAATAAATTTTGTCATAAAATATATTAAATGATACGTCTACAGTTTGTGTAAGTACCTGGTGGCACCATGTAGTACTATAAAGGGCGCAAATACAGCGCCAATAGATTGAAAAACATAATATAAGACGCTTTTCGCCTACATTGGCAGGGATTCTCACTCATCTAAGACCAGATATGCGTCTGTGTTGCAATTATCCCCTTTTAATACCTTAAATGTCGTATAGCAGAAAAGGGATGAGGGGCCGGCGTAAGCTGTTGCCGAATTTCCACACCGGCCATATACTATAACCATTTTATCAGATCGCATGAAAATTGCTTATAATACAATAAATGGTTTATGAACAAGATAAAACGATTACTGGCCGTTACTGGCAGTTCATTGATCATTGCAAGCTGCCAATACATTAATAACGAGGCGTATGTTGCCGCTAATACCATGGTAACTGATAAGCAACCGGTTACTGATACTGTTCCAAAAGATACCATCCCGACCCCCGATAGTATATACATTGATCTCAGAACAGGACAGCCGGTTGATTTATATTACAGCCCAAGAACTAACAGGACCTATTCCATTGTTACAAATGAACCTGTTGACTATTATGTAAACATGGCCACCGGTGATACGGTGTACGGACGAGGCAGGTACATTATAAACAATTATCTGGTCAGATCAGCAGATGGTATGTACAGACTGGACGACAAACGGATAAAAATGGACAAAGATGACATCAAAATGAAAGAAGGGAATATGAAGTTTAAAATGGACAACGGCAAGATGAAGACAAAGGATGCAGACGGTAAAATGAAAATGAATAAGGACGACTCAAAGATGAAAACGGGGGACATGAAGATGAAAGTAGATAGCGGAAAAATAAAGATTAAGGACCAATAACACCTTACCTGCCTGAGCAAAGGCTATCGCAGTCGCCTGACCGATGCCACGGAAGCTCCGGGTAAAAGTAGTTTTGGCTTTAATAAAAGAAAATTGCACCAACCCGAAAGCTGATGCAATTTTCTTTTTAGTATTAATTAATGTAAATCTATCTTCCAATTAAAATACCAGGCTGATGATATTTCTCTGCGGGGTCATCCGCCACACCGCGCCGTTGGCTGGTTGGGAAAAAACACCCTTCTCCATTTGCATACGGTAATGCATTCCCTCAAAATGACAATCAATATGGTCCTTTCCTATGGTATCAAATGGTAGTATTACCCCATCGGCAGTGTTTAGGTCGAAGTACCAGTTAACAGGTCCTCCCCCGCGTAGCTGTATGGTCATTTTTTTCCCGGACAGTTCAATTTCAATAGTTCCTTTCACCGTGGTCAATGGCCAACTGATGTGCATGGCCGTATCTCCAATTCGCGTAAATACCGGATCGCCGCCCTGCAACAATATTTCTTTTCCATCGACCAACACCTTTAAACGCAGCCCTGCCAATTGCTGCGGCTTGCTCCATATAAAGCCATCCACCAACGGCAAAGTGAAGAACCTGCATTCATTTTCCGTTACCGGCTCCTTTTCGTATACAGAAGGAAAATTTTCGTTGAATACATGAATATCGCGGATCCTCAGGGAACCATTTTCCCACAACAGGTTCGTTCTGTAAAAGCGGCTATTGAACCAGGTGGTTTTAGAGTCGCTACCGGCAATGTCTTTACTAACGGAAAAACCGGTAGCAGGCGTTACTTTATACTGCTTCCGGAACCATTGACCCGAAGCCGCCAGTGTTTCCACACGTACCTTGTGTTCATTGCGCAAACGGGCAATCAATGGCATCTGGATCCCGTAGCCTTTAGCCATGGCGTCCCAGGTAAATGAATTTTCCTGTCCCGCCTGCGTGTAATTAAAGCCGGGAGAAGGGTCATCGACCAGCGTGTTAAAGAACCAGTTTACCCAGGCGGAATCGCCACCGCCAAACTTATACACGGGTTCCAAAGTAATAACACCCTGGCGACCGGAACCCAATCCATGGTCATACTGCCTTACAGGATCACTTCCCAACATTCTGAATATAGGAACGGGTATCTGGTTTTCTGCGTGCTGGGCAGGCATGTAACTATTTATTTTGCTGGGATAGTAAGCCTGGTTCCAGTAGCCACCCCATAGCGTATACCCATCGGTGCCATATTGGTCCTTGCAATTGCAGGAAGCTACGATATGATATTTTGTGTACATATAGTTCAGGCTATAGGCATCGATGAACCAGGAACCTACCGAGCTGGGATAGTAGCCGAATATCTTTTTAAAATCCGCCATATATACATCGATCAGCTTTTCCCGTTCCTGCGGTGTATACCCGGTAGAAAAACCAATATTGGCGTGCCAGTCCCAGGGATATCGGCCCCGCCATTTCAAACCGGCCTTTTCAACCAGCGGTTGCGGCAGTTCCCACCAGGCGCCGATCTCAAATGAATTGTTGGGCAGGCTTTTGAGCAATACCTGGTACCGCGCATCCATCAGCGCATCATATTGCAGCAGAAAAGTTCCGCCAAGCCTGTATTTTTTCATGATCTCCACCTGTTTAACCACCGTTTGGTACAATACATCCTCCGTGATGGCCGGGTCTCTGGGTTCGAGCAAACGGATGAAGTTTACGATGTTTACAATCTTGGGCGGCTTTTGAAAAGCGCTTAGCGTATTTATGCTAAAAATGCTTACTGCAATGCAGGCCAGCATTCGTTTGTTCAATTTTACATTCATCAGGTTGAAGTTATATAAAAGCAAGTTGGCGGCTGATTCTATCGGTGCGGCTGCTTCATTAAAGGTGATTTCCTGCGTCATAGTATTCATAAAAAGGCTCCTGATAAAGCTTACAAGATAATAACTATTTAATAAGTTTATAAAAATCAGCCCTATACATTTCCGATATAGGAATTATCTTATTTTGAATTTTAATTCTGTCCTTCTCTATTGATTCTATCTTATTCAGCGATATCAAAAAAGATTTATGTACCCGGCAAAACTGGTTGCCCGGGAGTTTCGATTCCAAAGTAGTGAATGTTTCCGAAGTCATCGTTTTCTTATCATCCCTGCAATTAATTTTCCTGTAATCCCGAACGCCCTCTATAAACAGGATGTCTTCAAGTAATATTTTTATATGCTGATACCCTGATCTTACAAAGATGTAGGGCTGTTGAATACCAGGCCGGTCGACCTTTAATTTGTTTTGTACCCTGATTACCGCCTGGAGAAATCGTTCAAAAGGGAAAGGTTTTACCAAATAATCAGCTACTTCCAATTCAAACCCCTTTACTGCATACTCATCAAAAGCAGTTGTAATAATGACTTCAGGTCTTTGTTTTATAGATTCAAGAAACTGAATACCTGAGAGGCCATCCATTTGAATATCGAGAAAAATAAGGTCAACTTTTTCGGTTTGCATAAAGACAATCGCTTCCAGTGCATTGTCAAAAGCCCCAAGAATTTTGAGGAAGGGTAAATTTTGCGCATACTGATTTATACGCAACATAGCCAATGGCTCATCTTCAATGATGATGTAGTTAATGTCCATCCAATTTTATTACAGCAATAACACTGAAAGTATTTTCCTGCTGGTTTATTTCCAATTCATAATGGTCTTTATATAACAGATCTAATCTTTGCCTGAGTAAAGCGATCCCTAATCCACTATGCGCTGATACCAACGATTTGGTTTTATCACACATATTAATGCATTTAAAATGGATTTGCTTATTATCTATTGAGATTTCCAGGGTAATGGCGCCATTCATTTTTTTGTTGCTGGCATGTTTAAATGCGTTTTCAATGAATGAGATAAACAACATGGGGCCGATCATCAATTGACCTGGGTCACCTGAGATTTTCAAATTTACATATTGTTTATTTGATGTTCTTATTTGTTGCAGTTCAACATATTTTTTGATGTAAGCGAGTTCTTTGGTCAGCGGGATTTGTTCCAGGGATGTTTCATAAACAACGAAGCGGAGAATGTCTGACAGCTTCTGTAAATAAGAAGAAGCGGCTTTGGGATCTGTTTCGATCAGGATATCAATATTATTCAGGGTATTGAATAAAAAGTGGGGATTAAGATGGGTCTTTAACAGGGACAGTTCCATCTGCAGATTCTTTTTTTCCAATTCCGTTTTTTCGTGAATTTCATGATACCAGGCAAAAAAGCCTTTGATAATGGTGGCCATTATACCGTTCAGCAGGGCAAAGATGCTAAACACAAGGAAGGAATTTTTCGCCAGTTCCCATCGAATACTGTTTGTGATAAAAGAACCAGCTGCACCCCAGCCAATAAATAATATTAACAGAGTGGGAATAATGGCTGCAACAATAATGACCACCATACCCCAGCCTATGAAGGGAAGAAACTTTTTTTTGGCCAGGAACCTGGGCACCAGCAAAAAATAAAACGTAAAAAAGCTACACATGCCATTAAGAACGTTCACCAACCAAATGCTTATCGGGTCGTCGTCCTTAAACACCCCCCTCACAGTCAGGAACATGTAAATCAGCCAATAACCGGTATTAAAAAGCAGGGCAATTGATTTTTTCATCGTTTGGTATCCCGGGAATTTATGAAAAAACGAAGTACTGCCATGGCTTCATCAACATTGAGCAGGGCTCCGCTGATGTTAGCTGTCACTGCGAAGATATAGCCGCTTTCGGGATAAAACAGCACAAAGGTCCTTCCACCCTGTATCGCACCTCCATGATGAATATAAGTGACGCCGCTTTTTGTTTTATTGATCCGCCAGGCTATGCCAACATTTGTGCTTGTTCCGTTTTCCAGGCTTTGCGGAGTAAATAGCAGTTCAAGGGCTTTTTCATGTAATACCTTATGATCCAATAAACCCCTTATCATATTTACAAGATCATAAGGCGTTGATAAAAATCCGCCTCCGGCCCATTTATAGCTATTATTTACCAAAGGGGAATTCACCAGTTTTTTTCCATTGAGTTCATAAAATCTTACACGGTCTGCGATAATGCTGTCATTAATATCAGCCGCTGTATGGGTCATGCCAAACGGAAGAAAAATACTATCCTGCATATAAGATAGAAAGGGCATATGGGCAGATCCTTCAATAACAGCACTTAATAAGGAAAAACCATATGTTGAATATTCTGACCTGGTTCCTGGTTTAAACAGCAGGGTATCATCTTTAAAAATAGACAGCCCTTCCATTACGTTTTTATAATTCTTCGGAATGTCCAGGGGATCCCCTTTTCTGTAATGGCGAATACCCGACAAATGTGCTGCCAGTTGTCTGCTGGTAATTGGATACTTCTTAACAGGGAAGTCAGGAACATATTGTTGAACAGGAGCATCCAAATCCAGCTTTCCCTCCTGGTATAACCTGCCTACAGCCAAAGACGTAAGTAATTTGGAAACAGACCCTATTCTGAATTTAGAATAAATAGACAATGGGGCTTTATTCTCCAGATCTGCATATCCAAAAGCCTCAGCCCATAGGATTTTTTCTTTGTTCCCTACACAAACTGAAATTCCAGGTAAATCCTGTTTTTCGCGTAAAGAGTCAATGTATTTCTCAGCCTTTCTGATAGCTTCGCGAAAAGACTTATCCCTGATCGTTTCGCCTTCTTGTTTATTTTGCCCGAAAACAAGTTGGATAAATAGCGATAAAATGATCGTTAAATTTTGTTTCATTGAATATGATGTATGAAAAATTTAATACAATTGATTGATGTTGCTAATTTTGATTGTTGGATAATTCCTTAAAGTTCCAATCCCCTGCCCAATTCAGAAAATAACTTCTGCATATTGTCATATCCAGGCTGCAAAATGCCGTTTTTGTCCATTGAGCGGCTGCCGTATTACTACTTACAGCAAAAGCTGAAAACATCCTTTGATTACCCTGATTTTCGCCTACTCACCACCTGAAGCAAACTATACTTTAGCAGTTGTGAAAAAAATATTCACAACCATAAAAACATATTATGAAAAACACGACCCCAACAGATTCGCTGACATACATTGTAGGCAGCGACAATCCTCAACTACCCGACCTGATCGTCAACCTGAGTATAGGTGAAAACGGAACGATTACAGGAACAGGACATATTGTTTCAACTGGCAAGGATCATGATGGCTTCCCAACAAGCCAACAACTGCTGGTGAAAGGTACCTATTCCATTACAGCCGAAAACGAGGTGATCATAGCACTAAGTGGTTTTACTGAAAGCGGCCAGGAACCAGTGGCAAGCATTCAATTAACATTGGATGGTGAATGGAGTGGCGGCACCGGTAGCTACCACTATGTAAACACGTATTTGCACCATGCGCAACTGGAAAGTAAGGAGGAAACCGTTTACAAAATGTCATATGCCGCTCAACAAATAGATCCCAATAACCAATAAACCAACGCAATCATGTCATCCAAACAATCTTTTCTTTCCTCACCCACATACGGCTACGATATAGCTGTGGGCGTTACCCAGGCATCTATCAATGCCACCATGAAACAATATTTAGATAAGTTACCTATTCCTGAATTTGTGATCTGCTTTGTGGCAGATGAAGATGGCAACCCTAAACAGATAGACTATGAGCAATTAAAAAAGAATGCAAAAGGCGCTGATCCTTTCAGCATCCCCAATAAAGCCGATCCTAAAACCAATCCCGATATTATAAAGCTGAAGGATGCACGTTTTATAACAGGTTTTAAAGCCAGAATTGGCCTGCCGCCCGGTATGGCGCCTGGCAATATACCCGATGTAGTTATCCTTGACAGTGATTCTACTTACGTAACGTTCAGGCTGATGTGCGCCGAATTCAGGGCGGTGCAGTTAGTAATGGATGGATATAGCCCGCCCAAATGGGTGAACGTATCGCAGAACCCGCAATCACCGATACAATTTACCTCGAAGGTAGACCTCAGGCAAATACAGACTAACAGTGATAATTTACCCACTGCTGTAAAAAAACAAAGGGAACAATTCATACAATCCGGGTTCGGTTTTTCCATTCAGCAACTATTCCTGGACCTTGATACTGCTTTTGGCTCAACCACGCCCGATATCGCGGGCGTTGAAGATGGATCCTGGTTACAGAGCTGTTTGAACCGGTATTTTGTGAACACCTATATGAAGACCCTGAAAGCAAACCCGGCGCCGGTATTAGGATATTCTTTCAAGTACACAAGACCCGAGGGGCTTATACTGGCCACGCTGCCCATCACCAATACAGCCATGGTGGTTAGTCCGTATGTGGATGCAGGTGGTAACCGGATCCAAAACCCGACACCCATTCAACGCGAGGTGGCGACCCTCAACTACCAGTGTATGATCTACTATAAACAGGCGCCCCCTTCTATTCCATTTAACTGGAACTGGGTGGAAACAAATGAAATGGGTGATTTTGACGGCGTAATGGCCATCAACCGGAAAACATTTGCCTATTACATGTACCAACAACTGAACTATTTTGTGCCCAGAAATTGTTATAAATCCAACGTGCGGGTTTGGCGCGATGGCTTTTTGGACCTGGTGGTTAACTTCAGTTGGGGAATGGCTGCTAACCAGCAACCAACGGTCAGCTTTCCCGAATCGGGCCCATTGGTCCTGAGTTACAGTTATCACTCCGAAGCATATGACGGCGCCGGGGCTAAAGACTGGATGGGAAGAATGTCGCTGTCTCCCACTTATGACGTTTCCGTTACTTTTGTGAACAATACCATTGTTATCAAGCAACGCCTTGTGATCTATCTCAGGATCGGCGTCATGGCCAATGACGCATCAGGTAATGTAATTGACAGAACAATTACGGATACGTACAACCTGACCATTGAAAACAACCGGCTCGTTGCCAAACAAACAACCACTACTGAAGATCATCCGACCATGGGGTCGGTAGGCGACTTTTTCAACTTCTTTACCAATGTGGATGAATTAGTAAAAAATGTAAATAGCTGGTTAAGCAATTTCACCAGGATCCAACTCACCAGTATGCCCCTTTCGGTGGTGCAGGATTTTATCTTTCCCGGCGGTAATGCTTTTGCTTTCAAGAAAGTTATGTTCTCCGACAAGCAGGACCTTTTAGCGCATATCACCTACCTGGCGCCTGAAACCGCCAGCTTTTTGAAAACACCCCGCAACCCTTAAATTTTACTGAAATGAAACTACACTATTCATCAGAATTGATGAAGAACCAGCAGCATGCCCTGCTTATGCCGCCAGATTCACAATTCGAAGCTATACAAGCCCGGGATGGATGCGCCCTGTTCTTTTCCATCAGTTCAGACCAACTATTTTATTGCATCAGCGAAACACCTGGCAGCAAGGAAGGCTGGACCAAAACCAACCTGATCAGCTCACTTACGGCAGGTGGCAAAAAAATTACGGCGAAAGTATTTAGTGTATCAGAAAACAACAATACCAATCGTGTAGACCTGGCCCTGGTAGTTACCGATGGCGCCAATGATTTTCTGTATGTATCGCTGAATAATGAAAACACCAATGCATCGTGGTGCTCAACAATCAGCTGGACGCTGCTGGCGTATGACGATACCAATCATGAACGCGCAAAAGTAGTGATCAAAAATGTATTCATTAAACAATCACAATCGGGTGAATATATTGTGGCAGATGTTTTACGCGATCCGGCGCAGGATTTCATTTTCCGGTATTACATTGACCCGGCTAAACAGGTAACGGGCAGATGCTGGAATGCCCACGACGTTTCCATCGATCTGCAGGCAGGCAACATGAAAAGCAGCCTCGGCCGCAAAAAGGGCGAGCGCATCGATGGCATCTATACGTTAGGCGATACAGCCGGGCGCATGCAATTAGCCTATGCGCCATTGTACAACGTGTTCAACCCAAAGGTGGCGCCCAAACCAACCATTTTTAAACTGCCTGCTAAAACAACCACCATAGCAACCGCCACCGTAAGCGATGATTGTACCGACCTGTACATTGCTGCCGGCAACGGCATATATTATCTGCCACATGATCAGCAAACAAGCACCGGTACCCCGCATTTGCTGATCTCACATGCTGTGCTGGAGCAAATCAGCACCCTGCATGCCGACACTTCGGGCAGCGAGGTGTACGTATGGGGACTGAACACCCGTGGCGAGGTTTTTTATATCTCCTGTACAAGAGGCAGCGAAATGGTACCCGGCGCCTGGAGCAGCCCGATCCCCATTCTTACAGGAAGCAGTAAGGTAGCCACCTTCCTGAATGTTGAACACGGCAACTGTGTACTGTTTTCCAATATGTCGGGTAAAAAGCTCCTGCAGCTAAGCCGCGACCCGGTTAGCTCCATGTGGCAACGGCGCGAAATTTTGTTACCAGCAGCCGAAGTTGACCAGGTCATTGAAGTGAACACCTATACCACCCATATCAGGGTTAGCGACGACAGCGGGCTGCCGCTTGAAGAAGCCGTTCCCTTTTATATCACGGCTACCGGTTCGTGCAGTGTATACATCAACAATGAATACCGGCTCATAAATCAATCGGCTCCACTGACCATAACACCCGATGCGGCGGGAACGATCACCTTACTGCAGGAAGTGAATTCACTCGGCGCCATTTGTTACCATATTGAATCGGGTGATGTAAAGCTTGATATTAACCCCATGAGCGCCCTTGTTGGTACGCTGTCGGGAATAAAAACAGCCGATGCATTGAGCAAAGTACAGGTAAAACAGGCAGATGGAAGCCAACGGCCATTGATACCTGCCAACACGCCGGAGCATGAAGTAAATGCAACTGCCGAATCGCTCGCCCGGTTTACCGACATAGCGCAAAAGATGCCGCAGGATGGTTCGGTGCTCACTCCACCCACTACCCTGTTACGCAGCAACCGGCAACTATTACAAACTGCGTTGCAACATACAGATACACTTTGGGGGGTAACGTACCAAGATGGTGACTGGCAGTACCACGACGGGCGTTCTTTGTTGAACCATTTTCGCCAAACAAATTTACTAATGGCCAATGATGGCCTGGACCTGGTACTAACAGATAACAATAATATTATCACTTCTGCTGCCGGCGATATTTTTAACTGGCTAAAAGACCAGTATAACAAAGTATCCCAATTCATCGTGAACCTGATCGATGACGCGTACCATTGCTTTATTACCATTGCAGGCCAGGTATACCGGTTCGTGATAGATAGTGTAAATGCCGTGTTGCAGGGAATTGAATTTGTTTTCAATAAGATCAAAGTGTTTTTTGAGGACCTGATCAAATGGCTGGGATTCCTGTTCAAGTGGAAAGATATACTGCGTACCAAAGATGTGATCAAAAACATCATGCGCTTATCTATCAATAAAAATATCGAAGATCTTGGTTCAGCAAAAACCGACATCAGGCACGCATTTGCAGATATCAAACAAAAACTCAACGAATGGGCCGGATTACCGGCCATACCAGCGAGCTTATCGGCAAACGCTGCCGCAGCAGGCCCAATGCCGGGCGAGGATACCCCACAGGCAAACTGGGGAAATTACCATATGCAGAACGGCGCAGGCAGCACCGGTTTCAACACGAAAATAGTACCCGCTACAAGCCCCGCGTTGGAAGATATGCTGAAAAAGCTATTAAGCCTGATCGAAGAACAGGGCGCCATATTTAAAAAGGCCTATGATACACTTAACACCCAGATCATTGGTAAACTGGGCACGCTTTCGGCTGGTGAAATAGTTAAAAGAATTGTGGCCGTAATGGCTGAGTTATTTATAAGCAGCACGGAGAATATTATTATTGGGGTAATAGATGTGATTGTTATAATGGTAAAAGGACTGGTTGAACTGATGGATGCCCCGGTTGATATCCCCGTTATATCATGGATGTACAAATTAATAACCGGCAACCAGCTCACCCTGCTCGATGCAAGCTGTCTCATACTGGCCATACCGGCAACCATTGTATACAAGATCGCTAAGAATGCAGCACCTTTTCCGGATAATGAGCTTACCAAAGCAATGATCAATGCTAAAAGTTTTAATCAATTACAGCAACTGCTGAACCCTGTTAAAACCAATAACCTGGCTGCCGGGGCCATGTCAACGCAGCAGATCCTTCTTTTGACGGCCCGCATCGCTGCATGTACCAGCAGTATTTTAGTTATCGGGTTGAGCCTTAAAAAACGGAGCGACCCCAGCAATACAAAGGTAAAAGTACTACATGGATTATTTACATTTGGCACCAGGGCGCCCGGCGCCGTTAATGTGTTATATCCCAACCCCGATGAAGCAACGTGGGTTTCTAATATTTCCAGAACTGAATTAGGCCTTACAGCGGCAAAAAAGATCCTCGATTTTGGTTGGAACAATGCCGCCTGGGAGAAGTTTAGTTCGTATGTTGAAATGGTGCTTGGCGCATTAAGCATGATCCCGCCGGTTTATGCCATCTCAAAAAAGCAGGATACCGAAACGGTGACCGCTTTTATTGGTAATACCTGCTGGAACGTACACCGGATGCTGACGCCTTTTGAAAAAGCGCCCAAAGTGTTTCCGGCAAAAATGGTTTGTATAGGTTTATTTGGCGCAAGCCAGGTTGCTTTAGCTATAGAAGAAAACGTATAAAAAAAGATGGTGAGTCATTCCACCGGCTGGCGGGATGACTCACCATCTTTTTATCAAAAACGGGCAATATCGTTCTTCAATGCGAACAATACCAAACCGGTCCTTGATTTCAGTTCGAGTTTCTGAAACAGCGCATCTCGATAATTATCGATCGTATGCGCACTCAGGCACATTTTATTGGCAATTTCCTTATACGTGAGTTCGGAGCAGCAGAGCTCTAGAAATTTTATCTCATTAGCTGATAGGTCATTAACCACATTGGGCGTCTTTACATCGTCCTGAAGTGAACGAATGAGCTTACCTGTAACCAGGTTGTTCAAAAAATAATCATGTTCAGCAATGGTCTTAATGGCGAGAACAAGATCTGACGCTGTCGATTCTTTAAGTATATACCCCCCTGCCCCGCATTTCAGCATTTTAATAATGGGCTCGTCCTCTTCAAACATGCTTAAGGCAAGCACTTTTACCGATGGGTAATTTTGTTTAAGCCATTTGGTGGCATCATAGCCGTTCACCTTCGGCATGGTAATATCCATCAATACGACGTGCGGTATAGGATGCGTGGCTATTTTTTCCTTCATGTCATTACCGTTCGCCGCATCAAATACGATCCTGATCTCTTCATTCTCTAACAAAATGCTGCTGATGCCCTGCCTGAACATGGTGTGATCGTCTACTATTGCAATTAAAATTTCTTTATCCGTCATGTGTTTAGGGATATGGAGTTACAATTTTTATTTCGGTACCGTTCCCGGGCGCAGTAATAATGTCAATTTCACCGGCGATCAATGCTATTCGCTTTTTGATGTTAAACAACCCCATGCCTTTCTTTTCTTTTGGCAGGTCCTTCTCATTAAACCCCTTGCCATTGTCTTTGATCGTTAGTTTCAGGCATTGATCATGCTGATCTATGGTAACATCGATGGCTGTGGCTTCGGCATGGCGCACCGCGTTGTTCAACACTTCCTGAAAAATGCGGAACAGGATAATCTCCTTATCGGTTTGTCCGGCTTTTGCCTCGCTGTTGTTATTAAAATGAATGGTATGCAGACCGGCCGTTTTTAAATAGTCAAGTTCAAAACCGATCGCTTCGGCAAGGCCCATGCGTATGAGTTCCTGACCATGCATTAATCGTGAAAGCTGCCGGAGTTCTTTAATAGCGCGTTTGGCAAGCTGCGACGCTGAATCTACTTTCTCATGCACCCGCTGGGGCTGATCGGGTTTAATGGTGCTTAGCGTAACGATCAGCAGGCTTATCAACTGCCCGATGTTATCATGCAGGTTGGCAGCCACCTGTTGCATGGTTTGTTCGTGCACTTCCATCTGGCTTTTCAACAACTCATTTTCAAAATTGGTCTTCAGCCATTCCTTTTCCTGCTCATGTCTTTTCTTCCTGCTGTTGTACAGCATTACAAAAGCAATAAGGCTAACCGGTGCGATCAGGAAGATCGCAGAGGCCACAACGATCAGGGTGATGAGGTCCTTTGTAAATATCTGCATATAAAAGAATATGACCAGCACGCGTACAAAATAACATTTTGTAAACTGAACAGGAAATAACTGACGGATTTCGTGATGTAGGTGTCAAGAAAGAAGTAACTAAAAAAAATATAACAGGCAATGCCCGAAAAATAAAAGCAAATAGTGCCATTCACCCACCAGAAGGAGGCATCTGTTGATAATTTCCTGTAGTGCTCTTCTTTCAATAACCGGTAATAAAAATAAATGCTTGCCAGGATCAGTTCAACCGAAAGAAAAGTGATAGAGGCCGTAACGTATGCATTAAAATGTTTTATGTAAAGCTCAATGAAATAAAAAAGCAGGAAGACAGCAAACCACCCCCCTAATAACTTCCTAAGGTCAGGTTTGGCCTTTATCAAATGAAATAAAAAGCAATTCGTTGCAACGCATTCAATTATTAAATAAATATTATATACCCAGAAGTTAGGCAAACGCAACTCCCTCCGGATATAGATGCCGGCTAATTCTGTAAAGCAGGTAAACAACAGGAAAAGGATAAAGCTTCTCCATACTTTATCCTTTTCCCTGTACAGGCAAAAGATGCTGACTGCCAGGCAAAAAAGCTCTGAAATGGTATTAAGGGTAAGGTAGTCTTTCATATTATGGTTCCAGTAAGGTAGCTCCGTCGGCATTACAATTATTAGGTGGTGGGCAAATCTCACCCCGGTTCTCGGGATCGGCAGTAAGAATGCCGCCTCTTAATTTGGGGCCTCTGTTATAATAGTCCCAACGCAAGGTAACGCCCTGGGGAGTAACTGAATCGCGGGTACTCACCATAACGAGGGTGCTGTAATTGCGGTATTCGTCAGGGACTTTGATCCCATGTTTTGCGATGGAATCGTACGATGCCATATAGAACCGGATGCCGTTACCACCCTCACTATCGATCAGCTTCAACAACGATTTCAACTGCTTTGAGCTGAACCATACGCAACGGGTATCACTGAACCTTAACGCGCCCTGGTGGTGTTGATAAACCCGGCGGTCAAAATTCCTCACCAACCGTTTTGCTACATCAGGTCTTATAGTATCCTTTAATATTACCGCGCTATTATCATTTGTATTGTCACTCTTCTCTTTTTCAGGTTCATGGTTGGCGGGTTTGCAGGCATTTGCAAGCAGCATGGCTGCAATAGATAAACAAATCAGGGGTTTCATATTATATCATTTTTTTAAGTGACAAGAGACAAATGCGTAAATATAATAACAGATCATCCAGCAAAGCAAGTTTTTTAAGGGTACCCGCACAAGGTGAAAAACCGCTTATTCTTACCTGAAAACCACTTTGAAATACCCTTTTTCCGGCTTGTACTACCTGTTATACCTCATGTACTTTAGCGGTCGTTGAGTAAAACAATAATCCTAAACCCCCATTGTATGACTCCTGTTATTGGCATGGTAGTTTGTTTTGCCGGACCATTTGTTCCGCGCGACTGGGCAACCTGTGATGGCCAAACGTTATTGATATCGGAAAACCCTCTTTTGTTTAAAGTGTTGGGCACCCTGTATGGCGGCAATGGCATCACTACATTTAATTTACCCGACCTGCGCGGCCGTACTGCCGTATCAACAGGACAATCGGAATTTCATAATTACCAACAGGGCGAATCGACAGGAACAGAGACTTTAACCCTAACGACGGGCCAGATGCCGTTACACACCCATAGCGGAACCGTTTCATTGAAACCAGGCGCCCGAACAGAAATCGGAATAGATCCCACTGCGAATGACGGCTATCCCTCGGAGTTTACAGGCGCTTATGCAAAAAGCGGAGACAAATTCATGGTTGAGCCTGCTTATACAGTTGCTATGCGTGAAGCAGGCGCTGGTAAACCAGTGAATATCCGTTCTCCCTACCTGGTAATTTCCTATATCATCTGCCTGAAAGGCATTTTTCCAAGCAGGCCTTAACGTTATCATCCAATAATTGATTACCCATGTTTCATACACCATTTACAGGACTTGTAATTCCCTTTGCCGGCAAGGTGGCGCCGAAAGCCTGGATGTTTTGCCAGGGCCAGGAATTGCCGATTTGTGAATACACAGATCTTTTTACTATTATCGGCAACACATTTGGCGGGGATGGCATCGAAACTTTTGCTTTACCCAACTTATGTAAACGGGTAGCTGTTCATGCAGGACAGGCGCCACAAATGAAACGATATACAGCAGGCGAAACCGGCGGCAGTGAAAAGGAGTTCCTCACCGTTGACAATCTTCCCAAACACAATCACACGGTAACTATTTCGGGAAAACCCAAATGCGCCATTATACCAGGAACTGAGGATACGCCTGCCGGCCATTATCCGGCAAAGGTGAACGGTAGCCCCAACGCATACAGTACCACTCCGGTTGATACCGCAAATCTGGCTGCTACGGTGTTACCGGTTTCAACCCCTGTAGCCTTTGAACAAAATCAGGAGGCGCTGCCTGTACTATCACCATTTTTGATCATGAACTATATCATTTGTGTTGAAGGAATTTATCCTTCGCGTGGCTGATCGCTTACCATAAAATAACATTTTGTATGGATGGAATTGTAGGATTTACTACCCTTTTTGCCGGCAATTTTGCACCTGTTAACTGGGCCCTGTGCGATGGACAATTATTATCAATTAGCCAATACCCCCATTTATTTGCCATTATTGGAACTATATATGGAGGCGATGGAAAAAAAACATTTGCCTTACCCGACTTACGCGGAAGAGCCATAGCAGGTGCACAAGGCGAATCATGGCCATTGGGAAAAACCGGTGGCAGCGAACGTTTGAGTTTTACCCCCGCCATGTTCCCTGCACATTCGCATGATGTAACGGTAACTATGAAACCGAAAGCCGCCAGTACCACGAACTCAGGCACTCCTGAAAATGCCGTGTATGCCACAGGCACCAATCAACTGTATACCTATGGCGATCCCGATACTTATTTGGGCAACTATGATGCTGTTATTACCACATCGGAAGCAGGCGGCACCAATAATACACCTGTTGAAGCGCTGCATCCCGTGCTGGCCCTGAATTATATCATTTGTGTCAGCGGGCCCTTCCCCCACAGACCATAAAAATATATTATGCCAATACGAATAGGCCGGTCAGCCACCATCATTATTCGCCGGGTGGAAAAATAATTATTTATGTATCTGAAAATGAAAATATCACGCCCGCTATATATAGCGATCATCGGCACGCTCTGTACTGTACCTGCATCGGCACAGCAATGGCAATATGCCGGCAACTACGGAGGCGGTGTTGCCGGTTTTAGTGACGCGGTGAATACTTTGTGCACCGATGCCGGTGGCAATGTGTATGTAACAGGGAATTACAATAGCAGCATCAACTTCGGCAATGGAACGGCAACGCTTACCGCAAACACCACCGGAACAAGAACAGACGGATTTGTTGCCAAATTCAATGCGGCCGGTCTTTGTCAGTGGGCCATCAATTTTGGCGGGGCGGCAACCGATGCCGGCGGGCTGGGCATTGTTACAAACGGTACAACCGTGTACATAACCGGTGCCTCGCAATTTCCCTGCACCATAGGGTCCACTACGCTCACTAGCGTAGGTGGCAGCACAGACGGAATTGTATTTGCCCTGAATGCAGCAACAGGTGCTACCATTTGGGCAAAGGCATTTGGCGGGGCCCTTGCTACCGACCGGGGTCAGGCCATTTGCCTCGATAATGCAGGGCACCTGTACATCTCCGGTATTTTTGCCACACGCACAGCAAATGCTACCGCCTCATTTGGTACTTCCGGTGCTTTTCCAAGAACGGTACAGGGAAATATGACCTCGGCCACCACCGATCTTTTTGTTGCGCAGCTCGATGCGGGTACTGGCGCTTTTAACTGGGTAAGCACAGGTGGCGCCATATCATCTGCCAGCGTAATTGGTAATGATAATGTCAGCGGCAGCGGTATTGCTTTTTTACCGGGGCAGAATGAATTGGTAATAGCAGGTTCCTTTGTCAGCGCGAATGCAGCTTATTTTTCAAACGGATCAGGTACTGCATCGGTGACATTGACCAATGCCGGGCAGGCTGATATCTGTTTATTGCGAATGGACCTTGCCGGTAATTTCCTCAGCGGGTTATCGGCAGGCGGCACCGAGCCCGATGAAGCATTAGCGATCTCTTATGATGCAACTACTTCGGCTGCCTATATCAGTGGTTATTTCAACAGTGCCAGTGTAAGCGGGGCTTTTAACTTAACCAATAGCGCCGGCGGATTCGATGAAGTGTATTACGCGCGGTACAACCCGGCCACCAATGCATTTGCCTGGGCAAACAGCGCCGGCGGATCGGCCAGTGGCAATGATTATGCCTTTGCAAATGATGCCGGTACAACCGGCATTTATATAACCGGCAGGTTCCAGGGCTCCATTTCTTTTCCCGGCGCTACCACCCCATTCACCGCTACCTCAGCAGGCAATGATGACGCTTTTTTGGTAAAAGTAGATCCTGCTACCGGCAATGCCATTCAATTAGCGACTGCCGGCAGTGCAGCCAGCGGCACCGATGCCGGTATAGATGTAGCTGTTGGTATAAATAACAATATATGGGTGGGTGGTATTTTTGCCGGCGGCACCATGCCATTCTCCCCTTCTTCCCCGGCAGTTTCTATTACTGCGGGTGCAGATCAGGAACTTTTTATAGCCCGGTATAATGATCCGCCTCCTGCTATTATAACACATCCGTCGGCCTCCGCTACATGCCTGGGTCTTTCTGCTGTTTTTACAGCAGCCGCTTCAGGCGCCTCTTTATTGTACCAGTGGCAGGAAAGTACCGATGCTGCATTTAGTTCTCCCATAACATTAACCAACACCGGTATTTATTCCGGTGCCACTACCGCCACCCTCACTATTTCAGATAATACAACCGTCAATGGAAGATATTACCGTGTGAGGGTTAGCAATAGTGGCGGTACGGTTTACAGTAATGCTGCCTTGTTAAATGCAACTATGCCAACATTGCCTTCGGCAAATAGCAGTAAAACACAGGCGGTAAATACAAACAACAATGTATATTATGGTTCATTGTGCCAGTTAATTGACAAAGTAGTACCCTCCGGCGCGAGCACCATAACAGGTACAGTAACCAGTGAAGTATGGGTCGAAAGCACCGTACCAACTTACAATTCAATTCCATTTGTGCAACGGCATTATCAAATTACACCCACCGCCAACCCGCTCACTGCAACGGCTACCGTAACCCTGTATTTTTCACAGGCCGAGTTCGATGCATTCAATGCAGCGCCTAATAGTGTGGTCGATCTTCCCACCGGCCCGTTGGATAATGTAGGAAAAGCCAACCTGCGCATTGGTAAGTTCAGTGGCAGCAGCAATAACGGAAGCGGCTTGCCAGGCAGTTATACAGGAACAGACATAGTTATTGATCCGGCTGATGCTAATATTACCTGGAATGCTACAACAGGCATGTGGCAAATAACATTCGATGTAACGGGCTTTGGTGGTTTTATTGTGCAAACAAATCTTCATCCATTACCTGTTACCCTGCTTTCTTTCGCTGCACAGGTATCAGGCGTTGATGTAAAAATAAACTGGAAAACCGCCGATGAGTTTGGGCATGATCATTTTGAACTGGAACGCAGCATAGATGGCCGCAGCTTTACAACCATAGCCAGTATAGATCCCGTTACAGGAAATGGCAACTATCATTACACCGATGCCGGTGCTGCACAACTGAATTCAACAAAAATCTTCTATCGCCTTAAAATGGTAAGCACTTCGGACGTTACTGAATACAGCAATATTATCATTGTGTATCTGACGCGGCCGTCGACCCACGTAACCCGTATTGGCCCCATTCCATTTCACAATAAGCTGGAAATAGGTTTGTACATGCCTGCCAGCGAAAAGCTGGTGATACAACTTACTGACATATATGGCAGAAGCGTTGTACAGGAAAACGGCCAGGCGCCAAAAGGGTTCAGCACATATGTAATGGCCTCAGCACAGGCCCTTATGCCGGGCATGTATGTACTGACGGTACATGTTGGCGGACAACTGTATTCGTTCAAGGTGTTGAAAAGATAGTTTGTTAATTCATTGGGGTCTTTCATGCTAACTTTGGCAGGATCCGGCTGTTGCGCAGACTGGGCGCTCAGGGATTGAATTGTATAAATGTTTTGGGTAATACCCGCTAATTGCTGATTAGTCCTATTTTTGCAAATAGGTTAATTAATTTGCTATGTCCATATCGATCCTAAAAGAGGCGCCACCTTTGACCAAGTCGGATTGTTTCTCGCTGTTTGCCAGGTATAAAACGGAATTCGACTTTCCGTTACATTTCCATGAAGAATATGAACTGAACTTCATCGAAAACGCCAAAGGCGTCAAACGTGTAGTGGGTGATAGTATGGAGGAGATCGATGACCTGGAACTGGTGCTGGTAGGTCCCAATATTCCACATGCATGGTTTACCCACAAATGTCAAAGCGCTCAGATCTTCGAGATCACCATCCAATTTCACCGGGACCTCTTTCACGAAACCTTTCTGAAAAGAACGCAACTCAGCTCCATCCGGCAACTGTTTGAAGAATCGCTCAAGGGCGTTTTGTTTTCAAAGGAAACGATCCAGCGGATAGCGCCACGCATTAAGGAACTGGAGCACAAAACGGGTTTTGATTCGGTCGTTGAACTGATGAACATCCTGAACGAATTGTCCATTACCCCGGGCCACCGTTGTCTCTCGGGAGAAAAGATATACAATGCCGATTATATTTTTATGGACAGCGTGCGCATGGAAAAACTGATCGAATTCATGAACGCCAACTTCAGCCGGCCTGTGCGACTGGCAGAAGCGGCAGCGTTGGTGAACATGGCCGAGACCGCTTTCAGCCGTTTTTTCAAAACGAAGACAGGTGTGAACTTCGTGGATTTCCTGAACGATATTCGCCTGGGACATGCCGCACGGCTGCTGATCGATACGAGAGATGCCATTGCGGATATTGCCGCCGCCTGCGGCTATACCAGCATGTCGAACTTTAACCGCACCTTCAAACGGGAAAAAGGATTGACCCCAAAAGATTTTCGCGCCAAACACGGCAATGTTGGCGAGCGGTTAATCTTTTGATATGTACTCAATCCGCCTTCGTGATCCGGATGGTATGCTTACGAGGCTGATTGACCTTGTATATCTCATCCACCAATACATCCATCTGCCGCTGCCACCCTGCTCTCACTGCCGCATAACGCGCCGCCCGGTAGTTGTCCTTCTTTGAACCAACGAACCAGTTCTTTTGTGCCGTCACATTCAGCGAATCCATCGCTTGGGCATTGTCTGCAAAATAGAACCCGGCTCCTTTAAAGTATTCGAATTGCAACCAGTAATAGGCCCTCAGCTTCGATTCCAGCGCCATTCGCTCTTCATTCAGCCAAAGCACGGACATTGCCTGTTCATATTCAGGTGTGTTCTTTAACAACGCCAGGTTAATGCCGGCCGACAATTGCGCGCCCGTCCATTTTCCAATGGGCTCACCATCGATGGTAACCAAAAAATTCCCAATACCCAGGCCGTGTACGGTCAGCATCTCCCGGTTCATCTCTTCGTTAAAGGGAATCACCTGCAGCGCATCTGCCTGCCGCTGCGGATTATCCCACATGCGCGGTATACTGTCCTGCGGAAAGGGTAAAGAACCGGCCAGGTAATTGACCCGTACATCGCCCGGCACCACCGACAAAGCCGATAACTGGCAATTCTCTGAACGCTGGATCTTCTTTGCCGCGGCGTCGATAACAATCTCCGCAATAGGTTTGCCCGCCAGCCCCTGCTGTTTTAAAAAAAGCCAGGCCATTACAAAATGTCCTGCATTGCCAGGATGAATGCGGTCAGGTCCGGTTAGCGTAAAAGTGGAATCCGTTCGTTGCTTCTGTAACGTTATCTCCGTCATGGGATGAAAAAAGTCGACAAAGCCCCAATGATTGTCCTGCGCCGTCTTTTGTTGGAAAGCTACAATCGCATTCATGGCCTCACTTTTCTTTGGAAAATAATTCTTCGGGTTCTTCATCGTTTCGTCATACAACGAAGATGTGATCATTATTTTTTTGGCAGCGGTATAGTTCTTTAATTTATGTGCGATAGAATCAAAATATAACTTACACTCGCGCACTCTTTCTTTTGCCGTTGAATCGGCATTCGCGGCCAGGAATTCAAAATAGCCGGAATCATTCATGCCAAAAGTCATACAGACCGTGGTTGGCTTTTTCGCCAGCACATCTGCATCCAAACGGGCGAGTATGTTTTTGGCCCTGTCGCCACCGATGCCGCAATTATAAATATTGATCCGCCGGCCGGGAAAATGGAGCATATAATACAGCCATACATACGATTCGTAATAACCTGCCTCTGTGATGCTGTTGCCGACAAACGCGATCCGGTCTCCGGGGGCAAAAGGTGTCAGCGGTTGCACCTGGGCCAGCCCGGTAGCCGACATCATTCCCATGATCAATGATAGAAAAAAGTTCTTACTCATGTTCAAATTTTATGGTTCTTATTCCAAATCGGGGGATGGGCAATTCCACCCATCGGCGGCCCGATTTATCTTTATAGATCGGCAATACCTTTACAGATTTACCGTCCAGTTCCACCTGTACGGCAGTAGTAGCAGCAAATTCAACATACAATCGTACGATGGGAGTTTTTGCTTCTGCATTAAACAGCCGTACCAACAATGCATTTCCTGACATGGTAAGAGAAGATACCTCCACCCCTTTCTGCGTATGCAGCAAAGAACGCTGCCCCTCCTCATTGGCACCTGTTGCTATTAAAGGCTCGCTCCATTTTGTACCTTCCGTCCACAGCCCTGCCTGGTCCCACCTGCCCTTGTGCGGGATCAAAGCATAATTTATTTCGGAAGGACCATCAATGGTATAATTCCGGTAGAAGATCCCGTTGCCTGAATACTGCAAGGTTAATCCCAACGGAAAATCAGCCCCATGCACATAACTGGTGGTATGGTCGCACAATAGCGCCATTCCATATTCGCCGGCTCCATCCACCACATCTACCCAATTCAACAGCACATTGTTCTTGATGCTATCCCAGCGGTTGTAAAAAGTATTGGTGAGTTTGCTTTGGGTTACATCAAACGGTGCATTCTTATATACCTTTTGCGATGACAGCTTCAACGGAAATAACGCCAGCAGCTTGAACCGGTCGTCATAATAAGCCTTTCGCACCTGGGTATCCTTTGGTTCATCAAAATATTCCCCGATCGCCGGGTTATTTGTCCAATCAATTTTTAAATGAATATCCACTCTCGGTTGTCCTTGTTGTATGGTCAACACCTGGGTAAAGGGGTTGCCCGCAATCCATCCTTTTATTGACAGCTTTACTTCGGCCGGACCATTTTCAACAATATTGACCTCAGCGGTAGTATCACCACTGAACTTCATGCCACCCATATTGTAAAAATGGCCACGCAACTCATTAAAACGTTTTCCGGTTTCCACCAACTCTTTATTGCCTAATTGTTTTGCTACCCAGCTCGTAATAGTGCCTCCCTTTGCGGGATCGATCATTATCCGGTAAAGGTTGGTCTCCACCTGGTACAGACCGTTGTTAAGCCTAACTGCGGATGCACCTCTTAAAGCTGACAAAGCATTGAGCCGGTAGCTCGCATAACCCATCGGCGGCACTTTTGCCTGGAAGAGCCTGTCCCCAAAGCGGACCAACTCATTCCGTTCAACGGCCGTGGTATTGAATACCCGCACGTACTGACCCGTGCTGCCCGACAGTTGCCGTGTAGCCACCTGTGTTATGCTGTCGCTTATATCATTGGTGAAATTTGTCCACTTGACCACCTTGTCGGCCCAGGTATCTCCGGGCGCGCCATTATAGGGAACAATCCAGCAATCGTGGTGCTGCGATAACAACAAGGTCCGCCAGGCAGCGCCGAAGTCAGCATCGGGCCAGGGCGAACCCTTCCAGACCTTTGCCATCACCGCCAGCTTTTCTGCCTGTATAATGGAATTTTCCGATTGTCTTACTTCCCGCGCTATTCGCTGCAACACCTGTGCGCCCCACATCAACCCCACCAACAGATCTTCCTGGGAAAAATGCCAGTTGTTTATGGTTTTGTTATAGCGACCCTCGATTGCGCCCGGTCCTTTTTTGCTTGCCCCTTCAACTGCGCTCAGGGCTTTCGCGAAATATCCCCGCCAGGTTGCATATGCCGTGGGCGTATAAGCGCTCGCGGCAGCAGGGCCTCGTTTCAACCAGGGCCCATAGTTCCAACCCGCATCCTGCAAACACATGCCAACAGGATGCCGGATACCATAGGCGAAAGCCTTCCGCACATATTCCTCACTGTTTCCCGAAGCAATGGTTTCCCAGATAGAATGCGGCTTCAACGCCTCTATTGCATACCTGGGCGCCGTTATTATAGAACTGCCATCGGGTCCAATCCAGTTAACCAGCTCGCCGCCATAGGCACGTGTATAGCCGCCCCAACACGTGTTCGGATTTTTCAGCGACGCATATTTGAATCCGTAAGACTTTAATATTTGTGGCAGGGCACTTGTAAAACAAGGCTCCTCTGATGAGTAGGTGGTGAACTGTACGGTAGGAAAATGCTGTTGTAATTTTTTCATCCCATATGCAAACTGCCTTATGATGCTTTCACCTGATATGTTATATAAATAGGCTTGCCCGTAAGCCGGGTTAACGTATTCGATGCGCCCATTGGTCGACTGGTTGGTGAACAATGTACGAAAAGCTGCATACGCTGCCGGATCGTTGCGCGCAATGCTGTCCCAGGATTCGGGTTCCAGCTCCAGGTTGATCTTCCAGTCGGGATATTGCGCCAGCTTTTCCACCATGAATTTTGTTTGCCACGATGGAAGATGGCCATAGATACCGCCGTGGTAGCCGTCTATAAAATAAGCGGTCTGCCCCGTAGTTTTTAAAACGAATAACAATAATATCGGAAACAGCAATTTCTTCATTAATCCGTTTTTGGAGTTGGTTCAGTCCAGTTGTCCGTACGAAATGGTATAACAGGCCATCCTTCGCCGTTATGTAATGTGGTAACCGGGTAATTCGTAAATGCATAACGCACAGCCACTGGCTTCTTTACCTTTGCCGACCAAACGATGATCTTATTGCCATCGACTGTTGCTTCAGCTGGATAGAATTGCTGATCGTCACCGGCGATCGTAAAAAAAGGTGGCGCATTGCCATCATCCGTACGCAGGCCACCGGCAGTTGTACCCGGTTCAAAATAGATGATGGCTTTTTTCCCACTGACTTCCATATGCTGGTATTGGGGTCCACGCCATACAACATCTAACTTTCCATAAGTACGGTTCAGCGCGGTCTTCGCCAGTCTTACCCCAATGGGTTTTTTATTATGTGGGTGCAGGTTCTTTGCCTCTCCCACATCGATGGTGGTGATCATGGCTGTATTGCCAAGCGCTGAAACCTTTTCCTGTGCCTCGCGGAAAAAAGCATAGTCAGCCAGTGTGGGGTCTTCCTTGTCCAGGAAATAAGGTGCCACCTGTACAAAATAAAATGGGAGTTCGCCCTGGCCAAAGGTCTCGCGCCAACTTGTGATAAGGGTCTGTGTGAGTTTTGTATAAGCATCCCGTTCTTTGCGGTTGGCTTCGCCCTGGTACCAGCAAATACCCCTGAACGATATATGTCTTAATGGATAAATAATGGCATTGTATAACAAAAAAGGACGGGTCACTTTTTCAAAACTAAATCCGCCATCGATCACCTCCTTTGATTTCGGACTGTTCAAATAAGGCTGCAGGTACACCCGGTTCAGCATCGTATCACCAGCCAGCACCGGTTGCGGCACATAAGCCTGCGCGGCGGAAGCCCCGATGCCGGAGAAGATAACACCAACAGGCACTTTCAATGTTTGCTGCAACTCCCGCCCAAAATAATAGCCCACGCCACTAAAGTCTTTTACAGTAGCAGGACGGCAAGCCACCCATTTGCCGGTAAAGGTTTCGTAAGGTGTGGCGCTAAAGTTCAGGCCCACATTTAACAACCGGAGATTGGGAAAATTGGCCGCAGCTACTTCATTCGTAGCATCCACTACTTCTTTCATACTGAATTGCATATTGCTCTGTCCGCTGCAAAGCCATACCTCGCCGATCAATACGTTGTGCAGAACAACTGTCGAAATACCATCCGATACATCAATAGTGTGCGGACTGTAATCTCCGGACTTCACAGCCGGAACGGCGATGATACCTGAAAAATTACCACCGGCGTCAGTCTTCACTGTAATGTTTCCAGACATCCAGTCGGCACGGATCGACACCTGCTGACCCACCGGCGCCTTGCCCCAAATGGTCAAGGGCCGGTTCTGTTGAATAACCATGCTGTCCTGCAAACCACTGCCCAGTTGCAGGCCACCAGGGTCGCGGCTGTTATCTGCGCGAACAAACGTTGGACTCAACCCAAATACCAGTAAAAAAACAACAACTATTTTCATGGCTATACTTTAAAGAAACTTCTTTATTATTTTATTAATGTGGTTAGGGAACGTTTCGCCTTCGCTCAACGTTTTGCCCCGCCCCTTCGATCCTTCGACTCCGCTCAGGACGGCTCAGGGTTTAACTCCCCAATTTGTATTTGGCGCGGCGCCCATTTGCAATTCCAGCACGCCACCGGCTACGATATCTGCATGATCGATCCAACATTTTTTATATTCCTTTCCATTCAGCCAGGCACGCGTTATGTAAACATTCTTTGCAGAATTACTTTTTGCTATCACGGTAAATGTTTTGCCTTTTGCAAACTTAGGATCTAATTGTAATTCAATTTTGGAGAACACGGGACTGGTGATCTCGTACCTGGTGTCACCAGGACATACCGGATGGATGCCAGCAGCTGCCAGCACATACCAGGCCGACATTTGCCCCACATCTTCATTGCCTACCAATCCCTCTACTTTATTGTGATACGCGCGGGCGCATATTTTCCGGCTCCATTCCTGCGTTAGCCAGGGCGATCCCAGGCGGTTGAAAAGAAAAGGCACATGATGTACAGGCTCATTGGCGTGATTGTAGTAATCGTTCCATAACAGGCTGGCAGGCGCCTTATTAAAGAAATGAAGCAGATCAGTGATCACACGATCCCTTCCACCCATCAACTGCACCATGCCCGGAATATCATGCGGAACAAACCAGCCCTGCTGGTATGGATTGCTTTCTACGGTGCCATAGAATTGTTTCAACCGGCCCTCGGCCGGCCAGTCTTCCCAACTGCCATCTTCCTTCCGTGGCCGGAACCAGTGTTTTGCCGGATCAAATACATTTTTATAACTCAGTGCGCTGCGCGCATACTTCATTTCATCTTCCTTTTTTCCAAGCCCTGCCGCCAGCCGGGATAAACACCATTCAGAATAAGCATTCTCCAGGGTATTGGAAATAGGGAATGGTGAATTACCATAGGAGTTGCGGCGACGATCTTCCGGTTCGCAGGTATTGGTCCACCCCTTATCACCGTTACCAAATCGTTCACAACTATTACGGGCATAGGCATATGCTTTTGCCACATCGTACCCCCTAATACCCTTTGCATACGCATCGGCTAACACGGAGACGGCAGGGTTACCGATCATACAACCCGAGTAGGCATTCAGCAATTCCCATCGCTCAAAGTAGTGTTTACCGGATTCTTCCGCCAGGTCGGTTAGCGAACCCAGCAGATCATTTACCAGCGCCGGGTTAATGATCGTTTGCAGCGGCATCTGGCTTCGGAATACATCCCACCCACTGAATACCGTTCTGCGTGTTTGGCCAGCCACACCATGGTGTATTTTTCCATCACCGCCGGTATAAGTTCCATCTACATCCGATACGATCCTGGGGTCGATCATCGTATGATACAATGCCGAATAAAAAACGGTTTTTTCTTCTTCGGTGCCCCCTTCAATTTTTATTTTTCCCAGTGCCTGGTTCCATAATTCCGTCGCCTTCGCATGCACACCGTCAAAATCCCAGCCAGTGATCTCCCGTTCCAGGTTCATCTTCGCATGCGCGCTATCTGTAAAAGAAATGCCTGCCTTCATGCATACCTGCTCATTTTCCGTTGTGGCAAACTCTGTAAAAAAACCGAGGTGTTTTCCCTGCTGCTCATGCGGTTGTTTGGTTATGCCGGTTGTGGCAGCGGCAGCAACCCGTTCCTGGTAACGGGCACTTTCTATATCTTCTCTTTTCCTCGGCCAGTCATCGGGAATAGCAGCGCTCCATACACCATACTGTTTTAATGGCTTGCTAAACTGCGCATAAAAATATACGGTATAATCGGCATGCCCTTCTCCATTGCCCCAGCCGCCGCCCTCGGGTGTACATTTCATCCATCCTTCAATGGTATGTTCGTCTACTACCCGCACATATTGGGAAGTGGCTGTTCCTCCTACCCTTCGCGCCAGGTCAATCTGTATGCGTGACCGGTCATTGGCGGGAAAAGAAAAACGCATCATACCGCTGTGTGGCGCCGCCGTCATCTCTGCCATTACACGGTACTTTGACAGTTCCACTTTGTAATAACCCGGACTCGCCGTCTCTGATTTTTTGGCGAATGCCGAACGATATCCCTGCGCTGAATGATCAGGGTGGCCGGCCGATGTTTTTAGCGGACCTGTTGATGGCATCACCAAAAAATTACCCAGGTCGCCATACCAGCCAATACCGCTTAGCTGGGTAAAGGCAAACCCTTCAATAGATGTATGTTCATAGCTATAGCCTGAACCATTGTCACCACCGGTAATGGTATTAGGACTTATCTGCACCATACCATAGGGCGTAGTGGCGCCGGGAAAAGTTTTTCCCAACCCATGACTGGCGCCTGCTTTATCTATACTGGTGCTGGCGCCAATAAATGGATTCACATAGTGTACTGGTGATTGTTGTGACTGGCTTGTGCCGGATAAGGTAGTTAACAACAGGGACGCCATTAAATAGTTGAGCTTTTTAATCATATAATTTTATCCTTCAGGGCCTTTTGAGGGCCTTCTGTTTTCTATAATCCTATCTGCAAACCAAAATTGATAACGCGTTGCGCCAGGTAGGCATCACCCGCTGTATTACTGGCCACCTCCGGATCTGCCTGGTATTTTTTGCTAACGTTGCTCCAGGTAACCAGGTTGTAAGCACTCAGGTATATGCGACCGTTATTCATCTTCAACGGCAACCATTTACGCGGTAAAATATAACTTAACTCCACTGTCTTCAGTCGGACGTAGTGCGCATCGATCACCCAAAAATTAGAATTATAAGCGCCGGGACTATTGATGGTAGTTGGGTTGCTCGTCAATCGGGGAAACTCCGCACTGGATGCTGTTGCAGCCGTCCACCGCTTTTCATGGATGGGTTGAAACTGTCCTTTAAAGGGTTCGATGGCGGTACCGGTAAGGCCCAGGCTATATCCGAAAGCACCCTGGAAAAGCACGCTGGCATCAAAACCTTTGTACCCGATCTTTATTGGTAACCCGATTGTTGTATTAGGCAGGTTGGGTCTGCCGATGGTTGTAATATCGTTTTGATCGATAACGCCATCTTCATTGAGGTCCTTATATTTCAGATCACCCGGTTGAATAGCTACTGCCCCAACCGGCTTGGCCACCTTGGTATCAGTTACATCATCCTGGCTGTAGAAACCCAGGTATTGATAACCCAGGGGTTGATTAATGGGATGGCCGGTTGCTGCCAGCCAGGGATACCTGGGCGAAGCTTCTGCCATATACAATATTTTATTCTTTGCGTATGACCATACCAGTCCGACGCTGTATTGCACGGCGCCTATTTTGTCGTGCCAGGAAAATGTTTCCTCCCATCCCCTGTTCACGGTAATACCTACATTGGTAGGCGAAACACCTATACCAAGGATCAGCGGTGTATTGCCTGGCTTTACCAACTGATCGTACCGGTATTCGTGAAAATAATCGGCCGACAGGGTAAGCCTGTCATTGAACATATTCAGGTCAAGACCCACATCCCATTTCCTTGATTTTTCCCAGGTAACGTTGTTGTTGCCCAGATCCCCTTCATATATAGTGCCTGCAGATTGGTTGGTTTGTCCAAAACTATAGGCCCCTCCCTGGTTATATACCTGGTTGTAGAGATATTGATTACCCGGCGCTACATCACTTCCAACTATGCCGTATGTTGCCCGCAGCTTAAACAAGCTAACATTAGGCAGCGCCTCGTTGAAAAATTCCTCTTTGGCCATATTCCAACCCACGCCAACCGCAGGGAAGAAGCCATTCCTCTTGCTGGCCTGAAAACGATCGGAGCCATTATATGCACCATTAAAATCGATCAGGTATTTTTGTTTGTAGTCATACCCGGCCTTTAGCGAATACCCGCGGTATTTATGCGGTACCTGACCCACAACAGCAAAGAACCCGGTGGCATCTACATCAACCCGGTAACTTTCCTGGTTCCATAAAAACAAGCCGCTAACGTGGTGGTCAGCGCCAAACAGGCGATCATAATTCAGGTAAACCTGCACGTTGGTACGCTGGTTATCGAGGTCCGTATTTCCCAGCGTTCTGTAGGTGCCATAAGTATAACCGCCGGTGCTCACACCCGTATTCAGGTGATAGCTCTTATCCCGGGGATCGTAGTGATAGGTTGGCGGAAAGGGCCTGAATAACGTCAACGAATTTTGCTCCACATTGGCGTAAGCTATACGGCCTACGAGCGACAGACCGCGGGTGATATCATCCAGCTTTTCTGTAAAGCCCAGCAATACATTATAGTCTGTACGGCGATTGCGGGTATACCCCTGCGTGGCCAGTTGTGCATTGATGGTTGGCAACTGGTTCTGCGTATCGTATGCATAGGCATAACTTCCGTCAGGATTCAGGAAAGGGGCGGAATAAGGATGTATTTTAGAGAAGTCGTAAATGTTGCCGATCACATTCATGGCATATGGCTGATTGATATCGCCAAAGCGAACGGTAGCATCGAGCCGCAGGCTCAGGTTTTTGGTAGCCTGTATGTCAAGGTTCGAGCGGGCATTGTAACGCCTGTAAAAATAGTTGCTGTTCACGCCATCGGCATTCGTCGAGAAATTCCTGACGCTTCCATTTTGGGTAAAGGCGCCACCGGAAATAAAGTAGCGCACGTTGGTGGTACCCCCGGAAATATCCAGGTTACTATTCGCCTGCAACGAATACGGTTTGTTGATGGCTTTATACCAATTCACATCCGGATGACCATATGGATCGTTGCCGTTCTTAAATGCATCCAGGTCGGTCTGGCTGAACAGGGGCGTAACACCATCGTTGGTGTACGCCTCGTTCACCAGTTGCGCGGTACGATACGCATTCAGGAATTTGGGCGTTCTTACGGGCGCCTGTGCGCCGCCTTCCAAACGTACATTGAATTTAGGCTTACCCGCCGCGCCCCTGCGTGTGGTTACCACCAACACGCCATTTGCACCCTTGATTCCGTAGATAGCCGTGGTACTGGCATCTTTCAGAATAGAGATGCTCTCGATCTCATTAACATTTATCTGTGACAGTTGCTCATAGGTGTATTGTATATCATCCACCACGATCAGTGGCCGGTTGCCATCGGGGTTCAATGAACTAACGCCACGGATAAAATAATCCGAGGCATCTTTTCCCGGCTGGCCCGAACGCTGCTGGGTGAAAAAACCAGGTAGCTTACCCGCCAACGCATTCTGCACGCTGGAAGTAGGTACGTCCCGGATTTCGTCGGCATTGATGGAACTAACGGCACCTGTATTCGTAATCCGTTTCTTTTTGCCAAAACCAACGACTACATATTCTTCCATTCCCTGCACCGACTGCTGCATTACCACTTCTACATTGTCCTCCTTTTTAACGTTTACTTCCTGCTGCTGATAATTCAGGTAGGAAAAAACCAATACGCCGGAAGTTCCACGTAATACGATCCTGAACCGGCCACGGCCATCAGCCGCAACGGCATTTCCAGAAATATGTTTTTCTGTAACGGTAGCTCCTGCTAATGGTCCGTTGGCGTCTTTTACCGTACCTGTTACCACTTTTCCCTGGGCGAAGGCAAGCCATGGAAGTAAGAGAACAGCTATTGAAAAAAGAACTCTGCGCTTGTTCATATAAATAAATTAGGTTGTTAGTATTGGTTGATGCTTACCAAAGTGGATTTTGTTTCATCTGGTTGTTCTTGATCACTTCACTATAGGGAATGGGATACAGGTACATTTGCGGATCACGGAAAACAGTTTTGAGCACCGCTATAGGATTGTAAAAAAGCTGTCCGCCGCTCGATAGCTGCAGATCGAAGCCACGCAAAGGCGCGTTGTTATATGCCTCTGCAGCCTGCTTCCAGCGCCGGAGATCCCAATACCGTTGTTCTTCAAATGCCATTTCCACCCGCCGTTCATTGTGAATGAACCTTCGCATCTCCTGCTGGTTCATCCCGGGTGGTACCCCATAGGTATTACCAGGCCCGGTTAAAATATTTGCCCTTTTCCGAAGTGCATACAATACATTATACACATCAGCCGATGGACCTGAAAATTCGTTGAGTGCTTCCGCATAACTTAACAACACACCTGCGTACCGGTAATACACCCAATCGTGATAGGTACCGCTATAGGAAGGCGGGTTACTGGTCACGCTCTCAAAAGCGCCCATAAACTTTCGCAGGTAGTACGAGGTCTTTGTTTGTTGCACGGTGCCGCCAGGTTTATCGAGCCCGCCGTTATATGTTTGTACAGCCCTGTTCAGCCACAAGGACCCATTGTAAAATACCGTAAGCGCCATTCGTGGGTCTCGGTGCGCATAAGGATCATTCGGATTATAATGCGCTGCAGCATCGGTGATGGCATAGCCCGAATCGGTCGCAAAGGCATCCACCAGGTTTTGCGTTGGGCTGGTAGCGCCGTTACCGCCCGCAGAAGTATAACCGACGGGTGCATTCGACAGCTCTACCCCATTGCCAGGTGTACCGGTCTGCATCCAGCAAATGAGCTCGGTATTGCTGCCAACCGGCATTGCCTGGGTAGTGAAGACGTCGTTGAAATTAGGCATGAGTTTGTAGGCGCCGCCATCGATAATCGCTTTGGCGGCATCGGCCGCCAGTTTCCAGCGGTTCACATCATAATTGGTATAGCCGGTTAGCGGGTTGGCCGGGTCAATATTTCCGCCGTTAAACAACGGGCTCGCGGCATACAACAATACTTCTGCTTTCAACGCCATGGCCGCGCCCTGGGTAATGCGCCCATAGGTATTGGACGTAACCATGGCGGCTGTACGCAGACTGTCCTTTATATGATCGCACTCACTTACTATATAATTTATACAGTCGCTAAAACTATTACGCGGTAATTGCACATCATCTGTGATCTGGCGAATAGAGTCTCCCAACAATGGAACGCCACCATATCGCTTTACCAGTTGGAAATACAACCAGGCCCTTAAAAAACGGGCTTCGCTGCGATAGGCTGCCCGGGCTGGTTGGCCGTTGGGTAACTTTTCAATCATGGGTACCCGGTTTATGTACACAATAAATACTGTGGCATTGCGGATAGCTGTATAGTTCCGCGCCCACATGTCGTCTGCATTACCGGCAGTAGCCGAATAAGCGCCCGTTGCCATAGCCTGCACTGCAGGAATGCCGGATGCCGAGGCAACCGCATCATCTGAGGCTGCATCCAGGTAATTGCCGCCAATCCGGTTATGGCCACTATAAAAAGTTTGCTGGTACGTAGTGAGCAGGTAGGTCATGGCCTGTACGCCCAGCGAGTCGCGGGTATCAAAGGCAAGGTCAAGCGTTATTTGCTGCCCCAGCGGAACACCCTCGTATGATTTGCGGCAGGCACTAAACAGGCAGCCAACAAAACAGAGTATGATCGTTATATAAAGAAGTTGTTTCATGTTGGTTACAGTTTAACCGTGATGCCGGTATTGATAACTTTTTGCATGGGATAATTAGGGAAAGGTACTTCGGGGTCAATGCCTTTATAAGCTGCATGCGTGAACAGGTTTTGCGCGTTGGCAAAAATCTTTATACCCCGCAGTTTCAGTTTTCTGATCCAGGTATAGGGAAGATCATAACCTACCGCCACATTTTTAATACGGAGATAGTTGCCGTTGCGAAGAAAATAAGTGCTTCCCTGAAACAGGGGCGAATAATTGTAGCCGCTGCCGCCCGAGGTTAACCGGGGATACATAGCAGTTGCTGCATTCTCCGGTATCCATCTTCCCAATGCCTGTTCATAGGCTTGCGAATAGCCGTTGTTCTGCCCCTGAAATCCCGCATCTGTATAGTTGTTGCCAACGTATGTTTCCCGGTTGGCCACCCCCTGCAGCAATATGCTTGCTTCTATCCCTTTGTAATTGATGCCCGCCGTTAGTCCGTAATAGATCATTGGCCGTTCTTTGCCCATGGGCGCTACATCAAATTGATCAATAATACCGTCTTCGTTAAGGTCTTTATACCGGATATCGCCCGCATGTGGCGTATAACCTGTAATGGTAGGTGCAGTGGTTGCTTCGGCGCCCGTTTGAAAAAGTCCGTCGGCCATCAATCCGTACCGTTGCCCTACGGGATGCCCGGTATGCGCGTTCCAGGAATAAGGCTGGTATTGTTCGTCCATGAAAATGACCTTTGATTGCTGTATGGCGGTATTGCCGGTAAAGAAGTAATTGAGGCCGCCAATATGGTCCTGCCAGGTGAGCGTTAATTCGCCACCGTGGTAAACGTCAATCCCAATATTTTCTTCCGGGAAAGTGGAACCCATCAGCGCAATGCTGCGTCCCCGCTTTTGCATTACATCAAAATAGCGTTCGTGGTAATAGTCTGCGGTCAGCAGTAGCCGGTTGTGAAAGAAAGCCAGGTCAACACCTGCATCCAATTTATCGGCGCGCTCCCAGGTGGCGTTTACATTGGCGAGTACCTGGCTGCCCGGAACACCCTGTTCGCCCAGGCCAGCGCCATTGGGATAATTACTGCCGATGGGGTATGTGCCGGCTACCTGTGAAAAATGTTGGCGCCAGATATAATAGCCATAATTGTCAATATTGGCATTGCCCGTACGGCCATAGGTAACGCGCAGCTTCAGTTGATTCAACCAGCCGGAGAGCGATTGCATCCAGTTTTCCTTTGCCATATTCCAACCCACTCCACCGGCATAAAAAAGCCCGTACTGGTGACCGGGCGCATACCGGTTGTAACCACTGTAATTCAGTGCACCTTCTGCAAAATATTTTTCTTCATAATTATAGGAGGCCTTACCCGCATAATTGGTAAGCACTGAAGGAATATCATAGTTTAACAACACGTTCTTCTGATCGAACAGCAGCATACCATTGACCACATGATTCCCGAACTGCCTGTTATACCCCGTTGATAATTGAACAAAGCGGTACCGGGCCCAGGTGGTATTGGTGAAATCGTTCCGCTGGTTAATGGTGCTTCCGTAGCGATGATAGGCGATATCTCCTGTTGCCGAGATGGATTGCGAAAACACAGGCGCCTGTTTGCTACGGTCCTGGTTGCTTGCTTCCTGTACCGACACATTGCCCTTTCCTTTTACCCACCAGCCCTTAACCCAGTTATCGAGCTTGTAGCTAAGATCAAGGTTCACCATCACATCATGCACGTGATCGGCCATATAACCGGAAGCGATGGTTTGCGCCAGCAGGTTCGTTGTATAGTTGGAAGTGCCGCCAAAAGAACCATCGGGATTACGGATGGGATAAGCATTGTTAGGCGTGGTCAACAACCCCTGTAAGATCGAGGCGGTGGTGGCCCCGGGCTGGGTGCCATCCTGCAAACGCCCAAATAACTGCAACCCCACATTGAAATTTTTGTTGACGTCTATATCGATCCTGGAGTTGATGATATAACGTTTCAATTGCGCATTGGTGTTATAAGAATTGGCAGCTGAAGTAACAAACAACCCCTGCTGGTCCATATAGTTGAGCCCTACGAAATAACGGGCGGTGCTGCCGCCACCGGTCACATTCAGGTTGTACCGGTTAAGGCTTGCATGGTCCCGAAGGATGGTATTATACCAGTTCACATCAGGATGCCGCACCGGATCGCTTTGATCACGGTAAGCAGCAAAATCCGCCGCGGTATAAGCGGGTGTTTTGCCGTCGTTCAGCAACGCCTCATTGAGCAGGTAAGCATATTGGTAAGCGGGTAATGGTTTTGGTAAGTGTAAAGGCGACTGTACCCCGGTTTCTGCCGTAAAAGAAAAGCGGGGCGCACCAACCGTTGGCTGTTTGGTGGTAACGATCAGCGCACCACGGGCACTGTTCTGCCCCAATAGGATGGTTGACAGCGCATCTTTTAACACGCTTACAGAGGCAATACTTTCCGGGTCCAGCGAATAAAACTCCCGCTGCACGCCGTCAATAACCACCATGGGCGATTGTCCGGCACTGGCATTATGCCCTCGTAGCTGAATATTGAACTCGGTATTATCGGTAGGTCCTGCCCCACTGGTGTTGTTGGGAATATTACCTACAAAAATGTCCCTGCTGGTTAAACTGCCTGTTAAGGGCGAATAAAAACCGCTGGTTTGTATCACATTCAGTCCGGCCAGCCGGCCAGGTAACGCATAAGTATAGGCTGATGCCGGTGTTGTGCCCAGCTCACCGGCACCGATTGTTGAAACAGCGCCCAAAAAAGAAGCGGGATTGGCCTGGCCATACAATACATCCAACATGGGTACCGGTTTGCCAGATATGTAAATGGTGTCGCCGGATGATGCGGTGTTGTTGCCTGGTGAAATGGTTTGCCTGAGATACCGGGGTAACAGACGTACGTAGGGCGGCCGGTTGGCGCCAGCTTTTATTTCTATCGTATTATAGCCCGGGTATTCAAATACCAACACGGCGCCTGGTACCGCCGGCCATTCAAAAGTTCCGTCCTTACCCGTGACCTGTGCTGTTTTTTCTCCTTTGCGATGCACCACGGCTCCCTGTACCGGATAACCGTAATCATCCAGTACCGTTCCTTTAACGGCCGTTTGCGCTAAACAGATTTGCGGCAGGGCCATGCAGCACAGCACCACAAACAGCACGCCGCCTGTTTTTAAGCTATTTTTATATATGCGGGGATGAACCATAATAAACATTTAAGCAGTTAGTAGTTATTGGCAGTTGAACGTATACATAAAGGGCGTTGCGCCTCCGGCATATCCCACCTTGCTGCCACCCGTGGCATCGGTGAAATAATATCGTAGACCGGTTAAATGCCGGTTAACAGGCAGGTTGAACAGCTTCCTCGGCCAAATGTCTTTCTGCCATTTATTCAAGCCCAGCGACATCATCTTTGTTTGGTCGGTTTGTGTACAAACAGAAAGGGTTTCGCCTATATCATTGATAGCCGAAATGCAGAGGTATACCTGAGAAGCATTGTCGAGCGCCGTTGATTGCACCCCGCCATCAAAAGTGAGGGTGATGATATCATTGTCAAGCGACGTTCGTGGATCAACCGTCGAGATCTGTGGATTGCAGAAATCGATCAGGTCGCCCGTGCCATTAACCTGAAAACAGCCGGGGAATGCTGCCGCATACCGGTCGGTACTACTCAATCCATCTGTACTGTTGGCAACACAGTAACCCAGTTTGAATAAGAGGTTATCAGCACTTGTTTTGATCTTTATACTCACGGTGGCGTGTATGGTCGCATTCGCATCCACCGAATAACTCGCGTTGGAATAAAAGGCAACCCATTCGTAATCGGGTAACAGGTTACCACCGTTCCCTATTTTGGTAGCCAGTAGTGTGGGCCAGTCAAGTCCTCCACCTTGTGGCGCCGGTGTACCCGCAGCGATCGGCGTCATGGTCTGATCGCCTGAGGTAATATCACTGGTAAACGTGATGGTCGCATTTTGCGTCACCTTCCAGATCTTTGGCACCAGTACCGCTACCATAAAGTTGGAGGTTTGCGTTTGGTTGGTACTGATGGTTACGTTCAATGTCACCGGCAATATAGCGCCGCCGTTTACACTGGCAGGCTGAACAACGTTGTCGATCGTTATGGAGCAACTCGCAATGATCAGCAGCAGCAAGCCACCCAGTATCTTCCAGATCAAACTGCCCTTTATGCTGCGTTTGCCCGATGGTGTATTTTTTTTAGGCTGGTGTTGCATTAATTTGCTTTTTGAAGGGTGTATTGATAGGTGTTCAAACTACAGCCCGGGCTAAACGTGATGATCACGTTACGTTGTCCATCGGTTACGGGATACAGCAACGGCGAAGTTCTTGCGCTGCTGTCTGTAGCCTGGAGGCTGAGCGTAAACGGATAAGTTGGATCATCGAACGACCATTTCCCATTCCGGCTTACGATAAAAGGCACCAGGCTGTCGATGGTATAGGTGCTGTCGGTAAAATGGATCCTGAAACGGGAGAAGTCGAACCGTTGCGTAAGATCGGTACCGTTACGCGTGGCTTTGATGATCTGCCAGTTTCCCGACAGGTCTTTCACAGGTTCCGATGACACGGAAAGCATTTCCGGTTTACAGGAAAATAAAAACACGCAATACAGTGCCAGGATGAAAAATATCTTATTCATAAAGCGATGATTACTGTTGTTCAATTGTTTGATTTTGCCTTTGGCTTACAGCTTACAGCTTTAAGCTTTAGGCTGTATTCAGTATAGTGGGTTTTGCAGCAGTTCGGGCGATTTGGCAACCTCCGACAGCGGCAAGGGCCACAGGTACATGGCTTTGGTAAAATTGTGCTTTCGAACGTTGAATGGTTTATAGATCACACCCGGTCCGCGGTTTACTTCCATACCATGCATGGTACCGTTCTCTGTTTGTTCTGCGATCATCCAGCGCCGTACGTCCCAAAAACGAAACCCTTCAAAAGCCAGTTCCAGCCGTCTTTCTTTTTGAATAACCGTGCGCATCTGCGCCTGGCTTAACCCTGCAGGCAATTGCCAGGGCCGCAAACCGGCACGCTGCCTGATGGCTTCTATGGACTGGTATACTTCGGAGGTAGGACCTGCTGCCTCATTGGTAGCTTCGGCAAAATTCAAAGCGATCTCTGCATAACGGATCAGCGGAAGCACACGGGAGGTTGTGCCCACGCTGTTGTTGATAACGTTCGGATCTACCATCTTAAAAATGTAGAGCCCGGTGGTCGTGCCTTTATAAACGGCATCGCCGCTGGATGCCACAGGCGGATTGACCGCCGTGTTGAGATACAACTGCACGGGGGAAGGCTGGTTGGTGCCGAAGGTTACCCGCAGCGTGGAATCGTGAATGATGGTATAATCCAACCGGGGATCGCGGTTCCGGTATGGATTGTTTGCATCATATCCGGAGCCGGGATCGGTAATAGCCAATCCATTGCTCATTGGGAAAGCGTCTACCAATTCCTGGTAAGGAAAGGAACCACCCGATCCCCCACGCGAAGGCACATCCCAAAGCGACTCCAGGTATTTGTTCTCACCCATCATGCGGTTCAGGATATATTCGGTGTTATAGCGTTTGACGAACAGCGCCTGGAAACCATAGCCCCGTTCGCCGGGTTTTGAAGTGGAGTCGATGAACAATTGATAGGCATTGAGCGCTATCACGGCCCTGGCTGCATCGGCTGCTAACTTCCAGCGATTGGCATCCGCATCGGGATAGGCAACGATTTCGTTCAACGGCGCATTGCCAGCCGCCAGGCCACCATTGTTAAACAGGGGACTTGCCGCAAACAACAATACCCTTGATTTCAGCGCCAGGCAGGCGCCCCTGCCGGCCCGGCCATACTGGGCGCCCGTAAACGTAACCGGCAGCACAGCCGCTGCCGCATCACACTCCTGCAATACATAATTCACACACTCCCGAAAAGGGTTCCGTTTAATATCTATGCGATCTGCTGATGCATAAATGGTATCGCCAATAAGCGGTACGCCGCCATAGTGCTGCATCAGCGTGGCATAATACCAGGCGCGTAGAAAACGGGCTTCGGCCGACACCTGTACTTTCAAGGCACTGTTGAAAGGTATTATAGGTATATGTTTCAGAAACTGGTTCACTGCACGAATGTTGGAATAACCCGTGCTCCAGGCATCGGAAGGAACGATCGTAGGGTTTACTGAACCGGTTGCAAATTGTATAAACCCGTTGGTACTGGCAGCGTTGGGTCCCTCTGCTTCATCACAGGCCGCTTCCAACCCGGCGCCAAAACTTCGGGCACCATTGGTAAACCGCCGCGGGTCTGTGGCAAACCCCATATTTACATAAATATTATTCAGGAACTGCATGGCGTTCGAACTGTCTGAGAAGGTGGTGATCTCATCCAGACTGGTGGTTACGGTCTGGTCGAGAAAACCTGATTTTTTACAGGAGAAAAGAACGGCTGCCAGCCCGGAAAACAGCAGCGCAGTAATGGCAATTTTTTTCATCATTTATAGCAGTTTTAATGTGCGTCCCGCACCTCATTAATATTGGTTCTTCGACAGCCTCTTTAGACACATATGGTAAAATTGTATAGGTTTTAAGGCCGGTATTTGTCAAAATAAATTTTGCTTTTCCGTAAAAAAAGGAGCCGTTGAAGGATTAAACCGGGTCACCGGACCTAAAAAGTTGTCGGGATTAAAACATCCGTGAAGTCGGGAGACCCATACATGATGAGGATAATTGTGGGTCCCTGTTAGATAGTGATGAAATGATGGTTTTGTTCTCATATACAAGCAATTAGCGTTTAAAAATTAAAGTGATCCCTTACCTTTAATGCTGGCTGTTTATACCAGGTCAATCGTTGATGCCGGACTAAATGTATAAACAAAAACCGTTTTAGTGCTCACTTTTATATACTTTTCTATCTCAAGAAAAATAACCAATGTTATAATAGTACCATGATTGCCGCCTTTGGAATCTTCCTGCTGTTGGGTTTTGCAGCTGCTTATTTCGTTTTTCGTTTAGAATACCAGCGGAAAGAGCGAGGGGGCCTTATTCATCCTTTTCACCTGCCTGCCCGCAACGTGCATCCGCTTATGTGGGCCTTACTGGGCTTCGTTGCCGGCGCAAAACTGTTTTACTGGTGGCAGCATCGTACCCTGTACATAGGTACCCTTCCCGATTTTATCTTTTCTGCCCGTGGTCATTTGATGGCAGGTTTAGTAGCGGGGCTGGCTGCCTGGCTGATCGCAAAACGCCAACCAGCGCCTCCGGCAACAACCGAAACAACGCATCCATACCAATTAATGGATCACCTGTTACTGTATTGTGGCTTGTTTGGTTTTGCGGGGGCTCTACTTTTTGCCAAACTGGAAGCGATCGTTGTTCCCGGGCAAACTTTTTACAACTGGCTTTTTTCGTTCAACGGCCTCAACTATTATGGGGGATTGATAGCAGGCGCACTCACCTATTTATACATCAATAAACGTCACGGTATTGGTGCAGCCATTGCTGCAGACATTGGCAGTCCCGGAATGATGCTGGCGTATGCCATCGGCAGAATGGGTTGTCATATAGCTGGGGATGGAGATTGGGGTATTGTAAACAATCAACCGCTGCCATCCGCGCTCAGGTGGTTGCCCGAATGGCTGTGGGCTTATCGGTATCCTCATAACAGTATCCGTCAGGGCATTTATATACCCGGCTGCACCGGTAATAACTGCACCGTGCTGGCCGCGCCCGTTTATCCAACCCCGCTTTACGAGTTCTTTATCTGCCTTTGCCTGTTTTTTCTTCTCTGGATGCTTCGCCGCCAAATAAAAAAACCGGGGGTTCTCTTCGCCTATTTTGCCATCCTCAACGGCGCCGAACGCTTCGCCATCGAATTCATCCGCGTTAATCCCCGCTATACCATTGGCCACTGGAGTGTAAGCCAGGCACAGGTTATCGCTGTGGGCTTTATGCTAACCGGCCTTATTGTGCTGCTCTTTTACACACCCAAAAACAGTAGTACTATTTTACCATAGCGCAAATTCAAACTGGTAAAAAAGTATTTAAATTGTTCATTAAATCGATATTTAGCACTTACTTTTAGTTTTTCTCACTTGCGACTGCTTGCATATGAATCGCTTTACGCCAACACTCGGAGCTGTTATTTCGGGCCTGTGCCTCTTTATTGCTGTGCAGTATGCGGTGTTTTTGCTGGCATGGATAGCCCTGGTGCCATTGCTGGTCCCATTGCTTAACCACTCTCATCCCACGCCTTTTCGCGCCGGTCTTATTATGGGAGCTACCTTATCGGGTTGCGCCTTTGCCTGGATGGTGCCCGGTGCGCATGCTTTTACCGGCTTATCGTATGGGTATGGCATCCTGCTTTTTCTTGTATGTGCAGCGCTTTTTTCACTCGGCTGCGCCACCTTGTTATGGTTATCATTTCGTTTACCCAATCCTGTGTACATCGCATGCATATGGGTGCTTGCAGAAACTATCCTGCAATGGGCGGCCGGCAGTTTGCCCTGGTTCCTCTTTCATATGGGCAACGCCCTTTCCGCCAACCTGGTCGCCATTCAGCCCGCATCTGTAACAGGTGTTACCGGTCTTAGCTTTGTGGTGGTATTGGTGAATGGCCTTCTTGCAAAGGCCATCGTACACCGCAGCTACAAACGGATGTTGCTCCCAGGTTCGGTGTTTATCATTTATATGTGTTGGGGCTGGTTGCTGTTGGTTGCATTCGAACGATCTGTTGAGAACCGCCCGGGCACTTTCAAACTATCTATTTTACAGGAGAACATTCCACCGGAAATTCAATGGGATCCCGTCAATGGCAATGCCCTCGTGCAACAATTGCTGACACTGGAACGCGCATGCGTAACACAAAAACCCAACCTGATCCTTTGGTCAGAATCCGCTGTTCCATGGACTTATTCACCAAACGATGACCTGGTTCGGGAACTGCTCCGCCAATCCGATGCCGCGAAGATTACACACGTAATCGGTATGAATACCGCCATAACCGATGAGGTTGTCGGCAACTCGGCGTATTGCCTGCTGCCCGGTGGCCAACTGGCCGGCCGGTATGATAAACAAACGCCATTGCTGTTGATCGAGCAACCCTGGAATGGTTGGTTACTACCCTTCTCTTCCGCCAATGGTTACTCGGTATTGCCCGGCAAAAGCAACCTGCCCCTGCCAACGCCTTATGGAAAAGCAGGTATCCTGATCTGTAACGAATCGGCCCTGCCTGCAGCAGCCGCATCTACCGTGGCTCACGGTGCCACATATCTGTTGAACCTGAGCAATGACGGATGGTTCCGGAATACCTATCTCACAAAAAGTCATTTTTACAATGCCCGGCTCCGGGCTGTAGAAACCCGGAAGGACCTCGCTATTAACAGCAACAATGGACGGTGCGGCCTGGTGAGCGCTTCCGGTCGCATCGACGACGCTTTGCTGGTTACCATTCGCCCCAATAACATACAACCCATCGCCGTTCGCTATCCCCGACTGCCCGTTTATATCAGCTTGTTGCTTCTTGTCACAACCATTATCATAAACCAGAAAACCAAATTAACATGAGATCAAAAAAATTATGGGTGTTGAGCCTGCTGCTGTTTGCTCTCAGCAGTGAAGTTGTTGCCAACTTTAGCCAGGCCCACTGGCGCTGGCGTAAAGACAATGCATCTGAAAAGCAGGCCACCTGGCTGGCCCCGCAGGACTTCCCCACTACCCTGCCCTTTACGGCAGGCGTTCCGTTGCGGCTTCGCATAGAAGTATACAACAGTTTGACGAACACGGAAAGCGGGGTCGTTAATCTTCAATACCAACGGGGCAGCGCAGGCGCCTGGACCACCATTTCCAACACCACTACCGGGCGTGATTTTGTAATGGCGGGTTCCAGCCTCTATGTCGTAGACGGACAGCCGACCACCACCCAGATCAGGGACGATGGCGCAGGGACTTTCGTCGGCGGAAAGGTGCTGGTAAGCACCTGGCAGTTCACTGACACGGTAAACGCAGGCACCAGGAAGGAATATGAATGGTGCATAAAACCTACCACTACTTTATCAAAGGACTCCCTTTACCAATTCCGGTTACTGTTTGCAGGTAGCCAGGATGCTCTAGGTTATGTATCGCCCGTGCCAGATATGATGTACCGTCCCAACACGACCATCCCCGGCAATGCCGGCATTTACAAAGACCCGCAGGTGACCAGCTTCTTTGACCGGAAAAGCGGTTGGATCGCCAGCGATGGTGCGCTCACCATTCCGCTTTCGGACGGCCGCGTTCTTTGGGCCATGAACGATAGTTATATTGATCACCTGGATACGGTGGCTGGTACCATACCCTGTCTTTTCCAGGTAAGGAATGCCGCGCTGGTTCAACCGTTGGGCAACTGGAACTGGACCGCCACCAGCACACGCATTGGCGCCGGCCCGGGCATACCCAGCCTGTTTAAGAACAATACCGACGATAACTACCTGTTGTGGCCAACCGGTGGTTACCAGTGGGGCGACACCGTATATGTGTATAACAGCAATATCAAGAACTCCAATGAGGGACTGGGCTTTACCCGGGGCGGAAACGATTTCATTGGCAAGATGGTAATGCCCAGCCTTACCGTAACGGGTTTTGATGCCATGCAAAACTTCAATGATATCACCTTTGGGGTGGGCTTCCATACCACGGAGCCGGGTAATTATATTTACACCTGGGGCATACAGAGCGCCTTTATCACCAGCAATATTGTGGTGGCGCGTTTCCCCAAAAACAATCCGCGCGCACACTGGTCGTTCTGGAACGGCTCTGCCTGGGATACGGCCATTGCGCATATAGCGCCTATCACTACCGGCGCCTCCAATGGTGTTTATGTAGCCAAAGTGCGTAATAAATATGTGGCGCTTAGCACTGAATTCACGGTAAGCTGCGATGCCGGCACCCGCATTTATGTAGCCACCAGCAACAGCATTACAGGTCCGTTCACCAATAGAAAAGTATTGTACACCATACCCGACAACGAACTGGGTCATACGCCTTTCTTTTATGCACCGGCCATTCATCCTGAATACATCAATTCAAATAATGAGATCCTTATTACCTACGATATCAATACCTATAGCACCTGCCTGCCCCATTGCATTAACAATGGGTTTAATCCCGATTACTATCGCCCGCGTGGACTTCGCGTACCATTGGCGCTCATCGATTCGGGCATCTCTTTATCCAGCTACTATAACGCAGCACCTGCTGGCAAACGTGGCTTTGGTAGGAAGTTGAGGACTTACCCCAACCCCACCCGCGATTGCATTATGGTAGAGCTCGAAGGGTTTACAGGCCGGCAGGCGAACCTGGTATTACGGAATACGACGGGTGAGGCCGTTTATAGCAACCGGATGGCGATCAACAGCCCCGCTGCTACATTCACAATTAATTTACCGGCGGGACTGAACCGCGGCACCTATTTCCTGCAGGTGCAGGATGACAATTATAGTCAGGTGATGAAGGTGTTGCTTCAGTAAGCAACGAAGGTGGGTCATCCGCCAGCTGGCGGAGGGCTCACCTTAAATACAAAATAATTGAAAAAATCTCTTAAAGCTTTGAGGCTAAGACGTACCGAACAATAAATTAACCAGATGAAATTCTTTTTTGCCCTTTCCGTTGCATTCCTGACACTGTGCTCCAGCAAAAGCATGAACGCAATGCCGCGTCCACTGGTAAAAAACACCAGGCCATTGCCCACCACCTGGAATGCCAACTGGATCGCAGCGCCCGGCGATGACGGACGCCAATACGGCGTATACTATTTTAGAAAGCAACTGGAACTGGCAGCCAGGCCAACCCATTTTATCATCCATGTTTCAGCAGACAATCGTTATAAATTATTTGTGAACGATAGTCTGGTATCGCTCGGCCCGGCAAGAGGCGATCTGTACAACTGGAATTATGAAACAGTTGATCTGGCGCCTTACCTGGTTTCCGGAAAAAATATCGTTTCCGCTATTGTATGGAATGAGGCAGATTACCGGCCTGAAGCACAGATCAGTTTTCGCACGGCTTTTATTGTACAGGGAAACTCATCTGCAGAAGAAATACTCAATACCAATAACACCTGGAAATGCATGCGCGATAATGCCTATGGACCCATAGCGGGATTTTTTGCAGCGAGCACCGGAGAGCTGGTAGACAGGAATAAAACAGTCAACCGTTGGCAGTCTGCCGGTTTCGATGACAGCAAATGGCCTGCTGCAGCCCAGCTGATCAGCGGCCAGCCCAAAGGTTTGTCAGACGGATTTGGTTGGATGCTGGTGCCTTCAAAGCTACCAGCCATGGAATTAACATACCAGCGCATACCCGTTCTACGCAAAGCCACCGGCATCACGATGCCTGCCGGCTTCCCTGCCAGTAAAACCGCTGTAACCATACCGGCGAATACAACCGCCATTTTACTACTCGATCAAACCTTTCTTACCAATGCTTATGTAACGCTGCATTTCAGTAAAGGTAAAAACGCAGGTATCTCTATGCGTTATGCAGAATCGCTGGTGGCTGAATTTACCGCATACGGCGCCAGAAAGGGAAACCGGAATGAGGTGGAAGGAAAGATCTTTTCGGGGCGAAAGGACAGCCTAGTATCCGATGGCAGCAACGATCAATTATATACCAATCTTAACTTCCGTACATTCAGGTATATACAGTTGCTGGTGCAAACCCATGACGAACCGCTTATCATCGACGATATCTACGGCACCTTTACAGGTTATCCCTTTCAGCAACCAGCGGAATTTACAACGAATGATACCGGCATCCATAAAATACTGGAGATCGGATGGCGCACCGCCCGGTTAAACGCCTGGGAAACCTATACCGATTGTCCGTATTATGAGCAGTTGCAATACATCGGCGACACCCGTGTACAGGCCGTTATTACTTACTACAACAGCGCCGACGACCGGTTGCCCCACAACGCCATCGAACTCATGGACCAATCACGGTTGACGGACGGCGTTACCCTAAGCCGTTATCCATCGAAAGGCACGCAGATCATTTCAACCTTTTCGCTGTGGTATATTGGCATGTTGCATGATTACTGGATGTACCGGGGAGATAGCGGGTTCATCGGCACCAAATTACCCGGTGCCAGGGCCATTCTTACGTTCTTCAATCAATACCAGGATACAGATGGGTCGTTAAAAAACACGCCGTACTGGACATTTGTCGACTGGGCCAACGGCCAAAACTGGTCGGTAGGCTCGCCACCCAAAGGAACCGATGGCAGTTCTGCCATCCTGGACCTGCAACTGCTTTGGGCATACCAGTGGGCGGCCAACCTGGAACGCAAAATGGGATTAAGCTACTATGCTACCGTTTACACCCAAAAAGCAGCACAGCTTAAACAAACCATACAGCGTAAATATTGGAGCGCAGCGCGTGGGTTGTATGCCGATACCAAAGAACAAAACAGTTTTTCCCAACATGCCAACTCATTAGCTATTCTTACGGGTATGTTCAATAAACCAGCTATGACGGCCGTGGGCAAACGTTTGCTGGCCGACAGTACGCTGACGCAATGCACCATCTATTTCAAATATTACCTGCACCAGGCCCTGGTGAAAGCGGGGCTGGGAAATGGTTATATGGATTGGCTGGACATATGGCATAAAAATATAGCCTGGGGCCTCACTACCTGGACGGAAGATTCCAACGTAGACTATACCCGTTCTGATTGCCATGCCTGGGGCAGCAGTCCGAACATTGAATTCTTTAGAACCGTACTGGGTATTGACAGTGATGCGCCGGGGTTTGCAAAAATAAAGATAGAACCGCACCTGGGCGCTTTAACCAATGCAGGTGGCACTATTCCGCATCCTGGTGGAAAGATCTCTGTAAGTTATCACTTGCAGCAAGGAACATGGACCATCGACATTCGTCTGCCGACAAAAACGTCGGGGATATTCGTTTGGAAAGGAAAAAGGTATGAACTTAAACCGGGGGAAAATAAATTGAAGATGTAAGCGATAGATATCCTTAGGTTATTTTTCTGAATACGCTTAATTGCAAGGATGGTTTAGATTGTTGTCGTTTTTACCCCTAGGAATGTCGCATATACACCGCAAGATCTAAGGAATTGTTGCCGAGATTTGTATCCTAACAAAAACACATTGTCATGCAAAAAATAATTCCTCATTTATGGTTCGATAAAGAAGCCAAAGAAGCCGCTCGGTTTTACACTTCTGTATTTCCGGAATCAAGGATCACGCATACCAGTTTGCTGCGCAATACCCCGTCTGGCGATTGCGACATAGTTGGTTTTGAATTGTGGAACTATAAATTTATGTCTATCAGCGCCGGACCATATTTCAAACTCAATCCTTCCATTTCATTCATCGTAAATTTTGATCCATTGCTTTTTGGCTCATCCCCCGACCCCAATAAAGCGGCCAGGGAAAAAATAGATGCGGTATGGAACCATCTGATCGATGGCGGAAAGGCGCTCATGGAAATTGGTGAATACCCTTTCAGCAAACGATATGGCTGGGTAATGGATAAATACGGCGTATCGTGGCAACTGATGCTTACCGATCCTGCAGGAGAACCACGTCCGCCCATAATACCTTCCCTCTTGTTTGTAAAAAGCAAATGTGGGAAAGCCGAAGAGGCGATCAATTTTTATTTGTCGGTTTTTAAAAACACGAAAGCAGGCGCCCTGCATCGTTATCCTAAAGGAATGGAACCTGATAAGGAAGGCACTATAATGTTTGCCGATTTTATGTTAGAGAATAGCTGGTTGGCAGCTATGGACAGCGCCCGCGAACATAATTTTGATTTCACTGAGGCGGTATCCTTTATGGTAAGTTGCGCCAACCAGGCTGAAATAGATTATTACTGGCAAAAATTATCTGCCATACCCGAAGCTGAGCAATGTGGATGGCTGAAAGATAAGTATGGTGTGTCATGGCAGATCGTATCAGGTATGATGGAAGAAAAGATGGCCACAGGTTCGCAAGAGCAAATAGACCGTTTAACGCAGGCAATTTTGCCTATGAAGAAACTGGATATTGCTACACTTAATGATGCGTACGAGGGAAAATGATAAATGAAAGGGTTTCGTACATTTGCAACCACTATATCTTATTTTTGCAGATACAGCGTAAAAAGTTAAATATGTCAAAGTTATCCCTGAACATCCCTCATGCACAGACCCAGGAAGAGGCATTGAGTCGCATTAAACAATTACTGAGCCGTTTACAGGAAGAACAAAAGGGCACCGTTACCAATGTACAGGAAAACTGGGATGGCCCTAATGGCAGTTTCAGTTTTTCAGCCAAAGGTTTTAATATTGCCGGCACTTTACAGGTGACAGAAAAAGAAGTGTACCTGGAATCGGACCTGCCTTTTGCTGTATCTCTTTTTAAGGGACAAATTGCGTCCATGATCACAGAAAAAGCAACAGCATTGCTTGCGTAAATAATCGAAAAAAAATAGCGTCCCGTCTCGAGCTTAGCCGAGACGGGACGCTATGTGATATACCGTAAAGTACTTTCGATTTTGACGGTGCAACAAATCCTGATACCCTATTTATCTTACTTTTAGGTTGTTAGGTTTGTGTTTACCAATAACGTTAGGATAATTTTAATTGTTATGAAAAAATCGATTGTAAAAGGGGTGTTATCAGGATCTATTATAGGCTTACTGATTGCCTGCAATGAAAATAAAGAAGAAACGGCAACAATGGTGATTGATAAAGACCAGATCAAACAGGAAATTCAAGCTAAAGAAGATTCATTTGCCAATCTTTACAACAGCGGTGAAGTGATAAGTATCGGGTACTATGCAGATGATGCGATAAGCTTTTATCAGAACAGGGCACCATTAGTTGGAAAGGATGCAATAGTAACTTTTTTAAAAAGCGAGATCATTTCAAATACTAACAATATCTCATTTAAAACCAATGAAGTTCTTGTATCCAATGATGGGAACCTGGTTGTAGAAACCGGTTCTTTCACACTCGTTGATTCTGCCAATAACCCTATTAATAAGGGAAATTATATGAGTGTTTTTGAGAAAAGAAATGGCAAATATGTTGCAGTAAGAGATATGAGTATTTCTGATATGCCAGTTAAATAAAAAATAATAATCAGCGTCTTCTACCGCCACCTCCCATAGAACGACCTCCACCACCCATCGAACGGCCCCCACCTCCATATGAACCAGATCTCGAAGATGCTGCTGGTTGGCTTGATCGGGATTGGCGATTCGATGCTGATGGAGACTGTCGGTTCGATGCTGATGGGGATTGGCGATTCGATACAGATGGAGATTGACGATTCGATACAGATGCTCTATTCCCTGGCCCGTTTGCGGGTCTGGTTGATGCAGAAGGTCCACCTGCCCGCCGGTTTGTTGATCCATTACCGTACCTGCCGCCGGCTTGATTATTCGCAACTGTACTGGACCTCATTTTATTCTTATTATAATTATTGAAATTATTTCTATTTCCAGTATTAACAATTACATTGTTGTGGCCACCGTTATAATGACCGCCATAATAACCACCATGACCGTAATAATGATTACTACGATATATGCCAACGGCCATAACGGTTGCAAACCCAAACCAGGGCGGATAAAATCCATAAGAATACGGTGGCACATAAGGTACATAGGCTGGTGAATACACATACTGTACAATGGGTGCAGATTGAACAACTACAGTAGTTTGTTCTACTGGTACGGTTATAGTAACAGGATCATCGCCCTTATAACCGGGGTTAGGGGTAACTGACGAATTTCCTTTGGGCTCAATAATGTAATCTTTACCGTACAATTCTTCATCCCCAATAATCTGCAGGCTCACTTTCTTATCTTTATCCCTATCTAATAAAATGACTGCCACATCCTGCGTTTCATTTTTTGCGACATCAATCTGAAGTATAAAAGTATACGAGTCATCTTTTTTCCTGGTAACTACTTTTATAAAATCTACTTTTTTATCGAGGTTTAAATCCATGTTATTGATCTTGTTTTTTTCATCATTTAACGATTTTTCAAACTCTTCAACCGTTTTTGACTTTTGAAACAGATCCAGAACGGCATATAGGTCCAGGTTATCACCAGCCAGGCCTAACATGGCAGTGGTGTCCTCGACATTTTGAGAAAAGGCCGGCAAGCTAAACATACTCATTGCCATTACTAAATATGGGAAAAGGAACTTTTTCATAACATGTGGGGGTTATGTTACTAAAGTTAACGAATAGCATGCCCAATGGGAATTAACACGCGGGTTTAACGGTTAAACGCCTACCCGCCGGTATAGACCGTCTTTTTTTTCTTTCCGAGGTCCCCACCAGACTCGTCGGAACCCTATAATTATCTAAAAATCAATAATTTCTGATCTATAGCTTAATAAATTTCAAATAAACCGCCAGGCCGTTGGAGTTGCGTATAATGGCAACATACATACCCGGTGTTAATCCTTTAGCAGCAACCTCCACGCGCGTACGATTATTTATATCCATGCTTATGAAAGTTTGTCTGCCATCTATGCCCGTTACCTGCAGTCGTTGCCAGCGGTCAGACAGGCGCAGACTGTCGATGATCAGCGTGCTTTGTACCGGGTTAGGATAATAACGCATTCCATATTGCGCACCAGGCACCGGCTCAATACCGGTTATTTTATTAACGATAAAGCTCAGGCCTGCACTGTTCAGCACATTAACTACAAAACAAGAACCGGAAACAGTAAGTACGCATCTTATTTTATCGCCGGTTATTACTGGTTTGTATGAATAAGTACCTGCAACCTGTTGCGCCGGTAAATCCTGCCAGCCATGCGTGCTGGTACTATCCTGCCATTTCAACTGGTAATTGGCTCCGGCATTGGAAACGCTTGCACTTATAACAGTAAGATCTCCTTCTGTTACCACGGTATTTCCCGACAAAGCAATTAAAGGATTAAGAATCTCCAGCACTGTAAACGCTACCGTTCCTGCGCCCACTGTTGGTTGTGACAGGCAAATGTTGTTATGCGTAACATCCAGTGATAGCCAGTCTCCATTTTTTAATGAATCGGTCGTATACGTGCTGCTGTTTGTTCCTACTTTAACGCCACGGACCTTCCATTGATACGATGGAGCCGGGCCCACATTTTGGGTAACGGCAGTAAAAACCACCGGCACGCCCTTGCACACCGTAGTTGATGGAGTTTGAATTTGCACAACAGGCGTTCCATTATATAAAGGGGTAACTGTTATTGTGTCGTAGGCAGGACAGCCGTTGGGACCCTTTGCCCGCAAAATATAGCTGGTAGTCCAGTTTGGATAAACAGTTACTTGAGCTATGCCCGAACCAATTGGTGAGTTTAACGATGATAAATACCACTGGTAAGTATAACCAGCTATCGCGGGCGTACCAATAGCAGCGCCCCGGGACGGACAAAATGTAGTATCGTTTCCCGCATTTACATAAGGAGCAGGTTTGAGTGTAACCGAAACAGTATCATAAGCAATCGCTCCTTCTTCATTGGTAACTTTCAGATAGTAAATGGTATTTACAATGGGTTTCGGTACCGGATTCGACAAACTGGATGTAAAACCTGCCGGGTTCGATGTCCAGGAATAATAATCTCCGCTGGCTGGCGATCCTATAGTGACGGTATCACCCTCACAACCGATCTTATCGGGGCCTGCATTGGCTGTCAATACAGGCTTGCAAAAATCAGCTTCCATCTTTACTAAGAAGCCATCGGTTAAGCTTACAAATGAATGAGGCCATGTAAGATCGAACACCTTGTTTATATCGCCGCCAATAAACTTCCGCGCATTACCGCCAAGTATAAACTGGTTTTTACTATTGATGTACAAAGTTGTTGGCACTACTGAAGCAGCGATATAATTGTACCCGCTGGTATACACACGTTTAAATACTCCGGAAGTATCATACTTCGCCACAAAACATTCGGATGAATTTATAACCAGCGTCCTGTTATTACCGTCTGAAGAACTTAACTGGAAAGAAGCGTAAGGCACGGAGTTGTTGTAAATTTGACCAGTTGCATACACCGCGTTGCCTTTTACATATAGAGCGCTGGCTCCTCCATAATAAGGATAACGGCTTCCCACACCCCATCTGCGTTTGCCATTGGTATCGAATTTATACAAGGCAAATGCGGCCAAACTGTCTTTGGCTACCGTGCCATCGCTATGTGTTATATTAATGCTGACAGGCTGCCCCCAGTTGAACATCTCTCCGCCTACATAAGTATTACCATCGTCGTCGGCAAACACTTTGGTGAGGCGGGCATCTCCATATTGATGGCTCGACACAAAATTATTATGCCAATCGATGCCTCCGGCCGTATTGTACTTTACCATAAACGCCTTGTGATAGGCTACCTGGCCCTGCAGTTTTACCCGCTCCACACCGCTGGCGTCATATATCCCCACATACTCTTCATAGGTGCCTACCAGGTAACTGTTTCCTGCCTTATCGACACTAACATCAGCCAGTCGATGCCAGTTGTTTGCCTGGAATGTTAGTACGGCATTCCATAACAGTGTGCCATCCGGTTTAATTTTCAAAACAGCATGGTTCTTGTGCTGCTTAATATCTGATGGTATATCATATAGTGACTGGATAACACCGTTTCGGGCATAAGATATTTTTGAATAAAATCCGGCAATTACAATAATATTATCATCATTAATGGCTATTTGCTCGCCGCTGGCATTGGCGGCATAACCCTGCCACAACGTGATATGATCGTACAGGATGGTATGCCATATATAGTTACCGTTGCGATCGAGTTTTAAAATAAATCCATTGGTACGCGCGCCCAGGTAAGTTGTATCAACGGGCGCTGCATAGAATTGCATGGAATCTCCGTTGTTAAAGTACAGCCATTGGGTAGACAAAGCATAACCGGTGAGATAAATATTACCCTGTGCGTCTGTTTGGCCTGCTCTGATTTCCCCTGTACCTGGCTTGAAGTAGTGCACCCATTTCAACACACCGCCTGCATTATATTTCGCCAAAAAGCTATGGTTTCCCGGAGCAAACGCTTTCCCAACACCGATCATGCTACGCAGTTTCGGAGCGCTGGTAGTTGCCCCAATAATAAATATATCATCGTTTAAACCATTCATTACCTGGCCTGCAGCCATACCTGTTGCACCGGTAGAGTCCATCGGGTTAACAAAGCAACTGGCATTGGTTACCGCGCTGGTATAAACGAAAACGGCATTCGAATTTGCTGTATCACGACATCCATTTTCGCTGATGCTGATGAGCTGCAGCGTTTTTTGTCCACTACTGGCATATGAAATGCCGGATACCTTTGCGCCCGTAGCGGTGGCAGTACTGGCATCCTGATAAAATGTCCACAGATAATCCCGTGCTTCTCCAGCCTGTGCAGCATAGGAGACCGTTTCACCCGGGGTAATATTTACCTGGTCGGCCACGAACCGGGCGCGCGTATGGTCTACCTTGATATTAAAATATGCTCTGAAACCATAACTTACCGGATCTCCGATCCGGTTTGCCAATACGCGATACTGCCCACTTTCCGAAATGGGTGAAGTAACAAAGCTGACGGTGCCACCATTACCCGTTGCCGAGCCAGTGACCGTTGCACCAAAGCCCGAGGACGTCAGTTTGTACAAAACACCTGGTTCGGAATTTTGAATAGTGACGGTTATGGATTCGGATTTACATAATATACTGTCCGAAATAGCTGAGGGAAGAGTAACATTCGGAACTCCAAGGTAATTAAATCCACCCTTTAAGGCACTCCCATCCTGCACAGTCATGACCTCTATATTCCCTGATGATCCGCTACCAACCGTGGCCTGTATCTGCGTATTGGAAATAACAGTGAATGAACTGGCCGCAACACCGCCAAAACTAACATGGAAAGCGCCTGAAAAATTCATACCATTGATGGTAACAACATTCCCCTGGGCAGCAGATGTTGGTGTAAAGCTGGTGATCCAAACTTTTGGATAATTGATATATTTAACAATCGTGTCGGTAAACGTGCCATCCGAAACAACCAATTTAATGGTATCGCGAAACTGGTAAATATTATTATGGTTAAAACTGGTATGGTACGAAGTGCTGAAGAGTGTATCGTTTTTAAACCATTTATACTGGTATGTTGGTTTGGAATAGTTTCGCAGATTGACCTGTCCCGTAGCGGCTACACCATTAGTATCAACCTTGAAATAAGCAGTAGGCAAAGGATTGCCGGTGCCGTTGGTATTTATTTCAATAAAGCCATGTCCGCCTCCGGCCCACAATTGATTTGAATTGAGTATTTGAATATCGTTATGCGAATAATTAAGATAAGAATAATTATTGTCGCGTGGCAGCGGTTGCCATACCTTACCTGAATCGGTTGTTTTATAAACGTTAAACAGTCCCACAATGCCATAACCCGTGCTGTCGTTCACAAAACGGAATTTATGGCTATAGAAAGGAGTAATCCCTGGATCGTTTTTCTGCTCCCAGGTAATACCGCCGTTCGAGGTATAATATACTACGCCATTCTGGTCAGCATTCTTCATAATCAGCCAGCCTTTGGCAGCTGTAAGAAAATGAGCGTAAGCAATTTGCCCGGCAGGTACTGTCAATTCAATCCATGTACTTCCCCCATTGTTTGTTTTAAATAGTTTATTGTAGTTATAATCTGTGCTGAAAGCAAATACATTGTCATTGTCAACCGCTACTACATGGTCGTAATACCGGTTTACATCGAGTTTAACCCCAAACCAGCTAAGTCCTTTATTGGTGGTTTTTAAAATCCGGTCGGCATCTACTGCATAGCCGATGGTATGATCCTGTGGAAAAATCATACTTGTAATACCCGATTTAAAGGAAAAGACATCATACCGGTTGTGATAAATCAATGTAAAACTGTTTCCTTTATCGGTGGAATATAATATAGATGGAACCAGTCCATAATCACCGTATACAATAATGGTATCCTGGTTAAAAGCCTTAATGCCTTTGATACCGAAACCAAAAGTGAGGTTGACCTGGTAATTATTAAAGTTTACATTATTGAAGGTAATAAACTTACGGGTAAAGGTGCGTCCGCTATCGGTCGTGAAACCAATATACTTCGTAAACGCTACATAACCTTCGGAAGGGGAATAAAAACTGAATTCCTGTACTTCATTCATATCATCAGCTACATCTACAGAAAGCTGGCGCATCTGTGCGGTGGAAGAGTTTCTAAAAACCAGGCAAACTGCCAGGATCAGCAGGGGATACAATATTTTCATAATCGCTTTAAAATGAGCTGGGGCCAAAATAATACAAAAAAGCTGCTTGCCGAACCGTTTAATTGATTTAAATACAATTATTTTTAATAAGGGCTGAAATTCAATCGAAAGTGGGCCATGAACGAACAGATCGGCAGGTAAAAACGGCAAAAACCTTCAATATGCAGGAGCCGGCGGGCACGATTATTTAATCGTTACGGCAAAATAAACACCCATGGACGTTATCAAAATCAGGGGCGCACGCGAAAACAACTTGAAAAATATCTCCATTGAGGTCCCTAAATATAAGATTACCGTTTTTACGGGCGTATCGGGTTCAGGAAAGTCATCTCTTGTATTCGAAACTATTGGAGCCGAAGCACAACGACAGTTCAATGAAACGTACGATAGCTACATTCGAAGTCGAATGCCGCATTATGGACATCCCGAAGTTGATTCCATACAAAACCTGAATGTAGCGCTCATTATCAATCAGAAACGGCTGGGCGGCAATGCGAGATCCACCGTGGGAACCGTCACGGATATTTATACGTTGCTACGTCTTTTATTCTCGCGCATAGGTGAGCCGTTTTTCGGATATTCCATGGTCTTCTCCTTTAATAATCCCAAAGGTATGTGCCCGAGGTGTGAAGGACTGGGAACAGTTACAGACATCAACCTGGATGCGTTGATCGACAGGAACAAGTCTTTGAATGAGGGCGCCATTCGGTTTCCTGCGTTTCAGCCGGGTGGATGGCGATGGACGCGGTATGTGAACTCCGGCTATTTCGACAACGATAAGAAGATCAAAAGCTTTTCAAAGGATGAACTGCATATGCTGTTGTATGCAGAAGAGCATAAACCTAAAAAGCCAGCGAAGGAATGGGGCAAGACGATGTTGTATGAAGGCATCATTCCCCGGATCAAACGCAGCTTTTTCAAAAAGGAAACCAAAGAATACAAGCGAAAAGAAGAAGAGCTGCGTGAAATACTATACCGGCATACCTGCCCGCTATGTAAAGGAGCACGGCTAAGTCAGGAAGTGCTTCATTGCCGCATTCAGGGAAAGAACATCGCGGACTGCAGCGCGATGCAGATCAGTCACCTTATTGAATTTCTGAACACCATTCGGAACAACCAGGTAAAGTCCGTGCTGGATGAGTTGATCGCCAGACTCAATCATTTGGAAAACATTGGTCTGAGTTACCTGTCACTAAACCGTGAAACGTCATCCTTGTCGGGAGGAGAATCGCAGCGTATCAAAATGGTAAGGCACCTGGGAAGCAGTCTCACGGGGTTATTGTATATTTTCGATGAACCGAGTATCGGTCTGCACCCCAATGACATTGCCCGGTTGACAGATATTATTCTGCAGTTGCGCGACAAGGGCAATACCGTACTAATCGTTGAACACGATCCCGATATTATAAAAATTGCTGATCATGTGGTAGACATGGGACCCGGTGCCGGAAAAGAAGGCGGAAACATTGTTTACAGGGGAACGTTGAGCGGACTGAAACACGCCAATACACTTACCGGAAGATCTTGGAGTAAACAACGGACACTAAATCAAGATCCACGGCAAGCCAACACTTTTTTAACGGTACGAAATGCGCGACTGCACAATTTGAAAAATGTGACAGTGAAAATTCCCCAGCGCGTGATTACAGTGGTGACGGGTGTAGCGGGCTCCGGAAAAAGTTCATTGATCAACCAGGAATTGCCACGGCAACACCCACACGCAAAGCTGATTGACCAGGGATTGTTGCGTGGCTCAAGGCGCTCGCATCTCGCTTCTTATACGGGCATCTTTGATGCGGTTCGGGAGGCGTTCGCAAAAACAAACCACGTAAGTGCGTCCCTGTTCAGTGCCAATGCCCAGGGCGCATGTCCCCAATGCAGAGGCCTGGGTGTAATCAGGCTTGATCTCGCGTTTATGGAAGAGGTGGAGGAAACCTGTGACCTGTGTCAGGGCACAGGATACCGGCAAGACATATTGGGCTATACCTGGAATGGAAAAAATATTATTCAGATACTGAAGATGACGGTTACCGAAGCGGGTAATTTTTTTGAAGGCGCTGATAAAGAATTGTTGAATCGTATTCGGGAAATGGGACTTGGTTACATGACCTTAGGACAACCACTTAATACGTTTTCCGGGGGAGAACGGCAACGGTTGAAGCTCGCGATGGAATTCGATGAACAGGGCCAGCTTTTTGTTTTTGATGAGCCAACAACAGGTCTTCACCCTTCGGATATTGATAACCTGATGTCTACTTTTCACCGGCTCGCAGATCGCGGCAATACCGTCATCATTGTTGAACATAATCTGGATGTGATTGCCCAGGCAGATTGGATAATCGATATGGGACCTGGTGGCGGATCGGATGGCGGACACGTCATCTTTGAAGGGTTGGCAAGGGATCTGATAAAGCATGCGGAGTCAAAAACAGGTCATCATCTGGCGAGGTATATCACTGCACACAGGTCTGCTAAGAGCGCCATCCATTGAACGAAACTTACTATAACTTTGCAATCAACAAAAAACGATATGAACGGGAATAAAGCTGGTAAAAAAAGAAAGGCTGCCGTTTGTGAAACAGCAGCCTTTCAAAGCAGGGCTAAAACATTAACACAGTCTAGCCATTAATCAGCTTATACAATTCATCCAGCTTGGGTGATAAAATAATTTCTGTTCTTCTGTTTTTTGCTCTTCCTTCCGCAGTCGTATTTGCATCCACCGGATCGTACCGGCTATGACCTGAGGCAACTACACGCACGGGATCAACCTGGTAATCCTTTGTTAGTATACGCACAATACTGGCGGCCCTGGCAGTGCTAAGCGCCCAGTTGTCTTCGAAGCGGGTGCGGATAGGAATTGAGTCTGTATGTCCCTCGATATTTACAGTAATGTCCTGATTGGCGTTCAGCACTTCGGCGAGTTTACCAAGCGCTTCCTTTCCTTTCACATTTACAGTCGCACTTCCCGAAGGAAACAGCAGATTTTCCTGCAGGCTCACATATACCTTACCGTTCTTTACAGATACACTCAGTTCATTAGAGTTAAACTTAACAAGTGCATCAGCCATTTTCTGGCGAAGCGCATCGGCATTTTTCTTTTGTTGTTCCAGTAAAGATTGTAATGATTCCAATTTACGTTGCTGATCTGCCAGTTCCTGCTTACTTTTTTGCAGGGCATTTTTCTGGCTGGAAATGGTTCCTTCCGCTGCGGCATTATTGGCATCCATTTTCTGGTTAAGAGCGCTTATATTTTGCTGTAGACCGGCAACATCGGTTTGCAGACCGGCAATTTTCTGCTCAAGTCGGGCACTATCCATCTGCAGGCTGCTAATCGTATTCTGGGCGGCTACTAACTTTCTCTTGGCTACACAGCTTGTCATCAATAATGGCACGCTTGCAACTAATAACAAGATTATTACCTGTTTTCTCATAAATAGCTGTTTTATTTACAGCAGTGCATTCAATAAGCATACCACGCTAATGCCTGTGGCATTGGCGAAGCAGTTTCTGTCAGTTTTAATTTTTTACTGGCTTTTCATAGAAACAGTAAAAGGGGCTATTTTTATGCCACGCCCAACGGTTTAAGTATAAGGTCCATTTAATGAAAAGATAATTTTAAATACCTGCATATGCTAAAAAAGGGGATAATAGCCATACCCATCGCTTTGTTTTGCCTGGTATTGCTTCATGGTTTTTTAATCCCCGTAAGCAACGATAATAATTTAATAGTTGATAAATATTATTCAGCGCAGTTACAGGCGCTTAAACAAAAATTGCAGGTACTTAAACAAGCCTGTAATCAAAAACAGTCGCTTACCGTTTTACAGCAGCAATTCAAAAATGCCAGGCTGTCTTATAAACAGGTAGCTGTACTAACAGAGTACTTCAACGTGTACGAAACAAAATACCTGAATGGCCCCGCACTGAAAAGAGTGGAAGATGATAACCCGCAGGTAATAATTAAACCGGAAGGCTTCCAGGTAGTGGAAGAAAAACTTTTCGGAGCCAGGCATGTCGATTATACCGCTATAACTGCTGATATAAACAATATGTTACGCACCCTTGAGCGGTTGATCAATGAGCCTGACCGGCAATACAAGTTTAGAGAAGCCAGTGTATTTGATGCATTGCGTGCCGCCACTTTACGAATGATCACGCTTGGCATTAGCGGATTTGATTCGCCGATAGCACGGTATTCAATTTCTGAAGCGGCATCAACCATCAATGGCATGCAGGCAATCATTGACCTGTATCGTGCTGAGATCAATAAGAAAGATGAAAGTCTTTATACCAGGTTGTCGAAAATACTGGCAGCAGCAAAACAATTCTTATTAAACAGCCGTACCGGTTTTAACCAGTTTGACCGCCTGGAATTTATTACTAAATATGCTAACCCAATTTCAAACGCTATTGTAGAAACCAGATTGCAACTGGGCTTTAATATGCCAGTAGAGTTAAGGCCGGTAAACCCCGATGCCCTGAATATCTTTGAACGCAACGCTTTTGATGTTCGTTTCTTTTCACCAAACGAACGCTTTCAGCCAACACCCGAACGTATAGAACTGGGCAGGCGGCTTTTTTATGACCCCCTGCTTTCGGGTACAAAGGATCGCAGTTGCAGCAGTTGTCATCAACCTCAAAAAGCATTTACAGATAGCTTGCCTGCAGCTATGGCCATTGATAATAAAACCAAATTGAGCCGCAACACGCCCGGCCTTTGGAATACCATTTTTCAGACAAAACAATTTTTTGACTCGCGAACAAGCACATTGGAAGATCAATTAAGTGCAGTTGTACACAACCCATCGGAAATGCAAGGCTCATTACAGCAAAGCATTCCCTTATTACAAAAGCACCCTGTGTACGCCCAACTTTTTGCGCAAGCCTATTCCAATGAAAAAGATGTAATTACACAATACAACATTGCCAATGCCATTGCTTCCTATATAAGATCATTAGTAGCATTGAATGCCCGTTTTGATCAATATATGCGCGGCGATACCACCCAATTAAGCACCACAGAAAGAACTGGTTTTAATCTTTTTATGGGCAAGGCCAAATGCGGCACCTGTCATTATATGCCCCTGTTCAATGGATTGGTGCCCACTGAATTTACTGAAACAGAGTCGGAAGTATTAGGCGTACCTGCCGCCAATAATAAAGACCATGCTGTGCTGGATAGCGATAAAGGAAAATCTGATTTTACTAAAGCAACGATACACGAATTCGCTTTCAAAACCCCTACCCTCCGCAATATTGCATTAACGGCGCCTTATATGCACAACGGAGTTTTTGCAACGCTTTCAGCTGTCATGGAATTTTATAACAATGGTGGAGGCAGTGGATTACACATTGCCCCCGAAACGCAAACACTTCCTGCAGACAAATTACATCTTACTGCCAACGAAACAAAAGCAGTGATTGCATTTATGCATGCGCTTACTGATACAAGTGGAAGAAAATGATCTGAGACCCAAACGTCATCCAGATAAATGAAATTAAAGCTTCGCATCAGGAAGCGGGCTATTATTCAAGCGCAATCGGGATTCTGCTATAAGCATAAAGCACCATAGTTTACTAAAATCACCCCGTTTTTGAGCGAATTACCCCCCTGAGCGGCCCTTGGGTTAAGTATAAATTGTATCGCTGTTTACAGTTCGCATACTTTATTACTTAACTAACGCTTGCTTTTATGAGTCACCAGGTTTTTCCATTTTTCAGGGAATTCACCCCTTTTCCACTATTAGTTTTTAATTTAATAGAACGCCGGAGCAAGTATTTACTACTTCTACTGGCAATTGTCTGCAGTTTAAAAATGGCTGCGCAGGCTCCTAGTCTACCCGTAAAACAAACGCTTGGCGAAACGCTGTTTTCGGCCAGGTCATTTTCAAATCCTTCGCAGGTAGATACTGTTGTAACGCAACATGCAATACCTGATCATTACACCCTGGAGGTAGTGGCGAAAGTAAATGCTGCTACCGGGCGCGGACTTGATCTGGAGGCCCGCAATACTAAAGTGAAAGGATTCCGGTTATCATTGGATGCTGCGACGTTGAAGCTTACCTCGCCCTTAACCGCCCCCAGGTCGTTGACGGCATCCGCTGCGGGTCAGTATCATACTATACGGATAGCCGTTAATAACGACTCTGCGTACTTTTATCAAAACGGCGCCTATATTTATACAGAACCGCTTTCAACCATAAAAGATATTGCAGGCGGTGTGGAAACCAATGAATTGATCAATACGGTTAAAGGGCCTACCTTGATTTCAAACTGGGCGGGTACTGCCCCTAACAATACAGGCAAACCGAGTGATTATGGCTGGGCCTATACAGGAACTACGTCTACCACCTTATTTGCCGCTGCCAACGCTACCACCGCAGGTACGTCGAGGTACCTCGATGTAAACGCATCTTCAGGGGGAAACCTGCACACCTATAATGGCGCTACCTATAATGGCCGGGTGCTTTACGTAAGATGGGATGGAAGCGGTATACAAAATACGGTATACAGTTATCCCGTAACGCTTGAAGCCAATACCACCTATGATTTCAGTATGTTGCATGCCTACGTCTCGAATGCAACAGGCGGTAAGACAATAACAGTTGGCGTAGGTAAAACCACTGCTACCAGTGATAGAATTGCCTCGCATGTTTTTACAACCAGTGGAACAAGAGTGCTCAACAGGGAAAGCTTTATTTTCACTTCACAGGAGGCGGGCACTTATTACCTGACCTTTACCGGCAACTGGGCGCTGTACTCGATCGCAGAACTATCGTTAAATAAATTGGATATCAATCCACGATTCATCTTTGGAAAGAACTATCCTTCCGGAGCTGTTGATATGGAGATCAGTTCGGTGACCTACGAAGATGCAGCTTATGCTCCCGCCGGTATCGTTACTGCGCCAAAGCAACAGGTTACCATTACAGACAGGGTAGCCTCTTTTCTGAGCACCTTTAATACCAATTTTGTGGTGCCCGGGAAAACCGATCTGCACCTCACCGGGGAGAACACGCCTTTGATCAATTCTACGGTTGAGTTGAATGCTGAAGATGCGTGGCTGTTCTTTGACAATATTAAACCGAATGATGTAATCGCAAACTGGCTTAATAAAGTTAGCATCAACGGAGTTCCCGCTTCAACCAATTCAGCGCGTATTGCCATTTATAAAAATGGTACGGCAGTCATTCCAAACGGTAATGCAACTAATGCCAGGGCGTTGGAAGTATTTACCGCACCCGGCCTTTCGGGAATTACAAAGACTTTCGAAATAGAAACCTATCATAATAACCTGGATAGTTTCAATAACAAAATAAGATCATTCAAACTGCGCAGGGGTTATATGGCCACGCTGGCAAACAATGCCGACGGATCGGGTTACAGCCGCGTGTTTATTGCCAATGATGATGATCTTATTGTAAATACTATGCCGCAGGGCTTAGATACCTCCGTTTCATTTATCCGCGTATTCAGGTGGGACTGGATCAGCAAAAAAGGAAAAGCCGGGTGGTCTCCGGCTAAAATAAATTGTACCTGGTATTACGACTGGAACATTGGCGGCGCTGCTGCTGCCAATTATGATTATGCCATTATCAGGCAGAATGGCGGATGGCCATCATGGACCGATATTGGTAACAAAAAGAATGTAAATCATTTGCTTGGCTTTAATGAACCCGACCGTCCAGACCAGGCGAATATGACCGTAGACCAGGCTTTTAGTCAATGGCCGGATATGATGAAATCGGGACTGCGTATTGGTTCACCCGCACCTGCCAGTCCGCAAAACAGCTGGATAACCGATTTCCTGGCTAAATGCGATGCACTGAACTACCGGGTTGATTTTGTAGCCATACATGCTTATTGGGGTGGATTAACGCCGCAGCAATGGTACTCGCAGTTAAAGAGTATTTATGACAGGGTAAAGCGTCCGCTGTGGATTACAGAATGGAACAACGGCGCCAACTGGACAACCGAAAGCTGGCCTGCTGATCAACAGGCTCAATTTGAGAAACAATATAATGACATGAAGGGCATTTTGCAGGTATTGGATACCACCTCTTTTGTTGAGCGCTATGCCATTTATGATTGGGTAGAAAATAAAAGAGCCATGGTGCTGGCAGATACGCTTACACGTGCCGGTAAATATTACGCTGCCAACAAATCTGATCTTGCCTACAACCCGCAAAAAGCCTATGTACATAACTGGAAGCTGGTGTGTGCTCCGCTTTCAGGTTCCATCAACAGTGACGATTATTTTAAAGTTACGCTGAGTTGGAAAGATCTGAACGGAGAAACAGGTTCCAAATATATTCTGGAAAGAAAAGTAAATGGCAGGGATACCGCCTTTATGCCTGTTCAGGAAATTACCGGCTATGCGATCGGTGGTACGGTATCATGTGTAGATAGCGTGTTTACAAAAGTAACTTATCGCGTAAAAGCCGTTAGCGCAGCCGGTGATCAGTTTGCTTATTCAGCCACCTATGATGTATTGTCAGATGCCGCCCCTGTAGCTCCATCAAGCCTTACCGGACAAGTGCTGGCTGCTACAAAGATCAGGTTAACCTGGAATGCCGGAACGAATGCGCGTTCCTATAACCTGAAGCGGGCATTAAGTGCAAGCGGGCCTTTCGATACCATTGCAGCCCGCACCACCAAATTCGAGTACCTCGATGAAAACCTTACCCCTGCTACAACCTATTATTATGTGATCACCTCATTAAATTCTGCTGGGGAAAGTGATACTTCAACTGTTTTGCAGTTGCGGACAAAAGACCTGGTTGCACCAGTAGCTGTTCAGAACCCACATGTTGCTTCGGGAGATTCTAAATTAACGGTAACCTGGGATTTTCAATATGATGCGGTGTATGATGTATTTCGATCCGATGCCGAAAATGGGATTTATGATACCATAGCAACTAATGTTGATGCGGTGCGGTATGAAGATAAAACTACTGCGAATGGTACTACTTATTATTACAAAACAGTTGCGCATAATGGAGCAGGACGCAGTCCTGAAACTGCCGTATTATCGGGTAAGCCGGTAGCTGGCCGCCATCTGTATGTTAGCTTTAATGAAAGCACCGGCGCCTTTGCAGAAGACACATGGGGTGGATACCACGGAACACTTGCAGCTGCCGCCGCCCGCGATACCGGGTACACAGCCGGTGCCGTGAAACTGAATGGTACTGCCACTTCTTATGTAACACTGGGTGAAGGACTACTCACTTCTTTGAATGATTTTACCGCAGCTGCCTGGGTGAAAATGGATGCACTCTCTAACTGGATGCGCGTTTTTGATTTCGGCACAGGGACCTCTAATTACATGTTCCTGACCGTTCAGGCCAATGTTAGCGGTGGATTATCAACCATTCGTTATGGCATTAAGAACACAACTGCAGAGCAATCGGTAGGTTATGGGTATGCCTTCCCGCTAAATACCTGGACGCATTTAGCCGTAACCCAATCGGGCAGCACTGTTAGTTTGTATATCAATGGCGAATTAGTGACATCGAATAGTGCGATAACACTTAAGCCTTCTGATCTGGGCAACACCAATCAGAACTATATTGGCAAATCACAATGGAACGATCCGCTGTTAAAAGGTTCAGTTGATGAGTTCAAAATATATAACAGGGCATTGAGCGCTTTTGAAATAACAGAAGCGATGAAGGAAGAACAGGCAATAACATTCAATACCCTCGAAGAGAAAAAGGTGGGTGATATCGATTTTAATGCGGCTGCCACCACTTCCTCAGGCTTACCGGTTACTTATACCTCATCAAATGAAAACGTTGCTGTTATTACAGATGGAATGATCCATATAACAGGCGCCGGTACTACCGATATTACAGCTGTTCAGTCAGGAGACGCCCGCTATGCAGGGGCGACACCCGTAGTACAAAAGTTAACGGTGACCAAACTATATTATGTTGATGGTGATAACGATGGATTTGGTTCCACTGAATCAAAATGGCTGGCAGTGGCTGTTCCCCCGGCTGGTTATTCAGAAAACAATACAGACTGTAACGACAGCAGCGTGTTGTATGCAGATAATGATGGGGATGGTTTCGGCGCCGGTTCGCCTGTTGCCTGCGGAGTTGCGAACAATACAGATTGTGACGACACCAACCCTGTTCCGGTAACGGCTGCTATTCCTGATGTGTATGTCATGAACAGTTCGGGCATTTCAAAAAATACTATTTACATTGGTTACGGGCCTGCTACGCTTACGATTGCGGCGCAACCTGCCGGCGGAACAGCTCCTTATTCTTACTTATGGAGTACCGGACAAACAACCTCATCGATAGCAGTCAATTCAGCGGCCACTTATTCTGTAACGGTTAGGGATGCAAAAGGATGTGCTACCACCACTTCGATTGTTGTTAAAACGCAGAACGTTACCTGCGGAAATAATAATAAAGTTACAGTTTGCCACAATGGCCGTGCTATTTGTGTAGCCACTCCCGCAGTATATGCGCACTTATGCCACGGAGACAAGTTGGGTTCCTGTGAAAGTGGAGAAACTCCAGGTAATGGAGGAAATACAGAGGCTATCATATACCCCAATCCGGCAAAAGATCATCTTACGGTGAGGGTAAGTTTGCTGAAAAACGATGCCTCTGTACAGATATACAATTCATTGGGTAGACTGGTAATTAATAAAAACCTGACGAATACTGTTACCACGATTTCATTACGCGGTTTATGTGATGGTATGTATTATGTACGGGTGAAAAACGGACAACAAATAACCATTCAGAAAATTATAAAAGAATAATCTTTTGCATAAAGCATAGGCAAAACGTCCCGTCTCGGCTAAGCCGGGACGGGACGTTTTTTATTTAGGTCATTTCAATTCAGCCTTATTCTGTCACCACAAATTTTTGCGTTGCCAATGTATTATTATCTTTCACCTTTATGACATAAGTACCTGTTTGCAGGGCATGGGTTTCTATTAATACATAACCTGTAAACTGCAGCGATTTAACTATTCTACCTGAAATATCAATCACAACAATGGTTGTTGTTTCGGTTGCATTCGTTTGCACCCTGATGCTTTGCCCTCTCTTTACAAACGTTGGCTGAATTTTCAATGTAGATGCCACTACATCTACCACATCTGTCTGCATCCTTGCCCCATTCATTGTTACATTAAAAACATCCGATACACAGGCGCCCGTCGTATTGTCTGATACGGTATACGCGGTGTTGGCAGTAGGGCTTACGGTGATGCTTCGGGTAGTAGCGCCGTTCGACCAGTTATAGGTGCCTGAAGGCCATGATGCGGTTAATATGGTTGGCGTACCTGAAGCAATAGTCAGGTTCGTGGTCTTGTTTACATCTTTTAGGATGGTAAATTTGTCCCATATAGTACCATCCATGCGGATGAATTTTTGATCCAGCCGGTTTTCCTGCACTTCTATATAGGTCATGCCGCCGTCATTGACACTCCAGGGCATCGCATTATGCGGATAACCGCTCTGTGTGCCACCGCTGGCGCCTGAAGAACCGGACAGCACATACACCGTTCCATGGTTAGCTCCTGCAGCAGGTATATAAGGACAGGAATTTGCGCTGCCATCGTATTTTCCGCTGCTGCTGCTTTTTGCATGTGTGCTTACGTTGAAAGAAGACTCATTGCCATAATATCCATTCAAAAAATAAGAGCGCTCATAATCATGGCTGTGACCGCAGAGAATAACATCAACACCCATGCGTTCGAGAATGCGGATAAACTTCTGCCTGATATTAACCAACTCTGTTTCTGTATCGGAATTATGGCTACCCATGGTGTAAGGCGGATGATGCCAGTAGGCAATGGTCCATTTTTTGGTATTGGCCGCAAGGTCCTGCTTTACCCAGGTCACTTGTGCACCTGTAGTGTCATACAGGCGGGTGGTGCCTCCGTTTTCCAATCCATAGGAATCTAAAGCCAGGAAGTGAATATTGCCGATATCGTAGGAATAATATCTTTCATTGCCGGAAGCTACACCACCGCACTCAGCATTGGCAGGTAGCGTAAAGATGCTGAAGTAAGGAACATTGTGGCTTGCCTGGTTTGCAGCATTATTGGCGTAGTCATGATTGCCCGGTGCGGGGTACAGCTTATGATTTTTTAATATGGTATTACCATACGCATTGAAATAATTGCTTGTGTATTCTGCATCTGTTCCCGCATTGTACGCATTATCGCCCAGCAATAACCAGGCATCTGCAGCTTCCAGGCTATTATTAGTCAAATAATTTCTATAGGCAGTGAGTGTACTGGACTGATGACTCAGGCTATTTATGCCACAATCACCAAAAGCTGCAATGCTTATCTTTCTTGTAGTGGTTGGGGGTGGTACAGTGGTAAAATAATTATCGTTGGCGCTTTGCAATACCTGTGTAGAACTGCCAAAACGGTAATAATATTTGGTATCAGCAGCGAGGCCGGTGATCTGCACTTCGTGTTCGGTGGTAGAAGTAGCATTGGTGGCAGATAAAGGATAGGTACCGAATGCAGTGCCCACTTCAATTTTTGAATCGGTGGCGATATTGGTCCTCCAGCGAAGGGTAACAGCGGTTTGATTACCCATTTGCAGGTAAGGCCCGCGGGTCAGCGTTGCCGTTGCAGCCCCGCCTGTGCCGGTCAATTCAAGATCAAAGCTGATATCTGAACTTGTTTTATTGACCTGGTGAATTTCCACGGCTATTACATTGGTTCCTGTAACTAAAGAACCCGCCGCCAATGTGGTGGAGAACCAGGTGTTGCCTTCATCGCTGGCATTGGCAGATGCCAGGGTATTATATGCAATGGTCCCCGTAGGCATATTGTTCCTGTATTTTTCCACACCATTTATATAAACCACGATGCCGTCATCTCTCCTCACCTTTAAAGTATAACCGGTAAAGACAGCTGCATCAGCAACTGAAATAGCTTTTCTGAAATAGGTCGTTATGTACTTGTTGTTTGATTGAGGGCCATAGCTTACAACGGTAGCTTCATCTCCATCACCATAGCCTAACTGAGCAGGGCCCGATGCCCAGCTTCCGTCACTAAAAGAAGTGGCTCTCCATGCCGTACCCTGGTTACTTCCGTTGTCAAGGTATTTCCAGGTAGAACCAATCGGAACCAGCGACGTTTGTGCTACTACATGAACGAAACAAAACAGCAAAGCAAAAGTGTAGATGATCTTTGTCATGGGTTTTTGCAGTTGGTTTTAATAGATCTTGTTTACCGACCAAACATATGCGTTAAAAACATCAACTATCAGATTTGAAGATTAAGCTATTATTATTCTTGTGTTTCTTCAAGGTTACGACTTTGTGCTGGCATTTCGCGATAATCATAAAAAAAGCGTCCCGTCTCGAGCTTAGCCGAGACGGGACGCCATATAAAACACTATATTCTATTAGGGGCTGAACTGCGCGTTATTTAACCTTGTTCACTTGTGTTTCTTCAACATAACTGTGACTTCTGTTGATCGTATACACTTCAGTCGTATTACCTAATTTGGATTTTACGATTACATTCAGGATTTCATCACCAAATTCATCTGATTTTAACAGGAACTTCTTGGTAAGACCAGCACCTTTGAATTTATCGCTATACAGTACATTACCATTTTGATCGCGGAAAGTGACAGTGTACTCGTCTTCTTCTTTATTTGCCAGGTTCAACTCGAATACCGGTTGATTTTCCATGTTTCCGATGAACTTCAATTCTGTTTTGTGATCGCCTTTCTCTCCATCATTGGCCATTGTAGGGGTTGAAAATGCTAATGTAAAAGCAAGCGCTACGATCGCCAATTTTCCAAAATTCCTCGAATCAGTTTTCATAATTGTATGTTTTAAGAGTTTGTTGCGTTTGATGATGCAAACATACCACGCGTTTGGGCCCCGTAAAAATCAACTCAAGGCCGTTTTTAGGATGTTAAAACCCTGTACGAAATGTTAAAACCCGCTATGACAGTGGGTTTTATAAAAAAGACACTATGATGGCCAAGGCTTTAGAAATTGTTTAAATAAATGTGTACTGCAGGTCAAAACCACCCTTATTTTGTCAAATTTACACCCCATACAACTGCCCCGGTGTTGATAGCTTTGTTACATCAAATCAAATTATATGAAACAGATAAATGCTAGAAAACTGATCTTATCAATGGAGATGTCGTTTGATGGTATTGTAGCAGCAGAGAACAATGAAGCGGCCGAAAAAACAGATACAGCAGACCAGGATGTCGATAACAGTGATGAATTATGGAATCATATGTTCAATGACCTGCAATCGGTAGATACCATATTAGCAGGCGCCGGAATGAATCCCCTGTATTTTGATCATTGGCGGGCGCAGCTGAACAATCCCACAGCAGATCCAAACGAAGTGAAATATGCCAGGTGGGCCCACCAAATTCCGCATATCGTATTTTCAAAAACCCAGCAAAAGGTCGATTGGCCCAATTCGCGTATTGCTACAGACCCCGATGCTGAGATTGCTGCATTAAAGCTGCAACCCGGAAAAGACATATTAACATGGGGCGGCGCCACCTTTGCGAATTATTTGATTAGTAAAGGACTGATCGACGAATATAACATCAGGGTAAGTCCCAAAATATTAGGTAGAGGAAAGTCGCTATTTAAGAATATACAGGACAGAAGCAATTTGTCATTGATAGATGTGCGGCAATTAAAATCCGGAACAGTCATGTTGCGCTATAAGGCATAAACGCTCACAAACCATCGGGGGTATAAAAGAAAAAAGGTCCTCTGTAGAAACAGCCGACCTCTAACGATTGCTTGCCATATGAAAAAAAACGTAAAATCTTGTTGAAGTGAAGCTTTTGCTTCGTTGTAGCTTTCTTCTCTTTCTCTCTTCACTTACCCGGCTACCGTTGTTGATGATGTAAAAGTACAATGTGCATCACTTACCACATAATCACGTTTGTCACGTATTTATGATGCCTAACGTTGCTATACATTTGCAAAACCCGCTACCAGACTGCAAAAGCAACGGAATCATTCATGATCTCCGGCAGTATTTTATCAATGAAAAGAAATGAAAAAACTGTTTGAAACATATCTTTTACACTAACAACCAGGGTAAGTAGGTAGATCTTCATAGTGAATAAAGCAGGATAGACCAGGATAGATCAGGATAGCACAGAACGCGGCGATTAATGTTCACTCCACTTCAAAATTCCAGGTTGATTGGATAACGGCATTGGTGTTATTCTTATCAATTACCTGTACCGAACAAATGTATTTGCCTGGCTTTATCGGCTCGCCTACAATAACGGTAGCCCGAAGAACGGATGCATTGCTTTCGGAAAGCCCATCGGAATAAGAAGTAGCGAATAGGTAGGATTTATTGAGTACTGTTTGTTGATTACCGTCTATTACCTGCATAGATAAATTGGGGAACGCTTTACCATCTTTAAGCGTATAGTTTTAGTCCGTGATCAACCAGGGGTCCTAAGGTCCAACATCGCCTGTCACGACCTCTCCTGCGCGCTTGTAAGTGGTTATAATAACCCCTTTTGTTGTCACCTGGCTGTCCGTTAATGTAAATGCTGCCGGCATCGCGCCATTTCCGAACAGCTTCTTTCCCTCACCAAGGATCAACGGGTAGATTTTGAGGCGGAGCTCGTCCACCAGGTCATGCTTAAGCAACAGTTGAATGAGCTTACCACTACCCCAAACCTGAATGTCACCACCCTCCGAATTCTTAAGCTTTTCGATATCTGCCACAGTTTTGAGGAAAACGGTATTTTTCCAATCTGATTTATCCCTGGTTTGCGACAGAACGTATTTGGAGCCATCATTGATGCCAGGCCAAAAGTCAGCATGTTGGGGCCAGTAGGATTCAAAGATCTCAAATGTTTTTCTGCCCAAAATATAATCTGCCGGTTTCAATTCTTCTTCCATAATTTTTCCAAAAAGCTCGTCACCATAAGATGCAGTCCAGCCGCCATGTTTGAAGCCGCCTGATGTGTCTTCCTGGGGTCCACCAGGTGCTTGCATAACACCATCCAGTGTGATCATTGAAAAAACAATTATTTTTCTCATTTGATTACTTTTTTATAAATAAGATAAAAGTTAATAATCGATGCTTTACTAAGTTACTTTAAAAAACTGCCCAGGTAGGTCAGGATCGTTGTAGTCTGCATCATCAGGCTGACATGTCCTTGCGAAGGAACAATCGCCAATTGCGATTTTGGCATTGCTCCAAAATCAGCGCATACGGCACCTCCCAGCAGTTGATACGTTTTTATCAATTCAATTTTATCCATCCCATCATTATCGCCGGAGATGATCAATACAGGCGCAGCAATTTTTGAAATATTGGCGTCACCCAGGTTAAATGGTTCCCCGGCATAAGCAATCATCTGTTCCAGGAACTTTGTCCATTTTGTTTTGTCAGGTGCTACTGCATCGTATGCTGCTTTCATAGGCGAATTTGCAAAAAGTTCAGGCTTCATGTTTTTAAACGCACTGGTTATTTCGGGTAGCCAACCATTACTTTTATATGTAGCAGAGATGATCACTAATTTTTTTAACCGTTTAGGGCTCTGGATGGCAAACTGGTAAGCCACAGCGCCGCCAAAACTATATCCTACAACATCAGCACTGTCAATTTTCAGGTAATCCATTACTCTTTCCACATCACTTGCTAAAGTAGCATGCGATAATTTTCTGTCTGAAAAGGGTGTATGTCCATGTCCCTGCAATTCAATGGCAATTACTTTCCTGGTTTTTGACAGCTCAGGGATCAATTGGCCCCAGTTCATATCAATTGTCATAAAAGCACCATGTAGTAAAACGATGGGCCTACCCTCTCCATATACTTCGTAATAAACCTTGACGCCATTAACAGGTACGAAACCACTGTTGGAAGGTTTGATTTGTTGTCCGTTTGATTGAGATGCTGCAAACATCATTGCAATAAGTAGTATTGATTTCAGAGGGTTACCTGTTTTGAATAAATTTTTCATAACGCTGTTTAACTATGGTTTGAATTTTATTGACAACACAAAGATGGGATTCATTGCACGTTTTGACACGGTGTAAAAACGACAACTTAGGGGGTGAATTATGCCAAAACAGGTGAACCGCAGGATTATTTATTTTTCAAAAAATAAAAAGCAGGCCTTTCGACCTGCTATTACTTTTATCCAGGAAAATAATTATACAAAAGAGAAAATTGCATTGTCGCCTGCCGATTACAATCTTATTGCTTCGTCAACTGAAAGGCGTACACTGTGGGATCGCCGGGAGCATGATTGGTGCCTTGCATGGTGGAGGCGTTTGTGATAACAGTAAACCAGTTATAACCGGGGGCGGCAGTAAAATGTATGACCCTTCCGGTCCGTAAGTAGGGTAAATTAGTATAGGTCGGCAGATTGGATGGAGGGCCGAATATCAGGTCTACCAATGATCCTGGCTTGAATTTTAAAGAAGCACTCGTCGACCCCCACACGGTACCACTCAATTCGGGGATCGGGTCCGTATTCAAGGCTGCACTTTTCAGGCTCCTGCCGCTCATGTCAGTGCTTTGGATACCAGTTAAACTATTGCCTGAAATATTCCCTTTAAAGGAGGGGTAGCCATCAAGGCCAATTGCGACCTCGTTGCCAGTGACCTTCCAACTGCCTGTATGATCAGCCAATAGTTCACGCCACACCAGTTGGCCGCCTTCGATAAACTCGATGCTCACCGGCTCGGGTCCCTTGCCGGCATAATTGAATTGGCCCGTCCAGTTGGTGTTTTTAAACAAGGATTCATTGTTCGTATTGCTTTTATTATCCTTTTTGCATGCGCTGAAGGAAAAGGCCGCAAGTACCAGGGTGATTGCGGTATACATCAAATGCTTTTTCATGATCTTACACTTTTTATACCGCAAACCTAACGTCCTTAACAAGCACTAACTATCCCATAGACATGGCATATCCCGTGAAATAATGATTTTATGAAGTACCATGAATATGGGATATGCTACAAATTCCTTAATTTAAAAGGCATATTTTTGAATCCATTCCACAAAACATATCGATGAAATTCTTAACCCTTTTACCACTTATATTTCTAAGCTCGTTTGCTATTGCCCAAAAAAAACTTACAGTAATTAAAGCCACATCTAAAAGCGTTGCGATAAAAGATGGTAATGAACTTGACAAAAATGCCTGGACACTTTCGCCAAAGGCCAGACCGGATGTCTTTACCGCAGAGAGAACACGCAAAACCAAATACGTAACTTTTTATACCGATATTGATTCCATTAGGGTAAAAGTTAAACCCGGATCGCGGTATGATTTTGTTATCCTGCTTAATGGTAAAGATTCCTGCTACACACGAATTGAAAGCGCTGTTCCGCAAGAAGATAAAGTGCAGCCACGAGTGGCCATGCATGATACCATTCCATTCATACTAACTGCCCATGAGGCAATCAGCTTCAAAGCAGTGGTTAATGAAACTGATACGGTGATGCTGCATTTTGATACAGGCTCATGGAACGTGCGGTTAACTAAAGATGCCATCGTCAAAAAAACGAAGTTGTTATCCAATCAACCTGAATATTTGGCCGGAAAAGCAACGCCGAATTTTAAAAAGCTAAATAAGGTGTCAAAGCTGCAAATCGGCAAACTGATTTTCAATAACCCCGAATTAGTAGCTACCGATCTCACCGCGCATGACATGGACGGCCGTTTCGGCTGGAACCTGTTCGAGGGTAAACAAGTTGAAATGGATTATGACAGGAGTTTGATGATCGTTCATTCAGGGAAATTGATCAAAGCTCCTAAAGGTTATGTAAGATCTTCCCTGGAGTTTAAGCATTCTTTTATGATCGTTAAAGGAACCCTGAAAAAAGGAAATGAGCATTTTAGCGGCGATTTTTTGATGGATACCGGCGCTGAGAGTGCCATTATACTGGATAGTACGTGGGTAGCGCAGGCTGATTTTGACAGGGATCTACCGTTATTGAAGACCATTACGTTAAGCAACCCCAGGGGTATTAAATTTGAGACGAAGGTTGTGCTGGCCCCGGCCTTTGCAATAAATGGCTTTGAACTTACCGGTATCCCTACATTGATCCTGGGAACCCGGAATCCCGCCGGCTTTTCAGTCAACAACTTGGGCGGTGATGTACTCAAACGTTTCAATTTCATCATGGACTTTAAAAATGATTGTATTTACTGGAAACCGAATACGCTATTTAATATCGCTTATAACAAAAGTTAATACGGAAAACAACAAAGAAGAGTTTTAATTTGCCGCCAAAATCTGATTACTTATGATTGATAATATCAGCAATACCGTAACACTCCGCTTCCTCGCAGAGCCGTCAGACGTTAACTTCGGAGGGAAAGTACACGGAGGCGCTGTTATGAAATGGATTGACCAGGCAGGTTATGCCTGTGCAGCCAACTGGAGCGGACAATATTGTGTGACAATATACGTGGGTGGTATCCGTTTCTTCAAACCCATCTCCATCGGCGACATCGTGGAAATTACTGCTACTGTTATTTATACCGGTAACACCAGCATGCATATCGCTATTAATGTGCAGGCTGGTAACCCACGTCGTAAAGACAGGGTAAAAACCACCCACTGTGTGATGGTATTTGCGGCAGTAGATGATAATGGCAAAACAGTATCTGTTCCTAAATGGGTACCTGAAACCCCTGCTGCTATTGAGATGGAGAATTATGCCAAAAAGTTAATGGCGCTGAGACAGGATATTGAAGATGAAATGAAACCATACATGTACATGTAGTTTTCAATTACTATTGACACAGAGCATTTGTGTCAACACTTCCTTTTTGGTTCGATGTAGCAACTACCAGCACTTATTAACTTAAAAAAATTTAGCCGATAAGTGTGCAGATTTGGGCGATAAGTGCGCAGATTTAGCAATAGGCGTGCAAATGCCGGCCAACGGTAAAATGCCCATAGCCACCAGCCTTTACATTTTGACTTTTACGAATTATCTTCGTCCTTTTATGGCTGATAAAAATTGATTACCAGCACTTAATAATCCTTTCTCCCCCTAACAGCTTTTTTAAATATTTGCAATGAGGGAATTACCAATAAAAACACCGGGATATTGCGAATCTGAACAAGATGCTATAACTTATTTTCAAACCCTAACCTACAGCGATGATAGTTTTGCTTAAGCGGCTCGCAGTAAAAAAAAGTTTGCTTCTTTTCACTTTTACTGTTTTAACAGTTTTACAATCACTGGCCCAGGCGCCTTTTATTACTTCTTTTTCACCTTCGGCTGGTCCGGTAGGAACAGTTGTCACTATAACAGGTGGCAATTTCAGCGCCACTGCGGCAGATAACATTGTATACTTCGGCGCGGTCAAAACGGCGGTAACGTCAGCAACACCCACCTCGCTCACGGTAACGATTCCTCCTGGCACAACTTATCAACCCTTCACGGTTACCACGAATCATTTAACCGCCTGGTCGCCCAGGCCTTTTGTGACCACTTTTGCGGGCGGAAATCCTCCGTTTACCACGGGTTCTTTCGCAACGGCCACAGATGTAACCACAAATCTCTATCCGAATGGGGTAGTAATTATCGATTTGGATGGTGATGGAATACCCGATCTGGCTACCCCGAATAAGGCAAATTCACCGACTTCCCTTATTTCTGTTGTTAGAAATACAAGCAGCGGGGGCATATTGTCTTTTGCCACTAAAATTGATCTTCCTGCACCATCGGGTTCTTTACCATACAGTATAGCAGCAGGGGATATTGATGGTGACGGGTTGCCGGACCTGGTGGTAACCAATCACGTGAGTAGCACCGTATCCGTATATAGAAATACCAGTACCCCGGGTAACATTTCATTCGCGGCCCGGGTGGAATTTGCAACAGGAAGCAACCCCTTGTCTGTGGCCATTGGCGACCTGGATGGCGATGGTAAACCGGAACTGGCCGTAAGCAATTTTTTATCTAATACGGTATCTGTCTTTAAAAATACAGGAACAACAGGAACGATAACTTTTGCGGCGAAGACCGATCTGGTTACTGGTTTATCTCCGCACACCGTTGCCATCGGTGATCTGGATGGAGATAACAAGCCTGACCTGGCTGTTACAAATACTTTATCGTCCACCGTTTCCCTGTTTAGAAATCAAAGTAGTAGCGGAACAATGGTTTTTGCTGCGAAAACCGATATCCCTACGAGTACAGCCGAACCATTTGGTATTGCCATTGGTGATCTGGATGGTGATAATAAGAATGACCTGGCCATTACCTATGATAATTTTAATCTTACAACAGAGGCCGCGGTGTCAATGTCTGTATGGAAAAATATGAGCAGCCCTGGGAATTTCTTTTTTACGTCAAAGGCTGACTATGGTTCCGGGGATGCATACAATGTTTCATTAGGTGATTTGAACGGAGATGGTCAACCTGAAGTTATCGTTGCCAAATCAAATACCGGGGTATTGGTTTATCAAAATACAAGCGCTGCCGGAAATATTGTTCTGGCCAGCCCTGTTAATTATTATACGAATTCGGCTTACAGTGCAGCCGTGGGCGATCTGGATGGAGATAATATGCCAGATCTGGCAGTGGCTAATTTTATTTACCAAACGGTGAGCATCCTTAAAAACAAAGTAACAGACCCGGCTATTGTTTCTTTTACACCGGTAATAGCCGTTACCGGAACAACCGTTACTATCAACGGAGCTAATTTTACAGGAGCAACGGCGGTTAGTTTTGGCGGGGTGCCGGCAACATCATTTACCGTGGTATCCCCCACTTCTATTACGGCCGTAGTAGGCGCAGGGGCATCGGGTAACGTGTCTGTTACCACGCCCAAAGGCACTGCTACACAAGCAGGTTTTACTTATACAGTCCCCCCTACTGTTACTTCTTTTACACCCACTTCTGCAGGCACAGGAACAACTGTTACCATAACGGGTACCTACCTTACCGGCGCTACGGCGGTTAGTTTTGGCGGCGTGCCGGCCACTTCATTTACGGTGGTGTCACCCACTTCCATTACGGCGGTAGTTGGTGCAGGCGCTTCGGGCGACGTAGCGGTCACCACCCCCGGAGGACAAGGTACTTTAGCTGGCTTTAATTATTCCGGTCCTTCCATTACTTCGTTTACGCCCACATCCGGAACGCTTGGTGCTACCATAACCATAACAGGAACTAATTTCACCGGCGCCACGGCTATAAGTTTTGGCGGCGTTTCGGCAGCTTCGTTTACTGTACTATCCCCTACCACTATAACAGCGATCCTCGGCCCAGGCAATTCAGGTAATGTAAGTGTAACCACAAGCAAGGGCACCGCCACAATGCCAGGATTTACGTATACCGGGCCCATCATTTCGTCGTTCTCTCCGGTTGCAGGTAATACGGGAACAGTGGTTACAATAAGGGGATTGAATTTTACAGGAACTACTTCAGTCAATTTTGGTGGAACCCCGGCGGCTTCATTTACTGTTATTTCACCATCTGTTATTACGGCTGTTGTTGGTTCCGGCACATCTGGCGTGGTAGCGGTTACAACGTCCATCGGTCCTGGCACCCGCGGTGGATTTACATTTAGTACAACGCTGCCAATTATAACTTCTGTTACCCCATCGGTTGGGATGACCGGCGACGTGGTAACCATCACCGGATCTAATTTCAGCAGTAATGCATCTAATAATATTGTTTATTTCGGGGCGGTAAAAGCGATCGTATCTGCCGCTACATCCACTTCTCTTACGGTTACGGTTCCGGCAGGCGCTACTTATTCGCCTGTAAGTGTAACCACCAATAACCTCACTGCATATGATAGCAAACCGTTTATGCCCACGTTTGCAGGACAAGGGGCGGCCCTTATACCAGATGTGTTTTCCGTTAAGCTGAACTTCAATGCGGGAGAAAACGACCAGGCTGTTACCCTGAGCGACCTGGATGGGGATGGAAAACCAGATATGATCGTAACGAATGTGTATGGGTCGGTTTCTGTATTTCAAAATAACAGCAGCAATGGAATGCCTTCCTTTGCTGCTAAGGTAGATCGTGTGACTGGTTCCTATTATGCCTACAGCATAACGGCCGGTGATCTGGACGGAGATGGAAAACCCGATCTTATTGCTGCAGGTATAAACCCCGATAATATTTCCATATTCCGAAATAAAAGTACACCGGGAAATATTTCATTTTCAGATAGTATACCCCTTCCCGTAGGGCATGGTCCACGGAGTGCTTCCATAGGTGATCTGGATGGAGACGGAAAACCTGATTTGGTTGTTGCGGATATATATAACAATTCGCTGACTATATTCAGAAACACCAGTACCCCCGGTAATATTTCTTTTGGCCCCGGAAAAGATCTGGGTACGGGACAATATCCGGCAGAGGTTGTTATCGCTGACCTTAATGGAGATGGCAAAGCTGATCTGGCGGTAGCCAATAGCGGTTCCTTTTCTGTACCCAGTAATACCATTTCCGTATTTAAGAATACCAGCATCGGATCTACTATTTCTTTTGACAATAAAGTGGATCTTCAGGCAGGGACCAATCCACTTGCTATTGCTGCCGGCGATCTGGATGGCGACGGAAAGCCTGAGCTGGCGGTAGCCAATAGCGACAACGCCAGCGTATCCGTTTTCCCGAATAATAGTACCGGGAGCGATATTTCATTTTCATCCAGCATTAATTATGCTTCCGGGAATATTCCCAATGATGTTGCCATCGGGGACCTGGATGGAGATGGTAAGCCCGACCTGGCAGTGGCTAATCTAAATGCAGGCACCATTTCTGTTTATAAAAATACAAGCGCTACAGGCGCCGTTTCGTTCAACGCAAAAATTGATTATGGTCCCTTATCCGGTGTGCGAAGTATTACAATAGGCGATCTGGATGGAGATGGCAGGCCTGAGTTGACTGCGGCTGATGGTAGCTATAAGGCTGTTACTGTACTGAAAAATAAGATCAATGACCTATCGCCGGTGATTACGGCCAGTGGCGCTACCACGTTTTGCGCCGGGAATTATATTACCTTAAGCTCTTCGGCAACCAACAATCAATGGTACAAAGGCGGGGTGGCCATTAACGGGGTCACCGGCACTACGATTTCCGTCATTAACAGCGGCGTTTATACCGCTACCACAACGGTTGGCGGCATTGTGTATCCGTCTTACAACGCCATTACCGTTACGGTATATCCGAATCCGGCTAAACCTACCATAACCGGGGATGCGGTTAAAGGCATGGTGTCTTCCTCGACCACAGGCAATCAATGGTATGGAAGTAGTTACAATGTCATAGCAGGCGCTACCGCCCAAAGCTACAAACCAGCCACTGCCGGCAATTATTATGTACGGGTAAGCGAAAACGGGTGCAATAGCCTTTTTTCCGATGCGTATAACTATGTGATCACAGCTACCATTGACCTGGGCGGTAATGGAAGATATCTCCGGATAGCGCCAAATCCGGTCCGGGACTTTGTAAAATTAACTTTCAATTTCCCTGGCGTAAATACACTGGGCGTTGTACTGACCGACATAAACGGCAGGGTTATACTAACACGTAGCAATCTTTACAGCGACGATATGCTCAATGTATCTGGCCTTGCTTCCGGGATCTATTTCCTAAAAGTTTACAGCAGCAATGGTACAATAAATGTGACTACCTCGATACTCAAACAATAAAAGATCATACCTGCGTACACGCTGGCTATTGATATTTTGAATAAAAAAACTCCGGCAGGAATGCCGGAGTTTATCTCAATTGCCAAATTTACGTTCCCAATAATCCAGGACCATACAACCGAGCAGGCTCTCATCACAATGTAAAACCTCTCCTATTTTTATTATAAAACCGTAAGTGATTTCTCCTGGATCTTCCAATAACTTTTCAAATGTCATTGTTTCGATGCTCAGGCTGTGTGCAAGGTCTTCTTTTGAAATGTAATCCCATAGCTGGGATAATTCTTTAATTATGCCCCGATTTATTAGACTCCCAACGCTTTCAAATTTATTTTTTTCCATATACACCAAAGCAAAACATTACAGGTGCATACTCCTATACGAGATCGTAACTTTTTTAATCCGTTTTGTAACTATAATAGTTATAAAGCGTACTTTTTTTATTACAGCAGACAGAAGTCACATTAACAGAGACACAAGTTTGCAACTTTGGCGAAATGTTTGAAACTAACACACAAGTTCGCAACTATGAGACGCAAGTTCGCAACCTTGGCGATGAGTTTGAAACTATAATACACAAGTTCGCAACTATGAGACGTAAGACCGTAACTATGAGACATAAGTTCGCAACTTTGACGAAATGTTTGAAACTATAATGCACAAGTTCGCAACTATGAGACATAAGTTTGCAACGTTGGCGAAATGTTTGAAGCTATAATGCGTAAGTTGGCAGCTGTAAGACGTAAGTTCGCAACTATGAGACATAAGTTCGCAACTTTGGCGAAATGTTTGAAACTTTCCACGACATCTTTGAAACTTTCCATGCAATGTTTTGAACTTTCCAGTCAATCATCTAAACTTTCCACACGAAGTTGCGAACTTGTAAAGCAATGTTTGCAACTTACGATCCAAAGTTTGCAACAGTTGTGGCATAGTTAGCAACTTTTTAAAATCACTTTCCAAAAAACGACCCGAGATACCTGTTTGTCGTGTAAAATGATCAGGTTTGGTTCCATTCCTTTGCTGATTTTGACTATAGGTTGAAAACAATCCATAAACTTTTGAATTTGATCCTTACCTACTTCTTCATATTCGACGCATCCACATAGTTCATCAGCTTCCAGATACCACTCTGCACCATAGTGCGGGTAGCCTCAGTTTCGCTAAACATGGCATTCATATCTTTTTGCGGGAATAATTTTTTAACCGATTCAGCATAGCCATCGCCTAATTTATTCAGGTCGTCGTAGAAATTTACGGTTACATATTCATAACCCATCCTGGAATCTACCGGCATTATCTTTTCGTACAAACCCCAGCCTTTCATTATGCCCATTTTTATTCTTTCATTATGCAGGGGTAAAAATGTTTCTTTCTCCATTTTTATATAATCTGCTGTTTTACCAGCGGCGGGGTGCATTTGATCTACCTGCATGTACTTGCTGGGTGGAGCATTGGGTGCATCCTCTGTATGGGCGCCCTGTACGGGCGTGTAAATTTCGCGCCGTACAATATGGCGGCATTCATCAAACTGCGCCTGTACATCACTGATCATTTTATCGGTCATTTCAGGAAATACTTTTTTATAGACGTCCTTTGTAGACATTGGAAAATCAAGCAAAGCACCCAGGCTACCGGTAATATTTACTGCCGCATAATCAAAATCGGTGGAGGAGCCCGCCGGCATCAACACCTGGTACAAATACCAGCCCATCAGGTTTTGGTTCTTAAAGAAATATTCATTCACCTTTTTACCATATTTCTCTACCAGTTGCCGGAATTGTTCCTGCTTGCCCGGATGTACCTTAATAAAGTTAACGCCCACATAAATTTGTTGTGTCGGCGTTTGCGAAAACGCCCTGATGGCGGGCAATAACAAAGCAATTATAACAAAAGCAGCAACCAGTTTTGGCAGTCGCCTGCGCGCTGACAGGGTTTGATGTTTAGTGTACATACAACATGTTTTTTAGCTGACGTAATAGTAACAGGTAGGATCTGTTCAACAGGGAGAGGAATGAGTGGCAAGATAAGGACAAGTCGCTGTTTGGAAGAAAAACATGATAAATGTCAATTGCTAAAACGATCTAAAAAAGGGTCATTTCAACAAAGGCAATCAATTGTTAATACTGATGGAAATTCATACCTTAGAAAATAAGTCAACTCAATCCTCTTCCTTTTACCTTTTCCACCATCACTTCTGCCCTATTCATTTTTTAAAAACTTAGTAACTACTTTTATGAGAAAGATCTATCTTTTCACAACGATTGCTTTTCTAACAGCCTGCACCTCCAGCGCCGACAAATCAACAACGGAAACGCCAAAGGCATCCGATTCAACTGCAGAAAAACAGCCTAACCTCACGTATCCTTACACGGCTGATTACTCTTCAGATTTTGAGATCGGTGATGCAAAAAATGCACAAACCCTTCTCGAGTTATACAAAAACTGGGACAACAACACTCTTGACAACTCAAAGAATGCTTTCGCTGAAAATGACACCATGTATTTTGCAGATGGCAGTATGTTTGCAGGTAGCAGGGACAGTTTTTTTATTGTAGCTAACAAGATAAGAGGGCAAATGGGTACCGTTGTTGATTCTATTCATGCCTGGATACCGCTCAGAACCAGGGACAAAAATGAACAATGGGTAGCGATATGGGCCCGGGAAATTTCAACAAACGCCAAAGGCGTAAAGAAGAGTAAGGAACTGCACGAAGTATGGCGGTTTGACAACAATGGGAAAATTAATTTGGTGTATCAATACGAACAGCAGCCTCCCAAAATGCCGCCACCGCCACCGCCGAAAAAATAATCATCGAAAAATTAAAAGAGCCCTTCAGGTTCAAACACCTGAGGGCTCTTTTCTTCATTAGTTAAGAATTATCTAAACAACCTCGGCGCAAAATCATTAAGCGCCCTGCGCCAGGTGAGCCATTCATGGGCAGTACCTTGTGATTCATGATACACCAGATTTTTGATACCATGATTTTTCAACGTTTCATATGTTTGTTTTGCCCCCTGCCCTTCTGCAGTACCAATGCTGATAAACAACAGTTTCATCTTTTTGTTAAATGCCTCCGCATCTTTAAATGCACCGTTATACCCTGTCTCAATGGTATTGACCGGGGCATTCGGATTATTAGGATTGGGGCCAAAGCGGCCTGAGCCACTAAAACCACCCATCCATGCAAATTTGTCCATATTTTTCAAAACTGCATTCCATGTTTGTGCACCACCTCTTGATAATCCGGCCATAGCCCGGTGGTCCCGGTCGGTATACGTGCGGAAAGTTTTATCAATGTAAGGAATACAATCTTTGATCAGGATGTCGGTTATATCACCTGATGCTTTACGCACATCGGAATTTGTTTTAATGTCGCCGCTGGGCATTACAATGATCATTGGAACCGCTTTACCACCTGCAATTAAACCATCCATGATATTTGCCAGGTGGCCCTGCACCGACCAACCATTTTCATCTTCACCCCAACCATGAACGAGATAAAGCACCGGGTATTTTTTCCTGGGATTTTTTTCATACTCAGCCGGCACATAAACATTAATATGACGTTCTAATCCATTAACGTCTGACCAATGGTAAAGGGAACGGACCTCTCCATGTGGGATGTCTTTATTGAACCTGTAATAATCACCTTCTGGACCTTCTGGAACTTCAATACCTGCAGACTCCCAGTTGCTGCCAAAATAGGCCTCGCTTCCTCTATCCATTACCGGAACACTATCTATCAAAACTGCATAATAATGGAATCCTACTACCAGCGGATCTGTCGTATACCACCAAACCCCTTTATCGTCTTTTGTCATACTGTGTTTTCCACTCAACTGCAACGCCACATTTTGTGCATAGGGCGCCACTACCCTGAACGTCGCCTGGCGGGTTTCGGCATTAACGGCTGGATACTGCGATAAAAATGTGTTGGTCGATGCAGGTTTGAAGCCTGCGGCAAGCGGCTGTTCCTGGTTGTTCTGAATACCGGCAAACTGAGCTGACAGCATACTATGAGCCATAACAGCTATCAGCATAAAAGAAATTTTTTTCATGATTTGTAGATTTAAAAAAATTAAAGGATCAATAGCCGGGCGTTTGCACCAGTTTATAGTTCTGTGCAAGCGCCGACTGCGGCACAGGGTGCAGATACTGTTTCATTTTGAATGCATGCGGATGATTCAAACCTACCGGCGTATATGTCCATACACCGCTGTTGTTACCCGGTATCGTATTTTCGATCTTCATTCCATGTAGATCAACAGTCAATACCTGGTCTGCCATTTTCCAACGGATGATATCCTGGAAGCGTTTGTTTTCAAAGCAAAGTTCCACTCTTCTTTCCTGCCTAATGGCAGCACGCATTTGGCTTTGCGTTAATGATGGAGGTAACTCTGGCAGGTTTACACGAGCTCTGATCGCATTCATTGCATTGTATACAGATGCATCCGGACCAACTGCCTCATTTTGCGCTTCAGCATATCCTAACAGCACTTCTGCATACCTGAAATAAATATAGTTGGCTCCACTCAATCCTGTAGAAGGGCGATTCTTTGGATTTAACTTCTTCCTGAAATAATACCCTGTATTGCTCACATCTGTACTCGCAAAATCTATTTGATTCAACGATGGCTTTACTTTATCTATGCGGGTGAAAATAGTATCCTGTGCACTCATCCAGTCCAATTTATAGGGAGCTCCATCATAAACGATCCATTTATAAAACCTGCGTTCACGACCCACATATGGTTTTTGTGGATCATAACCGGAAGTGGGATCAGTTATAGGTTTACCATTTGCCATGAAGAATTGATCTACCAGTTCCTGTGTTGGGTTATAGTTACCCCAGGTATAGTAAGATCCAAGCACATAAACCGGTCCGCCATATTGTTCATAATTAGATCCTTTGGTATTGGGAACATACTGCCTGTCCCAGATCACTTCTGCGTTATATTCGTTGTCCTCATACCAAAGGGTAGAATCCTCAGAAAAAAGATTGTATTGTTTTGCCGCTCCGCCCCAATCATCCATGAACTTTTTAAATGAAGCAGCAGCCGTTGCCCAACGCGTAACATCTGCATTGCCAAATCCGGCTATCTTATTAGGGTCAGCACCTCCCGGATAAGTGGCGGTATTGAATGTAGGGCTTGCGGCTACTAACTGCAAATAAGCCTTTAACATCAATGCTGCCCCCAGTGTAGCCCTGCCAGCGTCCGCGTTACCCTTGTTATACTTAACAGCAAGGTATTTATTGTTAAGTAGCGTATCCGCCGTTTTTACTATAAAGTCGAGTGTTTCTGCATACGTGCTTCTTTTTACAAATAAACTGGCTGTGTCTGCACGGGTTTGTGGGTCAAAAATAAGCGGCACCCCTCCCCAATGCAGAAAAAGAATGCTGTAGTGAAAGGCCCTGTTAAACCGGGCTTCATCAATTCGTTTATTGAACCAGGCTGCAGAATAATTGCTTTTATGAGCAGTTACCTGTTGAATAAACGTATTGCATTTCCGGATAGAAGTATAAAGAGCGGGCCAGTTATACCTGCTGACCGTTTGAACGCCGGTAGCTCCACCACCAAAAAGTGTATAATTGGTAGAAGCAGGATCCAGGTTTCCATCTTTATACTTCCATGAATTATAATAAAAGCCCGCATCATTATCATCGGTAAAATTGTCCAGGTTTTCTGGCTGGGAATATATATCAGGCAACTGGTCATACACATCATTTAAAAAAAGATCAGCACTGGATTCAGAAGCCCATTGTGCTTTGTCGTCGAGGCTTGTTTTATTCTCGTTGTCAAGATCTTTGTCACAGGAAAACAAACCGAACGATGCCGTTACCAGGCAACCGTACAGTATATATCTATTTACTGGTTTCATCTTTTTAATTTTAAATTTTAGAAGCTGGTGTTAAAGCCAACCAGGAATGTTTTCTGAATGGGATAACCTTGCTCACCTATTGTTTCAGGGTCTGTAAATTTCAGCTTCCCGAATGTCACTATATTCTGGCCGGTTACATATACCCGCAAATTTTTCATTCTGATTTTGGAACTCACCTTTGCTGGAACGGTATAACCCAATGACGCCGTTTTTAATCTTACATAGGAGCTTTTTACAAACCAGAAATCAGAAGTTTGTCCATTGTTGTTTGTAGGAGCGGAATAGGCCCTTGGGTATTTTGCGTTCTGATGATCAGGCGTCCACCTGTTATTGTAATACTCGTAAGAAGAATTACTATTATTGTTAAAGTGGGCGACCGTCATAAAGCCATAGACATTAAAGCTTGACATGCCTGAACCCTGGAATAACATAGAAAGATCAAATCCCTTCCAGCTGGCTGCTGCATTAATACCGTATACGATACCCGGGGTTTGGGGTCTGCCGATGACTTTCTCATCGTAACTATCAATCTTGCCGTCCGGCACGCCGTTGGCGCCACCCAGATCTGCATACTTAATATCACCCGGACGCAACGTACCAAATTGAGTGATGTTATAGTCATCTGCAGCAGTAATAAAACCATCACCGTTCTTATCGTCGGCAGTGGTGAATAAACCAAGTGATTGATAGCCGAACACCGTATTATAGGGACGACCGGTTCTGCTGCGCCTTGGATCCTTCCTGGTTACATCCGTTTCATATAACTGTATTACTTTGTTTTTTGCATATGTAAAGTTTCCGTCGATCGAGATCTGCAAACCATTTTTTAATCTTTTGGTGGTACCAATGGATAATTCAATACCCTGATTATCCATGATGCCTGCATTTTCCTGTGCAAGTTGAAGTCCGTATTCCTGGGGAACAACAATGTTAGGCGATAACAAGATGCCTGTTCTTCTTTCATAAAAATAATCCGCTTCCAATCGTAAAAGACCGTTCCAAAGGTTTGCTTCAACAGCAACATCTGTTTTTTTACTTATTTCCCAGGTAATATTCGGATTATTTTCTGTTTGCACGTAGGAGCCTTGCACCAGGGCGCCATCACCAAAAGCGTAGGCATTTCCTCTAAGGGGGTAAAGGTTAAGGAACTGGAATCCGGTACTGGTCAAATTTCCGGATTTTCCCCATGATCCCCTGACCTTGAGGTAATTCACAAAGTCCACTGTTTTAAAAAAATTCTCATTGGAAATTATCCAACCCAGGGAAAATGCAGGAAGATAAACCCATCTTTTATTGGGGGCAAAATAATAGTGTCCGTCATACCTGCCAGACGCTTCCACCAGGAATCGCCTGTCATAAGCATAGTTTGCCCGGTAAACATAACCAACCTGGCTACCGGTACCAGATCCACCGGCAAGGTCAAAGTCGCTTTTATTAGAGCTGCCCATCGTCAGTTCATCGATATTCACCGCGAAATTGTTTACTCTCGCTCTAAAATCAAACTGTTTATTACGTCTCATTTCTGCAACTGCTAAACCAGTAACCTCATGTTTGCCAAACGTATGTTGATAATTGAGGTAACCCTGCATAGTAATTGTATTGTTTTGCCAATATTGCTCATTCAACCATGGATACGTTGTAGCACTGGTTTCCTGGGTAGAATAAGCTGGCGTGTACGTGTATGGGGTAGTAGAAACATTTTGCGTCCAGTAAATAAATGGCCTGTGCCATTGTTTTTGAACATAATTATAGGGATCATAACTGATAGCCCCTTTTACACTAAGTCCTGGTATAAATGGAAGCTTTTGCTCGATGGTGATCGTGCTTAGCAAATTGTTGGTGTTCTGACGAAAATAACCTTCGGAGTTGGTTACACCCAGGGGGGCATTACCTGAGCTTTCGCCCCATAAACCGTTGGTAAACCTGAGCGGAGCAACAGGAAGAAACTTATAAACGCCCCTGAACAACTGGCCAGTGCTTCCATCAACATCGGATGTCTTTTGTATAGCGCCATTTAAAGAGAAAGTGGCTATGGTGGTGGGTGTTATGTTTACATCAAGGTTCACACTATAATTGTACCGCTCATAATTCGACCTGTCGAACATACCATCCTGTTTAAAGTAACCGAGGCCGGCATAATATTTTATAACCTGGCTGCCGCCACGTACCTGAAAATTACCCTGGTAAATGGGAGCATGTTTTTTGACCACATCATTCAATGCGTCCGATACAGGAAATTGGTCGGGATCTTTCGCATGGTTTTGAAGATACGAATCGATATAGGCCTGGCTATATGTGGGGCTTGTTCCGGTTGGGTTTTCAGTTACGTAGGCTTCGAGTTTAAGCTTCATGTAATCTATTGCGCCGAGCATTTTGGGTAAATAAGTTGGTTGCTGATCACCATAGTATCCGCCAAAACTTAAAACAGGCGCGCCGGAAGTGCCTCTCTTTGTTGTAATAAGAATAACGCCATTGGCGCCGCCTAATCCATAAGGGGCAACTGCAGCAGCATCTTTTAAAACCGATACACTTTCAATGTTATTAGGATCTACTTCATTGATATTATTGCGGATAATACCATCCACAACAATTAATGGGGTCGTATTATAAGTAACTCCATTCACCGTTGTGCCGGTGGTGGCCAATCCCCTAACGTATATGGTCGCATTATCCGCACCGGGTCGGCCACCATTGGCACGTGTCATTACACCTGTGGCCCTGCCTGCGAGTGTATTCGAAATGTTGGCAGCAGGCACTGCTGTAAGCTGTTCACCTTTTACTGTTGCTACAGCTGATGTAGAAAGTTGCTTTTTTTGTGTACCATAGCCTATTACTATCACATCTTCCAATGAACTAACACCAGGGCTTAGGGCTACAATAATGTCAGCGGTTCCGGCTTTTACCAAAACCTCTTTGGATTGGAAACCGATATAGGAGATCACCAGCACGGCTGATGCTTCCTGGATGGTAATGCTGAAACTTCCGTCAGCGGCAGTAGTGGTGGCATTTGAGTGCTCCTTTTGCACAATGGATGCTCCGGAAAGTGCATTCACCTTGTCATCTACCACTTTTCCGTTTACAACAAAAGCAGTATAAGTTATTGAGCGGTCTTTGTTTATAGAATTTTTTGCAAATAATGTTATTGGGCATGTTACAAAAGCAAGAAAAAAACAAATTTTAATAAGGCAATCAATTCGTTTCATACAATAAGATGTTTTGGGTGAAGAAAGGCTGAAGTATGGAAATATTAGTATACTGGTACTGCGGTCATTATTAGTGCATTTGACCGGTGCAGATCCCGTTGATGATGGCAGGACTGAAATAGCCTGAGTAATGCAATTGCGGTAGGTAGCCGGGAAGATCCCCGGGCCGGTTAATTTTCTCATGTGACAGCAGTTCGTACGTATATAAATTTCGAGAAATTGACTGTGGATGGAGGGGAAATTTGCTAGATTCTTAGGTAATAATGTTCAAATTGATTCGGTTGTTGGTGCCAGAGAGGGCTGTTTGTATCAAATGATCATTCGATGTGTTGGGCATTATCTTTGCAGATCAGGGGCTAATAAAACCTGATCTATGGTAAAATCCACTCTTATGTATACCCGTTTATTAAATATGATACGGGTATTTATCTTCTTTTTCTTTGTATCGCTGTTATTATTTTCCTGTAAGAAGAAAAAAGACGAATCCGTTAAAGTAGAAACCAATGCCTGCAAATTCAATGGCTGGCCTACTGCCAATACCGTAGGATTGCCAGCCGGCACTCCATTGCAGGTGGTAACAAAGGATCTGCGCACAACCCAGGACGGCCAGGTGATCGAAGGGCTCGACATGCGTGCCCGCATTTATGTACGGCATAAAAATGTCACTATTCGCAATTGCATGCTTACAGGAGATTTTTATTATGCGGTATATACGCAAGACGCCGGCGATGAAGGCCCCCTGTTGATTGAAAACTGTGACATTACCGGTGGCATAACATCAGGTCACAACGTTACTTTCCGGAACAATCACATATATGCACCGGTGGGAGGTTTTAAAAACGACGGGTTGATTGTTGGCGGCAATAATATACTCATTGAGAATAACCTGATCCATAACCTGAGAGGAGATGCCGGATCACATATGGATGGCATTCAGGTATTGAATGGAAATAATATCATCATTCGCAACAACTGGGTAGAAATAGCCGATAATCCGGAAACCGGCGAAGATGGTGGACCAACTGCCGCCATCTTTATCCATTCATATGAGGCGCCTACCATTAATGTTACGGTAGAATGCAATATGATCATTATGAAGGATGATTGGTATCCATTACGGCTCCTGGATATATCCGGACATGCCATTGTAAGGCATAACCGCTGGCGCCACGGTGCAGCGAAAGATATACCAGTTGATTATGACAGCCCGGACGCATTATCTTTATTATGGGAAGACAATGCTTTTGAAGATGGCATTATAATACCTGATCCGTCTAAATAACATTAACAGAAAAAAAAGGCCGTCTCAAAATTACTTTTGAGACGGCCTTTTATTTAACCAGCACGGGTTCTATATCATCTGTGTTTCAGTTATTTCCAGCTTATACCCCTTCCCATGAACATTCGTTATTCTCAACTCAGGATCACTGCTTAATTTCTTTCGAAGTTTCGACACAAACATGTCCAGGCTGCGACCGGTGATGACCCCTTCGTTGATCCAGACTTCCTGCATCAGCGTTTCGCGGGGGATCAGTTCACCGAAATTTTTATGGAGCAATTCCAGCACCTTGCATTCTTTGTCTGTGAGAGGAATCACCTCATTCTCCAAAAGCAAGTGCTGACCCTTCACATTAAATAAAAATTTTCCGAGCGCAGCCAATTCCGGAACGGACTCTTTTATTATGGTGTGGTTTTGATCCTGTACGGGCACCGGTTTTAAAATTTTCCAAAAACGCCCAATCAACAAAGTAACACTAACACCCAACAAAACCAGCATGCCGCCATAAACCATATTGGTTAATGGATAGCCGGAGCTTGTCGTTTTGAATGCTTCAGGTTTTGGATTGGCTTCCCGAGGATCAATTTTAAATGATTTGAGTGCTGAAGTCCGCGGGTCGATGTCCGCTTTCTTTTGTTTTTCGTTCTCATAAAGATCCGGAAAGGCAAATTGGATTGTGTAACAACCTGGGGGCTGACCTCTGTGGTTGCAAGCCAGGATGTCGGGCGAGGTTTTATTTACCTGGAAACCATAGGCGATGCTGCCTTTCTGGCAATCATGTACTGTAACGGTGTATCCGGAAGGGAACTGTGTTTTGGGAAGCAAGCCCTTTGACAGCACTATGAGCGAGTCGTGGTTAAAAACGAATTCATTTTCGAACTTGAGCAGAAACGTGCCTTCTTTAATCTCGGTAACGGGTAATACACGTGAGGTTGAGTCACCTGCCTGCAGCAGCAACCGATGACCAATTTGACGGATCATGAGATTCACTTTCTTAGCCCGTAATTCGCGGTCATGTTCTGTGTAAGACGAGGCGATAAAAAAAATAGCAAGCATCACGATGGCAATACCAGACCTTACCAGCAACCGGTTAGTGAAAAAGCCGGTAAAAGAATAATTTACAAGCATTTACATTTCTTTTTACAATCGATTTACAAGCAGCTGTAACGCAGGTGCGTACGTTTGGATATGTGAAGTTAAAATAATTTTTGCTCATGGAACTTTTTAAGAAATCGTCTATCTTCTTCTTTTTGTTCGCGACATTTGGTGCATCGCTTACCTGGGCGCAATACCAAAAATTATAATATTATCAATAACAAAATTTGAATAAAGATGAGTAAATCTATCAGAACAATTATTCAGACTGTTTGCCTTGGCGTCTTTATCGTAGCAGGCATCTATAATGTCTCTTATGGACAAGCCAAAGTCGATAAACTTGATAAGCTAATGCGTGCCTACGCTGAATATGGAAAATTTAATGGATCTGTTCTGGTGGTTGAAAAAGGCAAAGTTATTTACAAAAAGGGGCTTGGATTGGCTGATATGGAATGGAATATTCCCAATCAGCCTGACACTAAACACAGGCTGGGTTCCATCACCAAGCAATTTACTGCCATGTTGATCATGCAATTGGTTGAACAAGGTAAATTGAAATTGGATGTACCCATATCCACTTATCTTCCTGATTATTCTAAAAAAAACGGAGATGTAATTACGATTCATCACCTGCTCACACACAGCTCCGGAATTCCGAATATGACTTCGTTTCCGGGGTTCGTTAAGGACGTCATGCGTAATTCTTACAGCCCGGTACAGCTTGTGAAGATGTCCGCTGACTCAACGCTGGAATTCAAACCCGGAGAAAGGTTTGCTTACAGCAATTCAGGCTATATACTATTAGGTTACATCATTGAAAAAGTAACAGGTAAATCGTACGAGCAGGTATTACAGGAGAACATTTTTACGCCACTCAAAATGAATAATACCGGATATGATCATCGTGGAACTTTGTTGAAGAACAGAGCCAGTGGCTATGAAAAAAACGGAAGGCGTTATGTTAATGCAAATTTTATTGACATGTCGGTGCCATACGCTGCGGGCGCATTGTATTCAACAGTAGAAGATCTGTTTCTCTGGGACCAGGCATTGTATGGCAATCAACTGCTGCGGAAGGAAAATATGGAGCTGCTATTTACCAAACATATTCCGTCAGGCGGGAGTAATTATTATGGTTATGGTTGGGGCATTGGTGAAATTCCCTTAGGTAACACGGCGGAACGAATAGCAACAATTGGTCATGGAGGCGGGATAAACGGTTTTAATACACAGATCACCCGAATCCCATCGGATAAATCATTCATTGTGTTATTGAATAACACAGGAGGAGCTCCGCTCGGTGAAATGGTGAATGCCATAGCTGCCATTCTTTATGATAAATCCTACAACCTTCCTAAAAGATCTGTTGCTTATTCATTGGCAGAGCGGATAGAGTCAGCGGGCATTCCCGCTGCACTTGAATATTATAAAAGTATTAAAGATTCCACCGGGTATTACCTCAATGAAAGGGAAATGAACGGAACAGGGTACGAATTCCTGCAATCAGGCAAAGCGAAAGAAGCAGCTGCCATTTTTAAACTCAATACACAAGCGTTTCCTAAATCAGGTAATGTTTTTGATAGCTATGGGGAAGCACTCATGGCACTTGGAGACAAAACAGCCGCCATCGAGAATTATAAGCAATCTATAAAATTAAATCCGGGCAACGAAGGCGCTCTCAAAATATTAAAAGACAATGGCGTAAAGACCGATGACCTGATCAAAAAACTGCCTATTGAATACCTGAAACTTTTGGAAGGTGAATACCAGAATGTTGATAATAAAGATTGGAGGATCAAATTTGATGTGGCGGAAGGCAAATTGTATGGCAACGACAGGGGCTACAAATACAAAGTACTTCCGGTTGGCGGGGAAGGTGAGTTTGTCAATCCGGATGACGGTGCTTCATTGGTTTTCGATACCAAAGACCAGCAAGCAATAACTATGGTACTTTTTGGAAAGGTCAGGTTCAGGAAGGTTTTATGATCACATGAAAAAAGGCTGCCTCCGGTAAAGAGACAGCCTTTCACCGGGTTGACCAGATCAACCCGCAAGACTATTTTATAATAACTATCGACGTTTGCGTAAATGCGCCTACCGTCACCCGCACCAGGTACAGGCCGTTGGGAGGACAATGCAACCTGATCTCTTTTTGATACATAATACCTTGCTTACGGTCGGTTACCTGTTGAATGATATTGCCGGCCGAATTGGAAATAGTGATGGTCACCGGGCCGGTTTCCTGGCTGGTGAGTTGCACTTTAAAGTTTCCATTTGAAGGGTTGGGGAATATCTTGAGTATATCCTGCGAGCCATTGCCGCCACCATGACCATTGTTGTTTGAGTACAGGACCGCGTCACTTGCCGGTGACCTGTTACCGGCCGCATCGGCAGCGATCAACGTATAGGTATATACCTGGTGGCCACGGGGCGCATCGGCAATAAACGAGGTACCAGCTACCGGTTCAGTATTGAGTTGAACACCGTCGCGGTAAAGGTAATAGCCGGCCACACCAATGTCATCAGCAGAAGCAAGCCAGATGAGTTTTACCCGGTTGCCCAAATGTTTGATAGCAGTAAGCGCCTGCGGTTGTGTGGGTGCAGTAAGGTCCTTAACCGTTAGCGACTGTTCCACTGTTGCGGCTTCCCTGTACCTATTGTCGCCCGGCTGCGAAGCGGAAATACTGGTAATGCCCAGGCCGGTAATATGCACTTTACCATTTACGATGGTAGCTACAGCGGTATTGGAAGATGCATAATTCACCTGCAAACCGGAAGAAGCAGTGGCGCCTGCATCGAAATCGGCAATGCCATAGGCTTTTACACCAATAGAATCAAAGGTGATGGTTTGTTCCTGTTTTACCACCTCAATATTCGGTATGGGTGGCGCCGGCATATCATAACCCAGGTAAAAAGAAGGATGCGGCGGCTGGTTATACCCGGAATTCTGCCAGGCAACAGCCGTACGGTATTGCGGGTCATGCATGAGTGTATAAATGCGGTGCTGCGTGGGAATGTTGGTGGTGAATATCACCAGCTTTGTATTATCTGAATAACGCAGGATCATTTCTTCCCGCCAGTCGCCAAACAGGTCGGCGGTAAGGCAGGGGTTCTTCTTGGTATCGTTATTACCTGTAACAGGCGCCGCCTGATAAATGGTGAACAGCCTGCCCATTGAATTTAAAGGCGCAGGCCGCCATTTGTCCATCACGTTTCCGTCGAGCAGTTCGCGGGCAAGATCGCCATCCCACCAGATGGCATGATTATACGAAGGCCTGTTGGAGCTTATCAACGCTCCTTTAACACTATACAATCCCTCACCTGCAGATCCCCAGATCTCGTACCCCTTATGTGTTGAATCGATATCGGCAGCGAGTGCCCGACCAACGTCGCCACCAGCCGGCACACCAAATATTGTTTCGCCCGTTGCGGCATCGTTCAGGCGTAAACCGTAAGGCGTGTATTCACTGGGACTTTCCTGGCATTGCCATATCTCCAGACCGGGACGGTCGGGGTCCATATCGGTCATATGCAACGCATCACCATGGCCATTGCGGTTGCTCCACAGGCGGGTGCCATCATCGTCGATAGCTGAGGAGCCGTTTATCACCTCATCTTTTCCATCACCATCAACATCGCCAATGGTCATCTGGTGGTTGCCCTGGCTGCTGTAAGCGTTGTTGGCAGGCTCATTGGGGTCTTTGCTGTCGAATTTCCAGCGCAAGGTCAACTGGCCGTTTCGCCAGTCATAGGCAGCGCGCGCCAGTTTGTTATAATAACCGCGTCCGGCGATGAAACTTGGCCGTGCGCCATCGAGGTACGCCACCGCATTCACATAACGTTCTGCACGGTTGCCCCAGGTGTCGCCCCAATCGGCGTAAGCGCCGCGGGCAGGCTCATAATTTACCGTAGCCATCGCCTTTCCCGTGTGGCCGTTGAATACAGTAAGAAATTCAGGGCCTTTATCGACCCAGCCACCTGAATTGCGGTAGTCAACGATAGGATCGCCGATCACTGAACCGGTACCATCAATAGATCCGTCGGCTGTTTTGCAGATCATTTCAGCTTTACCATCACCGTCGAAGTCGTACACCATAAACTGGGTGAAGTGCGGACCTGCATTGAGGTTTTTGCCCAGATTGATGCGCCACAGCAGGGTACCATCGAGTTTATAACAATCGATAAGAGCCTCTCCCGAATAGCCCCCCGAATTATGGTTTAACCGGGTAGGGTCCCACTTGAGGAAGACCTCATACATGCCATCGCCATCTACATCGCCCACCGAGCAATCATTGGCCGTATATGTATAGGCGTTGCCGTCGACAGTGGTGCCGCCTGCAGGTATTTGCAGTGGAATAAGCAACTGGTTATTGGCCCATACGGTTACAGCTTCAGAAGGAGCCCCTTCTACCCCATTCAAAACCGGGCGAACGGTATAATTTCCATTGGTGGCAATGGAGTCAATATAATTGGTTGAACTGGTAATAGGTGTTGTATTCAGCTTTATACTATCGCGATATAAATTGAAAGCAATATCCTGCGGATCAGTACCCAGCAAACGCCAGCCGATATATACGGTGCTGGTATTTCGTCGTACCGCTACCAAAGCGCGCGTGAGGTATTCCATTTGTTTTGGGGTGTTCACCACCGCATCGGGTGTTGCCCGGGAACTCAGCCTTACATTGTTACCATAATAAGTACCGCCGGCATTGATGGCATAGGCCCGCACATAATAAGCGGTGGCGGGAACAAGATTGCTTAGGGTAACGCTAAAAGCGCCTGTATCGGCGCTGGCAGCGGCCACTTTGCTATTGGCAACGGTGGGGTTTGAATTAAGTGCGTATACTACCCCTCTTTCCGTTATTGGCGAACCGCCATCGTTTGAAATATAACCACCGGCTGTGGCTGTATTGGGGGTAATGTTAGTTACGACCGATGTAGTTAGCGTTACGGGCGGGGGCGGCGGGATATACTTGCGTACTACCGGTGTTGAGAAACCGGCGGAATTTGTTTTTGTGTAAACAACAACGGCACTTGCGGTATCGCCTCCCACGGCAATGGACAAGTTGCCTACGGGCTGGTCGATACCCGTAGCAACGGCGGGGTCTTTTAATTCCTTCCACGCAGAGCTGCCGGTAAACAGTTTGAACACCCGGGCCGCCGACACCGAAGAGGAAGAAACGGCGTCAATAAAAGAACAGTACAGGTTGCCACTATTATCCCTGATGAGGCTGATACCGGGCGCATCGCGGCCACTCAGCGAGGTGGCAGCGCTCCATACGCCGGTCGTTTTATTATAAGTAATGACTGTAGCTCTGTTGGAGTTACCGGTATTGAAATAGGCTATAGACAAATTGCCGTCGGCATTAAGCGCCATACTGGTATGGCGAATACCGCCGATCGTAGCCGGGATAGCCGCCCATACACTGCCGTTATACCTGTACAGCGTCAAACTTCCGGTAGTAGAAGTATTGCTGGTGAGGCTGCAATATACCAGCCAGGGAACATCGTTCTCATCCAGTATCAAACTAAGGGCTACGGCTTTTGCCGCTGCGTTCACGGCGCTGTCGCCAACGGTCACCCATGATGTGCCGTCGAATTTTTTGACGAAGGGAACCAGGTTGCCGTTATCGCCAAAGGCGATATAGGGCGTATGGTTTGAATCGAATGCCAGCGAACTGCGGGGCGTACTGCTGTACTGGGAAACGGAATTATTAACCGAACCGGCGGAAATATAGAGGTTGGCGTTGTTGCCATCCAGTGGTTCCCAGGTGTTGGACCCGGCGTTGTATTTTTTAACTGCCAGCCGGTTGCCGGCAGCGCCATCCATATAGGTAACATATAAACCGCCGGCATGGTCGGTATAAATGCGGATATACGCAGCACTGCCGGAGGCGATGTTGCCGCCGAGCTGCGTCCATGAACTGTCTGGCTGCTGCATTTTTACTTTGGCCACGCCGCTTTCGGTATACGCCACGTATGGCACTTCCCTGGCTCCATCATTCACCAACGTTATGTTGGTGTAAGCGGAAGCTACGGAAGCAACAGCCTGTTCATTGCCCAGTATGCGCCATTGCTGGGCGCGGGAAATGCCGGCAGCAAGCGATAACAGGAACACCCCGAAAAGAGAAAGGAAATTGAAAGTCTGATACTGTCGGAAAGGAGCGGCTTTGAAAGGGCAAGCCCGGCCCGTATGGATGTGCATCCATAGCAATTGCATGATTTTTTTCATATGAAGCGTTAGTTTTGTAAGCAAACCTGCCAGGCTACCTGAAAAGCCTTTTCGATTTACCATTTCTGATGTTCAAATTAACGCTGCGGTATGAAACGGGCATCACGTACCTACCTGTTATAAAAATAGCCCTGCCAGGATCAGGTTGAAAAGTAGAGAGAATTTGCACGTAGGCTTAACTTCAATAATTCGAAAACTGTGGAATTTTATTTTACCCTTTTATTTTTTGATGTATTTGTTATAGATATACTCATATATTCTGGCTTCAAACTCTTTTTGATTCAATTTTAATACGAACTGTGCATTACCACGTTTCTTAATTAAGTTAATAACAGTATCAAATCCCCAAATGTCTTTAATCGCTTCAATGACAACATACCCCAGCATGTATTCCATTCCGTTGTTCAGCGCAGATAATGAAGGAAAATCTCTATTCTTTATAATATCTATTTCCCGGGGATCAAAAAACCAGTCCGATTCAAACATTGCCACCCCTTCCCACAGCCACCGCGGATTGTTAGGAGAATAATCTATGTTCAGATGGACACAATGAGTAAATTCGTGCGTTATCCCCTTTTGTAACATCATACTATCTATGCCTTTGATGTTAGGAGATGCCATTCTGAAATCATTTTTTCCAAAAGCGGTGGCTAATATGAAGTCCGGGGCATTGGGAAAATGTATGCCCTGGCGAAAACTGGCCAGGTCTGGATATATCCTTACTGTAGTAACAGACATTTTTTTGACTTTAAGATCCCGTAATATCTTCTTGTAATTTCCTTCAAGCTTTTCAGCAATATTCACCACGCTGACTGAATCAATGCTATTATATAAAAAACTAAAATGTGCGGTTGATTTCTTTAAGGTAAGTATTGAATCCTGTTGGTTGAAGTTGTCGGCCGTATCGGATATTTTTTTCAATTCCAATAACACCCCGGGGCGTTGGCTCACCATGGTCTCGATTTTCCCATTCTTTTCAATAAAGAGAAATATTTCGTCGCTGAATGCATCGGTTTTAAACTTATTGGCCCCTATCGATTTCAACGACTGAACAGGTGCTCCCGGTACAATAAGCACCAGCGCCTTTTTTATTAAGGCAATTTGTACAATAGTGCCGTTTGATTCATATTTGCCAACATATGCTGAACCGTTGCCGGAATGCCCGGCAGGGTTCTGCGACTTAACGGTATACACCAGAAAGCAAAGAGGAATAACGAGAAAAAATTTTATTAATATATGTTGTTTCACGGTAATAGGTTTAGCCAGTAATTTCTCAAATATAGTTTGTTATTTGTACCATAACCTGAAGCGGTTAAACTCTATAAAAACGGCCTCCCGTGCCGGTGACTTTGAGGGTCCCCTTTAATATCCGGGCCTCTTCAAACGGCTTTTTTCTTATTCATTATTGAATAACTGAACCTTCCTGGAGAGTTCAACTACATTCGAAACATCCAATTTCAACATAATCTTAGCCTTATGCGTGCTAATGGTTGATATATGCAGAAAAAGCATCTCAGCAATTTCTTTAACATTTTTTCCTTCTACCAGGTGATTCATGATCTCAAGTTCCCTGAAAGTAAGGTTATCAAAAGGAGTGCCTGGCCCGTCTATATTCTCCGAGGTTAGTATATGCTTCATATCAGACCCAAGATATTTTCTATTGTTCAGGATGGCTACAATGCCAAGCCTGACCTCTGACGGCTTAGCTTCCTTATTGATAAATCCTTTTACGCCCATGGACAGGTATTGCTTTGCATAAATGGCCACACTGCTCATCGTGAAGATCATCACTTTCTGATCGGGTTTCAGGGTAAATATGTTTTTCAACAGGCGAAGTGAATCCGTTCCAGGCATCGTTATGTCCAGGATAACCAGGTCGTATGTTGTATGCTGTATTTTTTTCCACACGCAATCGCCGTTGCTGCATTCATCTATTTCCGCGTTTGAGAATTCATCTTTTATAATAACCGCAAGTCCTGTTCTTAATATATGATGATCATCCGCTATTAAAAAATTTTTCATATGCTACCTCTTATGTTCAAAAGTTATGGTTATTTTATTACCCTGGCCATTATTGCCCGGAACTATGTCAAGCGTACCCTGTAACCTGCCCAAAATTTCAATAATGATCTTGTAGCCCCACCCCATGCCGTGGTGTGAAGGATTATAGCTTTTATCAAGGATACGTGCTACCAGTTCCTTATCCATGCAATCGCCTGCATCGGTAATAACGATCCGGGTGGTGAACGCATCCTGAATGGCTTCAATTGTTATAACCCCTTCGTAAGTATATTTATTGGCATTGTCGGCCAGGTTTCTCAGCACCAGACTTAACAGGTTGGCATCGGTATGCAGGGTAATAGCTGAAGGCACCAGGTTGCTAAATGTATTTTTTTGGATTTGGGCGCCCACTTCACATAAGGAGATAATTTCATTGACCAGATACCGCAGCACTATTTCTTCCTGGTTGATCACAAATCCTTCTTTTTGCATATTGGTAAACACAAAAAAGTCCTGGGTAAAATCATATATGTCATTGGTTGCGCTCTCGAATTGAAACAAGCTCCGCGAAAGTTCCTTACCTGCCGAAGCTTTATGATCATTGTATATTCGCCCGGCTAAAATGTGCAGGGACCGTAACGGCGACCTCAGATCGTGCAGAATAGCAGAGATCATTAACTCTTTTACCTGGTTGCTCTCTGATAGTTGCGCTGTTCTTTCATCCACCTTTTGCTGCAGCAATTGCGCTCTTTTTACCTGGTAATTATAACGCAGCCGGAAAAATAATAAAAATACCGCTATTGCCAGCCCGCCCAACAGGCATCTGAACCACACCCGTTCATACCAGTAAGGAAGTACGTATAAATGGAGCGTATTATAGGTATAGTGTGCATAGGGATTCTGACTTCTCACGGTAAGGGTGTAGGTACCGCTGTTCAGGTTTGGGATTATGAGTTTACCGTCGTCATTCACCGGGTACCATTTATCATTCAGCTCCTTTATCCCATATTCAAGGTGCAGGTTGAACCTGTTGCCGAAATAAGGAGCCGAAATTTCAAAAGTCAAATGACTGGAATCCCCTGATACCTCCAGTTTGTTTTTCAACAGCAACCTTTTCTCATCTGCTTTTATAAGCTCTACAAATATTGGTTTATCAGGCAAAGGGAGATGTACGCTATCGGGGTTAAACCGTACCAGGCCATCCAGTGAGGGTAGTGAAAAAAAATTATCATTTGTTACAATACCGCAGGGCGTGCACCGGCCATTAAATTCATTGGTACTAAATCCATACGATTTATCAACATAGTAATAATAAACGGGTTGCTGTTGGCCGGCGGCATAATTATCCAATTCTTTTTTTGCAACCCTGAACAACCCATTGTTAGTGGGTATCCAGAAATAACCTTGCCGGTCTTCCATGAAACAATGAGCGGTAACAAGGCTCCTCCTGGCGTCCATTGGCATTCTGATGAAATGGTCCTTATAAAATTTATAAAAGCCCTGTCCATAGGTACCCACCCATATACTGCTATCCCTTGCTATATAGATAACATTTATATTCATTTTTTCAAGGCCGCCGACCGGGCGCAATCCCGCTCCTGAGCGGGACTGCGATATATCATAGGTGAATAAACCTGCCGAAGTTCCAATCCATACATTATTTCTACTCACTTCCCGCAGCGTTTGGATCTCTGCATGCATCAGGTCGTTCTCATTCAGTAAAATAGTATCTTTTGTTCCGTGCCGCCCGAATACCTGGTGCTTGTTGCTGTAGATAATATCTTTATTATCCCTTTCAATAATACCTGTAAGATAATGTCCCAGTGGTTTCAGCGTTACAAAAGAGGTAAGATGAATATCGGTCCTTTTTAAGGAGTCAAATTCCGACAGCCAGATGGATCCATCGGAGGCCTGCATCCATGCCTGTTTGCCGAAATCGTGTGTATCCGGAAAAAGGTTATGCTCTTTATTGGAATAATTGAGAATGCCGGTTGGGGTAAGTATGCGGGAGCCTGGTAATTCAATCTGCAGGGATTGGCTATTGGCAATAAACCTGGCATCGTTAAAAAAAAGCCGTTCAAATTCGTGCAGCTTCAGCACATACAACCCATTTGTAAGGGTACCTATGTAAAGCGCCTGATAGCCTTCGTCATAGATCATGCATTTGATATCTTTTACAGGAATATCAGCAGCCAGTATTTTATAGTTTAATATGTTGTTGACCATTTGAAGCTGCAGAATGGTATCATTGCATAACATGAGGGTGTGGCGGCCATCTCTCCTTATTTTTAGTGAAGCCTGTACCGGATCGGGATTTGCGGCGGCTGCCCTAATAAAAAATAGCCGCAGGTCCGGAGCATAACTGATATTGTTTTGTAATACCCCGTTTTTGTACGCATATACGCGATATTGATCATCAATATAAAAATAAATATCGCCTGTTATGAATTGAAGCTTCAGTTTATGGCCGGTAACTTCACGCAGCTCCTTAATGCTGCGTGTGTTTTCATCGAGGAAGTAACAAAGGCCGGCGTTATAAAAGTAAGCCTGCCGTTCGTTCACCGTAATCGGAGCAAAGCTGACAACCAGCTTATCGAACAGTTGTTTACAGGCAACGCCATAAGTATTGTAAATACCATTATAAAAGAACAGGTGGTTGTTTGATGTCATGAACTGGCGATGGGGCCTGGCCGAACGAACAGTATCCGTGATGATCTGGTAATCATCGGTGACCGTTAAAATATGAGCGCTGTCAAAAACCGGTTTAAAAAACAGTCGATCTGTACCAGGCTCTCTTTGTGGCAGCGAATAATCATTCCACAATAAAGCCGCACTATTCTCCGTGTTATATTCCCTGAAATTTTTACCATCAAATCGAACGATGCCCCATTTAGTGGCAAGCCAAAGAAACCCATTTTTGTCAAAGGCCATACCATTGATACTGTTCTGTGAAAGGCCATTATCACTGTTATAATGAGTGATGCTATACCCGTTCGTGGGAGTCTGCCCTTTTGACGGCAGCAATCGCAACAGGCAAAATACAATTAATAACAGTGGCCTTAACCGGGGGCTGCTCATGGTGTTAGTCAGGTCAATAAATGTTTTAACAACAATTCAATATTATAATTTTTTACTTATAAAAAAGACCCCGGGCTATATTTTTTTAAAAAGCAATATGAATCATGCTTACGCTGAACATACATAATAAACTGTTGTTATACAACTAATACTAGACACAGCTTTTGAAAACGATCCATTTTTACAGAGCGATGAGCTGCTATCCTAACAAAAATCCGTTGGCGAGAGGCATTTACAAAAGTGTTACATCTTAGTTTCAGGCAACGTGATTTATGCTATACCCAGAAGTGGAGGATGTTGAAAATTCAGGTTCGACTTTTTTGTTTCTTTTGCTGGTGCCAATGAAAAAATATAAATAGTGAGTAAAAATAAAGATGACAGGTACCATGATAAGCAAAGTAACTACGGTACAAATAAATGACATACCTATAGAAACCCTGACAACCTCTACAGGATGATGTGTCAGTTTAGCAAAAACACCTATAACCGCGCGCTTAACCGGTTCGGATAACCCCATTATAATCAGCGATCCGCGTCCCAGATATTCTAAAACATAAGTTTTCTTTAACCCTTTTGAAATAAATAAACACAATATGGTGCCACCTATGCCACCTACTAAAAAGAGCAATACATTACCGTATACACAATAGTCCATGTCCGGCATGATATTATAATTAATAGCCAAAAATGATGCGAGCAGGCAAAGGATAATGGTGATGATTTTGTAAAGTGGTTTTCCGTTGAACAGGTATTCGTAATAAGGCTTCGCCAGATAGCCCAGGCCTACAAAAAAGAAACCCATAAAAGCGCTGTTAATACTAAACGGTAATTTATAAAAGTGTATGGTTGCCAAATAATAGCCGATTAAAACACTGGTGACTAATATGGCAAAGAATACTGCTTTGGACTTAACATATCTAATAGTGAAATACAGGAAATTTTTAGCTACAAAAAGAGCCATTAAAAACCAAACAGCGCCGTTAGGCTTCATATAATCTTTATAGTCCGTACCATAAATAAGACCCAGGGCCGGAGTGGTTAAAGGTATTTGAGAATCGCCTGGGCGCAGATGCCTTTCCACAAAAATCCAGTATATATAGGCAAGCACATAAAAAGTGACAAAAGGCAGAAGCAGGCTTCGCGCGTTATCCTTTAAAAACGGCCAATAATTATTATTTTTTTTTATATTGAAGAAAAAGCCTGAAAGAATAAAAAACAGCGGTAAATGAAAAAAGTAGATATATTTCTTAAAGGCTTCGTTATGCGTTGTGTGGCCAAGGACGATCAAAAATATACCAATACCTTTGGCTATATCAATGTCGTTAAGCCGCTTTTTTACAATTGCAGTCAAGTGTTTGGGTTTGGGTTTGGTTAAATTATTGCCCTACAATGCTAGTAACCTACGCAAAAAATGGGCCCCGTCGATTTTGGGGAACAATGTCCGGCCATTCAAACGCCTAGCTCCAACTGGTTTTTTACCAGCTCATAATACCTGCCCCTGATAGAGCTCAGGTATTCGTGCGTTCCCTCCTCCACGATTTCTCCTTTGTGTAATACAACGATATTATCGGCATGCCGCACCGTACTTAACCGGTGCGCCACAATGACTACGGTTTTACCCCGGAAGAACTTTTTCAGGTTGTCCACAATCTCCCGTTCGTTATTGGCATCGAGCGCATTGGTAGCTTCATCAAAAAACAGGTAATCGGGATCTTTATAAATGGCCCGGGCAATTAACAGCCGCTGCTTTTGTCCCTGGCTTAAGCCAATACCTTCCGAACCCAACTGTGTAGTAAAGCCATTGGGCATGCTTTCAATAAAGTCATGGATATTGGCCGTTTTACAGCTTTTTTCCAGCCGTTTGTAATTGATATCATCCTCCCCTATGGCAATATTACGGGCGATGGTATCATTAAAAATATAACCGTCCTGCATCACTGCACCACAAACCGATCGCCATTTTTCATGGTCAATATCCTCAAAGGAAATGATCTCACGACCGGCGCCTACTTTAATGGCACCATCATACTGTTCGTACACCTTCATTAAGATCTTTAACAGGGTTGTTTTACCGCTGCCGCTATTGCCTACAATAGCCGTCACTTTTTCCTGCGGGATATACAATTGAATATTCTTCAATACAAGCCCATTGCCGGCGCCCGGGTACTTAAATGACAGGTTGGAAAGCTGAATGCTTTTATTATCCGGCAACTGAGAAATGTATATTTTGCCAGGCGTTTGCTCCTCCGGTAACTGGTGTACTTCATTCAATCGTTCCAGGCTTATTTTGGCATCCTGGGCGCTTTGCGCAAAAGCGACCCATTGTGCAACGGGTCCGCTTAACTGCCCGATAACGTATTGTATGGCGATCATTGCGCCCAGGGTTAACCGTGCATCAATGACCAGCTTGGCCGCTATAAAACTGATGACGATGTTTTGCGTCTGGTTAAGGATAGTAGCGCCACTGGTTTGCCACTGGCTATAAGTAAGAACTTTCGTATTAAGCCGGAACAGGGCCGCCTGTATATTTTCCCACTCCCCGCGTTTCTGTTTGCCAGCATTGTTCATCCGGATCTCCTGCATACCCTGGATCAATTGAAGAGACGCATTGTTTTCTTTGGCCGACAGGTGAAATGACTGGTAATTTATTTTCCGGCGAATACGCAGGAATGAACTCACCCAAAGAAAATACAATAAGCTGCCGGCCATAAAAATGAAAAATAGTTGACTGCTGTAGATCATTAACACCACGGCATATACAGCAAAATTGAATACAGCAAACAGGGCATTGAGTGTTGAATCGGTTAAAAAAGTTTGTACCTGCTTATGATCGCTCATGCGCTGCAAGGTGTCGCCGGTCTGGTGTACATCAAAATAAGCAAGTGGCAACCGGGTCAGTTTCAGCCAGAAATTGGACAGGATCTTTAAGTTCAGGATGTTGGAGATGCGCAGCAACAGGCGGCTCCTGATGAATCCCACTACGGTTTGGCTAAGGGTGAGTACCAATTGCGCTACCAGAATAACAGCCACCAATTGCAGGTTTTTGGTATGAATGCCTTTGTCTACCACGCTTTGCGCTGTAAAGGGTACCAGTAATTGTAAAAGAGAAGCAATGAGCAGTGTGATAAACACCCAGGCAATCTTTGCTTTGCTTTCGCCCAGGTACTGCAGTAACAGCCGCCCGTTTAATGCGTGTTCCTTTTCACCCTTTGCTTCATAAAAAAGAGCAGTAGGTTCCAGCAGTAGTGCCACGCCCAGGGGCTCACCATCTCCCGCTTCATCCGGCAACCAATGTGGAAGCATTTCGGATGGGTGGTAGTGCAGGATACCTTCCCGCGGATCAGCGATCTTAACGCTGTTATGGGATATGCTGATCAGCACCACAAAGTGATTCTGGTCCCAATGCAAAATACAGGGCAATGCCACTTGTTGTAACTGGTTAAAAGTAAGTTTCATTCCCTGTGTTCTGAAACCAATTTTCTCAGCTGTTTCGCAGATACCTAACAGCGATACCCCCTCCTTACTGTAACCTGCCTGTTGCCGCAATGTTGCGACATTGTAGTGCCTGCCATAATAACGGGCAATCATCCGCAGACAGGTAGGTCCGCAATCCATTGCGTTCAATTGCCTATAGAAAATAAATGCCATTCTTTACATTTAAAAGTCAAGTCGCTTGCATTTGTTTTTTTCCTGCTCAGCCGTTATGATCAGAAAAGAAATATTTCAGGTCTTGCACCGTATATTGATCGGGTAATTGATAATAACGCAGCATTCCCCCGTCTGCGTTTTCCCGGTGCGTTGCAACGAAAAAGGTGGGTGTAAATGAAATGTTTTCTTCCTGGCACCAGGTATGCATCCCCTTAATTTTATCGTTCTGCCTGTTTAATTCCCCATTCATGGGGTAATTGATTGCAAACTGATCGTAATCTACTTTTTTAGCATGGTACCAGTCGCTTAATGCTTCTTTGGTTTGCTGCGGATCGCCTTTTTCATCAATGGCCAGGAAATGCCTGACCGGTAAAGCCCTGTAGTCATCTGGAGGCGCTGTAAATATGATCTGCATACATACGTCCGGGTTATTATCAAGCAGTTCTTCTACTACAGCATGTGCTTTGGCACAAGGGCCACAATACGGATTACAGATTTTCAGCAGGGTATATTTTGCCGCCGGGTTACCAATAGTAATACCCAGCCCTTTGGGCAAAGTAGTGAGCGTTCTTTGCCTGGTAAGTAAAGCATGCATCACATCCTTATCATGCTTTATCCCTGACAGTTCCAGGCTGTTTATTTTTCCCTGCTTTGCCTGTTGCACAGCCGGCAGCCAGGCATTTACAAAAGCAACAATCAGCAGGAAAGAAAATAATACAGCAATGAGGGCAGACATCGTAAGATCGGTGAACGGGCTGACAGATAAATAACCACCCCATAGGGCCATTACAAATTGCAGCACCAGTATTGCCTGGATAGCTAAACAAAGGGGGCACCATTGTTTAACTATTTTTGACTGGTAGTAAATGGAATAAACAGCATATAACAATGCCAACGCGCTTAACCATGCCAACAAAGGCATAACAGGTCCATGGTTAATGCCGGAAATAACCAGGCAGCATATGGTGCCGGCAAAATAAGCGCATCCAATAACACTCCATGGAATGCCGAAGATGGAAGCGCCTGCGGAATGGAAAACAGCCTGGCAATCTGCCTTTCCAATAGCACATAACTGCCGAAATACGGGATTACTTTGGTCGGCCTTATACAACAGTAACAAGCCCGATACTGAAGCGCCCGCAAGAGATAATAAAGTATACAATATATTAGGCAATGCATTCATGCCTTTGCTCATAAATGTGATAAAACAAGTCAGCAACACCATTGATATTAAACAGCACGCAGGCAATATTTTCAACAACAATTGTTGCCGTTCTTTTCGGGCATGTTGCTGATGATCTTTTTCTCCGGATAACGCCGATGCTTCGGCCAGTAAGACCACGCCGGTAAATTCTATATCAAACTTCCCTTTAGCAACGGTCACCGACCTGTTGTATTCAGGATGATAATAATGCACTGCATCGTTATCACAACCGGTAACTACAACAAATTGAGGATCGCTTTGCCATTGCAACTGGGCTACCAGCGGCGTAGGAAGTTGTTGCAACTGTCCGGCATCGGCTTGTATAGACAGGTTGCTAATATTAAGAGCCTGCAATACATCGCTCACCGCCAGCAGACTGGGATAATCTGGATGCGCTTCCAGTTGCTGTTGAATATAGGTTCGGGTAACGGGCACCTGTAACAGCCGGCAAAGCTGGTAAGTGGTAAACGCCGTATTGCCCATCGGCGCCATCAGCATCCGTAAGGAAGAAAATAACCGCATATAAAACGGGTAATAATTTTAAGATTGGCACTACAAAATGTAAAAAGCAACTTCCTCTCAAGGTTGCCGGGATGGCGTGAAAAGAAGTTGCTTTCACCAGACTAATCCCCTGTTTATTGGTAATGAATAGTGCTTTAGCTAAATACAAAACAGGCGTTCTGTGGTTACCCGGGTTACAGGAAGCGCCTTTTACTTACACCACCTGTACACATTTAAAACAGGGACCGTTCACCGTATTGTATTTTATACAGGTATACGTTTCCGGACAGGGCTTTTCATCATTGCATTCTATACAAGGTCTGGCAAATGAAGTGGCGCCACCCAGCACTTGTTTTAATTGGCTTCTGGTAAGTACCTGAGCCCCTTTCAGTTCATTCATTTGTAATTTTTTCATACTGATTTATTTATAGTTTAATGAATAGCTGCTGGCTGAGTTATTAAAGCGGGTAGTGATTGGAGTGGGTATATATATCAATGCTAAAATGGGCCTGTTCGTTACTTAAACAGGTATTCAGTGCATAAGCGAAAACCAACAACCTAACTTGAAGAATGAAAAAAATAAGAAATAGTACGCGCAGGGAGTAAATAACAGCAGTAAAAAACAAACTGTATTCGTGTTGAACGAATAAATAGGATAATGTGCGGCATCTTTAAAAAATAAGGTTTAAGAAAGATATCCTATTAAAGTTAAGGAATTATTCGAATGGTGTTATCAGAATTATTAATTGCTCGCATGCACATTGCATTAATATTATTACGTATATCTTTCTGTTATTTATTGAGAGATGTGAAAGCAGCGTATTCCGGAAAACTGGAAAAGCCAGATGCTAAAAAATCCCGGTTGCGGCCGGGATTTTTGTTTGCTGTAAGGTTGTATTAATCTTTTGGTTTGTCTTTCAGTTCGGCTTCTGTTACATAATGACGATGGCCTTTCTTATCGACCCAATAATACTTGGAGTGATTGTCTATGTAAATGGTTTGTCCGGCAGGGCCCACTTTGTCTTTATTTTTTTCATCGGTAATGGCTGCTTTGCCTTTTGAGGCTACTTCAGCTGTTTTATTACCTACTTTTTTAGCGCCTTTTTTAATGGCCTTGCCGGTCTTTTTAACGGCAGACGTGGAATCCTGAGCATGGATGGCCACCGGTAACCCCAGCATAAACAGTATTGCCACAATTCCTGATATCTTTTTCATGATACTCCTTTTTTGTGATAAGCGTATCAATTCTTTGGCCAGGCAGGTATCCGGCTTATCGTGCATTGCCGTGGCAAAGTTTCTACAAATTAGGTGAAAGCGGAAAAAAGCAGTAATAATTGACATGCGCTAAAAGAAAAAAGCCTTGCAAATCTTTCGACTTGCGAGGCTTTGTTCAGTAGACGTATTTTTCTAACTATAGTAACAGATATATGCTACATCCGTAGCACACATTACTTCAAATGACTTGTGTGCGGCTATTTCAAAAGTATCACCCTTCTTGTGAGTGAGCCAGTCGCCGTCGCTTACCTTTGTACTCATGTTGCCTGAAATAATTACCATAGTTTCAAGCGAAGTGGTGTTAAATACATAAGTTCCCTTTTTCATAACTCCGACAGTTGCTGCCCCTTTCTCTGTTTCGATACCAAGGCTTTGAACTTTTCCATCAAAATATACATTATGCGAAACTTTGTCTGTTTTGTTTAAAGAACTATTTGAACTGCTCATAATATTAATTTATTAAACGTTATTATTTTTGGTAATTATTAAAAGCCCTGCAGATCAATATCGTCACTTTCCAGGATCTCTACTTTTTTCCCCATCTTTTTCTGGATGATGCCAAAATGATGCTGGTCTTCAGGACATATCAGCGAAACAGCCCTGCCCGAAACCCCTGCCCTGCCGGTACGGCCGATGCGGTGAATATAATCTTTGGGAGAACGTGGCAGCTCGTAGTTAATGACTATGGGCAATTGTGGAATATCAATACCCCGCGAAGCAAGATCAGACGCTACCAGTACCCGCAGCTTGCCTGCTTTAAAGCGTTGCAGCTTTTCAAGACGGCCAGTCTGGCTCAAGTGCCCGTGCAAAGAAGCTGCCTGTATCCCATTTTTGATCAATTTGCCGGTAAGGTTATCTGCCGTTCTTACGGCAGAGGTAAACACCAGCACCTGTTGCATACCTTCATTCTTGATCAGGTAACGTAAAAGCGGCCCCTTACGTGCTGCGGTTACGTGATAGGCAAGTTGTTCAATCAGTTCAATGTTCTGCTCTTCTTCTGCCACTTCAATGGTTACCGGCAGGTGCAGCAGGTGACGCTGCATATCTTTAATATCGTCACTGGCAGTGGCAGAGAACAACAGGTTCTGGCGTTTGGCCGGTAGCAGCTGAAACACTTTATCCATCTCCTCTTTAAAGCCCAGGTTCAGCATTTTATCGGCTTCATCCAGCACCAGTATATCTACTTGTGACAAGTGCACGGCTTTATGGTCTATCAGATCGAGCAACCGGCCCGGTGTAGCTATTAAGATCTCGATGCCATGCAAGGCCATCATTTGCGGGTTGATGGAAACACCACCATACACCGCCATTGTTTTTATGTTATTCGGCAGGTGAGCGCCGAAGGTTTTACAAACATCATTTACCTGTATAGCCAGTTCACGGGTGGGCACTATTACCAGGACCCGCACGTGCCTGTCTTTCTTTTCTACCCGGCGCTGGCACAATTCCAGTACAGGCAATACATAACCGGCAGTTTTGCCAGAGCCGGTTTTAGATATGCCGAGTATATCCTTTCCCTGTAAGATAGCAGGAATAGCCAGCTGCTGCACAGGCGTAGGCTGTGTAAATGACTGCTCGCCTATTGCCTTTAATAATGGTGCAGATAAACCCAATGCGGAAAATGCCATCTTCTTTTTTGCGCAAAGCTATAGTAAATACCGCGTTTTATGGCTTGTGTTCCGGTGGAAGTTGGGAGTGTAATTGATATTTTGGAAATATTCGACCAGAAAGTGTTACAGATGAAGCTAAGTGACTTAGGATGACGCATCCATGCGCCACTACGAGGTATTCCTGCCTAACTATCATCATAAGTTGCTCACTTTGGAGCATACCTGCGCCACTTTGAATCCTGAGTCGATAAGTATGAGATATTCCTGCGCAACTTCAGGTATAAGTCTCGCACCTACGATCGTAAGTTGTAGAGGGACGTACCATACTTACGCAGGCATAACTCATCCTTAAGTAGGGATAACTCATCCCTGGTTACGGATGACACATAATGAGTAACCGATACAACATTATGAGTAAGGGATATATTATAATGACACCGGGATTACTCTTCCTGATTTATGAATGATAGATAGTTAAGCAGGGATACAATGTTTTGAGTAAGGGATGTCATGTTCTATTTACGGAACTATTTGTCTTCGAATAAGCCGCTCCGCGGATATTATCGGGCATCACCGGCATAAAATAAAAAAAGGGTCTGAATAGAAATTCAACCCCGCTTTTAAAATCCAATATCCTATGAAAAACCGAGGTAAAAATAATGGGCAATTCTGATATCGGCAATACCATTTTGTGGTAATAGTATAAATACTTTACTATTTGTCTGACATTCATAAAAAACATTGCACCATCCGCCAGACATCGTTTCACTTTGGAAAAACACAATTCCCCTGGTGGCAATTCTATTTCCCATCGCTTTAATATATTTCCCCGTGGAAATTTTCCGCTTTCCTACGGCAATGGATTATTTCGGAAAGCAAACAAGTATTTCCTATGAGCGAAGGATCTTCGCTTATGGGAAATGAATAATTTCCTATTAGAAAAAGTTCATCGCCTACTGGAAAAATCATTTTTTCCACGGCAAACGGAAAATTTCCACTGGCCATTATCCAATTCCCGAAGAAATTATCTAATTCCCGTTGGAAATTATATATTTCCCGCAGGCCATTATCCATTTCCAGCGGCTGCAACCTAATTTCCATAGGCAAAAACATATTTCCCGTTGGAATTATATTTTTTCCAGCAAGAAATGAATCGTTTCTCAGTGGAAATTTTGCCTTATACATTGATTTTGAATGGCCGGTTTGGGCAGCGTAATACCGTTATCCATTCGTTGGCTACCTACAAAGCCTGTGTGTATCCTCCTGTCATCAACTTGCGTCCTATCCATGCAGTTCTCTTTTAACGTCTGCTTCAATCTTTTTTAAAAATTCTTCTCCCTCACAATCAGTGAGGTACAAGACCTACCAGTAGGGTTGGTAGGTTTACAGTGCTATTTTTTTACGTTTATTTGCATTGTCATCCTGAACCGATAGCTAACAGTTCATCCGGAAACGCCATACGCGCAGTACTCAAACCAGCCTCTGCGCGGCTTCAATGAGTAGTATGGCCACCCTTATGAGCTTGGCCAATACAAAGCCCATCCGTTCCTGTTTTCACTAAACTTAATTGACATACGTCAAACCATGCTTTAGGCAATTGTGCCAAAGCTTACATACCGAAGCGCGGTGGCGCAGCCGGAAGGGAAGGTTTTTGCTTTGATAAGTAGCGTGCCCCGACTCATCGGGACGATTGAAACCGATTATTACACTTTTAAAAAATAGTTTTATGAAGAATAAAATAAAAACGGTCAAGAAAACACGCCAAAGCGAACTTGGCGAAATTTGTCAACGGGTAATAGAAAATATGGAGAACAATCCATATTTCCATACCCTGCCCCAGGAACATGGCGAGCTTAAAAAGGCATTGCCAGAGTATCAGGCATCCCTCGCCAACGCCAGGGGCCGCGACAAAGTAATGGTGTCTATTAAAAACGATCAAAAGGCCAAAGTGCTGAGCTTGCTGGCAATAATCGCCGATTATGTAACCGTAACCTGCAAAGGCGACAGGACTATGTTGCTGAGCAGCGGGTTCGATGTAAACGACGAAAACGGCAGCGGTAACCCCATAGCACCACTAGCCATCGAAAAGCTGGTGGTGGAGCTGGGAGAATCTGGTGAAGCAACTACACGTATCACAAAAGCAACGGCTGCTATTGCCTTTGTACATCAGTACACGGCGGAGGCGCCAGGCGCCAACACGGTATGGACCAGTGAAGGAACATCCCAGGACTTTTACAAGTTCGAAGGATTAAGTTCCGACAAGCGCTACTGGTTCCGCGTAGCAGCCATCGGCCGTAACGGTCAAAGGATCTACTCTGCTGTTATTTCGAGGGTGATACAGTAAACATCCTGAGCGGAGTCGAAGGATAACGAGAGCCCTGTTCGCCAGTTGGCGGATGGGGCTTTTTTGGTGGTGGTAGAATTGTACCTATGCTAAAAATGAATCTATTTGTTAAAAAGTCAGTTTAAATAACAAGACCAATCCAGGCTTGCCTTAACCGACCCCTTATCTATTTTGTTATACTTCAGGCGAAGAAGGGTTTTATTATTCTTTTTTATCTTTCCAAGATCTATTTCTATTATTGTGGCAACCAGGCTGTCAAACCTTATCACATCATTTTCTCCCTGTGAAGAGATTTCCTTTTTCCAGGAATAACCATGCCATTCTCCAAAGGGGGTTGTAACCGGAGTGTTGATTTCACTCGAAAAGGGAATGGTATCATTCATGAAGATTAAAACTTCATTTCTAAAATCAATTTTAAGTGTCTCTAGAAATTTAATATTATTTTCCGAAGTTTTGAAGGAGAAAACATTTGAACTTCGATTTGCTTTTACGAATGCAGTATTTTTTACCACGATTGCAGGAGGCATTTTCTCAATATCTTTTATCTTCTGATATTCTTCTTTAGTTATTCCCAAATTTTCGTGGTATGGCAATCCTTCTCCCGGCTTATAATTTTTAGAATAATACTCTTCAAACCACTCTTTTTTATCAACAGTTGATTGCTGAAATCGCATCACAATCTCCTGCATGTCTTTCGGATACTCAAAATCAAGAAACTCGATGGTGTAACTATCTTTTGAAAGCAGGGAATCTACAAATGCAAAAGGCTTGCTCTTGTTTGGCTGGCGTGTATCTTGACCACAGGCAACCAGAAACGCAATTAGCAGGAAAGGCAGTGCTCTTAGTATCAAAAGGGTAACAATTTTTAAGGCAATGAATTAATATGTGAAACAAAAATGACAGTCGAATTACTTCCTTGGCACAAGATATTCAGGAAAAATCAGTTGGCAAGGAAAAAACAGTCAGAACCTCCCCCCACCATTCATAAAGTCCTAACCCGGCTGATGCTGGAAACAATAACCATTAGCAATACGTGTGTTATGCTTACAGCGCGTACCTTTCTTAGTAACCCCGTTACATTGCACCGCCACACTTTGCCCCTGTGCTTTGTTTTCCATAGATGGCTTCAAGTGAATTAAAACAGGCTTACATATTTTACAGGGTTCCAGGCCTAATTCCAGCGCTCTTTCCCGTGTTATTTTCTCCGACACATTTTCCACCATCCGGCAACTGCCAAGGTGGTACTTCTTTCCAAATGGGGTTTTGTAAATAGATTGTCCACATGCCACAACCGATAATAGCAATAAGAATGACAAGCCTGTATAAAACTTCGCGTACCTGGACATGCGTAAAAACTAATAAAAATATGCGGGGAATGCAATACCCCTACCCTTATCTCTTTGGAATTTCAAAACTACAACCGTACCCGATACACAATCAGGACTGATTTGACTTAACCGGTTATACAGGCATTTCGGGGAAGGCTATTATAAATCAACCTGTAAACGCTAATGCTCCTGAAAAGTGATATCATCTGCATGCTGCACCGTGAGAAATCGGGGTGCGCATTTGCAGACACAACACATTCATTGCACGAAAAGTGTTTTGCATTAAACGGATCTGACACTTCATTTAACGAAAAGTGTTTTTCGTTAAACGGTTTGGACTTTTCATTTAACGGAAAGTGTTTTGCGTTAAACGATTTTTACTTTCCATTTAATGAAAAGTGTTTTGCGTTAAACAATTTGGACATTTCATTTAACAGAAAGTGATTTGCGTTAAACGGTTTTGACTTTTCATTTAATGAAAAGTGTTTTGCGTTAAACGGATTTGGCTTTTCATTTAACGAAATCGACTTTTTATCTAATTGATTTGAGCTTACTTCAATAGAAACGACTTGATTTTCAGCCACATAGGCCAGCTGTATATCAATTCCCCATAAAGAGGTGGTTTTATGCCAGGCCTATTCATCAGAATACGTATTCAATAGACCCGAGTTAACCGAACAGGTACGCCGGCTCGTGGTATTGTCAGGTACCTTTATTCAAGATGGATATACTTAATTTGACTGATTTAACCGGAGGATCCACTAGTGAAGAAAGGATACGAAAAGGCACTTCGCGTATCAATCACATTGGCCTATACATTTCGCCCTGAATACATTTCACGTTCAACAACCTGCTTCGTTTAACCAAGTATGTTTTTGTTAGTTGATTGATATACATCAACTTGAACCCTGATTCGGTTATGTTTAACAATAAAGCAATCGACCAATCGTTATAAATCTAACCCATTTCATTAAACCCATTAACGTATGCTTCACCCTATTCTTTTAATATCCATGCCCGGAGGTAGCGAGTGGCTATTACTGATTTTATTATCTCCCTTATATTTTTTACCTACCATTATCGCCGCTGCCCGAAAAAATTCAAACACCACGGGCATCTTCCTACTCAACTTTTTTCTTGGCTGGACATTCCTTGGCTGGATTGGAGCCATAATTTGGGCATTTTCTTCCGGGTCCAAACAAACGCCGACTGTAATCGTTCATAATACAAGCCAGTCATATTCGCAGGAATATAAAGGCGAAAAGCCTGAACTTAGGCAACAAATGCAGCCTGATGTAACAAGTACAAAACTGCTAACACAGCAGGATAAGATAGACCATCTTCGACAATTAAAGCAATTGTTAGATGAGGGCATTCTTACGAATGAAGAATTTAACATACAGAAATCTGTTATATTAGGTCAGTAGATTATCGAATACCCTTTCTTAACACTCATAATATCTACACTATAATAAATTATCTTGTTTTTGAATCCCGGCAGCGATAGCAAATCCAATTAATGCGCCTATTACATAGCCCGCAGGATCATTTCGGGATACCAATCCACAGAAGCAAGCTATGGCCGTTGTACAAAACAGTTATATAAAGCATACTCCATAATCATTGTTCTTTACTTATTGGGCATTTACAATATGTCATTACTTATTTGGAATAAATGGCTTGTTTGCATCAAAGGCGTTTTCCTTTGGGTGTAGCGATCAATGTTTGTAGTTTGCGGATTCTCTATCGCCATACCACCCGATCATTATGCAAAGTGAGCATGCTTTTTTCCGCAGCATAATCAATAGCCTCGTTTACTGCCTGTTTCAGGTTGTTACCGATACGGCTGTAACCGAAAATCCTCGCCACTTCCCGCATCAGGTCGATTCTCGACAAGCTTATTTGCTGCCTCAGTACTTCCATTATCACATTTGCAATTTCTTCAGGGGGCAAATCATCTGCTTCCCTTCGCCATTCATCCGATGCCGCCACACGAAATGTTTTATAGGCTGTTGCGTTGTCATTTTCTTTCCAGAAGAATGTTCTCTGGCCATGTTGTGTTTGCCTTACATCGAGTTCAGATATCAAAGCATCAAAATAGGTGCTTATTCTGGTTCCCTGCCTTGCAATACCCCATGCATTTAATACGCGCTTACAAAGCAATTCCTTACTGAGAGGGGCTTCCGCAGTAACAACAGCCATGAGTTGGCCCTTAATCCGCTCACGTTGTTGAGGCCAGAGAAATTCATCAGCAAATTGTGTTTGCACCGGCTCCAAAAATGCCGGTACATACACTTTGCGTATACTAGTTACTGACGTGCTTGTTGGCGTTGTAATACTCTTATTAATAACGCCTATTACCTTAGAATCCTGCTCTGGTTGATGACTGGTTATCTCCACCTGTGATTCCACCCTTTCGACAATAAGCCCTTTGTTAATTTTTGCATCTTCTATTGCTCTGATAATACCAGCCATTACCTTTTCCGGTTTTTCCCACCATTCAGTAGACCATATTTTATGAATACTCCAGCCCAACATCTTCAACACCTGCACCTGAGTGATTTCCCGATCTTTGGAAGTATTGGCATCGTAATAATTCTTACCATCGGTTAATATGCCCAGCAAATACCTGTCTGGTTGTTCAGGATCCACTATACCGAGGTTTATCTTGTAGGCGGAGGCGCCAATTTGAGTATGCACTTTAAACCCTTGCCTGCGCAAGTCGTCTGCTATGAGATTTTCAAATGATGCTGTTTTTAATACCGCCTGCGAAGAATGTTGAAACGGCAAAGCAGCCTTACTTTTTTCCGCATAAGCAAGAAAAGCCTTTAACCCGGCAACACCTTCAGCCGATGTGCGACTTAAATCGATTTGGTCTGACCGCAAGGTTGAAAAAACTTTCATCTCATACCTTGCCCTGGATACAGCTACATTAAGTCGTCGCCAACCACCATTCCGGTTGATGGGTCCAAAGTTGAGGCTCACCTTACCTTCCTGGTCGGGGCCATAGCCAATGGAGAACAGGATCACATCCCGCTCATCCCCCTGCACATTCTCCAGGTTTTTAATGAACAGCGGCTCCTCACTCTCTAATGCCATTTTCTCCAGATCGGGGCGTTGTTTAAACACCTCCATTAACATATCTTCTACCAGTACCTGTTGTACCGAGCTGAAGGTCACGATACCTATACTGCGTTGGGATAGTTCAGGATCAGATAAACGGCGCATCACCTCCTCAACGATTGCTTTAGCTTCAAATTTATTCTGACGCGTTTTGCCTTTATCATAATAACCTTCCACCAATACAAACTGCACTTTACTGCTGATGTCATCAGTTGAAGGAAAAGTCAACAACTTATTGTCATAATATTTCGCATTGCTGAATGCGATCAGACTTTCATGTTTGCTGCGGTAATGCCACAGCAGGTGTTGAGATGGCATGGACAGCGCCAGGCAATCGTCCAGAATACTTTCCAGATCTTCAATTTCGATATTTTCTTCGTCAACATTGTTCCCGGAAAAGAAATTGGTCGGGGGCATTTGTTTGGGATCGCCTACTACAATTACACTACTGCCCCTGGCAATGGCGCCCACCGCTTCGCAGGTAGGCATCTGCGAAGCTTCATCAAATATTACAAGATCAAACCTGGTATTATTGGTATCAAAATACTGTGCTACCGAGATCGGACTCATCAGCATACACGGTGTTAGCCGGTGTAGCAAATTGGGTATTAGGTCAAATAATTTCCGGATGGGCATTGCCCGCCCATTATTACGTATCACCCGTTGCAATATTCCAATCTCTGAACTTTGCGATGCTTCCTGGCTAAAGGAAGGAATTCCAGCTGAAAGTCTTGCATACAGTTCCTGTCGTGTAAGGGTTTCAAACTGCTTACTTAAAGACCGGAATTTACTGATCTTTTCCCCGAATAGGTCACCATTAAAGGTTGACAGTACACTATGTTTCGTAATAATACAATCTGCTGCAGAACGAAAAAAACCTTTCCTGAATTGCACTGCTACTTCGGCTGTTTGTATAATGTCATTTTCATAATTATCTACAAGTGATCGTAAACCCGCCTGCCATGCAGCATCCCGTACTAAAGTATAATTATACCAGTCCTTTAATTGGTCAAGGTGTTTCAACCAGCGCGACAAGTTTACGGTTAGTTTTTCATTAGTATTGCCGGCACTATCCAATATGCCATCAACAATTCCCAGTTGCACTTTAATCGATCCCGTTTGAGCAACCAGCTGTTGCAATAATTTCGCATAATCCCTTATGTTTTGCCCGCCTGCAGCCATATAAACTTTACTGCCTTCTGAAAATTCAGCAGCCAGGCGAAGTCGCCAACCTTTAAGTTGACCAGGCCCCAATATTGCACCTGCGAGCCGATTACAGGCAATTACTGTATCGCAGGAGCCGGTCAATTCATCCCAATCGCATTCTCCGTGTTGCCAAAGAAAGCCAGCCAATGCTGGCAGCCAGGTTGCTTTATCCAGTAATTCCTGCTCCTGCTGGTAATTAATAATATCCTGCAACACCAGCGGCACCTGATCTTTGGCGATACTTGCCGATAAAGACATACTTCGTACCTTCTTAACCAGCGAATTTTGTTTCAGCCATTTGGGCAGGAACCATTTTCCGGCAGCACTATTCCATTCTGAAAGTGTCTGTTCAGCAGTGTATTTCAAAATATCCTTCCTGAACGCTTGTAGTAATCCCGACCGGAGCCTGTCCCTTTCTTTACCGTGAGCCGCTATTCCAGTCACATTACCAAGGGTTTGCTCAATAGCATCAGCTTGCAGCAAAGAGGCAGGAATATCGCCGGCTTGTAGCAACAACTCGCTTAATTGAACAAGTTGGGTTTGCTGTTCGCAGGTATTTATAGAGCCTTCCATTTTCAGCATACGACTTACCAATTCATTTTGTTTGACAATCTGTTGTAACAAATGAAGAGCGTCTTCAATCTCTTGTTTTACCTGCTGTTTTACCTGGGGTGTATATTGCTGTAACCGTACGCCATTAAGTGGGTGCTGGTAAGGATGTTGTATCAATGTACCCGCCGCCTGCAATTGCTCTGCCAGGTCCTGCCAGTTAGTGAACGTTTCCTTAGCCAGATTTTCAATATCAGCACCTTTAAAATGCACCTTATCTTCCCCTGCCGGCAACTGGGTGTAACCGTTAAATACATCGAAGAGAGAATATCCAAACGATTGCTGTTCATGCAATGCTTCCACATAGGTATTCAATTCCGATCGCAGTTTGAACAGGCGTTCCGCCTCGGACTGGTAGCCATCGAGAGCTGTTTCACAAGTAATTTCCGTTACTCTTTTCAATTGCTCCAGTACTATAGATTTTTTTGCCTTGTTGGAATGCAGTTCCAGACAAAAGGCACCGATACCTATTGATTCAAGCCTGCTTTCCACCACATCCAATGCCGCTTTTTTTGCTGCAACAAACAATACACGCTTTCCGGCATACAGGGCATTAGCTATAATATTGGTGATGGTTTGCGATTTGCCGGTACCGGGTGGACCGTGCAATACAAAACTCTTTCCCTGGCCCGAACTAAGGATGGCTCGTAATTGAGAGGAGTCGGAACTAATAGGCAAAGCCACTTCAGCAGGATGCAACCGGTTGTCGGTAACGGCTGCAGCGCCTGCCTGCCCGCCTGCCTCCCATTCCAGCTTACCCGATACCAGGCTGGCTACCAACTGATGCTTACATAATTGTTCCGCATTATTATGAATATCGTTCCAAAGAATGAATTTACTGAATGAAAAGGTTCCCAAAATAGCCTGCTCCTCTACATCCCAGCGGGTTTTAGCCATTATTGCCTGCCGAATGATGTTGAAAACCTGCTTCACATCTATACCGCTCTCATCGCGGGGAAGTGTTTCCAGTCCTCCAATATTGATCCCGAAATCCTGTCGCATCATTTCCAGCAGGGTAATATTCATAATTGTTTCCTCCTCCCTGTTCCTGATCACATATCCTTTCTGCGCCGATTTGCGAATGATCTCCACCGGTATCAGCAGGATAGGTGCAAAGCGCGGCCGTTCACTGGCTTCCGTTTCATACCAGCGCAACAGACCCAGCCCAATGTATAAGGTATTGGCTCCATTCTCTTCCAGTGAAAGCCGTGAAGCCCGGTAAAGGTTGGTAAGGCTATATGATAATTCTGCATCTGACAAATAAGTGCGTATACGGCGATGGCCCAGTTCGTGTGCTACGAGGTCCGCTATCGGGTCTGACTGGTGTAGTGCCTGGTAAAGACCGGAATCACGAAGCGGGTTTTCCCAATCTGAAGGCCGTGCCAAAATCTGAAACTCATCTCCGTTGGCCAGTGCGTCTTCCAGTTTGCCGGTATGAATAGTGATAAACTGGATCACACTACGTGTAATACGGATATTAAGCAAGCTGTTGCGTAATGTAAGGTCCAGCAGCTTACGCTCCCACAGCCTTTGTTTCGTTACGGGAATTTTATTTATATACTCCAGTTTGTGGCCGGCTACGATATCTTCAGGCAATACACTCTCGCGGGCAACCTGTGCTTCTTCTTTTATTTGCCAGCCCTCCGCCGTAGCAATACGTACCGGTAGTGGGCGGATACTACCGAACCTGGCTCTCTTTACATCTATGAATAAGACAAAGGCCTCCGTTTGTAACATTTTCTGTTCGGCAGCCCTCACTGCGTCATCAAATGATTGTGCATTACCGGCGTTCATGTAGGTAGCTTCCACTACAGCTATTTCATTGATGCCTGCCGCTATTCGTTTAGTGATCAGTGAAGGATCATCGTTTACAGGATCGGCAAAAGATTCATTGACCAGCCAGCCACCTGCAAAAGCATGCCCCTCTGTTATTACAATCAGCGGATGAATGCCCACCGCTTCGAGACAGGCTGCATAAAGCAGCGACATATCGAGGCAATTGGCCAGCTTGTTTGCCAAAATAGTATCTGCCAGACGTACCCGTTGCCCGCCTTCTTCAAAGCTGGCAGGTACGGTACAATAAATTAATTGCAAACTGGCAATCGCTTCGTAGATAGCGGCCATCTGCTTACGCACCCGGTCTGGATTACGACTTTGATAATCATCAAAAGAAGGGCTACCGGTCCATTGCTGCAGGATTGTAGATGCATTGCGGATTATGCCCGGTATTTCCGGATGATTGGGTGTAACAAAGGCCGTAAGCATTTCCGGTAATAATCCAATACCACCCCATTGATCAAAAGCAAGAATATTTATAGGATGATGCTCTTCATGTACGACCACTTCTCCCGCTGATATTTTTACCAGTAGGCTGCCGCTTATTTTTTCAGTAAGCGTGGACAGATATTGCGCAGATACATGTAGCGGAAACTGCCGCAAGGAATGACTGGCGCCTACAGGTAACTGCACCAACGAATGCTTCCAGGATAATGTACAGGCCGGTTCGCTGGTAATTTCAATAGTAACCTGCTGCCAGTCGTGCTCTGTATTGTTGGTGATCACCAACTCCCGGATAACCGGAACATGGTTTTGCTGCAGGGCGAAATTAATGGCAGGTAAGACCTGGAGGGTAATAATGGGGGAAGTGGGGGTCATTAGGTGTTATATTGTCTATATTAACAATAATTGTTTATGCTGATAAAAAATAGCACAGAATTGCTTATAAAATAAGTTTCCTAAACTAGGATCATTAATGCTAATTCTCCTTTTTCCAGCGTTTAATTATTTCTTCAAAGCTTACATCACGCCAATCCTTTTGCCATTCATCCTGAAACTTTACAGATTTCGATTTTGGCTCAGGGTCTGGCAAATCAAGCTTAATAACCGAAGGGATTAAGGTTGCATCTCCCACAACCAAACACTCACCCGAACCTAGATTAGGCAAAATATCAGCTATAGTATTCGAATTTTCTGGCATTAGTGACTTAACATAATTCTGGTCATTTACATTTGTCAGTCGCAATGAAATGAAATTATTGCATTGTGAAAATATGGTTTCAGATACCTCCGATGGACGTTGACTTACAACCATCAGGCTTAATCCATATTTTCTCCCTTCTTTCGCAATTCTTTCTATGGATTTTTTTGAAGCCTTATACTCTGCACCTCCTGTTTTTGGAATATAATTATGTGCTTCTTCGCAAACTATCATGAAGGGAATGTCATTATGCTCATTCTTTAAATGCTTGATTTTAGAATAATGGAATGCAAAGTCAAATACCAACCGAGAAACCAGACTTATGGTAATACTTAACACTTCAAATGGAATTCCACTAAGGTCTAAAATTGTTATGTTTGACTTATCAAGATATCCTAAAAACTGCTTAATAATTTTTTCAAAATCTTTGGTTTGAAATCCTTCATTTTTTTCGTTCGTGGGACTTATCAAAAATTTTAATCTTTTATCATTTAGCTTTGTTTCTAATCTTGAGATAAACTTGTCAAACTCCCCATTAAACCCGCCAGACTTAGAAACTTTTACACCAAGTTTGTCATGTTTACTATTTGCTGTTGATTCTTCAAAATCAATAAGTGTCCATAACTTATTCATATCAAACTCAACCTTAGGCTCTATTAATGTAGCAAAATATGTTTTTCCGCCTTCTACATAAACCGTTAAATTGTTAGCGTTATGTATGTAGTTGAATACTTCATTTATGTCGAAAAATACCGGGGTATCATAATTTATCTTGTCTTTCAATGAAGGATTGTGTTTTTCCTTATTAAGAATAACAGCCTTTTTAAATTGTGATATTTGATTATGATGGTTATTTTCGCTGCCTTCAATAAATAATGCCTCAAGTTCCTCAGAGTTCATTAACCAATAAGGTAATTTTAAAGATTCTACATCGAGAATATTTAAATTGAATTTTTCATCTTTGTCCAATTCGAATGCTGATCTATACTCCGAATGTATATCAAAAACAACAATATGTGCATTCTTTTGACATGCAATATTCCGATTCTTCTTTTTGCTTATCCCCACTGCATCTTGAAGTATTTTAGCGACAGTACAAGATTTACCTGAGCCTGTAGATCCTACTAATGCGATATGCTTTCCGAAAAATTTATTAGCATCAATTTTAAGTTCTATTGCTTTGTTTTGTACAAGTCTTCCCAAAGAGAAATTAAAATCCTTGTTTGAATCATACATAAGTTCAATAGTTTTTTGTTCAACTATATTCACAGGTTCAGTGGGGCTTGGAATGACCGCTGCGCCCCGGTGAAACTCGCCATTTTCTATATATCCTAGCGGTTGGGTTTGAATTAAAAATTTCAATTTTGAATCGCTATCAGAAGAATATGATTTAATATTCTGAATAACGACTATAACTTTATTTATATTACCATCCGAGACTTCAAGATATTTGCCTATTTGAAAGTTTTTTTTATTTTTTTCAAAGACTTTCTCATCGTTTATTTCGATCAGTATGGAACTGGGCGAACTTTCTAATACTTTTCCAATTTCAATTGTACTCATAGTGCGTTAGTTAATGATAATAAATATTTAATTTCACTAATCTCAGATGTGCTCAACCTTTCTACATTAATATTATATATTGTTAATGGCAACTCCTTATCAGAAACAACAATTATATCGTCAATGTTATTTTCTTCTAACACTGCACCAAATTCATTGTCATAATTACATAACCTTAATTTAAACTCAATGGCTCCTTCTTTGATAGATTTAATAGGCTCCTTTAGAAATCTTTTTACATTAAATATCCCAGCCACTATACCTCGTTCTACATCTATTTTCTTTTGACTAAGTGCTTTCCAAACCTTATTCAAGACATCTTCATCCCCTTTAATACTAAATATTGGACATTGGTTTAGCTTTATTTTACTGTTATATTTTGATATATACTCTTGAATAAAGAAGGGAGCCTTACTTTCAAAGTCGGCGATATATGAAGAATCAAGAATAATTGCTCTCACTCTTGTATTATCATTCAAAACATCGTTGAGTTGCTTTCTACGTTTTTTCAACAATTGATCATACAGTTCGAGCTCCTTGGTCCACCTACTAATAGCTGTTTTCTTTTTCTTTCTTAATTCGTCCAGGAAAAAATTCTTTTTTATTTTTCGTTTTTGTTCATCGTGCAGAATACTTAACTCCGCTATTCTATGTATAGCATTAGGATAAAAAATCTCTGTAGCATCTTCTGTACTAAAGCCTTCATTAGAAAGGCATACAATAACAGCTCTTTCAGTCTCAGCTAATGATGCACCAAAGTCAATTTTAAATCGCTTTAGAAACTCATTAGTTTTAGAAAACCCTGACAATTCAGAAATATAGGATTGTAAATCTGCTGCCTTTGTTTCCAAGATACTTTTCAACTCACTTTCTTTCAATTCTCTTTCTGATCCAACCATTTCGTTTGGAAAGTGCGCATGAAGGCGATACTTAATGTTTGCAGTTTGATTTTTCTTGTAATGTAAAAGCATTTGTAGTATCGGCTTATAGATTGAAGAAAGTGTGAACTTATGTTTGCTTTCGTGATATTTACATTGTATTGCTTCTTTACCAAATGGTGTAATAATATCAATATCTTCAACTATCCCTTCCACAATAATTTCTGAATTATCGGATGACTGTAATAGTTTGTGAAAAGTTATTATAAATTGATATATAAATCCCTGAATTGCGTAATCTGCTGTTCTGCTCATATTCTGTTATTTTAGTTTCCCACCACCTCCACCCCACTCCTCCCACTCTGCTGTTTACTTACTTTAATTTGCACCTGAACGTTTTCGTCATTTCCAACACATGTGGTATCACACCCACCTTTCGGCCCTGGTTATGTAGGCGCTTCAGGGAGCGTCCATAGCAATATTCAGTGTATTGGGAGTTAATGAACCGAAGCCTTCATCAATAAACAGCGATTCCACCTGCATCCGGGAAAGTGAGGCCAGCCTCAACACCAAGGCAAGCGATACCAGGAAAGATTCTCCACCGGAAAGCGCCTGGTGCTCATAGGTTCGGTCAAACTCATAAAATAACTGACCAATATGCCAGTCAGCAGTATGGAATACTTTCATCAAAATATTAATTCAGATCAATAAAATAGGATTCCTATACAAAGCTTGCTGTGTAATTGAAGCTTTGTGAAATAGAATTTGTATCGCACACCTATTAAGGCGATGCGATTACTGCTATTGGTTGGGAACTAATAAACTACAATGTGAACTACCGGTTCGAAAACAGGTATGACCTGGAAATCTGAAGGATTGGGGTTTAAATGAAGAAAGTAAAAGGCTGCTTTTTCAAAGCAAAGGATAGGGCCGTATTACATAAGAAGGAGGCCTATATCAAAAGAAGAACAAAATAGTCACCTTAATTTACTACTACAATAGGTAAAGGAACTTTTAACATATCATTCAATATACCCTTCGTCGTATTTACCTCAATATTATTACAGCCCGATACCATTGTCATGAAATGTACTATTACGATTCAATTACCCACTCTCATGTAAGGCTGCCCTATTTGTATATAATACGTACTTAAGATGCATATGTATCAGTTCTCCTCCCCACCTCTGATCAAATAATCAGTTTTCTTACCCATCAAAGCGTTCTACTGATTCGAAGTCATTTCCGGGTGAATGTACTTATCAATAATATGGTCTGTGATCGGTTTTAAACGCCGGCCAATGACTACTGGATGCTCGCCACCTGTCGTAAAAAACTCAATCTCATTATTAATCTTTGAGTACCAGACACTCCCTTTTGCCCTGTTGGTAATGGTATCGGGACGGGTGATCTTTTGAAAGCTCTTCACCCTGACCGTATCCAATGCAACAACCAGCGTGTTGGGAACCTTCTGGTTACAGGGTATTGGTTGAAAATGATCTTTTGCCCAGTACATACAGCCTCCGTTTCCAGGCAACGGCAGATTCCGCCACAAATAACCACTTGTTCCTGTAACGGCTAATAATACACCAACCATTGCGACTTTTCGGAATCGCATTTTTTTCCTCCCTTTTTCAATATTCAACTGCCCATCTTTAACAACATTCTCAGTGCTTTCAATATTACCTTTTGCGGCTGTGCTTGCATCTGTTTGCTCAGTGTCTCCCTGATCCTCAGTATCCGTAGTCTTCACATCTATGGCTATGGTCGGCGCTGATTCCGACGCCTCAACGCCGGCTTGTATTTCCGTGATTGATGGATACACTATGCCAAGCACAAAAGGCCTGTAAGGAAAATCGATTAGCCAGGCTAACAGTTGAATATTCTTGGGATCAGTGCTCTCTGTATCTCTTTTCAAAAATTTTAACAGCGGCCTGAACTTATCTACGTCACATCTAACAATGTTTTGTAAACATGTCTTTGTATTATCCCACACTTCACAAAAATCCCTAATCACCTTTTCATCTTTGCTTTGAAGCTTCCCCCCGCATAACCGTACACATTCTCTTTTTATTCTGGCCGGAGTGGGATGAAGCAATTGGGAAGAAAGTGCATTTTGCCCCTTCTTCCACTGATAATATTCCAGTACTAGCCTTTCATAATCAGCATACATGGTTTTATATAGTTAAGGTTATGTAAACGGATTTTTCGGAACCGAACCGACATTTCCGGACAATCGATCGGAATAACAGGAATTACCGGATTTATCGGAATCACTTACCAATCAGCGCATTACCCCTCTTTATCTTCGTTCTGCAATCAGGCAATGCCTACTTAGCTAATAGCATCTGTACAGTTCTGATTTCACTTCGGGCAAAGAAAACGGAAGCCGGTAACCGGCCTGGGAAGCGGTAAACGGCTTCCGCCATCTACGCCCTCTCTTCCCAAAAAAACAAGAAGCGCTTCTTCATTGACCAGTTATCACGCAGCCGGAATGCCCCCGGCAATCGGCTGCTATTTCTAAATCATTTAAATAAAAATCAAATGCTTATATATTTTATAGCCCTCTTTTGGGCATTGATAAACCCTGCCCATTACCAAACAAACTCCAATACCGGCAATCAACAGGTGACCGTTATGGATGATGACGATGATGATGGCGATACCGGCGGAGAAACAGGCACAATTCCGCCTAAACCGCCCAAACCTTAAACTGGCGCTATGTAGGGCAGGCATACGCCTGCCTTACTTTTTTAATAATCAGAATCAATTTCGCTGTTATAATTTGATTGAATTTTCTATATTTAAGTTAAATGCCCCTGGTGCGCGCTTCACAATTGTTTCTGCCAATACTGATTTCTTGCTTTTGCTACTGTAAAAATAAACAAGAGCAGCTGCCTACTTTACGGTTTCCCGTATTCGAGAAGGCGGAGTCTTTTTTTAATGTCAATAACGATTCCGCATTCTACTATTTTAACCTGATCGCAACTAACTCAACAGACAGCCTGGAAACCGCCACAGCTTTAACGTATATGGGAATCATACAAACCTATCAGGGAGACTATTTTGGTGGTCAGGAAAGTTATCTAAGATCACTTACCTACCTGAATGAACGCAAAGAGACACATCGTTATTGCCTGCAATCAAATTACAATGAACTAGGTAATAATAGCCTTAGTTTAAAGAATTACGATGCTGCCATTGGCTATTTCGACAAAACGTTGCAATTCGCAACCAGCAATGACTATCAGACAATTGCGTTGAATGGCAAAGCGCTAGCCTACCAGAAAAAAGGCGCTTACAAACAGGCTGACAGTCTTTACAATACCATCATTGGCTTCATAAAAAACAATCCAAAAGAATACGCCCGGATCCTTTCGAATCAGGCAAAAACGCGGTGGTTGCAGGATCCCGGCTATCCGGCTGCACCTGAACTGATACAGGCATTGTCTATTCGTGAATCGATAAAGGACATAAGAGGATTAAATGCAAGCTATGCACACTTATCCGATTATTACGCTAACAGCCAACCAGACTCAGCCCTGTACTATGCCAAAAAAATGTATGCTACCGGCCGGCAAATCGACAGTCCGGACGACGAGTTGGAGGCACTCACAAAACTCCTGAACTTAAGTCCTGCAAAAGAACTGAAACAATACATCTCCCGTTATGAATACTTGAATGACAGCCTGCAAACTGCCCGCAATGCTGCCAAAAATCAATTTGCGCTGATCCGTTATGAAGCAGAAAAGAACAAAGCCGATAATCTTCAGCTACAGAAAGACAATGCGCAAAAGAAGGTGCAGCTTCTTCGACAACAAGTCGCTTTTGTGTTCATTACAATATTTATAGTATCTGCCGGTATTGTTATTCGTATGTGGTACCGCAAACGCAAACAACAAATGGAATCTGAAAAGCGGGCACATCAGCTTCAAACCTCGCAGAAGGTTCATGATGTAGTGGCAAATGGACTATATCGTATCATGACCGAAATAGAACATAAGGACACTATCGAAAAAGAACCCTTGCTCGACAAGATAGAGGAGTTATACGAACGATCAAGGGATATATCTTATGAACCGCCGAAAAAGACACATAACGACTATTCCGGTACCATATCCGAATTACTTAAAGCATTTGGCAGTTCTACCACCAGTGTTTATGTAACAGGCAACAATAAGTCACTCTGGGATCATATTACTACTCAGGCTCAAATTGAAACTGAACAGGTGCTTCAGGAACTGATGATCAATATGAAAAAACACAGCGCTGCCCAAAATGTGGTGTGGAAGTTTGAATCTCACCAGGGTATGATACAAATAAACTATCTCGACGACGGTGTGGGACTACCCTCCTCCTTTCAATATGGTAATGGACTCAAGAATACGGAAAACCGTATAAAAAGAATCGGCGGCAATTTTACATTTGAGGAAACCACAAAAGGAGTGAAAATAAATATTTCTATTCCAACAGTTCCAACAACATGATTACAAAAGTATTAATAGCCGAAGATCATGAAAGCGCCAATATCTCAGTTCAAAAGACACTGGACGATTTAAGTATCACCCATGTAGAGTATGTATATTATTGCGATGACGCCCTAAACAAGATCTCCCAAAAAGCCGGAACAGACATATCATATGATCTGCTCATTACCGACTTGTATTTTGAACCAGATGAACGTAAGCCCAGCTTAAACGGGGGAGCCGATCTTATTGCTGCCGCACGAAAATTACAGCCAGACCTAAAAGTGTTGGTTTTTTCGGCGGAAAACAAAGCTGCTACCATCGAAATGCTTTACAACAAATTCGACATTGATGGTTATGTGCGAAAAGCTAGAAATGACGCCAGGGAATTGAAACAGGCAATCAGTGAAATATCCCAGCACCGGCGTTATTTACCCCGGCATATCATGCAGATGATCAACAGTAAGAATGCGTATGAATTCTCTGACTATGAAATTACCATCATATCTCTATTGGCCCAGGGAACCTCACAAAAGGATATACCTGACTATCTTAGCAAGCACCAGATAAAACCATCGGGACTAAGCAGTGTAGAAAAGAAACTAAACCAAATGAGGGAAGCGCTGAATTTTAGCAAAAACGAGCAACTGGTTGCCTTTTGTAAGGATAAGGGTATTATATAATGAAGTATTTTTTTTATAACAATAGTTGTCATTACGGTTTCCCATAAAAAAAAGCGTTTTTCAGTTTCTATTTTTGATCCATATAAAAACACTCTTTGCAATGAAACTGAAATATTACGTCAACAATAATGCACAACACAATGGCGATCACGAGGTGCATAGTGAAGAATGCGTTTATTATTCCAGCTTAACAAATAAAACTTACCTGGGGGAATACGAATCCTGTAAGGACGCAGTACGGGCAGCAGAAAAGATTCATCGAAAGGTGAATGGATGTATACGTTGTTCCCTGCCCTGCCACACAACTTAAAACAACTCTCCTTCTCCTTTTTTTTAACCTTAAACCTTATTCTTTTGCGGATCGGCCTATCCTTGATGATATTATTATTTCTCTCATTGCTTGCAAATAGTTGCCTGCCTGCAGAACGCAACGTATATATCTGCAACAGCAAAAATGCTATAAGGTATCATTACAAAGCAAGCTGCAGAGGCTTGAGCAACTGTAAACACGAGATCATCCGTATATCGCTCGAAGACGCGAAGAACAAACGTAAAACCCTGTGTAAATGGGAGGACTGAGGCATTAATATCGAACGCAATAACCCCCACCCTTTACCTTATACTAAATATTCAAATGGCCGAAACACAACCCTTTTACCAGTACCTTGCTTTTACTGACGATGCCCCTTATCGCCGGTATATAGAAGTAATACAACCACAGATTAAAGAGAAGAGCGCGCCAGCCAAAGCCTCAATGCCAGTCGGTATGACACATGGTTCCTATGGTGCCTTGCTGTTTCATCCCAGGTGGAAATTAAAAAGAAAGGAAATCCTTACGCGCGACATGCACCGGTGTATCCATTGCAAAAGTGACAAAACGCTGCAGGTACATCACCGGCAGTATCATTTTATTGTAAGTCGGCAACAGTTCAGGCTCCCCTGGGAATACCCGGACCATTTGCTTATTACGTTATGCGAACCTTGTCACAACCGGGGCCATAATAAATACAAAGTGCCAACGATCAACGTTTAAACTAATTATCTTATGGGACTTTTTAATTTCTTTAACCGTCAACAACGAAACGGTAATCATACTACAGACCTTGAAGCCCTATCGAAAGATATTCCCGAAGAGTTATTCATAGAGAATGCGAAACCCGAGACGGCGCCACCAGATGCGAAACCAGCAAACCCGGTTATCAGTGGCATACATATGCTATATGAGTTCCTGGACAAAAACTATGAATCGAAGGGTTATAATGACGCACTGATCAACCCGGACAATACCCACCTGGATCAAAATGTAACTGCTTTACAAAATGACCTGGAGCGAGCAATTCGAAAAGTAAAGACATTTTATGAGGATTTTATTAGGCAAATTAATTTCCACATTGCCAGCAGAAGCAGAAGTGGTATGATCGATACAGTGGAAGAGCTTACGGTAAAAAAAGAAACAGCAGAAAGCCACATCAAACAGGTACTGGAAATTGAAGAACAGGCTAAGCAAAACCAGGGTGTGGGTTATGGGATTGTAATTAGCTACACCCGTGGATTTAGGAACGGGCTGGCCGCTATTTCCGGCCATTCTATCCTGAATAAATCTTTTAATTCAAACGTATGAGCAACTTATGGGTTCGTTTCGGCTGTTTCCTCACAGGATACAACTATAAAATATTAAGAGGTTGTAGTGAAGCCGCCGTTAAATCAGTTAAAAAATACACAGCAGCCATGGTAATCGTTTGTATTCTCTGGTTTTGCATTGGTTTTACTTTTGCCCAACGTTACCTGGCATCCAATATAGGCGGCTGTGTACTGGCAGGTATCATTTCAGTAGTAATTATCGTACAAGTGGAGAAACAAATCATTCTTTCTATTAACCCTGGCAGGGTACTGCTTATCTTCAGAGGCTGTCTGGCCCTTATGATGTCAATACTGGGCGCTGTGATCATTGATCAAATACTGCTGAAAAAAGATATTGAGTTAGAGAAAGTATCCTATATTACCAAACGTGTCGATCAGATACTGCCGGTCAAGACTGCTGAGTTAAGAAATCAAATTACTGCGCTGGATACTACAATCAATAACAAGGAGGCAGAAAAGCAACGGCACATCGAAGACTTCACCAGTCATCCTACAATACCGATTGTAGTCACCCAAACACAGTCTACGTTGGTACCTGAAAAAATTCTTGGTGCTTCTGGTAAGGATTCAACAGTGTATACACGCAATCATACTACTACGGCAACCAAAAGTACTATGCCTAATCCCAAAATGACCCTGGTCCAGCCGCTTGATTCAATTATTGGCGCCATGCGACAGCAGAAAGCCTATAAAGAGAACGAATTATTGCACATAAGACCGGCACTGGAAAAAGAAATGCAGGAGAAAACAGGATTTCTCGATGAACTAAAGGTAATGGTACAGTTGATTTCAGGTTCATACGTCGCACTGGGGTTCTGGCTGCTGTGGATTTTTTTCTTTCTTTTTATAGAGATGCTTGTTCTTTTTAGCAAAATGGGAGATAAAGCAAGTGACTATGAAAAAACCGTGCTTCATCACATGCATCTGCAGATATGGCGTTTGGATGCACTTTCAAAGGAGCTTCGTCCAGATATGCAAAGGAGTTAACTAACAATTTATATTAACCTGAGCCTGATTTTTATGAGAACACTTATTCTTTTTCTGCTTACAACCTGGTTGATCTTTGGATGCAGGGAGCCATCAAAAAGCAGTTCCGTGGCTTCACAAGACACTGCACAACACAAACCAAACACATCCTCCGTAGATGGTAATGAAAATGAATTGAACATTGCCAAAGAAGAGGCAGGTAGAAAGAACTGCGGTTTTAAAGATGGTACCCATTCCGCGGCTGTTGATTATTTCAACCCTAAAACAAATCATACTGCCAAATATGGCCTGAAGGTACATGTGAAAGACTGCAAAATAATACAGATTGATTTTCCAAATGGAGGCTGGCTTGACGAAGACCATATACCCCAAACACAAATAAATGAAAATAAAGAAGCAGTGCTAAAGGATGATAAGGGCAGGCAATGGAAGGTACATTTAAACTGATGGCGAAACTCAAATACAAAAGAGCTGCCATGGTGTTGTTACATTAATTTCTAACACTTTATAACAGTATTTGTATGAAATTTAATCTGATAACTTTGGTTTTACCCTTTGTTGCCGTATTCGCTTCCTGTGAGAGTTCAAAATTGAAAAAAGAATCAGAAATAAAAGCCAGGGAGTTTTTTGCTGCTTTAAAATCCGGCGATGAGAAAATGCTTACAATGTTATATTCCGGTTTCTCAAAATTTGACACTTATTATAAATCCGACTCCGTAAGCGTTAGTAATAGCAGCGCAAAAAATAATGTCATTGCCGTTTCGGTTCACAACCGGTTCACGAATGGTTTCGGTAAACTAACAGAAAAGGATATTTCTCTTATATTTCAAAAAGATTCATCTGGCAAATTGAAAATAATAGATTCCAAAGGGCTATCAGATTTCACAGATAAAAATGAATATATTTTCGGTATTAACACTGGCTGTATCAGGAAAGAATCCGATACAACTGATCAACAAATTTTAAAGGCCCTTGAAAAAACAAAAGTCGTAATGCTTGACAAGGCTCTAAATGTCTATATGGAATTGAAAACCCAGTTACGAATTGTTAATTGGGACTGGGAATCAGGGTATGGAGGATCAGGCTCGGGTAAAGGGATTGTGAGAAATGGCTCAACATTTTCAGTCCCTAAATTAAAATACAAAGTGATTTATAAGACCAGTTCTGGTGATCCTGTAACTTCAGACGAAGGTTATATAACTTATGATGCTATTGATGCGGGAGAAAGCAAGTCATTTACTTTTTACACAAGCTATATTGGTAACGCAACAAGGGCAACTATTGATCTTGATTTTGACGAAGATCTTATCTATAATTACCTGGCAAAAAAAGATTGGACAGGAAAAGAATGTGAGGAGTACTTCAAAAAGCATCCTGAAAAACTAAAAGAATTGTAGGTAATTGACATGACCAGAGTGTTGAAATACAGGAATAGGCTGGCAAATATTGCGTTTTGCACTGCTGCAGTTCGGGTCAATGCAAAAAGACTATATGCAGCAATAACAGAGGCATGACAAGCAAACATGCCCCCAACCAAATGGCCGGATTTTTTATTGATTTGGCTCAAGAAATATTATCGGTTTTTGAGCAGGAGGTTATTTGTAGTAGTTTAACCCGGCTACGATGAAAGGGGATTCCCGCAATTAATAACTGTAATTAAACCCCTTCAAATATGCTTAAGTTAAAAATGGTTCTGGCCGCAATGTTCATAACTGCGTCAACTGTACTCTATTCCTGCGCATTTAAAACAATACCAATTAAAGGCCAATACCGGGAAGGACCTTACTTGGATACAACAACATTAGCAAAAGAGGAGGTATGGGACAAAATAATAGATTTCTATGCACAGAAAGGGTTATCCATAAAAATCATTGACCGTAGCAGCGGACTTATTATTTCAGACAGGACAGTGTTAACAACCACTTTTGAAAATAGTAAAGGCCAGCCGATTAAGCCTACGGCTTGGATAGTTTTGCCAAAAACAATTAACCCCAATGATAGAAAGCCTCTTGCACCTGGTTTAATTACTGGCGAATGGAATATACGAATCAAGGAACTTCCCGACAAACGAACCTCCATTAACGTAAACTTGGTTAATATAAATGGAGCAGAAGAAATTATAGCTAAAGTCGGATCCAGTTATAAAACAACTAAACAAATTATCCCGTTGGCCAGCTATAAATCAACAGGTAATTTCGAAAAAATGATAACAGAATTAATTAGGTAACCTTCAATAACTTTCACATGTATTTACTCTATGTTGAATCATCCGAGGTTTTGATGTATCTAGGGTTCGGCATCTTAACTATTATTATTTGGTGTTTGCTTATCCGTTGGGCAGTACGCGCTGACAGCATTATAAAAAACCAACAGGCTATGATTTGGTTTATGATCTTGCAATGTAAAAAACAGGGGGTAGCGGATGAAGAAATTCAAACCTTGAAAGATCATTTCGGAATTAAATAACTTGATATTATAAAAAAATCTCGGATACTACCAGAGCTTTAAATACTTTTTGTAAACCTTACCCCCAGCCCTACCCCATCAATTACAACCAGCGAAAGTACGAGACAAAATGTATTTTCATTGCTACCGGAATGGGTGGCTGATTGCCTGCGCATTGCCTGGTGATGGCCATGCAAAGAAATTAACATTAAGACATAACCCATGACAAAAAAAATAACAAGACCTGCATCATTAGTAAAACAAGGTGACCTGATACTTTATGCAACTTCGCTAAAAGTATCTGACTTCATAATTCCAAATTTTTACAGCATCGAAAGACTTGACCCAGAAAATGCGAATGAAAGAGGCTATCAAAGGTTACTAAACAAAGGACGGGCAAAAAAACTTGCCGACTACATTGTTGCTGGACAGGAAACAAAAGATGCGTTTTTACCTACTAGTGTTTTTATGGCAACTAATAAAAACATTGCCTTCAATCCGACAAATAATACTATCGAAATTGATATTAGTGAAGTTGGGCCGTTTAATATTGTTGACGGACAACATCGGGTTGAAGGTTTAAAAATGGCAGCAGAAAAAGACAAACGAGTTTTGGAATTTGATGTTCCGGTTAATATTGCAATTAATTTATCTGAAATTGAACAAATGTGTCATTTCTTAATTGTAAACACTACTCAAAAAAGTGTTGAAGAAGGAGTTGCTCAGAGAATTCGAGCAAGATTAACCAAAGCAATGGGTGTTGACGACACTCCGAATTTGCCGAAGTGGATTTTTACTTCCGTTCAAAAAGGAGAAGATGAAAAGGCATTGCGTTATGTTGACTTCTTAAATGACGACAAAGACAGCCCTTGGAAAAACAAAATCCGAATGGCAAATGACGAAACTAGTGATGGAAGTATAAACCAAAAAAGTTTCGTCAAAGCAATTAAGAAATATATTTTGGTTGCTAACAATCCTGTATTCAACATGGAGAATGAAGAAAGGCAGCATAAAATATTTTCAAACTATTGGAAAGCAATAACAAATATTCTCGGCGGTGAAGAATCGACAGTTTTATTTAAATACAATGGTGTTGAATTATTCAGTAAGTTTTGTGTTCCCTTCTTTAACAAAATGGTAAATATGCCTGATTATAAAGTTTCAACTATGCAATCCTTACTTGAACAAGCTTTTGAAAACATTGAAGGTGATGCAACGGGCGTTGGACACTCTGACTTTTGGATCAAAGGTGGTACTGCGAGCGGTTTAAACACAGGCGCATTAAGCAAAATAAACACTGAAATGATTAAAGCTCTTCATAAACCGACAGACATTCGCAAAGAAAAAGAAATGGAGCTATGAAAGTTGAACAGTTAATTCCCGAGCCAAAAGACAAGGTGCAATTCAAACTTGCAGCCTTTAAATCCGTTCCTAAAGATGCAGGCTGCTATGCTCTTGCGACATTCGACAACGACATTCTTTACCTTGGACTTGCGGACAATCTATTTGATAGATTTCAACAACATCTTATAAATCCTGAAAAAACAAATCCAACAAAAGACGGTAAGGCTGTTTGGTTTTACTACACGACATACGACAAAAATAATTTACCAAAACTTGAGCGGACATGGATAAATCATTTCACCGCAATTCATGGACAACTTCCAATTTTAAATAAAGTTAATTCACCAATAAGTTGACGAGACCAATACAACAGAGGACAGAAGGCCAGCAAGTAACAGCACCTTTGCGTTATGGCGGAAGAAATGGGAATATAAACAGAACCAGATATGCTTAAATTATACCTGGTTAATGCTAACTGGGATTAGAAGAAAATACATTATATAACCGCATTAATGCAATGGAGTTTTTACTGCGGTTCGGGGCTTGACGAATAAAGCCCAGTGTTAATTCTTAATATTTAACTTTATCAAAAAGCCAAGCAGCAGTTCCGGCAGACGGAATACTAATTCGCCACCATCGGCAATACCTGCTCGTTGGCAGCAACTTTATTGGACACACCCCAAAATTTTAAAATAAAATTATGGAATGCTTAAACTGCATCAGTCTACTTCCAGACAAAGGATACTTTTGTCCGAAATGCTCCAAACAATTTAAATGTAAAAGCTGTAACGAACTCTTACTTAAAGAAGCAAAAGCTTGCATTTACTGTGGCGAAGACGTTGGAAGTAAATCGGCAGTCCCCAATATGAATACAATTGAGTTTTCAGAAACAAAAAATAGCAGAAACTTCAAAGCTAATTTTACAGATACGGTGGGACAAAGCATAAGTGATTCTTTCGGAATAATTTTATCAAACAAAATTACAACTAAAAAACCCAATGTCCTTCTTTCGAATGGCGGGATATTCAACAAACCTGAAGTTGTGGAAACTGAAGAAGCGGAAGTTGTTGAAGAAATAATTGATGCTCCTGAAATAAATCAATTGAAAAAGATTTTCAAAAGTGATGGAGATAAAACTACTCTTTCTGAAACAAGACTAAAAGCAACTTCAAAGAGGGATTATGGAATACGATTGTCTATTATATTTCTGTATTATAAAACTCTTTTAGGCCTCGAAAATGTTCCTAGAAAAGAATTGACAGCTATACTTGACAATGCAAGTGTTGAAGACGGAAACTTAAGGTTTTGGCTTACAAATAATCCATTAATTGGAATTAGTGGGGATATGGTAGAACTTAAAGCTCCAGGGAAAGATGCAGCAAAAAAATATTTATCAGAAATATTAAATACAGAATTAAAAGATAAATGGCAAATTGGAACTCATTCAAAGAGTGGGAGAAAACCTAAAGAAAAAAAAGATAAAAAATAATGGACATTTTTAATGATTTCTGTGATATTGCCAAAATTTCAGAGGAGCCTCAGAAATTTGAAGTTGCATTGGCATTTATTTGGTTTCACCAATATAAAACTAAACAACACGACGTTTCTGCAAAAGAAATAAATCAATATTTTGTAGATGCACATTTGTCTGCTTATAATCCTACATACCTAAAAAGAGACTTAAATAAAAGTAGTAAGGTAACAAAGGGTGTCAAAAAAGACACACACAAACTTAATAGAAAAATACTTGACGAATTAAACAAAAAATATCTGCCACTCATTGAAACTGAAGTTTCCTTAACGGAAAGAGCTAATATTAAAATCACTCCTTTCTTAAAGCCTACCGATATTGAGGACGCCAAAAAAATGGCAGAATTGTATATCATTCTTCATTGCCTAGAAAATTCAGTTAGAAATTTTATAAACGACATCTTAACAAAAAAGATTGGTGTTAATTGGTGGGACAAGGCTAAAAACTCTGAACTTGAAAAGAAATTAAAAGAACGCAAAGAAAAAGAAACAAAAAATAAATGGTTAAGTCCTAGAGGGAAGACATCTCCTTTGTTTTACATTGATTGGGGTGACTTAGTCAAAATCATTAGAAAATTTGAAAATGACTTCAAACCTTTTATTGACGAAATGAAATTTGTGGAATTACGATTAGACGAATTAGAAAAGGTAAGAAATATCATTGCGCACAACGGCGTTATACCATCCACAGACGATTTTGATAGAGTTATTCTACATTTTAAAGATTGGTGTAAACAAGTGACACAATAGATGCTCATTGCAAATGAGCTGCTAACAACTAAGTTTCGTCGGGTGCGAAGCACCAACGATGCAGTCGCCGCTAACCAGCGGGATTATATAATTTATCCTTAAGAAATTGTAAATTCAAAACTGCAACCTTCCCGCACTTAGCAATCAAATCAAAATGCTCTATGCTGCTGAATTACTTGAAAACAAAAAGCAGGCCTTTCGACCTGCTTAATTTCTTCGTGAACCGGCTTAGATTCGAACCACTAACCCACCACCTACCTCACCTTCTACATCTTCCCCCCAACCCGATGGCATCCAAATTTGTGCTCTGGACCATATCTACACCATTGCAGCTGTGCCACGTGTAGTCGCTACGCACCTCCTTTCGGGGTTTCTTCGGTATCGCCATCCGAATAAAGTGTCGAATTCGCCCCTTTGCACCCAGGATTCAAACCTAAAACCTTCCCAACCGCACGTCGGGGTGCGCTGTGTAATGGACAAAAAAAACACGCGTATGCGTGGTGAATCTTCCTGTGATCCGATTGAAATTCCTTCATACCAATTGCTGGTGGACCTGAAAACTATACAAAATAAAGTAACTGATAATCAAATGAATACTTAATCCGAAACATTACAACCTCGATAGATCGGATTTGAGTTTAGCCAGTTTTCCCAACAATGCGGTAACGGGCACGGGCAGATCGCCTGCGGCCTGGGCAATGGCAAAATTCAGGGTGTCTATTTCCGTTTCTCTTTTGTTCAGCATGTCCTGGTAAGTGGAGATCTTCTGACCGTCGGACATTTTGCTTAAGGATAATAAATTATTTAGTACATCATCGAAGCTCAGGTTTATATTATGCTGACGGGCCACCGCAAGACATTCTGTAATCACCTGTTTGGCCATTTCCAAAGCGACTTCGTTGCGATGAAATACACCATTGTCAATTTCCAGTAAAGGGCAAATTGAGTTGAACACACAGTTACAGATCGCTTTTTTCCACACGATGGGTTGGATGTCCGTTTCTACCCGGAAAGGGAAAATATCGGTGGTTATTTCAGCAACAATAGTCTGAAGGGTTTGAAAGGAACCGTTGATGGCGCCGATGGGCGACGGCGCCACTAATTTAAAGCATATTTTCCCTTCGTCTCCAAACTGGCTGGTGGCAAACAGCGCACATCTGTAAAGCTCGGGGAAATCCATAAAATCACTTTCTATATGCAGTCCATTTTGTAATAATACAACCGGTGAAGTACCTGCTTTACCGCGTAGTTTATCGGCGATAGCTTTGTTACCAAAGGTTTTGGTAGTAAGCAGGATCAATCCATCCAGTTTGTCATAGTTGCTGATGGTACTAATGTTGACGTCAGCCTGTAACAATTCGTTGCCCACTTCCAGCCGCACGATTTCTGAAGTAGCTGGTTGTTGGTCAACACTTCCCCGCAAAATGGTTACATTTCTGTTGTTCAATCGTAGAGATACTGCAAGTGCTTTTGCGATTACGCCATTTCCGATAAGGTAGATGTGCATGATTAGTCTTTTTTATAATCTGCCTCAATAACGGATATATGCAGATTTAGTTTAAATTCCTCTCTTTGACTCAAGTGCGGCTCACTTTGATAGATGTTCGACTCCATTTGATTTATGAGGGCCTGAATTTGAAATGTATGGATCGCTTTTTTCTAACGATTATAACGTTACTTTGCCGTCGTTTTTGGCGCACGTCAATATAAAACTGCTTTTAGGGGGAAGATCAAATACGATCAGGGAAAACCGGGTAGATGATGTAGGACTACACTTATACAAAACACAATTTTATAGAATGAAGAATATACTTCTGACCCTTTTGATTGCAATTTCAATCAACTCTTTCGGACAAGACTGGACCGACTATCAGGTGGATTCAGTACTGACGCTAAAGCTACCTGACAACTTCAAGATTATTGACACCCTGGGGGTAAAGGTAATTAGTGCCGAAATCGAAAATGCAATAGTCTCCGTTTCTATACTGCAAAATGCAGGTGATAACACCTGGGGTATTAAAGATGAAAAGGAGTTGTTGAAGGGGTACGAAAGCTTCAAAAAGGGGTATATTAAATCGAACCACGGGCAATTGATTAAAGACCAGATTATTGAAGCCAGCGGACTTAAAATGATTCGATTTTCGTTTCATGCGGAAGTAGAAGGAGAAAAGCAAATCAGGCACTGCTTAGCCGTCATTGCCAATGACAAAACTTATGCTATTAATTTTACCGAAGTGGAATCGCTGTCTGAAGAAATGGCAAAGACACGGGAAATGGTATTCTCTTCCATGAAATTTTCTCCCGGCCTTGGGCTGGCCAATCAGCTCAGTACGAAAAGGTCAGATGAAAAGGCATACAACCAGGGATTACTGCTTGGAAAAATTACTGTTGGGTTGCTGATAGGATTGGTGGTTTGGTTATCAACAAGACGCAAGAAGAAGAAAGCCATTGCTCAGCCATAAGATAAATATCCCTTAATCATAATATAGTCAGCAGCGAAGGTACACCAGATTTTTAAAACCATGTCCCTTGCAAGTAGGTCGTCCTTTTCGTATTATGTGCCAATTAATAACCTGCTTTTTATGAAATTGATTGCATTGATCTGCCTTCCTGTTCTGTTAACTTCTTGCTATTCTTACCGGATCTCCAATAAAGGATACAGTGATTATGAATACAAGGGCGAACGCTCATACGCATATGTAACTAATCCACAGATGAAGAAAGAATACAAGATCCTGAAAACTACGCTAAGGCAGCGGGCAAGGTTTTGAGGGGAAACTATTACAATAATGATTTGTATAGGCGATATGGTAAAGTCCATGAACCAGAATAATCTGAGCCGATTAGATTCGACAATGCAAATATTTAAAGCTGGATGTCAAAATTAATGCTGTACGGAGAAGTTTTCGAATTCGTAACATTTCCTCACCATCCTTAGCTATCAAAAAGAGGCATAGTCAGGCCCACATAATTAACCGTTTGTTACTTCTTTATTGAAAGATCTGTATAAATAAGGGTACCGGTATCTGGGCATTGAAACGCTTGGTCGGAAAGATACCTTATTGCATCAACGAAAATTCCCGGATAACTAAGTCCCCGGTCAGATAAAGAAATGTCACCTGAATCATCATAAAATGATTTAGGATCTTCAAAGGCTATTTTAAGGGCCGCTTTTAATTGGATTTGAAACTCATTTGAAGCAGCAATATTGTCGACCAATTTTTCATAAATATGTCGCTGAGCAGCGTTATTTCGATCAGGATATGTTCGTAAAGCCGCCATAACGCCAAACCCCATGTTGGGCGTTCGTTTTTTTTTCCTAGAATTTATGGAATTCTTTCTCGTTAGTCTCTTAGAGAAAAAGTTAGCATGCGACTTGATTATTTGCTAGGCCTCTCATTGATCCTAAGTTGTAAGAGTCAAGTGGATAAAATTCAGATAGTTGAGCAAAATACCGACGCTTCCGTAGTCGATACAATCTCTTATGATCAACTCAAAATGAATGTTAGCGCTAAAAGGAAGTTGCTATATAAAGAAAACTTCAATCTTAATGATCAGAAAAACATAAATGTGCTTCAGAATTACTGGATAAACACCCTTCTTCATGACTTTTACCCAAAGTGGGCAAATACACCATGGGATTATAATGGAACTACCGAACAACCGAAAGTCGGACATATTGCTTGCGGCTATTTCGTAACAACATTGCTTCGAGATATGGATGTTAAAATCCAAAGAGTGAAGTTGGCTGTGTGTCCGTCTTCCCAAATGATGCTAGCTCTTGTTCCGAGGCAAAGACTTATTAATTTAAGTTCACTTTCTTATACAGATTTTAATGAAAGAATAACCAGGTATGGTAAAGGCGTATATATAATTGGTCTGGACTTTCATACCGGCTTTATTATTAACGATGGAGTCGAAAATTGGTTTCTCCATTCAAATTATATAGATCGACAAGGTGTCATTAAGGAAACTTTACTGAATTCTCGAGCTCTTAAGTCGTCGAAAACTCGCTGGATGGTGTCCTTAACCTCTGATATTGACTTTCTTTCAAGATGGATGAAATATTAATGATCTCGTCTGAGTGGTAAATGTCTCAAAAATGACGCCCAACGCTTGTATTACCGCTAATATGTTGGCTGTCGTGTTGAATTATTTTAGATGTGGCTTTTTTCTCCGATATTTTAATCTTGCTGATAAAGTATACTCTTTATTATTTTCTGAATTTGGCTTGTTTGGAGATTTCTTTTGCCCCCCGTTTTCCTTTTCAAGTGCCGTTTCAGATGATGAGGAATATGAATTTGTCGGAGCATAGTCCATTTTGATGCTGGGAATAGTCAGGATTGGGATAGCTGCAGGCGAAGGAATAACTTGCGTATATCCTGAAACCATTATTTCCATTTGAGGGTCGAATGTAAATGTTGCTTCCTCGACTCGCTTTATTTTCTTTCTTGTGTGCTTGTAGTTTATTTTTTTTCGAACCCGTTTATTTGATGAAGATTGAGCATATAGACTTGGCTTACTGTCAAGAATTGTATCAAAAGGATAAAGGTTACTTCCAAAACAAACTAAAAAGATAATTAAGAATTTCTTCCAATAGGGTATACGTTTATTTAGCACATATGATGGTATGTAAATTCTAATTCTATCTATTTGATTTGTATGAAACCTTCCACAAACGGGGTTGCTAATATTCTTAAGGAAAAAAGTGCCGATTTCATCATCGCTCAAAATTGAAAAATCAATTACCACTTTGTCGCAAGATTTACAATATCGGCCATTATCCGTTTGCGTCATCGAACTCCAGGTTTCCTGGCATGGCTTTGAGACAATTAGCTTATGTTGGACAGAGCTCATTTCAGAAAATTACAAATTTGTACTCAATATTGAAAGAGGAAGGATGTTAAAACATGACAGCTAACGTTTGTATTACCGCTTCATACGCTACTTCCATATGTATTTTTTTTGCAACTTATTATTTTTAACCTACTAAGCAAAAAATACGATTGTTCGCCAACTATCCTTGATATTTAGAGAAAGTAAAGGCTCATTTGCATTATTTTGTGTTTATATATAATTTGCAGTTCATAACAACAAATAATCCCTATTAAACACAAATGAAAAAGCTTTTATTCCTGGTTTTGCTGCCGTTCCTGGCTGCCTGTAACAAAGACAAAGATGATGACAAGAAAAACGAACCAATTTTAATGCCGCTTGCCATTGGTAACCAATGGGTATACGAACATCGGGAGTTTGATGATTTTGGCGCGCCATACAATATTGAGACTGAAGAGCCAATGGTGGTTTTAAAAGCAGGTACCCAAACCGGTTATTACTCTGTTCAAGCAGACAACAGCGAACAGTTTTACAGCTCTGCTACGGAAATTATGGGACATGCTGACGGTGAACCGGAATATAAATTCCTGAAATCAGCAAAGGTAGATACCTTTAAAACTTTCACTGATACAGATGGCACAAAGACTGTAAGCATTGCATACCCCGACACTTCCAAGGTGCTTACTTACAATAGCTGCTACAGGAATGAATACCTCACTTACAATCCCAATGGGGTGCTGTACACCAAAGATGTGCATTATGTTTCGCCTGGGATCGGAATTGTTAGGATGGAAAGTTATTCTTATGAAGGAAACGGTGCTTGGGAGCTGGATTACCGGGTAGATCTGAAATCGTATATCATAAAATAAAAAGACGGTTGAATTCCAAGCCTTGAGTGTTAAAATTTCAATATTGCACCAGCTTTAGGGTTGGTGCAATTTTTTTTCAGGTCCTATAAAAACAATCTTCTCTTGGCAGATGTCGGCTATTATTTGTTTTTTGAGTTTTTTATTAGAAAATATATTGAGAATATGAACACAATTGCGTAAACAATGGCTAACCCCGTATTCTCAAATTTTAAATTTTTGAAGTCGAATTGCTTGAACAATGTTACACCCAAAATGATTGCTACAATACTAAAAATAAACAGTAGTGCCTTTTTCTTTTCCATATTTCCATTGTTTTATTATTAAGTCAATTGATGTTGCTCAAAATTCGAGACAAAAAATTTGTAAATGCCTACACCGGGGTGTAAATTTAGTTTTCTATAAAAATTGTACATGAAGCACAACGCCGGTTCTACCCTGCTGACCACCAACAAGCTGGGCGTCATCACGGAAACCGACCAGCACTACCTGGAAGCGGTAAAGGCCTTTGACCGCCTGAGCTACGAGAGTATTTATGTGATCGACTATAAGGACATGTCTTTCGAGTACGTTTCAGAAAATCCGCTTTTCCTATGCGGGTATAGTGCGGCCGAGGTATTGCAACTGGGCTATGAATTTTACTTCCGGCAGGTGCCACCCCAGGACCTGGAATTATTAACGCAGCTCAACGAAGCAGGCTTTGATTTCTACGCGAAACTTCCCGTGGACGAGCGAATACTTTACAGTATTACCTATGATTTTCACCTGCTCCATAAAAACGGCAAACAAATCCTCATCAATCATAAACTAACTCCGCTCTTCCTGACCCCAGAGGGGAAGATGTGGAAGTCTATGTGCGTAGTATCCTTATCGCGGCAGCAGGCTGCAGGGAATGTGCGGATTTACAGACAGGGGAGCAACGAGGTGTGGGAGCTTAACATTGGAAAAAAGATCTGGCAGAAGTCGGTAAAGCCTTCGCTCACGGAAAGAGAGCAGGAGGTTTTGCGGTTGCATGCCCAAGGCTTTTCAATTGATCAGATTGCGGAGAAGTTGTTTGTAGCTCCGGACACGGTGAAATATTACCGTAGAAGGATTTTTGAACGACTGGAAGTGGGCAATATGATGGATGCTTTGTCGTTTGCAGTGGCAAGTAAGTTGATTTGAGGGTTAGCTAAACGAAAACTTTATTTTAATTTGTCAAACATATTCCTAACTAATTGCTGTTTGTCAAGCGGTACGATAGTGAAAACGTAGCTGTCGGAATTAATATCAAGAATTTCTAAACAGTAGCCCAAAGGTTGAATCTCATTATCATTTATTGACCTAATTATTTTATCTGTATCCATTGAATATTTGTCATCAGTCGAAATTTGCAAGTCGTATCCTTTTGCTTTTACAATTTCTATTATTGAAAAGCGTATTTCTTCCTCTTCTTCTTTCCAGTCAACTTCCGTCATTTGTCCTACTGCAATCATTTTGTCTATCAAAACAAATTTCGGAGTCGAACTGGCGTCATTTGGATAACTAAGCCCCCGGTCAGATAAAGAAATGTCACCTGAATCATCATAAAATGATTTAGGATCTTCAAAGGCTATTTTAAGGGCCGCTTTTAATTGGATTTGAAATTCATCTGAAGCAGCAATATTGTCAACCAATTTTTCATAAAATTCCAAATCTGGTCGACCGGCCATTGAGTCGCTTTTTTGTTTTCCACTAAAAAATTTTGAAAAAAGTCCCATTATTCAATTAGGTTATGGTTTTGGATGGTTGTCTGAAGCCTAACAGGCAACGTTAAAGCATTAGTGTTTGTGGCGAAATTTGAAGTTCGTCTGCCCGGTACAAATGCTGAATAAAGTTAAAAAAGATCATTGTTTATTCTGTTGCTGAATATTACTTCGTCGGGTGGAACTGTAGCTGATAGTACCACAACTGTTGAGTGGCGTTATCTGTCAGCCGACATAACACAAATGCAATGTTGGCAGCCGCATTGGTGTATTTATTTGGGCGCATTAAAATCAAATCTAATGACCTTTTTGTTATGGATGTCTATAAATGTTCGAAAATATCCTTGTCCACCGCCCTTAGGATAAAAAGTATTTTCTAGAAAGTAATCACCTTTATTATAGGAAGCATTTATGTAAACAAATTTTTGTCCATTCTGTATAATTCCCACGTATTGCCTAAAATATTTTTCAAGACTCGGATGACTATTTTCTTTAGTATAAATAGTAAGGAAATAGTTTTGAAGGAAACTGTCTGCACTGTCAATATCTTTAATTGTTGGAGTAAATCTTTGATAGGGATTAATGTCACCTATGTTAATGATCACTTGTCTTTCCTGGGGAAAAGCAACTCTTTTTTCACCATATGTCGTTTGTCCGGATAAGTTTAATGTGTAAATAAATAAGCAAAATAAAATTAATATTTTAGTGAAAGTCGACTGTAGTTCCATGCCGTTTTTACGCTTAGATGTCAAAACCAAACTAATTACATAAAGCCCGTTCCAATATGGCTGCCAACGTTTGTATTACCGCTAATATACGCTATATCCAGATGTGATTTTTTTTTGCAACTTATTGTTTTTAACCTACGCGACTTTCAGAAGATAGCGCAAATACAAATTAAGTTTATATGGTCTAATGAAGAAGATTGGCACTTGGAATCAACCGAATTACATACTAATAAAATTGGATAAAAGATCATGTATGGCAATGCGGATAGAGCCTATTTATTCCAGGGCAATCTATTGAGCCATCATGAAAAGGATGATCATTTTATTAACAGCTTTCCAAAACCGAAAAAATGGTTTGATATTTCCATCGTGGCTGCCAGATTGGATTCGAACCAAAAAACCCGCTCTGAAAGCGGGTTTTAATACTTTACGTGATCCACCTTGGAGAATTATCGAACCAGGAAATTGAGGATTTGAAGATCATATTCAATCTTAAACGATTGACTAACAAGCAAATATGAATTCACTGATAAAGTGCGCTCATAATTTGAACTCAAAAATTTGTCTGTAAATGTCAGCCTTGTTAAGTCTAGTTAACCCTTGAAAAACTGAATTTGAAGAGTTTGTTGTTGAATATAAAAGTTCAAAATAATAGTTTCCCTTTTTGACGAATTTATACTTCGAGCAGTCGTTGTCATTAGGTGTCCAAGTTTGGGTAGATTGTCCAACGGCTAAGGGTTTTGCTGGTGAAACAGTGTCACAATATTTTATGTTGATGTAAAGCGGATAATGTTGTGTCCACGAATCGTTGCCAATTTCTTCATAAAGCGTACCAAAAAAAAATGCATTATTAGGATAGCCATAAATTTCTTTGTCACCAATGTTTTCAATATTAAATCTTGCATCAGAACCAGTTTTGGGTTTGTCAAGTAGAGAAAACTTTACATAGTTTGAGTTGGTATGGTATTTCAAAGTTTTGATTTCTTTAATAAAATCGCCTGTTGAGTCTGTTGTTGATATAAAAACAAAAATTTCAACTCTTGAGGCGGTGCTGTCAATAAGCAAAGTGTCAGTGATATTTTGTTCTTTGTCTGTTTTGAAAGCAATGTTTATTTTATGTAGACCTGTGTCAATATCCTCACTGTACTGAAATAGGTTAGTGTTTAAATACCGTCCGTCCTTTGAAAATTTATCAAATGTGAAATTATGTGTCGTGGAAGTTGCATTTGATATTGAGAAATGCAAGTATTCGGTCTTTTTTACTCCTGAATCAGTAATAAGAGAAATTGTCACTTGTGGTTGTGCAAATGAAAATTCTGTCAAAAGGAGAAGTACGATAAATATAGTGAGGTGTCGCATTAGATTAGTATTGCTTGTAACGTTTGTATTACCGCTAATATACGCTACATCCAGATGTGATTTTTTTTTGCAACTTATTGTTTTTAACCTACGCGACTTTCAGAAGATAGCGCAAATACAAATTAAGTTTATATGGTCTAATGAAGAAGATTGGCACTTGGAATCAACCGAATTACATACTAATAAAATTGGATAAAAGATCATGTATGGCAATGCGAATAGAGCCTATTTATTCCAGGGCAATCTATTGAGCCTACATGAAAGGGATGATCATTTTATTAACAGCTCTCTAAAACCTAAAAATGGTTTGATATTTCCATCGTGGCTACCAGATTGGATTCGAACCAAAAAACGTTGATAAGAAACAGGTTTGATATGACTGTTTGGATAGGGATTAGGCTATTTCAACAAAAAACCCGCTCTGAAAGCGGGTTTTAATACTATAAGTGAACCGGATTGGATTCGAACCAATGACCTGCTGCTTAGAAGGCAGCTGCTCTATCCAACTGAGCTACCGGTCCATATGTTTAAACTCAAAAACTCCCCGAACTTCTCCGGGGAGCGCAAAAATAGTCTTTTTCCATAAATTTCCTTGCTCCAAATCGAACTATTTCCCCTGGTTTATTCCCATAACCCGCAGGGAATCATTATTTATAGCCACAACAACCATCTTTTCCCCTACCCGGTTCCTCACCAATGCCAGGTCTTTTACATCGCCGCGAACGACAAAACCGCTGCGGGCGGGTGGTATCGCGTCAAAACCCTTCCGGGCATTTCCCTTTAAAAAACAGCCATAGGAAGCGTCGTACCGACCGGTCATGACCTCGGTCTGGTACTCATTTCCGGCCAGCAACAGGTCGGTAATCCCGTCGCCGTCGATATCATCGCTCAAAATGGCGTTCACCGGCGCAAATTGCGCCGCCGGCGGCAACACATGCTTCACAAACTTGCCGCCACCCACATTTTCGAGCCAGCAGCTTCGTGTTTCCGTACAGGTTAACCGGAGCAGACTGTCCTTCTTCTTTCCCTTAAAAATATCATCTACCGTAGCCTGCGCATATAACGCATGGTGCAAAAACTGCTTTTTAATGGCCGGCACCTGGTCGGCAAACTGTCGCCGGTTAATACCGGGATACAGCTGTTTGTCGCCTGTGTGATCTTTGATGTAATAAAACGGGATCGGATCTATACTTCCATTGCCATCCAGATCGGCGGCATATAATTCCATCGGCGTTGCTTCCGTTATCTGGTAATCGCAATTCGATCCCAAATTGCCAGCTACCAGGTCCATATCGCCATCATGATCGAGATCGGCTGCGGCCAAACTGCGCCACATGCCGTGCATGGCGGTGAGTCCGGTGGCTGGCGTGACTTCCCGCAACCGGGCATGTTCATTTTTAAAGAACCGGATAGGCATCCACTCTCCTGCTATCACCAGGTCGGTTTGATGGTCATTATCAAGATCGGTCCATACCGCGGAGGTGATCATACCGGGCTGTTGCAATTCCGCGCAAACCGTGGCGGTTACATCGGTAAAGACGCCTTTGTCGTTATGCAGCACATAACTGCGTCCCGGCAATGGATACTGCCTGGTAACGCGACTGCCGATAAACAGGTCTGGCTGGTCATCGCCATCATAATCGCCCGCCTGTACAGAGCCCGCAATAATGCGTATGTCACGCGGTATGGCGCCCGCACGAAAAGTAAAATGTCCCTTCCCATCATTGGTATACAAACGCGGCGTATTATACGGTGAGTTTTCTTCCAACTGTACATTGCCGCCAGTTACTAACAGGTCGGGGTCGCCATCGCTGTCTGCATCCAGGAAAATACAATCCTCGTCTTCTTCCATTTTTATACTGTCGGTGAGCGGTTGAGCCGTAAACTGTCCGTTTTTTTGTTGTATGAACAACCGGCCAGAGAAATTAAAAGCACCGCCGACGAAGAGATCAGTGAGTCCATCCTTGTTAATGTCGGCGGTGGCTATATATGGACCCAACTGCGAAAATTTCTGCGGCAACAACCGTTGTACCGCAAAGTCGTTGTAATTACTTTCTACATGCCGGTAAGCCATGTGCGTAGCAGTGGTTACATCTGAAAAAACAGCCCGCAGGTTCTTTGCGACATGTGCGTCCCACACTCCTGCCGGCTGTTGTTTAATCCCCAATAACGAATCTGCTGCTACCTGTCGCAATATCTGATAGGTGTTGTCGGGCCAGATCGTTACAATCGAATCGATCCGGGTGGCTTGTCCCAGCCCAAACAACAACTTTGTATCTACGGATGAAAAATATCCCCTGACGGGATTTTGTTCCTGCAGCTGCTCCTGCCCGTTGGCATATACTTTTACTTTCGCGCCAAAGCCATTCCGGTTGGCGCCATTTCCTTGTAATGCGATACTGATAAAATGTTGTGTAACAGGTTTACCTTTTTCATTGGTATGGTTGATCCATACAAATGCTTCTTTATTGATATTATTCACCACGATGTCCAGGTCGCCGTCATTATCCAGGTCGGCCCAGGCCGCGCCATTCGACATGGAGGCCTCGCCTACTCCTGCTTCCTGCGATACATCGGTGAATGTGTAATTGCTATTGTTATGATATAAATAATTGCCCAGTTCTACATGTTTTAACGATGCCAGTTTGTTGTTGATAAGCGTTCGTTGCTTTTGTACATCGTGTACGCTTCCCATCACAGTTGAACTGAACTCTAAAAAATCGGCGTTGATAAAATCCCGGCCGATGCCATTGGTGATGTGCATGTCCTTCCAGCCATCGTTATCAAAATCAGCCATCAGTACACTCCAGCTCCAGTCGGTACTGGAGATGCCGGCCATTTGTCCTATCTCACTAAAAAATGGTATACTGGTATCGCCGGCGGCCCAGGTTCCATTATTCAATTGTAACATATTGCGCATGAACTCAGGCTCATAGCCATAAGATCGTTCTGCCTGGTAGCGTTCATAATTCATGACACTCCAGGTGAGCTTGCGGCGCTCATTGTGCTCGGGCATCATATCGAGCGTTACCACATCGGGCAGGCCATCGTTGTTGATATCTGCTGCATCGGCGCCCATGCTCGAATAACTTTGATGCTGCATAGCGCGGGCAATGCAGTTGGTAAATGTGCCGTTGCGGTTATTCAGCCACAATACATCGTTCGATAAAAAATCATTGGCCACATAAATATCCGGCCAGTTATCATTGTTGAAATCACTGACGACTACGCCCAGGCCATATCCATCGTCTTTGATGTTGGCTGCCAGCGTAACATCGGTAAATACAGGGTGGCTGGCCCCCCCGTCATTTCTATATAACTTATCATTAGCTAAGGAACGGCCGCTCTGGTCGCGCGGGTAAATGGTATTGGCATTCGCGCTGTTGAGCAAATAATTGGTGAGATACATATCCAGATCGCCGTCTTTGTCGTAATCAAAAAAAACGGCCTGGGTAGAATAACTGGTATCCGCCAGGCCGTATTCTGAGGCCGACTCCTTGAAAGTTAGATCATGCTGATTGATGTATAATAAATTGGCTGCGCGTTGTAGTAAGTTCTTACCAAATACGCAGACATAAATATCATCGTACCCATCATTATTGATGTCAACAATGCTTACGCCTGTTGACCAGTCGTTAGTGCCGCAACCGGCTTTTGCGGTTATATCTTCAAACCGGTTTTCGCCTTTGTTAATGTAGAGCGTCGAGCTTACCTGGTTACCGGTAAAATAAATATCCTTTAATCCGTCGTTATTAAAATCGCCGATGCCTACACCGCCGCCCATGTAACCAAATTCATTGATAAAGGAATGCGTGCTGTCGGTCTCGTTTACCTGGTTGATGAAATGTATATTGGTAGCCGTTGAGGGCAATGACCTAAATAATGATCCTTTTTTGTCAGTAGTACAAGCCACCAAAAACAGGAGTCCGGATACTACCAGTAAACGAAGATAACAGCACGCAGGCGATGACAACATATTTTTAATATCCTCCGTTTTGCTTATTGATTCCACCCGAACCCAATTGCGGATTGTTATCTATTTCCTGTTGCGGAATAGGCAGTAGTTCATCACGGCCCTTCTTGAAATACGAAAATGGCTCAGTGGTGAAATAACCTTTCTTCCGCCAGCGCAAAATATCCCGGTTGCGTATTTCTTCATCACCCAGTTCCACGGTTTTCTCGTGCATGATGGCTTTTGTGACCTGGTCTTTAGTGCCTGTAGGGAATTGCGCTGTGGGATAATGCGGCATGTTCACACCCGCGCGGTCACGAACATCATTCAGGTAACCTACAGCAGGTCCTGTATTGCCCAACTCATTTTCACACTCAGCCAGCATCAATAACACTTCTGCATACCTGATGATACGCTGGTTGTTACCGCCGCCGGCGCGGTCGCCGCCTTTGCCATGTTTATAAATGATCGTGAACTTGCGCCAGCTTATTTTTTTGGTAACGCCGTTTACAACAGAGGAATTTCCATTCTGATCATCGTCTGTCAGTGTCGATGCACCATTGTTATACTTGTCGCCGGCCTGGTAAACGGTCATCCCAAACCGTGGATCGGTTTTAGTAGCGCCGGTGGCCGTGTTCTCAAATTCATTCAGGAACCTGTTTGAAGGAATGAGGTTGCGCCAGGCAATAGGCGAATATTCCTGGTTGCGTACTGTTCCCTGCGCCTGGCTGGGATCGTCGCCTGTACCCCCGCCTTCGCCACCCCAATTGAACTGGTTGGGTTTGTTCTCGAAAAACACCGCTTCCCAGATCGATTCTTTATTGAATTCCGTTTCTTCCAGGTAGTTGTCGCTATAAAGAACATTGAGGTTATACTCGCCGGAATTTTTTACCGCCAGCAAAGCGGTTTTGGCAGCGGCGTAATCGCCTTTTTGCATCTGCACCCGGCCAAGCATGGCATTAGCCGCTCCTTTGGTTACCCGGCCACGGTCTGCATCGCCATAATTGGGTGGTAAAGCTGCTGCTGCGTCTGTGAGGTCTTTAATGATCTGATCGTAAATACTGGCTTCAGGCGCACGCGGCTGAAACTGACTGGGTGCTGTAACCGGCACCAGGTACACGGGTACCGGTCCCCACAAGGATACCAGCTCAAACAACGCCCAACCCCGGAAAAATTTGGCTTCCCCTATATTTCGATCGCGCAAAGTTGTATTGTCTGTCACCTCGGGACCATATTTAATAACGGTATTGGACCTGTGTATCACGGTATACAATCCATTCCATACATCGCCCAATACTTTGTTGTCTGGTGAAGCATTGCCATCCAGGATCTGCGCCCGGGGCACTTCCAGTTGGCTTCCGCCCGAACTTACATCGTCGCTACGCAGGTCATGTATAAAAAACCACTCCCGGCCTACCAGTGACCCTGCGTGAAAAATGGAATAAATGGCATTGGTTCCCTTCAGCAGTTGATCGCTGTTGCGGAAATAGGTGTCCAGCGTTGGATAACTGGGATTTGTTTTGTTGAGTTGCTTTTCACAGGCAATGATCGTTACTACAGTTATTAAAGCAGCCCCGATACTGTACTTAATATGTTTAGGTTTCATAATAATAAATTATTTTAAATGAAATACCCGGTTAAAAACCTACCTGCACACCAAACTGGAACGAACGGGCGGCAGGGTACTGCCCGAAATCGATACCGTTGGTGAGCGTGCCGTTGGGCAGCTTGATATCCTTCGATCCAACTTCAGGGTCCCAGCCTGTGTATTTTGTAATGGTAAACAGGTTCTGGGAAGAAACGTATACCCTGAAACTGCTGATGGTACCTTTTACAAATGATTGCAAAAAGCTGTTCGGGACCGTATAGCCGATCATTATATTTTTTAACCGCAGGTAAGAACCGTTTTCTATCCAGCGGGTAGAGGGACGTACGTTCTGGTTAGGATCTTTACCAACGGCCCTTGGCACACTGGTATTTGTATGCGTAGGCGTCCAGGCATCCAGTACGGCTGTACCGGCGCCAAATAACCGCGGCATGCCTTCCCTGATGATACGGGCTGCATTAAAGATCTTATTGCCCTGTACGCCCTGGAAGAAAATAGAAACATCGAAGTTTTTATAGTTCCCGCCTAAATTCAAAGAATAGGTGTAATCGGGTAAATAATTTCCAAGGATCGTTCTGTCATCGGCCGTAATAGCGCCATCGGGTTTGCCATCGGGTCCGCTGAGATCTTTGAACTTCAGATCTCCGGCTGCTGTTTTATCGGTTTGGAATGGACTGCTCGCTACTTCGGCATCACTTTGGAAAATGCCTTCAACAACATACCCGAAAAAAGACTGGATCGTTTCACCAGCTTTGGTCCTGGTTATAGGCGCTCCACCGCCAAAGTCCTGGTCACCGCCATTGTCGATGGTTGCATTCGGCGTATTCAGGCTGATCACTTTATTGCTGATAAAACTGATATTACCGGTAACATCCCATTTAAACTCCCTGGCGTTGTTTTTATAGCCCAGTTGCAGATCAAGTCCATTGTTCTCCATGGCGCCCACATTGGCCAGCACACCTGTACGTGCGAAACCAAAAGAACCGGGTGTGGGTACATTCAACATCAGGTTATCTGTTTTACGCCGGAAATAATCGACCGACATCGTGATGCGGTTATTCAACAAACCGAGGTCAACGCCAATGTTCAACTGTTTTGTCTTTTCCCACTCCAACTCGGGGTTCGAGATGGCGTTATAAAAAGATGCATTACCACCCGATGGCATCGTATTGTTAAATGGATAAGTGGCGCCATTCAATGATACGATCGCCTGCCAGGGATAGTCATTTGGCAACTGTGAATTAGCGAGTTTACCAAAAATGCCAATACCATTCAAACCGGTTACGCCATACCCTCCACGCAGCTTTAATTCCGACACCTGTTTTATCCCCTGCATGAATGGTTCCTGGTCAACCCGCCAGCCAACAGATGCTGAAGGGAAGTTGGCGAATTTATTACCTGGCGCCCATACGGATAATCCATCACGGCGTATAGCGGCGCTCAACATGTACTTGCCGGCAAACTCATAGGTCAACCGGCCTACATAAGAGATCAGCAGGTTTTCGCTTTTGGTGCTGAAGGCACTTATGTTTGTTGCGCCAAACATGGTCTCAATATCATTGGTAGCCTGGTTACCGGTCATTTGTTCACCATATGCCCTGTTGCTTTGGGTTTCATACACACCGGTAGCCGTGACGTGATGATTACCAAAAGTTTTATCGAACGTTAGCTGTTGGGTATACAACAAGGTAGTGAGGGTGGTACGCACATCATCTATAGAAGCTAACGGATCACTGCGTCCTTTATCGTTATAAATGGGTTTGAACTGGTGCTGGAACAGGTTTACATGGTCAATGCCAAAGGTAGAGCGGAATTTCAACCAGGGGGTGAAATTCACGTCTGCATATACAGTTCCTAACACCTTTAATGTTTTGCGAATGGCGTTGCCCAGCAATACCGCATCTTCCACCGGGTTGGTGGGGTCAGAGCCGTCTACACTGTTCTCTGCACCTCTGTACCCGCCTAATGTGGTGGGATCATACACCGGTAAATAAGGCAGGTTGCGGATAACATTCACCAACCGCGTACGGTTTCCGGTTGTGTTATCATACCGCTGTTTTGAATAAGACAGCGCCAGGTTCTCACCTATATTAAATACATTACTGATCTTATGTTCAGAGTTAATGCGGTAATTGCCTCTTTCATAATACACGCCCTGCGATATACCATCCTGTTTAAAATAACCGCCTGAGGTGTAAAACCGGCTGATATCATTGCCACCGCTTACCGACAGATTATGCTGCGTTAGCACGCCGCTTTTAAAGTAAGCGTCCTGCCAGTCGGTATTCGTTTGTGCATAGGTTTGAGTAGCACCGGCATATATGGGTTGATTGAAATTGGCTGGCTGTAACCGGGGCGGATGGCCCGTTCCACCGGCTTCATTCAACGCAAATTCATATTTGAGGTATTGTTCGGTATTCAGCAGATCGATCGTTTTCCAGGGGCGTTGGGTGCCTACATAGGAATCGAACTGCACCTTCAACTTTTTGTCGCGCTTTCCTTTTTTGGTGGTGATGAGCACAACGCCATTGGTGGCCCTTGATCCATAGATGGCAGCGGCACTGGCATCTTTCAACACCTCAACCGATTCTATATCGCGGCTGTCGAAATTGATGAGGTTACTTGTGGGGAAACCATCGATCACATACAACGGGTCTGAAGCAAAGTTGATAGAGCTTACCCCACGAATGCGTACAATGGGCGACGTACCGGGTTCGCCGTTGTTGGTAACCGTTAAACCGGCTACCCGGCCCTGCAGCGCCTGTTCAACACTGGCCACCGGCAATTCATTGATGGCTTTGGCGTTCACAGATGCAATAGCACCGGTCAATGAACTCCGCCGCTGGGTACCATAACCCACAATGATCACTTCGTTCATGTTGGTTTGTTCGGCCTGCAACCGGATGGCAATATTGGTTTCATCACCGATCTTTACCGCAGTCACCTTATACCCTACCATTGAAAATTCAAGCGTTTCCCCCACTTCGGCCGTGATCACGAAAACGCCTTTTTCGTTGGTGCTGGTTCCGCGGCTTGTGCCCCGCACCAGGACCGAAACGCCGCTTAATGGCTCGCCGTTCTCATTGGTTATTTTACCGGTTATGGTTTTGGCCGGCGTTTCTTCCTCCAGTAAACTTTTACGGGGGTCGTCGGTAATGAACATCGCAAGGTTATACGGTTCACCCTTTCGCATCAGCACGATCTGGTTGCCTGATACGAAATACAGGACATTCAAAGGCGACAATAATATTTCCAGCACCTCGCCCAATCGCTGGTTACGGGCAATAACAGAAATTTTCTGCCGAACCGGAATACGCTGGGAACTGTACACAAATTTTATATCAGTCAGTTGACTGATCTCATTCAATACAGTTTTTACTTCCTTGTTGGTCGCAACCAGGTTAATTCGTTGGTTCAGAACTTCCTGCCCGTGTACCGGACGGGCATACATCATACCGGCAAAGCCGGTGATAAGCAGTAATGGCAGCAATCCTATTCTCATAAACCGGTAGATTAACTGGTTAACGAGTACTTTTTTCATAGTTTTGTACTATTAGTTGGTTAAAGCAATCAGTTTTAATCAATATTTGTCCTGCAACTTCCCAGGCGCTGGACAAATTATCTGTAACCCCGATATTGGTGCAAACAATGTTGGGGTTCTTTTTTTATGTGTTTTTTATGGTGGTAACTTGATCATTATTATTTGGTTTATAAATAAAATAAAACAGTCATTGCAATTATTTACATCCGGAAGATTCTATCACTACCTGGCCATCAATTAATTCATAATGGGCGTCAATGGCCTGGCATATCAGATCAAGCTTACGGTAAAATGCTTCATTGGTGAGATCGGCGGTAACGGTGCATTTTTTCAACAACTCGCTATCAAAAACAATATTGATCCCAAAGGCCTTACTGAGGTCGTTGAATACTTTATCGAGCGGCACATCGTCGTATACCAATAATTTCTCAATAGTGGGTGGTACTATTAAGGCCGGGTTGCTGAGTAACACTTTTTGAAACTTCTGCGCCATTCTTTCATATACCAGTTGCTGGTTGGGCGTTAAGATGATCTCGCTGCTTTTGGCGGTGGCCAGGGTAGCCGCCTGCTTGTAAACGCTCACTTTTCCTGTTCGCACAGTCACCTGAATGGTGGTATCTTTTTCAAAAGAACGTACGGTAAAACTGGTGCCCAGTACCTTGGTCACTATTTCATTGGCAAATACCCTGAACGGCCGGTGCGGATCCTTGGTCACTTCAAAAAAAGCCTCGCCCAGCAAATAAACATCACGGTTAGCGCCGTTCTTTGCAGTATCAGCGGAACCGAACGTGTGGGCATAGCTAATGCGACTTTTGGATGCCAGGGTAAGCCGGCTGCCATCGGGCAGGGTAACCAACAGCGGTTTTTGGGACGTATTGGTATACTCTATTAATTGTTTGGACGCCACCATGGACGTATACGCGAACGGATGAGTGTTTGTATTCTGGTTATAAAAATACCAGATGCTGGTAGTGCACAACAGTAATATGGCCGCTGCATACAACCATGCATGGGAAATGATCTTTCCCGTACGGACTTCAACTGGTACAGGTTGTGTTGAAATGGTATGCAATAACCGGCTGACCTCCTGCTCTACTTCCTGCTCATCGATCGTTGTTTTTTCAAATTGTATGGACTCAACGATGCGCCTGGCGGCTGCGATCACCAGGTGTTTATCAGGATGTTGCTGCAACCAGGTTTTCCAGAACAGGTTATCTTCTTCACAAGGTTCATGCACCCAGCGGATGAAGTCTTCATCTATTACAAAATCTGAAATATCATAAAGCCGGAAATCCTTCATAACTCTCGGTTATACCAGTAAGTTCCCGTTAACCCGAAATCCTACTGGTTAAAATGGAGTTTTGTTAAAAAAATATCAGAAAATATCTGAAAAGTATCACCCGGGCCCAGGTTATTGAGCCTGCCTGCCGGCAGGCAGGTTCATAAGTTAGTAAGTTGCTCCTCGAACTCAATAATTTAATAACTCAGGAACTAAGAACTGTGAGCTGTGAACTGTAAACTGTGAACTGTAAACTGTGAACTGTAAACTGTGAACTTTGAACTGTGAACTAAGAACTAAATAACTCTTTTTGCCACAGGCTGCGTAATTTCTGAATGGTTTCGTGCAGGAGATTGTACACCGATTGGCGGCTGAGGTTCATCAGTCCGGCTATTTGTGCATGATCGAGGTGTTGGTAAAATTTGAGGTAAATGAGTTCGTGTTGCCTTTTCGACAATTGCGACAGGGTCCTCCGCAATTCGGTCGCCTGATCTTCCGACATCTGTTTATCGATGATCAGTTTCTCTACAGAAAATTCCTGTAAAAAATCATATTCATCTTCAGACTCAATGAAGCCGGTTTTGTTATTGTTCTGGTGCAATGATTTCAGCACCTTGTTCTTTACAGCACGCAGTAAATAATAACGGGGAGATAAAATAGCTGCGGCATTTTCTCTTCTTTGCCACAAACTGATAAACACTTCCTGTATACAATCTTTTATCAGGGCATCGTCATTGGTGAACCGGGCCCCGTAATTGTATAAGGCGGTATAATATTTTTTCATGATGGCAGCCAGGGCCTGTTCGTCGTTCTGTTGCAATCGTTGCAGCCACGTGGCTTCCAACTGTATGTCATTTTTCAACATCAGCAGTAAGGATAGGTTACAGTAGTTACGCGTTCCGCGTGTGTCCGCCCACTGGCGGATTTCGCGTCCCAAAGCGTACAATATTAAGGCATCCTGATAATTATTTGCAAAAAAAATGTTAGCACATAGTGTTCCTTTTAGTTATATAGGAGGGAAATTAACTATATCAATTCGTTTCCCTTTCCTTATTTTTATCGCAAAATATTAAGACTAAACCATGGACGTACAAATTGAGGAAAGCTGGAAGTCAGCATTAAAGCCCGAATTTGCAAAATCCTATTTTCAGAATATCGTTACCTTTTTAAAGACTGAAAAAATGGCCGGCAAAACCATTTACCCACCCGGCTCATTGATCTTTAATGCGTTTAATACAACTCCCTTCAATAACGTTAAAGTGGTGATACTGGGCCAGGACCCCTATCACGGGGTGGGGCAGGCGCATGGCTTGTGTTTTTCCGTTTCGAATGGTGTGGTGCCACCGCCTTCGCTGGTGAATATTTTTAAAGAACTGCAAACCGACGTGGGCGTGCCGCTGCCCGATCACGGAAATTTAACCAAATGGGCCGAACAGGGCGTATTGCTGCTCAATGCCTCTTTAACCGTACGCGCCGCTGAACCCATGAGCCATGCACAGATCGGCTGGGCCGAGTTCACCAATAACGCAATCAAAAAAATCAGCGAACAAAAGGAACATGTAGTGTTTATGCTGTGGGGAAAATTTGCGCAGGAAAAACAGACCCTGATCGATGAAACCAAACACCTGGTATTGAAAGCGGCGCATCCTTCGCCCCTATCGGCTTATGCCGGATTTTTTGGCTGCCGTCACTTTTCAAGAGCCAATGAATACCTGATGAAGAATGGTATTGATCCGGTGAATTGGGCGCTGTAAATGGTTTGTGGTTTATGGTTTATAGTTTGTAGTTGCTACGCACTTTGAATATACTTACTGATGCGTACACTCCGAAACCGGTAACTGATAACCCTATAACTTGCATATCGATTAAAGAAGCATAATAGATGAAGATCATTAGAGAAATCGTAGGAAGAATCTGCGCCACCTGGGCGGTGCTGGCATTTATTGCCACCCTGCTTGTTATACTTATCCCGTTCCTGGTATTCAGCTATGCGGTCAGCGAGCCTAAAAAAACCAGGCGGTTTGCCGCCATTTCCCGCGTATGGATGGGGGTTTACCTGCCACTCATCGGTTGTCCGTTGTTCGTTCGTGGAAGAAAGAATTTTGCACCCGGTGAAACATATGTTGTTGTCTGCAACCACAATTCACTCATGGATGTGCCTATCTCCTACCCGGCCATTCCCGGCGGTAATAAAACCATTGCTAAAATTGAAATGGCGAAGATCCCCATCTTTGGGCTGATCTACCAGACAGGTTCGGTATTGGTAGACCGGAAAAGGGAAACCAGCCGTAAGGAAAGTTACCTGAAAATGCGGCGGGTGCTCGAAATGGGTTTACACATGTGCCTTTACGCCGAAGGCACCCGTAACCAGACCGATCAACCGCTGAAAAGTTTTCACGATGGCGCCTTTCGCCTGGCGCTCGACAGCGGCAAGGCCATTATACCGAGTTTAATATTTAATACGAGAAAAGTATTGCCGGCCAGTAAACCTTTTTTCCTGATCCCGCATAAAATGGAAATGCATTTTCTGCCGCCCGTAGTTCCACAGCCCGGTGAAACCGCGCAATCGTTGAAGGAAAAGGTGTATCAGATCATGTGGGATTATTATACGAAAAATGCACCCCCAAACCCCCTGAAGGGGGCTTAGCCTCGCGCACTTTGGAGTTGTTGAAAAATAGCTAAATGAACAAAGGGCATCCCGTTAACGCGAGATGCCCTTTACTTTTGGCGCGCAAGCGCCTAATCATATGCGGTTCCTCTCCGCCAGCTGGCGGAGCCGGGGGTTATTGATAGAAGTATCTCGTCCGGTTTATCCTCAAATCACGCAGTATTCCCGACTTCGGACTGATGGTAAAATTAAACGTACGGTACAACCCCACCGGTGTTACATTGATGCTTAGCTGCCAGCAATGCATCTCCCGCGAAATATACATGGTGAAGGTTTGTATTTTCGACGTCTTGATGTCATAATACCCGTTCATCCCAACCTTCCACTTGGGTGTAAGATTGAAATCACCGTTCCAGCTCAGGTTCGAATAGACCGTTGTTTCCCATCCCGAATAATCGGTCTTAAAGGCGCGACTGAAACTCATGGAGTAGGATAAGCTCAGCGACCACGGCACATTAAAGTCGGCAAACTCGGCCGGGTTCGACCGGGTATACGCCAATTGCGCCTGTTGCTCTTCGGGCGTTAAAATGGCCCCTTCCCGCAACGCGTCTTCCTTTTGTTGCGCTGCTTTTTTATCCTTCACGTTCTGGCTTTGGAATGACGTGGAGATCGCAATGTTTCCGTTGGTAATGCGGCCCAGCTTAAACTTTCCCTTTCCCGCCCACATATATTTATCAATACGATAACCAAACGAATCTACCTGGTAGGGATCCATAGTACCGCCCATTGTAATATTTATTTTCTCAAACAACGTACTACGCACATACAAACTAAACGGCGCCAGCTTGAATGAATCGGCCATAAAATTATAACTGCTGGTAAAACCAAAACCATCAATCAACCGGACCTTTTTCATCCCGCCATCGGCTGTATCTTTTTTCGATCGCACTTTGGCTTCTATATTATTATCAATACCAAACCCGATCCCACCAAACGTTCCTTCTGAAGGTGGACCGTAAACGCTTCCATCAAAATAAGAGAACCGCTGTATATGCCCCTGTCTGTACTTCCCTCCCGGGATGGCGTCAAATGCCGTATCATTTTGCACATTGTAATAATGCTTCGCCCCCATATCGGGTTTATAGCTCACTGAAAAAGTTGGTCTGACCACGTGGCGGATGGCAGCTATCGGGCTTTTCTTGCCAAACTTATCGAACATCCCGAATAATGCGGTGCTAAGCCCTAAACTGAATGAGATATCACTGGCGCGGTACAATCCTTTGGAAACCGATGTATCCAGTTTACTGTTAACGGAATCCCAGCTGCGGGTAAGGCGCGATGAATACCATTTTTCCTGGTAACTGATACCGGGTGATATTTGTATAGGCCCTAATTGGGGCAATGATAATTGAATGGGTATGGAGTGCTGCGCGCCCCACTGCATGGTATCGATCAGTTTTCTGAAGTTGAAATCTTCTTCCAGGAAATTCATCTGGTTGGCCAGGGTACTGTTCAACCCAATACCCAGTTTATGATACCACCTGGGCTCGCCGGCATAGTCCTTCGGTTGCAAAGGATATTTGGTATTGGCTGTAAAAGACAAATTCGGCAGGCTCATGTTAATCACCCGCGTTTGGTTATTCTGGCTATGGTTCGCCGTAGCGGTCAGGTTATACCTTGTATCCCAGGTTTTGGAATACGAAATAGATGAACTGAGCGTATTGGTAAAATTAAGTGTAGGATTATTCGGTATAAGCGTATTGTATTTGGTAGATGCAACATTGACATTCGCGGCAAATGAAACACCGGGCCGGGCGCGGCTGTCAACCGTGTGGCTCCAGTTTATACTGTACGTTTTGGTATTGGTAAACTCCTGTTTGGCGTCGCTGCTTAATACGCGGGAACTCTGATACGACAGGTTCATTTGTCCATTATACCGGTAGCGCACTCGGTACGTTGGCGTTAAGAACAACGAGTAGCCGCCATAGGAATATAAATTGGAGCGCAGGGTCACATCAAAATATTCATTCAGCACTTTATAATAACCCAATCCTTCCAACCCTAAACCGAATTGTTCACTTTGTGAAAATTGCGGCGGCAACAAACCTGAGTGACGGCCTTGTGATAAGGGGAAAAATCCAAATGGAATATATACCGGTACCGGTACGCCTTCAAACTCGGGGTGAATAGGGCCCGATATCGCCAGCTTCTGGCTTACCATTTTCAACTTATTGGCACGAAAAGCAAAATGCGGCGTATCGAGGTTACAGGTGGTGAACTGAGCCCGGGAAGCAAAAAAATCTTTTTCGTTTATCTTCTTTACTCTTTCACCGATCACATATATTTCGCCCTGCTGGGTATAGGTGTTTTCTGTGATCCCCTTCTGCGTCTTGAAATTGTATTTAATAATATCCGACGACATTTTACTATCTGCCTGTATCATCACCGGCCGGCCTATCACAACACCTGCCGTATCTTTACGAAAGGTGGCGGTTACTATTTGCGTAGCGTTATCCATTTCAATACTGTCGGCCGAAAGGTCCATATCCTTATACTTGATATTCGCTTTGCTGAACAGGGTGATCTTTTTATCAGGCACGTTCAGCACCATGCTGTCGGAAGCTTTATAGGTTACCGGCGCATCGAGCGAATCGGTCGATATACGAATATCAAACGTATCCGTTTTATTTATTAATGTATCTTTCCCGGGAATGGTATCTATTATGCGGGGAATTGAATCCAGTTTCCGGGGAATGGTATCTGATCGCTTTGGAATGGTATCTGACCGTTTTGGGATAGTACGTAATGTTCGTACAGGTTTTATTGTATCCTGAACAATTCCGGTTAAGGAATTGTCAAAATCGGGAGGGGAAAAATAATTCGCCCAAATATCTGACGTTAATAGCAAAAGCCATATAGATAAAATCAGGGCCGAACCATCTTTTAAATTATTTTTGCGTCCGTTCATCATATGCAGGTGGTGGCAAAAATAGGTATTAAAGCATTAAGAATATGTGAAGATTAAAGTCTCCTAAATTCTTGAACATAAATGAATAAAAAAAAATTATATCGCTTGATCAAATGCTTTTTTGTTGCAGGAATTCTCCTTTTTACAGGTGTTGGCGCATGGGCGCAACAGAGGCCCGTACTCAGCACAATTATTATTGATCCCGGCCATGGCGGCAAAGATCAGGGTGCCAGTGGCCAGTTTTCGACCGAAGCTGCCGTCGCATTATCTATCTCGCTTAAGCTGGGACAGGCCCTGGCCAAAGAATTACCCGATAGTAAATTAATATTTACCCGCACCACCGATGAACTGCCCGGCGGTGCAACCACCATTCATGATGGGCTTGAGTATCGCGCCAATCTGGCCAACCAGAGTAAAGGCGATCTGTTCATTGCCATTCACTGTAATGCGAATGGGTATAGAGCCGGCGAATACACCGTCAGACGGGTTGTGGGACATAAAAACCGCGTTGTATATGTTGGAAAAGGATCAAAAAGACGTAAAAAAACCATTCGGGAGCCGATCTACGAAAGCTACCTGGTAAAAAATAATGAACACGGCACGGAGACCTACATATGGGCAGCAGACCGTACCGGTTATAAAGGGGAAGCCATTCAGGAAACAGGGGAAATGGTAGAGGATAGTGCGAATGCGCTCGATCTGAACTCACCCGAAGCCATGATACGTGCCCAGTTATACGAAAAGAAATACTTTAGCAAGAGCCTGTTGCTGGCCACTTTTGTAGAAGATGAATTTGTAAAAGGCGGCCGTTTCAGCCGTGGGGTGAAACAAAGGAACGAAAAAGGGATCTGGGTGTTACAGGCCACTGGCATGCCCAGCATACTGGTTGAAACCGGATTTATTACACAAACCGAAGAAGAGGAATATATTAATAGTGAGAAGGGGCAGGATGAAATAGTGACCCAGATCGTAACAGCCATCAAACGGTACAAGGCCAGTCTCGAAGGCAATGGTCCCCCACCCGTTCAGCCAGCCAGCCCGTCAGCGGCCGTACCAGCAGCGCCAGCAGACAGTACCGGCAGTAATTAGGCGCCATTGATTGGGGATTAGCACTTTATCACATCCCTTTTTAATATTAACGAATTGATAAGTCATTTGCAGCACTATCTTTGCGTTACACCGGATATAGTTTGAAATTTAAATAATCCCGGATTTCATGCTGCAAAAATTGATTTATTGCCTGTTAGGCACCGGCTTTTTCGTAGTTGTTTCTTCTTATAGAACAGCTCCGGCAACGCTGGGGGCAATGCCTAACACGGTTAAACCGGGTATCAAGACCATTATTATAGATGCCGGCCACGGCGGCCACGATCCGGGCGCCCACGGTGATTATTCCACTGAAAAAAAAGTTTGCCTGGCCATTGCTTTAAAATTGGGGCAGCAACTGGAAGAAGAATTTCCGGATATTAAAATATACTATACCCGCACAAAAGATACCTACCCCGCTATTAAAGCCCGGGCCGATTTTGCCAATACACACAAAGGCGACCTGTTCATTTCCATTCACGCCAATGCAGCCCCCAAGATCAAACACAAGAAATTTACAGGCTACAAAACGGAAGTTTACTATACCCGCAAAGGGAAAAAACGCATAAAACATACGCGCCGGGTTAAAAAATATAAAGTGACGTATACCGATAATCCAATGCGTGGCACCGAAACCTACATCTGGGCAGCCGATCGCGCCGATGAAAAAGGGGATTTTGTTACGGAGCGTATGGCCGAAGAAGTGAATGATTCAACCGAATACGCACCGGACATCAATGACCCGGAATTTAAAGCCAAATCATTGTTATGGACCAAACGCTATTTCACAAAAAGCATGTTGCTGGCCAGTCTGGTACAGGAAGAAGTAGCCAGGAACGGCGGGTTAGACCGGGGCGTTAAACAACGGAATGAAAAAGGCATTTGGGTGTTACAGGCAACCGCTATGCCCAGCATACTGGTTGAAACGGGGTATATTACCCATAGTGCTGATGAAGCTTACCTGAACAGTAGTAAAGGACAGGCTGAAATGGCATCTGCTATAGTGAAAGCCGTTAAAAGGTACCGCGCTGCCGGCACCACCCAACCAGTATCACGGGGAACCACGCCAAAAAACCGGTTACAGGGGGTGAAATCGTAAAACAGCTATAAGCTACAAGCTGCAAGCTACAAGCAAATACAAAATACAGTTCCAGGCCACAAGCCCTCCCTGGAACTTGAAACTGAGAACTGAGAACTGTGAACAGTAATGCCTTTCACGTTGTATTTCAATTTTTTATACTTTTGCTTGCAATCGGCCGTTTTAGAGGGGCGACCTTTAAAACAAAACCCGTTCAGATGAAACCACCATGCAGGATTTTAAGTTTGTTTTGAACAATTGCATGTATGGATTTGTCTGGCCATTGAAAACATCATAGAAAACTCAGATGAAAATCTCCAATGAAACTAAAGTAGGCGCGCTAACCGCTATTGCGATCACCGTGCTCATACTTGGCTTTAATTTTTTGAAAGGAAAAGGAAGCAGCGGTAAGGAAGTGTATGCCGTGTTTCCTAACGTTGATAAATTAGTGGTATCCAACCCGGTTTTTATTAATGGACTGCAGGTAGGTAAAGTAACCAATCTGCAGGAAAAAGATAAGAACATGAGCGGGATCGTGGTTACCATCAGTTTAACGAAAGACCTGAACATACCCATAAATTCCGTAGCCACGCTCAGTAGTGAATTATTAAGCAATACGGCCATAAATGTATTCCTGGGTAATGGCACCAACTATTTAAAGGAAGGCGACACCATACGCACCGAACGTTCCCTGGCGCTTACCGACAGGCTGCAAAAAAGCATTGACCCGGCCATCAACAACATCAACAAAACGTTGCTTTCACTGGATGATGTTTTGCAAAAGCTAAATACCATACTCGATCCCAATACCCGTAATAATTTACAGGGTATTATTGCCAACCTGGCCACCGGGAGCCGGTCGCTGGAGCAATTGCTCAATACGGAAACAGGTATGCTGGCAAAATCGCTTAATAACATGCAAACCTTAACAGCAGGACTTGCACGCAATGGCCCGAAGATCGACAGCACACTGAGCAATTTGCAGGTAGCCACCGATAAATTATCGAAAGCCAAGATTGCAGAAGCTATTGAAAGTTTGCAGCGAACGATGTCAAGGCTGGAAGCCGGCATAGCCAAAATAGACAGCAAGGAAGGTACAGTAGGACTGCTGTTAAATGAACGCAAATTGTACGATGAGTTTCGCCTCACTATTCGCAGTTTAACTATCTTGCTCGACGACCTGCGGGTAAATCCTAAACGTTATATCAATATATCCCTGTTCGGTCAAAAAGATAAAAAAGGACCATTAAAAGCACCGCTCGATTCACTAAAATAACAAGGAAAGCAAATTAAATGATACGATATGGGTTGTCGCTGATAGTAATGTTGGTAGCGTTATTATCTTTTGACAAAGTACATGCTCAGGTAATTACGACCAGGCCCGGTGCGGACACGATGAAAGTGGTAACGCTTATTAATGCCGACCGGCTTAGTTATTACCATCCCGATTCTTCAACGGACCTGCAAACGCTGGCCGGTCATGTTAAGTTAAGGCAGGGTACTACCGTGGTTAATTGCGACAGCGCCGTATTAAATAAAAAAACCCGTTTCCTCGAGGCGTTTGGCAATGTGCATATCGTCGACAATGATACAGTAAACATCAAATCGCAGTACCTGCAGTATTATATTGATACCAAACTGGCCAACCTCAAAAACAACGTATCATTAACCGATAGTAAAAGTACCCTGTACACCCAGGAGCTGGAATACGATCTGAACATGAAGATCGGCACCTACCACAATGGCGGCAAGCTCATCAATCAGCAATCGGTGTTAACCAGTCAGGAAGGCACCTACTACGAAGAGCTGAAAGATGTTTACTTTAAAAAAAATGTGGACCTGAAAGATCCCAAATACACGCTGAAAACAGATTCGTTGCTGTACAATACAGCTACCCAGATAGCCACTTTCGTTGCCCCTACTACCATCATCGACAGTTCAAAACGGGTGATCAAAACCAGTGATGGATTTTACGATACCCGTAACCGGAAGGCCTTTTTTGGAAAACGCCCTATACTGAACGACGGCGCGGTAAAAATTATCGCCGATAACATAGACAGCGATGACAGCACCGGCATTAGTAACCTGCGGGGCAATGCGGTTTACATTGATACGGCCCAGGGCGTATCGATACTGGCCAATTCAATAAAAGCCAATCGCGACGATGGCACCTTCCTGGCTACCCAGCACCCGTTAATGATCATAAAACAGGACAAAGATTCAATATACATCACGGCCGATACGCTATACTCGGGCCGCTTAAGCAAAATGTATAAAGGTCCCGGCAGCTTGCAAAGTGATCCCAAAAGCCAGCCCCCCCGACTCGTCGGGATCGGGGATACCGGCAGCCCCGACACGTCGGGACAAGCTCTGAAACCCGATATCAGGAGTATTCTACGAGATACAAGCAGCTCGCCCTCCCTACGCGTCGGGATCAGGGATACCAGTAAACTGCAGCAACGGGATACCAGCAGCCTACAGCGCGATACAATCAGCCCCGATCCCGACTTGTCGGGAGGGCAAGCTCTGAAACGGGATACCGTCAGCTTGAAACGCGATACCAGTGTTAGCCTGAAACGAGATACTGCCAAACGCATAGCTGTTAAACCAACACCCACCAAACAGCCGCCGGCAAACAAAAAGGCCAAAGCAGCACCGGTTGCCGGTAAACCGGCCAGGGCGGTGGACACTACTACAAACAAGAACGACAGTACCGACCGTTATTTCCAGGCCTGGCACCATGTGCGTATTTTCTCCGATTCCATGCAGGCGATGTCAGATAGCCTCTTCTATTCAAGCAAAGATTCCATCTTTAAATTATTTACCGACCCCGTCATGTGGGCCAGCAACAGCCAAATCACCGGGGATACCATTTATTTGTACACAAAAAATAAAAATCCCGACCGGTTATATGTATTTGAGAACGCTTTTGCCGTTAATTTGAGTGATAAGGACATGTATAACCAGCTAAAAGGCAACCGCCTGAACGGGTATTTTAAGGACGGGACCATTGACTATATGCGGGCGCAGGGAAATGGCGAAAGCGTCTATTACGTAAAAGACGAAAAGAATTACCTGGTAGGGATCAATAATGCCACCAGCGACATTATCGACATGCGGTTTAAAAATAAAGAGTTGAATAAAGTGGTCTTTATTAGTGAAGTGAACGGTACCATGTACCCGGTAAAGCAGGCCACGGAACAAAATAAAATTCTTCGCAGTTTTAAATGGCTCGAAGACAAACGGCCCAAAACCAAATTTGAACTTTTCGAAGATATAAAACCGGTGATCATAAAGGACAGCGCCGATAGTTTGCAGGTAGAACCGCCATTAGAGCCCGCAACCAAAGAGGGGCCAAAGGAAGCACCAAAAGAACCAGCCAAAGAACAACAGAAAGAAGCACCTCAGAAAGAAGCAACAAAGGAAAATCTTAACTTCAGAAAAAGAACAACACCAACATCAAATAAACAATAACTATCGGTTGGGCAATACAGCTGCCAGGAACGCCACAGTTTAATTTTCCAACTTATATGGTAAAACCCTTTCTATGGTCCGTTTTCGACTGGCATACTGCATGGTGGTATTATGCGCCATAACAACCTGTACCTATGGTCAGCAATCGTACCCCAAAAGCTTATTGTGGCGCATTTCCGGAAAAGGACTCCCACAACCCTCCTACCTGTATGGCACCATGCACCTCACCGATAACCGGCTTTTCAACTTTGGCGACTCCGTATACCAGGCTATTGAAAAAACAGCCGGGCTTGCCATTGAAGTGAACCCCGATGAAATGGGCGCCTATTATGTAAATAAGATCTTCGATGATGTGGAAGGCTCTAAACTGCAGAAGATCCTAAACGATAAGGATTTCAAAAAATACAGCAATGCGCTGTCGAAGAAATTTAAAAAACCCGCAGCTGACATAACAACCAATGATATTGTAACGGAAAAGAACAAGTGGCTGAACGATTACTTTGAAAAAGGTGAAATGGCCACTTTTGTGGATGCCTACCTGTATGATATTGCCCGGCGCATGGGAAAATGGGTGGGCGGCGTTGAAGACATTACCGATCAGGCCGGGCTGCTCGACGACCTGGTTGATAAATCGGATATTGATTTTTTGCTGGCCGGCGATTCTTCTTACATAAAGACAGCCAGCAACCGCATGATGGAGCACATGATAGAGCTGTACACCAACCAGGACCTAAGGGGTATTGAAGCCATGATGTCGTCAGAATCGCCCGAATACAAAGACGCATTGTTATTAAAACGAAACCTGAAAATGGCGCGCCGCATCGATAGCCTCACGGCCCTGCGTACCATGTTCATTGCCATTGGCGCAGCCCATTTACCCGGCGACAGCGGCGTCATCCGTCTTTTACAACAAAAAGGATTTACGGTAGAACCGGTGTTCTCTTCTAAAAAGATCAACGCCAAAAACTATGTTTATAAAGAAGTACGCCTGCCCTGGCAGGAAACAACGGATCCGCAGGGATTGTATAAAATATCAATGCCCGGCAATCCTGTTAACCTGAAGTTGTATGGGCTCATTGAAATGAAATACCTGTTCGACGTATATAATCTATCCAACTATTGCACCATGGCGGTGATAAACCCACGCGCCACCGCCAATAAGGACAGTATATTGAATGAGATGGCGCAACGGATGTTCCATACAGAGCAAAAACTGGTCGCCAAAAAAGTGGTGAATAATGGCATTGAAGGGAACGAATACCAGCAAGTGAGCAAAGGCGAAAACGTACGGCTGCAGGCATACATGTATGAAAATGTCGTGTATGTTGCATTTTTATATGCCATCAAAGAAACAACCCTCGCTTCAGAAGATGCCAATAATTTTTTCAATTCATTAAAGATTACCAAAGTATTGCCTCCAACAGCAGGCAACCGTTCCTTTACCGATTCCGTGATGGGGATCCATTTTATAGCGCCTGCTGACATGACCTACAATAAAAAACTAAGCAGTGATAATGCAGGCTGGCATGTAAGCGGATTTACAGGTACCGATATCAATAACGGCATGTACCTTTTATTGTTTTCAAAGGATATTCAGCCAGGTCATTTTTTGATGAGCGATTCTGCTGTTCAAAACGAGTTAATAGCCAATATACAGGGACAGTATAAAGAACTGCACATCGATAGCATTAACATGCAGGGTTATAAAGGACTCCGCCTGCAGGGCGCACACAACGATCAGTACGGGTTGTACATGCGGGCCATATCAGTAATAAAGAACAACCGGAATATCGTGTTGCTGTTGATCACCGACTCAGCCCACCTGCAAGCGCCCGAAACAGAAAAAGTATTCAGCTCTTTTTCCTTTATTCCGCCACCGGCCATGCCCTGGAAAATATATACAACTGCCGACAACCAGTTTTCAGCACGGGTTCCCGGCCCCTTCAGAATATTTGATGCGGAAGACAATCGCTTTATGTATTCTTTCGACACCACAACCGCCAATTCTTACTATATAATGCCCGATACGTTGTCGAAATATGCCTGGTATAAAAACGACAGCGTGTTCTGGAAGAATATAACAGAACGTTTTACAGGCTCAGACAGCCTGATAAAGGAAACAGACATTCTATACGATGATCAGCCTGCGAAAGAGCTGTTGATCAAAGAGGATTTCAATTATAAAAGAATGCGCCTTATACTGCACGACGATAAGGTGTTTGAAGTAATGATCTCGGGTGATCGTGATTTTGTGAACAATAGCAACGCTACGGATTTCCTGAACACCTTTCGCATACATGCACCGCAACAGAACAGGCATTTTACAACGCAATCAAAAGCGCTCCTGCTGTTGAACGACCTCGCCAGCAAAGATTCCCTGGCAAGAATGGAAGCGTTTAAATTCCTGAATCATGTTGAATTTGAACAAAAAGATGTGCCGCTTTTACTGCAGGCATTGTTAAAACAATACCTTTCGCCCTATGACGGGGAGGAAGCGGACGATATTAATTTGCGATTGGTTATGAAGCTGGGGCGGTTAAAAGATACCAGCACCATTGCTTTTATAAAAGAAAATTACCCGGTGCTTACCAAAGAAAAAGAGTACCTCAAAAAAGCGGCGCTGGGCGCCCTGGCCGAATTGCATACCACGGAAAGTTATACGGTATTGGCGCAACTGCTGCAACAATTCCCTTCGCCGGCAAACGCATTAGACTACCAGTTACTGCAGTCATTGAAAGATAGCATGGCATTAACAGCGCCCATTTTTCCATCCATTCAAACACTCGCAAAGAACGGTGCTAATGGCCCTCTCCTGGCCAACCTGGCATTGGCGTTACTGGACAGTGGTTATATAAAACAGGAGCAACTGGCCCAGGCACAGGACGATTATATTTCATCGGCCCAAAAATTATTGCCCGAGGTGAAGAAGGGCACTAATCAATATTTCACTACCGCCGATCTGTTAAAACTAATTGGTAGCTTTAACACAACAGCCGGCAACGCAGTTTTAAAAAGCTACCTGGCGGCATATGGTCCGTATATAAAAAAGGATGCAGCCATACTACTTATAAAGAATAAACAACCCGTACCGGCGGGGGTTCTTTTGAAACTGGCAGCTGATGAAGAAATACGGAATATCTTATACCAGGAACTTAAAGACCTGAAGCAAACAGCGCTGTTCCCCAAACAATATGCAACCCAACAATACTTTGCAGAAGCAGCCATTCATGCCGCAGCCAGTGATGATTACACCGTACTAAAAATGACTTTCCTTACTAAGAAGACCGCTACCTACAAAGGCAAGCCGTATGTGTTTTATCTATACCGGGTTGTGTTGGAAGACGATGATCCTGCAGGTTACCTGGGTATAGCCGGTGGCTATAAACCAGGCAGCGCCAGCCTTACAGCAGCAGAGGACTTAAGCGACATATATTGGTATGAAACATACTCCGCAGGTAAAACAAATACCTTCTTTAAAAACTTCCTTAAAAACAGTGAGAAAGAGAATCAAAGGGACTAATTATAAGTTAAATAACCTTACAACTACTTTAACAGTCAGTTAATCAATACCTTTGGCACTATTTTCGTTTTCACCAATCAACCATTGATCAATACACCAGCTAATAACGGTGTGGGTAATGCAGCTCGTAAACAGGCATTTCCCCAATAGCTGAATGTAGAGATTGTATTTAATCATTGAAAATCAAAAAATGTTTTTAATGAAAAGGATCTCCATAACCCTGCCCGTTATACTTATCAGCATGATGTGGTGCCAACGCGCTGCAGCGCAAGATTACCGGTTTGCAGCAGGCGTACGGCTTAGCAACTCCTCGCCTACCATAAGCAGCGCTATTTCGGCCAAATACTTTGCAACGGATAAAACGGCTATTGAAGGCATGGTAGCCTGGGGCAACCGCTTTGGTATTGGCGCTTTGCTTGAAATACACAATAAATTCAACACGCCGGGTTTAAGCTGGTTTTATGGCGGCGGTATGTATGTTGGGTTTCAGGACGGCGATACCTATCTGGGTCCCACAGGCATTATCGGGTTGGATTATAAGTTCACCAATGCGCCGGTAAACCTTTCGCTCGACTGGAAACCCGAAATGGATATTATTCCCGACATTAACTTTATACCGGACGCTTTTGCCTTTACCATCCGGTTTGCGTTGAAATAAAGCAACGAGACAACTGCGAGACAGTGTAGCTATTATGCGCTAAGGGTTGCACTGGAGTTGCACTGGGGTTGCACTGACCAGAGCGTTGCAGTGCAACCCCGGTGGTATATCAATGCAGGGTTTGTCCTTTACCCGGTTAATCAGGATACTGTTTGCCCCATCACGTTCTCCTTCCTCATTTCATTCCATCCCCTACTTTGTCTTTTTTTATTTCTTCTATTATCACATTGAGTTTTTGTCTTTTGCCTTTGCCATTAGCATATTAGCAAATTATCACATTGGCCTTTGCCGTTTCTTTCTTATCTAGCCCCACTATTTACATTCTACATAATACACAACCGCACAAAACTGCATTAAATTAAAAACATGCGGTTTTTTCACCCATTTAATGCAATATTCTTCCACATTTAATCCACTTTGTGCGTATTTGTGCTACATTTCATTTTATATTTGAATGGAAACCAAACTAATAATATGCTTAAAAAAGAACGACAGGCATATATCCTGCATCAGGTAAACCTGCATAATAAAGTACTTTCTTCCCTGCTGAGTCATGAGATCCGGGTATCGGAAGACACCATCCGTCGCGATCTGCAGGAGCTTTCTGAAGATGGCAAACTCATAAAAGTTCATGGCGGCGCTTTATCCCATTCTTTCAATGATGTCACCTTCTCGGGGTTGAGTGTGTATTCGCAAGACCAGAAAAGGATCATTGGAGAAAAAGCAGCCACATTGATCCAAAACGGCATGTTCGTATTAACCAGTGGCGGTACTACCATCATTGAAATGGCCAGGGCCCTACCCCCATCTTTAAGAGCCACCTTTATTTCAGGCAGTTTGCCGGCCATACTCGAGTACATGCAACATCCCAATATTGAAGTGATCATGATCGGCGACCGGGTATCAAAAAACGCCAAGATCACCATCGGTGCCGAAGCCATTGCCAAAATAAAAAACATCAATGCCGATCTGTGCTTCCTGGGCATCAACGCCATAGATATAAAACGCGGCACTACCGAAAACGACTGGGAAATAGCGCAGTTGAAGAAGATCATGATCGAATCATCACAAAAGGTAGTGTGCTGCACCATTTCAGAAAAGATCAATACGCTGCAGCCCATACACATTTGCGGTATCTCCGAAATCGACATCCTGATCACCGAATTACCACCTGACGCACCCATCCTTAAACCGTACGTTGATGCCGGTATCCAGGTATTGTAAAAGATAAACATTACCTGTCACCTGTTCCTACAACCCAGATATTATTATACCCCAGTGAAATGCAGAAAGCTATGCAAAATCCTTTCTGGTAATCGTTTTCGTATTTCGATCAACGATATTACAGATTATGATAACAAAGGCGTTCCTATATACGGGGCGCCTTTTCGTATTAATAACACAAATTAACACAACCTTCATCACGCCCGGGATAAACGCTAATTCGTTTAATAAAATGAGGCTAATTTTGCACAACCGGTAATAAAAATTCAATTTCCGGGATAAAATAACAATTTACAATCGCCCATTACAAATTGCCCTAATAATTCCTAGCTTTATATAAAACGGTGTGCTTATGAAACCAACGATCATTAACCACCCCTTTCATGTCATTAACCTCGAGTATGTGAGCGAGGCGCCCTTAAGTACGCTTGAACAGGAAGCCATTGAAAAATATGTCGATCTTCACAACAAATGCCAGGAGTATCACCAGGTGCTGACCAGGCTAATCAATTATTATACTTCTGCTGTTAATATCCTAAAAAAATGCACGGCTATTTTTGATAACCTGCAAAATGAATATTTATTGCTTACGCCCATGTTGCATTACTTGCAGGAAGGGGACCCGTTGACAGAAAATGAAATTCAATCAATAGATGAGAGCGAACGCGTTTGCTACGATACCCAGCCGCTGTTGAACCAGTTGCATACCTTCAACCACACATACGATGCGTATTATGACGGGTTAAGGACTGCAGAAACGGAGTATGCCGGTACAGAACAACAACAGGAGAAACTGGAATTGCAGTTTGACGATTTCAATGATAACTATTTTAACCCCATTATCAAGGATTATAAAATTATGGAAATCGACATCTGCAGTCTGGATGAGAACTTTGATGATTTCCGGGGCGCGTTTTGCGATCTAACCGATATGGCCGACAAATTATATGATAACCGCGTCGCATTGCTTGATGCCCATGTTCAATTACATAACAGGATCGTTGAACTCGATAAAGAAATTGTAGTGCTTTTTGCAGCCATCAATGGCGAATCGAACTCAACATCAAATGATGAATCAAATTAATATCTCCGCTTTTCGCCAGCACAAACCTGTAACATACCTTTAACAACTCCACAAACCGCACATTACCGCAAACAAAGCAGTAACAAGGTGATATATACGCATGTTTTGCGTTATTATTATCCGATTTATGCGCATTCGTGCAAGTAATTGGTTATATTTGAAACGTAACCGGTAACTGCATATGCTTAAAAAAGAGCGCCAGGCGTATATTTTACATCAGGTGAACCTGCATAATAAGGTTCTTTCTTCCCTGTTAAGCCAGGAAATACGTGTTTCTGAGGATACAATCCGCAGAGATTTGCAGGAACTTGCAGATGAAGGCAAAATTATAAAAGTGCATGGCGGCGCACTGAGCCATTCTTTCAACGAAGTTTATTATCCAACCGATAACGTTTACTCACAAGATCATAAAAAGATCATAGCCAATAAAGCAGCAGCCCTTATTCAAAACGGCATGTTTGTGCTTACCAGTGGGGGAACAACCATTATAGAAATGGCGCGTGCCCTACCCCGTCAGTTAAAAGCCACGTTCATGTCGGGAAGCATACCAGCCATCCTGGAATATATGCAGCACCCGCTCATTGACGTGATCATGATAGGCGATCGTATTTCAAAAAGCTCCAAGATCACCATTGGAGCCGAAGCAATAACCAAAATAAAACAGATCAACGCGGACCTATGCCTGCTGGGCATCAATGCCATTGACCTCAAACATGGTACCACCGATAACGACTGGGAAGTTGTGCAATTAAAAAAAGCAATGATCCAGAGTGCCCGGAAAACCGTTTGTTTGACCATCTCGGAAAAGATCAACACGTTACAGCCTATCCACATCTGTGATATACAGCATATAGATGTACTTATCACAGAATTACCACCCGATGACCCTAGTTTAAAGCCTTACATCGAGGCAGGCATCGAGGTGTTGTAAGCCACTTTTTACAATGTCGTATGAAAACAGGTAAACCTTAACTATTTCAACCGAACGGGTTGTATAGCTACTGCTTTGCCCGGATCGCAACACTGATTTATTGACCAAAAAAACTGTTATGAGAACCCCCATCAAACTGCTACTGGCAGTTGTATTGCTATTTTACGGATTAAGCACAACGGCACAGGAAAAAACAATTTCCGGAACGGTTACAGACGCCGACCTGCACACACCGGTGCCCGGCGTTTCAATCACCATTAAAGGTACCAACCGCGGTACCCAGACAGATGCCACAGGCGCATTCTCCATTAAAGTACAAAAAGGCCAGGTACTGGTTATATCTTCGGTAGGTTATGAGGTGCACCAGGTGAAGGTTGGAGATGCAGCAAGCATTTCAGTTAGCATAAGAAATTCGCAAAAGGAAATGAGCGAAGTTGTGGTAACGGCTATGGACCAGAAAAGAAATGCGCGCGAGCTGGGTTACTCGGTACAAACAGTAAAAGGAAGCGACATTCAGCAAACACAACGGGAAAACTTTTTGAACAGTTTGCAGGGAAGAGTGGCCGGACTAACCGTAACCCCTACCGGTGGTACGGCAGGCGCCTCATCGAGCATTGTATTAAGGGGGTTCAACACCTTATCGGGCAATAACCAGCCCCTGTTCATTGTTGACGGCGTATTGCTCGATAACCAAACGCTGAACCAGAACTCTTATAGTGGCACTGGTGTGGGCCTGTCGTCGGACCTGCCCAACCGGAATAACGACTATACCAATCGCATAGCCGATCTAAATCCCAACGATATTGAATCGGTAACCATTTTAAAAGGTCCGGAAGCCACTGCCTTATACGGCAGCCAGGCCAGTTCTGGCGCCATCGTGATCACCACGAAAAAAGGCGTGGGTACCAAGGGAAAGGTAAATGTGAATTACGACAACAATTTCCGTTTACAAAAAGTTACCCGCTTTGTTGAACTGGAAAACAAGTATGGTCCCGGTACCAATGGCGTACCCACTGCGCCCCCGCTTAGCGGCCAGTTTACCAGCTTTGGTCCGGCCTGGCCCAGTGATACCAAATTATACGACAACGTTCATCATTTTTTCAGGACCGGTTTTTCCCAAACCCATAACCTGGGACTGGAGTTCGGTACAAAAAATTCAGGCTTCCGGTTTTCGGGAACTTACTTCGACAGCAAAGGCACCGTTCCTTTCAACTCCTATACAAAATACAACCTGAAAATATCGAATAACACCAAAATAGGTAAATACATTACCATTGCGCCCTCTATTGCCTATATCAACAGCGACAATATAAAGCCTATCAAGGGCGCCTCAGGATATTTGCTCGACCTGTACGCCTGGCCGGTAAACAATGACATCAGGAACTATGAAGATGGCAAGGGAGGCAAATTACTCATGTTCAATTCAAACTATAACACCGACTACGATAACCCGCTCTGGAGTGCGAAGAACAACAAATCGGGCGATAAGAACAGCCGGTGGGTAGGTACTTTTGGCATTGATATCAATCCATTCTCCTGGCTTGCCATAGCAGGGCGTTTCGGTTACGAAACCTATCAACAGGATGGCTACCAGTTCACGCATCCCCAAAGCTATTTGTTAAGCGCCGCTACCGGCGGTACACTGGATAATTATTACAGGACCTATACAGGGTATAACCATACGATTACAGCAACTGCCAAAAAGAAAATCGGCAATTTCAGTACCCGCCTGATGGTAGGAACCATGTGGCAGGATTTTAAAACCGAGCAGTTTGGTGTAAATGGTAACCGCTTAAAAGACAGCACCAGCACCGACAGCAGCAATACACTGGAAAGCACCCGTACCCGCCTGCTCAGGAATTATTATGGTTTACCCAACGTAAGCATATTGAGAGAGATCGCTTATTTCAGTGAAGTATCCATTGGCTGGAAAGACCTGGTATACCTTACCTACTCACACCGTTTTGAAAATGCTTCTCCCCTCCCCCCGCAAAACAACAAATACAACTATCCCGGGGTGAGTTTGAGCATGATCCTCTCCGACATTTTTCCACGCATGAAAGGGAACGTGATCGACTACCTGAAATTAAGGGGGTCACTGGCCAGCACGGCCCGGTTGAACGACCCCTACTCAAACCAGTCATTCTTCGTAAACAACCAAAGCAGCTCGGCAGTTGCGCCCAGCTTCACTTATGGATATACAAAAGCCAACCCCGATCTGCGCCCGGAAAGACAACACACGTATGAAGTGGGCACAGAATTAAGGCTTCTCAACAATGCCATTACGTTCGAAGCTGCTTATTATAATACCCTTTGTGCCGACCAGATCGTACAGGGTTACCGTGCCAGTTATGCCACCGGCGCCGTATTGAATACCGGCAACGCCGCCAAGCTGCGTAACGAAGGATTGGAACTAACGCTGAACCTTAATCCCATCAGGAAAAAAGATCTCACCTGGAATGTAAGTTTCAATTTCAACCATATGTGGAGTAATGTCATTGATCTGCCAGCATCGATTGGTAAGGACAATGACTTTTATAACTCCGACACTTACCATAGTGCAAGGGCCGGTTTGGTACGCGGCCATCAAACAGGCACCATCACCGGTACCACCTATGAGCGCAACGATGCCGGGCAAATAGTGATTACCCCGCTCACCGGTTTGCCTAAATTAAACAGTACGTTCACCATCATCGGCGACCGTACCCCCGATTTTACCCTGGGTACCGTGAACAGTTTCAAATATAAAAACTGGAACCTGAGTTTTTTGTGGGATATGAAAGTTGGGGGTGATATATACAACCTGACCGAACAGGTGGGTACCGGTATAGGCAGATCAAAAAGGACCAGCGACAGAACCACGCCCCGTGTAGTTAAAGGCGTGTTGGACGATGGTCTGCAAAATACCGACAACCCTACGCCCAACAATATTGTGGTAGTGCCTTATTACCTGAATACCTATTACACCATGCCCAATGAAGAATACATTCAGCATGATGTAAACTGGCTGAAGTTGCGCGATATAACGCTCAGCTATATGCTGCCCGAAAAAGCAACGCAGGCAATAAAAGGATTGAAAGCATTAAGTGTATTCATAACAGGCAACGACCTGATCATGATCACCAATTACCGCGGCGCCGATCCGGCTGTTATTGCCAACAACCCCGGCTCTGTAGGTTTAGGTTCATTTGGATTTGATTATGGCAGTCCGGCCACGCCGTTAAGCATGAGCTTTGGTTTGCGCGCCCGTTTTTAATCCTTATTCTTTAATACAACTTTCAAATAAATTGTATGCGAAATAAATTTTTAACAACTATATTTTCATTAACCACCGCTGCCCTGGTGATGCAGGGGTGTACAAAGAAGATCGAAGACGCTTACCTGAATCCCAATGCTTCGGTGCGGGTACCCATTGAATCGATACTCCCCGGCGTAATAGGAAGTTTAACCTATTTTTCGTCCTCGGCAGGTTCCGCCTATGGCGTTCAGCTCGATGGCACATTTATAGGCCGTTATGTTCAATATTTTTCCACGCAAACCGACGCGGAGAATTATGCAGAAATGGGCGGCGTTACCGGCGCCAGCGATAATACCGGCGCCATTTGGGCCGCTGTATATTATGGTCATGGAAAAAACGTGAACAGGATCATTGAATGGGGTACGGAAGAAGAGAAATGGGATTATGTAGGCGCCGCCTGGGCCCTCAGGGCATGGGGTTGGCTGGAGCTGACCAACCAGTACAACGATGGTATTTTAAAAGAAGCGTGGAACGAAGAGTTGTCGCAATTCAATTACGACCCCTCATCTGAGATATACGACAGTTGCCGCGCCGTTTGTTTCAGGGCCCTCAGCTTCCTGAATCGTACCGATGGTAACGTAAGCAAGGAAAACCTGGCCAAAGGCGATGCTTATTTTTGTCAGGGCGATGTAAACAAATGGAAGAAGTTCGTGTATGGCCTGCTGGCCCGTTCGTATATTAACCTGAGCTCAAAGAATTTGTTCGCAGCTAATAATTATGCCTTTGCCGATTCGGCTATTAAATATGCCGATCTGGCCATGACCACCAACGCCGATAACCCGTATGTAACCGTGTCGGGTGGTTTGCTGTCCGCTACCAATAACTACTATGGTCCTTTCCGCGGCAACATGGGCGCTTACAGGCAATGCGCGTACATCGCCGACCTAATGTCGGGCCGCAATACCACCGCCTTTACCGGCGTAAACGATCCAAGGGCCTGGTATATGCTGCGGGAAAACAATTCCGGTTCGTTTTATGGTTTTATTCCCTGGCGCGGCAGTGCTACTGCCGGATTGACCAGCAGCCTTTATCCATTGAACTTCTGGGGACATGCCACTTATAACTCTACAGGGGTGCCCACGGTGGATACCAGCCGCTATTTGTGGCAGAACACTTCACCCTGGCCTATGATGACGGCTTCGGAAATGCAGTTCATAAAAGCGGAAGCCGCCTATAAAAAAGGCGATAAAAGCACGTCGCTGGCGGCTTATACCAAAGCCATCAGTCTCGATATGGATCTGCTCACCACGGTCTATCCGCAACATATACCTGCCGCACAGGTAATAACACCAACAGTGAAAGCAAATTACCTCGCCAATACGGCTATAGTGCCAGCATCGGCCAATGACCTCACCTTAACGCAGATCATGCTGCAAAAATACATTGCCCTGTATGTGTGGGGAACGCATCAAACCTGGGTGGACATGCGTAAATACCATTACGAAGAAGACAAGGACCCGGTAACCGGCAAATCGGTGTATGCCGACTTTACGCCGCCTTCGGGCACTTACCTGGTGGCTACCAACAATGGCAAAAAGGTATATCGCTGCAAACCCAGGTATAATTCAGAATACCTGTATAATGTACCCGAGCTCACCAGGATCGGTGCGTTTGATGCCGACTATATCACCAAAGAATGCTGGTTTTCGCAAAAAAACTAAACTTAAAAAAATGCAAATAAAAAATATTATTGCCACCGTCATTGCAATCGGCTTTGTAATAACAGGCATTACTATAACGTCGTCGTGCAAAAGGGAATATGATACCGTTGCCGACTATGATATGCCTGCCGGTGTTGCCTACATGCGCATTGTGCATGCAGCACCTTATTTCAGAAATATATTCAATGCCCCCGACTCCTTCAATGTACTGGTGGGCGGCCAGAAGGTGACGGGCTACCTGCCCGGCGGGGCTGTGCTGTTAACGTATAATACCACCTACCCTACCAGCTCCAGCAACTATGGCTACTTTACCGTACCAGCCGGAGAGCAGGAAATAAAGCTCAGCCTGGGTATTACCAATCCAGATTCGGTAACGCTGAAAAAATTTACCAAAGTGCTGGCGGCCGATAACTATTACACCTTTATGATCACCGATAGTATTAACTCAGCCCGGGATATTGCGCAGATCTTTGTACGTGATTCCCTTACTTCACCAACCATTGGTTATTTCAGCCTGCGGTTTATACATGCCGCGTTGAGAGATACCGCTACCACTTCGCAAAAAACGGTTGACACCATTGATGTATTCTCTACCAGGAATAACCGGAATATTTACAACAGAATAACGCCGGGTACGGTAACCACCTTTTCGCAGTATGCTTATAATTCGCAACTAAGCGATACATTGTATGTGCGCCGCACCCGCAGCACTGTCAACCTGGCAACGTTCAACAGCGCCTCATTTGGCAACCAACGAACGTATACCTTATATTTTAGAGGAGATGGTAATGCAACCACCGGCACCAAAGCAAGAAGCCTGGGTGCCTTTATACACAGGTAAGTTTACATTATTGTTTGAATAAGTAGTACAGGTGGGCCCTTTTCAGGGTCCACTTTTTTACGGGAGAAACGTGAACGGGAAATGTGAACTGTAAACTGCAAACGGGTTTACCCCGCATTCCCAAAGAACAGATACGCCAAAATGATGGCCGTAATAACCCCTACCAGGTCGGCCAGCAACATGGAACCGATGGCATAACGGGTATTCTTAATGGAAACAGAACCAAAATATACAGCGATCACATAAAATGTAGTATCAGATGCCCCCTGGAATATACCGGAGAGGCGGCTGGCGAACGAATCAGGACCGTTGGCCATCATGGTGCTAACCATCATGCCCCTGGCGGCGCCCCCGCTTAACGGGCGAATTAACGCGGTTGGCAGTCCATCTACAAAACGCGTATCGGCGCCAAGGAAGGCAAAGAAACTCCTGATCCCTTCCATGATCACGTCGAACGTACCGCTGGTACGCAGCATGCTTACGGCCACCAGTATGCCCACGAGATAAGGAATGATGCGGATCGCTGTTTCAAAACCATTTTTGGCTCCATCTATAAAAGCATCAAAAACATCTATCTTTTTATATATAGCCCCCAGCACGATCAGCAGGAACACCACCAGGATCAGCCCATTGCTCAATACGCTTGAAAATAACTGCACACCGTTGGCATCCAGCCTGGTTATATACCACACCAGCAGGGCTACTACTACAGAAATACTTAAGATCCATAATATAATAACCGGTTGCAGCAGGTTGATCTTTTGCCGCAACGACACAATGAACATAGCAGCCATGGTACCTACAAATGTCACGATCATACAGGGTAGAAAAACATCGGTAGGGTCGCTGGCATGTTGCGCTGCCCGCACGGCAATAACGCTGACGGGGATCAAATTAAAACCCGCCGCATGCAGGCACAGGAACATGATCTGCGCATTGGAGGCAACCTCTTTTTTAGGATTGAGCTCCTGCAGGCTTTGCATGGCCTTTAACCCGAAAGGGGTGGCCGCATTATCGAGACCTAGTAAATTGGCGGAAAAATTCATGATCATATGTCCCATGGCCGGATGCCCTTTCGGCACCTCAGGGAACAGTTTTGAGAAGAAGGGGCCAATGATGCGGGACAACAGGTTGATGCCCCCTGCCTTTTCGGCAATGCTCATAAAACCCATAAACAGGGCCAGGATCCCGATCAGTTTAAAGCATAGATCCACGGCATCCCAGCAGGTATCTACAATCCCATTGGCATTTTGTACCCTTACCGCCACCACCTTATCCGCTTCCTTCCTGTAAATAAGTTCGCCCGCCTTTACGCGGCCGCTGGTATCCAGGGCAGCCACCAATGCAGCGTCAGCCGCAGAAACGGGCATTTGCACCACCTGCACCGAATCACCCCTTTTACCCACCACCATGGAGCTAAATACCTGCTTTTCACCACCGGCGAGAAACTTAAACACAGCAACAACAATGGAAACAATAATAAAGGCACTCCAGATACGACTTAATGCCATAAGGGAATAAGATTAAGCGCTGAAGATAAAGGAATCCGGCCATATATAATCACCCCGTAAAACCCTATCTTTGCGCGCCGAAAACAGTTCTCAGTTCACAGTTTTTAGTTCCAAGTTTCTCAAAATCAGGAATAAAGTACTAAGACTAAGAACTCTGAACTCGGAACTAAGAACTAAAAAACTATTAAATGGCTTTACAAGCAGGAATTGTCGGATTACCGAATGTTGGGAAATCAACCTTATTTAACGCAGTGAGCAACAGCGCTAAAGCGCAGGCCAGCAATTACCGGTTCTGTACCATTGACCCCAATGTTGGGCTGGTTGATGTACCGGATGCCCGCCTGCACAAACTGGCAGAACTGGTACATCCCGACCGTATTGTTCCAACCCAGATCGAGATTGTGGATATTGCCGGATTGGTGCGTGGCGCCAGCAAGGGTGAAGGTTTGGGCAATAAATTCCTTGGCAACATCCGCGAAGTGGATGCCATTATTCACGTGATCCGCTGTTTTGAGGATGAGAACATTTTACGTGATGAAGGCGCCATTAACCCCGTTGGCGATAAAGAGATCATTGATATTGAATTGCAGCTGAAAGACCTGGAAAGTGTAGACAAGAAACTGAGCCGTATTGAAAAACAGGCCCGGCTCGATCCCAAGTTGAAAATAGAATACGAAGTACTGCTACGCTGTAAAGAGCATCTGGAAAAAGGCAAAAGCATCCGCGAGCTGAGTTTTACCAAAGAAGAACGCCCGGCCATTGCCGACCTGTTCCTGCTCACCGAAAAACCGGTGCTGTATGTAGCCAATGTTGATGAAGCAAGTATGCATACCGGTAACAAGTTCTCTGCGGCCCTGCAGGAAGCGGTTAAAGGCGAAAACGCCCAGGTGATCGTCATGAACAACAATATTGAAGCCCAGATCAGTGAAATGGAAGACCCGGCCGACAAACAGATGTTCATGGATGAATACAAAATGAAAGAGCCTGCGCTGGACCGGTTGATCCATTCCGCCTATAAATTACTGAACCTGCAAACTTACTTTACCGCCGGTGTTCAGGAAGTTCGTGCCTGGACGATTCACGAAGGCTGGAAAGCGCCACAGGCCGCCAGCGTTATTCATACCGATTTTGAAAAGGGTTTTATCAAAGCAGAAGTCATTTCCTATAACGACTTTATTACCCTGGGTTCAGAAGCCGCCTGCCGCGAAGTAGGTAAGCTGCGCATAGAGGGTAAGGAATATCTTGTGAAAGACGGGGATGTGATGCATTTTAGGTTTAATGTGTAAATTCAGAATGTCACCATCATAAACAAAAAAGGCTTCTTACGAAGCCTTTTTTGTTATCATTATTTTATGAACTAATCTCGTTCCGTTTTCGGGATCATCTGCAAAATGGTATCCTTAGTGCTTCCTGAAAATATTAAATTAACGGTATCGCTTGCCAGCAACTTATTGTATTCCTGATGAGACATTTTATCTTTTGACCAGAATTCAAAAACATAAATATCGTCTATACCACCCGGACGAAGATTAAATGTATCAGGCAATGTAATAAGTTTATTGTCTTTCATAATCCTGCGCTTATTCAGTTCATATGCTCCCTGCTTTGAGTTGATCATAAAATTCTGCCGATCAAAATGCAAAACAGAATCTGTACGATTTTCAACCGTACAAAAAATGCCTATAACGCATCTCCTGTTCATATAATGGTAATGGCAACGGGAAAACGATACCCTTAAATGATTGTTAGTATTATACGTCAAACAGTCATTTTTTTTACTTACACATAAAAAGCGTCCGGGGTCCGGATAGCCACCATTACATATTACCTGAGAGGTTAGTAATATAGTTAGTAATAACAACTTCATTTCTTAATTTTTATCATTCTAATATTGGCCAATTTACAATGGCCGGTTCAGGTACTTCTCCGTGCCATATTGCACTTGTAAGTTCTCAATATAATGATCGGCATCATATTCATTTGTTCCGGGGATGCCATATGGATCATAGTTCCAATCCCAATGGAATAATTTTCCAAACCACTGGTCTTTTATTCCATTAAATAATTGACCTTCATATCCACCTTCGAATTGCTGTAAAACATGGCCTACTTCATGTACCCAGGTTTTCACGTCTGCCCAGGCATGGGTTCTACCGTTAACCATGACAGACCTGCCTATGGTAATTCCGGGTGTAAATAACTTCAATATTCCGCCTACCCGAAACACAGGAGCTGCAGCGCCTGATAAAATATGCTTATGTGACATTTTCTCCACCGATTGTATTTCTTTCCGGGCCTCGTCATTTGGCACTATTGCCGGCCCCATAAATGCCAAATTCATGGCTGTACGTACTCCGCCTGACAAAGCCCCCGCTCTCATTCCCTGTACGGTTCCCTGCCCAATATCTCCGCCATCGATCATTGCACCCAGTCCGCCGGAAATACCGCCAACCAATGCACCCCGGGCAGTATTATATGCCAGTTCGGCTATTCCGTTTTTAATCCCATCCATTATACCGTAAGTGATTCCTGAATGCGCAATACCCGTGAACTGGGGAATGGCCCCGTCAATGGCCCCACCTATTGCCGCACCAATAATGGTTCCTATCGTAATTCTATTTCCAAAAGCAACATTAACGCCTACCTGGGTTGCTATATTGGAAAACATCTGATATCCCATGCTTTGAGCCAGTTCTTTACCCACGAGGGCCGGGCCAGCCTGTACAAAACCTGCGCCCATAGCGCCACTTACTGCTCCCATAGCAGCCGCTTTACTCCAGTCCTTAAAGTTCAGATCTTTCCAGGTGCCGCCATTCATAAAGTTCCCCGCAACGTAGGTAGCAGAAGAAAGAGCCGCACCAATAATCATACCGCCAATAATTGCATCATCAATACCAAAGATCCTGCCATCCGGATCGGTGCCGTTCGGCCAACTGTTACCCATACCCAGATACGGACTGGCAAACTGATTCGCCGGATCAGGCACATGGAACCGGCCTATCTGTGCATCGTACTGCCGCGCGTGAAAATCGTACAAATTTAAACCCAAATCTTCTTCCAACTCTTTACCCTGGTATTTGAGTTTATTGGCGGCCAATCCATTCAATGTATGACTGCAGATGCCGGCCATCGGCAATCCCATAGGATAATAGTGGTTCTCTTCCAGCAACGGCCCATGAATATGCGTTACCTGCAGGTTATCGAAGAATACATCAATATTCGGCGTTTCATTGCTCACATACACATACAGGTAACCGCTTTTGGTAACTGGTAAGTTGGTTTTCTGGTGCCAGTGTACATTGTTCTGGAAATCAGTTTCAACAGGCACCTGTTCAAAGGAACTGCTGCTTTGTACATACCTGAACTGCTCATCGAATAAAACCCAGTTTACATAAGCTTTAGGCCGGTCGGTTAATACGGTTTTTCCATCCAGGAATTTAGTAATATTCGGTCCCAGGAAATTACTATTCTGCAGATCAGCGGGCGACAACTTGCCCGATATACTACCGGCGCTGTTTGCCAGTATAGTCACCAGGTCGCTCAACGGATTAGCGGGTACATCAGGACTAACCCCATTTGTTTTATACCAACTGCTTACCTGAAGATTAAACTGATCACCGGCCATTACTTTTAATACTACAGAGGGACCAATTTTTTTACCATTACCATTTAACCGAGCAACATATTGGTTCGGTGCCGTAACGTTTGCGTCGGCTGTATTGGGATAGTCGGTAATACTGCTGATGGCATAACGAACCCCGCCATCGGTTGTATAGTCGGAATTGGCGTAATAAGGAATATAATTCTTTGGATCATTCAGATCGTTCTTGTTAACCACATCCTCCATACTCGCCATCGGATAAGGATCTGTTTTTTGTTCTTCCGTGAGTATGGTACGTACGTTACCCAAATTATCTACAATAAAATAATCAAAAACAAAGCTGCCGGCAGTACCTGAAGTACCAGGTACCCAACGCATCCGGCCTTCTTCATGTTTCAGGTAACGAAGCTCGTCAGTATAATCGGCCGGATCAGTGGGCGCCGGATTAACCGTCGTACGGCTTTCATACACCCCGCCAAATAAGTAAGTGGTAGTAATGGTGACCGTTTTTCCGGTCGTGCTTTTATCAACCACTACTTTCTTTTGTCTACTGCCGGTTGCATCATAGGTGTAAGTGATGGTACTGCTGGTACCATTACTGTTTGCAAAGGTGATCACCTGGGGCAGGCTTAAGTGATTATAGGTAATACTGGTGATCTTTTTATTCTCATCCTTTGTGAGATTTCCATTGGGATCGTAATCATAATCATAACCGGCGTTGCCTCCATCGTGAAAATCGCCCAGTTTGGTAGTAGGATCGTTCTGCCCATCGCTAACTTTTCCCAGCTGATTACCACTGATATATTCATACACCAGGTCATCGATGTTAGCACTGCTGTTCACTTTCAATCCTTTTTGCCAGCAATTTTTAATATTGCCATTGTCGTCATATTCAATAAACTGGTTGCTGTTTCCCTTGCCTCCTATACCGAAGTCAATGGTAAAATTCTGATTCACCGGATCGGTATTGGCCCATGCATTACCGAACTGTTCCTTAAAGCCGGCAGCCGTTAACCGGTCAATATTATCATACGTGTAATCGAATTTTCTTCTCACGCCTGCGCCCCTGCTTTTCCATACAGTTCCGGTAACAGCGCCGTTAAACCGCGGATTGTTGTAACTGGTATTGCTTACTACAGAATTGCTGTTCTCATAGCCCAGCTCCATAGCAAACCAGTGCGTGGGCGGTGTATTATCAGGGGCTGTTAAATAGTCTTTATTAACGGTTGTAAGCCAGCCGCGCATATTGTAATCATAATTCAGGGATTCGAGGCCATTGCCAAGCGTTTTGGTTTTAACATCCCCGTTTTCAGAATAAGTATATGTGTTCACCAAATGCTCAGGATCTGTTCCAATCTTTTTCCAGGTCTTGTATGGCAATCCATTAAGGGTGTACTCCATCCTCTTTAATACCAGGTAATTTGTAGTAGTAGTCCCAGCCTTCTTCTCAAATTGATCAAGACTACGCAATAATTTACCGGTAAAGTCATATTGAGTTGTTGTAATGTCTTTTCCACCACTTTGGTTGATGCTTTGCACCTGAATAGACCTTCCCTCGGTATCATAGAAAGTAACAGCATATAAATACTGGTTCGTGGTGCCTACTATTTTTGTTTTAGCGCCGGTTATGTTACCCCTTACATGGTAATTTGCCTGAATGGGTTGTGCATATTCCGGAGCCGTAGATGAAGTAATAAAATAATTGCTGTTGTTCAAATAGGTGCCATCGATGGTACTGCTTAATGTAGTACCGGTACCGGCCACCCAGTTATAATCGTCATAATAAGTAACGGTCAGTATTTCAAATGGAGCACCGGGCGGCAACGGATTCTTGCTTACAGCTACGCCATCTATTATGGAGATCTGCGGGCCGTCTGCTGCCGGTACAATTTCAGCAACAAAATCGCCGGTTGTTGAAAAACCAGCTATCATGGTTATGCTATTCGATGCCTGATAAGTTCCCGCGGAAGGCTGATACAATGTTATATCACCACCAGTGCCCGGGCTGCCAATCGGCAGATCGGATGTACGGGTATCTGCCGCGGTTTGCATATCAGTTAAGGTAGCAGTATGGGTAACCAGTCCGGTGATCACCGGCCGGCTCAGCACATCATACAGGGTTGCCTGCCACTGCGGCTGTGCCTTTGCGCGCATATTAGCATCCTGCGTAAATACAACCCGGTCAAGATTATCATACACGATAAATTCCTCACCTGCGCCTGGTTTTCTTTTGGTGATCTGACGGTTGCTTTCATCGTATTGATAGGCAAAAAGCCATTGCTTAGTGAAATTGTCATTATAAGAAAAGGTATAATTGATCGCAGCCAGGTTATTCACCGCTTCAGGCGTGATCTTGAATCGCATATTCTGCAGGTCGTCATATACAAAATAGGTGACGAAGTAGTTGATATCATCACCGGGTGTTTTTTGCACTTTTGTACACACTACCTGACCGCTCTTGTTCTTATACTCCAGGCTTTTCTGCCCCTGGTCCGAGATCACCTGTGTTACAAATAATTCATTGTCGTTGTACGACGAAGTACCGGAGGCTGTTTGGGTGGCCGGGGCATAATTCCAAATGCGCACTTCACCCCACACATTCTTTGTATACGTTATGGTTTGTGTGTGGCCTGAACCTATTTGCCAGGAAGTGCCCGGCGCGGCCTGCTCCACCGGCCGGTTAGACGGGGAATTTTCAAGCCTTGATTCGGCATAGGCATGGCTATCCCCTTTCAAATTCTGGAAGAAAGCAGCTTGTGCGCTGACCGGATCAGGTTTAACGCTGCCATCCGTGCCACTTGTATAAGGAAGATATGCTTTTGGACTGCGATTAATTGCATCATATTCCACAAAGGTGATCGCATCCTGGTTGCCCGGGCTACCCTGGGTAACTACTTCCTGTATGGTACGGCCAACGCCATCGAGATAAGCTATGTTCTGAAAATTCTCCGCTGCACTCAGGGCGCCTACCTGATCATTGGTGGTAACGCCTGGTTTGCGAATATTGTTGGTGATGATATAATTATTGTTGTTATTGACGGTGACCGCTACGGGTGGTGATACGCTTATACATCCGGTGCCGCTGGTCACCCGTACGCTATAGTTACCTGATTTACCGGCAGCGTACATGCGCTCTGTGGCGCCGGGAATATCAGCTCCGTTATACATCCACTGATAACTGCTGCCTGTAATACTGGGCGTTAATTTGGTTTCACCCTGGCCAAACGTAGGCGAACTAACCGATACGGTCACTGGCGGTGGCGTAACCACCGTTATATCCACATAAGGGAACGTGGTGCAGCCGCCAGGTTGGTCCCAGCAAAAGCCACATACTGTTTGATTACGCACATGAAAACGATAGGTGCCGGGAGTAGAAGGCGTAAACTGAAAGTTGGATTCTCCCACATGCCCATCTGCAAACAAATTCCAGGTCTGTCCGCCATCACTGCTGCCCCAATAATGCGGTGTACCTACCCCACCCTGGTTGGCGATGGTTACCAATTGACCTACACAGGCAGTCGTTGTGCTGGCTGTTATTGTACCATCTACCGGTTTAAGGTTTACATTTACAACAATCGATGCCGGATTACTCCTGCAGCCACTGCTGTTACCTCCGCGGGCTATGTAGGTGTATGTTCCCGCCGTCAGGTTGGTAGGCGTAAAATAATGAGAAGTTTCCTCCAGGAAATTTCCCGCAGCATCATACCAGAAAATACTTTGATGTGGCCCTGTCGCAATTACTTCAGCGCTTCTTCCCTCACAAGTCCCTACATTACCGTATACTGTCGGCGCCGCAGGATCCGAATAATCGATACTAAATGGAAGTACGGTAGAAGTTCCACAATAATTACCCGAATTTAATCGTATGGCATACTGACCGTATGGGTCTAAACCTTGTGCAGAAAATTCACCGGTATAATTACTTGTTACGTAATCCCAGTTGCCGTAGTTATTATATTTTACCAATTCGAAATACACACCAAAATTAGATGTATTTATTGTCTTTATTTCAGTTGCTCCAAAACCACAGTCACGGGCATATTCAATGTAGCCTGAAGGTGGAGCGGGGAAACTAAAATAGTATTGCTCACGATTTGTTTCGCACCCGGTGTAATAATTATAAATACATACATAAACAGATTGTCCCTGAGAAGCATATAAGCTATATTGACTGGTGGCACCGTCGTTGTAACAGGGGCTGCTATACAAAATATCAGTAGACGTTTCACTTGCATACCAGCGAAACTCACCATTGGTAACCGAAGGGTCTGTCCAATCTACATATGCCTCCAATGTTGTCCAACCCGGGGAACAGGAATTACTGCCGTACGCGGGGTATATGTTCATATAAGACCAGGTATTAGGGCAGGTTTGGGCCTTCAACGAATAAACGGTTAAAAGAAAACAGGTTACCAATAACCAAACCGGTTTCCTGTATTGTATAAAGGGGGATTGCTGGTTCATGGTTATTGCTGATTTTTCAGATGATAGATGTAGTTCTTGCGGATATTACCATTTTGATCTTTCACACATTTCAACCGGAAAAAATCATCATACTCATAATATGTAGAAATGTTATTGATATCTGTTTCGGAGGTTTTACCAACCAACGGAATATAGGTAAACGTAGTCATGCGCGCCATAAATGGAAACAACCGCAGTTCATCAATTTGTATATTCCCTGTAAGCTGAATGCTGCCGGCACCGGAAAACAGACAAATACATTCGTGGTACACCCACCCGTTAACCATCATGTCACTGGTTTCACTGATCAATGAATAATTACTTCCTGAAAGGGTGGCGCCGCCGCCCTTCGACCAGTAGCTCAGGATATATTTTCCCGATGGCATACCGCTGCGTGATATGGCGCCGGTTCCCAGGTTATAATATTTCGTACCGGTTCTGCCCAGGTCGGCAGCGCTGCCGCCCGTACTACCATTGTAATCCCAGAAACCTTTGTCGGCACTTTCAAAGCTGGAAAAAGCTACCTGTTCCTGCCTGCCATTTGTCACTTTCGCTATTACCACGCTGTTGTTATAACCATATATATAAGTAACCGGTATTGACATTGCGCCAGACCACCCTCTAATAAGGGGTTGTCCTGTACCTGCCAGTACAGGCGGAACAATTCCGGTGATAAAGGCCATTGCAATAAAAATGATCACTGATAATTTCTTGTACATATAGGCACATTTATAGGAAATGATTTATTTATTTCTTACCGGTTGGTCACCTGAATAGGATTACCTAATGCATCAACCAAATCTATTTGTATTAGTTTCAGCCAGCCTGCCGTTGGCTCGCCGGTGCCCGACCAACTGCTGAAATCAAAATCAGCAGATCCCGTTCTTTTCCATTGATAGGTTTTATGGGGCGCATATACATTGTTCCAGCTCTTCCAGGTAACTGCCATCACATCTGTTACAAGCTCGCCCGAAGCGGTGGAAACTGATTTCCTGGTTTGAATCACCGGTGACAGTATATTCATAGCCCTGGCCGGATCGTATTGCTCCCAGAAATATTTATAGGTTGTTTTGAACTGATTTTGTTTGGAATTATAATCCTGCATGGTGCTCTCCCTGACCAGACCGGTATTCAAATCATACGTGTTTGATGTAGAAGTTGTTATTCCATCTTTAGTAGTAATAGTGCCGGTAGGACGTACAAAATGCGACGTATACACGAGATTACCATCCCCGTTAAGTATATTTTTTGAATAAATTGTGTAATCGGTTTTATCAGAACTGATCAACTGGTCATTATTATCATATACGCGGGTTTCATACGGCATACCCTGCCAATAGGTGGACAGCACAGGATACCCGTTTTCGGGACCAGAATAACCATTATTAAAAAAGTATTTGGTATAACCGTAAGGATGATCGTCGGGATTTGAACTGCCTGGTACTATGCTCACCTCATTATACTGGGCTGAATTGCCGGAGGGATCAAAATAAGCGGTGGATATTTCATATTTGTAAGAAACGTACCGGTCCTGGATGCCGTCATTGACTGTTACATAAGCAACAGGATAATCAACCTGCTGGCCGGCAATATCATCATTTACCAGCCTGTTCAGTCTAAGGCTTCGGGCGTCTACGTGGTTGGCATAGGTATTTGGGAAAGATACAATGGTTTCGCTGCCCACGCCGTGTGAAACGAACTTCCGGGTTTTGTCGATCAACCGCTGTCCCCCCAGGTAGCGCTCTGTTATTTCGCCATTCTTGAAAATGACCACTTTCTGAATATCGAAAGGATTAATACCAACAATTACGTCAAATCTGGGATTCCCACCAACAGGAATAAAGGTCCTGTGGATTGGCAGAGAATAGGTGACCTTTTTCTCCCAGGTGCCATTCGTTTTCTTATAATAATATCCATTACCATAATAATAGTAATCGTTACCGGCATTGGCCACATCCTGGCCTGCATTGGTGCCATTCAATGCAACATCCGGTTGCCAGGCCAACTGGTTTGGATCAAACGCCATGATGCCACCGCGATACCAACCATCAGATAAAGAATATCTTGGCCGAACAACATAATCGTCGCCGTATGAATAATAGTTTTCAGAGAAAGACGCCTGGCAGTCAGCAAAAACCGAATACCAGTTCCATCCATCATAACGAGCCAAATGGCCGAACATGCCCACCATGCTGTTATTTTCTATATATACCGGGGCCAGGTCGCTTACCTGGCCAAATGTGGGGCCGCCATCCACATTCGTTTCGTCCCGAAAGAACATATTATACGAGAAGTCCCACAAATAAGGATACTCCGGGTTACCCTGGGCCATTACAACGGCCATAGAATTCGAGGCATACCAGAAGCTCCTGTTTGCTGAAGAGAATTTTACATCATCCAGGTTTTTGGCCACCCACTTGCGATCTTCGGTGAGATAATAAAAATACAATTGGTTGTCGTAGGCAAAGGTCTGCTCATAAGATCCGTGGCATATAAAATAGTTATTGGTTCCGCCATAATTATAATTTCCGTATGGTAAATTCAAAGAGGTTTGTGTAAAACCATCACCGGTATAGGTAAATAAGATACCAGGATTGGTGCCATCTGTTACTATCTGGGGGGCAAGCCCAATATAATTTGTCCCTGATACCATTGTGGTCAAGCCTACATATCCAATCATGGTATTCAATACAGGATAAGCTGTCCACTCGCCACGATTCGCCTGATTTCTATAAACTATGTAACAATTAGATGCACCGCTGCCCATACGGGTAAGAACGGCAAAAAAATCTTTTTGCATAGCTACCTGGAAGTTTTTATAGTCCTGGAAAGCCCCCGCTTCAGTAAGCTCAACGCTCCCTACAGGCCCTATATACTGTTCTTTCCATTCCCCTACCCAGGTATACACATACAGCTTCAGATCTTTGAACGAACCGTCATGGCTGTCGCCGCTTCCTAATTGCCGCCATACAACAGCAACGTAATCTTCTCCCTGGTATATTTTGGGTTCAGCATACCCGGCAGGTGCATTGATCACAAGTTCCCTGTTCGACCGGGGTATGGTTTTACCGGTATACGAATAGGTAACCGTTCCGCCGGCCGGATAGGTAACCTTTTGAATAAAGCCGCGTAATGCACTGTTGTCCGTATAATATGTAAACGACATACCCGGCTGGGTTTTGCCGTTGCCCGATCGCTGGGTAATTCCGGTCAATAGCATTTTATCCAGCCCACTGTTACCTATTAAAGTACTATAAGTTAAATGTACCGATAACAGTTTACTACCATCTTCCTGTACAACATCGATATGATCGAGGTATTTTTTTTCGTATTGTTCCTGGTAGGCATCCGGTTCAGCCCGTTCTGTATGTGGTTCTACATAAAATTTCGCGTCCTTTTCATTGTAAAAAAACTGCACTTTACGTCCGTATACATCGGTAATTTGTTTCACATAACTGGCCTCTGTATGTTTTTGACCGGCCGTTGATCCAACATATTGCTCCACCTGCTCATATTCATAAGTGACCTTCTCATTCCATACATTCACTATCTGTGATAAATTCCATTCAAATGCTAACCGGCTCTGACCATTGATCTGTGCACTATTGCCCATCCAGTTGCTCCACCGAACCATATACTGTACCGTATTGCGCCCGCTATATTGATCTCCATATATGTATTTGGTACCGTCGTCGGTAGTGATCACCCATTTATTAACACCGCCTGAGAAACCATTGCCTTTAACCTCATAGTTATCATAATAGTAACGGATCTTCCAGAACTGATAATTTCGGGTTGCATACTCATAATAATGAGCCCCCGCTTCATTATCGTACGCCGCATTGGTGCGAATGAGTTTGTTGGAAGAACCATTTTGCAACAGATAATATTCGTCGTCTTCTTTAGCCCCGGTTTGTTTATAGTCGGCAACAATTTTAGGCATTTCCAAACTCCAACCTAAACCGGTTATGCCGGTAGCACTTTCCCGGTTCCAGGTACCTGCCTGTTGTCGCACACTTGAGTTGTAGCTCATGGAAACCGAAGCATTCAGGTTGTTATGCCCGGGCAACGCTATCAGGTTCACCGGGAACGTCACGTTACCGGTAAACAGGTTCACACTGTTAGAGGCGGCGCCCATAATGTCAGACTCCAAGGCAAAAGTCTTAACAGCAGGGGCAGCAGTTGCTTCATCCTGGGCAACAGCATGCGTACTTATATACAGGAACGCAATCCCGATCAATAACCGTTTACAGTCTAGTGTACAAATCATGGTCTTACCAGTTTATGCTAAGAGAAAATTATTGTTTTATAACATTTTATGGGAAAGCTAATCGTAGAGCCCGGGCATATTTCAACAGCTTATAACCCAACAACCCAATAACAGGTATGGTACCGCTGACGGGTAACCCTTTCTTCTCAAGAAGGTTTTCGTTTTGCCATTTTTTAAAAAAGATGGAGGAGAATTGGTGAATTGGCGCTCAATGCCGGTTATATGCCACCAAAGTAGAAGGGCGATACGGCAAACTTTTGCTGACAATAAATGCAGCAAAGCAGGAAGGGTTAGAGTCAGGGTCAATTTTGGTTGTTTTGGTTATTAGTTCAACTATACAGGAAACTCACACGAACATTAAATGAATGCTAAAATAAATAAACCCATATTATAATCGAATAATATTTAATAGGTGTGCAGTTTTGGCAATAGACGTGCAGTTTTGGGCAAAAAACGTGTAAGGAGTTCGGATCGGATTCAATGAAAACAACCTTTGGTACTGACTGAAAATCCGGCCGGCCAGGCACGGACATGTTGCACCCTGAAGGTGATTTCCTGCTTTTGTATTAATTTTGCACCATGATAGATACTTACAGGGAACAAATACCAGCCGATTTTGCCCCCGATTCGAGGGTGTGGGTGTATCAAAGCAGCCGGCTGTTTATGATGAGTGAAGCATTGCATATTGAAGACCTGTTAAACAACTTTGCCGATAACTGGCAATCGCACGGGGCGCCGGTTAAAGGATATGGAAACCTGTTTTTCGGTCAGTTTATTGTACTGATGGCCGATGAACGCGCTACGGGCGTAAGCGGTTGTAGTACCGACAGCTCGGTTCGACTGATCAAACAAATTGAGCAAATGTTCAAAGTAAATATGTTCGACCGGCAAATGCTGGCCTTCATGGTAAAAGATAAAGTGCAGATGCTGCCGCTGGCTCAATTACAATACGGCATTGATAATAACTTCATTACTGCCGATACGCTCTATTTTAATAACCTGGTGCAAACAAAAGAGGAGTTGGAAAATAACTGGCTGGTGCCGGTAAAAGATAGCTGGCTGGCGAAACGGGTAACTCTGGGTGTAAAGTAAAGGGTAGCTTGTGTGATGTGTGTGTAGATGAAGTTGGCTATTTCTTTAATATTAATAACATTAAAGAAATAACTGAGGCAATGATGGCAAAAACCTGACCGAGGGACGTAAGATAAACAGTACGCAATAATTCACCCTTCAACTTTCTCATATCATCTTTCGTTGATTCCCGAAGTGCTAAGATTTCTTCCTTTGTAGAAAAACGAAGCGCTGAGATTTCTTCTTTTAAAGACAAATGAAGCGTTGTTATATCTTCTTTTGTAGACAATTGAAGCGCTGCTATATCTTCTTTTGTAGACAAACGAAGCGCTGTTATATCATCCTTCGTTGCCAGCATCTGCGTTCGTTGATCAATTTTTGTGTCCATTTTTTCCTCAATAAGATGAACAAATGTTTCTGAATCTTTTTCACCGAATTTGTTCCTTACTAATTCATACAACTTAATTTGTGTAACTGCCATAAAATCTTGTTTAGTAATTAATCCAATTTTACTCATTTCCTTGCGAAGTATACTAAACAGAACCTTTCAATTAATTAAGAACATAGGTTATACAACCCTACTACAAGTATAGTGTTTTTTCTCCATAGATAAAAATTTCAGCATGTGTTTTTAACCTTCTTTGTAAAAATTCGTTCATAGTTACCGTTAGGCCATCAACCAACAACAGCAATTTTTACTAGCACATCAGCTAATTATCATATTAGGTTTTAAAACTGCATCATAAACGCTGTCCCCTGCCCTTCTACCGATTGCACCTGTATATTGCCTTTATGCAGCATCATGATCTGTTTGCACAGACTTAAACCAATGCCGCTGCCGCTTTTTTTGGTGCTGAAGAATGGAATGAATATTTTATCAAGCACCTCCTCCGGCATGCCAGTACCATTGTCAGCCACTTTAATAACCGTTTTATGATTGTTGGCATACCAGGCCGATAAAACAATACGCGGTTCCTCACGCTCCTTCACCGCTTCCATGGCATTCACCACCAGGTTGATCAGCACCTGCTCAAGCAGGTTGGTATCGGCATCCAGCTGCAGATCGGGATCCTTCAAAACAATTTCCATTTCAATATTCTTTTGATCCAGCGTGGGCTGCATCAGGTGATGCAGGTTTTCGAACAGATCGCGCACATATATTTTTTTCAGGTTCAGCGTGGTGATCTTATTCAGGTTGCGATACGTTTCGGCAAACTTCAACAACCCCTCACTCCTTCTTTTGATAGTATCAATGCCCAGCTCCAGGTCGTCCATAGAACCGGCCTCCATATCGGGTCGTCCGGCAAACTGCTTTAACCGGTATTTTAACGTTTCTGCCAGCGATGATATGGGTGCAATGGAATTCATGATCTCATGCGTCATTACACTCAACAACTTTTGCCAGGCCTTTGATTCTGTTTCATCCAGCGCTTCGCTTACGTTTTGAAAAGCGATCAGCTTAAACTTACTGCCATCGGTTTGAAAGGCAGTGGCAGACATCAATAATTTAAACGTTGTTTTTTCGGAATGGGCGGTAGCGATTTTTGTCTCGCCCGGTTTTAACAAAGTGACCTGCCTGTACAATTCATTGTCACGACGGGCCAGTGATTGTATGGTTTTCAGGTAAGGCAGATGCAGCATCCGCTTCAACGATTCATTCATCCATACCACTTCCCCGTTATGCTCCTTGTACGATAAAATGCCGGTATCAACCAGCTCCAGTATTTTCTGCAAGTATTGAAACTGGGTTTCTTTTTCCTTACTCATCACCTTAAAGGTGGAATTGATCTCATTGAACCCTTTCCGCAAAGGCTGCAGTTCAACCGGCGCATGTTTTACATCAAAATAACGGGAGAAATCGCGATAGTGTACCGACTCAACAAACTGTTGCAGTTCGGTATGCGCTTTACGTTGAAAGCGGTAAAGCTCTACAATGGCATATATGATCAGCGGGATCATGACCACCAGGTAAACGTACAATCCTTTTATCAACAGGAACGACGATACCGTCAGTGTTATAAAAAGGAATAACACCTGAAAAATGATGCGCCACTCGAAACGTTTATAGAACATTAGCTCTTTATCACATTATCAAATTAGATATCGTATTTACTCAACCTTCTGTACAAAGCCGTGCGCGTTAATCCCAACTCCTTTGCCGCCCTGGTAATATTCCCATTGTGCTTTTCAATAACGTGCAATATGGTATTCTTTTCCACGGCGCTCAGGTTCAGTTCATCGGGTTCCTTATCCTGTGTGGTAGAGGACTCAATGGGTGAAAAGATGAGATCGGTTCCCTGCAACACATGCCCGTCTGACATGATCACCGCCCGTTCAATGGTGTATTGCAATTCACGGATATTACCGGGAAAATGATAATTCAGCAATTTTTCAATGGCCTTATCATCAAATTCCATCACGGGTTTCAGGTATTTATTACTGTACAACCGGCTGAAATGTTTTGCCAGCAGAATAATATCATTGCCCCGTTTACGTAAAGGCGGCACCATGATCTCCACGGTGTTAATGCGGTATACCAGGTCTTTACGAAAACGGTTCTCATTGGCCAGTTCTGTCAATGGTAAATTGGTAGCGCAAATAAGTCTTATATCTACAGATACGGGGTCATTGGTGCCCAAACGGATTATTTGCCGGTTCTGCAATACGCTTAATAATTTGGCTTGCAAATGCAGGGAAATATTGCCGATCTCATCAAGGAAAAGCGTACCGCCGTTGGCAGCTTCAAACCGGCCAACGCGATCTTCCCGCGCATCGGTAAAAGCGCCTTTTTTATGACCAAACAACTCGCTTTCAAACAAAGTTTCGGTCAACGCGCCAACGTCTACTTTTACATAGGCTTTCTTTGCCCGCAGCGATTGCTGGTGAATGGCTCTGGCAATTAGATCTTTACCGGTCCCGTTCTCCCCCAGTATCAAAATATTGGCATCGGTAGGCGCTATCTTTTCGATCTTGTAAAAAATATCACCCATTACATCCGATTCGCCCAGTAATTCAGTGCCGATGATGGAATCGTTACTGCGACCGGGCGCCAATGCTAATTTGCTTTCTTTTCTTTTTAAAGCATCCTTAATGGTAATGATGAGCTTTTCATTATGCCAGGGCTTAACCACAAAATCAGCAGCGCCTTCTTTCAGTGAACGCACAGCCAGATCAATATCGCCATAGGCCGTGATCATGATAACAGCCGCTTCTGATTTGAATTCCTTCACTTTTTTCAACCAGAACAATCCCTCGTTACCTGTATTGATGGAACTGTTGAAATTCATGTCGAGCAGGATCACATCAAATTGCTGCTTCGATAGCAACCACCGGAGATTTTCAGGATTCTTTTCTGTTACTACTTCCTTCGCCTCAGTTTTCAGCAACAACCGGACGGCCGTCAGCACATCAACGTCATCATCTATCACCAGTATGGTAGCATTCTTCAGTAACATAAATTTATTTGTAAAGATGGTTTTATAAACAATCAAATGATCAGCTGTTCAAACTTCACTACAATTATACCATAATTACAAAGGCGTGGCAAACAATTTTTTATGAAGGAACACACCTTTTGTACCTGTGTATCGAAACCGTACACCGGATGTACCAGTTGCGAACAGCCTGGTACCATTTTGTTGTTTAATTGACTGGTAATCACATTGCTTATATTCTGGCATATTGTTATTGGAATAGAATACGGGAAAGTCGTAAACAAGCGTTGAGCTGCAACCAGGCCAGGCACAAGTTCCGGCTTTCGGATTACATTAAAAATATATACAGTGGACAGAGTTATTGCTAAAAAGACATGGACAGTTAAACGGATCCTAACCATCGGTGGTATTGTAGCCATCGCGCTATTGATTTCGGCGAGTTATTATTTCACCTCGGGCAAAAGCCGTCTGAACGTAGATACCGAGCGAATTACCATCAGTGAAGTAAAGAAAGGCCCCTTTCAGGTTACGGTTCCTATTAACGGCATCGTATTACCACAAACCTCTATTTATCTCGATGCCCAGGAAGGCGGACGGGTTGAACAGAAATTTGTTGAAGACGGTACCATTATGCAGGAAGGCCAGCCCATCATCCGTTTATCGAACCCCGACCTGGAACTGAGCCTGGCCAACCAGGAAACCAGTGTATTCAATGTATTAACGCAAATGCAGATCGCCCGTAACAATGCCCAGCAAAATACCGTAGCCCGCTTAAACCAGATGGCTGAAGTAGACAATGCATTGAAAGAGGCCGAACGCCTGTATACGCTGAATAAAAAACTCTTCGCACAGAAAGTGATCGGGTCGCAGGAATACCAGCAGGCTGAAAATGGGTACCAATACCAGGTACGTCGTAAAAAACTAACGGAAGATATTATGCGTCAGGATTCAGCGACCAACAAGATCCAGTTAACGCAAAACGAGCAATCGTACCTGAATATGAAAAAGGCGCTTGAACTGATGAAGAAAAAAGTAGGCGACCTGGTCGTAAAAGCACCCATTACCGGTCAATTGACTTCTTTCGATGCTGAAATTGGTCAGAACATCAGCGCCGGTACCCGACTTGGACAAATGGATGCGACTACCGGATTCAAGATCAGGGCCGATATAGATGAACATTACATTTCAAATGTGATTACTGGTTTAACCGCTAAATTTACTTTAGGAAATAAAGAATATAAACTCAGGGTAAAAAAAGTTTATACCCAGGTGGTGAGCGGCCGCTTTCAGGTAGATATGGAATTTGTAGGTGAAGTACCACAAGGCATTCGCCGTGGCCAGACGTTACAGGTACTACTGGCCCTGAGCGATGAAACGGAAGCGGTGCTGGTTGCCAAGGGAGGCTTCTTTCAAACAACCGGTGGTAACTGGATATTTAAAGTCAGTGAGAATGGAAAAACAGCCTATAAGACCGACATTCAGTTGGGCCGGCAGAACCCTGATTATTATGAAGTGCTGGAAGGATTAAAACCTGGTGACAAAGTGGTTACATCCAGCTATGAAAATTATGGCACCATGCAGGAGTTAGTCCTGAAAAAAGAATAAATTATTCACCCCGCCACGGCGGGCACGCATTGACAATTGACCATTCACGATACAACCAACCAACATGAAAATAAAGATCATCAGTTTACTAATCGTTCTGTTTGGCTGCAGCCTTGCTGCCTCCCCAAACAGGAATTGTGATGGCGTACGCTGCGTCGGTAAACAAAAACAGGTAACAATAACACCGGCCAAAAAGGTGATCGGGATGATCGACGATCTGGACCTGTTACCCATCCATCGTTATTTTAATAATTTCTAAACAACTATTTACTTCAAATCATACAACACATGATCAAGATTCGGGATCTCGAAAAAATCTATCGCACAGAAGAAGTTGAAACCGTAGCGTTGAACAAATTATCAATAGATGTTAAAGAAGGGGAATTTGTAGCCATCATGGGTCCATCAGGTTGTGGCAAAAGTACCCTGTTGAATATATTGGGTCTGCTCGATGACCCGGATACCGGCAGTTTCTTATTTAACAATATTGAAGTAGCTCATTTTAATGAGCGCAAACGGGCCGACCTGCGCAAGCACAATATTGGTTTCGTTTTCCAGAGCTTTAATCTTATCGACGAGCTGACGGTTTTTGAAAATGTAGAACTGCCGCTGATCTACACCGGGGTAAAATCGGCCGATCGCAAAAAGCGCGTGGAAGAAGTGCTGGATAAAATGCAGATCATGCACCGTCGCAACCACTACCCCCAACAACTGAGCGGTGGCCAGCAACAGCGCGTAGCAGTAGCCAGAGCCGTTGTAAACAATCCCAAACTGATACTGGCGGATGAGCCTACGGGTAACCTCGACAGCAGCAATGGGAACGAAGTAATGACCCTCTTAACCGACCTTAACGAACAGGGCACTACCATTGTGATGGTTACGCACAGCGAGCACGATGCCCGCTATAGCCATCGCATCATTCGCATGCTCGACGGTCAAACCGTGCTGGAAAATATTATGGTATAATCCAATGTGATAATGAAATGCAGAATACGCAACAAATATGTTAAGTACTTACTTCAAGATAGCCATCCGTTGTTTATGGAAGAACAAAGCATTTTCTGCCATCAACATATTGGGTTTATCGATCGGTATAGCTGTTTGTTTTATCATTCTGTTGTTTGTGCAGGATGAGCTGAGTTACGACCGATTTAATGCCAGGGCAAACAATATTTACCGGGTGGTCTTTAAAGCCAATATGAATGGCGGCAAAATAAATGAAAGCAATGTAATGCCGCCGGTTGCCGGCGCTTTAAAAAACGACTATCCGGAAGTAAAAGAAGTGACCAGGTTACGCACTTTGGGAAATCCCCGTGTGCTGGTAAATGGTAAGCTTTTTACAGATGCTTCCATGGTCTTTGTGGATTCCAATTTTTTTAATGTATTCACCATTCCCTTTATACAGGGCGATTTCAAAACGGCCTTGTTACAGCCCAACACCATCGTCATTTCAAGGGCATTGGCGCAAACATATTTTGGCAATGAAAACCCGTTGGGAAAATTGCTCCATTTTCCGAAAAACAATAACGCCCCAACCTTTACCGTAACCGGCGTCTTTGACAAAATACCATCCAACTCGCATTTTCATTTTGAGATGTTTGGTTCCATGGTATCTGATGCTGATGAAAGAAGCAACACCTGGCTTACTTCCAATTACTATACCTATGCGGTATTGCAGCATGGCTACGATTATAAAAAACTGGAAGCCAAGCTGCCCGGCATGGTGGAGAAATACATGGGTCCGCAGATACAACAGAACATGGGCATGACCCTGTCGCAATTCCGCACTAAAGGGAATGAACTGGGTTTTACGCTGCAGCCTTTAACAAAGATCCATCTATATGGTAATTCCAAAACTGAATTTGAACCGGGTGGCGATATCCGGTATGTTTATATTTTCAGCGCACTAGCCTTGTTCATGTTACTGATTGCCTGTATCAACTTTATCAACCTGTCAACAGCAGGCGCCGCCAAACGCGCCAAAGAAGTCGGGATAAGAAAAGTAATGGGCTCCCGCAAACAGGACCTTATAAAACAATTCTTATTAGAATCTGCATTCCTCACCATTTTTGCTTTATGTATATCGGCTATACTTGTGAAACTGGCTTTACCGGTATTCAATGACCTGGCAGGAAAAAACTTATCATTCGGCTTTCAATTTAAACCCATCGCCGCCCTCACCGCCCTTGGTTTACTGGTAAGTATACTGGCGGGCATTTACCCTGCTTTCTTTCTATCCTCCTTTAAACCCATCGCCACGCTCAAAGGCAAATTCATCACCCAATCAAATACATATAATTTGAGAAGGGGCCTGATCGTATTCCAGTTCTTCATTGCTATATGTTTGATCACAGGTACCATCGTAGTGTATCAGCAAATGAAGTTTATTCAAACAACGAAATTAGGCTATAATAAAGAGCAGTTGCTGGTACTTAACAATTCCTGGGCGCTTGGAAAAAACGAACGCGTATTCAGGGACCAGTTACTGAACGACCCGCGCATTGAAAATGTAACCATCTCAGGCTATAAACCGGTGGGCCCCAGTTTTTATAACAACGCACTTGCCTATCCGGAAGGCGGAGATAACAAACTTATGAATGCGTTGGAATATAGAATAGATGAACAATACATACCTACACTGGGTATGCAACTGGTAGCAGGCAGAAATTTTTCCCCGGCCATGGCAACTGATTCACAGGCCATGATCATCAATGAAACAACCGCCCGCATCCTGGGCTGGGGCAATAATGCCATTGGGAAAAAGATAGTCAGGGAACATACCAACCGGGGAAGCCATGTTGCTTATACCGTAATTGGGGTTGTGAAAGATTTTCATTTCAAATCATTACGCGAAGCCATTTCGCCGCTATTGATGGTATTGAACCCTGAAACCGGTTTGATCATAAAAGTGAAAACTAAAAACATCTCGGGGTTGTTGGCATCTATGAAACAACAATGGGCTGCGTTCAATACAGAGGAACCTTTCTCCTGGTCGTTCATGGATGAGTTGTATAACAAGACCTATAAAGCAGAACAAATCACCAGCCGCATACTGAACATCTTTGCTGTACTAACCATTTTTGTAGCCTGTTTGGGATTGTTCGGACTGGCCACCTACACTGCGGAACAACGCGCCAAAGAAATTGGTATTCGCAAAGTATTGGGCGCCAGCGTAACGCAGGTCACCAGCATGCTGTCGAAACAATTTATAAAACTGGTATGCATCGCCTGTATCATCGCCTTTCCGTTATCATACTGGATCATGCACCAGTGGTTGCTCGATTTCGCCTACCGGGTGCACCTGAGCGCCTGGATGTTTTTAGCCGCCGGTTGCATAGCTATTTTGATCGCATTATGTACCGTAAGTGTGCAAGCAATAAAAGCTGCGCTGGCCAACCCCGTGAAAAGTCTTAGATCGGAATAACAACCAACACTATGATCAAACATTATATCAAGATCGCTATTCGTAACCTGGCGCAACAAAAGGTATTGACAGGCATTAATATACTCGGGCTGTCGATTGGCATTGCCTGCTTTAGCCTGTTCCTGTTGTATTCAGTGCATGAATTTGGTTACGACCGGTTTCATACAAATGGCAATCGTTTATACCGGGTAGTGGAATGGTGGCAGGGTGAAGGCCGGGAACCTGGGGGCTCCGGTTCAGTATGTACACCTGTAGGACCAGCCCTGAAAAAAGACTTTCCCGATGTGGAATATGCCGTACGACTAAAAGGAAGCGGCGGTTTTGTCCGGGTCGACAACAAAGTATTCCATACTTCCCTCAAATTCGTCGATACGGATTTCTTTAACATGTTTTCATTTCCCCTGCTATCTGGCGATAAAAAAACAGCTTTACAAAACGCACACCATATTGTAGTAACAAAAGAAAAAGCATTACTGCTGTTTGGCACCACCAACGTAGTAGGTAAAACAGTGGATATAAAAACCGATTCCGCTTTTGAACCTTTTACCATCAGCGCGGTTGCTGAAAACATTCCGACCAATTCTTCTGTTCGTTTTGAGATACTGGGCAGTTTTGAACATATCGCCCATACGCCCATGGTCGCAGAAAGTAGTAAGGATTGGAATATGACCATCGGCATGGAAGCTTTTGTACAGTTGAAAGTGGGCAGCCGTTTGGCCAGTGAACCCAACCGGCTGGCTTTATTCAGAAAGAAGTATCATCCAGAAGAACAGGAGAAACCGGAAAAAGAAGATAAAAAAAACGATGTACAGGCCAGTTTTAAATTACAAGCTATACGGGATATACATATGAACCCGCAGGTGGAAGGCGGCGCTAATCCTAAAAACATTTGGTTACTGATCACCATAGCAGGGGCTGTATTGCTCATTGCCTGTATCAACTTCACCACCCTCGCCATTGGCCGGTCGGCCGGGCGGGCAAAAGAAATAGGGGTACGGAAAGTAATGGGCAGCCAACGCAAACAATTGGTCATACAGTTCCTTGCTGAGTCTTTCTTACTAAGTGTGCTCTCTACCGTTTCCGGCATCATACTGGCCTATACCCTGCTGCCACTGTTTAACCAACTGGCAGACCGGCAGCTCAGTTTTTCATTCAGCCGTTTTCCCGAATTAACGTGGCTGTTAACCGGTCTTACCTTGCTGGTGGCATTGCTGGCCGGTAGTTACCCGGCACTGGTATTATCGGCATTTAAACCAGTGGAAGTATTAAAAAGAAAAATTCGCATAGGTGGTTCCAACCTGTTCACCCGCTCGTTGGTGACGCTGCAATTTGTGCTTTCGATCGGTTTGATCATTTCAACCGTCATCATCCTGCAGCAGGTAACTTATATGCGTTCAATAAATATCGGTCTCAATAAAGAAAACGTGGTGATGATCAAAACAGAGCGGATCGATATAAAAAGAATATACCCGTTGTATAAACAGGCCGTTCAATCCAATGCCGGTATTGTAAGTGTAACTGCCGGAGAAATGGGGCTGGGATCCGGCGAAGGTCAAATGGGCAGAGGGTATCTCGATTACAAGGGAGAAAGAACGGCGGTGATCGAATATCCCGGCGATTATAATTTTCTGCAAACGATGGGCATGCAATTGATAGCTGGCCGCTTTTTTGATCCGGCCCTGGCATCAGACACGATGGATGCCATTATTGTAAATGAAGCATTGGTACAAAATGTATTAGGCACTACCAATGAAAAAGCGTTGGGTATGCAACTCGCTGCGGCAAAAGGAAATAATAAACCAAAGACGATCATTGGCGTTTCGCGCAATTTTAATTTCGAAGACCTGACGCACACGGTAAGACCACAGTTATTTAGCCGCCCCGCTCAATTAGCACCCTCCCGCATTTTCGTTCGCTTGCAGGCAGGAGACCCGGCCACCAAACTGGCCATGCTCAATGAAACCTGGAAAAAACTGGCGCCCGATATGCCTTTTGAATACAGCTTCGTAGATGAAAAGTTTGATAATTTTTATAAAGGAGAAGAACGCTGGAGCAGCATTGTAGGCTGGGCCGGTGGTATTTCCATTTTCCTGGCTTGTTTGGGTTTGTTTGGACTGGCGGCACTGGCAGCAGTGAATCGCATCAAAGAGATGGGCATCCGCAAAGTGCTTGGGGCTACCGTAAGCCAGGTAGCCGGTTTGTTGTCGAAAGATTTTATAAAACTGATTGCCATTGCCCTGGTGATCGCTTCTCCCCTAGCCTGGTATTTAATGAACAACTGGTTGCAGGCATATGCCTGGCGGATCGATATAACCTGGTGGGTGTTTGCGCTGACAGGGTTGTTTGCCATACTTGTTGCCGTTACTACCGTGAGTTTTCAGGCAGTGAAAGCAGCGCTTGCGAATCCGGTGAAAGCGCTAAGAAATGAATAACGAGATCATGTATTGCTGATTTTGGGATTTCGGGATTTTGAGATGTAGCGAAACATTGAATATACTGAAATCCCGAAACCTCTAAATCTCTAAATCAGAAATTACTAAGAATTATATATGCTCAAAAACTATATAAAAATTGCCTGGCGAAGTTTATTGCAAAATAAAGGGCTGGCGTTCATTAACATTTTTGGACTGGCCATCGGTCTGGCCTTTGCCTTGCTGATCGGGTTATGGATACAACATGAAACCAGCTTTGATAAATTTCATGTAAATAAAGACCGCCTTGCGCTTATCCGTAAACACAACCTTTTCAATAACCAGAAAAGTACCGCCTCAAGCCAACCGGTTCCGCTATATGATGAGTTGAAACGCAACTATCCCGAAATAAAAAGATTGACCCGCATTGATAACAATGAGCACAGCCTGGTCATTGACAATACTAAATTCCGCAAAAAAGGCCTCTACGTTGACAGGGATTTTCTGACGATGCTTTCATTCCCTTTAGTGAAGGGCAATGCCGCCACGGCGTTGAACGATCCCAATGGGATCGTTCTTACAGAATCACTGGCGAACACCTTGTTTGGAAAGGAAGATCCCATTGGAAGATCCATCAAAATAGACAACGAGTATACCGCACTGGTTACAGCTGTTGCCAAAGATGTGCCTGACAATTCCAGCTTTACATTTGAATTCCTGGCCCCATTTGAATATATGCTCCGGAATTCTGAACGGGTAAAAACAGCGCAATGGGGAAACAATTGGCTGACTTATATCGTGGAGCTGAAAGAAGGAAGTTCCATGCAGGCGCTTTCCAAAAAGATAGAACCGATCGTAATGCAAAAACGCACCGACGGTGTTACCCATAAATTATTCCTGCAGCCACTGCAACAATTGCATTTGTACAGCGACTATAAAGAATGGCAGAATACCGGCGGCCAGATTGAATACGTGCGGTTGTTTACAGTCATCGGCATTTTTGTATTATTGATCGCCTGCATCAATTTCATGAACTTATCTACCGCCCGTTCTGAAAAAAGGGCCAAGGAAGTGGGCATCAGAAAAGCAGTGGGCTCACAAAGGATCCAACTTATTGTACAATTCCTGAGCGAATCCATGCTTACCGCCTTTCTGGCTTTTCTATTGTCCATCCTCCTGATCCAATTGCTGCTGCCATTGCTGAAAGACATAGGATTTGAAAAAATACATTTCCGGTTTGGCGATATTTCGTTATGGGCATCATTGCTGGGTGTTTGTATTGTTACCGGCCTTTTAGCCGGTAGTTATCCGGCATTATATCTTTCTTCATTTGTACCGGTAAAGGTGCTGAAGGGAACGTTAAAACAGGATATAGCAGCCGTTTTTTTCCGCAAAGCGCTGGTGGTGCTGCAGTTCACCATTTCCATTGCATTGATCGTTTGTACGGTGATCGTATTTCAGCAGATCGATCATGCCAAAGACCGCCACATGGGTTACAACCCCGACAACCTCATTACCATTGTAACGAGCAATAATGACCTGAAAAAAAATTACGAAGCCTGGAAACAGGACCTGCTGAATACCGGCTATATTGAATCGGTGGCACAAACATCGGGCCCTATGACCAATGTAACCAACAGCTGGAGCGATTTTACCTGGGAAGGCAAAGACCCCAATGCCAGAACCTCTTTTGATGTAATGATGACAGATTGGGATTACGTTAAAACCGCCGGTTTACAACTCATAAAAGGCCGCGGGTTTTCAAGAGCATTTAAAACTGACAGTAACGCCATTGTAATAAATGAAACCGCAGCAAAACTGGTCGGTTATAAAGATCCGTTGGGGAAAGTCATCAGTCTGGGCACCGAGCCCCTGACCGTTATAGGTGTTGTTAAAGATGTAGTGATGCGCGACCCCTTCAAACCGGTTGGCCCTTCCATTACGCTTTTTAATGTTGAAAGAACGTCGATCATGCTGCTTCGGTTGGCACCAAACGTTGATATTACCAAAGCACTGGCTGCTATCAAGCCGATATCGGAAAAATATAATCCGGCCCTGCCATTCGAATATAAATTTGCAGATGAAGAATATGCCAAAAAGTTCACAACGGAAAACCAGGTAGGAAAACTGGCGGGAATACTCGCCGGCCTGGCCATCTTTATTTCCTGTTTGGGTTTGTTTGGTTTAGCCGCTTTTATGGCCGAACGCCGCGTCAAAGAAATAGGCATCCGCAAGGTATTGGGCGCATCGGTTACCAACCTGTGGATGTTGTTATCGAAAGAGTTTGTAATACTGGTTACACTGGCTTGTTTGATCGCTTCCCCGCTGGCGTTTTGGTTAATGCATGACTGGTTGCAAAAATATGATTATCGGATATCCATTGAAGGATGGGTATTTGCACTGGCCGGGTTGCTGGCGGTATTGATCGCTTTATTTACTGTTAGTACACAGGCGGTGAAGGCGGCGCTGGCGAACCCGGTAAAGAGTTTACGAACTGAATAATTACGAACCAAGAACTTAAAACCAAGAAATACTTATATGCTCAGGAACTATTTCAAAATCGCATTCAGGAACCTGTGGCGGCACCGGGTTTTCTCCTTTATCAATATCATGGGGTTATCTGTGGGTATGACGGCCTGTTTGCTGATCTTCCTGTATGTACGGTTTGAAATGAGCTATGATAAATTTCATCCCAAAGTAGATCGTATATACCGGGTAGTAGCAGATATAAAAACGCCTACCGAAACCATCCCTGCCGGTGGCCCTGCCTGGGCAGTTCCCTCGCATATAAAAATCGACTTTCCGGAAGTAGAAGCGTTTACCCGGGTGATGGGTGACAATTTATTGTTTAGAAAGGGCGATATTAAATTCGTTGAATCAAATGCCATCTGGGCAGATTCGGCCTTCTTTAGCATCTTTCATTTTCCCTTATTGCAGGGCAATGCCCGTACTGCTTTAAAAGAGCCTTTCAGCATTGTACTAACGGAATCTGCCGCCAAAAAATATTTTGGGAAAGCGAAACCCATGGGGCAAACGATACTGATCACCGGCGACGCATTCCCGGCAACAGTAACAGGCATTATAAAAGATATGCCGGAGAACACCCAGGTAAAAGGAGATGTGATCGTATCGATGAGCACGATCACTCAAAAATGGGACAATAAACTAGACGACCAATGGAGCAATTACAGCCCGGCAGCTTACCTGTTGTTGAAAAGCGGCACCAATGCCATGGCCCTGCAAAAAAAGTTTCCTGCTTTTCTTGAAAAATGGAATGGCAAGGAAATGAAGCAAGGCCAAATGTACCCTACGCTTTTATTAGAAGCACTAAAAGATAATTACCTGCATTCAACCCGCGATGGTTCAAAAAACGGTAACATTAAGAACGTATATATTTTCTCAGTCATCGCTCTGTTTATTCTGATCATTGCCTGTATTAATTTTATCAATTTAACTACGGCCAGGGCAACGGAACGGGCCAAAGAAGTAGGCATTCGTAAAGTAGCCGGTGCGGTGAAATCACAATTGGCACGGCAATTTATCGGCGAATCAATAATCATCTGTTTGATCGCCTACCTGTTAACACTTATCCTGTCTGCCTTGCTACTCCCCTCCTTCAATGAACTGGCAGGTAAAACCATCAGCCAGGGTATATTCGAAAATGGCCAATTGCTTTTACTGCTTTTGGGAGCTGCTGTTGCCATTGGATTACTGGCAGGTACATACCCGGCATTTGTATTAGCGGCTTTTAAACCGATAGAAGTATTAAAAGGCCGGTTTGCCACCGGCGCCAAAGGCGGTGTTTTACGCAAAAGCCTGGTTATTTCACAATTTGCCATCTCTATTGCACTGATCATAGGCACCATCATTGTGTATTCGCAAATGAGTTATATGCGTAATCGCGAACTGGGTTTCAACAAGGACCATGTGATGGTGATAGATACCAATGAAGATAAAGCCAGGCAAACTTTACAACTCGCCGTTTCGGGTTTACCCAATGTGCAGTTAACCTCTTTATCAAGCAGTGTTCCGGGTAGTGGTAATCCGGGCGCTTATTCAGAAGTGGAAAATGTAAAAGGCGACCTGCAGATCGCCAACCTCGATCTGTATTTTGTAGATTTCGATTACATTCCCCTCTTCAACCTGCAAATGGCAGCGGGACGACCTTTTTCCCGATCGTTTAAAACAGACTCCAACCAGGCTATGATCCTGAATGAAGCAGCCGTAAAGATCCTTGGTTATCCTTCACCCGAACAGGCTATCGGCAAACGCTTTAAACAATGGGGGCACGAAGGAAAGATCATCGGTGTGATCAAAGATTTTCATTTTCGTTCGCTGCAACAACCTATTAAACCATTAACGATGCGCTTGCAATGGGAGCGTAATGATCTGTTATCTATAAAGGTGGGCACGGCTAACTTACCCAACACCATAGCCGCCATTGAAAAGAAATATAAATCTGTGATCCCTAACCGGCCATTCAGTTATTATTTCATGGATGAATTCTTTGACCGGCAATACCGGAGTGAAGAACGGTTTGGCAGGCTCTTTTTAAACTTCGCCATCCTGGCCATCTTTATATCCTGCCTGGGTTTGTTGGGACTGGCATCGTACAGCACCATGCAGCGTACCCGGGAAATAGGCATTCGCAAAGTGATGGGCGCATCGGTATCCAACATCATTAACCTGTTATCAAGGGATTTTTTGAAACTGGTGATCATCTCATTCTTTATTGCCGCTCCGGTTGCCTGGTATTTTATGCATCAATGGCTGGCCGATTTCGCATACCGCACCAACATCAGCTGGTGGATCTTTGCCACAGCGGGCATACTGGCCGTATTGATCGCCGTTGTCACTATTAGCTTTCAGGCCATTAAAGCGGCGGTATCGAATCCGGTGAAGGCGCTGAGAACTGAGTAAGAGGTGAATGGTCAATGGTGAATGGTGAATAGAACCCTATTCGCGAAGCTAATAACTAGCAGAAACTTCGTGAGTCCATTGACCATTGACAATTGACCATTGACGTTTTAAACAAAAGAACCTGTATACTATATGTTCAAAAACTATTTAAAAACCGCGTGGCGAAGTCTTGTTCGTAATAAGGCTTTTTCGCTCATCAATATTACCGGCCTGTCGATCGGCATTGCGGCCAGTCTGCTGTTGTTTATTGTAGTACAGTATGAACTGAGTTACGATACCTTTCAACCCAATTATAAAAATATTTACCGGGTAGTAACGCAGGATAAATATGAAAAAGAACTTACCCATAACTCAGGCACCCCGATCCCTTCGCTGGAAGCATTGCGGGCTGAAATGCCCCAGATAAAATTTGGCGCCTTGCATGGCATGTATGGCAACCAGATCACGGTTCCTGTAGAAAATAATGGACCTGGTAACAAGTTTATTGAAGAAAAAGGCATTTACTTTTTCGAACCACAATTATTCAACATCTTCCATTATAGCTGGCTCGCCGGTGGTCCATCGGCGTTAAATGCCCCCAACCAGGTGGTGCTGGATGAAAAAACAGCTGCCAAATATTTCGGGAACTGGCAGCAGGCGATGGGAAAAACGTTGATACTGGATAATGCCATTCCTTTAAAAGTGAATGGTATTTTACAGAACGTACCAGCTAATACCGATCTTCCCCTATCTATACTGGTTTCATTTGAAACCGTGAAAAAAAATAAAGACCTGTATGGCTTTTATGACAGTTGGGGCAGCACTTCCAGCAATTTTAACGTCTTTGCTTTATTACCGCCTACTGAAAAAGAAGCCGATGTAAACCGCGCGTTATTACAATTCAGCAAATCGCATTACAAGAATAAACGTTCCCTCAAAACAAATTTCCTGCAACCGCTGGGCAACCTGCACTTTGATCGTCGCTTTGACACAAATGGCGATCATATTACCAGTAAGAGTACATTATTAACCCTGTCGCTTATTGGCCTTTTTATCATTTTGATGGCCTGTGTGAATTTTATTAACCTTTCAACCGCCTTATCAGTAAACCGTTCCAGAGAAGTAGGCATAAGAAAAGTATTGGGCAGCAACCGCAACCAGTTGTTTGCACAGATCATGAGTGAAACCGCGGCCATCGTTTGTATCTCTGTTATCGTAGCACTAAGTATTTCTTACCTGGTGCTTCCCTATATAAAACATATTGCTTCTATTCAGGAACCGCTCCGTTTGTTCACGCTGCAAACCTTAGGCATGGTCGCCGGCATAGGAATAGTAGTAACCTTGCTGGCCGGGTTGTATCCATCTTTTGTAATGTCGAAATTCAATCCCATTACGGCATTAAAAAACAAAATGGTATCAGCCAGCGTGCAGGGTGTTTCCTTACGAAGATGCCTGGTGGTGATGCAGTTTACCATTTCACAGGTATTGATCATTGCCACGGCTGTAGCTGTTAGCCAGATGAACTTCATCAGCAAAGCAGACCTGGGTTTTAATAAAGAAGGTGTGTTGTTATTAGCCGGAAATGCCGACAGCGCCTTTCTGTCGAAGCAGCAAGCACTCAAACAACAACTGTTACAGGTTCCGGGTGTACAATCGGTAAGTTTCAGCAGCGATGTACCTTCTTCAGAAAATAACTGGACAACCAACTTTGCATATGACCATCGGCCAGATGAAGACTATCAGCTCGCCTTGAAATACGCCGATGCCGATTACTTAAAAACATTTGGGATGCAGTTACTCGCCGGCCGGGCGGTGAAAGAAAGCGATACCATGCAGGAAGCGATGATCAACGAAACCCTGGTAAAAAAACTGGGTGTAAAAAATGCCAACGACGTTATTGGTAAAACCATTCGCCTGGGCCGTGGGCAATGGTACCCCATTGTAGGTGTCATGAAAGATTTCAAGACCAATACCCTGCGTGAAGATATAAAGCCATTGCTGGTTTCTACGTCGAACGACGTTTATTCCCAAACGGCCATTAAACTGCGTACCCATCAATTGGCAACAACAAAGAATGCTATTCAAAAAACCTGGGAACAGGTGTATCCCGACTATGCATTCGCCCCAAAATTCTATGATGAGAATATTGCGGAATTTTATAAACAGGAAGAACAGTTATCGCTGTTGTATAAGATCTTTGCCGGAATGGCCATATTCATTTCCTGTTTGGGTTTATACGGACTGGTTTCTTTTATGGCTGTACAAAAGACGAAGGAAGTAGGCATTCGAAAAGTATTGGGCGCATCGCTTACCAGTCTGTTACAATTGTTCTCTAAAGAGTTCACCATTCTTATTATCATATCATTCTTTATAGCCGTACCGGTGGCCTGGTATATGATGCATAGCTGGTTAACCAATTTTGTATATCGTATTCCTTTACACATCGGGTTCTTTGCGGTGGCCATCGTTGGCTCTGTATTAATAGCATGGATAACCGTTGGGTATAAAGCCATAAGAGCTGCCCTGGCGAACCCGGTGAAAGCGCTAAGGAGTGAGTAAAACTGCACTAAGAACATACAATTTAAAACTATGTTTAAGAACTATCTCAAGATCGCCTTGCGGAACCTTTGGAAAAGCAAAGGCTTTTCGGCGCTCAATATAATCGGATTGGCTATTGGGCTGGCAACCTGCCTGCTCATTATGCTATTTGTGCTGGACGAGATCAGCTATGACCGTTATAATAAAAAAGCCCATCGCATTTACCGTGTGGATGGCGACCTCAAATTTGGCGGCAATCATTTTATCCTGGCAGTTGCGCCCGACCCGACCGGGCCAACACTGAAAAAAGATTTTCCACAGGTAGAACAGTTTGTACGATTTCGAAATACCGGCGGCCTCCTGATAAAAAAAGGCAATGAAAATGTACAGGAGAACAATGTGATCTATGCCGATTCTACCCTGTTCGATGTATTCACCTTTCCGATGATCGATGGCAACCCGCAAACCGCATTGCGGGAACCCAACAGCATGGTGATCACCGAAACAACAGCCCGTAAATATTTCAATACCACACAGGCTGCCGGCAAACGCGTTATTGTAAACAACCGGCATAACTATACCGTTACCGGTGTCATTAAAGACATTCCATCCCAGTCGCATTTTAATTTCGATTTCTTTGTATCGATGGCCACCCTGGAAGAAAGCCGGCGGAATAATTGGGTGAGCAATAACTTCAATACCTATATCGTATTGAAAGAAGGCGCTGATCACAAAAAGCTGGAAGCACAACTGGATGTGGTTGTAGAAAAATATATAGGTCCGCAAGTAATGCAGCTGATGTCAGTAGATATGGATGAGTTCAAAAAAAGCGGTAATTACGACAATCTGTTGCTAACCCCATTGACCAGCATTCATCTGTATAGCAATAAAGTGGGTGAGTTGGGCGCCAACAGCAGTATTCAATATGTATATATTTTTTCAGCCATCGCCTTTTTCATTCTCCTGATCGCCTGTGTCAATTTTATGAACCTGTCAACAGCCCGTTCAGCGAAACGGTCAAGGGAAGTGGGTGTACGCAAAGTATTGGGTTCATTAAAAAGCAACCTGGTAAAACAATTCCTAACCGAATCGATCCTGATCAGTTGCATAGCGCTTGTCCTGGCCCTGGTGCTCACGGTGTTGATGCTCCCCTATTTCAACCAGTTGGCAGCAAAGGACATCAAATTACAATTCATAACCAATCCCTGGCTGTTACCGGTTTTATTATTAATGGTATTGATCACCGGTTTGCTGGCAGGCAGTTATCCTGCTTTTTATCTATCTTCTTTTAAACCCATCCAGGTGATAAAAGGCAAGCTCGCAGCGGGTTTTAAAACAAGCTGGTTCCGTAGCGGACTGGTCGTGTTCCAGTTTGCCATTTCCATTATTTTGATCGTTGCCACTATGGTGATCTATAAACAACTGCATTTTATTCAATCGCACAAAACCGGGTTTAACCGCGAACAGGTATTGGTGATCAATAATTCAGGTCCGCTGGGTAATAAAGCAAAAGCATTCCGGGAAGAAGTGGTCAAGTTACCGGGGGTTGAAAACGTTACCATGACAGGTTATTTACCTACCAATGGCTGGCGAAATGACAATCCGGTTTTCACCACGCCCACGCTGGATCAGAAAACCGCCGTCTCGATGCAAACCTGGGATGTAGACGAGCAATACATTCCTACTTTAGGCATGGAAATGGTGACCGGAAGAAATTTCTCGCTGCAATTTCCGACCGATTCAAGCGGGATCATCATCAACGAAGCTGGCGCCCGGCTCCTGGGCTTTAAAGATCCCATTGGAAAAAATCTGTATTTCCTGAATGATTTATCCAACAAGAACGACGTTTCCGTGCTGCATGTGATTGGCATTGTAAAGGATTTTAATTTTAGTAGTCTGCGGCAACAGGTTACACCACTGGCTTTAATGCTCGATTACAACCATGGCAATACGGCGTTGCGGATAAGCAGTAATAATATTCCGCATCTGGTATCCATGATCGAGAAAAAATATAAAGCCATGGCGCCCGGTGAGCCATTTAATTATTCGTTCATGGACGAAGATTTTAATAACTTATACAGAACAGAACAACGGATGGGCGTAATAGCCATTACATTTTCCGCCCTGGCCATTTTAATTGCCTGTCTGGGTTTGTTCGGGTTGGCAGCTTATGCGGCAGAACAACGCACCAAAGAGATCGGCATCCGAAAAGTGTTGGGAGCTACCGTAAGCCATATCACTGCCATGTTATCCAAAGATTTTCTAAAACTGGTGATCATCGCTGCCGTTATCGCATTTCCATTGGCGTGGTGGGTTATGCATACCTGGCTGCAGGACTTCGCGTATCGTACCAATATAAGCTGGTGGGTATTTATTATAGCTGGTGGGCTGGCCGCCTTAATCGCCATTGTTACGGTAAGTTTTCAAACGATCAAAGCAGCCATTATGAATCCGGTGAAGAGCCTGCGAACGGAATAAGCTAAATACAGCTTTAAGCCGCAAGCCATAAGCTATAAGCAAATACAAGCCATTCGTTTTCAGCTTACGGCTTACAGCTAATGGCTTACAGCTTTTTCATTGTATCAAAACCGAACACTGCCTGTATCAGAAACGAACTTGCCCATATACAAATCCCTTATAGTATCTTGCAAATCACCCAACTATAAACTGGCATGTATTGGGGGATAATGTGCCAGACCCGGAGCGCTAATAACATTAAAACTTAGAAAAAATAATATGATCGAACTGAAGCATATTTCAAAATGGTACCAGGTAGGCGGTAAACCAACTTTCATTTTAAAAGACATTAATCTAACGATCAAAGAAGGAGAATTTATTTCCATCATGGGCCCATCAGGTTCGGGAAAATCGACCTTGCTGCACATCCTGGGTATGCTCGACGATGCCAATGAAGGCGAATATTTTTTCATGGACCAGGCAGTGCATGCTTTGAAAGAAAAACAACGGTCGCAAATATATAAACAACACATAGGTTTTGTATTCCAGGCTTATCACCTCATTGATGAACTGACGGTGTATGAAAATATTGAAACACCACTGATCTATCAGAACATCAAATCGGGGGAGCGCAAAGCCATGGTAGCTGATATGATCGACCGGTTTAATATCGTAGGCAAAAAAGACCTCTTCCCTACCCAACTGTCGGGCGGCCAGCAGCAATTGGTTGGTATTGCCCGCGCGCTGATCGCCAAGCCCAAAATATTACTGGCCGATGAACCAACCGGTAACCTTAATTCAAAACAGGGTGAAGAGATCATGGACCTGTTCAAACAATTGAATAAAGAAGGCGTAACCATTATACAGGTGACCCACTCGGAGAAGAATGCCGGCTATGGTACACATATTATCAATTTGCTGGATGGACGGGTGGAGATCTAATATGCTAATGTGCTGATGTGATAATGTGCTAATGAAAAATTAAGAAACAAGAACTTCAAAAATGGGATTCAACAAAATATTCATCGTATTCAGTATAGCCATGATCATATACATGGAAGGCCGGTCGCAAAGTATTACCGGTCGTCCATTATCGTTGCAGGAATGTGTGCAAACGGCTTTTGACAATAACCTCGATGTTAAGCAAAGCGATCTTAGCATGGAACGGGCAGCGGTTAACTGGCGTCAGTCGAAAGCCAACCTGTTACCCAACATCAGCGGGCAAATAGATCATACGCTTAACCAGGGCCGTAGTATTGACCTCAGCAGCAACAGCTATGTAAACCAACAACAAACCTCCGGCAGCTATTCGCTATCGGGCAATGTGACCCTGTTTAACGGTTTGCGGCTATTGAATAACTTAAAGAGCAACCAATATGCATATGAAGCCAGTAAAATGGAGCTGCAGCAACGAAAAGACCAGTTAATGCTGGATGTTATACTGGCCTATCTGCAAATTTTAACCAGCACCGACCTGTTGCAACAGGCCCGGAAACAGGCAGATGTCACCCAAAAACAGGTAGAAAGGCTGGCACTCATGAACCAGGAAGGCGCTATAAAACCATCGGACCTGTCGGATATGAAAGGACAACTGGCCGATAATAAATTGAGCATAATAAATAATCAGAACGACCTGAATGCCGCCCGTTTAAGTCTGTCGCAGTTGATGAATATTACCTATAACAAAGAATTACAGGTAGAACGGCTGCGCGCCGATCAGGTAGAAATGAATTATACCACTACCCCCGACAGCATTTTCAGTGTTGCGTTACAACAACTGGCCATTATAAAAGCCGCCGGCCTGCGTACAAAAAGTGCCGAAAAAGCGGTCCAGGCAGCGCGTGGCAACCTGTTCCCGGTGGTTGGCCTGGGAGCCGGTTTTTATACACCCTACTCCAGCACCTCACGCGATTCGTCGGATCAAAAGATCGAATACTACGACCAGCTTAGCAATAACTACCGCACATATGTTGGCATAGGCATCAGCATTCCCATCTTCAATAATTTCCGCTACCGTAACCAGGTTGCCCTGGCTAAAATTGATCTGAAAAGCGCCACCTATACGGCGCAAACCCGTCAAATACAATTAAAGCAATCGATAGAACAGGATCATTTGAATATGAGGGCGGCGGAAAGCAAATACCAGGCACTGGTTGAGCAGGTGGCCGCCTATGCCGAATCTTTCCGCGCAGCGGAAGCACGTTTCAATGCCGGCGCTTCTACTTCAATTGACTATCTCATTGCCCAAAACAACCTCGATCGCGCTAATGTAAACCTCATTATTGCCCGTTATGATTATGTGCTGCGGACAAAGATCCTTGACTATTATCAAGGTAAGCCCGTATGGTAATATTGAAATAGGTGGAACATTGAATCTTATTTTTATATAACTTAGATTTCTATTGCTGATTTTGAGATGTAGATATTTTGTGATTTCAAATCCCGAAATCACAAAATCCAGAAATCAGAAATAATTATACGCGGAAGTAGCTCAGTTGGTAGAGTGGAAGCTTCCCAAGCTTCAGGTCGCGAGTTCGAACCTCGTCTTCCGCTCACTCAAAAAAAGACAATCGTAACCGGTTGTCTTTTTTGCTTTATGCATATACAAATTTCCCGCAAACCCCATTCTCCCTAAAAAAGATTAAATTTATAGTTGCAACCACCCGGTGTATCAGCAATCAACAACCGTTTATTAAAGCAAATGAGGATCCTGTTATGCAAGACCAGCTTATCAATAACGTGTCTGATACAGCGCTTTGGATTGCCGCCTACAGAGCGCTGGAATCTGAACGCCCTGATGCCGTGTTTAAAGATCGGCTGGCGAGAAAACTGGCCGGAGAAAAGGGTTTTAAAATGGTGGAGGCTACGGCTGTCAAAGAACAAATGGCTTTTGCCATGGTTACCCGAACAACCGGTATCGACCGGCTTATTAATGTGGCTATTGAACGGGGTATCGATACCATCATTAACTTAGGCGCCGGGCTCGATACAAGGCCATACCGGATGCCATTGCCGGTTAATTTGCGTTGGGTGGAAGTAGATTTTCCCAATATGATCGAATATAAAACCCGGTTGCTCGAAAACGAAAAGCCGGCTTGCCACCTCCTACGCATAGCCACTGATCTGTCGAACGACCAGGAACGAAGATCGCTCTTCGCCCGGTTGGGCGCCGAAGCAAAAAGAGCCCTGCTAATTACAGAAGGTGTTGTTGGGTATTTGACCAATGAACAGGGCGCTCAGTTATCAAAGGATATTTTTGCCACACCTGCTTTTCATTACTGGATCATGGATTATCATGGTGGGTTGCGCCGTCACCGGCGTGAAACCGATCTGAAAAAAATACTCGCCAACGCACCCCTGCAATTTAATGTAGAAAAACCCATCGCCTTTTTTACAGGCCACGGCTGGAAGGTGCATGAAAATATTTTTATACTCGACGAAGGGGATCGCATCGGGCGCCATTTACCGCCCTTTAAATTCCCCCTGAACATCTTTATAAAACTGTTTCCCCAAAAGGCCCGCGAAATAGGCAATAAAACATATGGGTACGTTTTGCTTGGAAAGTAGTACCCCGCCCGCTGCCATCTGTATCCCATTATCACACTTGTCCTGCCTTAGCGGATCAGCATATTAGCTAATTATCACATTCTTCTACACGCCTATTGCCAAATCTGCACGTTTATTGGCAAAATCGACACGTTCATCAAAAATTAATTTCGCGTTCGCATGAACGTTGTAAATTCGTAAATCATTTACCTGTTAGCGTTATATACCAACGCATGACATGATCCCGCTGTTAAAAGTAAAATCCCTTCTGGCTATTCTGCCCCAACCGGCGCAGATTATTATTTAAACCGATATAAACACATTTCCCTGCAGGAAAACAACACCAGCAGTAACGGCATCCTGTTGATGTTGCATAAGAACGGCATGCCATAACACAAACCATTAAACTATTTAATCATTCAGAAAGATCAAATTATTTGACTATCAAACGCCCGATCATTTACCAAATGAACACTTTTAAACACATTAAACTTTTTTATGAAAAAAATCAACTCACTATTTCTGCAATCTGCACTAGCACTCCTGGTTAGCGGTACTACTTACAGCCAGGTAACACAAACTGAATTGACCTTGCAACCGGATGCCTGCCGTGGTAAAGACGCCCACGTATTATATATTACCGGCAACCCTTCTGCGGCGAATGGAAATTACGCCACGCTGGAAGAACTGGTTCCTTTTACATGGACGTTTAGCGGCGCTGTAGGATCTTCCCGGGCGCTCATTGATTTTACCGATCTGCAATTAATTCCGCAGGGAACGGTAGTAACCTATGCTTACCTTTCATTATATGGCAAACCCTCTTCATTAACCGCACCTCAGGGAAATTCAGGGGCAAACAGTTGTTATATTCAACGTGTAACAAGTACCTGGGATGAAAGTACAGTAACCTGGAATAATCAACCCAGCACAACCGCTACCAACCAGGTTTCATTGCCCGGTTCAAACGGGGTTCAGTTTAACTATGATGTTGTAGACCTGAATATCACTTCATTAATTCAGGATATAATCAATTTGCCACCAGCTAACCGGTATGGTTTAATGGTAAGGTTACAAACCGAAGCTACTTACAGGTCGCTCGTATTTGCTTCCAGCGATTATTCCAATGCATCGAAACACCCCAAACTTCGCTTAGGTCTGAACTTCTGTTCCGATTCATCGGCAAGAAAAGAAACGCCGAAGTACAAGTTGTTTACGCCTGATGTTGTGGCCGCAAACGGCAAGGTGCAAAATGGTATTACAGCCCTGGTAAAATCAAATTTATCAGCAGGGAACGTTACCGTAGATTATGAACTGAACAAAGATGGAAAAACCTTCCTGGAACTTGTTTCTATCAACGGAGCCATATTAAAAACAATGGAAGTAGATGGAACAAAAGGGAAACATACCAAAACCATTACTTTAGATGGCGAGCTGCTGAAAAACAAAATGGCAGTATTAGTGGTAAAACAGGGGAATAGTGTAAACTCAAGTCCTTTTATTATTGCAAAATAAGGCTGTAAGCCAGCATTTTACACGGTTGCTGTTTTTAAAACAGCAACCGTTTTTTATTTATGCTCAAACCCAATAACCTGTATTCCATTAGCACATTATCGAATTATCACATTATCACATTCCTCTTCTCCTCTGTCAACCTGTCATTTTTATCCTTTTTTGGCTATCTTTGCCATCCCAAAAACAGAATTGTTGATGTTAGAGCGGATGAATCATACGATACACGAGGAAGGAAGGCAGGGAGAAGCCTATGCGCCCTTTGTGAGTGACCCTGCTGCATATAATAAAAAATTCTATATCGAAAGCTACGGTTGTGCAATGAATTTCGCTGATAGTGAGATCGTTGCCTCCATCCTGAACGAAAACGGATTTGGCGCTACCCGCAACTTCGAGGAAGCCGATCTGATTCTTGTAAATACCTGCTCCATTCGCGAAAAAGCCGAACAAACCGTGCGCAAGCGCCTTACCGAACTGCGCAAAGCTAAAAAACACAATCCCGGCGCCCTGATCGGGGTATTGGGTTGTATGGCCGAGCGATTAAAGGGCAAATTACTGGAAGAAGAAAAGCTGGTTGATATGGTGGTGGGCCCCGACTCGTACCGCAGCTTGCCCGGGTTGATCGCTGAAGCCGAAACAGGTCAGAAAGCAGTGAATGTGTTGTTGAGCCGGGAAGAAACCTATGCCGACATCTCCCCCATTCGATTAGATAGTAATGGCGTATCGGGTTTTGTGAGCATTATGCGGGGTTGCAATAATATGTGCTCGTTTTGTGTAGTGCCCTTTACCCGGGGTCGCGAACGCAGCCGTGACGCGCATTCAATCGTTAAAGAATGTACCGACCTGCTTGCTGCAGGATATAAAGAAGTAACGCTGCTGGGCCAGAATGTAGACAGCTATTACTGGGTTCCTGAAAATAATGAAAAAGGAACGTCGGCTGGTATTGACGGTATCAACCACGGGGTGCCGGTTACCTTTGCCAATCTGCTCGAAATGGTGGCATTGATCGATCCTTCCCTGCGGGTTCGCTTTTCTACTTCGCATCCGAAAGACATTACCGACGATGTGTTGTTTACTATGGCGAAGTACGAGAACATCTGTAAATACATTCACCTGCCGGTACAAAGCGGTTCTACCCGCATTCTGCAACTGATGAACCGAACCTATACCCGCGAATGGTATATGGCCAAAGTTGATCGTATAAAGGAAATAATGCCCGATTGCGGCATCAGCTCAGATATCATTGCCGGTTTTTGCACTGAAACGGAAGAAGACCACCAGGATACCCTCAGCATTATGCGGTACGGCAAATACGATATGAGCTATATGTACTTTTACAGCGAGCGTCCCGGTACCCTGGCAGCCCGCCGTTATACAGACGATATACCTGAAGAGGTTAAGAAAAGGCGGCTGGACGAGATCGTAAAACTGCAAAATGCGCTGAGCCGCGAGAGTAACATGCAGGATATTGGTAAAACATTTAAAGTACTGATAGAAAATAATAGTAAACGCAGCGACCAGCATTGGTCAGGACGTACCAGTCAGAGTAAAGTAGTTGTTTTTCCAAAAGAAAACCATCAACTGAACAAAGGCAGTTACGTAATGGTTAAAGTGTATGATTGCACGGGCGGTACGTTAATCGGTAAAATTGAATCAATAGAAAGGATCTAAATAACAGACAGGCATTCATCTAAAAGAAAAAAAGGAGACCACATCAAAAACGCAACAGTATAAATACACGTGAAACGGCAAACGGCAAACGTGAAAGAAGGCAGCGACCTGGGGTTCACGTTTCACCTCTCATGTTTCACGATTATCTTTCAAACCGTCCCTATAACCTCTCAGGGGTGTTTAATAAATTAATACGTACGGGGCAGGGCCCTGATTAAAATAATCCGGATCACCTTCATGCAAAATTATCAATGATAACTGCAGAGGGTATCTGAAAAAATTAGTAGTCAAGTGGATATTCAAAGTATCAAAAACAGGTTCGGCATTATTGGCAATTCGCCTGCATTGAACTTTGCTTTGCAGACAGCAGTACAGGTGAGCAATACAGACCTCACCGTGCTTATTGCCGGAGAAAGCGGAGTTGGTAAGGAAGCATTTTCTGTTATCATTCATTCATTGTCGGCCCGCAAACACAATCCTTTTATTGCTGTCAACTGCGGCGCCATTCCCGAAGGCACCATCGACTCGGAATTGTTCGGTCACGAAAAAGGTTCTTTTACCGGCGCGGTGGATGCCCGTAAAGGTTATTTTGAAACCGTGAACGGTGGTACCATTTTCCTCGATGAAATTGGCGAAATGCCGCTCGGTACCCAAGCCCGCCTCTTGCGGGTATTGGAAGCCGGCGAATACATTCGCGTAGGTTCTTCCAAAGTTCAAAAAACCGATGTACGGGTGATTGCCGCCAGCAATAAAGACCTGCTCACTTTTACGCAGAGCGGCAGGTTCAGGGAAGACCTGTATTACCGGTTGAGCACTGTTCCCATCCGGGTACCTGCCCTGCGCGACCGGCCCGAAGACATTCCCCTCCTGTTCAGAAGATTTTGTGTTGACTTTGCAGATCGTTATAAATCCATCCCGGTTCAATTGGATGATGAGGCAAAAGATGTGTTAATTAATTATCCCTGGCCCGGTAATGTGCGTGAATTGAAGAATATTGCAGAGCAGATCTCTGTACTGGCTTCAGATAAGCTGGTCGCCGCCCAGGAACTGAAACGCTTTTTGCCCAATCGTGATATGAACCGGCTGCCCGTACTGGCGCATGGAAGCGGCAACCCGTTGGCGAACGGACATGAATTTGCCAATGAAAGGGAGATCCTGTACAAGCTCTTTTTTGACATGAAGAAAGATGTGACCGAGCTGAAAAAGATGTTTGTGGATATTCTGCAGAACCCGGGTACCAACGTGCAAAATCAATCGTTAATAAACGAGTTGAAGACAAAAGAACTGTTACCTGCAACCTACAACATGCAACCGGCAGGTACGGCTCCGGCACAGCCGGTGATGATCCATCACGACAATGAGGACATTCATCATCACGAAGAGATCGATGAGTCGTTGAACATCATGGATAAAGAAAAAGAACTGATAGAAAAGGCGCTTAAAAAACATAAAGGCAAACGCAAAGATGCAGCCCTTGATCTGGGTATCAGTGAAAGGACGTTGTACCGCAAATTAAAGGAGTATGATATTAAAGAATGATTATAAAGTCAATGGTCAATGGGCAATGGTCAATGGGCAAAGAATCAAATGGTCTATTGCATATTGTCTATTGCCAATTGTATTATTGATCTCAGGTTGTTACACATTCAAGGACATCGGCTCTATTCCCAAAGAGGTAAAAACCTTCCGGGTAACTTACATAGAGAACCGGGCCCGGTATATCAACCCGCAATTGAGTCCCCAGTTAACAGAAAAACTAAAGCAGAAGATCATTAATCAAACCAGGTTAACCGGCGTGCAAACAGAGGAAGCCCATTACGATATCGGTGGGCAGGTGACCGGTTATAATGTAACAACATCAGGTATTTCGAACCAGCAGGCAGCCGTGCAGCGACTGTCAGTTACTGTTCATATAAATTTTAGAAACAACTTAGACCCAACAAAGAACTTTGAAGCCGATGTTTCCCGTAACTTCGACTTTTCGGCCAACCTGACGTTGACTCAGGCAGAGGCCCAGTTAAATGAAACCATTATTAAGAACGTGGTGGATGAAGTTTTCAACCGTATATTTTCAAACTGGTAACCTGGGTACATGCAATATCACATCCAAACGCTGGTAAAACATCTTTTTGATAAAGACTCTTTTGAGCAGGTAACTGTACAGGAGCTAAAACAGTTCACTGATGATTATCCCTATGCTGCCGTTGGACAATTCCTTTATGCCCAAAAGCTGAAGGACAGCGGCTCTTATAACCATTACGACCAAAGCGGACAGGCTTCCCTGTACTTTCATAATGCGTTGTGGTTGCGCTGGCAATTAGATAATAAGGAAGAGGCCCCTGCCCTGCCGGTAAAAGCAGAAGAAGCAGCCCAGCAACCAGGTTTCAGGATCGTGGTTCAAATGCCCAAAACAACGCCGGCAGATATCAGCGATCAACCAGCGGTAGAACCAGAAGAAATACAACCAGCAGAAAATAAAGAACAGGAACCGGTTATACAGGCATCAGAAACAACGGAGGCCGCTATTCCAGATGCGGCTGAACAGGATATACAACCGGCAGCAGAACAAACAACGCCACCTGTTTCAGAAGAACCAATAGCAGAGGAATCAGTAGCAGAAGAACCCGGGAAAAGCCTCACCGTTAATGAAGACGGATCGCTGGTGGAACATACCGGAGAACAAACAGTGGAAACGCCTCCTGCTGAGGAAGCCGTAAATACAACAGAAACTGCTTCTACGGTAGCAATTGCAGAAAGCAGCCAGCTGGCAGAAGAAATTCCTACAGAAGCAGCGGCCGATAATGTAGTAAGTATTACCGAGGAAGTATTAATACCGGCTGTTGACATGGCGCCGGAAGTGGAGGCAACACCCGAAACTGTTGAGCCAGATATTGAAATTGACGACATTATACCGGCAGTAGAGGTAACGCCGGAAGTGGAGGCAGCCCTCGAAACCATTACTTCAGATAAAGAAATTGACGACATTATACCGGCAGTGGAAGTAACGCCGGAAGAAGTAATATCAGCGGCTGAAGAAGTAGCACCGGTTGAAGCCATTGCAGAAGTACCGCCTGTTTCAGCAACAGCGCCGACCGAAGCAACCGCAGAAACTACCGATGTTTCAGCAACAGCACCCCCTGAAATTATAGCTGAAGAACAAGCAGTTGAGGAAGTTACTGAAACCATTGCTGCAGAAGAACCAGCGGCCATTACTGCGGAAGCAGAGCAACCCGTTAGCGAGGAGGCAGGTACGACAGAGACTTCGGAAACCACTCCCTCAGCGTTGGAACAGGAGACCACCCCCGAACCCTTGCTGAGCAAACAATTTAGCTTCACCCCTGCCAGCCGGGAAGATAAATCTACCGTTGACCTGGGCGAACCGATCTTTGAATCGTACCACACCATCGACTATTTTGCTTCCCAGGGTATTAAGCTGATGCAGGAAGAGTTAAAAGACAAGCTGGGCAAACAACTAAAAAGCTTTACCGACTGGCTGCGTAGTATGAAACGCATCGGCCCCATAGATTCCACTACGTCGATAGACGAGGTTACGAATCAAAGTATACAACGCATTGCAGAACATTCTGTTGAGGAAAAAGAAGTATTGACCGAAGCCATGGCCGAAGTATGGGCCAAGCAGGGAAATCCCGCCAAAGCGATTCGGGTATACGAGAAATTAAGTTTGCTTAATCCCGCTAAAAGCCCTTATTTTGCGGGCAGAATTGAACAATTAAAAGCACAGTGAAATGATCTATTTGTTCCTGGTACTTATTATAATAACTAGTGTAGCGATCGCGTTGTTTATCCTTATTCAAAACCCTAAAGGCGGCGGATTGGCCGGAAATATTGCCGGTTTCAATTCTCAGTTCATGGGCGTAAAGCAAACAACGGATGTGCTGGAAAAAGGTACCTGGGTTATGGCGATTGCTATTGCCCTGTTGTGTTTGTTTTCGGCATTTTTTATCCCAGAAGGTAAAACCAATAGCCGCGAACCGGTAAATGCCCGTCCGGCATCAGGCGCCCAAGTCCCTGCCAGTGGCTCACCTATACAACAACAAACACCCGCTCCGGCAAAACCATAATATTATTATATAAAAAATAGCTGAACCCTGTCTTTCAAAGGCAGGGTTTTTTATTTATTTTCACCCCCAAGGCGGAAGCCTGATATTTCGGATTTGGCGATTTCGGGATTTTGAGATGTAGAACAATGCTGAACATAAGGAAATCCAGAAATCTCAAAATCTCAAAATCAGCAATTAATTGGCTTGGCCCGTCCTGATTGCCTGTTGTCTATTGCCAATTATCAATTGGTTTATTAGCATAGTTCTTGCACAATACAGATAGGAAAAGAAGCAAAAGATGAAAAAAAATTAATCTATATCCCATGTTCAGAAAACTGGTAACAAGCGTTCTGATTATAGCAGTATTGGCTGGTACTTATGCCGGCTGGCAATTTTTTACGGCCAATACCGCGTTTCCCGAAAAATCGAAGTACCTCTACATTCGTACCGGCCATGCCACCTGGCCCGAAGTATTACAAACTTTCCGTGATAGCAACCTGGTCAATAACCCAACCGCATTTGATCTGCTTGGCAGTAAACTGGGCATACCTGAAAAGCTCAAAGCCGGACGGTATGAATTAAAAAAAGGCATGAGCCTGATGGATATTGCCCGGCTGTTACGCAATGGCACCCAGGCGCCGGTAAAACTCATCATCACCAAGCTGCGCACCAAAGAAAACCTCGCGGGATTCCTGGGGCGCAAAATGGAAATAGACTCCATGGATGTATTGAATTACTTGTCCAATGCCGATTCCCTGCAGCCCTTTGGGTTCGATTCAAATACGGTAATGGCCATGATATATCCCAATACGTATACGTACTTCTGGAGCGCCCCCTTACATACCATATTTGAGAAGTTTTATGCCGAATACAAAAGGGTATGGACAGATGAAAGACGGCAGCAGGCGCGTAATCTCGGGCTTACACCCGCTATGGTCTATACGCTGGCATCCATTGTAGAAGAAGAAACCCAGGCCCTCGATGAAAAAGACACCATTGCCAGTGTATACCTGAACCGGTTTCACAAGGGCATGAAATTGCAGGCCGACCCTACTATCAAGTTCGCCATGCGGGATTTTAGCCTGAAGCGCATCTACCTGAAATACCTCACCGTTGAATCGCCATACAATACATATATGAATGCAGGGTTGCCACCCGGCCCTATTTGTACACCTTCCCTGCAAACCCTGGATGCAGTTTTACGATCACCACAAACAAATTATCTTTATTTTGTAGCCAAAAGCGATTTCTCAGGGCATCATGTGTTTAGTGAAACATATGAACAGCACCTGTTGAAAGCGAAAGATTTTCAGAAAGCACAGGATGTAGAACAACAGAAAAGAGCAGCCGCAAAGGACGATATTGAAATGCCTAAATGAACGTAGAACGCATTATATCAAACTCACCCCCTATTCGCTTTTTTTCCGAAAAAAGTAAGAAAATACTTTTGCCCGGATTTGAGGGTGTGCCCCTGTACGATGTGATCATCTTTTTTAAAGAACAGGTACGCCGGGTGGGATTAACCGAAAGGGCATCGGCTATATCTTATAACTTTATCATGTCCATTCCGCCCTCGTGTTTGTTTTTATTCACGTTGATACCGCAGCTGCCCTTCATTCGCAGAGGAGCGGTAAAACGGCAATTGCATTCTATCATCCGCGATATAATACCAGCCGATACTTATAACAAAGGTATCATCAGCTTTGTGGACAGCTTTTTCAAAGACGATCATATTGCGCTTTTATCGTTCGGATTCCTGTTGCTTATCTTCTTTGCCAGCAACGGCATGATGGGCTTGATGCGTTCTTTCAACAAAAATTATATCGGTTTTGAAAAACGGACCGGGTTAAATGCACGCATGGTGGCCATCAAGCTTACTATTATCATCATGGGATTGATACTGGGCTGTGTACTATTATTGATATTGCAAAGCGCCGTATTGAAAATGCTGGGTATAAAAAGTGTGTTTGTACTGAACGTGATTGGCGTATTCAGGTGGTTGTTCCTTATCAGCCTGATATTTTATGCCATTGCATTTATTTATAAATATGCCCCGGCCATACAAAAACGATGGAAGTTGTTATCGCCGGGCGCCATACTGGCCACTTTTTTAAGCATCTTAACCACGCTGGGCTTTTCCATCTTTGTAAACAACTTTGGTAAATACAACGCTCTATATGGATCAATAGGCACCATCCTTGTGTTAATGATCATCATTTATATTAATTCGCTGGTATTGCTTATCGGGTACGAGCTCAACGTCAGCATCCATTCTATTAAAGCGATGGCGGTTGAACGCCAGAAACAGGTGCATAATACCAGCGACGAAATTATTTTTCACGATCGCGTGTAATTGAGTCCACAACGTTCACATTAAAAATATTCCCCATTTTTTAATAAAATTTTTAAGGCATATCAAAGAAAATAAATAGGTAAAACCGGCATTTTTTAGTAAACTTTGCATAGCTGTTTACCATGCCGATCTACGCTATGAAAGCTCCGTCATAATTTTCATGAATCAAACAGTCGAAGAAGATCCTGAAGCAGGCAATATTTCCCCGGCCCTTGTTATAACAATAAATTAAATAATGTCAGATGAAAAAAACTATTATCGGCTTATTGCTGTTACCCGCAATGGTATTATTTGCATTTACTATGAAAGACCCATTACCGTTGGGTTCCTCTGTTCCGAAAGCAGAGAATAAGTTAAAAGATTTTTCCGGCAAGGAAGTAACATTGAAAAACGCGATGAAAGAAAACGGATTGCTGGTAATGTTTAGTTGTAATACCTGCCCTGTGGTGATCAACAATCAAGCTCGTACTAAAGAGATCTGTCAGTTTGCGACAACAAAAAGTATTGGTGTAGTTTTATTGAACTCTAATGAAGCTAACCGAAAAAGTTCCGAATCATTGAGCTCCATGCAGGATTATGCGCAAGGGCAAGGCTACAAATGGTATTATGCAGAAGATAAGAACAATGAGTTGGCGGATGCTTTTGGCGCTTCCCGTACACCGGAAGTTTTTCTGTTTGATAAAAACGGAAAGCTGGTATATCATGGCGCTATAGATGATAGTCCTTCCGATGCCAAAGGCGTAAACCGTCATCATTTAAAAGAAGCAATTAATGAAGTGACGGCCGGACAGGAAGTTTCGGTTAAAGAATCAAAATCGGTTGGCTGCAATATTAAGAGAGTTTCATAAACACCACCAATAAGTCCCGTTTTTAAAATCTGTACAATCCCGCCATTGGCGGGATTTTTTATTTGGATTCAATGTTGTCCCCTGTTGAATTTACTCCCCACAACCGGCAATGTGTTTGGTGTGGGGGCAAGGCATAATAAATGCTGCAATAAAATCAACCTCTGATTACCTACTACCGAAACTTAAAAAAACACCAAAATAAATTTCAGATGAAAACAACAATTATTTCTTCGCTTGCAGTATGCGCCATGGTTTCGTTGCTGGCCTGTGGCAGCCCCTCAGGTGATGCTACGAACACCGATTCAACAGGTGCTATCAGATCGGAACCAAACACAGATATGAATCGTGATATGGCGACGCCCGATTCAGCAAAGATGGCGCAGGGAACGGTTGATGATCGTACCCACACATTTATGAATGATGCCGCTTTGGGTGGCATGGCAGAAGTTGAGATCAGCAAACTGGCCAAAGACAGGGCATTGAATGCACGTGTAAAGAAGTTTGCAGAAATGATGATCAACGATCATGGCGCTGCCAACAATGATCTGAAAACAATTGCCCGTGAAAAGAATGTAACATTACCCGATAACCTTGGTAAACACCAGAAGCATTTAGAGGACCTTAGTAGTAAGAACGGCCATGCGTTTGATAAAGCTTATATGAAGATGATGGTCGACGATCATAAAGATGTAGTAGATGCATTTGAGAAATGTGCTGAAAATGGCACCGATCCCGATGTAAAGACCTTTGCATCGCAGAAATTGCCAACACTGAGAATGCATCTTGATTCAGCAAAGGCAATCAATCAAAGTTTGAAATAGAGTCCAGGATTTATAGTGTGTGGAGATTTGGAATGAACATTGAGTATTCGGAAACATATACGGGGAATACTCAATGTTCTTTTTATATAGAAGTTTCATGTGGGAACTGTATTCCCTTTTTTTATTTCTTATTCTTTATTTTTCATTTCTTGATTCCCGTTAGCTTGCTCACCTCGAGCTCAATCTGCCGGTCGGTCATGGGGCGGCCAAAAAATGCACGATAACCGGTTTTACTATTCACAAATAAAGTAGAAGGCAGGGTACCATCCCATTTGGGATCAATCTTCGGACAAAAATAATCGGCATTGGTTTCATTCAACCAGAAGAAGGTCGCATTGAAATGATGCTTCTTTATAACCTCCAGTATCTTGTTTGGATAAGAATTGGGAAAGTCAAGACTCACCAACAACAATTCTACTTTTTGCTCGCTGTATTTCTTAACAGTTTCCATAAAATAGGGTAACTCCTCAACACAAGGCGCACACCAGGTAGCCCAGCAGTTTAACACAATGGGGTGATCGCTGTTTTTTACATACTCCTCCACTTCTGTGATCTTCACCTTTTTGATAGTTTGGGAGAAGACGACAGTGGTAAGTAATGATAAACAGACTATAGTTAATACGTGTTTCATTTGTGATTTTTAAACGTGAATTACAGCTGCAAGCTATAAGCAGTAAGCTGTAAGCAGAAACTAATGGCTTTTGATTTGCTTATGGCTTATAGCTTACTGCTTAAAACTGTTTTCATTATCGAATTATCACATTAGCACATTTCTTCTTCAAACCCCCACTTTTCCAACAGCTCATTCAATTGCGCCTCCGGTATCCGGCATTGATCATAATGCCCCGCCAGCTTTTTTTGCCGTTGTGCCTCATACAGCGAAACGGCACAGGCTACGGATATGTTCAACGATTTGATAATGCCTACCTGTGGAATAATGAAATTACCATCGGCCATAGCGCGTATTTCATCACTCACTCCCGAATGTTCGTTTCCAAATACCAGGGCAATGCGACCGGTAAAATCAATTTCGTATAAATTAACGGCATCACTGCTCAGGTGGGTCGTTAAAATCCTGTCATATTTCTGCCGTAAGGCGGTAAAACAGGCTTCGGCATCTGTAAACTGGTAAACCGAAAGCCATTTGGCGGCACTGCTGCTGCTTTTGGGGCCAAATTTCTTGTGCCGGGGAATTTTGGTATTCAACACATATACTTCCTGCACGCCTACGGCATCGCAGGTACGCATTACAGCCGAGATATTATGCGGATCAGAAACATTTTCCAAAACTACTGTTAAATCACTTTGCCGCTTATTTAACACAGCCAGCAGGCGGGCACGTCTTTCAGGAGTCATATTTTAAATTGTTGCAGGTTGCAAGATAAAGGTTTCAAGGTTTCAAGGTCCAGGGCTCAAGGTTTCAGGGCCTTGTGCATTGAGTCTTGTGCCTTATGCCCCGAATCTTGTATCTTGCTTCCTTTTTAGTTATTTTACACTAAGATAATTGCAAGTAAACCAATTACCTATGCTCAAAAAAATCGCCAAAATAACAGGTATAACCCTGGGCACCCTGATTGTCATCCTGTTTATTGCCCCTTTCATTTTCAAAGGCAAGATCATTGCCATTGCGAAAGAACAGATTAACAAGAACATTAATGCAAATGTTGATTTTAAAGACCTCAGCCTCTCCTTCTTCCGGCATTTTCCACGAGTATCCGTTGCGCTGGAAGAACTACAGGTAATAGGCACCGATGTGTTTGCCAAAGACACCCTGGTCAGCGCCAAAGAAATTGATGTGGCGGTTAACCTGTTCAGTGTGATCGGCGGCAAGAATATGACAATTTATTCGGTTAAATTCGATCAACCGCGTATTCATGCCATCGTTAACAAAGAGGGTAAAGCCAACTGGGATATAGCCAGGCCCGATACGGCTGCCCCGGCTGCGGAAGATACAGCCGCCGCTTCTCCCTTTCAAATGAAACTGCATCATTATGCCATTAATAACGCTTACGTAAAATACGATGATGCCACCACCGGTATGAGTATCGAACTGGTGAATCTTACGCATGAAGGTAGCGGTGATTTTACGTTGGACCTTTTCACCCTGCAAACCAATACAAAGGCCGATGCCGTTACTTTTATCTACGGTGGTATTCCTTATCTCAACAAAACCCAAACCGGTATCGATCTGGATGTTGAGGTAGATACTAAAAACAGCAAGTACTCCTGGAAGACAGACGAAATAGCCCTGAACGGTTTAAAACTGGCAACAGAAGGTTTTTTCCAACTGGTGAACGACAGCACCTACAATATGGATATCAACTTTAAAGCACCCTCAACCGACTTTAAAAGCATTCTGTCATTGATACCTGCTGTTTACCAGACAGACTTTGAAAAAATTAAAACAAGTGGTAAAGCCCTTTTCAATGGTTTTGTAAAAGGGACCATGAGCAACACACAAATACCGGCATACAATATCAACCTCGATATCCAGGACGGGTTCTTCCAGTATCCCGACCTGCCCAAACCGGTACAGCACATCAACATTCAACTGAAAGTGAACAATCCTGATGGTGTAACCGATAATACCGTGATTGATATTCCGAAAGGACATATTGAATTCGGGACTGACCCCTTCGATTTCCGCATATTGTTGAAAAAACCCATGACCGACCGGTACATCGAAGCGGCGGCCAAGGGCAAGCTCGACCTCGCCGGCATTACCCAGTTCATAAAACTCGATGCCGGCACCAAACTCGCTGGTACTGTTGATGCCGATGTGCAGGCAAAAGGGAACCTGGCCGTTGTACAACAACAAAAACCCGGCGAATTCTTCGCCAAAGGATACATCGATATCAACAAACTGTATTATGCATCGAAAGCTTTTCCGCAACCGATCCAGAATACCAGTGCCAGAATAAATTTTGAAAGTCCGGATGGTTTGGCCGACCATGCCGTTATTCAAATACCGGCAGCGCATGCCGAGATCGGCAAAGATGTGGTTGACCTTACCCTATTGCTTAAAACACTGGCTTCTGATCCTTATTTCGACGGAACCGCCAAAGGCACATTCAACCTCGGCAATGTAGCACAGTTCTATAAATTTGAACCGGGCACCTCACTGGCAGGTAACCTGCAGGCCAATGTAGCGGTGAAGGGTAAAAAATCATCTATCGATAAAAGTCAGTACGACGCTATTCAAACGGCCGGTACCGTACAGGTTACCAACGTAAGCTATAAATCGAAAGATTACCCCGATGGCGTTAACCTGAAAAATACGCAGCTCACCTTTAATCCGAAGAATGTAACGGTGAACGATTTGACCGGTAATTTCCAGGGAACAAACTTTAACGCCAATGGTACCTTCGACAACCTGATCGGGTATGCATTGAAAGATGAAACGCTCACCGGAACATTAAATGTATCGGCTGACAAAGTGGACCTGAATAAATTAATGGGCACTACTTCCGCCACTGGCGCAGCGCCGGCGCCCGCAACAAAAGACACGGTAGCCGTTACCGGTAACGCACCTGCCAGCGAACCATTTGCAGTTCCCAAAAACATAAACCTTACGCTGAACGCCAAAGCAGGTAATGTTAAATACGATAAAGTAGATTACAAAAATATTTCGGGTACACTTGGTATTAAAGATGAAATCGTGAGTATGAAAGACGTAAAAATGCAGGCATTGGATGGAACCATTGCGCTGGGCGGCTCCTACTCTACCAAACTAAGCAAAAAGAAACCCGATATTTCGCTTACGTATGATGTGCAGAACCTGGATATACAAAAAACTTTCTTTGCTTATAATACCGTACAAAAGCTGATGCCGATTGGCCAGTTCATTGCCGGTAAATTAACATCAAAGCTCACGATGAATGGTAAGCTCGGCGAAACCATGATGCCCGACCTGACCACCATTACGGGTAATGGCTCTTTATTATTGCTGGAAGGTGTTCTTAATAAATTCGCTCCGCTCGAGAAACTTGCCAGTGCGCTTGATATTTCAAGCCTGAAAGCGATATCCCTGAAAGACATTAAAAGCCATTTTGATATAGCCGATGGAAAGATCTTTGTAAAGCCATTCAATGTAAAAGTGCAGGACATGGATATGGAAATAGGCGGCAAACATGGGCTGGACCAATCGATCGATTATGTGATCAATATGAAAGTGCCGCGGGAGAAACTGGGCAGCAAGGCCAATGCCCTGGTAAATAACCTGGTTACCCAGGCCACCAGCAAAGGCATCCCGGTGAAAGTAAGTGATGTCATCAGCTTTAAAGTGAATATGGGCGGTTCCATCACCAACCCCACGGTAAAAACCGACCTGAGCGGTGCAGGCAACAGCCTGGCCGACGAAATGAAAGACCAGGCCAAAGAACTGGTGGAAGCGAAAAAAGCGGCCGTCAAAGACAGCCTGCAATCGATAAAGAACCAGGCGAAGGAGGAAGTGAAGCAGGAAGTAAAGAATCAGATCGCCAAACAGATATTCGGACAAAAAGATACAACGGCTACTAAAGACAGCACACAAAAGAGCACCAAGGATAAAGCGGTGGATGCAGTTAAAGGGCTGAAAGGACTGTTTAAGAAGAATTAGCGAAGAAGAATTAGCTAATTTGATAATTCGATAACCTGCCTGCCGGCAGGCAGGTTAGCTAATGAAAATACATCTCAATTGCAGGGCGGCTCCGGAATGGGGTCGCCTTTTGTATTCTATTAGCACATAGGCACATTAACAAATTGGCCTCCCCAATCGCTGAAACGCAATACGGTTTTAATTTTTAGCCGTTTTCCCCTATTTTTGCCCCCTCTAAAAACAAGAGAACAAGAATCAAAACTATGGATAATCTGTTCTATCTAATGCCCCTCATGGGCGTCGTCGGCTTGCTGTATACTTTCATCAAATTCAAATGGGTTTCTAAACAAGAAGCGGGTACAGACCGCATGAAAGAAATCAGCACATACATAGCACAAGGTGCAATGGCCTTTTTACGGGCCGAATGGAAAATACTGGGTTATTTCGTTGTAATCGTAGCCCTATTGTTAGGTGTAATGGCCAGCTTTAATGCCAATTCACATTGGGCGATAGCTGTCGCTTTTGTCATTGGTGCGGTATTCAGTGCCACGGCCGGTTATATCGGTATGCGCATTGCCACTAAAGCCAATGTACGCACCGCCCATGCAGCCCGTACCAGTTTAAGCAAAGCCCTGAAGGTTTCATTTACCGGTGGCTCTGTAATGGGTTTAGGGGTGGCCGGCCTGGCCGTGTTGGGACTGGGCGGTTTGTTTATCATTCTTAAAGCCATCTTTGCCCCCGAATCGGGAGTCAATTCAGAAGAAATGATCAAAACCATTGAAATACTTACCGGTTTTTCATTAGGTGCTGAATCAATTGCCCTGTTTGCCCGTGTGGGTGGTGGTATTTATACCAAAGCCGCCGACGTTGGCGCCGACCTGGTAGGTAAAGTAGAAGCCGGCATTCCTGAAGATGATCCCCGCAACCCGGCAACCATTGCCGATAACGTGGGCGATAACGTAGGTGACGTAGCCGGTATGGGCGCCGATCTGTTTGGTTCATATGTAGCCACCGTTTTAGCGACCATGGTATTAGGCCGGGAAGCTGTTGTTCAAGACCAATTTGGTGGCTATTCACTGATATTACTGCCTATGCTGATTGCCGGCGTAGGTATTTTATTTTCTATTGTTGGGACCTTCTTTGTCCGCATCAGCGAAACGGCCGGTGTTAATACCAGCACCGTGCAAAAAGCGCTGAACATGGGGAACTGGGGTTCTATTATCCTTACCGCCTTTGCCTGTGTCGGTCTGGTGTTCTGGATTTTGCCCGAAGGGGATTTTCACCTGGTACGTGATACCGCAAATGGTTCACTGGTAGAGGGTGCTAAAACCTTCACCCGTGAAGGTATCCTGGGCGCCATCGTAGTTGGTTTAGTGGTGGGTACTTTAATGAGTATCATCACCGAATATTATACCGCTATGGGTAAACGCCCGGTGTTAAGTATCGTGCGTCAATCAGGTACCGGTCATGCTACGAACGTAATTGGTGGTTTGGCAGTAGGTATGGAATCCACGTTCTTACCCATCCTGGTTTTAGCAGCTGGCATCTGGGGTTCTTACCAATGCGCCGGTTTATATGGTGTGGGCATTGCTGCTGCCGGTATGATGGCCACCACGGCTATGCAATTGGCGATCGATGCCTTTGGCCCTATTGCCGATAATGCGGGCGGTATCGCTGAAATGAGCGAATTACCGAAAGAGGTTCGTGAAAAAACAGACGTACTGGATGCGGTTGGTAACACCACTGCAGCTACCGGTAAAGGATTTGCGATCGCTTCAGCTGCATTGACTGCGCTGGCCCTGTTTGCCGCTTATGTTGGCGTTGCCCAAATCCCCGGTATCAATATTTATAAAGCCGATGTACTGGCCGCCTTGTTTGTGGGTGGTATGATCCCCTTCATCTTCTCTTCGCTGGCTATACGCGCTGTAGGAGAAGCCGCCATGGCCATGGTGGAAGAAGTGCGTCGCCAGTTCCGGACCATTCCGGGTATTATGGAAGGAAAAGGCAAACCCGAATATGATAAATGCGTAGCCATCTCTACGAATGCTTCGATCAAAAAAATGAGGTTGCCCGGCGCTATTACTATCATTTCACCGATTATCATTGGTTTCCTAATGGGGCCTGAAGCATTAGGCGGTTTCCTGGCCGGTGCTACCGTAAGTGGCGTATTAATGGGTATGTTCCAGAATAACGCCGGCGGCGCCTGGGACAACGCTAAAAAGTCATTTGAAAAGGGTGTTGAAATTAATGGCGAGATGTATTACAAAAAGAGTGATCCGCATAAAGCATCTGTAACCGGAGATACCGTAGGTGATCCGTTCAAAGATACATCCGGTCCTTCCATGAATATCCTCATCAAATTGATGTCAATTGTGTCGCTGGTTATTGCGCCCACCCTTGCTCAAATCCATGGTAACGGTAATACGCAGACTGTACACACACAAAAGAAAACTGTAATACCTGACCGTAACCGTGACGTTACAAATACTTATACAATACAAAAAAAGATTAATTGAGAATTCCAAAAAAATTCTTAGAATATTAAGACAAGGACATTATCTTTGTTAGTAACAACTTAAGGCACTATATCATACCAAATACCAACGTCCCCACGTTTCTACGTCGGGGACCCTTTTTTTTATAAGGGTTTACCATTATCCCATTACTTCACCAGCGCAAACCACGGCGCCTGTACAAACGAACCTGAAAACTTTACACGCAAATTACTATGCACCGTAAGCGTTATATTATTAACATCGTATAAGGTTCGGGGAAACCAGGTAAAGCGGGCTTCAATGGTTCCAAATATCAGGTTTTCGTTTCGGGTACGGATGCCGCCACCCATAGCCGGAAAAAAGCCACCCCGCCATATTCCTGTCTGCTCAGGCGACATCAACGTGGCCCTTCCAAAAGCAAAAAAGCCGATCTTGAAACCAAGAATACTCCACCGGGTGTACAGCGTCGTTTCTGCGCCAGCCGTATAACGATGATTGGCCCGGATACTATCGGTATTAAAACGTTCAAGACCAAATTCATTGTTTATATAAAGCGGCTCATACACATGCCGGTTGTAAATACCGGAGTAACTTACATTAACACTATGCCTTAGTTTGATTTTTTGAGATTCATATAACCGGCTGAACCAGGAGATATTCAACAACGCGCTGTTATCCTGCATTTGCTTTTTATATAAATTGGTTCCCAGCGACAGGGTATAGTTCCAGTAATTTTTGCGCTTATCAACCAGCCAGTGATCATACTCCCACCCTACATACCACCGGCGTATGCTATCAACCTGTACGGGACCCATCGTCAACTTGCGCATCATACCCACCGGAATATCTTCCGTTCTTCCAAAGCCATAAATATAGTTGGTGCGATAAAAGTTTATTTTATACCAGTTGAATTGTGCCAACAGATACCGCTTATTGGCATAACGGGCGTCGAATGTATCGAGCTTTGGCGGCTGTATAAAATGCTGATCAAAGTAACGCATGGATACAAAACGGCGGCGGCGATTATCTTCACCCTCTTTCTTTTGTTTATATACACCTATGTTATAGCCCAGCCATACATCGCCTAACTGGTATTTATAATCGCTGAACAAAGAATCCTGCTTTTCAAATACGTTGGAGCTCCGGTTCCAGCTCAATTCCAAACCACCCGCAAAGCGGGCATTGGGCGTATACAAAGGCCGGTCGAGTTTCAGGTACCAGGAAGTTTCATTTTCATTACCCAGCGATGTCCCCTCGTCAATGGTGGTGTAGGCGGCATCTACATTAATAAACGAACCCGCTATACTGGTTTTCCGGTACCTGACCTCCGACCCTATGACCGGACTGCGGGTACGATCATACAACATGGTATATTGTAACCGTTGCGCCATACCCAGGAAATTAGCATCGTATACAGAAAGCTTGAAGTCTTTAATACCCGAGGTCTCCACTTCAGCGCCCCAGCTAAATACATCGCGCAACCGAACGTACACATCCACCGAATCTTCAGCCACATGGCGAACGATGATGCGGGCGTCCTTTATAAAATTCTGATCACGTAAAAAACGTTCATTATCTGCCAGCCGGTAGGGATCAAGCAATTGTCCCTTTTTCACAAACAGCAGCTGCCTAATGATATAATCTTTGGTATTGGTTTGCAGCTTATCGGCGGTCCTGGTTAAAGTACTTATTATACTGGACGACGTGTCGTTCACATTTTCACCGAAAGATAAATTACGGATAATGATGTGCCGGATCACTTTGCCTGCAAAACGCTGGTAGCTTTCTTCACTTCGTTGAAAGAAAGTAGAGTCCTGGCGCTTCTCTCCTTTCACCAAAAAACTACGGTATACATCTTTAGCCAGGGAGCCGACTGACATTTTCTTTTTCGTACTATCCTGGGCATGTAACAAGGAAATACCCCCTGCCAAACAACAGCAACATAATATATAACGGATCGATGCGTGCATAATTCCTATCGGTTGGGGTAAAAGTAATGACAAATAGCACTTTACAAGTCACAACTGTTCAATTACATCAATTATACCATATACGTATTTACATCACAAAATGGTTTGCAAAGAAAGGATGTAGAAAAAAATCTACTTTTGTTTTGAATTGCACCATTAAACAGCTTGCCTATGGCGCCCGAAATCCTATACTTTGCAATACCCGGTTTTGTTGTATTGCTGCTGCTTGAAGCATGGTTTTCCTGGAAGGAACAAAAGGATTTCTATGAAGTTAAAGATACGTTCAGCAGCCTGGCCATGGGAATCGGAAATGTAATTTCCGGTTTACTGGCAAAGTTAGTTGTATTAGGCGCTTTAACCCTGGTGTATAAATTCCGGTTATTCACCCTTCCTTTCACCTGGTGGATGTGGCTGCTGGCCTTCTTTGCCGATGATCTCTCCTATTACCTGTTTCATTATACGTCGCATAACATGCGCTGGTTCTGGGCTTCTCATGTAGTGCATCATTCTTCCCAACGTTATAACCTTTCAACCGCCCTGCGGCAAACCTGGACGGGTAACCTGACCGGCGGTTTTATTTTCTGGATGTGGATGCCATTGCTGGGTTTCCACCCTATTGTGGTTATGTTGATGCAACAGGTCAGCTTGATATACCAGTTCTGGATCCATACCGAGGCTATCCATTTTCTACCCCGGCCCATTGAATTTTTCTTTAATACGCCATCGCATCACCGGGTACACCATGGGAGTAATCTGAAATACCTCGATAAAAATCACGGTGGCGTTTTAATCATCTGGGACCGTTTGTTTGGCACCTTTCAGCCCGAAGAAGAACGTCCGACGTATGGGTTAACCAAAAACATAGAGACCTACAACCCCGTACGCATAGCTTTTAAGGAATGGGGCGATATGTTCAGGCAGGCCTGGAAATCGGGATCTATCCGCCATGGCATTAATTACCTGCTGCGCCCACCCGGCTGGAGCCATAACGGGAGCGGGAGAACGGTAAAGGAAATGAGAAATGAGGAATTAGAAATGAGGAATAAAGAAGTGGAAAGCAAAGTTGAATATTGAATAATAAATATTCAATGCCCAATGTTGAAGAGATTACCCAGCCGGTTGCCGGACTCTCTCAAACACATTCCGAATAATTATTTTGGCTTCATTATTTCGAAAAAACCATACTCGATTTCGAAAAAACGATACTCAACTTCGAAATTTGACCCTATAACTTCGAAAAACCATACTCAACTTCGAAGTTTGACCCCATAACTTCGAAAAAACCATACTCAACTTCGAAGTTTGACCCTATAACTTCGAAAAAGCCATACCCGATTTCGAAAAAATCTTGCTCAATTAATTATTTTCGGCCGTTTACAAGCGCAAACTTTGCCCCCATTTAAAGTGATTTCGATTGAATTAACGGATCATTCTTTTCAATTAAAAGTGATACGCAGTGAATCGAAATCAACAAATCGTTTCACGAAAAGTATTTTGCGTTAAATGAAATGAACAAATCGTTTAATGAAATGTGTTTTGCGTTTAACGGAATTGTCTTTCCATTTAATGAGATCTGTTTTTCATTTAACGGAATTGCCTTTCCATTTAATGAGATTTGTTTTTCGTTTAACGGAATTGCCTTTTCATTTAATGAAATATGTTTTGCGTTTAACGAAATTGTATTTCCATTTAATGAAAAGTGTTTTGCGTTTAATGGAATTGACTTTCCGTTTAATGGGTTTACCCACAAAACATTGTGAATCAACCAAATTCACGAACATCCCTGTTTTACCTCTTTTTCCTATCTCCCTCGTCCCCTATTTTCTGCCTTATCAACTTTTCAACTTCCTATCTCCTGCTTCTTACTTCGTACTTCCTACCTCTTACCTTCTTCCCTCCATTCCCGCCAACCACTCCTCCCCGCCCTGGCCCGTCCATCTTTTTTAACATCCACGAATAATTTCGTGTATTTAAATTGTGTTAACAAAACCTTACGAAATTTGTCGTATTTTTAGACAAACGTTGTTCCAATATGGCTACCACTAAAACAATAAAACCCACAGAAAGCGAGCTGGAGATTTTGCAGATCCTATGGAGAAAAGGAAATGCCAGTGTACGCGAGGTGCACGAAGAATTACTGGCTACCAAGGAAGCGGGCTACACCACTACCCTGAAACTCATGCAGATCATGCACGAAAAAGGACTGGTAAAACGTGACGATTCCAGTAAAACGCACATTTATCAGCCCGCTGTGAGCAAGGAAAAAACCCAAAAGCATCTTTTGAACAAGATGATCGATCAGGTATTTGGCGGATCGCCCGGAGAGCTGGTGATGCAGGCATTGGGTAACCACAAAGCCTCTGCAGAAGAGTTGGAAGAGATCCAAAAAATTCTGGACAATCTGAAAAAACTATAATAGAATTCCATGAACCTGTTGTACCAATCGGCTTTCCTTAAAGCGTTGGGATGGGCATTACTGAACAGCTTGTGGCAAATGGCATTGTTGTGGCTGGTATGCATAGCGCTAACCAGGAACGGAAAAAAGTTGCTATCCCGTCAACGTCACACCATTGCCCTGTTATCGCTAACCGGCGGCTCGCTATGGTTTTTGATCACCCTGGTGGTTAACCTGTACAAAGCAGCCAGCGGTCCGCAGCTGATAACTTTATATGTAACGGAAAACGACCCCGCCTATACGGCTACTTTATGGCCGGGTTTTATTACACAATGGCTTGAACCAGCCCTGCCCTTTTTATCATTGGGTTATTTGCTGGCAGCCGCATTCCTCTTCGTTCGATTTTATTTTCAATACCGCCATACGCAACAATTGTTTACCACCGGTTTGCAAAAAGCGCCTCCTGAATGGCGTATTTTTCTGCAACTGGCCGTCCAACAAATGAGTATTAAAAAGAATGTGCAGATCTGGCTGTCTTCGCTGGTTGATACACCGGTTACCCTCGGCTTTATGAAACCGGTTATTTTATTGCCCATTGCGGCAGTCAATCACCTATCCATTAAACAGGCCGAAGCCATTATTTTACATGAGCTGAACCATATTCGCCGCAATGATTACCTGGTAAACCTGCTCATTGCCTGTGTGGATGTTATCTTATTCTTCAACCCGTTTGCCCGCCAGTTAACCGGCATCATTCGTAAAGAGCGTGAAAACTGTTGCGATGACATGGTGCTTCAGTTCTGTTATGAACCGCACAGTTATGCCCGTGCGTTGCTTACCCTGGAGCAAAACCGGATCGACTCCAATGCGCTGTCGCTGGCTGCCACCGGTAAAGACAAATACTTTTTGCTCAACCGGGTAAAACGCATTCTGGGTAAAGAAACGGCCAGCAATCCATTTAATCAAAAACTGGTCGCTTACCTGCTTTCTGCGCTGCTCATTGGTTTTATAGGCTGGTATAACCCGGGAAATGTGATCATTAAAAAACTGGATGCCGTGCGTGTACAAACAGCGGTTACTGAAACACCACAAAGTTTTACCACGCCACCGGCTCCCGATTTCGTGGTTTCACCGGCTGCTTCTATTACGAAAGATGCATCCGAAGAGAAACCCCGAAAAGGCACCTGTCCGGAGCAGAAAGACATCTATAAAAAGCTGGAACAGATCGTTGACATGGCTACCGATGCAAAACTGGTAGCACTTGCCGAACATGCAAACGAGATAACCGAACACATGGCCGGTTTTGTAAATAATATAGAGGTAGCTGATTATTCCTTACCAGAAAATAACCCGGTCCCACAGCCCCCGGTACCGCAACAGGTATACCCTTACGTGCCAGGGAACAGCTTTTATTTCCAGGCGGTAGAAGACACTACCTTTCCCAAGAAATATGTAATGACCGTTACAGATGTTAAGGCAAGGGTGGCCATGGAAAAATCGATGCAGGCCCTGGAACAGGTGAACTGGAAATCGCTGGAAATGACTTTAAAGGCCCAGGGGATGAAAGTTAATGTTGAGCAGATACACCGGGAAATAGAAAAAGCATTGGTGCAAATTGACTGGAAAAAATTGAATGAAGAAACTACAAATGCACTGGACGAAGCCAATAATGAAGTACAAAAACTGCAGGATGAATTTGTGGTAAAAATTGGCAACTACCAAAGAAACCGGACGGTACAACAGGAGCGGTTAAAACAGGCCCAGCAACAGATCCTAATGGACCGTTTACAACAGCGCGAACAGATTAGAAAAATGGAACAGGAGAAGAAAAAAGAGTGCACAAAGCCGGTCGTCAGGAAAAAGAAAATCGTTCAGATCTAAGATAAAATAGTGATCCTCCCGTCGCGGCTGAGCCGGGACGGGAGGATTTTTTTTGGTAGGAATTCAACCACAGCATCTTTTAATTATTATATATATAAATTTCAAATACATCTTTTCGGTTGCTGAAAATCAATCTGGTTCCTTGTGCCTGTGAGCCCATAACAGACCCAGGGTTGCTGCCAGGAACATCCACTACCCTTTGATTGATCTCATGATGTAAAGACGAAAAAATTGTAAATTAGAGATAGGTCATTTGACTGGGATACCGGTAAAAATGGACTTAAAAAACAGTGTTACATTTTAAGAAACAAGTGAGGCATGGAGCGCCGCAGATTGCAAAAATTGCAAATTGCGGCGTTTTCTTTTCCGCAAATTCCGCGATCAAAATGGAGATATCCTGCAACGGGTTCGCATAACGAACCCGTTTACAAAGCAGGATATGCGGGATGAATCATGTGCATTAGATAAAGTTAGTTGGGAGGCGATTGGCTGGAAAATCACCTTCCAGTTTCCAATCGGCACGGATTAATGACAACAAAATCACGGGCTAAAGCTACGAACGGAAAACGTGTTAGCAAGCCGGATGCATGAATACTTATTCATACTATTCAAAAAGTTGGCGGGAAAAAATGGCTGGTATTCACATCCTGTACAAAAAATATCAGGCGTCATGAATGGGCTAAGTGCCCGCAAATTCCTGACTATGTGACAGCATAAAAATGACTCTACAATAGAGGAACAACTTGTTGACCGGCGGTCATTTTTCAGCCTTTGGATAAAAAACAAAATCCCGCTGTTGGCGGGATTTGTTGTTCGCAGTTGGTATTGGTTACGCAGACATTACCAAAATAGATCCAGGTGCCATGTCCTTAAAAAACTTTTATAATAGCCCCTCCAATTTCATTTATAGGGAGGGTTCGTTTAATCTTCAATCATTCAAACACTATTCTACATTACCTGGGTGTCCGTTGGCCGAACCTGTAAAAACCATATTCATTGTACAATTCTACCCTTTCGTCTCTACTTTATACCACAACCAAAAATGGTCATCCTAACAGGTAATATTTCCTAGACACTTAAACATATAAAGTTGCTGCAACAAATTTCTAAAAGTGTGAAACAAATTATTAAAATAAGTCCCGCATCGGCAGGAAATAATAAACGATAAATCGCCAGGGATACCCCTAAAAAGCATTTTTCCAATTTTCCCTAATTGGGAATATTGACTATTAAAACACTCCTTACGTGCCCGTTTCCAAAATCCGCCGGGCATTTTTTCCTTCACAAAACAACAGGTCTAAAATCGATAAATGAGGAATAAATCCTATGCGTTCTTCAAAAACCTGGTGGTACCGAACGGGCGTTTCATCATCAGATTGGAGCAATTTTGGGGTCAATTTATTCCTCCAATCCACCACCTCCAGACCGGGTTGGGCACCCGAAACATATTGCGAATAATCCACATTAATAGTCATTCCCAGTTTTCCAATCACCCACTTAAAACAGGTCCGGTTCCAGTCATTTAATAACTCAACCGGCTGCCGATAAAGTCCATCCAGCTCGGCCTCAAAAAATTCGAACCAGGGCGACCGCTTGTAACAGGACGTGATCGTTTTCCAATGTTGCGATTGCCAGGGCTTCCGGTTGTCGATCGCCACCTCGTTCAACAATTTTTTCTGTTCCCGGCCATCCAGCACCGGAATGCTCAAATTGATTGGACCGTTTGCACCAACCACCACACACCGGTTCCTAAAACTCATTTTTCGCCAGGGTTCATATATATCAATTTTAACATTCGAAAACGTTATTGACTTTTTAAATAAGGTAACAGGCGGAAAATACTGACTTTCAACTATTAACTCCATAATTATTAACTTTTCCTGTTTTTTGTTTAAGATTGGCCCAAATTAGGCGCAAAACAATCATTTTGTATACTCAAAACTTGCAACTTTAATTTCATTAAAAACACATAATGTAGATGATAATTAAAATTTTACTTCAAATAACTATTACTAAAAATACTGGTAGTCATTTTGGGGTCAATTTTTTGAATTTAAGCATCCCTAAATCTAAACTTATTAGCAAAGAAAATTATAAAAATACGACTCCTTTTTGGCCGGAGAAATTTATCCGCTACATTGTGCCTTAAAAATCATAGACATGCGAAAAAAGATGGGATGGATGCTCCTACCCCTTTTGGCAGTGGCCTGTGCCAAGCCGACAGGGTTCAATTACCTGGGAGTAAAAAATTTCAAGGTGGTGAAGTTTGGATTGAAGGAGTCGACCGTGGCAGTAGATGCAGAATTTTATAATCCGAATAAGTACCCGGTTACCATGAAAGGGGGAACGGTTGACGTGTTTGTGAACAGCAATTTTTTTGGAAAAACGACCCTGGACTCAACCCTTCAAATTCCTAAAAAGGACACTTTTTTGTTGCCGGTGATTTTGAAAGTTGACATGAATAATACGGTGATGGGATTGATACAAACCCTGTCTGCGGGCACTGACAGTGTACTGATAAAATTGGATGGACATGCAAAAATTGGCCGGGGCGGTGTTTTTATAAATTACCCGATCCGGTACCAGGGAATGCAAAAGATCAGGTTTTAAAGAAAACCGGGAAGCTGAAAAATGGGAAAAATCATTTTTCCTTTTTTGGGAAAAATTGACTTTGTCAGGAAATATAACTTTGCTTTTTGGCGGATAATTGAATGCCTGGATGCCCCAAATTGATGTCAAAAAAAATGTGGAACATCCGGGCATTTTTCGCTCCCCATCGAAAAAATTCGCCCCCAACCCCGAAATTCATCCGCGGATGACTACTCAAAAATCGGTGGGTTGAAATCCCAAAACCACCCCCGATCCTACTCCAATTATTGACCGGTTTTTGAAAAAGTACAACCGGAAATCGAAAACCCATCAACCAGGCGTTTCATCATTTTGAAAGATTTTTTATGGACCGGGCACCCTGTTCCATAAAAAATGGCGGGTTCCGGGTCGGTCAAAAACGATTTGAAATCCTCCGATTACGGGTCGAAATTTTCACGAGTACACCATTTTTTTCATGCCCAAATTTCTCGGATCGATCAAAAATGCGGATGGCCAACCCACCGATACCCTTCCATTTCGGGCATCGGTTCTGCGCATTTTTATAAAAAATGGAAGGCGCATTTTTCAGATTAAATGTCAATTTGTCTGAAAAACAGGCCCGTTGAAAATTCAAAAATCGTGGGCCATTTTTCACTTTTTTCACCCCACCGATCCGGACAGGTGGTCCCAACCATCAACCAGGGAGGTGGTATTTTTTCACCAAATTCTGGCGCTGGAAAACCCGGGCATTCCTGGTAAAAAATTAACGAAACTGATCCTCCGAAATAATTACATTTGAGAAAACAAGTGGTATGAAGAAATTACTTTTACTGGCAATTGCCGTTACCGGATTTACCACCTTTGCGTCTGCACAGGCCAAAAAAGGGATTCAAACGGTGACCATTCAAACGCCGACCGTACAATGCGAAAGTTGCAAAAAACGCATTGAAGATTATCTGAAAAGAGAAGATGGCGTACAAAAAGCAACGGTTGATTTTAAGAAGCATGTTACCAAAGTTACCTTCGTTGCGGAGCGTACCAATATTGAAAATGTGAAGGCAGCCATTGCCAATTCGGGGTATGATGCCGACGATGTAAAGGCCGATGAAGAAGCTTACAAAAAGCTGCCCAAGTGTTGCAAAAAGACGGCAGATGGCGGCGGGATGTAATCACAAATAAATAAAAAGTCATATAAAAAAGACCCACCAAATAGTGGGTCTTTTTTATTGAAATACCGGTCTCCGGTTCTATAATAAGATTTAAGATATGAGGACACCTGATTGGGGAGCCCTTCTTTTTGTAGTCAAAATTTCACGATTATTGGCCCGTCCAGGTTGACGGGTCCTTGCGCCATTCCATTAAAATATCCTGTTGATCGGCCGAAACAATTCCCTTTTCAACAGCCAGTTCAATCAGGGTTCCGTAGTTGGTTAGCGAGATATAAGGAACACCTGCTTTTTCAAAAGCTTCGGCAGCTACCGGGAAACCATAGGTAAAAATCGACACCATTCCCAGCACTTCCAGCCCGGCCGCTTTTACTACTTCCACCACCTGCAGACTGCTTTTTCCGGTTGAGATCAGGTCTTCAACCACCAGCACTTTTTGACCGGCTGTATAGTACCCTTCAATCTGGTTACCCAGCCCATGTTCTTTGGGTTTGGGACGTACATATATATAAGGTAGTTTCAATTGGTCGGCAGCCATAGCACCCCAGGCAATACCCGCAGTAGCTACCCCTGCCAGCAATTCGGCTTCAGGAAATTGCTGAAAAACCACATTGCACATCTCTGATTTTATAAAATCACGGATAAATGGAAACGATAATACCCGGCGGTTATCGCAATAAATGGGGCTCTTCCAACCCGATGCCCAGGTAAAGGGCTGTGCCGGATTTAATTTAATAGCATTACTTTGTAATAACTTTTCGGCTACCGCCTTTTCGTTCGAAGACATAATATTGATTAAGTTATTTGCGGCGAAATTGGCCTTTGCTACCTGAAAACTGAAAATAAGTTATGCACACAAAGATATACTTTAACGACAAACCGCTTTTCCTTACCGATTCCATTACAGCCGACATTGAACCTTATGTTCACCACGATGATGCAGTGCTTATTGATGAGTTTTCGCCCGGTGGTATTAAATCAATGATCCATGAAATGCGGCAGGATAAAGTTCACGCTGGTATTTATCTTCATAATAATGTAGAAGAACTCAAAAAAGCTTTCTGGAAAAAATTTATGTTGATCAAAGCCGCCGGAGGGTTAGTTGTTAATGAGGAAGGCGGGCTTTTATTCATTTTCAGAAGGGAAAAATGGGACCTCCCAAAGGGGAAACTGGACGAAGGGGAAACGCTGGAAGCCTGTGCCGTGCGCGAAATACAGGAAGAAACCGGTTTACAGCAAGTGCAATTGCAGAAACATTTGATCACCACCTGGCATACTTACGACGAAAGTGGCCATCATATGCTGAAAGAAACAGCCTGGTATTTATTATCAGCTCCTAAAAAACAGGAACTAACACCGCAAACCATAGAGCAAATAACACAAATAGAATGGGCGAAGCCGGATGATCTGCAGAAGTATACGTCTAATACCTTTCCGGCTATTTTGGATGTGTTGAAGGCGGGAGGTTATTAAAAGAAAGCAGTAAGCCATAAGCTGTAAGCAAATACAGAATGCAAGCTGCCGCGATGGCTTATAGCTTAAAGCTTAAAGCTTTAGGCTGCTATTTCTTAAGAATAGCCACCGTTAACCTGCTTACACAAACCAGTTTTTCGCGTTCATCATGGATCTTGATGTCCCAAACGTGGGTTGAGCTACCCAGGTGAAGTGGTGTGGCTGTACCTGTTACCAGGCCTTCGCGTACGCCGCGAATGTGATTGGCATTGATCTCGAGTCCCACGCAAATGAATTTTTCGGGATCTATTACCATGGCGGAAGCCACACTGCCCAGGGTTTCGGCCAATACGCACGATGCGCCCCCGTGTAACAAGCCATATGGTTGCCGTGTACGGGCATCTACCGGCATTTGAGCCTTCATAAAACCGGGCCCCAGTTCAGTAAACTCAATACCAATATGCTCACCCATGGTACCCTTTCCAAGGTGAGAGAAGTCTGTTAATTGTAAGTCTTTTTTAAACCAGATCATATTTTAAGCTTAACGCTCAACGCCTAACGCACAAAGCATCAACCCGCGTTTAGCGTTTTGCGTTCAGCGTTCGGCATTTTAAATATCGTTTGCGACCGCATCGGGTAAAAACTGGCGGGCATCACCGCCATTGCGAATTACATCCCTTACCAGGGTACTTGCAACCGATGTATACTGAGGAAGACAGGTGAAGAAAACGGTTTCTATCCTGCTATCGAGGCTGCGGTTCATATCTGCAATAGCCTTTTCGTATTCAAAATCGTTCACATATCGTATACCCCGCACGATAAAATTGGCGCCTACTTTCCGACAACATTCTACAGTAAGCCCTTCATATACCGCCACGCTTACACTTGGGTTATCCCCGAAGATCTCCTGTATCCATTTCATCCGCTTCTCTTCAGAGAACATAGCCGATTTATTGGCATTCCGGCCAATTCCAATGATGAGTTTATCAAATAAGGGAAGCGCACGGTGAATAATATCGAGGTGACCGATAGTAATCGGATCAAAGGTCCCTGGAAATAAGGCAATGCGTTGCATGAGTTTAGATTAAGATACAAGAAACAAGTTACAAGGCTCAAGACCTAAGGTAAAAGAGTACAAGATAAAAGGCACAAGAAACCTTGAGCCCTGCCCCTTGAACCTTGTGCCTTAACTATTCATCTCCCTTCCACCCGACAACAAATATAACACTGCCATACGCACGGCCACGCCATTTTCTACCTGTTGTAAAATAATAGACTGGTTACTGTCTGCAGCATCACTATCCAACTCCACCCCCCTGTTTATAGGGCCGGGGTGCATGATCACGATCTTCTTATCCAGGCTATCGAGTAACTGTTTATTGATCCCATACGCCAGGCTGTATTCGCGCAGCGAAGAGAACAATACCTGGTTCTGGCGTTCCAGCTGAATACGCAATACATTGGCCACATCGCACCATTGCAACGCTTTTTTCAGGTTGTACTCGACCCGTATATCAAAAGCTTCCTGTATGTATTTGGGAATAAGTGTAGGCGGACCTGCTACGGTAACTTCTGCACCCATTTTCTTAAGCAGGTAAATGTTACTCATTGCCACCCGCGAATGCATGATATCACCAATGATGGCCACTTTCAATCCTTCGAGCCGGCCCAGTTTCTCCCGCATGGAGAAAGCATCGAGCAAACCCTGGGTAGGATGTTCATTGATACCATCACCCGCATTTACGATGGCCGCGGGAATATGTTTTGCCAGAAAGTGTGGGGCGCCGCTGGCACTATGCCGCATAACCACCATATCTACCTTCATTGACAAAATATTATTCACGGTATCCAGCAGGGTTTCACCCTTTGAAACGGAGGAAGCGCCGGCTGTAAAATTGATGGTGTCTGCACTCAGGCGTTTTTCAGCCAGTTCAAAAGAGATCCTCGTCCGGGTTGAATTTTCGAAAAACAAATTCACGATGGTTACATCCCGTAAAGAAGGTACTTTCTTGATAGGCCGTTGTAAAACTTCCTTGAATTGAGTGGCAGTATCTAAAATAATCTCTATGTCCTGACGGGAGAGATCCCGTATACCGAGTAAATGTTTGACTGAAAGTTGCATTTCAAGCAGCGAAATTAAGGGAAAAATTTAAACTACAAGCTACAAACCGCACTCTTTACAAACAGCCTCTCCATATGCTGAACGGCTGCTTACATAAGCACAACCTCTTCTTTTCCATCGCGTTCCTTCCAGAAAACTTTTACCTTTTGCGACACGATGGAATCGATTGACCGGCCGGTATAATCGGGTTGAATGGGTAATTGCCGGCTAAAACGGCGATCGATGAGCACGCACAGCTCTACTTTAGCCGGACGGCCAAAATCGAGCAGGGCATCCAGGGCAGCCCTGATGGTACGGCCTGTATACAATACATCGTCGATCAATACCACATTTTTATTTTCTATGCTGAACGGAATATCGGTATGGTTGGGGAGTTGGATCTGGTTGCGAACGTCATCGCGGTAAAAAGTAATATCCAGCAGGCCATACTGTACCTTTTCAGGCGCCGCCAGTTGCCGGATCACCTGTATCATTTGGTCGCTCACAAAAATGCCCCGTGGCTGTAAGCCAATAAAAACAGTATTCTCCAGGTTGATGTTATTTTCCAGTACCTGGTGACTTAGCCGCCGGATTATAATGGCCAGTTGCTGTTCGTTCAAAATGGTCTTCAAGAAAAAAATTTTGATAAAAGTAAACGCAAACCGGCAAATTAGGAAATTAACTGCCGAAGGAGTGAAAAAGGGACCGATAAACGATCCCTTTTTTATTTATAACCCATCATAATTTCAAATTCCAAAATCCAAATCACAAAAACCAAATAGCAAACCAGCGCCTGTATTTGCATGGGCGTGTAGCGTGTAGCTTGCAGCGTTGACTTATTCTTCCGCCATAAACGGGTAACGGTAATCGACCGGTGCATTAAACGTTTCCTTGATCGTTCTGGCACTCAACCAGCGATACAGGTTTAAGATAGAACCCGCTTTATCGTTGGTACCACTGGCCCGGGCCCCGCCGAAAGGCTGTTGCCCTACTACAGCGCCGGTAGGTTTGTCATTAATATAGAAATTACCGGCCGCATGGCGCAGTTTTACCGTTGCCAGTTCAACCGCCGACCTGTCGTGCGCAATGATAGACCCGGTTAATGCATACGGTGATGTTTTGTTCACCAGGTCCAGCGTATCTTCAAATTTATCGGCATTGTATACGTATACGGTCAATACAGGTCCGAATATCTCTTCGCACATGGTAACGTACAAAGGGTCTTTGGCTTCAATGACGGTAGGCTGAATAAAATAACCTTCTGTTTTATCGCATTTGCCACCCGCCCATAACACCGCCTTGGGATCGTTCTTTGCATTTTCGATATACGATTCTATTTTATCGAAACTTTTTTCATCGATCACGGCATTGATAAAGTTGCTGAAGTTCTCTACAGTGCCCATAGAAAAGCTTTCAATGCCGGCGATCAGTTTCTTTTTTACTTCTTCGGCCAGGTTCGATGGAATATAAGCCCGCGAAGCAGCAGAACATTTCTGTCCCTGAAATTCAAAGGCGCCACGCAATAAGGCAGTCACCAATAGATCGGGATCTGCGCTTTTATGTGCCATTACAAAATCCTTTCCGCCGGTCTCCCCTACTATGCGCGGGTAACTCTTGTACATATGCATGTTCTTGCCAATGGTTTCCCACATGGTATTGAACACGCCGGTTGAACCGGTAAAATGTACGCCGGCAAAATCGGCATGGTTAAAACATACTTTACCCAATGTAGGGCCATCAACATAAACCAGGTTTATAACACCATCGGGTAACCCGGCTTCTTTCAAAATGCGCATGAACATTTGGGCCGAATACACCTGTGTATGTGCCGGTTTCCAAACGACCACATTACCGCACATGGCAGCAGATGTGGGCAGGTTACCGCCAATGGCGGTGAAGTTGAATGGCGTAACGGCCAGCACAAATCCTTCGAGCGGACGATACTCCATGCGATTATGCACACCTGCAGCGCTTATAGGTTGCTGGCGGTAAATTTCACTGAGAAAATGTACATTGAAACGTAAGAAATCGATCAGTTCGCAGGCACTGTCAATTTCAGCCTGGTAAGCATTTTTGCTTTGGCCCAGCATGGTAGTACCATTCATGTATGCACGGTACTTTGTAGCGATTAGATCGGCTGCTTTTAAAAAAATATGAGCGCGGCTTTCCCAGCTCATAGCGGCCCAGCTTTCGCGGGCAGAGAGGGCAGCTTCAATGGCTTGTTTTACGTGTTTTTCTTCACCGGTATGGTAATGCCCCAGAATATGGTTTATTTCATGGGGCGGGTGCATGATTGCTTTTTTGTTGGTGCGCACTTCCAACCCGCCGATATACATAGGCACATCGACCTGTTCCTGTTTTAAAAGAGCCAGTACTTCCTTAAGCCGCTTTTTTTCGGGCGAACCGGGTGCATATGATAATACAGGTTCGTTTACCGGCAAAGGGTAGTGAAAATAGCCGAATTCCATAATGCATGTGTTTTTGAGGCTGCGAAGGTACTTAGCTCGTTCATAATTAACTAACAAAAAGCCGTGCAACAGTCAAAACCCTGACTCACAAAAAATTATAAAATTTATTGTAAAAGATGGCCGGCTTTTATCCACAGGGTGTGCACATGGTCTCTTTGTATTTAGGCATTAAGTTAAATTTGGAGAGTTTAACCCTCAAAAACAGAACCTTCTACTGTGATAATTACAGGAAAATCAAGATCGTCTGATAGCAACAGGTATCACATGCCTGATTTGTCTAATATTGTCGTTAAGGACATGCGCGAGTATGGCGTTGAACAGGCAGGTACTTATAAAGGTGGTGTGGAGGCCTACAAAGGATTGCTGAACAAAGTGCGCAGCGGTTCTATCCTGAGTGAGCAGGATTCCATGCATTTACTGCCCAAAACCGAAGAAACCCGCATCCGGATCCAGAAGCAAATTGACACGTTGCTGGAGAAATTTTACGAGGTTAAGAGCAAAGCCGATGAAATTCACAACGGCCGCGACATTACCAAGGGACTGGTGCCAGCGAAACAATCAGAGATCAATCTCCTTAAGAATCAATTAGATGAGATAAATGCCCCCCGTTCTGCCAACCAGCAGGCCCAGTATAATAACTTCAGTTGGGGCACTTTTTTATTTTTATTGTTCCTTTTAGTTGCACTTTCGTTTTACTTGTTATATTTTTACATGAGTGTTGCGGATTTTGCGTTGAATGGTGTAGATCCAATGACCCTTTTCCAGGAAGGAAGGCTAAACATACAATTGTTACCCAGCCTTCGAAGACTGGTCTATCTTATTATTAACTACCCCCCCCTGATCGTATTCCCCACTATTTTCTTTGCCCTGGGAACATCTATCCATTTGTTCTCTGAAAGAGGCATGAAATACAAGAAAGTTGTTTGGGGATTGCTAAGCCTGGTTTTTATTGGCGACATTTTACTTGCATTACAGGTTCATACCGCAGTTAATGAGATTTTGATCAAACTGAATCGGGATGAATTTAAAACGCTGATAGTACCAGTATTCGCAGATTCGCGATTTTACCTGGTGCTATTTTTAGGTTTTGGCGTGTTTGCCATCTGGAGTTCTGTATATTATTTAATGCAGATGGAATATGGCAAACGTAATCAGTTGAAAATGCGTTTCAAACGTATACACCGTTTACAGGATGAGATCTTACAACTGGAAGAAAAACGGATGTCGTACGAAACGGAATTACAACAGATCACCCAAAGAGCGGAAGACCTAAGCAAGGAAAAAGACCGACTTGTTCTGCCGGTTGATGCGATTGAAAAGAACATCAATTATTTCAGAGACGGCTGGAACGGTTACCTGGCAACTTTATATGGGCGTGAAAAAGGAGAAGAGCAGATCAAGATCATCAATGAGAGAACAGACGCCTATATCAAAGAATTGAAAGAGTTTCAGGAATCTTATTTCAAATAATTACTTAATAGGTTTCTTTATCCTTGAGTTATGGCACGTTACCTGATAATCACAATCATGTGCGCCTGGGCATTTGCAGGCTGCAATGAAATCGAAGAGGCTGTGAAAGATGCCAAAAAAGATGGCAATTCACCGCCTAAAGACAATTATATTGTATTGCTTGATTTGAGCGACCGGATCTTATTTAACAACCAGCAGCAGGTCCCCAAGGACATACAGGTTGTTCAATCGATCTACGCCGCTTTCAAATCGAAGCTGAATGCAAAAGATCCCACCAGGTTGTATTTTACCGTAAATGACAAACTAAAGCTGATGGTAGCTCCCCAGCGTACTACGTCAAACGATGTGTACGACATGGCCGGCAACCTAAGGCTTACTTTGGCGGCGGCACAACCCGAGCAAAAGGCCAAGATGCTGGAAGAAACGGAAAAGAACTTCAGCACCCTGCTGCCGCAGCTCTATAAAAAAGCGGTGATCAGCAATAACAGTACTTCCTACGCAGGCGCCGACATCTGGAAGTATTTTAATGAAGATCTGCAGGACGACCTGGAAAAAGATGCGCAGAATACCCTTTTTATCATCTCAGACGGGTATATGGATTTTGAAAGCCTCCAGGGCCGCGCTTCCCGCAACAACCGCTATACTTCCTGCGCCCAGATCATCAACAACCTGAAAAAAGCACCCGACTGGAACAGCCGGTTCAAAGAAGGTGACTATGGTTTGTTGCCGGTCAATAAAAGATTCCCCAACTTAAAAGTGATTGTGCTGGAATTAAATCCGAAGGACGATTGGACCGGGGAATACAACCTGCTTACTTCCATCTGGAGTAAATGGTTCAATGAAATGGGTATAAAGTCCTACGCCTTTATAAAAGACGACAACATTAATGAGATTAATGAGTCGATCGAAAAATTACTAAAGGTAAAATTACCATCATCTGCGAATATTACGTCCATTTCATGGACGCCGGTGACCGAATCAGATCCGGAAATTACGAAGGCTGCGAAGAACAATAAAACAGTGAGTTCGCAAATACCTGAACCTCCAATTGTTACTGAAGTGGTTAAAGAAATTGCGCCGAAAAAAGAGGATAGTAAATCTTACAATTCGTACAGTTCTTACGCATATTCTGAGCCTGCTTCGGCAACTAAAAAGAAAGAAAATGTTAAAGAAAGAGAATATATTCGCGCATCTGCCGTTAAGAGTCAGATAGATACTTCTAGTATCCATTTAAGAACCAATCTGAAAAAGCCAATTAGTAAACCAAAGGAGCAGGTATCGTTTGGTCCTGCTTATTAAAAACCTTTACTCTTATGCTTCGTAGCCTATTAATCATGGTAGTAACAGGACTGGCGTTGGGGTTACCATCTTGCGGCCCCAGTAAACAAGTCCAAACCTTGACGAAAACCACACAAGAAACACTTGAGTTAGTCAAGAAAGAAGCTCAGCGCGCCATCGCGTTGACAGTTGAAAAAGTGAAAAATTATGAAGTGGATCCCGACATTGGTAAGGAGATCATCAAGAACCTAAAAGACGCGGAGAGAAAGATCGATACCCAGCTCGCCGTTGCGGTTCAATTGGAGAAAACCGGTACCAAAGAAGAGATCCTTCAGTTTGCTGAACGTACGAATGTGATCATTCAAAGTGCGTTGACCGATCTGAAATCGTTGAACGATCTTTATGACATTTCAACTTTCTCCTCATTTGAAACAGCCACCTTCTTCCCAGCCGGGATGTTTGGTATTCCTCCTGAAAAACAGGATGAGGCTAAAAAATCAATCGAGCCGATTGTACAGCGTATCATCAAGTTCTTTGGTGATCACCCCCGACAGAGGTTCGTGGCAGTAATCGTATGTTATGGTTTCTCTGACGAAACGCCGATCGCGAAGGAATCTCCTTTGTATTCGCCGCTGCTCGCCAAGATGAAAACGAACAACCCGACACGCCAGGAGCTGAATGTTAAACTATCAGAACTTAGAGCAAAATCTATTGCCAACCTTCTGGTTGACCTTATCAAAATAAACGAGGGACTTATTCCCAATCCTAAGCTCATAAATTACGACATTAAATGGATGGGTAAAGGTGAGGAATTACCTTACCCTGACAGAGTAAGAGACTATAAGGCTGATGACAAACGTCGCCGTATGGTGTCTTTGATATGGAACGTATTACCCGGTTCTTTATATGCACAAGGCCTCAGCAACGACACTGCAATGAGGTAGTTAAGGAAGTAATAAAAACGAGTAATGCCGGATTGGTTCCTCTTACTCTGGAAATATTAATTGGTGTATTCATATTTTGCCTGCAGACCATAGTTCATCTATGAAACTGCAGGCAAAATAAATGTTCTGAGTTCTCAGTCAATGAGTTTCTGGGTTCTCAATGAGCTGAGATACATTCAAAAAAGCAAAGGTGCGCCAGCGGCGCACCTTTGCTTTTTTGTTTATGGTTTGTAGTTTATCGTTTGTTGTTGCTGCCGCGCTTTGGAATGGCTGCGAATTATTCAGCAGGCTTTGCGTATCAGAATACATAATAACAAAAGGGTATACCCCGCCATTCGGAGTATACCCTTTTTATTTATCGGTTGGTTACAATTAATCGGTCATTTCAAAATGAGGATAACCACAAACTATAAACCATTAACCACAAACGATTATTAACTCATCTCCTTCTCCATCATCAGGTAGGCTTTTATAAAGCCATCCAGCTCTCCATCCATCACAGGCTGCACGTTCCCGACCTCAAAATCGGTACGATGGTCCTTGATCATTTTATAGGGATGGAATACATAGCTGCGGATCTGGCTTCCCCACTCTATTTTTTTCTTGGAGGCATTGGTGGCGTTCTTCAAAGCTTCGCGCCGGCGCAACTCTTCTTCATATAACCGGCTCTTAAGCATCTGGAGCGCCATTTCGCGGTTTTCTCCCTGTGTTCGGGCTTTCTGGCATTCCACCACAATACCGCTCGGATGGTGCTTTAAACGAACAGCCGTCTCTACCTTGTTTACGTTTTGTCCGCCCTTACCACCGCTTCGGTAAAACTCCCATTCCAGGTCGGCCGGGTTTACCGCCACTTCTATACTATCATCTACCAGGGGATAGGCAAACACCGAGGCAAAGGAAGTATGCCGGCGTGCATTGCTATCGAATGGAGAAATACGTACCAGGCGGTGAACGCCGCTTTCGGCCTTTAAAAAGCCATAGGCAAACGGTCCCTCAAATTGCAGGGTAGCGCTTTTAATACCGGCGCCATCCCCTTCCTGCCAGTCGAGCTCGGTAACCTGCCAGCCCTGTTTCTCGCCATACATGCGGTACATACGCGCCAGCATTTCGGCCCAGTCCTGGCTTTCTGTACCACCGGCGCCGCTGTTTATCTGCAGTACGCCCATGAGTTCATCTTCCGGCTGGTTAAGCGTGCTTTTGAATTCGGCTTCATCCAGTTGCTGCAATGCTTTTTCGTAAGCCTGTTTGGTTTCATCCTCGCTGGCTTCGCCGGCTTTCCAGAAATCAAACAATACAACAAAATCCTCTACAGACGCATTTGACTGGTCGTAGAGTTTCATCCAGAATTCGTTTAGCTTAATGCTTTTGAGAATTTCAGTAGCCCGTTTGTTATCGTCCCAAAAACCGGGCGAAAGGGAAAGTTGTTTCTCTTCATTGATTTTGTACTGACGATTATCGACGTCAAAGAAACCTCCTCAGTCCACTCAGGCGGGACCTCATATCATTTATTTTTTCTTGTGTCATGCCGTAAAGATAGTTGAAAAGTTGAAAAAGTTGATAGTGTTGATAAGGTAACCCGAATTTCGAGGACTCACTATTATCTGCATGCACTCTCCTCTATGAACTTATTAACTTTATCACCTGTATCAACTTTATCTTACTTCTATCAACTTATTAACTTTATCAACTCTATTAACTTAACTTGGATACTGCATGAATAATGATTCCGAAATAGCATCCCATTATTCCCACGACCACCTCTACGAAACCATTATAGAGGCCCTGGGTAACGCAGGTATTCAACCCTATCAGGTAACGAGAAAAGATTTAGCGCCCATCGACGAATTTCATGTGCGCGGGCAGGAAGTATCGCACGAACTGGCGGCTGCAGCCGGTTTACAACCGGGTATGCGTATTTTAGATGCAGGTTGTGGCCTTGGCGGCGCCTGCCGCATGCTGGCCGATGAATATGACTGTGATGTTACCGGTATTGATATAACCGGCGACTACATACGCACCGCCCGGCAATTATCGGCGTTAACCGGTTTACAACACGCCACCCGCTTTGTACAGGGCAACGTTTTAGCACTCCCTTTTAACAACAATACTTTTGACATCGTTTGGACGCAACACGTGCAAATGAATATTGCCGATAAAAAAACGTTCTATGCAGAAATACAACGCGTGTTAACGCCCGGAGGCCGGTTTATTTATTACGAGATACTGAGCCATGATCATATGCCGGTACATTTTCCGGTTCCCTGGGCAAGCGATGCCACCCTGAGCTTTTTAATGACTTCCCAACAACTACACAACCTGTTACACGATTCCGGTTTTCAACCCATACAGGTAAAAGATGAAACCGCAAAAGGGATCGCTTTTTTCAACAACCTGTTCAATCGCATTACCCAAAAAGGATTACCGGCATTAGGATTGCATTTATTGATGGGCGATACGGCAATTGAAAAATTAACGAACCTGCGCAAAAACCTTATTGAAGGGAATATTGTACTTGAAAGTGGGATATATGAGAAGCGTTGAAAAGTTGAAATGTTTACAAGGTGATAATGGAATCCTATAATTTAAACCGCTATCAACTTTATCAACCCTATCAACTTATTAACCTGTTAACGTATTATCTTGTTACCTTAAAAGTCTTAGATTTATCAGATGATTAAACCATAACATCATGAAACTTACATTTGGCTTTGCTTCTCTGTTTATTGCTATCGCAGCTATTATGTCCTGTAACTCGCCCTCTTCAAACCAACCCAAGGTAGAAACGGAAATGAAGAAACCAGGTCTTAGAGAAATGGACATCAGCTATGCAGGCGATAGCATAACGATGAATGGCTTTGTTGCTTATGATACCAGTATCGATACCAAACGGCCGGCCATACTGGTTATTCCTGAATGGTGGGGGTTGAATGAATATCCAAAGATGAGGGCCCGTGAGCTGGCTAAACTGGGTTATATAGCCATGGCCATCGATATGTACGGCAATGGCCTCACCACCGATTCGCCTTCCACGGCCGGTAAACTGGCCATGCCGTTTTACGCCAACCCGCAAATGGCAAAAGCGCGTATCGATGCGGCATTGGTGGCGTTAAGAAGTTATATGCAAACCGATACCAGCAAAATAGCCGCTATTGGTTATTGTTTTGGTGGTGGTATGGCATTGAATGCTGCCAGGCTTGGTGAAAATTTTAAAGGCGTGGTCAGCTTTCATGGCAGCCTGGTGGGTACACCGGCAAATAAAGATCTGTTGAAAGCAAAAATACTGGTATGCCATGGCGCTGATGACCCCTTTGTGAAAAAGGCAGAAGTTGATCAGTTTAAAAAACAAATGGACTCTATCAAGGCAGATTATACGTTCAAAACGTATCCGGGCGCCGTACATGCATTTACCAATCCAAAAGCTACGGCAGTAGGCAAGCAATTTAATATTCCTATTGCTTATAATGCCGCTGCAGACAGCGCGAGTTGGAATGATATGAAGGAGTTTTTTGACAGAATATTTAAATAATGTGCTGAAAAGCTAATTATCACATTAGCACATTTTGGTTTAATGCGCCGCCAAAACGTGGCAGGGTAACGGTAAAAGTGCTGCCCTTACCGGGCTGGCTTTGCACGGCTATGCGCCCGCCGTTCTTTTCAAGGAAATCCTTACATAGTCTAAGGCCCAGGCCGGTGCCTGTTTCCTGGTTGGTACCTTTGGTGGTATAGAACATTTCGCCAAACAATTGTTGCTGACGTTCGCTACTAATACCAACCCCATCGTCCTGAATATAGATCTCAACAGAGGAAGCCACTTCCGCGGCCCCTACCCTGACGTGTCCGTTTTCGGGGGTGAACTTTATCGCATTCGATAAAAGGTTGCGTAATACCAGGTTCACCATTTCTTTATCGGCATAACAAAACAAAGGTTCTTCCACCTGCGATTCAAGATGAATGCGTTTATTGCTGGCCTGCCAGTGTAGTATCTGTAATGCCCGGCTGATCATGGTCTCTATATCCAACACCTCGGGTTGCAAAGAGGTATTCTCCATTTGCGACTTGGCCCATTGCAGTAGGTTTTCCATGAGGTTGGTGGTATAATTCATTTCATTCACGATACCCGGCAGCAGGGCCCTCATTTCTTTAACCGGCATTCCATTGGTCTGCATATTATTGAACAGGTTGCGCAATGCATACATGGGCGTTTTCAGGTCATGGGCGATCACTGAAAACAGCTTGTTCTTAAGCTGGTTCAGTTCGGTGAGCTTTGCGGTCTGTTCTTCCAGTAAATAGGCTTTTTGCGCTATTTCCTGCTTCTGTATTTCACTTTCTTTATTGCGTCGGTGCAGCTCTTCCGATTTGTTTAATAAACTATAATGATAACCGTTATTCTCCTGTTTTATAAAATACATGGCGTAAAATATAAATGAGATGGCGGTAATATGATTGAATACGTAGAAGTAATAATTGGAGGTCACCAGTTTGAAATAAAAATCATGCTGAACAATGAAGGCAAAAAAGTAACAGGCAACCGATAAAGTGAAAGCAAAAATGATATGAATGATCTGTTGCAGGAAGAAAACCGATAAAACGCCGTACAATACAAAAAACAGCTCAACCCCCACATCTACCTTACCCAGGTAAACAAGACAGGTGGCAATGGGATACAAACTGAAGTAAACAAGGCGGGCGTGTTCGTAATATCTTTCAGAATTCAACCAAAGTACAATAACACTGATGGCCAATGGAGACCCTGCAATAAACCAGGCGAGCGGTGGCAGGTGATCGTTAAAAAAGATGCCGATGAGCGGTACAATGATGCCGGTAATGATCCCCAGGAAATTAAGCTGGTTAAAGATGCTCATTTTCCTTTTTTCATATTCCTCCATCTCGGGGGTGACCCCAATGGATTTTATGAAAAGCCAATATCTCAATAAATCCAGGCGTAACGCGTGCATATCTGCTACTATCGTGTTGTTTTCTAAGGAAATTGAATAAATCTTAAACGTAAATGCGCACTAATTATTTTTCAAATATCACTTCTAAAACCCATACTATCAATAACTAATCAAAAATATTGTCTCCTGTCAACTTATAACAAAAATAAATTATGTACTCAACCTGTTAGTAACTGTATGAACCCCTATAACGGTTAATATATGCCAAAATCAATTTTGATGATCGCCCTGGATGGTTTATTGATCAATCTTCAATGGGTAAATTAAAATACTGCTCCATGGTTCGCCAGTATTTATCTCTTCGAATAAAAAACAGTATTTCATACGGCGTTTCCTTGTTTTCTACAAACTGGTTCAATAACGCCGCCGTGGTTTTGTATTCGCTTACGTAAAAATAGATATTCTTACAATTGTCGTATGTTTTATTTCCGGCAAGAATGGTACGATCCTCTGGCAGCAAAGTAAACATTTCCTCTTCCAGCATTTGCATGGCCATCAATTGCTCCTCAAAAGGGAAACCAGTGTCATCACCGGTATAGTTTATATTCACCTGTAATAACCAGGAATAGGCCGGCTTCTTATCCCAATACCTGCATTCCATATTAACGGCTAACAACATCTTTCTGCCATCCTTGTCTTCGGCTTCCAGTAAATGAAATGTATCGGGACGTTCGTCCGGAACGGATTCATATTTTTCTACAAACTCCTTTTCCCGCCAGTTTAAATATTCATTCAGTTTCGAAATTGGTATTACTTCTATACCCTTGTCTTCGGCGGGCAAAGGACCGGTTTCGTAATTGTCGATCTTGGTGGCGGTGTTCACTTCCCCCAGCCCGTTTTCGAGATAGATCATGCCACCCGCCTGAAAATGATCATCCAGTTCTTTATCATACCCCGTATGGGTGAGCACAATGTTTACTTCATCGGGGTAATTTTCCTGAACAATAGGATAAAAGCTGGTAGTGGAAGTCGTAAACTGAAGGCCATACAGGTCTATACTGATGCTTTCAAAGCCAAGGGCGGGTTTATGTGCAGTAAATAGCCAATTTGGAACAGGTGGCGCTGCTTTTACCAGTTCTTCCACTTTACAGAACAAAGCAATATCGCCATCGGAAGTAATGATCAGTTCATAATTTCCGTTACTATCAGGGCCTGCCAATGCTTTAAGGTAAGAATTAAACGGTTGCATTTCCTGGATAAGCTCCTCCAAAAACGACAAAGCCTGATCAGAATCATTCTTTTCGTGCTCCCTGAACCGGTGTTCATTGTCAATAAACCATTGCCAGAACGAGGCTGCCGCCTGCTGTACCTCCCCTTCCTTTTTATAATATTTGCTTATTCCAGCCATGGTAAATATTTTCTACAATATTCTGTATGCAATAATAATCATTTCTTTCCGGCAGATGCCATTTTACCCTAACTGTCATATACAACCTGTAACAAAGGACCTCCGGCATCTTCCCTTTTTGGAACAATGGGAACCTGTTTCTAAAAACAAATGTAAGCTGATCGGGGTTATAATGGGGTTTACTTTGGTATTAACCGGGTTGGGATGATACCGGCCAGGTTCAGCAATTTGAACATTTATCTGGCCTTTTAATTGCATATTATGTATCAATCTGAAAAATTCCTCACCATTTTTGTTAACCAAAATAGATAATATGAAAAAGATCACTACCCGTGTTCTGACCTTATTAGTGATAGTATCTGTTTGCACATCTCCTGTACTGGCTGCTTCTTTACCTACCGACAATACTGCTAAAACTGAACCAGCGCCTGCGACCGTGAATTCAGCCGTTGATGAATTCAGGCACCTCTCAAGACATGAGCGTAAATCGCGTATTAAAGAGGCAAAGCAATTAATGAAAGACTACAAGGCAGATAAACGGGCTGGTCGTGCTGAAGAAACTGACCAGGTATTACTGGTTATTCTGGCTATCCTGTTGCCTCCACTGGCTGTTTACCTGAAAGAAGAAGAAGTGAACACGAGGTTCTGGATCAGCGTGATCCTGACTTTACTCTTCTGGATCCCAGGGGTAATATTTGCGCTGCTGGTGGTTTTTGATACCATCTAAGCTATTACAAAATTATTTTGAAAAGCCCTGTTCCCTCTCGGCTAAGCCGAGACGGGACAGGGCTTTTTTGTTTGTATACAGTTTACATATTGTTTCTCCCAAAACAATAAGAAGACTGATTACACGGACAGGAGCACACATTCGAAAACATAGAGATCACCGAAACGCTAAAAGGGACATGTATGGATGGCCATTCTTTTCCTGCCATCAAAACCAGCTTGCCGTTGAATAGGGGCCACTTGCCGTCAACAATTGCGTGTGATGAATCAATCTGAAAAATTCCCCACCATTTTTGTTACCCAAATAGATAATATGAAAAAGATCACTACCCGATTTCTGTTCTTCCTCCCTTAAAACGACACCACCAGATTGGGTATTTTACGAATTTAATAATATGGAAATATACCCATGAATGGTGAGGACAAATGCCCGCCCTCCAGCCATTATTATATGTCCTTTAATAATTGTCAAAAGCACATCCGGGCCATTATTACAGAATACAGCCATGTACAAAAGCATGCTAATCACCTGCATAACGTGTTTTGCAAACTTACATGGCAATAACAGAAATGGCATTCATTATAGTAAAAATCATGGGGTTATGCAACGATCGTACACAATGTACGGCGCATATTTACGTTTAGAGGCATGCGATCAATTACCCGTAGTACTTGCAAATGCTAAAAATTATTTACATTTTTATCCCTTAATATTCCTAACTAAAAAACCAACTAGATCTATGGCTATTATTTTTGTTCTCGCTATTTTAGCTTTTTTCGCTTATGCGGGATGGAAATTATTTGAGAAAGCCGGCCAACCAGGCTGGGCAGCGCTCATCCCTATTTACAATCTCATTGTTTTATTAAAGTTCGTTGGAAAACCTACCTGGTGGGTTATCCTTTTCTTTATTCCCATTGTAAACTACGTGTTTCTTATCTGGACTTACAATATGTTATCCAAGAGCTTTGGAAAGGAAGAAGGTTTTACGGTAGGTCTTGTTTTATTAGGTATTGTTTTCTTTCCTATTCTTGCACTTGGCGATGCTAAATACATTGGACCCTATGGCGATCCGGTTGCATTTGCTGCTGCGCAACAACCGCATTTCGATTTTGATGCGCCACAACCTGCATAATTAATAATTACTTATTTATAAAAAAGCCCCTCTGCACCCAGAGAGGCTTTTTTGTTTGTAGTTTTCGAGGGAGTTATTTAGTTCCTGAGTTCGTTAGTTCTTTGTTTTCTTTTCAACTTACGAACTTACAAACCCAATAACTTACAAACTGATTTCAACCTGTCCGTTTGCCCAGGTTAATAATGCTTTGTTATCACAGCTACCACCTGTTCCAAAATCAACATACATGACCCGGTTATTGATGGTTATTTTCAAAATACCTTTTACTATCCAATGGCAGGCTACCGGTTTTATCAGCGGTGTTTCGGTATTCTTTGTTACCGTAATACCATTGGCATATTTGATCTGTGTACGTACTTCAATTGAATAAACATCATCGGCACAGGTACTGGTTGCTGCCCCTTCGGTTTGCGTAACTGTTTTAGTTCCTTCGTATGTAAATCCTCTTCCGTTGGGCCAGGCCACTTTACCACCTTCTATCTTCACTGAATATTTCACTGCACCATTCGCACTTAGATTGGTAATGGTTTTCACGCCTTCGATATGCGCGCGGTTCACATAGTAATCCTGCAACGTGATCGTTAGTACAGATCCTGATTTACGAAGCGGTGCAGAAAAGTATAACTGTACTTTCCCTTTTCTGAATTTACCATCGCGGCAAAGGCAACCATCGCCATAATTTATAGTAACGGTTTTAGGAAAAGTGGTGTCGTTCGGTTCAGCAGTAACTGTAACACAGGGTCCCAGTTTTAATTGCAGGTTCAGGAAAAAATCAATGCGGATACGGGCAGTATTGCCATCGGTTTCCATGCGGCCGTTATCAATAGCACCGGCTTCCATATCGGCGCCTGCAGCCAAACCCATTTCAGTAATATCGTCATATTCACTCTCGGCGGCGGCATCTTCCTGGCTAATGGTTTGCGCCTCTTCATCGCTTACAGGGGTTTGCGCGCTGTTGTCCTTTTTACAGGAAACAACAGATAATGTAATCAAAAAGAGCATGGCAATAGCAGCTGAAATTCTACATTTCATGATTATACTTTTAAAGTGTAAAAATTGATTGATTGTTGTTAAAGTGCCCGTTTTGGATGGTTACAGGGCACAGAAGTTTAATATGATGTTAAAAAAAGGTGAATGGTGAATGGTCAATACAGCTGCACGCTGCACGCCGCCCCTTGCGTTTGGTTTGCTGTATTTTGCGTGTGGCGTGTAGCTTGAAGCGTGTAGCTCTTTCTTGCCTATTATCAAAATGGTAATATAAAATTGAAATTTCCACTTTACATTTATCATTCAATATTAAAAACATCCATGATAGTTGATTTGCGATCTGATACAGTAACCCAACCAACCCCCGAAATGCTGGAAGCCATGTTAAGAGCACATGTAGGCGATGATGTGTTCGGGGAAGATGTAACTGTAAATTTGCTGGAATCTATGGCTGCGGAATTATTCGGAATGGAAGCAGCCTTATATTGTCCCACCGGTACCATGAGTAACCAGATTGCCATAAAAGTACATACACAACCGGGTGATGAAGTGATCTGTGATCAAACCGCCCACGTGTATCAATATGAAGGTGGTGGCATGGCATTCAATGCAGGCGTACAATCAAGGTTATTACCCGGTAACCGCGGACGCATTACCGCCGAACAGGTAGCCGCTGCTATTAATCCCGATGATGTACATAAAGCCCATACGTCATTGGTATGTCTTGAAAATACATCGAACCGCGGCGGTGGCAGTTGTTATGACATACAGGAGATACAACATATTCGTACAGTATGCGATAACAATGACCTTTCCCTGCACCTCGATGGCGCCCGCCTGTTCAATGCCATTGTAGCCCGCAATGAATCGCCCAAACAATACGGCGCTTTATTTCACAGCATCTCGGTTTGTTTAAATAAAGGATTGGGCTGCCCCATAGGAAGCATCTTATTGGGCAACCAGGCTTTTATTAAAAAGGCACGCCGGGTGCGTAAGGTATTTGGCGGTGGTATGCGACAAGCTGGCTATATGGCGGCCTGTGGCGTATACGCCCTGAAGAATAATATCATCGGGCTACAGCAGGATCATGAAAACGCCAAGGAAATCGCTTCTAACCTGATCAAGACTACGTTTACGGAGGGTATATTACCCGTTGAAACCAACATCATCATATTTGAGATAGCGCAGCCTTATCAACCAGCGCAGGTAGCGGCGGCTTTAAAAGAAAAGAATATCCTGGCGATCCCCATCTCCGCATCGCAGGTAAGGATGGTGCTGCACCTGGGGATAACACCGGAAATGGTGGCGTATGTTATTGACACGATTCTCAATTTACAAATTACCCATAGCTAGCTATTCAGTTATTGAGTTATTCAGTTCGTAAATTCCGGGACTACTCATTAACTCAATAACTGTGAACTCTGAACTGTGAACTAACAACCATGAAACAATCGTTTATTGCATTCCTTCTCCTTGTATACACTACTGCATTATTCGCCCAACAGGATTCTATCACTTTCACAACAGCGCAATGGGAAACGCAAACCATTGCCCCGGGCGTTACCTGGAAACACTATCACTTTAAAAAGGACCTGTTCAATGCCAATCAAAACATCAACGTCCTCGCAATAAAACTAAAAAAGAAGCGGGCCATCACCATCGCCTGTGAAGCAAAAACACTAAAGCCGGTCAGTGAATTTGGGAAGGCAACCAATGCCATTGCCGCTATCAACGGCAATTTTTTCGACATTAAGAACGGCGGCTCGGTTGATTACATAAAAGTGCACGATTCGGTACTCAGCCAAAACCGGCTGTGGGCAAACAATATAAGAGCGCGCCACCAACAGGCCGGCCTTGTTATTCATAAAGGCAAATTACGTATTGCAAAATGGGATGGCTCGGCCGATTGGGAATCGACATTAAAAGCAGCCGATATAATGCTTACCGGCCCTTTGTTGCTATGGCAGGGCGAGCGGCAGCCACTGGACACCGGCGAATTCAATCATGCCCGTCATCCCCGTTCGGCCATTGCCTGGCTGGGTAAAAAACAGGTGTTGTTTATTACCGTGGATGGTCGCAATGAACAGTCGGCGGGTATGACGCTCCCGGAACTCACCAACATTATTAAATGGTTAAAAGCACAGGATGGCATTAACCTCGATGGCGGCGGTTCCACGACCCTTTGGATCGGCAACCAGCCCGATAATGGCGTAGTAAATTATCCCACCGATAATAAGAAATGGGACCATGCCGGGGAACGGAAGGTGGCGAATGTGGTAATAGTAAAATAAACTATTTTTGAAGCTAATTCAATGAAGTATGTTACCAAAGATCAAGCCTCATCAAACAGATGCATGGGATAAGCTGGAAAGACACCATAAGAAGATTGCCGAAACCCACCTGCGCGAATTGTTTGCAGATGACCCCGACAGATTCAAAAACTTTTCTATTTCGTTTGAAGATATATTGTTCGATTACTCCAAGAACCGCATCACCGCCAAAACCCTGTCGCTCCTGACCGACCTGGCAAATGAATGTAAACTGCCCGAAGCCATTGAGGCCATGTTCACCGGTGAGGCGATCAATGAAACCGAAGGCAGATCGGTATTACATACCGCACTGCGTAATTTGGGCAATGAGCCTGTATATGCACAAGGCAAAAATGTAATGCCCCAGGTACACCAGGTATTACAACAAATGAAACAGTTCTGTAACCGCATTCACAGTGGTGAATGGACCGGTTACACAGGAAGCAAAATAAAGTACATTGTCAATATCGGCATTGGTGGCAGCGACCTCGGTCCCTATATGGTTACGGAAGCGTTAAAACCTTTCTGGAAAAAAGATATCGACGTTTTCTTTGTATCGAATGTAGACGCCACGCATATTGCAGAAACACTCAGGAAAGTAAGTCCGCAGGAAACCCTGTTCCTGATTGCTTCCAAAACATTTACCACACAGGAAACCATGACCAATGCCCACACGGCCCGTCAATGGTTCCTGGATGCCGCCGGTGATGAAAGCTACATTGCCAAACATTTTGTGGCGCTTAGCACCAACGAAAAAGAAGTGGTGAAGTTTGGGATCGATAAAGCCAACATGTTCGAATTTTGGGATTGGGTTGGCGGCCGGTACTCGCTATGGAGCGCAATTGGTTTATCCATTGCCTTAACCATAGGCTACGAACATTTTGAATCGCTGTTAAAAGGCGCAAACTCCGCCGATAATCATTTCCACAAGTCACCACTCGAAGAAAATATACCGGTTATCATGGCGCTTATCGGGCTGTGGTATACCAACTTTTTCGACACCCAAACGGAAGCCATTTTACCATACGATCAATACCTGCATCGCTTTGCCGCTTATTTTCAACAGGGCAATATGGAAAGCAATGGCAAGAGTGTTGACCGCAGAGGCAAAACCGTTCGTTATAATACCGGACCGGTTATCTGGGGCGAACCCGGCACCAATGGCCAGCATGCGTTTTACCAGCTGATACACCAGGGCACTGTGCTGATCCCATGTGATTTTATTGCCCCGGCCATTAGCCACAATCCTATTGGTGACCATCATGCCAAACTGTTATCAAATTTCTTTGCCCAAACAGAAGCATTGATGAATGGAAAAACGGAAGTGGAAGCCGAAGCGGAACTGATGAAAGCAGGTAAGTCGGCAGAAGAAATAAAAACGCTGGCGCCTTTTAAAGTATTTACCGGCAACCGCCCTACCAACTCTATACTGGTAAAAAAGATCACTCCCTATACATTAGGTCAGCTGATCGCACTATACGAGCATAAGATATTTGTGCAGGGTGTTATCTGGAACATCTTCAGTTTTGATCAGTGGGGTGTTGAATTGGGGAAACAACTCGCCAATAATATTCTGCCCGAACTGCAGGATGACAATACTGTGAGCAAGCACGATTCTTCTACCAATGGTTTGATCAATGCATGGAAGAGAATGAAGTAGGAAGTAAGATATTTTGAGATTGCGGGATTTATAGAGAAGCTCAAAACACTGCAAATCCCAAAATCACTAAATCTCAAAATCAGAAAAAAAAGCCCTCCTGGTTACCAGAAGGGCTTTTTTTATTGTATATGATGATTTATAGTATCCTCGTGCCCAGATAAACCTGGAATCCCTGGTTCTTCCACTTCTCTTTTTCATCAATATCATTAATATTTGCCAACCCTACCACATAACGACCACCCAATTTTAAACTGCCGATATTTAACTGTACACCACCCAGCATAGAAAAGTCACCGCTTTTAAATGCTTCTTTTCCATTATCAAAAAGACTTTTATCCTTATTCAGCAAAATACCAAACTGCGGACCGGCCTGAAAAGAAATTATTTTTGCAGGGGTAAAGCTTAAAAGTACCGGAATGCTTATATAATTTAATTTACCTTCTACATCACTTTTACCGCCTGGATAAATTTCATTAAAATTACTTGCTGTCCGGTAGTTGGTTTGATTCCACATCACTTCGGGTTGAATACCCCATTTGTCACTAAAACCCAATTCGGCAAAAGCGCCCAGGTTATATCCAAATTTAAATTCATCTTTAATAGCCGTACCATCAACTTTGAAAATATTTGCACCAGCCTTCGCACCCAGATGAAATCCTTGGGCAAAGGTCAATGAGGTAAGTGTTGAAGCTATTGTTAATAATGCCAGGGATTTTATTTTCATATATTCTTTTATTTATGGTTCACCAATAGAATTTCAACTCTTATGCCAAGGTTCACCCATGCCTGTTAATTTCCCTTAACAGCTGCGTGAAGAAATGCCTAAAAATCAATGATTAGAAACTAAATCCGGCTGTAATGGAATAAACGGTGTTAAGCTTTGAACCGGAATCATCGCCCAGGTCCTGTAAAAAATAATCGAACAATACCTGCGATTGCAACAGGAACCTTCCTTTTAAATAACTGCCCCGGAGGGCCGCACAGGCCGACTGAAACGCAAATTGCGTATTATCTGAAATATCATTGTTACTGGGCAATGAATTAGCGCGTACCGGTGAAAAATTATACGAATAGGAAGTATTAAAACCATAGTTCTGCGTTCCGGCGTTCAACATGAAAATAGGCGTTAACGTTACATTATCTGCTTTGCCTAAAACATTATACCAGTCAACGTCTTTTCGTACCGAAATGGTAGCTGAAAAATCGCGTACCGATGTTACGTTCTTTATAGTTACATAATAGCGGTCCCGCCGTTCCAGTAACCGCGCCAGGCGGGTAGCCTCTCTTTTCTCGTATTCTTCATGACTACCCCAGCCATAGCTCAAACTGAGGGTTGGCCGTACCCACCATTTCTTATAAGAAAAATAAGCAAACAATTCATTCTGTATGGGGGTGGTATAAAAATCAAGTGAATCTTTTGTGAGGTACCTTGTATAAGCGATGCCGGTTGAAAAACTATTTTTTATACAGTCAAATGACGGACTGATCGAATACTGATAGAAATTCATTCCGTTATTTAAAAGCGCATAACCCGAAGCGGCAATGCCCAGACCCGTTTTATGAAAATAGCCTACCGAAGGCGAAAAAATAAGTTTCTTTTCCGTGTTCACCGTCACCGAGTTCCGGTCGTTAAAACTAAAGAAACCGGTACCAATACCCGTGTTTACCATGAAGAAACTTTTGCGCCCCGTTAAACTATCCAGGTAGGAATCAAAATCTTTTAATAATGAATCCATCACTGCTGTTGTGTCGCCCTTTGCAAATAAAGAATCCAATTTTCCCCCGTTCTGGGAAAAAGAAGGTTGCATTGCAACCGTGAAAACAATCAGCACGAGCAATTTCTTCATACGTTTGCTAATTATCAGGCTGGGGCCACACCGGTGACATTGTGCACAAAACAGCGAATATGAGATAAAAAAAATGGAAGCCGGTTTAATCATTACTAATTTTTTGCTAACTTATATTAACTTAAATATTACGCGCATTACGCTATGATAACCTGTTTAATTGTGGATGATAACGATTTATCGAGGCTTACCTTACATCAGCTGGCGCTGCAAACCGGGAGGTTGCAGGTTACCGGCGAATGTAAAGATGCTATTGAAGCCCACCGCAATATTACGGCCAATCCGCCTAATCTGGTCCTTTTAGATGTAGAAATGCCCGGAATGACCGGTCTTGATTTGTTGAAAATTTTGCCCAAACAAACCCTGGCCATTCTCACCACCTCCCAGCGGCAATATGCGGTAGAGGCTTTTGACCTGAATGTGGTGGATTACCTGATAAAACCGGTCAACCTGCCCCGCCTGATGCAGGCCATAGACAAAGTAAATGAAATTATGCTACGGAATGACTCGGAAGTAACCGAAGCGGTCGGCGAGTATCTTTTTATCAAGGATAATAATTTGCTAAAAAAATTACGGCTCGAAGAAATATTATGGATTGAAGCTATGGGAGATTACGTTAAAATACGTACAATAACGCAATGGCACATCGTACATTCCACACTTAAAGCGGTTGAAGAAAAGATCAATTCGGGCCGTCTGATGCGTGTTCATAGAAGTTATATCATCTCACTCGATAAAATTGACTCTATTGAAGACGGCGCCGTTAACATCATCAATACCCCTATACCTGTAGCAGAAAGCTATCGTAGTAAATTGATACAGAAAATAAAGTTATTGTAAGTTTATATTAAATTGCATTAGTTTGTGTACAGGAAGCGGTATGAACGCCTTTATGGCTTTTTTACCGGTTACATACAGAACATTGTATTGAGATTTTTTTAGCAAAAACATCCGTGACCAGGTTAAGGGTAGGTTACTGAAGTAGCATCAGTACCATGAAGAGACACATTAAACCTAACAGGCTTATTCTTTACAGCATTGCCTTCTCGGTGGCTTTTATAGCGGCAGGCATCATTCTTCAATTCAACACCGAGCGCATCATTAGTAAATCCCGCTCAGCCAGCCGGGATGCCATTGCTTCATTCCACTTACATAACAAACTGCAGAATATTATCAAAAACGTGATCCTTACCGAAAGCCGTGTTCGGGGATTTGTTATTACCGGTGACAGCAACTTTATCGTGGGCGTACAGGATACACTTAACTTATTAAAGCTGGAACTGGCCGGGTTACAAAAAGCGGCCACGACCCAGTATAACCAGGCTTCTTTTACCCGCCTGGCGTCGCTGATAGAAAAAAGGATGCTTACGGCCAATGAAATTATTGATGTATATACCCGGTTTGGTAAAGCAGAAGCGGAAAAAAGGATCTCCAGCAAAGCAGGCTCCATTTTGCGCGATAGCATAACCGACCTCTCCATGCAGCTTGAAAAAGAGCTATACGACCAGTTACAGCTCGGCATTCAACAGAACAGAAAACGCACCATTTACGTACTATTCATCAGCCGGCTGCTTACCATACTCGGCTTATCGGGCATCGTTCTATTATCCCTGCTGGTCATTCGTCATATACTACGGCAGCATCAATTGATAAAGGAACTGGAACAGGCCAACAAAAATGAAACGGAAGCCCGGCAGGAAGCCCTTGAATCGGCCAATGTAAAAGAACAATTCCTGGCCAATATGAGCCATGAAATACGAACGCCTATCAACTCGGTCATCGGTTTTACCAACCTGTTGCAAAAAACAAAGCTGGCAGAAGAACAACATCAGTTTGTGAACCTGATCCAATCGGCCAGTGAAAACCTGCTTACCATTATCAACGACATACTGGATATTTCGAAAATTGAAGCCGGCATGTTGCGAATAGAAAAAAATCCCTTCAGCATTCGGGGACTTTGCAATTCTATTGAAACCATGTTCTATCATAAAGCCCGCGAAAAGAATTTATCCTTTTCGTTATACATACAGGATAATATTCCCGATACACTCACCGGTGATGCGGTACGCCTTACCCAAATACTGGTGAACCTGATCAGCAATGCCATTAAGTTTACGCAAAAAGGGGGTATTTCAATTAATATTACATCCGAGCCACCAACCGACGATGCCGTCAGGTTGCGGTTTTCGGTTAAGGACAGCGGTATTGGTATTCTTACCGATAAACTGGATGATATTTTTGAACGTTTTCAACAGGGAGAAACCGATACCACCCGCAAGTATGGTGGAACCGGCCTGGGTCTTTCTATTGTCAGAAACCTGGTGCAGTTGCAAGGCGGACAAATATCTGTTGACAGCGATCCCGGTAAGGGCACCGAATTTGTATTTGACATAGCATATTCTTTAGTACCTGTTGGTGAAGCTATGTCTACCTCTTTTTCAGATAAAACAGAGATCAATGCAGGGGCGTTCCCCGATGCCAGGGTGCTGGTGGTAGAAGACAATGCCATGAACCAGCTATTGATAAAATTTACATTCCAAAGCTGGAAAGTGAATTTTGAACTGGCCGATAATGGGTCTAAAGCCATTGAATGGTTGCAACGCGAAACATTCCACCTGGTGTTGCTGGATATTCAAATGCCCTTAATGGATGGCTATGCAACTGTACAGGCTATACGCAAGGAATTGAATAGCGATATTCCCGTCATTGCCATGACGGCCCATGCGCTGGCCGGCGAGCGGGAAAAATGCTTAAGCTATGGCATGAATGATTACATTTCAAAACCCATTCATGAAAAGGAATTATTCAACCTGCTTAAAAGATACCTGGCCGATGATCGCAATTCGAATATTGAAACACTTAAAAACGACCTACACTATATTGATCTGAACTTTTTAGAGGATATGGTCATGGGCAGCGGCGACTTTTTAAATACCATCATTAAACAATTCCTGAAGCAATTCCCCGGCGAAATGGACGCCCTTAAAAAGGCCATCGACAAGAAAGACGCCCGGGAAGTAGCCAGCCTTTCCCACCATATTCAATCTACGGTTTCTATCCTTGGTAAAAACACGCCGTTCTTTCAGCAACTGGAGAAGCTGGAAAAGCTGGCCAAGAAAAACACTTCATCTTCCGTTCTTTCCACCGAGTTTGACAAATTGCACGATTACAAACACCATTTGCTGCAGGAAGTGAATCAATTGCTGAACGCCAAAGTATTTTAACGCCGTGTAAAACAGCGAAATACGCTCATTTTCCCGTTCACCGGATAATTTCATTCATTCGGCTACACATTTACCCGATTCACCGAAAGGAATCGGAAAAGGGTGTTTTTACACCGTAAATTTGTGTGGTCAATACGAAGAAAACCCACTTCTACTGACCTATGAAATAAATAAGTAATTAGTTTATTTTATATAGTTTTCCCCTAATCCCTGATCTCGTAGAAAGTATTCCTTGTCCCTTTACCGTAGAAATGCCCCTGGCATCTTTAATAACCCTAAAGAGTTCCTGGTTAAGGCCTGATTTAAGTATTCAGTTAAAAGAGGACCGGCTAAAATGTGTTTACGATGGCCGTTGCACGTAAACGACTTTTCATCTATAACAACCCAGACCGTAGTAGCAAATAGCATTTTAGCTGGTCCTTATTACCGTACCCTGATTTAACCCTTAAGCCAAACCTGTAGAGCTTTGAAATGATTTCAAATCCGTAACCTGTATTCGTAATCCGTATTCATGCTCTATCGTGGTTAAGGCCTGATTTAAGTATCAAAAGTACCTGCTTCTGACGCCCTTAAAAAACCTCCTTTACTATTGGGACTGTTAACGTATGTTGACAGTCCTTTTTTTTGCGCGAAACCAGAACGCAAAACGCTAAATGAAAACTGTATATGCCTGAAGCGTGGGGCTTAGGGGGATGGGGGGGTTACGTTAACTCAATCACTGTTATCTCAGGCAGTATCCCTACCCTTCCCGGATATCCAATAAAACCATAACCACGGTTCACATATAACTTCTGGTCGCCCGATTCATACAACCCGGCCCACCGCTTATACATGTATTGAACGGGACTCCATTTAAAACCGGGCAGCTCTACGCCAAATTGCATCCCATGGGTATGGCCGGCGAGGGTAAGATCGATATCGGAATATTTATTACGCACTTCAGCGTCCCAGTGACTGGGGTCGTGGCTCATAAGGATCTTGAACGGATATTGCTCTGATCCCGGATATGCATCTTCCATTTTACCATACTTTCCGAAATTGCCTTTTGCGCTCCAGTTCTCGATGCCCAGCAAAGCGATGCGGTCGTTCCCCTTCTCCAACACCACATGTTCATTCATCAGCAACCGCCAGCCCATTTGTTTATGCACCTGTTTCAATTGCTCGAGGTTCTCTTTTTTAGCTTCATGACTGTCCCACCGAACATAATCGCCATAATCGTGATTACCCAGGGTTGAATAAACACCCAGCGGTGCATTCAGTTTGTTGAACACATCGATGTAATCCTTCATTTCGGAAGCCCGGTCGTTTACCAGGTCGCCGGTAAACAGGATCATATCGGGTTTTTCCTTCAATATTTTTTTAACGCCTTTTTCAACGGCTTCTTTATCCATAAAGCTGCCGGAATGGATGTCGGAGATATGCACGATGCGCATGCCTTTAAATGCCGCTGGCAGGTTTTTAAAGCTCATCCGCAGGCGGCTTACCTGGTAGCGGTATTTATTGCCGAACCCATAAACCAGGGTCCCGAAAACAGTTCCACCCACAGCCAGCCCCAACCAGCTCAGGAAAACAGAACGGGTAATTCCATCCCCACCCTGGGCAATGGCGGTTACTGGTTTTTGCGACACCTTGCTAATGACCCAGGTTACACCCCGGCGAATATCGTCTACGCCAAAAAACAGGGCTGCAATAACCTTTGAAACAAATAACCCGATCACAATGGCCCGAACATAGGTAACCACCCACCTGGGCCAGTTATCAAAATTCACATAGGGTATTAAAATGAAAATGATGAGTGCCGATACGGAAATAACCCAATACCCGATCACAACGGCCAGCCTGGCTTTTGAAGCAGCAGGAAGCACCACCTGCAGGGCCTGGAAAATATAAAAATCCAGCAAGGCCATTAACCCCAGCAGAAAAAAGAAAAAACCTGAATTACGCATGATTGTCTATGATGTTAGAATAAGCTCAGACGAACCAGCGTCTTTAAAATTGTATGAATTCTGAAATTTGGGAATCTATTGCGCGTACCGTCCAGGCATCGTGAATGTCTCCAGTCTCGTCCATGAGATTATGAACCAGTGAAATGGGCAGTTTATTGGGATGAACATTCACTTTCAGGTAATGCAAAATACTTGTTAAATGTTCCAGGCCGCGCAAATTACCGCCCCGGCCGGTGGCTACGCCGGTTAACAGCGCTTTCTTCCCCCACCATGCTTTTTTATAGTCAGAGATATCGAACATCAATTTAAGCACCCCGGGAATGCTGCCATTGTATTCAGGCGATATAAAAATGAATTTATTGGTTGGGGTCAGAATATCATTTTCCAACTGGGTGAACTCAGGAGTTTTATCAATGTATTTCCACCCTTCGAACGTAATAAAATGCGGGGTAATATTTTTTGATTTCAGTACCTGTTGATAATGCCTGGCTATCTTTTCTGTATTGCTTCCTGGTCTGTTGGTTCCGGAAACGATGGTATATATGTCGCTCATTGTAATTTATAATAACGTTGAATACGGTTTACAGTTCACAGTTCATAGTTCATAGTTCATAGTTTACAGTTCATAGTTTACAGTTCATAGTTTATGCTGTTGCGTTCAAAGGTACAAACTGTTATTCGCCCATCGACGACAACCTGGAAGTACGATTAGAAATGAGGAATTAAAAATTAAAAACCTGCCTGCCGGCAGGCAGGTAAGAAATGAGAAAGGGAAAAACCACCGGATATTACCTATTGTGCCACCTGGAGTTTTCCGGCGCTGATTTTACTAAATACGGCCCTAAAATGCCCCTTTTAAAATATTAAAACATTAAATGCTGATAATAAGTCTAATGTAATAATTTTGCGGTCCAATATCGGCATCCTCCTTTTTGGGGAGGATGCTTTTTATTGTCGAGTTAATACAATTTTATTCACTATCGGGCCAGTAGGCTGTATTGAACGCGGTAAATAAGTATATTGTCACCTAAATTTGCCCTTTATACGGTTTAAGAACCGGAAAAGACGGATTGAAAGTGCTTTAATTTCGTGTTTTTACGAAGTCATAGGAAACGATTCAAGTGAAACCAATTAAAAAAAATCCAACAACCTGCCGGGCTGATCGTGCAACGTGAAGGCATAGCAGGCAGGAATGTAACTAATCACTATGGGCCGAGTAATTGGAGTAGCCAATCAAAAAGGGGGAGTTGGAAAAACTACTTCCGCTATTAATCTGGCGGCCAGCCTGGCCGTTCTGGAGTTCAAAACGTTATTGGTAGATGCCGATCCGCAGGCCAATAGTACCAGCGGTGTGGGTTTTGATCTGCACAATATTCAAACGAGTCTGTACGACTGCATGGTAAACGGTACCCCGGGGAAAGATGTGATCTTAAAATCAGAAATTCCCAACCTGGATATCATTCCGTCGCATATTGACCTGGTAGGTGCTGAAATTGAAATGATCAACTATCCCAACCGGGAAAGTGTATTAAAAAGCATACTGGAACCGGTGCGGGAGATGTATGAATTTGTTATTATTGATTGTTCGCCGTCATTGGGTTTAATCACTGTAAACGCCCTCACAGCGGCCGATTCAGTGTTGGTACCCGTACAGGCAGAATTTTTTGCATTGGAAGGTCTTGGCAAATTATTGAACACAATTAAGATTGTGCAAAGCCGTTTAAATCCTGAGCTGGCCATTGAAGGAATTTTAATGACCATGTACGACGGCCGTTTACGCCTGTGTAATCAAGTGGTAAATGAAGTGCGCAAACATTTTGACGAAATGGTGTTTGATACAATTATCCACCGTAATGCCCGCATCAGCGAGGCGCCCAGCGTTGGAAAACCGGTGATTTTGTATGATGGTCAAAGTAAAGGGGCTGTCAACTATCTGAACCTGGCCAAAGAGATCCTGCAAAAGAACGACATGACCAGAATTAAGCAGGAAGAGCGGATATTAGAATAATGCGGTGGCAGAGGTCCCGCCATAGGGCGGGATTGACATGATCCAAAAATATAAACCATATACAATCAATGACCAACCCCAAACAAAATAAAGATGCGCTGGGTAAGGGAATTCGTTCCCTGTTGCAGAATATCGATTCAGATCTGAAAAACGCATCGGGCAACCTGAAACAAGGTGTTGCTGAAAACGTAGTATCCGTATTGCGTATCCCCGTTGAATTAATAGAGCCCAATCCACGCCAGCCCCGGCACGATTTTGACGAAACGGCGCTGCAGGAACTGGCTTCTTCTATAAAGTTGCACGACATTGTGCAACCCATCACCGTTACACAAATGACCGGTGGCAAATACCGGCTAATTTCGGGCGAACGCCGCTGGCGCGCTTCCAAAATTGCCGGGCTGAAAGACGTACCGGCTTATATACGCCAGGCCAACGACCAGGAACTGCTGGAACTGGCGCTGCTCGAAAACCTGCAACGTGAAGACCTGAATGCGGTTGAAATAGCGTTGAGCTATAAACGCATGATGGAAGAACTGAACTATACACAGGAACAGGTAGCCGAACGTATGGGTAAAGAAAGAAGTACGGTTGCGAATTATATCCGTTTGCTCAAACTTCCTCCCGATATTCAGGTAGCAGTGCGTAAGAATGAGATCAGTATGGGGCATGCCCGTGCATTGATCAATGTAGATACGGTAGATAAACAATTGTTCATTTATAACGAGATCAGGGATCGTGGTTTATCGGTTCGGCAAACAGAAGACCTGGTGAGAAAAATGTACAAGAGCAGCGATACTGCCGGTGTTAAAGAATCGGTAAAAGCATCCTTACCTCCTGCATACAAAAAAATTGAAGATAACTTAGCAACACATTTCAGTACCAAGGTTAGATTAAATCATAACAAAAACGGGCACGGAGCTATTTCGATTGAATATTATTCAATCCAGGAACTGAATAAGATATTAGATCAGATCGGTGTCTCGGCTTAAGTTCGCCTGCATGAAAAGAGTTTTTTTTGTTATTGCGATTACCCTGATTATTCCTATGCTGGCATTGTCCCAGCAAAAAGATACCCTCATTGTAAAGGATACTACCGGTAAAATAATTGCCAGTTCAAAGGTTCATAAGCGTGGGATACTGGGGTCATGGAAAGATTCAACCGGTAAACGCAGCTTTGAACCGCGAAAGGCAGCTATTTATTCTGCTATACTCCCCGGTCTGGGCCAATTCTACAATAAAAAATACTGGAAGGTACCGCTCGCATGGGCAGCTGTTGGCATTCCTATTTATACCTACTTTGATAACAAATTGTTTTATAACCGGCTCCGGTATGCGTTGTCGGTTGTAGAGATGGGTACCGCAGACCCGGGATACGCCGATGCACTCGAAAGTGTGCATTCTTCCTTGCTGTCCCTGGTTAATAACGGGCAGAAATCTTCTCTGTTGAATTACCGCAACGAGTTCCGTAAAAATATGGACTACTCCATTTTGTTTACCCTGCTTTTCTGGGGACTGAATGTGATAGATGCTACGGTAGACGCCCACCTCAAAGGCTTTAATGTAAACGACAACCTGACGCTGCAGGTAAAGCCGGCGTTAATATCGAACCAGGCAATTGGTGTAAGCCTCCTGTTTAAGTTTAATGATAATCGTACAAAAGCAATACCTTAGCGGCGCTGAAAAATTTCAGGTTAAAATAACTTCATAGAGATGAAAATCGCGTTAATCGGATACGGTAAAATGGGTCATGCCATTGAAGAGATCGCCTTGCAGCGAGGTCATGAAATTGTATTGAAAGTAGGTATTGAGAATGTACAGGATAACACCATAGATAACATTCGAAAGGCAGACGTAGCCATTGAATTTACCGGTCCCGAAATAGCCTTCGACAATGTGATCAGATGCCTGGAAGCAGGTGTACCGGTTGTTAGCGGCTCTACCGGTTGGTTGCAACGTTTTGAAGAAGCAAAAACGTTCTGTAATAATAAAAATGGCGCTCTGCTGTATGCCAGTAACTTTAGCGTTGGCGTAAATATTTTCTTCGCCATCAATAAAAAGCTGGCCCAGCTTATGGCCCCTCATAAAGAATATGATGTATTGCTCACAGAGATACACCATACCCAAAAGAAAGATGCCCCCAGTGGTACAGCCATTACCCTGGCGGAAGGAATATTGCAATCAATAGAACAAAAGAAAAAGTGGGTGAACGAGGCAAGTAAAAGCCCGGAAGAATTGCAGATCATCAGCGAACGTATTGACCCCGCGCCCGGCACGCATACCATCACATACACCTCCGACATCGATGACATTGAAATAAAACATACAGCCCATAACCGCAAAGGGTTTGCTACCGGAGCCGTATTGGCTGCCGAATTCCTGCATAATAAAAAAGGTATTTACAGCATGAGCGATGTGCTTGGGTTATAATCCAGCATGATCATCGAACCTTCAAATTAATAAAACATATATAGATATCTAATATGCCCCGTCTCGGCTCAGCCGAGACGGGGTTTATTATTTTACGCAATAATAAAGCTGTTTTTTTGATCCGATATCTGGCTAAAAACCTAATTCAGGTAATAAATGAACATAAAATACAAGTCAATTTTTAATCTGAAAAGCAGGTCAAATACCCCGCTAAACCTTATTCATTATTTGATATTCCTCAATATTTATTTTAATTGTACTTTTCTGTTGGGTAATTAAGTAAATTTTAGTGCGATTTACCAAACTACTGCTTCATGAACTGTCTCAAACCGGATCATCCTTGTTATCTATATACCTATCCTTCCTCCATGCAAATGGATGGATTTGGAAAAATATCACCCTGCCTCCCCGCTATACAATCTGTTTTACCTTCTTTTTTCCTACCCGGGTTCCGGAAGAATCGATTCAGGCCAGCCATGAAAGGCAGTGGCAGAAGATTTGATACATTCAGGTATAAAGGCCCTGGATAGAAAGTCTGCGTACCAGTTTGAAGTTGCATTTCATCTCACTTACCGGCTGAATGTTTAACCTGTCAAACATGAAACGAAAAAAGATACGCATGGCTATTGCAGAAGATCACCAAACGGTAATCGATGGATTACTGTCTCTACTACACAAACATGAATATTTCAAGGCCGTTATCATTACCACCAACCCCCAGGAGCTGCTTCGTCAGATGGCCTGCACACCCGTTGATATTCTATTTGCCGATATAACCATGTTGTACAGGAACGGTCACGAAATGGCCAATAAAGTGAAAGAGCTGTTTCCCCGGATAAAAATGGTTGCCCTGTTCGAAAAAGGGCAGACCAACATTGTAAATACGATGATCGAAGAAGGTACTTTAACCGGTTATGTATTAAAAACCACTGATAAACAATCCCTCACCAAAGCATTGGAAAACATGATAGACCATATTTACACTAACGACAAAACTTTAAAAGACATGCCTAATCCTACAGTACGCCTCAGAAAAGTAACCCCCGAATTAACCCACCTTACCGACCGGGAGCTTGAAGTCATCCGTCTTATTGAGCAGGAATACAGTAATAAACAGATTGCCGAAAGGCTGTTTATCAGCGAACGTACGGTTGAAACCCACCGCAAGAACATTTTCCGCAAAACCAAAACCAACAGCGTTATAGGGCTTATAAAATATGCGTATGAACATAAGCTGGTAACAATAAGATAGAGGCGCCAGGCTATATAACCCGAAGAACCGGGGCTTATACATCCATCCATTTAAGATAGCGGATGATAAATAAATTATTTTATCTTACGGACTTATAGCCCGGAGCTAAGCCTAAGGGCATTTTCGCGTTTTAAACTGAAAATACATGTTATCCAAGAAAGCCCAGTATGCCTTTAAGGCCTTGATGTATATGGCTGATAAAAAAGAAAACGAACCCATTCTTATTGCAGAAATATCCAAAAAGAAACGGATTCCCCTGAAGTTTCTCGAAAACATCCTGCTTGAGCTGAAAAAAGCCGGTGTACTCGACAGTAAAAAAGGGAAAGGTGGTGGATATTTCTTTAAAGTATCACCGAAAGAGGTTCCCCTGGCCAAAATAGTGCGGCTGATAGATGGCCCTATCGCCATGCTGCCCTGTGTAAGCCTGTACTTTTACGAGCGCTGTAAGAACTGCGACGAAAAGCAGTGCGGTTTGCATGATATGATGGTTCTGGTACGGGATGCCAACCTGCGGATCCTGGAAAAGAAAACAGTAGCCGATCTAACCAAGAAAATGGTATAACGCTATATCACAAAGCCCTCCCCCTGGCTCAGCCGGGGGGAGGGCTTTTATCATTCACACATAAGAAAGACTTACATAACTGATCCCGGTTCCTTTAAAAACGTTGCATTCCGCCTTCCCGGTTATATCAATTTGCCTGTCAATAACTTGCATGCGGTAAAAACGGACCGTTCATGGTTTTCCCGGTCGCCCTGCGGGGTACACACCTATTTTCACAAATACACTGAATTTCACACATAAATTGTAGCTTTGCCGCCGAAATAAATATTCATACAGATATGTCTACTATTGCAAAAAATATTGATTTTTCCCTTCCCTACAAGGTAAAAGATATCAGCCTTGCAGAATGGGGTCGTAAAGAGATTCGCCTTGCAGAAGCTGAAATGCCGGGCCTGATGGCGTTACGCAGTGAATATGGTCCCTCCCAGCCTTTAAAAAACGCCCGTATTGCCGGCTGTTTGCATATGACCATTCAAACTGCAGTGCTTATTGAAACCCTGGTAGCTTTAGGCGCCGAGGTTAAATGGAGTTCCTGCAATATCTTCTCTACCCAGGATCATGCTGCTGCTGCTATTGCCGCTTCCGGAATTGGCGTATATGCCTGGAAAGGTCAGACCCTGGAAGAAGCTGACTGGTGTATTGAACAAACATTATTTTTTGGCGCTGCCGACCGCCCGTTGAATATGATCCTGGATGATGGTGGCGACCTTACCAACATCGTATTTGATAAATACCCCGAACTGGTTCAGCACATCCGTGGCCTGAGCGAAGAAACCACCACCGGTGTTCACCGTCTTTACGAAAGAATGGCCAAAGGTACATTACCAGTGCCTGCCTTTAACGTAAACGACTCCGTTACCAAATCGAAATTCGATAATAAATACGGTTGTAAAGAAAGCCTGGTTGATGCCATTCGCCGCGCTACCGATGTTATGCTGGCTGGTAAAGTAGCGGTTGTTGGTGGTTATGGTGATGTGGGTAAAGGTTCTGCAGCTTCGCTGGCTGGTGCCGGTTGCAGAGTAATTGTTACCGAAATAGATCCTATATGCGCTTTACAGGCTGCTATGGACGGCTTTGAAGTTAAAAAGATGATCGATGCTGTACCAGAAGCCGATATCATTGTTACTGCTTCCGGTTGCCGCGACCTGATCACTGAAAAGCATTTCCGTGCCATGAAAGATAAAGCCATTGTTTGTAACATTGGCCACTTTGATATTGAAATTGATGTCTCCTGGTTGAATACCAACTTCGGAAATACCAAAGACACTATTAAGCCTCAGGTTGATCTGTATAGCATTGACGGCAAAGAGATCCTGTTGCTGGCAGAAGGCCGCCTGGTGAACCTTGGCTGCGCTACTGGCCACCCCAGCTTTGTAATGAGTAATTCATTTACCAACCAAACGCTGGCACAACTTGAGTTGTGGACAAACCATAAAAATTACGAGAACAAAGTATACGTGCTGCCTAAACACCTCGATGAAAAAGTTGCCCGTTTGCACCTGAAAAAAATTGGTGTGCAGCTGGATGAACTTTCCAATGAACAGGCATCTTATTTGGGTATACCGAAAGAAGGGCCATTCAAGCCTGAGCATTACAGGTATTAATTTCGCCTGTATCGCAATTACAGCAAGCATTTACATTTGCTTATATACAACCCCGTTTCGGTTAAGCCGGGACGGGGTTTGTTTTTTTATACCTGTTACCATTCAAATAACGATGCTTTTATACGTGTAAAAAACTGTATGGAAATAGCATACCGCCCGGTATTTGCCTCCTACCCCGCTGAAATTGATAATGTCACATTATAAGCCCCTGAACTTATAATTTATCATTATAAGTCTATAGGCTTATAATTTGCTTTTATAAGGCTATAGGCTTATATTTGTAAAAATGGGGGATTTATGGCTACCAAACAAAACGCAACCGTTATCAGTGGCGATGTGGTCGGTTCTTCTTTATTGAAACCCGTAGCACGTAGAAAACTGCAGCATTTGCTGGATGCTTTTTTTAAAGAATCGGCTCAGGAATGGCCCGATCTGCAGATACAGCAATATCGCGGCGACAGTATACAGGCGATACTTACCACCAATCGTTTAACAGCATTACGGGTGGCTTTATTATTACATAGTTATTTAATACAGTACGGCTTTAAAATAAGGCTGGCCATTGGCGTGGGTGAAATAAGCTTTAAAAGTAAACAGGTGATCACTTCCGACGGATCGGCGTTTCAGGCATCGGGACCCTACCTCGATACCCTGGTAAAAAGCGGGGAACTGATCAGTATTGCCGGTACCGATGATTTTACCAGCGAATGGCAGGTACATAGTTCATCGCTCGATTATCTTATTCAGCACTGGTCAATTCAACAGGCCGAAGCGGTTTACCTGCAATTACAGGATTATACCCAGGAAGCAATAGCCCAAAAACTAAAAATTAAACAACCTGCGGTCTATTACCGCCTGCAGGGCGCAGGCTGGCCGGTTGTTAATAAAATTCTCACCCGCTTTGAATCGGTTATACCAATGGTTTAATTTATTTTTAAAGTATGGTAACCTTATTTCAATGGATATTCGCTCACCTGTTAGGTGACTTCATATTTCAAACGCGTGCCATGGTACGCCACAAAGAACGGTTAAAAGCCCGCTCGTGGATGCTTTACCTGCATTGCGCGATACATGGCGTACTCGTTTACCTCTTTGCACCCAGCTGGAATTTATGGATCATTCCTTTGCTGGTAATATTCACCCACTACATTATCGATCTTTGGAAACTGAATCAACCCGAAGGGGTGGTTTACTTTATCATTGATCAGGCCGCCCATCTTCTTACCCTGTTCGTTTTGTGGTGCCTGTTTGTTGCACCACCAGGCTGGCTGCCCAAAAACTGGGTGTTGGTATTGCATAGCCAAAAAGCCTGGGCAATTGCTGCCGGGTATTTGCTGGTTACGTTTCCGTTATCATTATTACTGGCCACCGCCACCCAGCGATGGCGCAAGGAAGCCGAAGAAAGTGAAAATAACGTGCGTTCATCTGTGAGCCTTAGTGAGGCGGGTAAGTGGATCGGCATTTTTGAACGCATTCTGGTATTTACTTTTGTTGTAAGCGGCCATTTTGAAGGCATCGGGTTTTTAATTGCCGCAAAATCAATTCTTCGCTTTAATGATATTAAAGGAAACGAAGCCCGTAAAGAAGCAGAGTACATTTTAATTGGCACCCTGATGAGCTTCTCCTTTTCAATACTGATCGGACTCCTTGTAAGAAGTGTGATATAGCCCAACTTTAACAAACAATTTATAACACCGGGGCGTTTTCTATATGGAACAAAACGGTGTGTTATGAAAAATAATGTAATTACCTTTTTGCTGGCGGTAATAGCCATTGCGTTATTTCCCCAAACAGGACTGGCCCAAAGTAAAAAAGAAAAAAAAGCCGCCGCTATAAAGAACATAGTAGAAGCCCAAAACTATGTATTCAAAGCACAAACAGCATTACCGACTTCGGGCAGCACCCGGCAACTGACATCTGATTTTGATCTGCGGGTGTCCAAAGATACCATCATCAGCGACCTCCCCTATTTCGGCCGTGCGTATACAGCCCCTTTAAACCCCGCTGAAGGCCCTTTGCGGTTTACATCTACCGATTTTCAATATACAGCTGCCATTAAAAAGAAAGGCGGCTGGGATATTACCATAACCCCTAAAGACCTGCAGGATCCCCGGCAACTGACCTTAAGCATTTTTGACAATGGTTCGGCCTCTGTTGTTGTAACCAGTTATAACCGGCAACCCATTTCATTCAATGGGTATGTTACGGCGAAAAAATAATATAAATCATTCTTATCTATCAATAAGAGTTTATACTTAATGCACCCGGCATGGTAGCAGAAAACAAGAACCAGGACACCTCGCAATGCCAATAATTTGTCGTCCACAGCTATAAATAAACCCAATAAGAAAAATTAAGTGTCATGCTCCTGAATAAATAACGTTTGAGTGAAACGGTTTGGGCTTTCAGGAGAGGTTTGCTACCTGGATATTCATTATTATTCGACAACTATTTCGTTACGCCATTTACGTACAAATAAACACTTATTGCTTCTACCATACTTACCCTAATACTAACACTAACCCTATAGCTCATTGAATTTGAAAGTCGAAAAAAGGTAACAGAGATCCTTATGTGATAGTTGATCCCAAACAACTTCTTGCCATTATTGCATAAAATCAGTCATTCAGATGAGCAACATCATATCAATGATACACATTCCAGCGTTAATTTACATATACATACTTACCTGCTCCTATAAGATAATCACTTAAAATCTCAAAATCCCTATGCCCCAAACTAACCGCGTAACCATGAATTACTGCTACCCCGAATCAAACACAGCAGTTCAATTCCGCCAGGTAAAACCCCAGACAAACAGCAAAACCATGCATGTACAAAGAAATGTATTGCTTGATCATATCAGCGATGCAGTGATCTTTACAGATATGGACCTGCGTATACTTTACATCAACAAACGAGCTGAACAGGTGTATGGGATCCGCTCGAAAGATGTGACCGGAAGTCTTTTCCGCGATGTTATTCAATATGAATACATCGATGGTTCGGCGGAAGAAGCCTTGCAGATCTTACAACAAACAGGCAGCTGGCAGGGCAAGGTGTTGTTTACAAGAAAGGATAAAGAACAATTTTATCTTCTGTCTACGGTAACTTTTGCCAGGGATGAAAAAAACAAACCGGTTGGACTGGTAGCCACCCTGAAAGATATTACAGCGGAAGAATTAACGAATGTGGCTGCGCGCAAGAGCAAATTAGAACAGCAAAAAGTAATTAACCGGTTAATGCTAAAAACCCAGGAAAATGAACGAAACGAACTGGGCCGGGAGTTGCACGACAATATTAACCAGATACTGGCGGCTGTAAAGTTGCAGCTGGAATATAGCCTTGACAATTACGATGAAGAAAAATGCACGGTAGAAAGATGCAAGAACAATATCGAAGAAGTGATCCGCGAAATCCGTAACCTGTCGCACCGGCTGGTGTTACCAAGATTTGCCGAAACCAACCTGTGCACAGAAATACAAAAAACGATCGAAAACATCCTGCAACAACAACCTGTTTACCTCGATCTGCACGGGTTGAATGAGCCGCTCATACCCGATAATATCAAAGAAACCATATATCGTATTATACAGGAACAATTAACGAACATCATCCGCCATGCAAAGGCTAAAAAAGCGGTCATAAAACTGTACAATACCGATACAACGGTATTCCTGTTCATTGAAGACAATGGCATTGGCTTTAACCAGACCCAGTCACGCAATGGCGTAGGCATTACCAATATCCTGAACCGGGTTGAAACCTATAATGGATCAACCCGCATTATTTCGGCCCCAGGCAAAGGTTGCAGGCTCGAGGTTTCTATTCCTTTGAAATGAAGAATAAAACCTCCTTCTATCGTTTCTCATTACTTCAACCATTCTGCCTTATATCCCTTATTCGCTTTTTCCTTTATCATTTTATCCTTCTCCAGTTGTGCAGTTGTCTCTTTGGCAAATGTCTTCACATGCACCTGTCCTTTTGTGCCAACCCTACCATAGCGAACGATCAATTTACATCCATCCAACGCTGCTTCCCAAAACCGGCTGGTTTCGCCTTCGGCATTAATAAGCCGATGGAACGTTAAATGATCATAAGGAGTGGCCGCCGCGGGCGTTTCAGGTACAAGAGCAGGAATGGACGTGCTTGTTTCTGCATCCTCATTGGCGCTTGCCGCTTCATTTAAAACTTCCGTCTCTGTTACCTTCTCCTCTACCACACCCGGTTCCTGGTGTAACCGTTTTACTATTAATTCAAGTACTTTATCGGGTTGGCTTAACCAGTCTTTCGCAAATACATTGATAGTACGCCAGTTAAACGTTTGCAGAATGGCCGGACGCTGATAATATTGCTCCAGCAGGTTTTCATTCTTATAATGCCGGTCGTCATCGAGCAAAATACTCAGGCTATAGGTTGTGTCACCGGCTTTGGCTTTTACGGCCAGCGAACACTTGAAATCCGACTGCCCTACCTGTTCCGCTACTTCATATCCTTTCTTTTCGAGTTTTTCCCTGATCTGTTGCAGAATAATGTCTCCTGCTTTGGATCTTGATCTTTCCTTTTTATGCAACACAAGGCTATCTAAAATGGTGCGGGCCGACGTCATATCACCACAACTTACCAGTTCTGAATACTGTAAAAAGCGTTTAAAATAATTAGCGCCTTCATTATATTCATTGGTAATGTGATTGTGTCTGATGCTGCTCACAACAGCCATATGCTTTTTAGCCCGGCTAAAAATTACATTCAACCTTTTTTCTCCGCCCTTCTTGTTAATAGGTCCGAAATTCATGATCATCTTCCGGCGGGAGTCAAATCCATAACATACGCTCATGATGATGATATCACGCTCATCGCCCTGTACATTCTCCAGGTTCTTTACAAACAGCCCGATGAACTGGTCTTCTTCGGTGCGGCCCCAGGCATCTTCCAATAACTGCTCGAAAGCCTTGTCATTGGCAGCCAGTTTTGTCAACGCATTTTCAATGGCCTCCTGTTGTTCCTGGCTGAATGCAACGATGCCTATACTTTCCTTTATTTTCCGTTGCAGCAGTGTTTTCACCATGTGAGCGATATAATCCGCTTCGTCGGTATTAATGCGCTTTTCGTATACACTATTGGGCAGGAAGTGGAAGCTGATACTGCGATCAAATAATGCATCAGCATGTATGGCAGCTTCCTGCGGTTTGGTAATTTCTATTGATTTCTTTTCAGTATGATGTATGGTTTTGTCGGGTATGGTAAGCAGGGCAGCGTCATAAAAAGCATGGTTGCTAAAACTGATCAAAGTTTCAAAACGGCTTCTATAATGCCATCCCAACATGACATTGTTCAGTTTTCTGGCGCCCTGTACCAACAGACTATCCGCATCGTTGCTCAATAATTCATCATCGTCTTCATCTTTATACACTTCCAGATCATCGGGATCTTCAGTTCGTACAGTGAAGAAATTGGTAGGCGGCATTTGCTTATCATCGCCAACGATAATGGTTTGTTTGGCACGGTATAAAGCAGGTATCCCCTCTTCAAGCGTGATCTGACTGGCTTCATCAAAGATCACCACATCAAAAAATCCAATATCAACCGGCAAGCTGTCGCTTACACTTAACGGACTCATCAACCAGACCGATTTGAGGTCTTTTAAAACCACGCCGCTTTCTTTGGCCGATAGCTCCCGGATACTTTTGAACCGGATGCTTTTGTTGAATTCGTTTTCCAGGATCTTCCGGCCTTCCGTATAATTCCTTTTAAACTCACGCTGTTCCGGCGATAACTGGCTGCTGGCTATATTACTTAATTCTACATTATTCAAAAACCGTTGCCTTACAGCGGCCCTGATAAAATCAGCATTTACCTTTAGCAATTGTTTGTAACAATGCTGTATTTGCCTCACCGCTTTTTCAATGGAATGCATATCGGTATTGGCAAATATTTTATTTTGCTGGTAAATGTGCGACAATGTTTTATTGGCCATACCGGCTTCGGCCTGCAATGGGGTAACCGGAACTGTCCGCAGCACATCTTTCACGGTATCGGGTAACTCGGAATATTCACGCAGGGCGGGTAACAGGTCGCGCAGGCTTTCGGCATTCATACTTATGCTTTCCAGCTCGTCGTAAATGTCGTTTACCGGTTTGGTATCGTAGTCATTTAAACACTGCTGTAACTGGCTTTGCAGTTTTTGCATGTTGTGGTTCAACTTGCTCAGCTTTGTTACCAGTTGATTGGCATCAGCATGATGCAGTAAATAACCAATTTCTTTATCATCTTTCCTGGCCCTGATGCGTTCAATGCTTAAATGGGTCAGGTCAACATTATCAACCTTGTATTGCTGTTGCAGAAAATGCCTTTCCATGGCCACCATGTTTGCGGCATCATATTCTTCTTTCAGTTGTTGCAATACGGTTACATAACCCGGATGTACCGCGTGCTGTGAAAAATCATAACATTCATCGATCTTATTTTTCAGCCTGTTCCATTTGCTGTTCAGGAAGTTCAAAAATGATTGTTCAAACTTGGCTGCCAGGGGTATGGCTGCCAGCATATCCTGTTCACTCAGTTTAGTTTTCCAATTCCTGTTCCGTTCGCGGATCTGCTCATAGTGCTGTTGCTGCTGCTTGTATAAATGAACGCCTTTATCGAATTTCCGGGCAGATTCATTACCCTCATCTACCAGGGACAGGTTATCTGTTTCGGCCAGCGGATTTAAAACAATAGCAACCTGTACTAAATTTTTGATCTGCTCTAACCGGTTGGTATGCTCAGGCGGAATATTATTCTCCTTCACTACCGAAGTAATATCCGTCAACAAATTGCGGCTATGCACCAATAGGTTTTCTAAAACCGTTTGCGGATTTTCATTATTGAAAATGTTCTCATTGATCTTGCTGAAAGGATGTTCGGCAAACGTAGGTTCGGCGCCCGTTTCTTCCAATGCGTTACTCAACTGTTGAATAACGTTGCCAAATTCCAGCCACTCTTTATAATGGGGTAATGCGTCTGTTTCTTTTGCAGCGCGGGTTATCAGGTGATCTTTCAATTCAACCACCCGCTCCAGTAATTTCCTGAATTCGATACCTGCGTGTTCAGGAATAGCCGTATGGGTTGTATGAAACTGTTTCAACAATTCCAGCTGCTCATTGGTTTGCTTTAATAATGCGTCCCGGCTGGTCTGGATCCTTTCCAGGTCCATTTTATTCTTTGTAAAGTCCTCATAGGTCTCTCTCAGGTTCCTGATAAATTCTTTTTTATCGCCCAGGCTATCGTGAATGTAACAACACAATTCATCGAGCCCCTGTTGTTTCAACCGGTGATAAACAACATCCAGTGCAGCCCGCTTTTCGCAAACAAACAGGATGCTATGACCACGGGCGGCAAAATCAGCAATCAAATTGGTGATCGTTTGGCTTTTACCAGTGCCGGGAGGTCCCTGAATGATATAACTTTCTTTCTCCCTGCTCTTTAATATGGCCTGTGTTTGTGTGGGATCGGCAGTAATTACATGATACCAGTCATCAGTAGTATTCCATTCCTGCTTTGCTTCCGTTGTAGGCTTGGGTTTGCTGCTGAACAACTGCTCAAACACTTCATTGGGTACCTGGTTATCAATTACAAAATTGTAATCGCGTACCAGGCTCATTTTTTTATAATTGAAATTGCCCAGGACAATGTTACACATATCAAAATCCCAGCTATAGGGATTGCCTTCGCTTTCCGTCAGTTCAAATAAGGGACGTCTTTTCGCAGACGTGGTATCGGTCAATTGCAAAGGTGTAATAACGGCATCTTCATGCGCCAAAGACTCCAGGAAACCACGTTTGGGTTCCACACGCTGCCTGAATATCTCCAGTCCCAGCGGCTTATATTGTTCCTGCTGATAACTGTATCCTACATCTTTATAATTACTTAACTGCTTGCCTGTACGCTGCAAGCGCTTTTTAAAATTGGTTACGGTTTGCTTGGCAACATTATGCACCAGCCTGATGCGTGGTTTCTGAATATAATTCAGCACGATCCCCTGGTTGGCTGCATCTATCTGTCCTTTCAATAACTGGTAAAACTGCTCGGGCGTCATTTCATCCAGATCCACAAAATCGGGCAATTCAATACCATATAGTTCTTTCAGAAAACTGGCCAGCACCGGGTTTACCTCTGCTACATTATCGGTGATCTTTAATACAAAATGATCTTCTTTTAATTTTTTGTTCTTTTTCAGTTCAGCGGGAACCAGCAATAAAGGACTTTGGATCCTTTCATCCGGATCTTCTTTCAGGTTATGCCAGTTCAAGTACACAATAACCAGCTTTAACTGACTAAAGCCATATTCCTGAATATCGCGTTGTGCTTCTATGCGTATTTTATCGAGCGAGGAAGGCAAATACAAATGATCTTCAAACCGCAGGTATTTATTCAAAATAATTTCTTTCATACCAATAATGCGGTCGGAAATTTCCTTATTCCAGGTAAATAACAATTCCGGACGAATACTTTGATAATGCAGCACCATGGGTACGCTGCTCACTGTTAAATTTACAAACCGCATATTCGGTTTGTAATACAATAAACGGTTACGCCTGCTGGTATCGAATAACCGGTTGCGCAGTTTATTTAATATAAGTTGATTGCGGTTGGTTAACGATTTATTGATCCAGCCGGCGATATTACTCAAATCGGTTTGCTTTTCAGGATCATAATCCCTGTAATGCTGTAACCGGTTAACAATATCGTACAGGTCCTGCACGCGCTTTTGCCTGCTCAGTTCGGTCATTTCGGCAATCAACGCACTAATAGTGGGATGAATGCGATGATTATATAAAATGGGATTGCTCCGGTATTTGGCGAATAACGCCAGGTCCTTCTCCTCAAATAAATTCAATCCAAGTGCCATGCTGCCTAACAGGCAACCCAGGCAAAAAATATCAGTTAGTTCATCATGGTGACCCAGGTTCATTTCAAAACAACGGTAACCAGGAATAAAGGCAGGGAACGACAGTGTTTCATTGCCATTTAAGTGTACATGTACACTCTCCACAGAGAGCGCGCTGTCATCAATATCAATATCAGGTTTTGCACTTCCGCCCAACTCATAATGACGTGATTTATGTCTTTCAAACAAAGCGATCACTTTACCGATCGCATTCATGGGCTTGTGGGCCGCTCTTTCATCAATATCCAGGCGGTGATCGGTGATAAACAGTGCATTTTCATTCTCAAAGGGCGCAACCAGCCCGGCTTCATGAAAGCTGATCACCTCTTTACACAAAGGCAGCACAAATGCAATGACATCATCGGTGGCGTAATCGCCGTTATTAAAAGCTCCTTTTAAAAATTGCCTGAATGATTGAACCTGTATTGACATAATCAATAAATTGAAATCAGTAATAATGCTATTTTATTTCTTAAACATACTGGCCAGTGAAAGTTGTATAACCAGCGGGCAGTTGTGTATTATACCGAGGCGTCGCTCTCATACACCTGTTCTTTTTCGCCCTCTTTTATTTTATACCAGGCAGACATGGTTTTTTGTTTATGCTGCTGCATTTTTTTATCACTCAACTGTAATTCTTTCTTAACGATGGCGTCAAAAACGTCTTTTAATTGTATGCTTTCGGCAAACTGAAACGCCCAGCCAAACGGGATCTGTTCAAGGGCTCCATCGACCAATGCAAAATCGAGCATGATATAACCCAGGTAATCTTTGATACTGGCATGTGATTCACTTACAGTTTCAGTAAACGCTTCCTCCAGTACAACTGAATCATCATAAGAAAAGTCGGTAAAATATTGTTTGGCTAAACTGGTAACCAACGTGCTGCGAAACCAGTTTGGTTTTAGCAACAGTTGCATAAACGTCCTGGTTAGCTGCAACAATTCTTTCTGTTTAAATACATCCAGTTGATCGAGGTCCGTCATTCCCTCTATCATATTGATGATTTCATCTTCAGCCGCTTCCTTCTTCTCATGCCAAAGCTGAATGGCCCTGGCCCTTATAAAATTTTCAGGATGCGAGAGGGTACCTGCTTTAACGCCGCTGGTTGTTGAAAAGATCTCATCGGCCTGGCCGATATAACTTTCTGCACTTACTTTATCTAAACCGGTTGCAACCTTTACTAATGAAGTAATAACCGGGTTGGTATCTTCAACGACCGTATAGGCGCCGCGATCGCAAAATATTTCTGTGTACAATCTGTATAAACGGGCTGTTTCGTAATAAGCCGTATCACTGTTGTGGTTACCTGCAATAGCCATGATGATGCGCTCTGCGGTTTCCAGCTCACCCTGTAACATACTATACAATTTTATATGGGTAAGCTCATGCGCCAGTATGGCCAGCAATTCATTTTCATCTAATAATTGCGTAATGCGACCGCTGAAAACAATATGCGCTTCATTGTTTAAGAAAACAATACTGGCATTCACCTCATCGGTATATTGAGCCTGGTATACAGTTACAGGCAACTGCTCTAACCCTAACTTATCTTTAACTTTATTAACTTTTTCATAAATACCAGCATCGGCCTTAACATCAAATTTGTAAGTATTCTTTAACAATTCTGTTTTGTATTGGGCCAGCTGCTCTTCTTTAGTTTTTACCGCAGCAAAAAAATTCCAGGTTGTTGCCTGTTGGGCAAAATGATCACGAACTTTCAAGTGATATGGAAGCGCTTGTAACATATATTGATATATATAGTATAAAAGAATAAATATATTGGGAACAATCTACGCCTTACGGCACAGGATATCAGAAAGAGAATAATTCAGTGATAGATATTTATAAACGCCGGAACAAATTTCTTTCGGTACTTTTTCTTCCACAGCTTTCCGGTGTTTGCGCACAGGCGAACTTGTACTGATTTCAAATACTATGCCTTTTTTACGTAACGTCTCGTTATATGATTTATTTGCCCGCAATTTGGACTATGAACAAAATGTGGATAACACCAAAAAATCTGGCAGATAAAAACCGGGACTTCCCCGATACAATTTCCCTGTCTATCTATTTGTTTGTTTCAATATCAGCCATAGCATATACCTTCAATTTGTAATAACAGTAGTTAATGCGGCATTTGCGCGGTTAAATAGAATACATGATGAACTATTTAAACATTCAAACAGGCATAAACGTAATAAGAAGGATTGATCTCATAAAGGTTTAAAAAAGCGGGTATGCAAATTTTTCAATTCAGGCAATCATTGATCACCGGACTTTTTATTTTGACCGGTTATTTTTATTCAAATGGGCAAACTGTATTTAATCTTGAACCGGAATTACCGGCCCCCATTGCCGCCCTGGCGCAACAACCTGGTCTTAAATCATGGTACAATAAGACCGCAAAAACATGGTGTTGCATTTACAACGATCATAATGCGGTATATATTCAGTTATCGATCACAGATCTGCTTCAACAAAAAAAGGTAGTGGAAAACGGGATAGAACTATGGGTGGATGTAAAAGGGAAAAGGAAAAAAAATACAAGTATCAAATTCCCTTTGCCAGGAGGGACAAAAAACGTGCAACACCCTTCGGGCCTTCACGTTACATTAGCATATGATCATGATACTTTAATTTACCAGGCTATTATTCCCTTTCAGGCTTTAGGCCGGCCGGTTTCCATTAATGCAGATATGAACATTGGCATTGTTGCAAAAGGTATGTTGCCGGCAGGATTTGTTGGAATGGAAATGCCGGATCTTGATGAACCACCGGGAGATGGCATGATGCTACCCCAGGGCCCACCGCCAGGAGAAGTGTTTTCAGTGGAGGAAAATGCAAAACAATTTCGAAAAGATGATATTGTCTGGTACCGGTTTACGGTAAGAAGATAACAGCTAAAGGCGGTTTATGGGCCATTTTTCAGAGGGTGCAGGCCGCCCACAGCCCTGTTACTAATAGCCACTACCAGCTGTTAGTTTCATGCTTTTCAATGTTTTTTGCAATACGATTATGGAACTTAATTTTGAAACAAATGCGTGGGCTCCAGCCTCTAATGCCCGTTCCTCTTCTTTTTTGTTATTGGTAATGGAAAATGCGATCACTTTTATATCAGGCCATTTCTCCCGCAACACTTTAATGGTTTCATAACCATTCATTTCAGGCATATTAATGTCAGTAATACAAATATCTGGCGCATTCGCAGTCGTTAACTGTCTGAAAAAATCCTTTCCATTAACAGCTTCCAGTACAACATCATAGCCCCACAACGATATTATTTCATGTATGCTGTTTCTGATAATTGAAGAATCGTCGACCAATGCTACCTTAATGCCTAAATTGTTCATAATTATGTAGATTAGAATACTTTCTGTGCTGCATACCGATGAAAACATCAGCCACGGCAGCATCAAGATCAATAAATAATTCCCTTGTAAGGCCCAGGTTTAACAAGTTTCAACAGGATGATTGAGGGGTGCGATCGGTAGATGGTTAAATGGCAAGAAACGTTCTGAAAACAAAGGTAGGATTGCTGGCATACTATCAAAATATCCGGGAACTATTAACGCGCAAACCAATGTTATCACGCTATTAAAATACAGGTTTTCATTTATCTGTTATCTGGAGTGAGTAATGTCATGATGACGCTTTTAAAAATTTTAATAAAGTAAAGCGACTTATTAACAATTCTGCCGCAAAACATGGTAAATTAAAAAATATGAGGTAATCTTGTTGTTGAACCGTTTTCTATGAAAGTGTATTGAGAGAGAGATGACCATGCTATGTACTATAGAAAACGAGATGCCCGATAGAACAACCAACCAGCTGCTGATTCAACACATTCCCGACGCTGCCGTATTCACCAATACCAGCTTCATTATTACCGCATGTAACCAACCGGCCGCGGCATTATTCAATTTCAGCCAACACGAAATTTTAGGTTTAAACATATCTTCCCTGCTATCAGGTTCTTCGGAAACAAATTCCCCCATAGCTACATTTAAAAACGCTTCATTCACACAAGAGATAATAACCCATTTAGATAAGTCAGGTAAAAAAATACCCGTTCATATAACCAGGCATGCCATTGACCCTACAGCTATTAATGGCGGCTTTTTGTTTATTTACAAACCGGTTGATCAGGAACAATCTTCTGGTAAAAACAACGGCTCACAATCCGAAACGGAACTGGCCGTTCAGCTACGCGAATTGAGTGACCACCTTTTAAATATCAGGGAAACGGAGCGTACCAATATCGCCCGGGAAATACATGATGAACTGGGCCAGCAGCTTACCATTTTGAAAATGAATGTTGCCTGGCTTCATCAAAAGTTACAGAAGTATGATGACGTTACTGTTTTGCAAAAAACAAGCGATACGCTTCAGATGCTGAATGAAACGATCAAAACAGTTCGACGCATTGCTACCGAACTACGACCGAGTATGCTTGACGACCTGGGACTTATTGAGGCTATTGAATGGCAAAGCAAGGAGTTTGAAAAAAGGTCGGGTATAAAAATCAGTTTTGAATCTGCTATTCCGCATTTGCCTATTGCCAATTCCGTGGCCACTTCCCTGTTCAGGATATACCAGGAAGCATTGACCAATATTGGCCGCCATGCCCATGCAACGCATGTTTACAGCACGTTGCAATTAGAAAATGACAGAATAATACTAATCATAAAAGACGATGGAATTGGCTTTGATATGCAGACACTGGGTGTTAAAAAAACATTGGGACTACTGGGGATGAAAGAACGTACGTTAATGATGGGCGGCCGCTTTGAAATAAACAGCAAAGCGGGCGAAGGTACTACCATTGTAATAACCACCTTTCTGCAATTAGAAAATGCGGCTAAAACACAAACGGATCAATAAAAAGACAGATAATCCGTTTATGATTCATTGAGCACATAGATTCCCGGATCATTTAGATAATAATCAATTGCCTGCAAACACCAGGAGTTAAGGCAAAAAAAAGATTGAAAAATAACCCATACCATGAAAGTACTGGTTGCTGATGACCATGCCATTGTTCGTAAAGGATTAAAACAGATCCTTTTGGATGAATATCCGTTTGGCGAAATAGAGGAATGCTCCAATGCGGAGGAATTATTGCAAAAGGCGAATGATGGCGATTGGGATGTCATTATCAGCGATATTTCAATGCCTGGCCGCAGCGGCCTGGACGCATTGCACCAGATCCGCCTCACCCACCCTCGTTTACCGGTACTTATTTTGAGCATGCACCCCGAAGAACAATACGCCATCCGTGCATTAAAAGCAGGCGCTTCAGGCTATTGCAGTAAAGACCAGGCCCATGAAGAGCTGGTGAATGCAGTAAGAAGAGTGTTAACCGGCAAAAAATATATTACACCGTCTTTAGCTGAAACCCTGGTCACCCAATTGGAAGAAGAAAAACAGCCAGAACCTTTTAATCGTCTTTCTGACAGGGAATTCGATGTATTCAAATTGTTGGCTGGCGGCAAATCGGTCACTGAAATAGCAGAAAGTCTTTCTTTAAGCGCTACCACGATTAGTACCTACCGGGCCCGCATTCTGGGCAAAATGAGCTTTAAAAACAATGCAGATCTAATTCGTTATGCACTGGAAAAAAAGCTTGTTTAACCGGTAAGTTGTAAACAATATTAAATCAATGATAATCAGGCAGCATAATGGTAAAACGCACGTTTAATAAACCCGGTGTCATTTTAATAACGAAAAGAAAATATCAATCGATTGCATTTTTGTCAATTTTATACTACAAACAGGCCGATATTATAATTACAAAATAATTATATACTGCACTATTTATTAAAAGACGATTAATATGTTAATTTGATAGAAAGCTTTGGATATGATAAGTGATAGATTCACTGTGCTGGTTGTTGACGATTCGGTTATGTTCAGACAACGAGTTATTAGTTTACTCAACGAAAGAAACCTTCATCCCGTTCTACAAGCCTGCAATTACGAGGAGGCCGTTCACTGGCTTCTGAAAACCAAAGTAGATCTAGCATTGCTCGATATCAGCATGCCTGGCAAAAATGGTATCGAATTGCTGAAAATGATCAAAAGTATTTACCCTGCTACAAAAGTTTGGATGATCAGTAATCATGCCGATGAACATTATAAAAAATTTTGTTTGTCATCCGGTGCTGATTCCTTTTTTGATAAATCACTTGATTTTGAAGAATTCGAAAGGGGTATTCAGCATTTGCAAAGGCATACAAAACCAGAACTGACTTAATAACCCTTCATTGTTTATTATGTGAAAACTTTAAACCCGTGGCCTGTATGACTAACGAAGACAAGATTACGATTGAAGAAACTTTTGAAGACAATTACTTTGCTGTCATTAATGAACATGGCATCATTCACTATGCCAATGACCGGCTGGCTAATTGTATTCATATTGAAAACACCCTTTCACCCAAAAACATTTTCTTCAATTTCCTGACACCTGTAGGCGCCCAAAGTTTAAAAGAAGCCTTGTTACGTGCCGGTTTTGCCGCCAACCCCTCCTATTTAAAAATGAACCTTTTAAATAGTTCTGTTCACAAAGCGGCCTGGCATATTGCCAAAGTAAAGACAACCGGGGAAAGACCGGGGTTATTTATTTGCATCGGACAAAAGACAAACATTGAAAAACCAACCAATAAAAACGGTTCTCATGAATTGGCTTATACACCCGACCAGGGCATCCTGGTTCTGGATAGCCAGGGAAATGTAATTGATGCCAATGACAGAGCCGCAACATTATTAAACACCAATCCTGAAAGCCTGCTGAACAATGCACAGTTAGCAGACTTTTGTACCTCCTTAAAAATATTTACAGACCCAATTTCCCTTGAAGACTCGCCGCCTATGAAAACCTTGCTTTCAGGCAAGGCCTACGAACAGGTAATTGAATTGCATGCAGATTGTCCTGAAAGTAAATGGTTACATGTCAAATTCTATCCACTCTTTGATGACACAGGCTCCGTACCCTTCTCTTTTGTTACCCTTATAAAAGAACTGGACTGGCAAAAAGAAACAACGAATGATGACCGGGAACTGTACCAAAAAGAATTTTTAAACTCTACCTCAGCCATGAGCTGGTTGATCGACGACCGGGAACGGCTCATTTTTGCCAACCCTTCCTTTCAACGCTTTTTGGGCTTAACTGAAAATGACCTGAATAAAAAAGCGGTCGATGTAATTCCGCCGTTCTTCAGGGAAATTTTCGAAAAAGAACATCGCCAGGTGCTGGCCACCGGCGTTCCCCATAAAAAAGTTCATAAACATCCGCTGGCAGATGGTACCACCATCTATTTCCTGGTTAACATTTTCCAGGTGCCCAATGATTCAAATAAAAAACTACTGGGTGGTGAGGCATTGGACATTACGTACGGTTACAACGTTCATGAAGAAATTGCGCAGGCCAATGAACGGCTTATCCGATTGACGCAAGTTTCTACGGAAGCCGTTTGGGAATGGGATATAAAAACCGATCAGTTTTTCCGGAGCAAAGCGCTCATTGACATCATCGGTTCTATTGAACTGGAAACAAAAGGGTTTAACTGGTGGCGCAACCGCATTCATCCCGATGACCGGGACCGCGTTGAAATAAACGCCAATAACCTTTTACATAATAAATTATCCAGCTGGCAGTGGGAATACCGCTTTAAGCATATCGACGGATCTTACAGGACCGTACGCGACCGGGGTATTGTTGTATATGAAAACGATACACCTGTAAAGATCATCGGTTCCATGCTTGACCTTACTGAAATAAAAGAGCTGGAAAACATGTTACTGCAGGAAAAGATCAAACATCAGAAGGAACTTGCGAAATCTATTATCGATACCCAGGAAAAAGAACGCACCCGCATGGGACAGGAATTACACGATAATATCAACCAGCTTTTACTGGTCTCCAAACTGTACCTGGGTCTTTTAAAACCAGCCGATGCAGGCAATAAAGTAATAGCCAAAAAAATAATGGAATCCATTACTATGGCTATTACCGAAATACAAACTATTTCAAGAGAAATGGTATTGCCGAAACTAAAAGAAAAAACCCTGGCCGAAAGCATCAATGAGCTGGTAAAAGATTTTAAAAATACCTGCAAGTTCAATATCCGCTTTTTATACAATAAGAAAAGCGAAGGCATTTCTGAAGGCAAAAAAATTGCATTTTACCGCATCGTACAGGAGCAATTAAAGAACACCATTCAATACAGTAAGGCCAATAATGTTGTTATCCAGTTAATATGCAATGTGCATTCGGTTGACCTCATCATTCACGACGACGGGGTGGGATTTGATCCCTTGAAAAAAACCAAGGGTATTGGCTTGCGCAATATTTACGATAGAACCGGGCTGTATAACGGCACGGTAGAATTACAATCTGCGCCAGGTTGCGGTTGCCGGTTAAAGGTCACTATTCCCAAGTGTTTCTGAATCGACAAACGTGAAACGGTAAACGGCAAGCGGTCCTACGCGGCAGATGAAACAGTCCACCGCATAGGATGCCCCTTTAGGGAACCGGGCGTTATCGCCCATAATCATCGTAAGATTCTTCTGCGTACTTTTCAAAATTTTTGATCAGCTTTTCGTTCTTCATTTCAATACTGCTTAGTTTCTTTCGCACATCGGTTGAAACAGGCATATACCATGGAGCGCCCTCAAATTGTTGGCGCATATCCCGCATTTTAAAAGAATAGCCATGCCGGGCATATATCTCGTTACGCATGTTCCGCAACTCTTCTTTAAACAAATTATTTACATCCTCTGTTTTCAGCAACCGGGTGCTGACTTCAGGCCACGATCCGATGTTGGCGTCATACTTGAAATTCTTTCTTTCCAGGTTGTAATGGCGCCCTACCTGTGCCTTGTTAAAAGGGGTCCATTTTCCGGAAAGGGTATGATCATTTTTCGAGATCACCAGTTCAAAAACACCATCGTATTTATTATCGCCGGGCTCCTGAAGTGTCGCTTTAATTTTACCGTCTTCTTCTTCATAACCACCGGTAAAAGGCCGTTCATTACCGGCGCAAACACTATAGCCACTGATATTACCATCTTCCAGTTGCGAAATGAACAGGGTTATTTTATTGGCCGATGCAGGAAACGAATCACCGGTTTTCTTATCCAGTACCATCACTTCCCGGTCGGGTTCAAACATTCCCGTCCAACTGCCGGTTACCGAAGAAATGGGTTCACTAAGCACTTGTGCGGTACCGCTCCTGGCTGGTTTGGGAGCCGGTTTATCCTTACAGGCAGCTAAACTGCCAACAATAGTAAGGGTTACGAAAATCAGGTTTTTAGGGGTCATTGCTTGTTATTTAAAAAAACAAAATAAACATTTTCCCGGTTTAATGAAAATGGGTTGCCTAACAAACAGCTATTTACTATTTTTATTGCCATGCGTGCATACGGTAATTACCTGCTATTATTATTACTGGCTTTTTTTTCGGCCCTGATGCTTGAAATAACGCTGCAATACATACCCATTCGTACAGACGCTGCTTTCTTACAGATCAAACAGGATTATATCGATATCGTACCATGGCGCATTGCTTTTTTTGTACATGTTTTTACTTCCCTGTTTGTACTGGTAGCCGGTTTCACGCAATTCTCGCCTTACCTTCTTTCGAATTACAAAAAATGGCATCGTTTAATTGGGAAATTATATGTTATAGATATTTTATTTATAACAGGTCCCGCCTCATTTATAATGTCTTTGCTGGCGAACGGGGGCATTTCTTCAAGAATTGCATTTACCACCTTAGCCATTTTATGGATGGGTACTACTGCCAAAGCCTGGCAATCGGCCATGGCCAGGCAATTTACAGCACATAAGGAATGGATGATGCGCAGCTATGCGTTAACGCTTTCTGCCGTAACGTTGCGGGCCTGGAAGTGGCTGTTGATTGCCTTTTTTCACCTGCGCCCGCTGGATGTCTACATGATCGTAGCCTGGATGGGTTTTGTACCCAACCTCATCTTCACAGAATGGCTGATCAGGAAAGCGCGACATGAAAAAAAGGAAATGGCAGTTGTTTAAAAATAGCTAACTTATCGTTGAAGCGTTTAATCCTTTGCTCAGCGTGCTTATGCAATTACAGATCGTTAAAACACATTCAGAAGATATTAAAGATCTTCGCCAGCTATTTCTGCATGAAAATAATTTTCAATTCGTTTGTGATAAATGCCATTATTATGGCTGGGCCGATGCCTATATTTTTATAACAGGAGGTACAAAGATCGGTTATGGCGCGGTGTGGGGAACCGATAAACGGGAAGACCGGGATACCATTTTTGAATTTTATGTGCTGCCTCCTTACAGGATCTACAACAGTTCAATATTTCATCAATTCATTTCCGCTTCCAAAACGACTATTATAGAATGCCAGAGCAATGATGTGCTGTTAACCGGTATGTTGTATGAATTTGGCAAGAACATTTATGCAGAAGCCATTCTTTTTGAAGATCATATTGAAACCAATATACATATTACCGGTGTTCAGTTTGGTAGAAACACCGACGACGAGCCTAAAGGCCCTGATGTGGGCGGTTACTACCTTAAACAACATGGCGAAATAGTGGCCAATGGCGGATTCATGCTGAATTATAATTTTCCCTATGCCGATATTTACATGGATGTAAAAGAAAACTGCCGGCAGCAGGGCTTCGGCAGTTTACTGGTGCAGGAATTGAAAAAAGAGATCTATCGGCTTGGCCGGGTCCCTGCAGCCCGTTGTAATATCAGTAACAATGCATCAAAAGCCACTTTAATAAAAGCCGGACTTACCCCTTGTGGCTTCAGGTTAAAAGGCGACATTAAAAATGGCGGCAGCATTTAAACAGTTAATCATCTGGCTGCTAATAACATACACAATACAATGATTATACAATTATATTTTTAAACCTTTTCCCCGGTTTGTTGGTTATAAAATTGCTTTTTAACAAGCGGCGGGTATATCTTTCCAAACGGTAACCCGTTTCTTATTGAAGGTTTGTAGATTTGTCAATGAATCCCGGATAATATGGAACTAATTCTTCCTTCTCCTATTTTACAACCATACATCAAATCGTTCCTGGTCATGGAAAGTGAGCAGGGTATGGTGAACCGGTTACTACCCGATACGTCCATAGTAATAGCATTCAGGCTTCGGGGGAAGGTCGCCTTTTCCGACAATGGCGTCGTACAGCATATTCCGCAATCGGTCATTTCCGGCATCCGCGAATCGAGCCGCACAGTAGATTATGCAAAAGATACCGCCAACCTGTTGGTAATTTTTAAAGAAGGCGGCGCCGCTGCTTTTTTTAAAGAACCCCTGCATGAACTGGGCAGCATCAGCGTATCACTCGATCACCTCATACAACAGTCGAAAGTTAGGGCATTGGAAGAAGAACTGGCAGCCGCTGAAAACACCCATCAGCGCATAGGGATCATTGAACGGTTCTTATTATCGGAATTAAAAAATACACAACCCGATCTGCTGATAAGCGAAGCCATTCACCAGATCAGGCTGTCGAAAGGAGATATTAAAATAAAAGAGTTGCTTTCGGGATTGCCTATCAGCCGTGATCCTTTCGAAAAAAGATTCAGAAAGATCACAGGCACTTCGCCCAAATTTTTTGCAGCTATCATCCGGATGAAAAACCTGATCGAAAACTATTCAGGCGCTGTTAGTCTCACAGAAGCCGCTTATTCAGCAGGCTATTACGATCAGGCGCACTTTATAAAAGATTTCCGGTCGTTTACCGGGCAAACACCCCACGATTTCTTTAAAACGCCACCTATGTGGTAAGAAGAATGCGGTGGCTTTTAAATTATTAACTAACTAAATTTCAATATTTCAATTGATTGCAACGTTACCACATATTTTAGGGTCAATTCACATATGCATATGAGATTTATTGGGCTGGTTGTAGTTATGTTCCTGTGTACCCGCGTGGGCGCGCAGAACTGCACTTCCCTGGGCCAAACGCCTTCTTCCGCGTTCCCTGTTTGCGGTGTGGAGACCTTCACCCAAACAAACGTTCCCATTTGCACCTCGCATAAACTGACAATTCCCGGTTGTGAAAATGATGGCAATGCCTATGCAGATAAAAACCCATACTGGTATCGCTTTACCTGTTACCAAACCGGTACTTTAGGTTTTTTGATCACCCCCAATAACCTGGGCGACGATTACGACTGGATGTTATACGACATTACCGGAAAAAATCCCGATGAAGTATTCACCAATCTATCTTTGATCGTTACGGGCAGTTGGGCCGGTACGTCTGGTTTAACCGGCGCTTCTGCAGCTGGTGTGAATTTTATACAATGCGCCTCCGATCCCAAGGACAATAAAAATGCCTTCAGTACCATGCCCACCATCCTGGTAGGGCATACCTACCTGTTGCTGGTAAGTCATTATACCGATTCACAAAGCGGGTATAAATTATCATTTGGCGGCGGTACAGGCGTTATCACCGATCCCCTGCTGCCTAAAATGGAAAAAAGCTGGGCTGGTTGTGGTGGTGTTACCGTAACCATCAAGACGAACAAAAAAATGAAATGCAGCAGCCTGGCTACCAACGCCAGCGATTTTACATTATCGCCAGCGGTTGCCACCATTGTATCAGCTACGGGTATTGGCTGCAGCAATAGTTTTGATATGGATACGGTGGTATTAACGATGAGCAATGCGTTGCCACCCGGCAATTATACCGTCACCATTCAAAACGGACAGGACGGCAATACCCTGCTGGATAACTGCAACCATACCATACCAACAGGTGATAATATTACTTTCAAAGTTGATCCTGTTCAGCCTACACCCATGGACAGTATAAAACCCGTTGGCTGTGCGCCCGATAAACTGGAGCTTGTTTTTCGCCGGCCTATTAACTGTAATTCCATAGCCGCCAATGGCAGTGATTTTACGGTGACCGGCTCCACACCTGTAACCATTACCGGCGCCACGGGCAATTGCGTGAACGGGGTTACCACCTCCATCTTTGTACAGTTATCGGCGCCCATACAAACTGCCGGCAATTACCAGATACAAATGAAACCCGGCACCGATGGCAATACTGTTATTGACGAATGCGGGCAACAAACACCAGCAGGTCCTACCCTGCCCTTTTCAACCGCAGACACGGTAAATGCCGATTTCACGTATCAGTTGAAGTATGGTTGTAAAGCAGATACCCTGAATTTTTCTCACAATGGCGCCAATGGCGTAAACCAATGGAACTGGAATTTTGATAATGCAGGCAGCAGCAAATTGCAAAACCCCACATTTATTTTCACCAAATTTGGTTCAAAACAGATAAAACTGACTGTATCTAATGGTGTGTGTAAAGACAGTGTTACCAACACCATATTGCTCGATAACGAAATGAAAGCAGCGTTTGGATACCCGGACATCTTATGCCCTGAAGACAAAGCGGTTTTTAAAGATAGCAGCATCGGTAAAATAATTTCATGGAACTGGGATTTCGGGAATAACAACAGCAGCACGATGCAAAACCCATTGCCCGAAACGTATCCACTCGTTACAACCGGCAAGTCAAAGATCTATTCGATCCGGTTAATCGTTGAGAATAATTTGCATTGTTTCGATACTACTGTTCATCAAATGAAAGTGGTAAACAGTTGTTACATTACCGTTCCCAATGCATTTACACCCAATGGCGACAGTAAAAACGATTACCTGTACCCACTCAATGCCTGGAAAGCCACGAATCTGGAATTTTACATATATAACCGGTATGGACAGGTCGTTTTTCATACCAACAACTGGACGAATAAATGGGATGGCCGCATCAATGGCCAGTTACAATCTACCGCGGTATATGTTTGGTCGCTTCGATACACATTGATCGATACGGGAGAAAAGATCTTCCAGCGGGGAACAACCGTGCTGATCAGGTAACCGGCGCCACTTGCCCTTCATTCATAGCATCCGGGAAATCAGGCAACAATAGAGATTTCAAATTTATTGTGTAAAGGCCTAAATAAAATTATTCACGTTGTTAATTAGTGTTGAAAATACAATCCAACGCTTCCCGGCAGGCAGTAAAAATCAACCGTTTCCGGTTTAGCTTGCAACGATGACACAAAGTTATTACCTTTCCATGCAAAATTTACTCTGAAAGTGCAATTACCCGGGCCTGCCCAGCGTTATTGATTGATCATCCGACAAAGGGATGTTGTGCCAGGAACCGTACAAACCACAAACATGACAAGACTTAGATTCCTTTTCCTAATTCCTATTGGTTTATCCCTTTCCGTTGAAGCCCAGAAAATTGACTCACTGGTTGGAAAATGGAAGTATTACGACGTTTACAATAAACAACGCTACGATTCCACCACATTAAAAATTGCCAAAGAGTATTTTGGTCAAATGACCCTTTATTTTAAAGCCAACAATCATTACAAAGCGTTTGTGATGAATAACAATGATGAAGGGGTATGGAGCATGAACGAATCAACCAATAAAGTAAGATTAACCTCATATAAAGGGCATTCGAATGAATCACAAATTATTGGCCTGAATAACGACCAGCTTATCCTCACCCTGGGAGAAGGTTCCTTTATTTTAAACAGAACAAGCGTCAGCGAATCAGACAATGTTGAAATGGCCCTTCCTGTCATAAAAACGGTAAGTGTTACTAAAAACCAGTTCTGCAAAAAATGGTATTTAACGCGGCGTGAAGTGCCTGGCCGTTCAGAAGCACAGGTAAAAATGGCGAGTAAACTCATCAAAGGCGCTTATGCACATTTCAAACAGAATGGCGTATATGAAGCACAGTCTTTAAAAATTACCGAAAGCGGCAAATGGGCATTTGGGCCAGATAACAAATCAATCATTGTAACCATCGAAAATCAGCAACGCATCTGGAATATTAAAGCTATCAGTCCGACCCAATTGGTACTGATCAGCGGTTATACCGAAGAGGTGTGGAAGTTTTCAACCAAACTATTGTAATACCTGCTTAATAGATAAACGAATTAAGGATCCCGCTTCGGCGGGATTTTTTTTGTGCCTCAAATTGCAGGATGTTTATCGATCTTGGATTCCTGCAATACCTGATCTACATTGCAAGTTTCAATTTTGAAATGGGTCATTTCAAAATACAAATGGGGTGTTTCAATTTTGAAATGGGTCGTTTCAAAATACAAATGGGGTGTTTCAAATTTGAAATGGGTCATTTCAAAATACAAATGGGGTATTTCAATATTGAAATGGGTCGTTTCAAAATACAAATGGGGTGTTTCAATTTTGAAATGGGTCGTTTCAAAATACAAATGGGGTGTTTCAAAATCTAAAAATATGGCCGAAAATTTAATAAGTAAATAGTAATCATTGATTATTGCCATTTGCTGAGTCACAAATTGAATAATTTAAGCCATTAGGTTTGGCTGGTTGAGGGAAGAGCAGTGGTTTTAGCGAGGGGAACCACCTATATGTAGTATTCGTTTGAAATTTGGTATTTGAACGGCCGGCCAAAAGTTAGGTATGAAGTTATGACGGATACGTTTTGATTATTGGAAATAAAAAATACGGGGTCGCTTGCGCAACCCCGTTGATCCTATTATAAGGACTAGTTGAATATGTAAGGTTATTGTATAACCCTGGAAACAATCGGCGAATAACCCTTTTGTCCGTTAATGCCGATGGCTACAACACGAAACCAGTACTGTTTAACGGAGCTCAGATTCTGAAAGGTATAATTACCCTGGGAAGTGAACTCACTGGTCCATACGGTGTTTAAACCGGGCGGCTCGGTGGTGTACTGGAATACGTAGGCTTTTGCACCCTTTACGTTTTTGACACGGCTGATAGCTTCCCCAACCTGACCCAGCTCCACTACCAGCTTTTCGATAGAAGGTGGCTGGTTTCTGGTAGAATTGGTTTCACTGGGAACATCGAAGCCACTGTTAAGGATCAGCGTTCTGTCGCCCTTGCTGGTTACTGTTACAAAATCAGCCACTATCTGCAGTAAATTCAGCACGATGGCCTTTTTATCGTTTTTAATGGACACCATTTCCTTATCGCCTCCCTCGGCATTCTTACGCGCTACACGAAAAATAGGTAGCTCTTTTTTAAGTTCCGCCAGGGCTGCGGGTGGATTGGGAAAACCGGGATTGTTTTCCGTTTTGTCTATAACGCGTTCACTTGTTAATTCAAGGTCTTCTTCGCGTTTACTATACTTTGCGGTTAACGGTTTCATTACTATAAGTTTAAAAAATTAATAATTTGGTTTACTACTACGCTACTTATCATAACCTCAACACATACCTCCGGCCTGACATCACCGTACTTCGGCGATGTAGCTGCGTTTACTACCTTGCAGCTATAATGACATACAGTCTTGAATGATCGGTGAAATAAGGCCCGGATGGAGATTTGTATTGGCCAATACAAAGTGGAACAACGAAACGCTTGTAGGTAACTTGCTTTACTGTTGGATCATCCTCGAACTACGTAGTGAACAGTGAAAGCGGTTGATCATGCAGGAGCGTTTGTTCACAACAAATATAATATTGAAAAAAAGTAAAATCCAAATCTGCACGCGGCATTTGCCATGAAAACACATGTATTCGCGTGAAATCACATGTATTTACTTGAAATCACGTGTTTTCCCATGAAATGGCGGTATTGACGGAATTGGCGGTTTTTGAGTGATCTTTTTCACGCAGGCTGGTACAGTTGGAACATAAAAAAGGCAGATACTATAACAGTATCTGCCAGAAGCCCAATGTAAAGCGGTTGCTATCCCCTGGAGAAATCGGGTTTGAGGTGTTTTAATGCTTTCCGGAAATCTTCTTCATCGTACCCGGTGATTTTACAGTACTCTTTTACGGTTATATGTTTCCGATTTTTTATGCCCAATGATTTGCGGATTTCTCTTATCATACCCCGAGCGGTATCTTCGGTTACACCATACATCATTTCCAACTGGTTTGTCCATAAAACAAACTGGTAACCATCGTCCCGACAGGGACACACTTCCCCGAGCCGGTTTTCGTCGTGAAATTCCTGTCCGCGTTGGATCATGATGGCTATTGTTTCGGCAGTGAGGAATTCCAAACCGTTCGCAACAACCAATACCTCAGGCCAGGGTTTGAGTTCCTTGGATGTTTCCCGAGCCCTTTTTTTACTGATCTCAGCCTGTTCTTTGGCATAATCGGAGTTGAGCAATTCATCTTCTGTCATGGTAAAAGCATTTAGTAGTTAATGTAAAAAATACCGTTACTAGTCTTTACCAATCAGAGCGCCTGTTTTCAATAGGGGGTAGAAAAAGATGAAAAGGAGTTTATTTAAATCTGCTTACAGAACGCGCAACCAACCTGCGCTCTGACACTGCCTGATCTACATTGCAAACAAAAACATTGTCGTAATTTTTAAATAACCGGAACCCACATCGTTGAAAGAACGCATTTAATTTCCATTGTGCTTTTTCGGGATCTTTTTCCAAACCAACTAACTCTACGCCGTGGTTTTTATAAAATCTATCAAGAACTCCATCATGTCTGCACTGTTCAGGTTCGCTGTTTAAAATAATAATATATCCGCATTTGCCTTTCATTTGCTTAATAATCCCTTTCAAAGCCTGTTCGCCAATACCCTTATTTCTCCAGGCGGCTGAAATAGCAATACGAATAAGTACCATAATATTGGGATTAGTAGCCGCTCCAATTTCATCAATGGTTTCCTGACTGATAAGGGTATAATCCAATTCCATCAATGCTTTGCTATTGCGCTGTAATGTCATAAACGTGACCTCAGTCATATTTATTCCATACGCCATAGCTAAAGCCTGGTTATAATTTAACATTTGTACGAATCCAATCTTTGTGCCTTCATAATCTTCGTCCGCAGTTTCTGCCGCTACTGCTTCTTCATCCGTTTCATACATAATATCAGCAAAAACAGGATCAAAAATCCTACCCAAATGATTATTGAGATTTAAATCCAGCTCTCCATCGAATTTTAGATACAAGTTGTAATCCATACAATTAATAATTTAAAAAGATGGTTGAAAGATTATTTACAGCTTGCTAATCAGGGAGGCCATTTACCAACTCAGGAGCATCAATTGCAGGAGTAATAAAGATAATAAAAATACCCATCGAAAAATAATTTGGATATGGAAATGGTTACCGTTAGTAACGAACGCTATTCCGAGCTTGCAGGGAAAAGACGAATAAGCATTGTGTCATATTAACACTGCCGAAAATAAACTAGTGAACCAGACTACCTTCTCAAGAAAAAGCAAAAAATGCAACATCGTGCCGCTGCAGGTATATGAAAAGCACATGATCAATCATTTTATTGAAGGCGGAGAAAGGAGCTTTTTAAGATGTTCCTCAGCATCCCTATTGCCAGGACTTATTTCAAGTGACCGTTTATAATTTTTAATGGCAAGCTCCTTATCCCCGGCAGCCTCATATGCCTTCGCCAGGCTTTCGTACACACTTGCACTTTCGGAGTAGAATAAGACATTTAATTTAAATACTTCAATCGCCTTTTCCATTTTGCCCTGTTGCAACAAAGAATTACCCCATGAATTCAGATCATCCATTGAATGCCGGAACTGAACTTCCCGCTTCCGATCATCATTAACTTCATCAAGGCTATAGGAAAGAAACCGCTTCATTATTTCATTGCTTTGTTCTTTACCCAGTGTGCCGGCATAAGCTTTAACGATGGCATTAATGACAAGGGATGGGTTATCGTTAAAAATAACATGCCCGCATCCATAAGCAGTAATACCCTCCCTGTTAGGCTGGGCATCTGCAAATTGGCGGTGACAGCGTCTCCATCTGGCGGCCATGACCGAATCACGGAAGTTAGTTTCTGAAACCAGATCAATGACCGGGATGGTTGCCGGAAAAGGCATTTTTTTCATGAGCTCAACCGTGTTTTGGAGATTCAAAGACTGGTAATAATAAGCCAGGCTCTGATTTTTTATGATTGCCGAATCCCTTATTCTTTCTTTCATTTCACTGTCAACATAGGTATCAGTAAACCAACAAACATGATTAGCGTCGATCAACACGGCTGCTTTTACCTGTTCAGGGTGCCTGGCAGCATAAAGCGTTGCGCAAAAGCCACCGAAGGAAGATGCTACCAGCATGCTATTTCCATTATAGCCTAATTTTTTAAGGCCTGTTTCCAGCCCTTCGATCCCTTGTAAAATCCCATGCCTGCCCAGGTTCTGGTTACTGGTATCCAGTTCGCTTTTCCCAAAACCGGCGCGGTCATATGTAATGAGTGTTGCGTGCGTAATATCAGCTATTGGCTTCAAAATAGTATCCCACATGGTTACATCGGCCCCGGAGCCGCTATGAAATAAGATCGGCATCCCCTTTCCTTTTATGATGTGAAAATAAAGCCGGTAACCACCAACATCTATTAAGGTATCAATAGTCTGGCATCTGACTGAATTGGCCATTAATCCAAAAAAAGTAAGCGTAGTAAAGAGATATTTCTTCATCATTTGTATAAGGTTTGTACTTACCATCTGATGTAGATGTGAAATCCCTAATTTTCCATAACAATGTTTTTTCCTGCCTGGGGAGGTCTGTATAGGTTACATTACTTCACCCCGCCGCATGACAAGAATGATGGAATTGATACAGGCAAGCGAGTTGGCCAGGTGATGTGTACACGCAGTTGCTTATTCTTTCACAGAAATAATTTAATTCAACGCCCTATATTGATTGGGTGTATGACCTACCTTTTGTTTAAAGAAACGAGTGAAATGCGCAGGGTATTTAAATCCCAATTCCATAGCGATCTGATTTATCGACTTATTTGGATCGAACATTTTCTCTTTGGCAAGATCAATTATTTTAGACTGAATATACTCTTGAGCAGATTTACCTGTTTCCTTTTTGACCAGGTCGCCAAAATAATTGGATGACAAATTCAATTCTCCGGCGCACCAGGCCACCGCTGGTAATCCTATCGTTTCTGTCTTGTCAGATGTAAAATAGTCATTGAGCAAGTGCTCAAACCTTTCCATAATTCCCTTGTGAACGTTCTCACGAGTAATAAACTGCCGGTCATAAAATCGCTGGCAATAGTTCAAAAACAATTCGATATTCGATGCAATTAACTTTTTACTGTGCTTGTCAATGGCATGTTGCAATTCATATTCGATCTTCGAAAAACAATCCATTATGATCTGGCGCTCCCGTTCTGACACATGCAATGCTTCACGCGCTTCGTAGGAGAAAAAGGAATACTCATTGATATGCCGTCCAAGTGAAGTGCCATGTATCAGATCGGCATGAAAAACCAATGCATACCCTTTTGGTTGATACATTTCACCATTGCTATTAATGCCCGCTACCTGTCCCGGAGCGAGAAATACCAACGTGCCTTCCTGGTAGTCATAGGTGGCCCGGCCGTAAACGAGATCACCACATTTTACGTCTTTTAAAAAAATAGTATAAAATCCGAAATACATCCGGGACCCACTTCGGGGATTGGCCTTCGATAAGTCAACAACGCTTACCAGTGGATGTAGCGTTTCGTTATTGTTGAACGAATTATACTGATCGATGGTTTCAAACCGGCGCATGTCCTGCATGTCACTTATTTTTTATTGTACATAAAATTATCACTTATCTGCCGTTTCCCAGCCCGGCTGCCCCTTAATCAGGAATTTTGGTAAATAAACCTGTAATCTGTATTCAATTCAGGAAGAAAAAGCCATTGAATACCTGTCCTAAAAGTCTCTGATCAGAAATAATGGTAAGCAATTCTGTATCGGGATACCAGCCTGTTTTTTGACCACAGAGATTCTGCAATGGTAAAATGGCTGGGAGAAAGAAAATTAAATGATTATTTCACTTAAAAAGTTGTTGGAAATTCAGCAATTTACGCATATATTAAAAACTCAAATCTCCGAATAGATAAAACAAGCGTTTTTAGACGTTGTCGATTACTTTAATACCTATGAAATGAAATCATACCTTATCATACTTGCTATTTTGCTGGTAGCTTGTCTGCGGATAAAAGCGCAACCAGTGCTGCGCTATACAAAAGCGGTGTATACAACAGGCAAAGATAGCCTGCCTTACCGCCTTTTATATCCGCTACATTACAACAAACATAAACGATATCCGCTTGTACTTTTTTTGCATGGGGCGGGGCAACGCGGGACAGACAATGAAGCGCAACTAACAGGAGTGCCGAAAGCTTTGACAGATACTGCAGGCAGAGAAAAATATCCCTGTTTTATTCTCGTACCACAGTGCCCTAAAAACGACGTGTGGGTTAAATTTCCCCATTTCCCCGAAAACATACAAACCACCGAACTGCCTACACGAAGTGCCCAGGCTGTGTTGACTGCACTGGATTCATTGGTCAGGCAATTACCTGTTGACAGAACACGGCTGTACATCACCGGTTACTCTATGGGTGGCGAAGGCGCCTTTGATTTTTTAACACGCCGTCCGCATTTGTTCGCCGCCGCTATACCTATTTCTTCGGTAGCAGATACAGCTAAGGCCAGGCTTATTTATCAAACTCCTGTATGGGCATTTCATGGAGACCAGGATGATGTTAATGACGTCAGGTATTCCAGGTTAATGATCGATGCGCTCAAAAAATATAAGGGCTCGCCCATTTATACAGAATACCCTGGTTTTAAACACAACATTTGGGGCAAAGCTTATAATGAGCCGGGATTGTTTGAGTGGCTCTTCTCGCAAAAGCGGCGATAGGGTATCTCGTTATGGTCGGGATGGTCCATTCAACATAAACATTCTTACAATTGATGTGGCCCCATAAAAAAACAGGACCAGTGAGTTGGCGATGAATTAAATAGTAAAAAAGCCGTGACAATGCACCAATTTATGTATTAGAATAAAACCATGCACTTAAACTCGAAACGCCTGACGCAATTCTTGAATTTGCGTCAGGCGTTTCGAATCCTGTATTCTCTGGGTTAAGCATTCAGCGCTTTACTCCACCTCCACCTCTACCCCATCATTCCAGTTCTTATATTCCGGTGTATAGTACAGGTAAGTATTACTCGCCTTTCCTTTATACCTACCCGCTATGTCCGCTTTCAGGTCGAGCCGGATAGTTTTGGTTTCGTTAGGTGCAAAACCCATCCAGTACAACACCAGGTAATTATCAAATATTTCATAATAAGCTATCTGGTTCTTTTCTTTGATCTCTTTTAACTGCCAGGGTTGTATCGATAACCCGGCAGGTATACCGATTTTGGCTATCGCCATTGGCTGCATCATGTTCTTTCCATTGGTTACTTCTATATCCATCCGCATGGTTTCTCCTACCCTGGTTTTGGCTGCCCCTAACCTGGTGGCCAATTTGAGCTCGGCTTTTGCACTGTTCGGGGGCGTAAAAGTATTATACAAAATTTCCAGGTTATAAGGAATGGCACTGCGGCTGTTATTATATTGAACGGCAAATACATTCTTTCCTTCCTGTACGGTTGCGGACAGATCATTTTCTGCAACAGCTACCGTATCGTTCATCGTAAAATTGATCTGGGCATTTTCACTCATTTTGCCCGTAAGTTTCGAGTAAGCAACAATAGCCTGCAGGGCAAGTACGGTAGACTGTGTTGAACCATAACCGTAATACGATTTTTCGGCCAATACCTTTGAGATCAGCGTGGCTACCGCAGCCACGTCGGGCGATGCTTCGCGCATTAATGCCAATGCATACAGCGATGCCGCCTCCACCCGTAACGATGCATCTCTTGAATTCACCACACTGGTTTCGGAAGAAAGATTGCCTTTTTGTAACGCATTCATCAACGTCCTGTAATCATTTTCCCGTTTCATATTCGAAGCGGCCAGTGCCATCATGGCCAACTGGTAGCCGTCGTTGCTTTCCAGTGCTTTTTTTACCGAGGCTTCATATTCAAGCTCAATTTCTTTACCAATACCTGCCTGGGTTAATGCATATACTATATAAATGTTGGCAATTTTATTGGGTACGGATGCAAACCGATCATAACCGCCTGTTGACAGGGTAAACGATCCTTTGCCATCGCGGCGGCTCAGCAAAAACTGTTTGGTCCGTTCCAGCATACGTTTATCTACCTTGATAAATTCCTGCATATCGGTAAATTCCAGTAAGCCATAAGCCGTTAAAGCCTCATGTGGCGGTGTATTGCCAAACCATTCAAATCCGTTTTTGGGGGTTTCAAATCCAATCAGTCGCTTATAACCTGCGTCTATATACCCGCGTGCTTTTTGCTCAATAGCCGGATTTGATTTTCCTGATTCCCGCAGGTATTTCAAAATATAAATATTCGGATACGTACTGGATGATGTTTGCTCAAAACAGCCATGTGGCTCCCGTAACATCGATTCTATTCCATCCAATAGTTGTCCTTCCAGTGATTTAAATATTTTCAGACTGGTGTGTATACTTCCAGGTATTACTTTGTTAATGGTAAACTCATGTTTACCGCTTTTGTTACCCGAGAACGTTTCTATGACCGGGAATCCTTTTTCAGTAGCGGTAACAGGTAGTGTAATGGTCTCTGTTTTAAGATCGGTCTCTATAATGAACTGTATGTTTCCGTTAGTGGCCGCCATCGCTTTTACAGGGATGCGTATTTCCCGTGAGCTGTCTGCCGGCAATAAGATCGTATTCGTGAAATCTCCAATGACCATGGTAGGTGGCAACACAACTTTTATCCGGAATTGTACATCCTGGATGTTGTTATTTTTTATTACCAGGGGAATGAGCGCTTTATCGCCTACCGTTAAATACGGTGGAATTTTAGCATCAACGCTCATCAGGTTCTGTGTTACGTAGGTGTGCTCTGTTCTACCGGCTTTTCCATTGTAACCAATGCCTTCAGCAATGGCCCTGAATGTGGTAGATGCATCTGAATTATAATACTCAACCTGCGCTATCCCCTGCTTATCGGTTTGCACTACCGGGTTCCAATAAATGGTTTCTCTGAAATCGGTGCGTTCCTGGGGTTCTGTTGTATAATATTTGGGGGCATAAAACTTTTTGGCCACCGGCAATACAGATCCAATTGGAATGCGTACTGATTGCGAAGCATACAAATAAGAAGGGGAAATAATATACCGCAGGGGGCCGTTCCTGAATTTTTTTGTCTCTATAATGATCACGCCATAAGCCGCCCGGCTTCCGTATATGGCCGTAGCAGCAGCATCTTTCAAAATGGTGACCGCTGCTATATCATCCGCGTTCAATGCATTTAAACGGTATTGCTCCATGGGCACCCCATCCAAAACAATCAGGGGATCCTGGTTACCCGTCAACGAGCGCATACCGCGTATCATAATTTTATTGTTATCCATGGGGTTCGCTTCTTTTTTAATGTCAAGGCCGGCTACCCTACCCTGTAAGGCCATTAACGGGTTTACCCCTGCCAGATCATTTGCTCTTACAACGGAAACACTTCCTACCAGCATTTGCTTTTTCGCGGTTCCATAGCCAACCACCACTACGTCTTGCAGGTTGTTCATTTTGAGTTTATCAAATTCCATAAATTCTTTACGTTCCTTTTTTGCAAGATCGTCAACCGGCACTTGTTGTTGTGCCAGCGCATCTCCCTCTTTGGGTATTACAACATTCCAACCGGGCTTTACATTCACCAGTTCAGCCAGCGCTTTGCGTTTAACAGGATTGTATCCCAAACCGTTTTGCGTTACCTGTATGGTTACTTTCTCTTTTTTATTACCGGCATGGGCAAACAAATAGTACTGGCTGTTGGGTATAACCTGCGAAAAAAAGAACAGGCCGTCTTCCGTGGTGTTGTATTGAATGGCTTTGCCACCCTGTGCACAATGGATCAGGAAAACGGTTCCCTTTACAGGTTGTTGTTTTGCATTCACAATAATACCGCTTACAATATTCTGCTCGTCGGGCAAATACGATAACGTACCCTGCTTTTCAACCAGGTCCGTATAATCAAAATACCGGTACCCATTGGTGAGCATGACCAGGTCAAGCGCCGTCGCCGATTTAGGTTCTTCCTTTTTAAAATAGAAGGTAGGCTCTTCAATCTTTCCTTTTAACTCCGAACTCATCAATAACCAGGAAAGAATATGGTCCTGTTTATCATCGGCAAACGACCATAACTTATCATCCATCACCGCCAGCGATAAATTGGAAGGGACCGGATTGCCTTTATCATCCTGTGTTTTTATGGTAAGCGTCACTTTCTCTCTTGGCAAATACTTTGGTTTGCTGGTGGTAATGCTTACCTGTAAATTTTTGTTTTCATTCAGGAAGATCAATCGTTCGGCCACGGGCAGGTTGTTGGTATACAAAGTAAAGCAGGCTATACCGGCTGGAAATTTATTGTCGTCAATAGCAAGGGTGCTTTCCCCCGATTGCAGTACTATTTTTTTCGTGTAATAAACCGTATTTTTTGTTTGGCCAACAAGCGTCACTTCTCGTTTATTAGTGGTTGAAAGCTTCACCGTTACCTGGTTACCGGCGTTCGTCATATTCATGATAATGCCCTGGCCGGATGCATGGGGCAATGCAAAAGCTTGCGTAATATTCGCCGGAGTAATGATCTTCGCGGTATACGTTTCGTCTTTTTGCGGTGTGAAATCAAATTTTCCCGTCCCGAACCGGTAACTTTCAAAGGACGCTGCCTTGTTTCCCCGGCTGTCCAGGATCTCACCTTTCACATCAACCGGTTTACCATTTTCATTGATGGCTTTAAACGCTATTTGTGTGGCTATTCCCTGTACCAGCGTTCCGCCTTCGGGCATAAACTGCAAATCGATCTTGTTAAGCACAATAGGAATACTTCTTGAAATAGCTTCGGTATAGGAATCGTATTGAATGGTGATGTTTAATAAGCCATCGGTTGTTGTAATTGTTTTGGGAAGAAAAAAACGGACCCGGGCTTTTCCTTCTTCATCTGTTGTAAAGGTATTGGTCTGCACAACAGCGCCATCAACAGCTACCTTGTAGGTGGCCTCATGATTTCGAACAGGCTGGTCATTGAGGTTTCGTATTGAAAAATCTGCCTTTACTTCATCTCCGGCGCCATAGCCTTTTTCAGGAAAATCGAGTTTCATCAACAACCGGGGCGCTATCACTTTTAACAGGGTGATCTCCTTTACAAAAAAGGTGTTCTCATTCTCATTCCGCATCCAGGTGGTATACACCCGTATCTTATAAACGCCGCCGGGGGCCTGCTCACTAAAATCAAACGATCCTTCGGCATAACCGCTTTCCACACCGTAATTCAATTTTTGCACTACGGTCCCCGATGGACTAATCACCTCGGTATATACCACATTGCTCATGAACGATGGCGTTTGTGTATTGGCCTTCACTATATAGATCTTGAAAAACATAGTTTCACCAGGTTTAAAAAAAACATGGCTGGTTTGTACATATACTTTCTCCTTGGTGTTGGTATAATCAAGACTTTGTGCTGTTCCTATAAGCGGGCACATACAAACCAATACCAGTAACAGCAAACAGTTATTTATTGCTTTTTGCATAATATTAAAATTGAATGGAAACGTTACAACCAAATGTTTTTACAGAAGGGAGATTGAAAAAGTCGAGACCGGCCGAGTTGTACTGATCATAGAACAACTGATTGGGGTCGGCCCCTTTATACGCCGAATACAGGATCAGGTTATTGGCATATAATGAGAAAACCAGCTGTTGTATGTATTTTCCGATCTTTTGTTTATAACTGATATTAATGGTATTCAATCGCAATACATCGGCCCGTTGTATGTATTCTTCCCCTATGCCGCTATGCCCATATCGTGTCCAGCGATTATTTTCAACCGGTTGCGTTACATCATAAAAGGATACTGGAATATTATTAGGCTGCTTATCCTGCAACACGCCGTTAAACACAAATCCGGTAATATGCCGGTCGGTGGCTGAGGTAGCAGACCGCCCATAATAATCCAGCACAGCCTGTGTGCCGTTCCATATTTGTCCGCCTTTTTTCCATTCCCAATTCAGGTCCAGGGAAAACTTTTTCCAGTTAAAGGCGTTGTTCATTTTTACTATAAAATCAGGCAGCGGGTTGCCGATCACTGCCGGGGTTGTATTCACCAGCGGAAAACCATCACTGCCAATTAGTACATTGTTATTTGCATCACGCTGGTAACTGGTACCTACTATGCTGCCCAGGGTAGCGCCTTTCACAATGGCCGTATGTACATTACTGAAACCAGCTACCGGTGTATGATCATACCCGGCTTTTACGTCAGTAACCTTATTGTTGTTTGCAAAAAAGGAAACCGTATTATCAGTATGAAAATTCCGGGCATTGTGATTTATGATCAATCCCAGTTCAAGCCCATTGTTACGATGATCAGCTATATTTTTCAGCACCAGGTTGCCATTTTCAACAACCGGAAACACATCATTCCCTGTTTTCCGGCTGAACACCTCGCTATATAATGTAATCCAGTTTTTATAACTAAACTCCACACGCCCCGTCCACTCCTTATGTTGTATCGGTTCCAGGTTATCAAAGCCCGTGACTTCTGCAACAGGAAAAAACTGAAATGCCTGTTGGGTGGTATATTGCAATAAACTGTTTTGCGAAAAGGAACGCCCGATAGATAATTCATTATTAAACCGGCTGTAAGCCACATTCAGTTTTACATTGATATTATCCAGGTCCAGGAAATTTTCATTTCTAACATAGGCGCTAACATTAGGCAAAAAATAATTATCGGCCGTGGCCGTATTGGAAGCATATAATTTGTTACTCAAAGAAAGGCCGGTTTCTATGCCGCTATTCTGGTAACTGGAAGTGTAGGAAAGTGTTGCATCATGCGCTGAACGCTGGTAACGATGGACGGTATTGATACTATAATCGATGGCCGACCGGTCGTTGGTAAAACTATAGCGGGCATTGATCACATTGTTGAATCGATAACCAAATTTTATATCGTATGAAGCATTGCCTTCGAGTAAATAGTTTATGTCATTCTTTGTACGATCGATGGCGATCCCATTGGGAAAAAAAGCACTACCCGGTTTATATCCTTCGCGGTTATTCTGGTACATGTTTTCCAACGCCTGGGTGATCTTATACCTGATCTTACTTAGTTTATTCTCTACGATCAAACTTCCGGTACGATGCGTTTGTAAAAAGCGATTGCCATTATCGGTCAACAGGTATACCGGGTTATCTGCTTCGTTGCCATATGCCTGTTGAAAATTAGCAAGGTGGGCATTTTGTGCATTATCAAAGCTTACCGGGCTCAGCAAGGCGTTTTGGTATACCCGGTTCAAAAATCCATTCCGGTTCGGGTTAGAGAATTCATCCTGCAAAAAAGTAAAGGCGCCGGTAATGCTGAGCTTTTTTACCAGGGTTTCCAATGAGGCCGAGATGTTGCGCGATGTGTTCTTATTATCTTTTATAAAGGTGTTCTCTTTCGACTGTCCCATTTTGACAGTAGCGCTCAATACCTGCCGGCCATCTACCAAATACCGGCCCTGGATCCGTAATGCCTGGGAGAATAAAGAAGCTGTTCTGAAAACATTGTTATTATATAAATGGGGCGCTTTGCCATTACCTGTACCTGCAGGTACCAGTTTCCCCTGCGCATCGTAGGCATAATTACTGCCATCAAATTCCTGTGTTTGCACATCCGGTCCATAACTGAACATTTCCCCGGTTTCGGCGCCCCGCCAAACCGGGGCTCCATTTTGCGATCGACCCTGTACAAATTGTGATTGCAAGTCCGGCGTCTGGTTGATCCGTTTAATTTCTACCCGGGTATTAAACTGCCCACCAAAAAACAGGACCCGTTCATAATACGGTTCAATATTCAACAAGCCACTTTGCACGCTGATCCTGCGAACGCGATAGCCGTAATAGTCGAAGTAATTCATTAATGGTGATAGTTTGATACTGGTGGTGGTATCGGGCCAGAAATTTTTTATCCGCAGACTATCCTTATTGATCAACGCCAGGTAATCGTTTGATAAAACGGGGGTTACTTCCTGCGTGAAGGCAAACACAGGCAATAGCAAAAGCAATAGCAGTTGTTTCACGTACAGTTATTTATAACTGGATGCAGGGACCAGAATAATTACATAACCGGAGGGAAAAAATTACCAAATCTTAATGGGACACTCGACTTTCTCCAGGCTTTCTGCCAGCCGCTTCCATAAACCTATGTAGGATAATGACAATTCAAATCCGCCCCTGAACTGGGACGCCGTAGTGAGCTTGCTGATATTGACATCGTAACTAAGACCAATACCTAACTGATGGGTATACATTTTTATAATAGGTACAAAGGCATCTTTCCAGCGAAAAGCCCCGCCCACTGCAATAGACAGCGCGGTTTCATCTCCGTTCTCATCAAAGTTATGCGAATACAAACCGCCGCCCTGGATCATCCTGTTCCCACCCTGCATAAAATAATCGGCATAAAAAACGACCTTATCCATATTATTGATCCAGGCGCTCAGTCCGCCATTCAAACCCCATTTTCTGTTCAACTTAACATCATACTCTTTTGTAAAGGCAACGAACGGTTCTGTAATATGAAATAACCCGCCGCCAATATACATGTTCACGTTATTGGTGATACTCGTTTTAAAACTTACACCAACAGATGCATCCCAATAGGTAAAACTGGTTGAACCAAACTGTTGCCGGGTTGCATTGGAAGTGCTGTATGCCCCATTCACATATTGATCATCGAACCGGAGTTTAGAAGCATCAAAACGTTCATTCACCGGTCCGCCCATAAAGGCCAGGGAAATAAACGACAATTTATCTTCATTCAACAATTTGTGATAATTCATAACGGGAAAAACCTGGGTGCGTTGCAATTTTGAATCACCGGCCACATCATTGGTAGCCTGTACACCAGCCGTTATAAAATCTCCGGTATTAAAACCACGCAGCAATTTACATTCACCGCTCACCGCCATGGTGCGATAAGGCACCGTAACACTTTGCCATTGATTGCGGTAAGCCCCTGTTAACCGGAAATTACCGGAGAAAATACCAGCCAGCGCCGGATTACGTAATAAAGGAAATTCATAGAACTGCGAAAAATGAATATCCTGCCCCTGCATCACGAACGCATGAAAGAGCAAACACACAAATAAACAACGGGGTAAAATTCGACGCATAGTTTACAGTTTATAGTTCACTCATAGTTCACTCATAGTTCACAGTTCTCAGTTCTCAGTTCACAGTTCACAGTTTATAGTTCACAGTTTATAGAACTTTGTGTTTTTAACTTTGAACTGTGAATTCTGAACTTTGTATTCTGAACTTATTTCAACAGCGTTACATTTCCTTTATACGTATTAATAAGGTCGTTCTCACAAATCACATCTGCAATAAATACATATACTTCCGAAGGGCCGGTAGCGCCGCGTATTCTTCCATCCCAGCCAAAAGCGGGATCATTCGGTTGAAAGTTTGTCTTTTCAAAAACCAGTTCGCCCCACCGGGAAAAGACCCTGAACGAACGAACCCGGGAAATACCTTTGCCCCGCACCATGAGTACATCGTTCACGCCATCGCCATCTGGTGTAAATGCATTGGGAATGAATACCTGGGTTTGCTCGCAAAATGTTTTGATGTTCATGGAATCGACGCCTACGCAGCCAAATTCATTGGTGACGGTAGCACGATAGGTCATATTTTTTTTGATGGCAGCCACCGGCGTTGAACAGGTGGTGCAACTAAGGTCGTCGAGTGGCGCCCATTGCCACGATACAATAGGTCCATATTGCGTGGAAGGGTTAAAGGTATACGTACTTCCGGTAGCCATCGACACATCCGGTCCCACATTTACACGTGGTTTGGGATTCACCAGCACTTTTATAAAACCGGTATCGGTAAAACACTGATGGCCATCGAACCCAACAACCTGGTAGGTAGTGGTTGTTTTCGGTGCTGCTACCGGGTTAGCAACATTGGCGCGGTTTAATCCCAACGCCGGCGACCAGGCATAGGTAACGGCTGCCCCTGCGGCCTGCAGATTTACTTTCTCCCCTTCGCAAATCGTTTGATCGGGAGATACCGTCATTTCTATCGGTTGAAAAACAGTAATGTTCACGGTGTCTTTATCAATACAGCCGCTCTCGGTGCTGGTGACCGTAACTACATAGGCAGCGGGCCCCGGCGGCTTGCCAACCGGTTGGGCAACCAGGGAATCCGACAAATATTTCGATGGCGACCACACATAGGTAAATCCGTTAACGGCCGGCGCACCAATAGTCAATGGACGCTCGGGACATGTTATGGTATCGGGACCAGCATTGGCTAATGGCAATATGGGATAAATAGCTGCCTGTAAAGTATCACTGCAACCAAAGCCGTTAAAGGGTATAACCACTACATTAATAATATTGAGCTTTTGCGGCGCCGGGTTCAGCACCAGGCTGTCACCGGTTCCCAACACCGTAGTGAAATTATTATCATACCATTTATATTGTTGAAAACCGCCCGGACCGACAAAGGTGGCAATATTGGGATTGCATACATAATGGGCGGAAGCAGATACGTTGCAATCACCCACATCAACATACGCATATCCCCAATGACCGCCCTGGGTGCAATCAGCCGTGGTAAACTCCAGTTGTAATGTTTTGCCGGCATAGGCGTCCAGGTTAATAAATGCCGACGACCAGGGTTTATACTTAACGGAACCAGTAACCGGAGATGTTTCAAACCCCGGCAACGATGCCGTTGCAATATATTCGTTGGAAGCACAAGGCAGGTAGGTATTGGTTTGCACATCGAGCATACGGGCAATAAACCTGGGTTGTTCGTCCGGGGAATGACCAGGGTCCTCGAACACCACCGCATACCGGTAAGTGATCGACGCATCTTTTGCATTGGCAGGAACGGTAAACTGGTAGGTAATGCGCTCGGCTTCAGCACCCTTGATAGCGTTTCCAAGCATAACGGCATAGCCACTGCCATCGGGCGGATTTACCGGAAATAAGCCATAAGGGTCCAGCACCGTAGCGGCGCCTTTTGCATATAGTGTGTGCCTGTTAGTAACAGGCGTTGAAGAAGTAACCGTGATCGCATTTTTACCATTCTCTACACTGGTAGAGCCGGTATAACATTGCCAGTTATTAAAAGTGCCCGCTTCAAAATCAATATTGGCGGGACAGGTCTTTTGGCCGGTAGCATGGTGAATAAGCAGGACAAATACAAATAGCGTAAAGTTTCCCTTCATAGGTTACAGGTTAACGAATTGGCGGAATACCAGGCTATCAGGCCGGGTGGGATATTCTTCGGACTTCGTTCAGGACTTAATAGTGGAGTAGGGCGTGGCGGTTGCGCAGTTCTATAAGATGTAAAACATAGTTCTGGTATTCCTACATAGTTTTTTTCATATATATCTTGTACGGACTGCTTATTCCCTACTTTGCAAATACTGTGCAATAATTTCGGAAGGTGCAAAACTTATCAACAAATTCAATCACAACGATCACGCACAGCATGCTGCCAACACCATATTATTACCATCTGTTTAATTCTGAAAATTCTAAAAGCCGGTATGTCTTTAACCATTATTTTTATCGGGCATAAATAATTTTTACAAACCATGGATACCCGTAGAGAATTCCTTAAAAAAGCATCCCTTCTATCAGGCGGCGCCGGCCTCATGCAGCTATTGCATCCCTCCATTGCCAAAGCACTGGCCATCGATCCCGAAGCCGGCAGCACCTGGCAGGATGCCGAACATGTTGTATTTCTGATGCAGGAGAACAGGTCGTTCGATCATGCCTTTGGCACGCTGCAGGGCGTGCGCGGCTTTAATGATCCACGGGCTATCCGGTTACCCAATAAAAACCTGGTTTGGCTGCAAACCAATAAGCAGGGCGAAACCTACGCCCCTTTTCGCCTGGATATTCACAATACAAAAGCTACCTGGATGAGCTCCCTCCCCCACTCCTGGGCCAACCAGGTGGATGCCCGGAACGACGGCCGGTACGATAAATGGCTTGAGGCCAAGCATTCAGGCCACAAAGATTACAAGGTAATGCCCCTGACACTGGGTTTTCATACCCGGGAAGACATTCCATTTTATTATGCCCTGGCTGATGCTTTCACCGTGTGCGATCACAACTTTTGTTCGGCCCTTACCGGCACTACCCCCAACCGCCTGTATTTCTGGAGCGGTACCATTCGGGAAAAGCCGGAGGCAAATGCCCAGGCCAATGTGTGGAATGAAGATGCCGATTATGATACCATGGTAAACTGGACCACATTTCCCGAACGGCTCGAAGACAATGGCATTTCCTGGAAAGTGTATCAGAATGAATTAAGTGTTGGCGTTGGGTTTGAAGGCGAGGAAGACAGCTGGCTGGCCAATTTTGGCGATAACCCGCTGGAGTACTTCACGCAATACAACGTAAAATTCCACCCGGCCTATATAGCCAACCTGCCAAAAGCAGCTGCCGCCACAACCGGGCTAATCAAAAAACAGGAAGCGCTGTTACAAACATTACCGGCCGGTGCTGCGGATGTAGATAAAGCGAAGAAAAAAATCGATGAACTGAAAGCGCAACTGGTTATTATTGAAGCAGATCAAAAAAAATATAACCTTGAAAATTATGAACGCCTTTCTGCCCGGGAAAAAGCGTTGCATGCAAAAGCGTTTGATACCAATAAAAAGGACCCCAACTACCATCAGCTTGCTACCATACAATATAAAGATGGCGGTACAGAGCGGCAATTGAAAGCGCCGAAAGGCGATGTGCTGCACCAGTTTCGCGAAGATGTGAAGAACGGCCAGCTGCCCACCGTATCATGGATCGTGGCGCCTGAGAACTTTTCCGATCACCCTTCTTCGGCCTGGTTCGGTGCCTGGTACATCAGTGAAGTGATGGATATTCTAACAAAGGATCCTGAAGTATGGAAGAAAACGATCTTCGTGTTAACCTACGATGAAAACGATGGGTACTATGATCATATGCCGCCGTTCGTAGCGCCGCATCCGCAGAAAGCAGGTACCGGCAAAACATCAGATGGCATTACAACAGGTGTAGAATACGTAGCTAACAGTCAGCAACAATCTATAAAAGACCAGGCCCGCGAAAGTTCCATTGGGCTGGGCTATCGGGTACCCATGGTGGTAGCATCGCCCTGGAGCCGCGGCGGCTGGGTGAACTCTCAAGTGTTTGATCATACTTCTTCCCTGCAATTCCTTGAAGCATTCTTATCGCATAAAACAGGAAAGAAGATCGAAGAACCTAACATTTCCCAATGGCGGCGTACCGTGTGCGGCGATCTGACGAGCGTCTTCAGACCTTATAATGGTGAAAAGATCACCCTCCCGCAATTCCTGGAAAGAGATGAATTTATTGAAGGTATTCACAAAGCGCAATTCAAAAAACTGCCATCGAACTTTAAAAAATTAACGGCTGAAGAAATAGCCGCCATCAATAAAGCGCCCTGGACATCACCCCTGATGCCGCAACAGGAAAAAGGCATCCGCGATGCCTGCGCCCTGCCGTATGAATTGTATGCCGACGCTGGTTTGAGCAACGCGAACCGGAATATCCTGTACATCTCAATGAAAGCAGAAAAGAAAATATTCGTTGAACGGGCCGCCGGCTCACCCTTCCATGTTTATGCACCCGGCAAATACCAACAGCAGGTGATGCAAAACCGGGCCTATGCGGTGAAAGCAGGCGATATCGTATTAGATGAATGGCAATTAAGCGATTTTGAGAACAATACGTATCATTTGCAGGTGTATGGGCCCAATGGCTTCTTCAATGAATTTAAAGGCGACCAGCACGACCCATTAGGGGTAGAAGTAGCCTGCCTATATGAAACCGATCTCAAGCGCAGGGACCTGCTAACCGGCAATATTTTGCTACGACTTGGAAATACGATCCTCAGACCGGGTGATGGTGCAAGAGTGGTTGAATTTGAGATCATTGACAATGCGTATAAAACGCCTGTACAAAAGATCAACCTGACTTCCAGTAAACAAATCATAAAATACCAGTACTTCCCCGTCAATACCGCCAAAAGCTTTGGCTGGTACGACTTTACCGTCAAAATAAAAGGCAATCCCGTATTTGAAAGAAGATATGCCGGCCGGGTTGAAACCGGTCTGCCTGGTAAAACAGATCCTTTTATGGGTAGAATGGTGTAAGGCAAACATAGCAGGAAAAGGTGACTGCAATCAGCGTTTCACCAGTAAAATTCATTGATCAGAATACATGAGTTAATTATTAACTTTATAGTCTGCCAATAAATTTTACTCACTTCTAAATACTGCGTAATATGCCGGAAATGATTGCACCTGCCATAGGCTCTGTTAAAGTGAACATCCTTGCAGCTAACAGAGAACGTGTTGATGACAGCTTGTCTATCGACAGCAAGATCTCCTTCCGCCCGTTCGTGAATTATTTAAAAGATAAATTACAGGAAGGCTCCGATACCCGGTCAAGGATCTACCATTATCTTATAGAGCGGTTTGAAGAAACGCCGGAACTGCTGGAACCGGTGACAGATTCACATGTACTGGAAGAACACCAGGACCTGCTCGACATGCTGGGCACTACCCTCTTTCCCGTAGTGAGCGAACAGGAAAAAAACATGTTCACCATGGGCGTTCCGTATGAGTTTTCCATTTTCAATTATTCTACCCCTTTCAGGAAATTATTTGTTGATGATGCCGAAGAACATTTTCTGCTGCCCGACAACGCAACCGCTGAATATTTAAAACAGGCCCAGTGCGCACTGATGTATGAACACATACTCGAAAAATTCTACAACATTAAATTGAATGAAGACCCGCACCTGGTTTATCCCGTAACAGATAAAACCACCGGCCTGAAACGGTATTACAAGCTGCGGTACGACCGGCGGTTTATAGATATAAACGCAAAAAGAAAATTACCACAAATACAGGATTGTGCGGTTTGCTTAAACTCGCTGCGCATTCTGGACCTTGACCAGCAGCTGGAAAAAATGCCGCTTAACCTGTTTGAAGTAGAAGGGTTTGGCGTGTGGATCGCTGAGGACTTCACCATACAGGAATCACTCGATTCCATTAAAAAAGTATTGTTGCACCACGACAGTTGCGACACAGGCATAGTACAGGACCTGAAAAATAATATCCAGGCACTGGTGGGCCTTAATGATGTGGAAGTAGGAATTACCCCCTTTGTACAGGTGAATAACCGGTTTGTGCTGGATGAAACCTGTACAAAACATGGTATACTGGGAAAGCACTGGAAAGCGACCAGTGCTGACGATTTGACCACTTACCGTATGTGTGTTGAATTTTTGAGCGAGCATCCCGAGTCTATCGCATTGTCAGTGCTCGATGAAAAAGTAATTGGGGTATTCCCACTTTTACAGGTACTGATCGATAATGGCGTTAAAAGTTATTTATTTTATCCCATTCAAAACAACGACGGCTTGCTGGGCTTGTTGGAACTGGCATCGCACATACCCAACCAGTTGAACCAGGATGTAATGAACCGGGTAGAAAAAGCCATGCCGCTGTTATCACTGGCCCTGCTGAAGAACAGGGATACGTTTACCAACCGCATTGAAAAGATCATCAAGGAAAAATTCACGGCATTGCAACCGGCTGTTGAATGGAAGTTTGCCGAAGTGGCCTGGGAATATATGCACAAGGAACATAGTGAAGAAGCTATGCCGATCTCGGGCAATGTGATCTTTGAAAATGTGCACCCTTTATATGGCGCCATTGACATTCGGAATTCATCGATTGAAAGAAGTCGCGCCATTCAGAAAGACCTGAAAGAACGCATCAACCTGGTAGATGCAACGTTCGAGGCCCTGCAATCGAAATTACCCCTGCCTTTACTGGAAGGTTTGAAATTCAAGAATTTCAATTTCCGGCAGGCTATTGAATTTGGATTACCCGCTGAAGATGAAGTACGCATCAATGAGTTTTTTGAAAAAGAAGTAGACCCGGTTCTGGAACACCTGCAAGGCAGCCATCCGCATGCCCAGGAAATAATAGGCAACTATTTCAGACTGGTGAACGATGCCGGCGGTTATTTATACCGCAACCGGAACGAATACGAACATTCCATGAACACCATCAACAATACGGTGTTGCAAAGCTTCGAAAAGCAGGAAGAGCTCATGCAACAGAGCTATCCGCATTATTTTGAAAAATACAAAACCGATGGCGTTGAATATACCATTTACATCGGTCAGTCCATTGCGCCGAATAACCAGTTTAACATGCTATACCTGAAGAACATACGGTTATGGCAGCTAAGCTCCATGGCAGAGATCGCCCGCATCACTCATGCATTAATACCTTCGTTACAGGTTCCCCTGCAAACAACCCAGCTGATCTTAATTCATAGTCAGCCTATCAGCATCAGCTTCCGCAGGGATGAAAGACGCTTTGATGTGGAAGGGTCGTATAACATCCGCTATGAGATCATGAAAAAACGCCTGGATAAAGTAAATATCCGCGGCACCAATGAACGGCTCACGCAACCTGGAAAGATAGCGATGGTATACAGCAATCCAAAAGAAGCACAGGAATACCAGGAGTACATCCTGTTCCTGCAAAGCAAAAACCTGTTGTTACCAGGCATGGAATCGCTGGAGCTGGAAGAGCTGCAGGGTGTAAGCGGATTGAAAGCGCTGCGCGTTGATATTAATTTGACAACCGAGTTAACAGGTTAACAAGTTAACTCGTTAACCTGTCAACTTTTCAACTACTGATTAACCCGTCTTACGGGTTAATCAGTTTCAGTATCCCTTCATTTTGAATGATCATCATACCCTGCCGGTCCTCAGTAATGCCAGTCTGCAATTGGTAAGTATAGCGGGGATGAACGCCATCCATAACCGTAGGCATATACGCACACTGAACATTAGGCAATTCTTTCAGCACCTCGCCTACTTCAATGATATGCGTCGACACAATGAACAGGCAGGCGCTGTAGCCCGCAAACGCTTCGGTGACGGCCAGCGTTCCATCATAGGCATCTTTTACATTGGTGCCTTTGAACAATTCATCGAACAACACCAATAATCTTTTACCGGTGCTTACCGCTACGGCCGCCTGCTTTACCCGCATCACTTCTGCATAAAAATGACTGTATCCAAGATTGATGTTATCCGCCACATTAATGGAAGAATAAAGCCCATCGCGAACGGACAATTCCATGCTGGCAGCAGCTACCGGAAAACCCATATGCGCCAGGTACACGGCAATACCCACCGATTTCATCCAGGTAGATTTGCCGGCCATATTTGCCCCGGTTAAGAACAACACGTTGCTATCGGGTTGCATCGATATCGTATTACCTACAGCCCCTTTTAAAGCTGGATGGTGCAGCCCGGTGGCTTGCAGTACATTTTTCTCTGGCGGGTATACGCGTGCGTAGGTAAAGCCCTTTGCCCGGGCCATACTGCTCACTGCTATATATACATCCAGTTCATAAATGAACGACAGCAGACGCTCCATATCCTCATACAGGCTGTGTTTTAACTGGTGATCGTATATGGCCAGCGTTGTAGCCGGTAAAGCTTTATAAATATCTGTAGTACGTAATTGTTCCAGCTGTTTATCGGCTAACAGTTCCTGTATGGATTGTACCCGCATCGCCCAGTTACCTGCCCCTCCCTGCAGCTGTTGCAAAAACAACCAGCATTTGTTCAGGGTGCCGATGGTGGCCTGTAAACCCTGCACCAACTTCTTATACCGCTCATCGCGGGTTACGCCAGCCAGGATCTTTTTTAAAACCGTACCGGTCAATGCCGACAGGGCGTTGCTGCCCGCTCCCGTATCCAGGTATTCCCGCATGGCGCTGATCTCCTGAACATCGAAGGGAAAAGCAAGATCAGCCTGCTGAAAGAATTGCAATACACTGCTACGCTCATTGATAGCGGCAGCATCGGTCAGCGGTTGCAGGAACATGGTATCCAGTAATTGTTCACCGCCTCTTGTACGTACCTGGTTAAACAGGTTATAGATAGAACCCTGCCTGAATTTCCCCAGCAGGTTCATTTCTTCCAGCGTTTGTGTATCTACTTGAAAGTTCATAGTTCCTTAGTTCTTGGTTTTGGGTTCTTCAGTATATCCAGGATACCTTCATTTCTTATGATGATCATTCCATGCCGGTCGTCGGTGATGCCTTGTTTCAGCGTATAGGTATATTCAGGTTGGTGACCGTTCATCCGCGTGGGCAGATAGAAGAACCCGATATGATTACCTTGCTTCAAGGCTTCGCCCGCTTCTACAATGTGCGACGAAATAATGAACATACTTGTCTTTCTGCCGGCAAAGGCCCGGGAAATGGCTATCGTTGCCTCCTGCGCATCCTTTACATTCGTTCCCCGGAACAATTCATCAAATACAATGAACAGCGACCGGCCCTGGCTCAACTCCGTAGCTACTTTTTTTACCCGCAGCACTTCTGCATAAAAATGGCTGGCGCCTATTCCCAGATTATCAGGCAGGTTAATAGTAGTATACATACCATCCATAACCGCAAACTCCATAGCGACCGCCGCTACCGGAAAACCCATGTGCGCCAGATATACGACCGTGCTGACCGCCCGCAAAAAGGTTGACTTGCCGGCCATGTTGGCCCCGGTTAAAAAGATCACCTGCTGACCGGTATGCATGGAGACTGTATTGGCAACCGGTTGTTTCAGTTCAGGATGATACACGCCTTCCAGCTTCAACACACCCGTGCCCTTATCAAGGGCTTTGGGAAAAACAAATTTCCGTTCTACCGCTACTTTGGCTACAGACATAAATACATCCAGGTTATAGATATGTCGCAGCAGTTGTTCTATTTTGGCGCGCACACGTGATCTGAACAACACGTCATAGGCTGCCGCTGCCGAATACGACAGTTTGCCTTTGCTCTTTTCCCGATGCACCGGCTCAAGGGCTGCATCGGCCACCAATAATTCAATGGCATTGCGTTCCGTTGCATACGCGGCAATGCCTTTAACCGCTGCCGATGCAACAAACGCGGCGCTTTGTTGAATGATCGCTATCACCGCCAATACGCCCATGTGTATATCCTTTTCACTCAACACAGTTTGTTGACGGCCATGCTTTGCCTGTTCGCCCGGTTCCTTAACATATTTCTCGGTGGCATCAATGAGCGTAGCATCAAAAGGAAAGGAAACATTTAATTTAGCGAAATGGCCGATGATGCTGCTCCGGTGGTCAATCGCCTCTTTGCTGTTTAATGGATGCAGGAAAAATTCTTTCAATATCGCTTCGCCGCCGCGGGTAAACGTACGGTTATACAGGTCAAAGATGCCGCCGCTATTACGTTTGCCAAATATGCCCAGATCGGTTATCGTTTGCTCATCAGTATGTAGCATCATGGTTTGCGTTTTATTTTCTTTTACGCCTGATCAATAATATGGAGCCCAGCAACAGGGTTAACGCAGGCAGTATCCATACGAATACTACTTTCATTGTTTTCACGCCCGTAGGTGTTACCGTTAATTTATTATCCTTTGGATCTGCTTTAGGTGTATAGATGGGAAATGCGCCGTTGCTTAACCAGCTATAAAATGCCCGGCCCAGGAAGCTTTCACCATTCCTTAAATTGCTCATAAAATCGGCATCGCTGCAAACGACAAGACGTTGCTGGCGGTTGTTTATCTGCCGGGTCAGCGCCAGTGCCGTAGCAAAAGAACCCTTTACATCACCCTCCTGCGGACTATACACCGGGGGAACGGAATCGGTTACCAGCTTGCCGGTTTTCAACCAGGTTTCAGCACCGACCGTTTTCAATAAAGGATTTACCGTAAACGGACCTTCTTTAGCATATGCTATGGCGGCAGCTCCCGGCATTAACGCAAATAGACTGTCGCCCTTTTTTTTAATGGTCAATAACAGTTTCTCTTCCGCGAGGTTGGCGGCAGCCATGGTTATATAAGGCGTAACCATATGCGGCATTTCATCTTTACTGGGTTGTATGAGGGTGCCTTCCATAAGTTGTACACCCAGTTGTTGCAACAGCGGATTCAACAATTGCGTTTTACCCGGCTCTCCCAGGATCAGCATATTACCGCCATGATCAATGTAACTTTTGATCTTCGCTATCGTCGTGTCGCTCAGTTTGGTTTTGGGATCGGCCAGCACCAACGCCGCAATACCTGGTGGAATGTTCGATCTATTCAGGTTGATCGTGTCTGCATCAAAACCCAGGTTGGTCAGTGAGAACCTGTTCTCTTTGCCAGTTGTATGGGTGTAGTATTCACGTTCTCCTTTTTTATAGATAGACCGTTCCAGGTCTCCGCTCACAAATAGTATTTTAGGTATGTCAGCCTTTGCCAGTCTTTTGAAGGCAGCAGCCACCTGCTGCTCTGCGGGCCAGAATACATTGTCGTCGAAGGTGCGCAGGAAAGTAGTGCGCCCTTTGTATTTCAATTGCATCACCAGCCGGTAACTTTCCGGTAGCAGATCGATGGTCTTATGCATGTCGGCAGGTGAAAGGAACCGGGAGAAATTTTCTTCCTGCCCTTCCGCCATTTGTTCTGCCATTTGTTTGGTCGACTTTTTAGGGAACGATCGAAGCAAGGCGCCATTATCTATGCTGCGGTGGTAATCGTAGTAATACACATAATTGAATTTGATATCGGGTTTGAAACGTACATACGGGTCCCACAGATCCATTAAATATTTATTGCGGTGATCGGGCAATCCGTGCGAAAGACCGTTGCCCAGCAGGTTGGTATATAGGGTTACCTCCAGCGGATCTTTTCCCAGTTCTTTCATCACCTGGTGTGTGCGGGTATGAATGGTATTGACTTTTCCGGCAGTGGTATCCCAGTAGGCAATGAACGCCGGCCGCGAACTGACATATCCGATCAGCAAAGCGCTGGCCATCACTATCACATAGCCCCTGGCTTTTATATACCAGGGTTTCAATGTGCGTGTACCCGCCAGTTTGAGCCAGGTAAATGACAGGAACATATACACGATGATCACAAAATACAGGATGTCGCGGGTAGTGATCATACCCATCAGCATTTTGTTTGTGCGACCTTCCATCGACAGAAAATACGTAAGGTCCCGCACGAAATCGATCTTCTGCCACATATATCCAATGCGACCCAATATGAAAATGATCATAAAACTACCAATGGCCGATACGATCTGGTAGGTGGTAAGGCTCGACATAAACAACCCGATGGCCGAATACGCGCATACCAGTAAGTAAAAGCCCAATGATGCGGATAACAACATGCCCATATCAACCGACTGGATATTGAAGACGCCTAATACCATAAAAATGCCCATGATGCCCAATAACAAAAGGTTATACATCATCAGGGCCATGAATTTGCCCAGTACGATCTCACGCAATTTCACCGGGGAAGAATATAATAATTTAATGGTGCCATTGTTGATCTCCCGGCTGATGAGCCCCATCGAGAGCAGGGGAACGAATAAATACAGGTTCTGCATCGCATGAGTAAAGATGCTATCGGCATTTAAAAAAACACTCGTCGTCAGTGATGCCTGTCCGAAATCTTTGAACTTCGGATTATTCTTTAGCATTACATCCTGCCATCTGGCCATGTATTGCAAAGCGCTTGTATAGAAATACGCACACTGCACCATAAAGGCAATGGCCAGGAACCAGGCTACGGGTGAATAAAACAGGTTGCGAAGCTCTGTCTTCGCAATTTTAGATATCATTTTCATCTGTTAATTATAATTTTCTTTTAGCCAGATGGATCTTACCGTGACAAAATTTTCATTGCCGGGCTTGTCAAATTTTGTCACGGACGATTCATCAGGTAAACTTTAAGGATTCGGTTGAGTGGATAATTGTTTGAATACATCATCGAGCAGCCCTTTATCCAGGGTGATCTCCCGTAGCCGCCATCCGTGTTGTACACTGGCAGCCACCAGGCGTTCGGTTATTTCTTCATCACTGTCGAAGTAAATGCGTATCTGGCGGTCGGTCATGAACTCCACCTTACGAACCCCCTGAATCGCCTGTACCGCTGCCATGGTGGGCGGATTCTCCACACGCATCACCAGGCTGTGCGGTTGAATATAATCGTTAAAAGCGTTCATGGAATCGGAGAAAACGATGCGGCCCGCTTCAATCATGATCACTTCCTTACACATCAAATGGATCTCTGACAGGATGTGAGAAGATAACAGCACTACATGATCCTGCGCAATCTCTTTGATCAGCTTACGAACTTCTATCAGTTGGTTGGGATCTAATCCATTGGCCGGCTCATCCATTACGACCAGTTTTGGTTTATGAATGATGGCCTGCGCAATGCCTACCCGCTGGCGGTAACCGCCCGACAGGTTGCGGATCAACCGGGTGCTGAAATGGGCAATGCCACAACGCTCCTTGACTTCATTCACCGCGCTTTTGATCTTTTCTTTTGGCATCAGCCGTAACTCCGCACAATAGGTAAGGTATTCGTCGATGGTAAGGTCGGTATACAACGGCGGCTCCTGGGGCAGAAAACCGATCTCGCGTTTGGCCAGTTCCGGTTCCTTACGTACATCTATTCCATTTATATAAACATTCCCTTCCGTTTGGTTCAATACACCGCAGATGATGTTCATAGTGGTTGACTTACCGGCTCCATTTGAGCCGAGCAAGCCTATGGCGCCATACTGATCGATATCAATATTGATATCACGGATGGCCCAGGTACTGTTGTACCGGTGCGATAGTTTTTCAATTTTTAAAATTCCAGGCATAAGATTATAATTAAAAGATAATAGCAGCAGCCAGGCGTCAGTGCATCTGGCTACCGGTCATTCATCTATTGTACAATAGATCGCTAACAGGTATGTTTATGAATTAAGTGTATGGATTGGATTCAATCATAATCACCTTTTGATCACCAGGCAAACCGATCAGGGCCAGGGTGAAATTCCGGTAACGCCGCTTATTGTATAGGAGTAAATTTATATCGACAACGTCGAAGCTGATTATCAACACACCCGTAGCCGTATTCCTGAATTCAAACGTATACTTGCTTACAGCAGCCGTTGCCGGGTATTTGGCAAACCCGGTTATGTTTTTATACGACAACCCACTTACTTCCGAGCCGTTGGCCCTGCCAACCAGGTTTACACTAACCGGGGCACCGCCCACTGAAAGATTCACAAACCGGATCCCAAGGGTGCTGTCGACTAATGGATGAAATGGCGGCGTATCGATGGTGAACATCGTGTCGGGTGACGACAAGGTACCGGTCAGGAATAAAGTATAAATAGTGCCGGGTGCCAGATCCAACGCCAGGTTGTATAAGGGTGTGCTGTGTGCAAGGGTATCAGGGTACTTGTATATAGCCAGTTGCTGCTCACCGGTATAGGATAAATTCAGGGCCGATTTACTATACTCCAGCTTTAATGCACCACTGTAATTAATGGGGTCGGTTCCACTGAAGTTGGTGACCAGGGAAGGCGTACTATTAGGTACGGCGTTGACCAATGTCAGCGATGCCGTACCGGGGAAATCTTGTTGCTTAGAGCAGGCCAGGGCTATCACCAGCGTTGCTATTAGGAATAATTTGATGTATGAAAGTCTCATTGTTATTCTTTTTATGTTTTTCGTGAAACGGCAAACGTGAGAATGTTCTATTGGGATTTGCGTTTTGGATTTCGGGATTTGTTTTTCGTCTTTCGTCTCACGTCTCACGTTTCACGTTAGTACTCCGGATTCTGTTCCAACCTGGGGTTCACCTGTATTTCAACAGGCGGAATGGGATACAACAACTGGTAATCACCGGCCCAGGGTTGTTTACTGCTCATGGCAGACAACACCTCATGCGCTTTGTTGGTACGTTTCAGATCGAGCCAGCGGTGACCCCATTCTGCAAACAGCTCTACCTGCCGTTCACGCGCAACCGCCGTGAGCGCCTGCGCCTGTGTAAGTGTGTTGGGCAAAGCCGTTACCCCTGCTCTGCTGCGGACCACATTCAGGTCGGCAATGGCGGCAGGCACACCACCTCCTGCACCGTTGGCTTCCGCTTCGGCCCGTATCAGGTACTGTTCTGCCAGGCGAAGCATCATATAATACTCGGTGGGAGCCGCATTGATCACCCCCTGGGTGTAGCCTGTTTTGTATTTATACGGATAATAATTTGTACCGTTATTACTTCCCACCCAGTTGGTACGGCGGCGGTCGCCGGTTTCAAAAGTATTGAGCAGCGAAGCCGTGAGACAATAACGGGTTACGCCGGTTGCAAACGGATTGGGCATTATTGTAACCCCTTCCAGTGTACCATTCTTATACAAGGATTCGGAAGTCCCCTGTTTTAATTGCCAGATAGCTTCTTTGCTGGCAATTTTAAATACATTGTTCAGATCCGTTTCCAGGTTAAACAACAGACTGTTACTGATCACAGCGGTCGCCTGTTCTGCAGCCTTCGTATATTCTCCTTTATATAGGTACACTCTTGCCAGCAAGGCAGTAGCCGCCCATTTCGTTGGCAGTATCCTTTCTTTAAGGGCGTCGCCGGTTTTTCTATAATCGGGCGATAACCCCTCTTGCGCATCCTGCAGGTCCAGTATGACCTGGTCATATACCTGGGCTATCGGCGCCCTGGTCAGGTATCTTGTTTTATTGAAGTCTACAGTGAGTACCAGGGGCACATCGCCATACAGGTTGATGAGATAGAAATAACAATAAGCCCTTACAAATTTTGCTTCGGCAGTTAGCTCCGTCCGCATACTGTCGGTAAAGGAACTGGATTCAGATTCCGCAATGCCCTCAATGACCGAATTGGCATTGTAGATGGTTTTATAAGCGCTTGTCCATACCGTACCCGCATATGAGTTGTTTTGTAATAACTGGTTGGGTGCGAAACCAAGGATGTGGGCATCGCCTGCTCCGTTATAGAACATCTCATCGGCCGACATACCACTCAGGATGGTCGCGTACCCATTACTGAACGATATGGGGCCATTCACCATCACCGAGTATACCCCGGCCATGGAGGTCAATGCCTGCGCATCGGTACTGAACATTTCACCAGTAGTAATACTATTGATCGGCGAAGGCACGGTAACCATTTTTTTGCAGGATAACATGCCCAGGCATATCATCAAAGAGAAACAAGCCAGCACGATCGGTCTATTATAAAAATGCATAACAATAGAATTAAAAATTAAAGGAAAGCTTACCGGCAATGGTCCTTGGTTGGGGTAAATTGCCGAACAGCAACACATCAGGATCAATACCTTTATATTTTGTGATGGTAAACAGGTTCGACATATTTGCGGAGAACGTAAGTCCCTGTATATGCAATCTTTTACACGCGGCATCCGGCAATGAGTACGAAAACGCCAGGTTGGTGCAGCGGATAAACGATGCATCGGCATAAGCCCCATCTGATCTGCCAAACCAGTTTTCACTCGTTGTCGGAACGGTGATGAACCGGGGATAGGTCGTTTGATCGCCCGGCATTTGCCAGTGATCATTATAAATATAGGTTGGAATATTACCCATAGGGCCGCCCGTGCCGGTATATGGAATTTTACCCATTTGCTTTTTGAAATTAAAGAACAGGTTCAGCGCAAAACGTTTATAGTTTAACGCACTCGAAATTCCACCGCTGTACCGGGGGGTAGGGTCCATGGCTATGTACTTGTCATCGGCACCTGAAGCAGGTGGTGCTTTGGTGGCATCGGTAATAACCCCATCATGATTATAATCGTATACCGCCCGACGGCCATTTTGCGGATTGATACCCAGGTAATGGTACAGGTAAACCGTATTCAATGATTTGCCTATTAAATGGGTGGTATAGTAAGAAGAGAATTCAAAATCAGGATAGTCCAGTAGTTTATTCCGGTTCACCCCGATGTTAAAACCGAGCGTCCAGGAAATAGCTTTGGTGGCTATTACCTGTGCATTGAGACTTCCTTCCCAACCACTGTTCTCTACATTGGCGGGTGAATTACCCAATACCCCGGTAAAACCTGTATACGATGGTATGGGGATGTTGGTCAATTGGTTGTTGCAGCGATTGCGATACCACGTAGCCGTAAGGGTGATCCTGTCTTTCAGAAAACCCATTGTCAGATCAACATTTATCTTTTTATTCTCCTGCCATTGGTAATCCGGGTTTACGGCATGTTCCGGCGTCATAGGTCTGATGCCATTATAATTCGGCATGCCGGTGCGCGGCAACGACCACTCCGAGATATACTGATAACTGGCGCCGGCATCCAGACCGGTTACGCCATAACTGCCATTTAATTTCAAATAACTCCACCACGATGGCAACAGGGGTTGCAGCCATTCTTCTTCGGAAGCGATCCAGCCGGCGCCAGCCGACCAGAAATTACCAAACTGTTTCCCGGGCCCAAAGTTGGAAGATCCATCCCGGTTACCTGACAATTCAAGAATATATTTATTCTGCCAGTTATAATTGATACGGCCATGTAAACTCGCGTATCTTTTTTGTGCAGCATCCTGACTGCTCGACATAAACGGCGCATTGGAAATAGATTGTATGAGCGCATCGTTGGTATACCCCGCCCCAGCCACCGTGGTACCCTGGGTATGTGAGCGTTGATAAGTGCCGCCAGCCATTACCTCCAGCCGCCCGGTACCTACATAAGTGGTATAGTTCAATTGCGGTTCCACATTCCAGTTGTTGTTACCGGTGTTACCGAACGCAGCCGTGCCGGCAGGATTATTGATAGGGTTTTGCGAAGCGATCGGCAGGTAATATTCCGTATTGGTTTGTGCATTATTGTAACCGCCGTTCACACTCCCGGTTAATCCTTTCGCGAACACATAGCTCAATCGGAGGCTGGCATTGATAAAATTTGTATTGGCGATGGATGGCTGGAGTATACCAGCGAAGGGGAAACTGGTACTTAATCCCACTGCATTCCATTCTGCATAGTTCAAACCGCCTTTGTCATTAAAGATCGGCGGTGCGTTGGGGGGCAGTGTCGTGAGGTTGGGCGTAAGGATCGCTTTCACATAGGTATTGGTATATAAAGCCCGCAGGTCAATCGTTAATTTCTGATCGGTACTGCGATGTGTAATGGTGGATGAAAAATTGATGCGTTGGTTCTTCCCGTTCAATGTAGTAATGTCCTGGCTGTTGGTTAACCCGGCGCCAATATTAAAAGAAGTAAGGCGATCGCCACCCGATACACTCATCGAGGCATCTGTGCTTTTCGCCACGCCCCACATTTCCTTTTGCCAGTCGGTATAGCGGGTGGTATCCCAGCTCAGTTCTGGTATAAAGGCCATAGTAAGCGGAGTGCCATCATTTTTCAGTGTTTCGCGGCGCATTTGCAGGTACTCGGGTGTTTTGAGCATATCCCAATGTTTGGGCGCCATGCTTACCGCCTGTTGCACATTCACATTCATCCGCGTCTTTCCCGGTTTGGTCCTTTTGGTTGTGATAAGGATAACGCCATTAGCGCCACGGGAACCATAGATGGCCGTGGCCGCCGCATCTTTCAATACCGAGATGCTCTCTATATCGGCGGGATTAATACTAAACAACGGACTTTGTCCTCTGGTATTGGAAATCAGGCCGGCCTGCACAAAACCGGTTGAACCATTTTCATAACTGCTTTGAAGCGATGATCCACCGATATCAAGTATAGTGAGCGGCATGCCGTCGATAACGTACAAAGGATCAGACACAAGATCTTTGTCAATGGTGTTGCGGCCCCTGATCTCTACTTTCACCGGCGCACTTTGATAGCCGCTGGTGGGTGTTACCAGCACACCCGGTACCCGGCCGTTGAGCGCCAGCAAGGGATTCATCACGGGTTGCCGTTGAATATCTTCGCCCGATACTTTCACAATGTTACCAATCGCCAGCCGTTTGCTTGTTTTACCATACGCTTCCACTACTTCTTCATCGAGCACATTCACCGCAACAGACAATTGTATGATCATTTGTTGTTCCGCTTCCCTCAATTCTACTTCGCGCGTGGTATAGCCCACATAACTAACCACTATCTTACTTTTTGCAGCAGGCATGGGAATGGAGAAAGCCCCCTTGCCATTGGTGATGGTGCTTTTGCCTGTCCCCTTGATGGATACGGAGGCGCCAGACAGCAGCATGTTGTTCATATCCATCACAATGCCACCTAACATGGGCTGGGCAACAGGACGGTCCGTGGTATCTGCCACCGGCGGTACTGCCATTTCCTTGCGGGAGATGATGATGGTTTTGTTCTGAAATGAAAATTTAAGCGGTTGATTATTCAATACGCAACTCAGGAATAATTGCAATGAATAATTTTCAGCCTTGATGGAGACCGGCCGGGTATCTTTCAGAATAGCCTCATCGTAAAAAAACACATAACCCGTTTGTTTCTCCACAACGGTGAAGATCTTTTCAAGCGATACGTTACTGCCCGAAAAGCTGACGGTCTGTGAATGTACATGGGCGGCTACCTGCAGACAGGCGGCCAACATAAGAATAGATGTTAGCTTCATCACTAACAGAGTTTTGGTGATGCCGTGGCGTCTCATGCAGACTGGCCGGCAAAAAGGAACCTTAAAATGCATAGATTTGCATGGTTTGGGTGATAGAATATGTACGCCCGATCCTTAAGGGGAAAGGGAAAGCAGTCCTGCCGGGACTTGTTAAATACATGGTTACCCAAACGCCGCCGGGTTCTGCTCCAACAGAATCCGGTTTTGTTTAAATACCAGAAAAGGTTTTAGAAAAAGGTTTAAAGTATATGGTTGGGCCACTATATGGTTGAGCCACTCAAGGTGAGACAAGCAATGTTTTTCCTTCTATCCGGAATTTAACGTCAAGGTCCTGCAAGATGTTGATCACCTGGGCAAGGCTCAGGTCACGGGTGATCTTGCCGCGAAAAGTTCTGTTTATGACACCACCTTCAAATTTTACATCAATGTCGTACCACCTGCTTAGTTGCCGCAACACCGTTTGCAGACTGGCGTGATTAAAATCGAAGAGGCCGCGTTTCCAGGCCACAGCCTGGTCTACATCTACATTGTCGTGAATCGTCAATCGTGAATCGTGCGTTAATACCGCTTCCTGACCTGGCCGAAGCACTGCCGGGTGCCGATAGGTGATAGCAGAGTGACGATTGACGACTTTTACTGCGCCTTCTATCAAGGTCGTTTTAATATCCGGTTCATCGGAGTAGGCATTGATATTGAATTGTGTGCCCAGCGCTTCCACGTCCATCCCATTAATGGTTACGATGAATGGCATAGCGGGGTTCTTGGCTATTTCAAAATATGCTTCCCCGTCAATTGATACAGTACGGGTATCACCGGTAAACGCAACCGGGAACCGAATGGAAGACATGGCATTCAGCCACACTTTTGTGCCATCTGCCAATACAAGCGGGGGCGATTGCTCCCCGCGATTTGTGGTCAATGTATTATAAAGAACGGATTGTTCGCCTTGCTGTGTTTTGCCTTGCTCGTTTCCGTTATACGAAATAAAACCCTGCTCCCGTTGAACGGTGGTTTGGCCCTGTACCGCCAACTGACCCATCTTTACACTGTCGATAATGACTTTGCTGCCATCGGCCAGCGTAAGCACTGCTTTTGTAGTTCCGGGGGCTATATCATTTTGTAATGGAGCGTTGGTTACAATCGCCGGTGTCGCCCGTTGCCGGTTTTGAAAAAACAACCAGGCGCCTACGCTAACAAATAAAAGAATGGCGGCTGCCCATGCCAGGCGGTAACGGCGGAAAAAAGAAAGGGTACGAACTTCTTGTTGTTGCTCATAATCACGGATGGCGTTTTCCAGTTGTAGCCTGAAATCGTTCGGCATCACAGGGTCAACAGCCAGGGTATTGGGTTGTAAATGACATTGGGCATATATCCGTTGAAATTCATCCATACCGGCCTCGCTGTACCATTGAAAGAAGGCAATAGCTTCTTCATCGGTAAGTGTCCCGGCCTGGTAACCTTCTATCAGCGCTATGATTTTTGCATCTTCCATATATTCGGCTTATTACTGACAACCGGGGAAATAAAACGGATACCCTGAAACACAACTTTTTTTTAATAAAAATATAATAGCAGGAAAAGAAGGATATCACCCGTGTTTTGCCGCAGGGCTTCTTTCACTGAATCGAACGCGGCATACAGATGTTTTTTGACTGCAGAAACACTGATTCCCATTTCATCAGCTATCTCACCCAAACTCCAGCCTTCCTGTGTTCGCAACAGAAAGATCCGCCGTTTTTGTTCAGTCAACTGGTTAATGGCGTTGATGGCGGTTTCATAATATTGTTTGTATAAATATTCCTGGTCGGGTGCAGGCCCGGCATTTTTTATAGATTCGTCGGAGAGCGACTGCATCACCCGCTGACTGATCTTTTTTCTTTTTAATTGATTGAAGAGTAAGTTTTTAGCCAGCGTGTAGGTATAATCTTCAAACGACTTCACCAACATCAAAGTTTCTTTGGCCTTCCATATTTTGAGGAAAGTTTCATGTATGATCTCCTGTGCATCTTCGTGCGATTGCGCCATGAAGGCGATGGAAGTATATAATTGCGGATAATAAAAACTATACAGCTGGCCATAGGCAACGGGGTCTCCATCGGCGGCGGCACGAACCAACGTAGCTTCATCTGGGATCCGCACAACAGCGGCATTATTGTTTGGATGGGTCGGCAATATCAGCAGAGTATGGTAACCTGCAATATTAGCTTTTTTTGATTATATCTATTCTTTGTATGAACCCTATATTATAAATTCTCAATCGCGAAAAATTAATTGTCGCCGGCGGGTGTCTGATTGGTTGGCTTGATTGTCATTATATGTTTTGATGGCAAAAGGATGCTGATTACAACGGGCAATTCTCATGATAGTTCACCAGCTCGATCGGCGTTCTTTCCATTTCGTATCCTTCGTACCGTTGAGTGATATCATCAAGCACAGCAGATATTGCTTCTGGTTCAGTAAGGGTTACCAATTGTGTTCTAAATTCTTTGATGCCGGGTAAACCTTTGAGGTATTGCAGGTATTGTTTGCGCATGGAATAAACACCGGCTACCGGGCCTTTCCATTGCAGCGACTTTTGTAATTGTTGTTTACACACTGCAATGCGTTCGGCAACTGTGGGCGCCGGCAATTGTTCACCGGTTTGCAGGTAATGTTTAATTTCCCGGAACAGCCAGGGATAACCGATAACGGCGCGGCCGATCATGATACCGTCAACCCCATAGCGGTTTTTATATTCCAGCGCTTTTTGCGCGCTGTTGATGTCGCCGTTACCAAAAACAGGGATATGTATACGTGGATTGTTTTTTACTTTGGCAATGAGGCTCCAGTCGGCTTCGCCTTTGTACAACTGGCAGCGGGTGCGGCCATGAATGGTGAGCGCTTTTATACCTGCATCCTGCAGGCGCTCGGCCACTTCTTCAATATTTTTAGAGGCATCGTCCCAACCGAGGCGGGTCTTTACAGTTACCGGCAAACTGGTCGACTTTACACAGGCTTCAGTAAGGCGCACCATCAGCGAAATGTCTTTCAGCACCCCTGCCCCGGCGCCTTTGGCCACAATGCCTTTAACCGGGCAGCCGAAATTAATATCGAGCAGTTCGGGTTGGGTAACATCAACGATCTTAGCGGCCAGGGCCATGCGCTCTTCATCACCACCAAAGAGTTGAATACCCGTGGGTCGTTCTTCCTCAAAAATATCCAGCTTCCGGCGGCACCGGATGGCATCGCGAATGAGTCCTTCGCTGGAAATAAATTCCGTAAACACCAGGTCGGCCCCGTTGGCTTTACACACCACGCGAAAAGGAGGATCGCTCACATCCTCCATGGGCGCGAGCAACAAAGGAAAATCGGGAAGTTGTATATCACCTATCTGCACCATAATCGGGTGCAAAATTGCAGTAAAAAGCCGGGTAAGCAAAATAATGGACCATTTTCTCATCCTGTCATGAAGCAGCCATTTAACGCTCAACCGTTTACACAGTTATTGGAAATACTGCGCAGTTATCGGCCAAAACAACACAGTTATCAAATTCTTCGGCAGTAAGCAGGTAAACCTTATATTTTTACGACCGCTATTATACTCAAATCAAATAATCTGTAAGAATGAAAATTAAATCGCGCGCCCTGTACCTTGGTATTGCCTGTTTATCTTTTTGGGGTTGTGAAAAAGAAGGCCCTGCAGGAAAAAATGCTTTGATAGATCAGATTGCTGAACCACCCGGTGAACATTGTGCTTCCGGAGGAATTAAGGTCATTACCGGCATAGATGACAATAGGAACAATGTGCTTGATAGTAATGAAATTCAGAAAACCGAATATGTATGTAATGGAATTTATAACAAGGAAACAATCCTATATGCAACACCTGACGGTATTGGATCCTGGACAAACTCCGCAACCGGATCTATCAGACCGGGTGTAGATAACTTTAATATTACCAATTATCCGGCAGATTCCATCTCCTTCACCGCACAATTGGTTACCGCTGATGCAAACGTGAAATGTATGATTGAGTTGTATGATCTCACAAACAATAAAGTGATCAATCATACCTTGCTCAGTGGAAATTCCACAACCAATGAATATAAGGCAACCACGGTTAATTTTATAAATGAGCTGCCAAAAAGCTACATCAATTTAGGGTTCAGAATAAGGTCCGAAAAGGATGGAACATCAGTCACCGTTTCAAGACTTGCCATCAAACTATACAAAAAATAGCGTTGCCGTATTCGGTTTACTGGTGTAATAAACAGTTTTAAAGAAAATAGACTATCAGCCGACTGATAGTCTATTTTCTTGTCCTTATCACACGAACAGCGATTTATAGAACCGTCCGCCTTAACCGAACACTGTTGTAACAAAACCGGACAGTTTCCGGGTGATAATTTCATTTACCATTTATTGATTGTTAACTCATTACAAAAATGGCATTTGGCTGGCTGCAAAAAGGGGCAGAACCATAATATGCTAAAAAATTATTTCATTATAGCCGTCCGGCACTTAACGAGGCATAAATTATTTTCAGCGATCAATATTTTTTGCCTGGGTATAGGCATTGCCTTTTCCATGCTGATCGGCAATTATATCATGCAGGAAAAGAACGTAAACTTATCCCTGCGGCATTCGGAGAACCAATATCTCATCAAGAGTACATGGAAAGTGAAAAACATGGGCCTTGCCATTACCACCGTGGCGCCGCTGGCTAAAACACTGAAAGAAAACTATCCGGCATTGGTGGAAAATTATTACCGGTTCAACCCGTTTACCAACGTCGTATCGGCCGGTGAAAAACACTTCCAGGCAAACGTCTCCATTTGCGATACCAGCCTTGTGTCCATGTATGGATTTAAACTTATACAAGGCGATCCACACCGGGCCTTCCCGAACAACAGTTCTGCCGTCATCTCCCGCAACATGGCGATGAAATTATTTGGCACTACGAACGTAGTTAATAAAACGATCACCGTTACAGGTATGAATGGCAAACAGGACTTCCTCGTTTCAGCCGTGCTGGAAACAATGCCCTATAATACCGTAAACCAAATAGTTGATAAAACAGGGTATGATGTCTTCATGCCTTTTGAAGGGAACCGGCTATTCGGGAAAGATGTTATTAAAGACTGGAACAATATCTTTATCGTAGGCATGATCGAGTTGAAGCCAGGCGTAACGCCCAACGATATGGCCAAACCGGTCAACCAGTTGTTGGCACGCCATCTTCCCAATAACGTGAAAGGGTTATTACAGGTAGAATTCGTGAGGCTGAACGACTATTACCTGAAAGATCATAATAACGGCGCTGCACAACAGATGATCGGCACGTTGTTTTTAGTAGCCGTCTTTATCCTACTCATGGCGATCATTAATTTTGTGAACATCAGTATCGGAACATCTACCTACCGGTTGAAGGAAATAGGATTACGTAAAGTTTTCGGAAGCGCCCGCAAACAACTCATTATACAATACCTTGTTGAATCCATTTTGCTAACCTTCATTGCTACAATTATTTCGTTGTGTGTATACGAAGGGATGCGGCCATTTTTTAACCAGTTATTGAATACGCAGATAGAACCGGTTTGGCAATTCAGCAAAGCGCAGGCGGGTTGGTTATTATTGTTTGTAACAGGGGTGGGGATCATCGCAGGTCTCTACCCTGCCCTTGCGCTGGCATCCGCCAACATCATTCATGCAGTAAAAGGAAAGATTGATATGGCGCGTGGCGGCCTGATATTAAGAAAAACCTTGCTGGTGATACAATTCACCCTGGCCGTTTTCATTTTTATCAGTGCGCTCACGGTGTCAAAACAGGTAACTTATTTCTTTAAAAAAGACCTTGGCTATAATAAAGAACAATTACTGGTAATAACTGCGTTCCCCAAACAATGGGACTCGGCAGGTGTGTTGAAAATGGAATCGATCAGGGATGGTTTGACACAATCCCGTGTGGTGCGAAGCGCCTCCATGGCATTCGAAGTACCAGACCGGTTACCACCAAACACAATTGATCTGTTGCCTGAAGGGGGTGATAAAAAACCAATTGTAATACCATTGATTTGGACAGACCAATATTATGCATCCACATTCGGGTTAACAATGAAAGAAGGCTCGTATCTGGAAAACAATTTCACCACCTCCAGGGAATCGGAAATAGTGCTCAATGAAACAGCTGTAAATGCATTGCAGTTACATTCGCCGGTAGGGTCTATTGTACGTATGCCCAATGGATTTACCTATAAAGTTGCTGGTGTTGTTAAGGATTATAATGTCACTTCCTTTCAGCAACAGATCGGTCCACTGGCATTTATACCTACGCGGCTTGTCCGCTCTTACCGGTACCTGACGGTTAAATTGAATCCCGGTGATATCGGTAACGCCATCAGTGAGGTAAAAAAGAAATGGCAGGAATTTTCTCCCGGGTCGCCTTTCGAGTATACATTTATGGATGACCGCTTTCAATCGATGTTTGAAGCAGAACTGAAATTAAAGAAGGCCACCAGGCTGGCTACCGTGCTGAACCTGTTTATCGTTTTCATGGGCATCTTCGGCGTTGTGGCGTTTACGCTGGCGAAGCGCACCAGGGAAATAGCAGTCCGTAAAGTATTAGGCGCCGATGTAAAAAATATTCTGCTGCTGTTTATCAGGGATTATGCGCCGCTGATCCTGATCGCTAATATCATTGCATGGCCTTTAGCATACATGACAACCGATCACTGGTTGCAAAACTATGCTTACCGGGTGCAACAAAATATTACCCCTTACCTCACCGTAGCGGTAGCCATCTCAATTTCAACATTTGCATTTATAGCTGCTCAATGTTATAAAACGGCCAACAGCAATCCGGTTAAGAATTTGAGGACGGAATAACCGGTATTAATTAAGGTGTCCTTGCATTATCTTTAGAGCCGGGATCCCTTCAATTATGCAACAACCCAGTTATCACAAAGCACACAACCTTGACATTGAATACCTCAACCAATTACTGCAGACCATATACCCCCTGAGCGAAGAATTGCGCGGGGAAATCGGCAGCAACCTGGTTTCGCTGGAGTTGGAAAAAGAGGCGATCCTGATCGCTGAGGGAGACACTTGCCAGTATATGTATTTTATCATTACAGGGGCATTGATGGGCTTTTCCACGCACAAAGGCAAGAAGATCATAACTTATATTTCTGTAGAAAATGAATTTGTGAGCTCTATCTCCGGTATGCATGGCATGCGCCCCTCGCGCGAAGGAATCATGGCTGTTGAACATACCCGCCTTATGGCGCTACCCAATACTGTCCTGCTGGGCTTGTTTGAGAAATACTTCGACTTCAATTATATTTTCCGGGTGATGGTACAGAAATATTACCAGGATGCGCAGGAACGGTCGCACATTATACGCGTAGGAAATGCCAAAGAACGGTACCTGTATTTTATTCAGAGCGCACCGGGTTTTATCGATCGTATTCCCCTGGAAAATATAGCGTCCCTGCTCGACATGAAACTACCAACGCTCGCCAGGATCAGAAAGCAGCATGCCCAGTCATTGAAGAAAGATGAAGGCACGGAAACCCTTTGCAAACGCCTGGAAGATTATCTCCTTCAACACAAACCATACCGCACAAAGGATCTTAAAATGTCATCGCTGGCCCAGGCAATAGACATTACACCACATAAATTATCTTTCCTGCTTAATAATCATTACAAGTTGAATTTTGGAGATTTTATAAATACCTACCGCATAAACAGTATAAAAGAACAAATGAACCTGCCGCAAAACCTGCAACATTTTACCATAGAATCAATGGCCTATGAAGCAGGCTTTTCATCGCGAAGCGCTTTTTACAATGCTTTTAAAAAACTAACAGGCGCCAGTCCGGTTGAATTTACCCGAAACATGAAAAAATAATCATATACCAGGAAGTAATTGCTCCTATAGTTTGTCCTGCTTTATAAATCAATACAAAATGGCCGCTTCGTTGTTATGCGCTAACAGGATTGCTGAATAGTTTTGCGCCCGTCTCTATTTAGCCCCTAACCCTGTAAACGTATTTGATATGAGATTGCCCGTACTCTTTGTGATCATATTCATATGGTCATTGAAAACAACTGCACAAACCATTCCCTGGGACACCTATCACCCGGAGCCTTTCAACCCGGCTACCGGCGGGTTCACGGCCTTTCCAAGATGTGACGACTGCTCTGTGTTAGTAAATCTGCCTTTTACGTTCAATTTTTATGGTCTTAATTATACATCAGCATACGTAAATACGAACGGAACAATATCATTTGGCGTTGATGTTCCTTTTTATTCCACCCAGGCATTTCCCTCCAATTTACGAACTCCCATGATTGCTCCTTATTGGGCAGATGTAGATACCCGCACCGCCAGGGGTACTTATACTAACCAGGTTTGGTATAAAGTATATGCCGATCGCCTGGTGGTGATATGGGATTCGGTAGGTCGTTTCGCCAATAGGATAGACTCGTTAAGCAAGTTTGAAGCAATGCTGGCAGATAATTCAGCACCGCTCCATCGTACAGCAAAGGATTGGGATGTACGGTTCACCTACGATACATTAAGTTGGGTGCGTGGCGATGCTAATCCTGCCAACTCTTATCCCGCGGCAGGCTGGGATGCAGGAGATTTGGTGAAATATTACAATCTACCCGGTTCGGCAACAAGCAGACTTACCGGTTATCCAGGGCCTTTTAGCCGGGCCTATCAATTCAATAATATAAGAGAGGCGCAAACGTTACCTGCAATTCCGGCTGCGCCATCCATCAGTTACCCCAACGATACCTTGTATTATTCGAGTACAGCCCCAACATGGTTTACACCCACTAACACCGGCGGCTACATACCTACTAGCTTCCCATACGGAACGGTGTTTACCCAAGCTGGCAGCAGCGCCGGATTTATCGACAACGTTACATCTTTGAATGCCAAATTCAACAAGCCGGTGGGGCTGGCTACCGACCGGCTGGGCAATATTTATGTTGGTGACTGTGGCAACAGCAGGGTTCGTAAAATTAGTTCCGGTAACGTAACCACTTATTCATCTTTAGCCGTTGACTCAGCTGCCATAGGCCTTACTACCAATCTCAATGGTACGGTATACTGCTCGTATGGAAAGGCCGCCTATGCAACAGGCGGTCCTGTTAACGCCAATTACGGTAAAATTCCCAGCTACCTGTATAACAATCCTACAGGTATAGCAGTAGACAGTGCCGGAAATGTATATGTGGCCGACAGAACGCTTAATAAGATCCATTTCTCAACTGCATCGGGTAATGCCACTACCGTTTCCATGGGCTTTATGAACCCGGTATATGCCGGCACCGGAGCCGCCGGTATGGCCAACGGTGCAGCAGCTTCTGCAACTTTTAATCAGCCGGCAGGCGTAGCACTCGATCCCTCCGGCAACCTGTATGTGGCCGACCTGGGTAATAACCAGATCAGAAAGATAACCAAAGCAGGCGTCGTATCTCTTTTTGCCGGTAGCGCCACCGGCGTGGCCGGTTTGGTGAACGGTACCGGTACCGCGGCCAGGTTTAATAAACCGTTTGCCCTAACGCTAGATAGATTTGATAACGTATACGTAGCCGATAGCGGCAATCATGTAATACGAAAAATTACACCCGCTGGCGTTGTCACCACGCTGGCCGGCAGCGGTGTAGCCGGTTTAAATGATACCATAGTTGCCGGGGCCGCTCAATTCAATGGACCGGCAGGCATTGGGATTGACATTAGCACTAGCATTGCTCCATACAGTTTCCTGCGTGTAAGCGATGCCGGTAATAACCGGATACGGAGTATAGCGCTCACCGGCTATACCATAACACCGGCCCTGCCCGCTGGCCTATATTTCACTGCCGACGGTTATATCGTTGGACTAGCTTCTTTAGTATTACCTGCAGCCACCTATACCGTTACCGCTTACAATAACGGTGGCAGCAGTAGCTTTTCATTTGTGTTGGCTCCGCCCCCTGTCTCCCTGCCCATAAAACTGGATAATATTAGGGCAACCAATAAAGGCACTATCAATGAAGTGATATGGAACAGTGTAAGTGAAGAGGTAGGTGATGTATACCAGGTAGAACGCAGCACCGATGCCAGCCACTTTATAACATTGGGAACCATATCCGGCAAAGCAATCAATGGTAGCAGTTATATTTATATTGATCAGGAACCAATTACCGGCACCAACTATTACCGGTTAAAGTTCCTGAATATTGACGGCAGCAACGGCTACAGCAAAATAGTAAGCGCCGTAAAAAATGATGCATTTGGTGTTGCTGTATTTCCCAATCCGGTGAAATCGGAAGTAACCATACGGGTAAATGGCGAGATAAATGGGACAGCCACTGTAACATTGTATAATATCTCGGGCAAACAACAGATCAATAGCCGGGTAAGCGGAAAACAGATCACTTTATCAATGAATGGTTTGCCGGCAGGTATGTACCTGGTCCGTTACCACGACGACCAACACAGCGAGTCGTTCCCGGTTGTAAAAGAATAGCGCGTTTCAATTTAAACACATCAGAGGTACACAGGTAAATATGCATTTAAAGCCTGCAATACATTCGTATTTGCGGGCTTTTTTGCGCTGCTGCCGTTTTCCATATATTTGCCCGCACATAATTCCTGATGACACCACCGAACACGCAACTCCGTCCTTTACTAATTGCAGGCACCGCTTCCGATGTTGGAAAAAGCATCATCACGGCAGGCTTCTGCAGAATATTTAAACAGGATGGCTTCCACCCCGCTCCTTTCAAAGGGCAAAATATGTCGCTGAATAGTTATGCCACACCGGAAGGTTTTGAGATCGGTCGCGCACAGGCAGTACAGGCCGAAGCGGCGGGCATTCCCTGTCATACCGATATGAACCCGGTGCTGTTAAAACCGACCAACGATAAAAGTTCGCAGGTAATATTAAACGGCAAACCCATTGGCACGCAAACGGCGTGGGAATACTTCATGGGGAACAACCGCCAGGAGTTGTTTACTGAAGTGGTGAAAGCCTATGAGCGTTTAGCCGTCCGCTATGCACCTGTTGTGATGGAAGGCGCCGGCAGCATTTCTGAACTGAATCTCAAAGCACGCGATATCACCAACATGCGGCTGGCCATACATGCCAATGCCGCCACCTACCTCGTTGGCGATATAGACCGCGGCGGCATCTTTGGCAGCCTGTACGGCACCATCGCTTTGTTGACGCCGGAAGAGCGGGCATGTATCAAAGGTATTATCATCAATAAATTCCGGGGCGACAGTCGCCTGTTCATCGATGGCAGAAAGATGATCGAAGATCTTTGTGGCGTACCGGTCATTGGCGTATTGCCATATTTTAAAGACATCTTTATTGAAGAAGAAGATTCGGTACCGCTGGCATTAAAACAACGCGCAGCTGTAAAAGATAAAATAAACGTAGCGGTTATCCTGCTGCATCGCATGTCGAACTTTACCGACTTCGACCGGTTGGAAAAAGACCCAAGGGTACATTTGTTTTACACGGCCGACCCGGCAGAAATTGCAAAAGCTACTATCATTATTCTTCCCGGAAGTAAGAACACCATTGAAGACCTGATCGCCATCAAAAACAATGGCGTTGCTGCCGCCATTACAACCGCCCACAAAAATGGAAAAACAGTTGTTGGCATTTGCGGCGGTTACCAGATGATGGGCCAATCCATTGAAGACCCATACGAGGTAGAGAGCAATGTAGGTAAAGTGGCAGGACTGGGTCTGCTTCCGGTGCAAACGGTTTTGGGAAAAGAAAAAACAACCCTGCAACGCAGCTTTACCTACCGGCAGTATGCAGACAGTTGTACCGGTTATGAAATACACATGGGTGAAACGGCTGTTACCGGTACCGAACATGAACCGGTACTTACTTTCTCCGATGGCCATACCGATGGTTGCTACTTAACCAACACCTGCTGGGGGACCTATGTGCATGGCATTCTCGATAACGATGCCGTGGTGAATGATCTGCTGTCGGGCAGTACAGATGCTATTGCGGAATCCTTCGATTACCGGCAATTCAAAGAAGACCAGTACGATAAACTGGCCATGCTTTTTCGGGAGCATCTTGACATACAACAGGTGTACCAAAACATGAAATTTTAATTCCTATGCTGCAGGGACACGGAGATGATGCTTACCGCTATAAGCAGGAGATAATTGCTGATTTCAGTACCAACGTATGGTATGGCGGCGAGCCGGCAGGGCTAAAGGAACATTTGTTTCAACAATGGCAGGTGCTTAATAAATACCCGGAAGTGCTGGCGGAAAGCCTTGCCAAAAAAATAAGTCAACATCATCAGTTAGACGCTGCGCATGTGCTGATCACCAACGGCACCACGGAAAGTATTTACCTGATTGCACAGGCCTGGCAAAACGAAACAACCACCATTGCCATTCCTGCATTTGCTGAATATGAAGATGCCTGCCGGATGTTTCGCCACGAGTTACAATTCGTGCACCAGGATGACATTCACCCGAACATGCAGGTGGAAAAAGGGTTGTTCTTTATTTGCAATCCCAACAATCCCACCGGGCATGTGTTTCCGCAACTGGAAGCACTGGTAAAAGCCAATCCGCAAACAATATTTGTTATTGATGAAGCCTTTATAGAATTCACTTTATCTGTCACTTCTTTGATTGCACTCGTTGATACCTGTGATAACCTCATCATCCTGCGCTCGTTGACCAAGGCATATGCCATTCCCGGTTTACGGCTGGGATACATCGTGGCGCATCCCCGGCTGATCAATAAACTATTGCTTTGTAAAACGCCCTGGTCTGTCAATGCATTTGCCATAGCGGCCGGTCATTATATCTTTGATCATATGGCCAGTCTGCGATTGCCATTGGCACAGATCTTCAGTCATAAAGAACAATTTATTCAGCAGTTACAACAACTGTCGTTGACCATCCATAAAAGCCACACCCATTATTTTCTGGCGCAATTACCGGTTGGAAAAGCGCAGCACTTAAAGGAATACCTGGTCACGCATCACGGGTTATTGATACGCGATGCATCGAACTTCAGGGGTTTGAGCGAACAACACATCCGAATGGTCACCCTGCCAGCAAACAAGAACCAATTATTAATCGATGCCCTGCCAAAATGGATAAAACAGTACTTCTGATACTACCACTGTTGACAGGCTATTGCTTAGACCTGCTGCTGGGTGATCCTGACCGGTTCCCCCACCCTATCCGCCTGTTTGGCAACACCATTGGTGCGGGTGAAAAGTTGTTGAACAAAGGGAACAACCGGTTTGTGAAAGGAGCATTACTGACACTTGTTTTATGTGCAGCCGTATTTGCTTTCTTTCAATTTTCTTCCCAATGGTTGCTCGCCTGGCAACCGGTAGCCTACCTCATCTTTAGTACTGTATTTGTATACTATGGGCTTGCCAATAAGAGCCTGATCGATGAAGGCCAAAAAGTTTTTAACGTACTGGAAGAACATGGGCTGGAAGCTGGACGCAAACAACTAAGTCGTATTGTTGGCCGGGATACCAGCGCGCTTACACCGCAACAGATACGGATAGCTGTTTTGGAAACCATGTCGGAGAATTTAAGCGATGGCGTTGTAGCCCCGCTGTTCTATTACGCCATTGCCGGTGTGCCCGGTATGATGGCCTATAAAATGATCAATACCCTTGACTCCATGATCGGTTACCGCAATGAACGTTATGAGCTATTTGGAAAATGTGCCGCCCGCCTCGATGATCTCGTGAATTTTATTCCCGCCCGTATTACCGCTTTACTGATGGTGCTGGTAAGCGGCAGCTGGCGTGCGTTTCATTTTATACTCAAATATGGCAACAAGCATAAAAGCCCAAATTCAGGTTATCCCGAAGCGGCACTGGCCGGCATCCTCGATACCCGTTTTGGCGGACCCAATAGCTATCATGGTAAACTGGTAGAGAAACCTTTTATTGGAAAGAACGACAGAACCGTCAAACATGATGAAATAAAAAGGGTCAGCTTTATCAATCACAAAGTATGTTTTGCAACTGTCTTGATTATTTCCCTGACCATTTACTTACTATATACCTAAAGACAAATTGTTGAGCACAGAAAAATACCTCATCACCGGCGGACCCGGCGCCGGAAAAACAAGCCTGTTGCAGGCGTTGAAAGCGGCAGGTTATCACGGGTCGGAAGAAGCTTCGCGCCAGGTCATTGCAGAAGAAGTCGCTAAAGGGTCAGGTTCCCTTCCATGGACCGATCTTGCCTGCTTTGCCGGTAAAGTGTTGGAACGAATGACAACGCTGTATACGCAAGCCGCAGCCAATTCAGGTATTACCTTTTTCGATCGCGGTATACCGGATATCATAGCGTACCTCAAAGCTGCCGGTCTGCCCGTTGACAACAAATACTACACTGCCTTTCAACAGCATCCATACCAGCCGCTCGCTTTTATATTACCACCCTGGAAAGCCATCTATGTAAATGATGCCGAGCGGTGGCAAACCTTTGAAGAGGCTGTTCATTTATATACCTGCATCCGCGAAACCTACGAAGTATTGGGCTTTACTTTGGTAACCGTGCCGGAAGCCTCTGTTGAGAACAGGATGCAGTTCATACAGCAAACGATCGCGCCTTATCTCGCCAGGAATTAAAAAATAGCCTGAAACAAAATTATTACTACTTTCGCCGCCGAAGGTAGCAGCATTTGCTGCTTTAATAGGGAATCCGGTGTAAGTCCGGAACAGTCTCCGCTGCTGTAACCTCTTAAAAAAGAACCGGCTACTACGATCCACTGTCCGTCCCGATAGCTATTGGGACGAATGGGAAGGAAGCCAGGTTCAGAGGAAGTCAGAAGACCTGCCTTACTAATAACATTTACTCACCGCTTTCGGAAGAAAGGCAAAGAGCATTCATGAAAAAGAGCAGGTATTTTACCCACTGCAGAAAACCCGTTTTTCTGCGTCCCATGTCAGGTGTACATTCTATTTTACTGGTAAGCATCGGCATGTTGTTGTGGCTGGCATCCTGTAAACCAGCGACCAAACCAGCCCCCACTTCAACCACTGATAAGCCGGTTGCTGCAAAAACCAGTATACAATATTCCAAAGGGTTTACGATAGAATACTTCGAAAACTACAAGCTGGTTAAAATTGTAAACCGTTTTTCCGACAAAACCGACACGCTTCTATATGTACTGGTACAAAGAGGAACGCCTGTCCCGGCCAGGTATTCGGGCGCTATGGTGATACAGGTGCCCATACAAAAAATGATGGTAACTTCCTCCATGCACGTAGGAATGGCCAATTTTGCTGATGCTGACGATGTGATCATTGGCGTGGCCGAATCAAAATATGTTACCTCCCCTGTCGTGCGTAAGAACATGGCAGCAGGTAAAGTAATAGAAGTAGGCAATGGCAGCACGATGAATCATGAGTTGATCATTTCGAAGAAACCTGACCTGCTCATGACGATGGGCAGCCCCGATGCGCCCTTCAACCGCTACCAGCCGTTGACCGGTGCAGGCATTCCGGTGATGATGAATGCAGAATGGCTGGAAACCGATCCCATAAGCCGTTCAGAATGGGTGAAGCTGATGGCAGCCTTGTTGAACAAAGAAGACATGGTGAACCGGAAATTTGATTCGCTTGTGGGGGAATATAACCGGATGAAAGCGCTTGCCGCAGCAGTAAAACAAAAGCCGGAGGTAGTGATCGGGATGCCCTTCAAAGGCACCTGGTTTGTACCCGACGGCGACAGTTACCTGACGCAATTTTTAAAAGATGCCGGCGCCGCATATCATTGGTCAGATGTAATAAGTAAAGGCAGCCTGGCGCTTGATTTTGAAACGGTAGCCCCCATAGCCCTGAAAGCCGATTTCTGGTTGAACATGAGCAATTCCCAGTCAAAAAAAGAAATTGCCGACGTAGACCAACGATATACGCAGTTTAATCCATATAAAAAAGGAGCACTGTATAACAGCAACAAACGAATGAACGACGTGGGCGCCAATGATTACTGGGAATCAGGCGCCGTCAATCCACAGCTGATCCTGGCCGACCTGATCACTATTTTTCACCCGGAATTATTACCGGGTCACCAACTGTACTATTACAAACAATTACAATAATGAACGTAGCAACGCTTCCTGCTACCCGAAAGGATCAATGGACTGCTTCGCTCGTGAAGCTGACCGTTTTGTTTTTTCTGCTGCTCATCCTGTTCATAATAGATATAGCCTTCGGTTCTGTATCCATTCCACTGCGCGCCGTGTTGGATATCATTGTGCAGGGAAAGGTGCAAAACGATGCATGGATATACATTGTACAGGAGATCAGAATTCCAAAAGCTATTACTGCCGTGATCGTGGGTTGCGCGTTACCGGTGAGTGGTTTACAAATGCAAACGCTTTTCCGGAATCCGCTGGCAGGCCCGTCGGAGTTGGGCGTCACGGCCGGCGCCAGTTTGGGCGTGGCCATGGTGATGTTAACAGGAGGCAGCATTACCACCATTTATGCCATTAAAGAGCTGGGCATTTCAGGAAGCTGGTTGGTATTATTGATGTCTTCCCTGGGCGCCGCGTTTATCATGTTTATCATTATAGCCATTTCAGCCCGGTTAAGAGATAATGTGATTATGCTGATCGTGGGTGTCATGATCAGCAGCATCACCTTTTCCGTTGTAAGTATCTGGCAATTCTTCAGCGCACCGGAACAGGTAAAGGATTTTTTAATCTGGACATTCGGTTCCCTTGGTGGCGTATCAGGCAACCAGCTTTACCTGCTGGCCGTAGTTGTGGCAGTGGGTTTGCTGATCGCATTCGCTTCTTCCAAAATGCTGGATACGTTGTTGCTGGGTGAGCATTATGCCCGCAGCATGGGTTTAACAGTGAACAGGGCCCGGTTGCTGATCATCGGTAGCACCAGTTTGCTGGCAGGCAGCATCACCGCCTTTTGTGGTCCTATCGGCTTTATTGGAATTGCCGTGCCGCACCTGGCCCGCTCGCTGTTCAATACTTCAGACCATCGTACGTTGATCCCTGCCTGTTGTTTAATGGGCACCTCCCTGATGCTGCTGTGTGATATCATTGCTCAATTACCGGGTAGTAATACGGTATTGCCCATCAACGTGATTACGGCTTTGATAGGCTCACCGGTCGTTATCTGGATCATTTTGAGTCGGAATAATTTAAAAAATTCTTTCTGATGAATAACACCGCCCCTTTATTAAAAGCAAGCCGGTTATCCATCGGGTATAAAAAAGGAACCAAAGAAGAGAAGACGCTGGCCGGTCCGCTGGACCTGGAAATACATCCCGGGCAGTTGATCTGTTTACTCGGACAGAACGGCGCCGGCAAATCCACCCTCATCCGCACCCTTTCCGGTTTACAGCCTTTGCTGGCCGGAACAGTAGAAACAGGTGGCAAAAATTTAGCAAAGCTACAACCGCCAGAAAGAGCAAAACAACTGAGCATGGTGCTCACTGGCCGTGTGCCATCCGGCAACCTGACCGTTTATTCCATTATTGCATTAGGACGGTTTCCTTATACCAACTGGTTAGGCACGCTGCAACCAAAAGACCGGGAAATCGTTGAATGGGCCATGCAAATAACAGATACTACTTCTTTTGCCAACAGAAAGTTGATCGAATTGAGTGATGGTGAATCGCAAAAAGTAATGCTGGCAAGAGCACTGGCGCAGGACACGCCGATCATTATTCTCGACGAGCCAACAGCACACCTTGACCTTCCCAACCGCATTACCCTGATGCACCTGTTACACCAGCTGGCCAAAACAACCGGCAAAGGCATCTTATTATCCACCCACGACCTGGACCTTGCCCTGCAAACAGCCGACGAAGTATGGTTGCTGCGCAACGATGGCGACTTCACCAAAGGCGCACCCGAAGACATCGTGCTCAACGGCACCTTTGAAGCAGCATTTCATAAAGAAGGTTTTGCGTTCGACAAAAACAGCGGCACGTTTACCATTCACAAAGGCAATGGAAAAACAATCCGCGTTGAAGGAGAAGGCGCCCCGCTGTTCTGGACAAAAAGAGCGCTCCTGCGTGAAGGGTTTACGGTTTCAGCCGACGCCACAGAATCTATCCATATCCTTGACAAGGGCAATACCGTGTTATGGACATTCAACAAGGAGACGTTTGCCACCATAGCCGGCCTGTTGCAGGCACTGCGTAACAGTCATCCATCGAAATAAAAAAGTCGTAATAACAATAAGCATACAAAAACCATGAAACAAATTTTACTGATCAGCGCTACGCTGGCTGCGGCTAACACCATGGCGCAAAGCGTACAAACAGATACGTTAAAAACACAAACACTGGGACAGGTTGTGATAACGGCCACCCGTTCCGAAGTACAGCGAAATAAAATACCGCAAAGTTTGACCGTTATTAACAGGAAAGACATTGATAAAACAGGCGGTCAGGATTTTGTCGATCTGCTCAAGAAAAATGCATCGGTAAACGTTGTGCAATATCCCGGTTTACTGGCAGGTATAGGTATCCGCGGTTTCCGTCCACAAACAGGCGGCCTGAACCAGCGCGTACTGCTATTGATCGACGGCCGGCCGGCAGGAGCCGCCAATATAGCCACCATCAATCCATCTGATATCGAACGCATTGAAGTACTGAAAGGACCAGCATCTGCCCTGTATGGCGCGCAGGCCATGGGGGGCGTGGTGAATGTGATCACCCGTAAATCGGCCGGTACTATTCGCACCACGGTGGCCGCAGAATATGGTTCTTATGAAACCTTCAAAGGTTCCGTTGCCACCGGTGGCAACATCACCAAAAACCTCGATTTCGATTTGTCCTTTATCACCTATGACCGGGGGAAGAACATGAAACTGGGCAATGGAAACTTTTTCAGAAAATTACTGGATGCGGAAACGGCCAGGGCGAATTATGTTGACTCTTCTGTTGAAGTGGACGACAAACGTTCCGATGGTTTACGCCGTGAATACACCCGCCTGAACTATAACACCGGTAGTTTACGATTGGGTTATCAACTGGCCACCAACTGGAAACTAAATGTAAAGGGTGAACGCTTTATGGCCAAAAATGTAGAGTCGCCCAGTGACATATTCTTTGGCAATGCACAACCCAGTACGAAAGACATTGAACGATACAACGGGGAATTGAGCATTACCGGGGAGTTGGGCAAACATGCCGTTTCACTCAGAGGGTACGCAGCCAATGAAAAGAATTTCAACAATACATTGATCTCCGGCGGTAACCTCATAGTCCCCTACCTCTCCTTTCAAAGTAATGCACAATGGAATGGCGTTCAATTAAAAGATGTTGTAAAGTTGAACCGTCATTCCCTGATCCTGGGCGTTGACTATAACCGGGCATCTACCACATCAAAATCGTACAATACCAATCGTACGGAAAAAGCACCGTTCTCGCCCAATTACACGCAGGAATTTAAAGCCGTTTATGCACAGGGGCAATTGAATTTCTTCCAGGAGAAATTGATCATCAATCCCGGTGTACGCTACGACCTCATCACGTATGATGTAAAGCAAACACCGTTCCTCGATACTTATTCACCCGGCAAGGAAACCAATCCATTTTTCAGTCCAAGTCTGGCCGCGCAATACCAGGTGCTGAACAACCTGACCATTCATGGAACCATCGGACGTGCCTTTGTATCACCGGATGCGTATAATGTGGCCGGGTATTCAGAGGTCGTTTCCACGACAACGAACAAAGCCACCGTAACACAGGGCAACCCCGACTTGAAAAATGAGAACAGCGTTTCGTGGGATGCAGGGATCCGCTATCAGAAAAACGCCTCGGGTTTTGTGGCCGACCTCACCTACTTTCAAACAGATGTAAAAGACCGCATCACCACACAAAGGACCACGCCGCCAACGACCGAAACAACGGAAAGCGGTTATGTGATCAGCACCCGTACAACGTACATCAATGCCAATAAAGGCGCCATCCGCGGACTGGAAGGAGAACTGTCGTATGATTTTGGCGCGTTGCAAAACAATCGCTATTCCTTAAGGACCTTTATCAACGCCACCAAAACTTTTAAGGCGGAAGAAATAACCATAGCAGCCGATGGAACCAGGACAAAGAAAGATATTTACAATATTGCTGATTTCACCACTAGCTATGGCGTAGACTTCAATAACAGAAAAGGGATCAATCTCCGGCTAAGCGGCCGTTATGCCGGACATCGCAAGGATACAGATTTCAACGATCCCAAATCACCAGAGATCGTTTATCCTGCTTTTATGGTGGTTGACTTTTATGCCGGTTACACCTTTGCTCAAAAACACCAGGTTGGCTTGTTTGTAAATAACATCACCGATGAAAACTATTATGAAAAGCGCGGGTATAACATGCAGGGACGTAATATCAACATTCGCTATAGCATCACCTTTTAAAAAATTACCATGAAAATATATACCAAAAAAGGCGACAAAGGCACAACCGGTTTATTCGGCGGCAAGCGCGTAGACAAAGACGATGTACGGGTAGAATGCATCGGCACTTTGGATGAAGTGAATTCCACCATCGGGTTGCTACGTACAAAGCTGGGCAACGAACATCCCTGGCAAGCCAACCTGCATAAAATTCAGAAAGACATGATGGATATGATGTCGCACCTGGCGCGGCCATCCGATACCAAAAAAGTAAATACCAATCCGATGCCCGAAGATGGTGCTGCTTTTTGCGAAGCATGGATCGATGAACTGGAAGGCGCCATGACCTCACCTTCCGATTACTTTTTATTACCAGGTGGCAATGAAATATCGGCTTTGTGCCACGTCGTACGCACGCAAATGCGCCGCGGCGAACGAACCCTGGTGACATTGATCAAAGAAGATGAAGTGAATGAAATTATACCGGCTTATATCAACCGGTTGTCTGATCTTTTCTTTACCCTGGCAAGAGCCGAAATGGATAAGGCCGGCGTAGCGGAAGAAAAATGGCAGCTCTTTTTATACAAGCGTTTTAAAAAACAGGAACCGGATAGCAACCAGCCAGCTCCACCTGATCAGGCGTAACAACTTCCACTTATAAGGTGAGCCCCCCTTTCAAGGGGGACCCACCTTTTATATTATGCCAAAAATAGTTTTATTTCCAACCTGGTTATTTGTAGGTTTTTTCAATGGTTTCAAAATGCAGCTTTGCCTGTAATGTCTCAAGCAAAATGAATTCATTGGATCCAATAATAATGGTGCCTGGTGTTGGCGAAGCCATTGCTTTTGTGGCCTGAACATAATACTCTGTTCCAAACCTGTTTTTTACCAAAAGACGGGACGACCGGCTGGATCCAATAAAAACGTCTGACTCTTTGGTTAACTTTATGGTATAAGCTTTCTTATTGGGAAGGGGGCCAATCAATGAGTCGTTGATCACCAGATCTATTTTGGCCAATGCCCTCAGTGCTGCATTCCCCTCGTCACGAAATACTTTAATATATGAACAGCTACAATCAGCAACATTCTTTGTCCTTTCTTTTAACACCTGTGCTTCAATATCGGCATCCGGCAATTGTGATACGTAAAATTTTCCTCGCATAAGAAGGGCATGTCCCTTTGTTTTGCTTCCTTCGAAATATTCATCGATCTTGATAATGTTTGCGCCATTATTACGTGCCTTTTTCTGGATCTTATCCATCAGTACGTCCCAGTTGCCATTCCAATCCTCAACATGCTCAAAGCTTCCGATTTCGACTGAATTGATGGGTGGCAGTTCTGACGGAGTCAATATAAACTGCTTTTTATTATCAGTTATAGGTGCAAACACGCCGGAGCCTGTCTTTGTAAACCTGGTAGTACTGCATTGAGTGATCGCCATTGCAACTATTGCTAATATGATAATTACCCTGATATACATATGTGGTAGTTTTAACCTTGTTGACACTATGAGATGTAAAGTCTGTCTGATATCCAATATAAAATAAAATGCCATTAACTACAATCATGGCTAAGCTAACATGATAAAATAAACTGAATATTTGTATTAACCCGGCAACATATGCCTAAATACAATAATGCGACCTGATACGCCCCTCCTGATCAGGCATAATAATAACTGCATAAAAAAACCTTCCGGTCGTTTGATCGGAAGGCTTTTTCTATGCGGACATAAAGAGCCAGGGTTCGATAAACGTAGCTGCTATAATGAAAAATCGAGCTTTTGTTTTACATTTTTCTTTTCCCCATCGATGATCTCCCTATGGTGCTTCAATTCATAAGCGCGATCTTTTTCAAGTATTTTAAACCACATAAGAGCGGGGAAGTTCTTGTTGGAATGTATTTCCAGCCTGAAAATAAGTTTTTCCGTAGGTTGCCGGCGTTTATTGATGACCTGGCTTAATTCAGCGGGATCGACACTTATTTCATCGGCGAATTGATTGTTTTTCTTTTCCAGGCGGTTGATGTATTCTTTTAGAAAAAAACCAAATGAATAGTCTTTGTTTAATTTCTCTGATTTTATATAATCTTCGATCAGAAATTTTAGTTGAAGTAACTGTGAGATAAGTTTTGTTCTCGCCGACTGCTTATCCGATACCTTTTTCCTATGTTGTCGGAATGCTTCCAGTAAGGCTTCCCTTTCCTTTGGCCCTTTGGGGCCAGGGAACACAAACGATTCGGCTATTTCTTCGGAAGTATACTCCTTCTCGATGTTTTTAAACGATTTCATACAACTAACGATTTGTATTTATTCAGCTATAGAAAGTCGAATAAATAATTTACGATTTTGCCGGTCCTAACCTAAATATTTCTTAATCAGTCTGAGCGACCTGCTGGGATTTAATTCCATAAATCCCTCAGGCCGATCAGGTGTTTTAATGGGCACATGGGTAAAACCATATTTTGCCGTATAATGCTCCAATAAAGAGGTTTTAGGGACCAAAAATACCCATCCTTCGTATCCGCGTTTGAATGATTCCCGGCAGGCAAAGGCAATCAGGCAGCCGGCAATATTGGCAAGCTTCTTTTTTCCTCCCCGGTTGTCAGCACCTATTTCCAGAAGCTCGATCTCAATAGCATTTATCCCATCGCCCGGATGATCTATCAGGCACATAAGACCTAAGATGGATTCATCCGTAGCGAGCCTGAGTTTATACACCTCTTTATTCTTATATAGGTTCCAATTGAACGAATTGAACCGGACTTTATCCTTTTTAATGGCTTTGAAGTCATTGGGTATAATAGGCTCTATAAGAGCCTCGAATTCCTCTCCACTCACTGTCTCTTCCAGTACCATTTATCTTTGGTTTTAGCATAGATAAATATACAAAAATAATTTACAAAAATGTCAATTATTGTCATAAATGTTAATGAAATATGGACAGTATGCAAAGGTCCGGGTTCATCCGCTAAACAGCCACCGCTTCCTTATTATATTTGGCCCTGTAATCGAGGGGCGATAAGCCGGTTATCTTTTTAAATACTTCCCGGAATGCTTTATCATCAGCATAGCCAACTTCATCCATGACCTCAAAAATGGTTTTCCGACCCTGCTCCAACGCTTTTTTGGCCACTTCTATTTTAACCCGCTGTAAATACTCCACCGGCGTATTACCGGTAGCTTTGATAAAACGACGATCAAAATTCCTACGACTAACGGCCAGCTTTATGGCCAGCTCTTCGAAAGAGATCTTAGCAGCCAGGTTTTCTTCTATATAAGATTGCGCTTCGCAAATCACCTCATCACCATGGTCTTTCTGCGCTCTGAAAATGGCAAAAGCAGATTGCGATGTTCGGTCGATATCTATTTGAAATATTTTGGAGCAGAAGATAGCCGTTTGGCGGTCGAAGTATTTTTCAACCAGGAAAAGCGCCATGTTCAGAAATGAGTAACCGCCACCATTGGTATAAATGCCCCTTCCTGCCGTGGTCAAAATATCGGTATGCACCTCGATGTTTGGAAAGCGTTTCTTTAAATGGCCCGCCGCATTCCAGTGGGTAGAACAATGCCGGCCATCGAGCAGGCCAGTAGCCGCCAATAAAAAAGTGCCGGTGCAAATGCTGGCGATCTCAGCACCGTTTTTATATTGTTCCCTGATCCAGGCAATCAACGCTGTATTCTTTTTAATGATATTGTCATACTCATGCGACAAAGAAGGAATGATCACCAGGTCGGTTTTTTGTATATCATCAATAGGCATGGGATGAATAGAGAAGAAGCCAAGGTCTAATTTCAATTCCGGAACGAAACCGGCCAGGCGTACTTCAAGCATCGGTTTGTTACCCTGCATTCGCCAGAACTCATTCGCGCGGGTCAACACTTCAAACGAACCTGTAATGCTGCTCAGGTTAGCGCAGTCATTTGGAATGATTATAGTTACCTGCTTCATCGTATACTATTTGTACAAAGATACAGGAGTATTGTGTCCAAATCAACCCGGCAGATTGTCTATTTCACACCCTGTCGCTACCAATTGCAGACGCTAGCTTTGCCATCAATAAATCATTAAGTATGAAAAGACAGGAACATACACTGGCCGGAATAGTAACAAGCATACTCGTTGTATGCGCTGCAACTGCATTTTCTCAGCAACAAAAAACTCACCATATGACACTAACAGATTTTACCACGACCATCCTGGTCAATGAAACGCCGGAAGCCGTTTACAATGCCATCAACAATGTACGTGGCTGGTGGTCGGAAGAAGTGGAAGGCAATACCGACAAACTCAATGGGGTGTTCAACTATCATTTCGAGGATATTCACCGTTGTAAAGTGAAGATCGTTGAACTGGTGCCGGGCAAAAAAGTAGTTTGGGAGGTGCTGGAAAATTATTTCAAGTTCACCAAAGACAAAAGTGAATGGACAGGTACAAAAATTATTTTTGATATTTCCACGAAGGATAACAAAACACAGGTCCGTTTCACGCACCTTGGATTGGTGCCTGAATATGAATGTTTCGAAGTTTGCCGGGAAGGCTGGGGCAATTATATAAATAACAGTTTGTACAAACTGATCAGCACCGGTAAAGGCCAACCAAACGCTACCGGCAAGCCACAAACTGAATCAGAAAAACAGATCCGGCAAACAAACAATAAGACCATGAACCAACCCGATTATACGGCAACGCTTACCGTGGATGCTACGCCGCAGGAAGTGTTCAAAAACATTAACAGCGTAACCAAATGGTGGACAGCCGACCTGACAGGCAGCTCGCAAAAACTGAATGAGGCATTTACCGTCCGGTTCGGCGACGTGCATGTGTCAACACAAAAAATAGTGGAAGTTATTCCTGATAAAAAAGTAGTTTGGCTGGTAACGGACAGCAAATTGAATTTCATAAAAGACAAACAGGAGTGGACAAACACTAAAATCAGCTTTGAAATATCCAGCGTGGGTAACAAAACGCAGGTGCGATTTACGCACCACGGGTTGGTTCCCGACGTGGAGTGTTTCAAAGACTGCACAAAAGGTTGGGACTATTATATAAAAGGAAGTTTGTTCAAACTGTTAACGGAAGGAAAAGGAGAGCCTGGATTAATGAAGAACTAATGCCAGATAGCGTTCTAAATAAACCTAAGCCCCCGCTCCCATCCCTATAGCTATCGGGCCGGAAGCGGGGGCTTTTAATTAATTATTCAACTTTAAACAACTGATTTACCGGATAGGCAATGGGCAATATATTTCCCGGTTATTCATTTTAAAATCTTAATATAGTACAAATGCCCGTTATTGTTAAATCAACAGGCATGGTACATGGTTTGAACCCAATTGTTTTTATATGAATAATGCTTCGTCTTTTAGCACGCGGTTTGCCACCAACCTGTTCATCATTTGCCTTTTATCGTTAATGGTGTATGTAGGGGGTAGTATTTTTATACCATTAGGCTTTGCCATTATGCTGGCCATGTTATTGCTGCCGTTGGTGAAATGGCTGGTGAAAAAAGGAATTCCTGATATTGTTGCCAGTATGCTGGCCATATTCGTTGCCATTGTTTTCGTAGCTGCCATTCTTTATTTTCTCTCAGCACAGATTGCCACTTTTACGGAAGACCTGCCGACGATCAAAGAAAAATTGCATCAGCACTGGACATCTTTTCAACAATGGATTGATCAACAATTCAATATTTCGAAACAAGTACAGAACGAGGCGGTACAAGAGGCCAAAGAAAAGGCACAAAGCGCCGGCCCCGGTAGCATGGGAACGGTTGTGGCAGGGCTCGCCGGCGGGCTGATAACAATGGTCCTTCTTCCCATATATACCTTTCTTATTCTTTTTTACAGAAACCTGATCCATAGATTCCTGCTGGAAGTTTTTCCTTCGGCAGAACGGAAGAAAGTAGAAGAAGTACTGGAGGAATCAAATTCCATCGTCAGGGCTTATATGATCGGGCTAATGATCGAAATGGCGATCATCACTGTACTGAATGCAGTCGGCTTTTTTATCATCGGTATTCAGTATGCGATCTTCCTGGCCGTGCTGGCAGCGATGCTCAATCTCATTCCTTATATCGGCATGCTGATCGCTACCGTAATTTGTATGGCCGTCACCCTAACCACTTCAGACAGTTTTTCGGCGATCATCTGGACGGGGGTCATCCTGATCATTGTTCAATTCATTGACAATAATTTCATTGGGCCTTATATCGTCGGTTCGAAAGTTCGGATCAATGCATTGGTGAGCATCGTAGGGGTGTTAGTTGGCGGGTTACTCGCTGGTATATCCGGTATGTTTTTAAGCATTCCGGTTATGGCCATCATGAAAGCAGTTTTTGACAGGGTGGAAAATCTAAAACCCTGGGGATTGTTACTTGGCGATGATCGGGTAAAGAAGAAAGGAAAGTAAAGTGCAGCCTTCAGGAGATGCGCTTCATAAAGGAATCGGTTGTAGAAGCGTCTTTTCCCAGGCGACATACTTCTTTTTCAACTGATTGAAAATAGCTTCCTGCGTTGTTTTAAGGTCATTTTTTTCCGCCTGGTCGGCACCCAGGTTAAAAAGGTATTCGCCTTTTTCATCCTGTAAGTATTTCCAATCACCCCATCTAATGGCTTTTTGATTATTCCGTTGGGCTGTTCGCCAATAGATAGTTCGGTCAGTATTTTTTTTCTTTCCGGTTAAAATTGGCATCAGGTTGATCCCATCCAGGGGAAAGTCTTTATGCGCTGTAGCGCCCCCTGCAGATAAGATGGTGGCTGTCCAATCCATCGTAATAGCCACCTGTTGGGTAACAATACCAGCTTTCAACTTACCAGGCCACTTAACAAAAGCCGGCACCCTGATCCCACCTTCCCACAATGAACCTTTAGCATTTGTAAGACCGCCGTTATCAGAATATCGTTCGCCGCCATTATCATTTGTAAAAATTACAATTGTTTGACTGGACAATTGCTCATCATCCAATGTTTTAATAATATGCCCAATGCCATCATCCAGGCTTTTCATCATGGCAGCATAAACTGTTGGCGATCCCCCATTTCTAAAATTTACAGAATCGCCATATGCTTTATCATTTGGGCCTTGCCATGGCCAATGCGGCGCATTATAAGTAATAGTTAGATAAAAAGGCTTGTTGTGTTTCTTTTTAAGAAAGTCAACTGCTTTTTGAGAAAACAGATCTGTTAAATAGCCTTCCGGATAAACAAGCGAATCATTTTCATAAAGGTCATGTGTTCGTGCATCGCCTTTGTGAGAGATATAATCCGCCGCCCCGGTATGAAAGCCAAAAAAATAATCAAATCCGTTTTTAACCGGACTATGTTGCGGAAGGCATCCTAAATGCCATTTTCCAATCAAAGCCGTTTCATAACCACTTTCTTTCATGAGCGTTGCTATGGACGGATATTTATTAGTCAGGCCATAAGCGCTGTCTTTTTTGCTTCCGGTAAGCGGCTCCATTAATCCTACTGGTGTTCTTGCAGGATAACGTCCTGTAATAAGTGCAGTACGGGTTGGCGTGCAGAGTGACCCTGCGGAGTAAGCATTTATAAATTTTACTCCTTGCGAAGCCAGCTTGTCTATGTTTGGCGTGCTGTATTCTTTACGGCCATAACTGCTCAAATCACCATAACCCATGTCATCGGTCAGAATGAAAATAATATTAGGCCGTTGCGATTGCGCCCAGGAATAAAACAGCAGCGAAAGTGAAAGGAGTAAAACCTTCCTGATACAAGGATAATGTTGAAAACAAAACATAGTCTGGTATTTATTGAACCGTTATGTAAGCTGACTGCCAGTGAGAAATTACGGTTTTCCGGGACACATTGCTCATATTTTTTCACCCTATTTAATAAGTTTTTGAAAACCAGACTAAACAAGTAACTATATAATTCAATAATTAGAGATAACATCAGGCAAACCTGTCAATAATCCTGTAATTTAGGGTTATATGGAAATACCGGATGTTACATATAATTTAAATGTCAACTTTCCGACACTATAAAAATTTAACGGTTGAAGTGTTTGATACCAAACTATAAAATACGATCCATCACCGATGTGATATCATTTTTAGTACCCAAAAACCTGCTATGACCAGAAAAATCGTTCGATTATTGACAATACTATGCTTTTGCTTTCTCTTTATTTGGGGTTGTGAAGAGTTTTTTAGACGGGTAATAGGTGGATTTGCAGGTAGCTATCCTTTCGCAGAAACCTGGGACTTATATGCAAAAGAGAAAGACGTTATTCAGGCAATTGATGAACTAAAAAAAGAAAATCTAAATATAAAACCGCCTAATGACTCTAGTTACGATTACAGCTATTGGCATTTCATTGACTTTTTTTATGCTGACACCAGACAAACTGTTCATACCTGGATAAGACCTGGTTCGGATAGTATAGGCACAACCATAGCATTTGTAAGTTTATCAGGCCCTGATATTAAAGGAGCAGATAAATTGATCAATAAAGACTTTTGGTATTTATCGAACAAACGGGAAATAAGTAAGTTTAAGCAATGTATTTTAGACAAACTGGAAGAAAAACTTTATTCGCATTAGATCCACCAAACACAAACTCCACAGCCAGTATGTCTTTTTGACATTTAAAGTAGCACATAAAAACTTACAGGCAATCAACCCCTTTTATATTTAATATTTTACCCCGGAGTTTTGCTATAAGCAATGAGCCCTTTATTTGAATGAGTTTAGGGGATCGTTTGTGAATTTACCCCCTCTTTTTTATGGATTCCTCCCCTCCCTCGGTCCATCATCTACATTACTTTAGATGAAGAATCAGACCAACAGACCAGCCTTAACGAAAGCCCGAGTAAACCCTAAACAGCAACCAAACGATTTAGCTGCCATGCCAACCCCGCAATTAAAATCCATGGATGTATGCATACCCAAAACCGGTATGCCATACCCAACACACCATTTCCAGCATAAAAGTGGTGTCAATTTGACATTTTCAGCGTCACTGGCCGAAAACCAATACGCTTCCCCTCCATTTTTTAAGTATGAATTCAGGTAACGTGGTACTTTTTACCATCACGTTATAACCTGCAGCGGCATTGCGCTACACTGCTTTCAAAGCTTTGCATTGAATCGTATTCATATCAATCATTTAGCATTATACAATCGTCAACAGATTTTTATTTATAGCACAATCTTTTTATGAAACACGTAGCACTGGCTCTTTTATTATCGCTTGGCTTTTTGCAGGGTTTTGCGCAAACAACCAACCATCGTTTTGAACTGGCTGACAATGCCTTTCTGCTCGATGGAAAACCGTTTCAGATCATTTCCGGTGAATTGCATTACCCGCGCATTCCCCGGGAGGCCTGGCGTCACCGCATGAAGATGGCGAAAAGCATGGGCTTGAACACAATAGGTACTTATATCTTCTGGAACCTGCACGAACCTAAGAAAGACGTTTTTGATTTCAGCGGGCAGAATGACATCGTTGAATTTGTGAAGATCGCGAAAGAAGAAGGCTTATGGGTCATCCTTCGGCCGAGCCCGTATGTATGCGCCGAATGGGAATTTGGAGGTTATCCTTTCTGGTTGCAGAACATCAACAACCTGAAGGTGCGCAGTACTGAAGCACAATACCTGGAAGAATACCGCAAGTATATTCATGAGATCGGTCGCCTGCTTGCTCCCTGGCAAATAAACCACGGCGGCAATATCCTGATGGTGCAGGTTGAAAATGAATATGGTAGTTATGGAGAAGATAAAGAATACCTCAACGTAAACCGGAACATTTTTATAGAGGCCGGCTTCGACGGTATCCTGTACACCTGCGATCCGGCGAAGGACCTGGTAAAAGGGCATTTACCCGGATTGTTGCCTGCGGTAAACGGGTTAGACAAACCACAGGAAATACGGAAACTCATCAATGAGAACCACAGCGGCAAAGGTCCTTATTTTATTGCCGAATGGTACCCGGCCTGGTTCGATTGGTGGGGCACAAAACATCATATAGTGCCTGCCAGTAAATATACCAAAGCACTGGATTCAGTATTGTCGGCAGGCATATCCATCAACATGTACATGTTCCATGGCGGCACCACCCGCGACTTTATGAATGGCGCCAATTACAAAGGGAACACGCCTTTTGAACCGCAAATAAGCAGCTACGATTACGATGCGCCGCTGAATGAAGCGGGTAATGCGACCCATAAGTTTTTTGAGTTCCGGAAAATTATTCAGAAACATCTGCCGGCTGGTCAAACGCTGCCGGAAGTAGCGCCTTCGAAACCAACCATTGCTATCCCGAACATCCGGTTCACGAAAAGTATTGCATTGACCGATATACTGCCCGCACCCACAACCAGCGATGCACCGGCAACCTTTGAACACCTGCAACAGGCCTATGGCTTTGTTTTATTCCGTACCCTATTACAAAACCCCGCATCAGGTATGCTTACCATAAAAGACCTGCGCGATTATGCGGTTGTTATGGTCAACGGCAAAAAAGTGGGAACGCTTGACCGGTGTAAGGCGCAGGACAGCCTGCGGATAACGCTGCCGAAAGGGACCGTAACACTCGATATTCTGGTTGAAAATTTAGGTCGAATTAATTTCGGGCCTTACCTGCTCGAAAACAATAAGGGAATTACGAAAGGCGTTTGGTTGAATGGAAAAGAATTAAAAGGATGGCAAACCTATTCGCTGCCATTTGAAACGCAACCCGTACTTACTGCTACAAAAGTTAATACACAGGCCTTTACAGCGCCTGTAATAAAAAGCGCCCATTTTTTACTGGAAAAAACAGGAGATACCTACCTCGATATGAGCGCCTGGGGAAAAGGCGTGGTGTGGCTGAACGGACATAACCTTGGCCGGTACTGGAACGTTGGTCCGCAACAAACGCTGTATATACCTGCCGAATGGTTGGTAACAGGGAAAAACGAATTGATCGTATTTGAAATGATAAAAACAAATCAACAGGCATTATCTGCATTGGAAAAACCAATACTGGATGTGCTTCATAAAAATTGATCGGGATACTGGATACTGGATCAGACACTGTATTTAACTGCTTACATAGATCATGAAACAATCAGTGCAACTAAACGATTGTTAAGAATTTAACCAAAACAGACATATGAAATGTAAAACCAGAAAGCTGCGTTGGCCATGCCAACTCATGGCCCTGCTTGTATCAACCTGCTTTTGCCTTGGCGCCCAGGCACAGAATATAATGGTACAGGGCGTTGTTAAATCTGACTCAGCGGAATCCCTCGGAAATGTGACTATTACACTGAAGAGCGACCACAGAATTACAGTCGCTACAGATGCCATGGGGCACTTCAGGGTGCTCGCTCCGGCCAATGGCACGTTGATATTCTCCATTGTTGGCTACGACAGACTGGAAATGGACCTTAACGGTGAAAGCAACCTGCGCGTAGTTCTTAAACGTTCAATTTCTACACTGGATGATGTGGTCGTTGTGTCTTTCGGCGGAAGACAGAAAAAGTCGAGCATGGTAAGCGCCATTACCACCATCAATCCAAAGGAATTGAAAGGCCCTACCAGCAACCTGACTACCATGCTCGCCGGCCGGCTATCGGGCATGATCTCGTATCAACGGACCGGTGAACCGGGGGCAGATAATGCCTCCTTCTTTATCAGGGGTATTACCTCCTTCAGTAGCGGCGGAAAAATTGACCCGCTCATTTTGATCGATGGCATGGAAAGCACAACGAACGACCTTGCGCGTTTGCAACCCGATGACATCGCTGCATTCTCTATTCTGAAAGATGCCACGGCAACATCTGTATATGGCGCCAGGGGCGCAAACGGCGTGGTGCTGGTGACCACCAAAACCGGAAATGAAGGCAAGGCGCAATTGAATTTCAGGGTAGAAAATGCGATCTCCGGCAATACGGAAAATTTCAAGTTTGCCGACAATATCACTTACATGAAGATGGCCAACGAGGCGGCTCTTACAAGAGATCCCCTGGCGCCCATCCCATATAATCAAACGAAAATCGACGGCACCATCCGGGGAGATAATCCTTTGATCTATCCAAACAATGACTGGATCGGTATGATGATCAAAGATTACACCAATAACCAACGCTACAATCTTGACATACAGGGCGGCACAAAGAGCGCCAGATACTATATCTCGGGTACGTATAACGTTGACAACGGGGTGCTTAAAGTGGCTGAATTGAATAACTTCAATAGTAACATCAAGCTGAAAAATTATTCATTACGTTCAAACATAAACCTTCAACTGACCAAAACCACAGAGGCAATATTCAGAGTATATGGCCAGTTTGATGATTACAGAGGACCGGTAGATGGCGGAAGTGCGATCTTCAACCAGGTGTTATGGAGTAACCCGGTATTATTTCCGGCTGTATATCCGCAAACATTTCTTCCGCAGGTTACACATCCCCTGTTCGGGAATGCACCCCGTCCCGGAATGCGGGCCAACACCAACACCGGATATTTTGAAGACTGGCAATTGTACCTGAACCCATTTGCCAATGCCGTGAGAGGTTACAAAGAGAGCAAATCATCGCGCATGTATGCGCAAATGGAACTGAAACAGGACCTTGGTTTTATTACGCCCGGGCTTTCAGGTCGCGTAATGGCCTATACAAACCGGTACTCTTTCTTCGATGTGAACCGTCAATACAGCCCGTATTATTACCAGGCCAACACCGTAGACGGGGGAAAAACGGTGGCGCTTGCCCGCATCAAGGAAGGAACTGAATACCTGGGCTATGCGGAAGGTAGAAAAGTGCAGGATTCCAGGACTTACCTGGAAGCCACATTAAACTTTAACCGCACGTACAACGGCAAACATGCCGTTGGCGGTATGTTGATCACGCTGTTCAACAGCTTTCAGGAAGGCAATCCCGGACAAAACCTGAATCCACAACCGAGCGATGCAGAAAAGCTCCAGTTGTCGCTCCCCTATCGCAACCAGGGCCTTTCAGGAAGGTTCACCTACGGTTACGACAGCCGTTATATGGCCGAATTCAATTTTGGTTATAACGGCTCCGAGCGTTTTTTCAAAACCAGTCGCTACGGCTTCTTTCCTTCAGCAGGGCTGGCCTGGAATATCTCCAACGAAAAATTCTTTGAAGGGCTGAAAGATGTTGTATCCAACCTGCGGGTTCGTGCTTCTTACGGACTGGTAGGTAATGACCAGATCGGGGCGGCCCGTGACCGGTTCTATTACCTGAGTGAGATAGACCTGAATGCCGGTTGGCGGGGCGCTGCATTTGGCAATAACACGGGTTATAGCAGGCCAGGGGTTGACATTAGCCGCTATGAAAACTATGACATTACCTGGGAAAAAGCCTATACCCAGAACTATGGCCTGGAATTCAATATTTTCAAAGGCTTTAATGTAATAACAGAGTACTGGAAGCGGAAGCAGACCAATATCCTGATAGATCGTGGTTATGTTCCGTCTACCATGGGTTTACAGGCGCCGATAAAAGCCAATGTTGGCGAGGCTACGGCAGAAGGTATTGATTTCTCTCTTGACTATAATAAAAGTTTTGGCAACGACATGTGGCTGCAACTACGCGGCAATATGACCTATAACACGTCAAAGTTCTCAAAATATGAAGAGCCCGCCTATGGGGCTAATGAACAGCATCTTTCTGTTATAGGTCATCCGATAAAACAAGTGTGGGGATTGGTTGCGGAACGCTTGTTTGTAGACGATATAGAAGTGGCCAATTCACCGTACCAGAATTATGGCGAATACCTGGGCGGCGACATCAAGTACCGCGACGTAAACGGCGATGGACAGATCACCAACAACGACAGAGTGCCCATCGGACTGCCCACTTCGCCGGAAATTATCTATGGAGCCGGATTCTCATTCGGTTACAAGAATTTCGACATCAGCGCTTTCTTCCAGGGATCGGCCCGTTCTTCCTTTTTCATCAACGCAGAAAACATTTCTCCCTTTGTGTTGAATGGCGGCGCTCAGAATGGCCTGTTGAATGTAATTGCACAGGACCACTGGAGTGAAGATAACCGTAACCTGTATGCCATGTGGCCCCGTTTAAGCGAAACGTTTATCGACAATAATAACCAAACCAGCACCTGGTGGATGCGGGATGGAACATTCCTGCGCTGTAAAAATGTAGAAATTGGTTACAACTTTTCAAAAAAACTGTTACGCATCAGCACCTTCAGGAACGGCCGGATCTATATCAATGGAAGTAACCTGTTTGTTTTAAGCCGCTTTAAAATGTGGGACCCCGAAATGGGCGACAAAGGGCTGGGATACCCTGTGCAGAAAACGTTTAACATAGGACTTCGTTTGTCCCTGTAACCATTTTATTACCTACCCCAAAAAAAGTATATGATCAGAAGAATACTTACCAATAAATATATAGCGATTGTAACGGCAGCTATAGCTGTTACCTCCGTGTGCGGGTGTCACAAATATCTCGACGTTGTGCCCGATAACGTGGTCACCATCGATAACGCGTTCACGTTAAAACGCGAAGCAGAGAAGTACCTGTTTACCTGTTATTCTTTCCTTCCGACAGAAAACCATCCGATAGGCTCTTTAGGTTTTATGGCCGGCGATGAATGCTGGTTACCAAGAGAGGGCGTTTTCTTTAAGAATACCGTTTGGGATATTGCAAAAGGATTCCAGAATAAAGTAGACCCCAGGGCCGACTATTGGGATTATGAAGGTGGATTGTATGCAGCCATCAGGCATTGCAATATTTTTTTGGCCAATGTGAACGATCCCAAAAAAGTGTACGACCTGGAACCCGACCTGCGTACCCGCTGGCTGGGTGAAGTAGAATTTCTGAAAGCATACTATCACTTTTACCTGCTCAGGAACTATGGTCCCATACCCATCGCCGATGTAGCGCTGCCCATCTCCTCTACCCCCGACCAGGTAAGGATAAAAAGGGCTTCTGTTGACTCTGTGGTGAATTACATTACCAGCCTGCTCGACCAATCGGCTGAAAAATTGCCGGTGAAGATAGCCGATATAGCCAATGAATCGGGCAGAATAACCAAACCAATTGCCCTGGCTGTAAAAGCCCGGTTACTGGTGATGGCTGCAAGTCCTTTATTTAACGGGAACAGCGATTTCGCTTCCCTGAAAAACGATGATGGCGAACTGCTTTTTCCAGCTTCATACAGCGTGGAGAAGTGGCAGCGCGCAGCCACTGCAGCCAAAGCGGCCATAGATGCCGCTCACCAGGCAGGGTTCGAATTGTATAAGTTTAAGGGGCTCAACAAAATGACAGATACTACCCGCACCCAAATGAGCATCCGCAACGCGGTGTGTGAACGCTGGAACAGTGAATTGATCTGGGGATCTACCAGAAATGTAGATCTCACCAGTCAGAACCCCGACTACATCCAAAGCATCTGCATGGGCCAGTTAGACCCCACCAAGCCAATCAACCTGGCTGCTTACAACCAGTTGTGCGCTCCTTTAAAAATAGCACAGCTTTTTTATACCGATCACGGCGTACCCACCAGTGAAGATAAAACGTACAATTTTTCAAATTTTACCGAATTACGTACAGCTACAAGCGCTGAACGGTTCAATTTGATCCAGGGTTACCAGACAGCCCGGCTGAACTTCGACAGGGAGCCCCGGTTTTATGCCGACCTCGGTTTCGACGGAAGTATCTGGTACATGTATAACAGTCCTACAGGGACCGACAGCGCCACCTACAACGTAGTGGCAAAGCAAGGGCAAAGAATGAACGAAGTGAATACGGATTACATCAACATGACCGGCTACTGGATCAAAAAACTGGTGAACTGGAAATTCGCGTTTTCCGGTCTTGTCAACAGCGCAACATCTGAAAATTATCCATGGCCCATGTTCCGCCTGGCCGACCTGTACCTGTTGTATGCCGAAGCCCAGAATGAAGCAGCAGGCCCATCTGGCGATGTGTATACTTATTTGGACAAAGTGCGGGAAAGAGCAGGTCTTGGCGGTGTAGTGGCGAGCTGGAATCAATACTCCAGCAACCCGGGTAAACCAACGTCAAAAGAGGGCCTCCGATCTATTATCCGCCAGGAACGATCGATCGAAATGGCCTTTGAAGGCAGCCGCCTGTGGGACCTTCGCCGTTGGAAAGAATCTGCCGTTGAACTGAACAAGCCGATCACCGGATGGGACCGTACACAAGCCGCCCCTGCTGATTATTACAGGGTCGTAAATATTTACCCGCAAAGATTTATAGCGCCACGTGATTATTTCTGGCCAATAAGAGAATATGAAATTTCCGTAAACCCCAAACTCGTCCAGAATATCGGATGGTAGACAATTCAAACTATTCGCAAAAGCAAAACTTAGTAAATGATGAAACCAGCAATATATAAGTTCCTGTTACCGGCGTTGGTGCTGCTGACAGGTTTTTGGTCCTGTAAAAAAAGGGATGTTATAGGACCATTGGAACATAATGGGATACAACCAGGCAGGGTTACCAATGGCAAGGTTGTCAATATGAAAGGAGAAGCGGTGATCACCTATACGTTACCCACCGATGAAGATCTGCTGTATGTAAAAGCCGTATACCAAATAAGACCGGGCGTAACCCGGGAAGCAAAAGCATCGTTCTATACCAACTCCCTGCTGGTAGATGGATTCAAAGACACCAGTGCAACGCAAGTGACCCTGTACGCGGTGAACCGCAGTGAAACAGCTTCCGAGCCTTATAATGTAACCGTTAACCCGCTTAAGCCGGCTTACCTGTCTGCGTTCGACAGCCTTAAGGTGACAGCCACTTTTGGCGGCATTAACATTCGCACCGCCAACCCGGACGGAAAATCGCTGGCAATTATTGTATTATTGAAAGATCAATTCGGGCAATGGGCTCAAACCGGCGCGATATACAGCAAGCTCAAGGACATCAATCAATCCCTGCGCGGTATGGATACGCTTAAAAAGAGTTTCGCCCTGTACATCCGGGACCAGTTCCAAAACCAAAGCGATACGCTTTTTGCCAACCTGTCGCCTTTGTATGAAACGCTTATTCCAAAATCAGGTTTTAATGAATACACGCTGCCCGGCGACCTGCCGATAAATGCCTATGGCCGGCAGATGCGCAATCTGTGGGATAATTTGTACGGTGGCTGGCACACGGCCGTTGCTTCCTATGAAACGATCACCGACACCATCACCGGGGCATGGTTTACGTTCGATATGGGCGTTACGGCGCAGCTTAGCCGGTTCACCTGGTTTCACTATCCCGACCCGCGTTACTTCGAGAACGCCAGCATGAAAGTATATGAATTGTGGGGCGCCACCAATCCCGCTTCCAATGGCAGTTGGACCGGCTGGACCAAATTGACGGAATGCCGGGAAACGAAGCCTTCCGGTTCGCCTTACGGCGTTGAAACCTCAGACGACAAAGCGGCGGGAGAAGCCGGCAGCAATTGGGAAATTCCCATCTCGGCCCCACCTGTACGTTACATAAGGGTACGACATAAATATAACTATAGCGGCCTGAGGCAAACCCTCACCGGATGTGAGATCTCGATCTATGGCAAACCACTATAAACAACCTCAATCTGAAAAAATGCAAACAGCCAAATCATATGTAATACTATCGTTGTGCCTGATAGCCGCATTCGGCGCCTGCAGAAAGATGGATGATTACAAGGAAAAATATCTATCCGAAGGAAGCATAACATATGCCGGTAAAGTAGATTCTTTAAAAGCACACCCGGGCGATGGCAGAATTATGTTGTCGGGTCTGCTGATAGCCGACCCTAAAATAACGGAACTGCGCATTTACTGGAACAACAAAGCAGATTCCTTTGTGCTACCCATTACCCGTTCTGCCGGAATAGATACCGTAAGGCCAATACTCAAACTGGAAGAAGGGGTGAAAACCTTTACCATAAACACGTTTGATAAATTAGGGAACCGGTCGGTAGACGTGACTATTACCGGTAGAGTATTTGGAGACGTATATAAAAGCCTGTTGCTGAACCGTACCATCAAAGACGGACTGAATGCCGGCGATTCGGTAACGCTTGACTGGAATGTGCTGGATGCAAGCACAGGGGCATTAGGTTGTGAATTAAGGTATACCGACAATGCGAATTCGCTAAAAACGATATTTGTAAAACGTACCGATACCAGAACAGTACTTAAAAATTATAAGCTTGGATCTAAATTCAATTATCGCACATTGTTTTTACCCGACACCCTGGCCATTGACACGTTCTATAGCAAATACCAGGATGTAGATGTAAAGGCAGACGTTACCCCGCTTTATATTAAAAATGCGGGACCTGGGTTTGCCAATTCAGACGGTGGAAACAACAGGTGGCAAACGCCCGCCGATTGGATCACAACTGCCGATGTTCGAAACACGGGAGGTGATATAGGCGGGCTCGACGCCGGTTCCTGGCTTGGCCCCGGCAAAGCCCTGTCAATTGAAGCGTGGTGGGGAATGCCAGCTATTCCTAACGGGAAGATCTATCAAACATTTACGCTTCCTGCCGGTAAATATGTATTAACCGTAACAGCCGGCGACAATAACGGTGGCCCCCGATACATCACCGTAGCCAATGGAACCAGTTTGCCGGATATAGGAAATGTGCCTGCACAGGCGATAGCTTATGCTACCATTAATAAGGACAGCGACAACATATTAAATTTCACATTGGCCAATGCAACACAGGTTGCCATTGGACTTCAAGCCGGCCTGACTGCAGAAGGAAATTTTTTAAAGGTTTTCAAGGTTAGACTGATGCGGTATCCGTAAGTGCTAACGATAAGATCCAATATCTCTCCTGTACCAATGAAAATTATGGCCCCTCGCTCTGGCGGGGGGCCATATGTTTTTAAAAAGGCTTTACTTGCTTTCGCCCAGCCAGCTCCGAAATATTGTTGATGCCAGCCGTGTTGGATCAGCCACCGGTGAAATCGTATACAAACTGTCGCCACCGGTCTGGGGATGGAGAGTTACCTGCAGACCGGCATATTGCAGGTACGTAGTATAATCCACTTTCTTCAACGTATAGATGTAATCGAAAAAATCAGTAAGGGGTACACCTGCCAGTTGCTCCGCAGTTGTTTTAAATTCGTCTTCCGTAAATCCCCTGCCCTGTTGCCTGTAATATTTTCGATACAACGACCGCATTAAATCGTCTAACGACCGGCGATTTTTTGTTTCGTACCTGATCTTGAAATCGAGCAACAAACCGAGCAGGGGTCCTTTATCGTAAGGAGAAATTGTTTTATTGGCACGTTCGCCGGTAGCGCCAAACGGACCATCGGTCCAGGTTTCGTAACTGGCTTCAGCCGGCGTCTGAAACCAGCGACCCGGTTTATTTTCATAAGCTGAAACAGAACGGCTGAACAGCTGCAGCAAAGTTTGCTGATCAATCAAACCGGCGCGTTTCAAAATAATGTATTCATAATAAACCGTTATACCTTCCGATAACCACAGCATTCTGGTTTTGCTGCCGTTGTCATAATCAAACGGTCCCAACTCAACAGGACGTATTCTTTTTACATTGTAATGATGAAAATATTCATGGGCCAGAAAGCTGTACATACCGGTTTTCCCCGCGGGCGCATTCAACCCCTCCCCTTTGAACGACACACAGGCTGAGTTCAGGTGTTCAATACCACCCGGCCCGGGGCCCAGACCAAGAAAAATATAAAAAGGGTATGGAATATCACCAATGATGCCGGCAGCAGCAGTAACGATCTTTTGCAAATCGCGGATGAATGCTACCCGGTCAAAAGAACCTGGTTTCCAGGCAACAAAATAATGCGGAATACCTTTTACGGTAAAAACCGGTAAAGAATCAAGATGGCCCATCAATAGGGGGCTATCGTACAACACATCGAAATCAGGAGCAAAGAAAGTATACGGTTTATTTTTTACAACCGTAAGACCGGTAGCAACTGCATTCCATGCAAAGTAAGGTTCCACTGTAATGGTTACGTTATTGCTCAGCCTGCCGGCGGGATGTATAAAAACACCGGGCGAGGCAATGTATCCTCTTTCTTCATCAAGGTAACTGGTTGCCACAAACGACCGGTCGGCGGTAATTGTATAAGAAACGTTCAATGCATCAGCACCACCCGTTTGCACTTTCCAGCTGTTGACACTACTTTTCACCCAGGATAATTCCTGACCTGTTGCAGCAACCGCTTTAAAACGGGAGAGTTTATCCGGGTAGTTCATGATCTGGTAATAACCGGGCATCCACATCGGCATTTTATATTCAATGGTGTCCTGCTTTATCCCTTCGCAATGCATCACTACTTCGAATTGGTGCGAGGTAGGTGCGGGCATGGAAACGCTAAAGGAAATCTCCATCGCAGGCTGCTGCGCCATAAGCAGTATACACTGCAAAAAAGCGACAATAAGAACTGTCGTTCTCAACACCATAAAGTAGATTTTAATAATAAGGAGCCGAAACAAAAATAACGGGTGGCTGTTGATTCAAGCCACCCGTTATTGATGAGTTGTATACGGAAATTAGCGGGTTTGGTGTAAGTATGGGAAAAATAATGCAGGGAGACTTTTTTATAGCCGGTAAATCCCTTACCAGGTACAAACGCTATTTTCGTGAACAATGCCAGCAACATGAAAAAACTCTTATTCGGTTTTATTGCTCTGCTGATTGTTCTGGATCTTGCAGCGCAATCCGGGCCGAGGGTAATCACTACCCACACGGAGAAAGATGTTATACCTGAAGGGATCACTGTTAATCCAGCGAATGGAATGATCTATGTAAGCAGCATTGCTTTGAAAAAAATCATTGCGATCAATAATGATGGATCGCACAAAGATTTCATCAAAAGCGGCCAGGATGAATTCCTCGAAGGGCTTGGCATGAAGATAGATTCAAAAACACAATGGTTATGGGTTGTATCCAATCAAACGCAGGATAATTGGTTTATATCCCGCGTTCATGCATTTGATCTAAAGACAGGCTCGGTAAAACAAAAGTATGTAATTAAAGATACCACCCGCCACCTGCTCAATGATCTTATCCTTCATCCGAATGGCAACATATACATAACCGATACGTATGGTTCTTCCATTTATGAAGTTGATCCGAAAAGACAGACATTAAACCTGTTTGTAAAGGATTCATTGATCGCATGGCCCAATGGCATCACGTACAATGCAACTGGCAAGGTGTACGTGGCTACCTATAGTCATGGCCTAATGCAATTGGATCTCCCCTCAAAAAAACTGACACCCTTAAAAGGATACACAGATTCTACAATGGCATATAACCTCGATGGTTTGGCATTCTGGAACAACAACATCATCGGCGTATACAACGGCGCTAAAACCAATAAAGACAATTCCATTCTGCAATATGCGCTGAATGATAGCGGCGATAAAATTGTCAATGAAAAAATCATTGATAAGGGAAATGAGTTATTTCATGATCCCACTACGGCAGCGATCGTGGGAAATAAATTGTACGTATTGGCAAACAGTTACCTCGGAGAATACAATGCAAACAAAGAATCCGCCAAAGGAATTTCAGATCAACTGGGGCCGGTAACTGTTCTTGTCTATGAGCTAAAATAGCATCTGGAACGTATTTAATGCTGAAATCGCGTTACTTCTTTGTCACATTTAAAATAGAACCAATTGGAACATCCATTATTAATGTCGTTTATTAATGACATAAAGCATATGACTCTAAGTCTATATGTCCCTGCCAGCATTTTGTATCCAAGTAAATGACTTCGGAGTGTTTTTGGTTTATTTGTACTCAGCGTATCCATTTCCTCACTCAAAAATAAATTATCAAGTATACCGGAGGGTTCACAGTCTTTAAATTCATCGCCCTCCTTTTTTTGGAGTTGGTAACAAACGAAACCTGAACTATCCTGAATATGCCCCCAACTTACATTTTTAGGTATAAATATATTTTTACTATAAAGGGAAGTGATTTCAAGTGAAACGCTCAGGTCTTCCCATATTTTTACTTCATTGGTTACCAATTTTAATTTAACTAATAAAGAATCTCCGGGAGAAGAATATGCTTTACTGGAAAATAAGGAAAACAGGAGTATGATCTTTATAATTAAATATCTCATAGTAAGTGTAATATTAATAAATAAATAGGTATTAAGCCTCCTTTACCATCCTAACAAGAGGATGTATCAATTGGAACGATTAAAGCTCACGAAAATGGGACAAGTCAAATAAATGACCTGCCCCTTTTTATTGCCCATCAACCTACTGCCTACGGTATTGTAACACGCTTCGTTGCTACTGTATGAGCGGAAAATATACCCAATGCACCATTCGAAATATTATTCGGCGGATTATTGGGTGTAGTGCCTCCGCCGGGGCCACTGTCAGCCATCAGCGCCAGCGCCGTATAAAACAGCGCCACGTTCTTATCTATACATTGCATTTTTATATCGACTGTATCACCTGTTTTTAGATCCAGGTCTTCATCATTTATTTCCAATCGGGAAGTATTTACAAGACCATTTCTCACTTCATCGTTCTGGATAAAATGCTGGTTAATGAGCTTGTTGTTTACCGATAACAAAAACCTGTAATTATTGCCTTTTTCAATGGGGTCTTTGTATACCGGTATTATATTGAATTCCACTTCACCGGTAACAGTCAATTTCTCTACCTTGATAGAATCAAATGGCACCTGCTGTGGCATTGTGCTTTGCGCAGTGTATGTTTGGCCTTCTGCTTTTACAGTTAGTGTATATATTCTGCCTTCTACCCCACTCAATAGAGCGGTACGGTACATTCCATTCCCGACCGGGGTAAGGGTTTCGTTGTTGCCCGCATTATCGCTAATGGTTACTAAAGCAGTATCGATCGTTGGGTTCGTTTCGGTTGTCGTTAAAGGAATGGACTTTGTGATCTTTACAAAATACGGCCCGGTTTCATTTGTGATGTTGCCTTCTATGACGATCCTGGATTGATTGCTTTTGTAAGTCAAAGTCACTTTCTTTTCACAACTTGTAAAAAGCAGTAAGGCGATGAAAAGAACGCTGTTAATATGTTTCATTGTCTGTTTTAAAATTTGAAATTATAATTTACACTGGGTACCCATTGGAAGAGTGCTGTTTGCACGGCGTCTATTTTCTGCGGATTGTCTTTGTTTTCTTTAAAAGTCATAGTGTACGGATTTTGGCGTCCATAAACATTGTACAGCCCAAAGTTCCACGAGCTTTGAAACCTCCGTTTGGCAGGTTTTTCGTAGGTAAGGCTGAGATCCAATCTATGTGTGGCCGGCATCCTATCGGCATTGCGGTTACTGTATTGGTATATCACCACACCGTTCAAAACATATTTACCTGTAGGGAATGTAACTGCGTTTCCGGTAGTGTATATAAATGTACCTGAAAGTGTCCATCGTGAATTAAGCTCATAAATACCTACGATCGACAGGTCGTGGGTACGGTCTTGTTTGGCATTGTACCATTGGCCGTTGTTGATACCGTTTATTTGTCTTTCCGTTTTGGAAAGGGTGTAACCCACCCACCCTGTCAATTTTCCTTTTTTCTTCTTCAATAACATTTCCCAACCGTAAGCCCTGCCCTTACCAAAGAGCAATTCGCTTTCTATATCAGGGACCGTATTTATGTCAGCGCCGTCCCTGTAATCTATTTGACGTTGCATGGTTTTATAATACAGTTCTGTATTCAGTTCAAACGCATTGTCTTTGAAATTTTTACTGAATCCCACACTCACCTGGTCGGCTATCTCGGGCTTTATGTTATAACTGTTACCTATCCACTGGTCGGTAGGGCTGCCACCGGTGGAGTTGCTCATCAAATGCAGGTTTTGCGTGTTCCGGGCATAAGCGAATTTTACACTTGCCGTATTGGTGACCCTATAACTCATAGACAACCTTGGCTCCCAGTTAACATAAGTTTTACCCGTTTTGCCTTCCTCCAGTTTTATAGATTGTATGAGTTGATTATTCTGGTAAACATTATAAGTATCCCCACCCAAAACATTGTAAAACGAAAACCGCAATCCATAGTCAATATTGAACCTGTCACTCGCCTTCCAGGAATTGCTCACATACGCAGCATTTTCTAATCCCTTACGGCTTTTTTTATCATTTACAATATTCGTTCCTTCTGCTTTTGTGGGGGTAATGGTATGATGGATCATATTAAAGCCAAAGCGTACGGTATTTTTAGCATTCAGATACCAGGAGAAATCCTGCTTCACATTAAGGTCCTTTATATGGGAATTATAATTGGTCTCACTGCCATCACTTTTAAAACTAACATTAAAGTCATAATTACTATAAATGAAAGATGTGTTGGAAAACAATTTGCTGGTCAACACACTATTCCATCTTAAAGTACCGGTGGAATTACCCCATTTGCTGCCAAACGTATTAGATAGCCCCAGTACATCCTGACCGAAATAGCCGGAAAAATATATTTTATTCTTGTCATCGATTGCCAGATTGGCCTTTACATTCAGGTCATAGAAGTACAATTTAATGTCTTTAAAATCGGGATTAAGTTTTGCAAAAAGGTCTGCATACGTACGCCTGCCTGAAATAATAAACGATGATCTTTCTTTTTGAATAGGCCCTTCCACCGTCACTCTGCTACTGATCAAACCAATGCCACCACTTACTTTATAGTCCTTATTATTTCCTTCTTTCATTTTTACATCCAGTACCGACGAAAGACGGCCGCCAAACTGCGCCGGACTGTTGCCTTTGATAATGGTGGCATCTTTGATGGCGTCGCTATTGAAAGTGCTGAAAATGCCTAACAGGTGCGATGCGTTATACACAGGCGCCTCATCGAGCAAGATCAGGTTTTGGTCGGTAGCGCCGCCTCTTACAGAAAAACCATTGCTTCCTTCACCATTGGATTTTACACCTGGCAACAGTTGAAGGGTTTTTACCAGATCTTTTTCGCCAAATACGACCGGGATCTTTGCAGCCGTATTCATATTCAGCACCTCTGTACCCATGGTAGCCCTGGTAATATTATCGTTCGCTTTCCTGGCCCCTACTACCACTTCCTGCATACTACCCTGTTCAGTAAGATCAATGCGTATAGTAACATTCGCATCCAATTTCACGGGGATCAGTTCCTGCTTGTATCCAACATACGTAACACGTAATGTATAATTCCCACTGGGAAGCGACAAAGAATAAAAACCGTACTCATTGGTAATTACACCAACACCGGGTTTCTCCACCACTACTACACTTACTCCTATAAGTGTTTCGCCCGAAGATCTTTGTTTCACCGTTCCACTTACGGTATATTTTGCTTGTGCCAGCAATAACGTAATGCTGAATAAAAGAGGGAGGATAGCTATGATTTTTTTGTACATGATCGTGAATCATTTTATGATTACGATACAAATATGAAATCAAATAAATGCCTGTAAAACTTTTTGAGAAGAAGGGAAAGAATTAAGCGAAGAATGTAAATGCTAAGCGTGGGTTTAATCAGCATAGCGGTTGAAAAACTCGTCGGTGTAAGTTTTGCCAATAGGGAACTCCTGGTCGCCAATGAAAATGGTTGTTCCCCGCACGGCCTCAATTTTGCTGAATGGCAAAATGAAACTGCGATGCACACGAATGAAATCAGTGGAAGGTAGTTTTTCCATTATGCTTTTCATGGGCATCCGCGTCATAATTGTTTTTCGGTCTTTGATATAAATTTTGATATAATCGGCAAATCCTTCAATGTATAGAATATCAGCTACTGGGATTTTCACCAAACTGAAATCGGCGCGGATAAAAATATTCTTATCTGCATTTTGGTCTTTTTTATTGATGTAGTCAAAATATTCCTGTGCTTTGGATACAGCTTGCGTAAAGCGTTTCTGATTGATGGGTTTGAGCAAATAGTCAATGGCGTTTAACTCGTAACTGACGGCTGCATATTCGCTGAAAGCGGTGGTAAAGATCACCATCGTGTTTTGCTGCAACGACTTTACCAGGTTAATTCCGGTCATGGAAGGCATTTGTATGTCGCAGAAGATCAGGTCTACAGGAAATTTCCGTAAATACTTTAATGCTTCGTTGGGCTGCGTAAAAGTTTTTTGCAGATGAACGCCTTCACTTTTGTCGCATAGCGATTGGATCACGGTAAGTGCTAACGGTTCATCGTCTATGGCAATGGCGTTTATCATTGTAAGTTGAGGTGTAAAGAAACGGAAAATTCTTTTTCGGTATCATGTATAACCAGCAAATGTTTTAACGGATAAATTAAATGCAGGCGATGGTTTGTGTTTACAATTCCCAATCCGCTTCGTTCAGAAATATCCCTTTGAACTTTCACTTTATTATTTACCACACTTAACTGAAATTCTGTTTTGTTTATTGTCATTTCAATTTTGATATGGCTCTTTTGTTCGGAATTTACGCCATGCTTAAATGCATTTTCAATAAAAGGGATCAGTAGCATAGGAGCAATTTGCAAAGCAGGAATATTGTCCAGGCTATAGTATTCCAGTTTCACGCTTCTGTCGAGCCGCAATTTTTGCAATTCAATAAAATTGTTGATGTAATTTATTTCGTCTTCCAGCAAAACAAGATCCTGTTGTATGTCTTTCATGGTGTAGCGCATCATCTCAGAAAGTTTGTCAACCATGTCTGCCGCTTTTGGTGAAGTATCAATAGCAGTTGCATAAATGTTATTCAACGTATTAAAGAGGAAATGAGGGTTGATCTGTGATTTGAGCGAAGCAATTTGTGCCGTCAGTTTTTCGCTTTCCGTTTGCTTCAATCTGTTGTAAGTTGTCCATAAAATAGAGGATACAATGGATAAGAGCCACAATAAAAGGGCATTGACTATGATAACGGGAACAATTTTTTCAATAACCGGATTTGTTTTAGCTAACGTTTCGGATTGGAAATCGGAGAATATAAATATGACAACTAACAATAAAAACCCTGCTGCTATAGCTAATAATAGCAAAGCTGAATAGAGCCAGTATCGTTTTGCAAGCAGGTATTTAGGAATGAGACAAAAGTAATTGAAGTAAAAGATCACTATCAATACAGTGCTTAAAGCAAGGCAGAGTAAAAGATATTTTATGTCAGATGCGGGGTCTAACAAACTGAAAACCTGGTCGGTTGTAGCGTAAGGAATAACCAGCAACAATATCCAGATCAATGCATGAATGGCAATGGCGAACGGTTTAACTTTCATAATTACTTTGGAAATAATCTGCAAACCAAAGGTATGTTTCTTTCACCTCAAAAAATTTGAGAAAAAGGAGGGCAATTTGTAGAAGTATGAACAAGGCATAAAAAAAGGGGTAAGTAGAAACAAACCCCTGATTGACGTTATCATCACGTCACATGAGAAAATATTTATGACATTTATGCTATCTGTACTTGTAATAGTTCCTGCAACACCCCCACTACTTTATCGATCTCCTCCATGGTATTGAATTTACTAAAAGAAAACCGGATCGTACTGCAATCATCATTTTTTTGTAAAGCTTTGATAACATGCGACCCGCTACTTTCACCACTGCTACAGGCGCTTCCGCCCGATACGCAGATACCGGCCATATCCAGCTCCAGCAACAAGGACGCACTGTTGGGCGATTTTGGAAAGCAAACACTCAAAACGGTATACAATGAATTATCCGGACTGTTAAAGCGAACACCGGGAATAGCATCCATTAATTTTTGCTTCATGGATGCTTTCAGCTTCGCCATGTATTTGCTTTCGGTTTCATACCCTTCCATCGCTAACTCCAGGGCTTTTGCAAAGCCCACGATCCCATATACATTTTCGGTACCCGCCCGCAGGTTGCGTTCCTGTCCACCGCCATAAATGAGTGGTTGTATTTGCAATTCGTTATGAACATATAAAATACCAACCCCTTTGGGGCCATGGAATTTATGACCGGCACCAGAAATAAAATGCACACCCGATTCCAACAAATTCAAAGGATAATGTCCAACCGTTTGAACACAGTCGGAATGAAAAATGGCATTGTATTGTTTACAGATAGCGCCAACACGCTTAATATCTAACAGGGTACCGATCTCATTGTTGGCATGCATCAGCGAAACCAGCGGCTTATGCCCTGCAGCTGACAGTTTTTGTAACTGATTGTCCAGATCATCATAATCCACTTCGCCGTTCTCTGTTAAAGTTACCAGTGAAACGGGAATTTGATTGACCCGGCTATAATATTCAACCGTATGCAATACGGCATGGTGCTCAATAGGCGATGTAATGATATGTGAACATCCCAGGTCACGAATAGCCGATGCAATGGCAGTGTTGTTACTCTCTGTGCCCCCGCTGGTAAAAAAGATAGTGGCTGGTGTTACACCCAATAACTGCGCTACTTTTTTGCGGGCGGCTTCCACGCCCATCCGCGCCATTCTGCCAACAGAATAGGTAGAAGATGGATTACCGAATGTTTCCTTCATGAAAGGCAGCATAACGGTAAACACTTCATTATCCATGGGTGTAGTGGCGGCATTATCTAAATATATTGGCTGGTTTATCATTCGCTGATCAAATTAATTATTATTGTTTTTTAAACTACCATAAGAAGCCAATCCGCTTTTCAGGAATTGCTTATACCGTTCCACATCGTAATCGGCGCCCTGCGGCGGTGTCAACAGCTGCTTGGTTTTCGGATCAAGCAACACATAAAACGGTTGTGAATTGGCCTTGAAGGCGCTTGTTTGCAGATGACTCCATTTATTGCCGATCGTTTTTATACGACGCCCTTCTTCGGTTGTGTACTGTTCCGCATCGGGCAAACTGGTTTTATCATCTACATATAATTGTATCAATACATACTCATCGTTGATCAATGTAGAAACGCCGCCATCGGGCCACACATTCGCTTCCATTTTCCGACAGTTCACGCAGGCATGGCCGGTAAAATCGATCATTACCGGCTTACCTGCATGATGAGCGTAGGCTATACCTTCATCATAATCAAAAAACGGTTGAAATCCTTTCGGCGCTTCGAACAAGTCAGCATATTTATGCGATGCGTTATTTACAGTTTGTTGCTCTCTACTACTTCCTGGTGACAGATCAAAATCCTGGCTCGACATGGGCGGCAGAAAAGCACTTACACTTTTCAATGGGGCACCCCATAAACCGGGAACGAGGTACATGGTAAATGAAAGACAAACGATCGCCAGGAAAAAACGGGGTATGGTCAAATGCGTTGAGGGACTATCATGGCTGAAACGAAGTTTTCCTAATAAATACAAACCAAGCAACCCGAAGATCACGATCCACAATGCCAGGAATACTTCCCGGTCGAACCACTTCCAGTGATACGCCAGGTCTACATTGCTCAGGAACTTTAATGCCAGCGCCAGTTCAATAAAACCCAATGTTACTTTCACACTGTTGAGCCAGCCGCCTGATTTTGGCAACGCATTCATCCAGGATGGAAACAGGGCAAACAAGGTGAACGGAAGCGCCAGCGCCAGTGAAAAACCAAACATGCCCACGGCAGGCCCCAGCAAAGCGCCGGTAGTTGCTGCCTGCACCAGCAGGGTGCCAATGATGGGCCCGGTACAACTGAACGAAACCAATGCGAGGGTTGCTGCCATAAAGAAAATTCCACCCAATCCTTTACCCGACTTACTACCTACTTTATTCACCCAGGCGGAAGGCAATGCAATTTCGAATGCACCAAAAAAAGAAGCGGCAAACACCACCAGTAACAGGAAGAAGAAAAAATTAAAGATCCCGTTTGTAGAGAGATCATTGAGCGCATCGGCCCCAAACAATACCGTGATCAGCAACCCCAGCATCACGTACAAAACAATAATACTACATCCGTATGTAATGGATTTGCCAATAGCGCCCTTCCCTTTTGAACCCTTTGTAAAAAAACTGACTGTCATGGGAAGCATGGGGAATATACAGGGCATCAGCACAGCAGCAAAACCGCCCAACAAACCGGCGATAAAGATGGCTGGCAACGATTGTGGTGTTGCCGGACCGGCTGATTTTACAACAGCCTGTACGTACGTTGTTGTATCCCTGGCATCGCGAGCCGCCGTATCCACACCGGCGGTGACTGCACTATCAGTCATCGAAGTAAATTCAACATCTTCAGTGGAAACGGTATCCTGCCGGGCATAACCGGCGGGTGCGCCCATAAACAGGAGCATTACGATCAACAAGCCACTAAACCAACCAGTACATTTATACATAAGTGATCAGATGGGCGATTATTTAATAGTAATATTGAAAGCTTGTGTGTCGGGAGGCAGGCATTTTTCATCATTGCAGGTCATATATTCTACTGTGCCCTTTACCGTCACCGGTAATTTCTTCACTTTTACTTTTTGTTGAAAGATCACCGATCTTTCAAAGAAGGCCACGTTCATATTGAAAGCGCTTTCCATGCGCACAACTGGTTTTGGCTCCTGCGTGGCGCCGTTCAATGTGTAGGTTGTAGAAGGAGGAAATGTAAATGTGGTTTTAACCGGGCCGCCTTCCCCTACCGTTTGAGAATACAAATGCCAGCCGGGGTCAATGGTGGCTTTAATAAATACCACCGCTTCTGTAGCACTGATCTTTTTAGCACCATAGCTCCAATGCACCGGTGTAAGGATCTGGGCTTTCCCATTCAGGCAGCACAATACAAGGACTGCAGCGAAAAATGCTTTCGTTGTAAAAGACATACACAATAATTTAGATCGGGGATGGAAAAATACTATTACCAGGAATCGGTTTGCAATGGCTCTGCTTAATGGTGACTAAAGTTGACAAAGTTTCTGCTTATTTCCAATAGGGTTGCCGTTCTTCCATAAATTTTATGGCCAACGACCTTCTTTTCTTAATTTTATTCGGCAAACCGATTAATTAAACAGTAATTCCTGATTCTTTTTCAATATGCAACCAGCCGAATTAGACTCAATTGACCTGCAGATCCTGCGCCTGCTTCAAAAAGACGCATCCCTTACCAACAAGGAGATCGCCTTTGAACTTGACAAATCTGTAGCTACGGTGCATGAACGCATTCGAAAATTGAAAGAACAGGGATATATCAAAAAGATCGTCGCCCTGCTCGATCGTAAAAAAATAAACAAGGGTTTGATCGCTTTTTCCCAGGTGTTGTTAAATGATCATACCGCACAAACCCTGGCTACCTTTGAAAAAGAAGTCGCCCGCTTTCCCGAGGTGATGGAATGTTTTCAGATGACCGGCACTTTTGATTTTATTCTGCGCATTGCTACCAGCGACATGGACGCTTATCATGATTTTTACCGGAACAAGCTGGCAACGCTTCCAAACATCACTACCGTGCAAAGTTTTTTTGTTTTATCCGAAACCAAAAGTATAACGGCATATCCTATTTAATAGAAATGGGGCAAGTCAACAACTTCATAGGTTTTTATTGCTTAGGCCAAATCTTTTCCTAATCATATGCAGAAAAAATTCAACCTGAAATCTTTCAACCTGTACGAGTATCTCAAACACCAGAATGCCCATAGCTTTAATGTGCCATTTTTTTTAGCCGACCGGCATACCTACCAAAACGCTCACGTCAATTTTCCATTCAGAACATTCGCTTATGGACTGGGCATTACCTATACGGGTGAAGGTGATGTATTTAAGATCGGCAGCACCGATTATTCACTAAGATCACGAAGCCTCACCACCGTTGGCCCCGGAATGGTTTGCCAATGGGCAGGAAATTATTCAGCAGAGCATGATACGGTTTATTTTACGGAAGAGTTATTCGAAGCGATGCATGCGATCTCATTTTTACATTCCCTGCCCTTCTTTTTCCCCGGCGGCAACCATGTGATCCAGTTGACAGACGAACAGGTAGAAAAGATGAAGTCCCTGTTTGGATTGCTTAAAGTATTAAAAGACGAGAAAGACACCATCCCGGGAATCGTTCATTCGCTCCTGGTACTGGCAAATTCATTTCACTCCATTCAAAATGGCAAGCCCAGAAGCGCGAGTGTTTCCAGGAGGGAACAAATTACCCAGGAGTTCAGAAAACTGGTTGCGCAGCATTTTGCCGCGCATAAGGAAGTGGCCTATTATGCCGCGCATTTGAACATCACGCCCAAATATTTAAGCGAAGTTTTGCAGCTTGAATTAGGCAAGTCGGCAAAAGCCTTCATTGACGAATTTGTGATGATGGAAGCCAAAAGTCTGTTAAAGCAAACGGCGATGTCCATTCAGGAAATATGGAATTGCCTGGGATTTGAAGATGCATCGCATTTTACCAGGACCTTTAAAAAGCTGTCGAAAATTACCCCTACAGAATACCGCAAAGGATAAACCCACTATTACCTGCATCAGGGAGAAACCGAAATATATACCATTTATACCGACATATCATCTAACAGCATAGATGCCCGAACATGTAGCTTTGTTTGCACAAACAATAAGAAGTAATGCAAAAGTTCTTCGCTGCCTTCTCCCTGCTTATCATGTTCAAAATCGGTAACACTTATTCGCAGACAAAAAAAACTACATCAATGAAAAATGTAACTGAATTCAAGGTATCAGTCTCTCAAAAAGTACTGGATGATTTGAAATACCGTTTGCAAAATACCCGGTGGCCGGGTGAAGCCGAAGGCTCTGGCTGGAATTTTGGTACCAGTGAAAGTTACCTGAAAAGCCTGGTTCATTACTGGCAAACAGCATACGACTGGCGCAAGCAAGAGTCATTACTTAACAAATATCCGCAATACATAGCCGATGTAAACGGTGTAAAAATTCATTTTCAATATATCAAAGGCAAAAGTAAAAATGCGAAGCCTCTTATATTGACCCACGGCTGGCCCGACAGTTACTACCGCTTTCACAAGATCATTCCCCTGCTCACTGAAGGCGATCAAAGCTTTGACCTGATAATACCATCCATTCCCGGTTTTGGTTTTTCTGATAAAACTTCTCTTAGCAGTGAAGCAGTTGCCGACTTATGGAAAGTATTAATGACAGAAAACCTTGGCTATGAAAAATTCTATGCGGCCGGTGGCGATGTGGGCATGGGCGTAACGAAAGCATTGGCTTCAAAATATTCCGGAATAGTTTCGGCTGTACATTTTACCGATATTGGTTATCCCATGGGGCAGGAAGATCCGGCTACCATGACCGAAGCCGAAAAACAATTTGCACAGTTTGTACAACAGTGGTGGTATGCTGAAGGGGCTTATGCCATGGTACAGGCAACCAAACCCCAATCGCTGGCTTACGGTTTGAACGATTCACCGGTTGCATTGGCCGGTTGGATCCTTAGCATGGTCAATGCCGGCGCAACACCCGATATAATAGAGCAGGCATTCGGAGGCAGGGATGAATTGCTGACAAACATCATGATCTATTGGGTAACGCAAACGATCGGCACTTCGGTCAGGATGTATAAAGCAGAAGCGATGGTTCAATGGAGTGGCGCGCAGCCATTGAAGAAAAGCAATGTACCGGCCGGCGTAGCGGTATTTCCGAGAGAAGCGCAATTTCCCAAAGAGTGGGCAGAGCGCTTTGTAAATGTAGTCAGTTTCAATAAAATGAAAGCAGGCGGACATTTCGCAGCCCTTGAAGTACCGGATATTTTTGCAGAAGAACTCCGGAGTTTCTTTTATAATATTAAATAATTCTGCCGTGCGATGATGCGGGCAGGTTTAACCAGAAAGAAAACCCGGTGCAAAATTGCGCCGGGTTTTTAATTAATTGAATTTTTCAACACCTTTTACATTCATCTTTAACGAAGTGAACTTGTCTACTGGTCCTGTAATAAATAATGTCTTATTATTATTGCCACCAAAAACATTGTTGGTAGCGCCGCCGCCTGTAGGAATGTTGAAGATCCTGGCCCCTCCTGGATCAAAAGCGGTTACGCCGTATGAGTTGCTTATATAAATATTCCCCCGTTCATCCATCGACATACCGTCGCCGCCCATATTCACAAACTTGCGCATATTAGCAAGCGTTCCGTTCGGTTTAATATCGAATACCCAGGTGCCTGCTGTATTAATATCGGGCGCCCATTTGTTTACGTACAGCTTTTTTCCATCAGGCGTTCCCACAACACCGTTGGGCCATCCATCAGCGTCCCATCCCATGCCCTCTGTTGTTACCCGCACCAGGGTACGGCTACCGGGCGCCAGGTAATAAACATAACCACCCTTGCCGGTTGTTGCCTGTTCAGAATGTGTAGGCGGCCATCCCTGTTGGCGGGGATCGCCGGCATCCCAATAACCTCGTGGAAATATAGGGTCGGTAATATACATACCACCGGTTTTGGGATTGATCCATACATCGTTGGGTCCATTCAATAATTTGCCATTATAATTATTTACCAGTACCCTGTGACTTCCGTTCGGAGCTATTTTCCATAGTTCTCCATGCATATCGGCACAGGTGATCAAATTCCCGTCTTTATCAAATGCCATTCCGTTCGAGCGGCCTGTACCCGTTAAAAACGGAGTGATGGCGCCGTTGATTGCCGACCATTTATAGATCTTATCATTAGGTTGATCGGTAAAAAATATATTCCCTTTTTTATCAACAGCAGGACCTTCGGTGAAACTATAACCTTCACCTAATACTTTCCATTGGGCGTTTGGCGCAACGAGGCAGGTGGGATCAAAAATACTCGAGTCAGCCGGCTGACAGCCGCAGCGAGCGGCATTGAATTCTTCATTGGCTCCTTTGACAGCCAGTTCTGAATCCGGCGCCTTGTTTTTTGAACATGAATAAATTGTGATGAGACATAGCATTCCCGATAAAAGTAGCAGTACTTTTTTTTCCATAGCAAACAATTTTAGTTGCTACAAAGTAATGTACCCTGTCCAAAAAAACTTCCAATAAAAAACTATGAAGAATATTAAACAAGTCAGGGGTCGCTTAATTAGAACCGGTATGCTACATTCTTTTTCAGTACCAGCACCATCTCTCCAATAGACAGGAAAAAATTGCGCCTCGCGGCGCTGAGTGGCAGCACAGCATGGAGTGTGTTGACCAACGGCGTCAGCAACCAGTGTGGATATACATTGAATTGAGTATGGAAATAGCCGATGTTCAGCGCTTTGGCTGCTTTTTCATAGTGAATTATTTCCCATCCCTCCTTGTTGGCAAGGTATTGAAATGAGCGGCGGTTGAAGTAAAAGAAATGTTCCGGTTTATAGTGTGTCCAGCGTTTGCCCATGAGGTGGTGAGAAAGGGCGGCGGTATCAGGTGTAACGATCAGCAGCAGGCCCTCATCTTTCAGTAACGTCCTTGCCTTGAGCAGTGTTTCCTGCGGGCGACGCACATGTTCAATGAGGTCCGACATAACAATGGCGTCGAAAAAGTTTTCCGGGAAGCTGCATTGTTCCAGCGTGCCGTTAAAGATGGCCTCTCGACCAAATTTCTTTTGCGCAATAGCGGCAGCCCATGCCGCGTATTCAACTCCGTAAGGCGCCCATCCGCGAGCCTGGGCGGCTTCCAGCAGATAGCCTGTGGCGCAGCCCACGTCGAGCAGGCGGCCCTGTTTCCCCAGGCGGGTCAGCAGGTTCAGGCGCAGCCCAAAGGTAGCCATCTTCATTTGCCGCGTAGCTTCGTTGTCGGCATCGCCTTTCAAACCCCAGGCTGCGTAATAGCTTTCAGAGTACAGTTGTTGTAAAGCCTCATCGTTCAGTTGGGGAAACAGGAACTCTGTGCTGCACTGTCCGCACCGCTGTACGGAGCGCTCATTGCCCATTGCGTGTTTTGTTGCAATGCTGGTGGAGTAACAAATAGGACAATCCATAATTGAATACGTGAGGCGATTTAATCGTGAATGAGCGGCACTGGTTCACATTTTTGCTGAATGCTAACATTACAGTTTACGCTATGCAGTAAAAAAGGTTGCCTGGGAAGCAAAAAATCCCCCGCCAGCTGGCTAACTTATTTCCCTTTCTTTCCAAAAAAAGTGAATGGATTTAATGAAACGGCCATTTCCCTATTTGCTATTTAACCGAAGAACAGTGGTTTTCAAATTAGGGGAAGTAGCGGTTATTGTAATCTCTCCTGCTTCTTTGGTAGTTTGCACAATTATTTGCGCTAATCCGTTAAAAAGTGTTCGCTTCCATGGCTGTGCAGCAGTAAAGAGTTGTATTACCCCGGGATCAGTGTTCACGTTATCCCAGTCATGCTGTTTTGGAATGGGGGTGGCCACTATGGTAATAATATTTTTGCCGGCTTGCAGCATCTTTCTATCCAGCAGGTAACCATTCCCGGTTTCATTTTCCTTTTGATTACGTGTTATCTCTTTTCCATTTATATATAGGGACTGTTCGCGCCCGATGTTTTTATAAAACAAAGTGATAGTCGATGTGGTAAAATTTTCCGGAAGCATAATGTGGCCGCGATAAACATACGCTTTCGCCAGCTTTTTATAATCGCGGTCTTTGAATGCTTCCTTCCACTTTGTATCGTCCACATCCACACCCGTTTCGTTCGTGCCATCCATACTCTCTACAGCTTTCTCTTTCAGGTTCCTGATCGTAATGGTTTCAATAGTTTCAATGAACTTCTCATTTTCCAGAGAAGTTGGGTTGCCATTACCCACACCTATAATTTTTGCAGGGCCTTCAATGCTGAAACTGATCTCATTGTTGGCATCAGGTACGTGAAGATTGTTTTTGTCCAGCGATTCAACTGTAATTACTGCAAGATCTGTATTGTTAGCAGTAAGTGTTGATTTGTGTGCCGTTAATTTCAGGGATAGGGCATCGCCGGTTGTTTGTACTATGTCAGATAAAATTTTATTTCCTTGCTTATAACCTACTGCTTCCAGGGTGCCCGGCGAATAATTTACTTTCCATTCAAGATGGCTGTATAGTTCCATCTTTTTCCTTCCAAGCGTTTTTTTGTTCAGCAATAATTCAACTTCATCACAATTGCTATATACCCAAACATCAATGGGTTTGCCTATGGAGTCTTTAGCAAAGTTCCAGTGGGGGAGAATATGCAGCGTTGGCTCATTTGTCCACCAGGATTTTAAATAATACACATTATCTTTTGCAAAACCGCAAAGGTCCATCATGCCAAAATAAGAAGTAACCGAAGGCCATTGATAAGGAGTAGGCTCCCCGCGATAATCGAAACCTGTCCAAAGAAAAATGCCAGCTAACCAGGGACGCGAAGCATAAAATTTCCATCCTTCTTCAATGCTGTAAAAACTGGCTCTTGGTTTTTGGTCGTATGCTGCCCGATAATGTTTCTGATCATCCGTTGCATAAATACCACGTGTGGCAAATGTTGAACCTTCTTCTGTGCCCATGGCAGGCTGATGTGGGTGCCTTTTGTGATGTGCATCTATATCGCCATTGCCCAGGTAATTGTAACCCATCACTTCAAGTACGGAAGAAATGCCGCTATTAAAACCACCGCTTATACCCGCCGTTGTGGGCCGGGTGGAGTCTAAACTTTTTGCAAAGTTTTGCAGGGTATTCGCTATACGTTCACCGGTTATGTTATTTTCAATGGCCCACTCTTCATTACCAACCGACCAGGCAATGATGCTTGGATGGTTACGATCTCTTACAATCATTTTTTTAAAGTCATTAAGCCCGTCTGCGGTACTGCGCATCAACCGGTTTTCGTCAAGCACCAACAGGCCTAATTTATCGCAGGCATCGAGCAACTCGGGAGCAGGAGGATTGTGGGAGCAACGGTACGCATTACAACCCATTTCCTTTAGTTGTTTTATTCGCCAATAAATCAATTCATCAGGCATAGCGGTTCCAACCCCTGCATGGTCCTGGTGGTTATTGGTGCCTTTTAATTTTACAGCTTTGCCATTTAAAAAGAAGCCTTCTTTTGCATCGAATTTTATAGTGCGAATGCCAAAGCTGGTCTCCACCTTATCATATTCTGGGATGTCACGGCTATCAAATTGCATGCTTGCAGCGCTGATACTTGTATTTAGTTTGTAGAGATACGGCGTTTCCAGTGACCAACGTTTTGCAAGCGCAACGGAGAGTATTGTGTTTATTTCTTTTCTTTCAAAGGGAGCAAGCCACACGTTCGTTACCTTGTTTTGAGCAACTGTTTTACCAGCTGCATCCACAATGGCTTGCACTACATCGACATAAGTGCTTTCCTTTCCTTCATTGATGATGGCTGTTTTTGCAGTGACCACCGCATCCTTTTCTTTTATGGCAGAAGTCACAAACACGCCATTATTTTCCACATGTACCGGCAAGGTTTTGTTAAGCCATACATGACGATAAATACCGGCGCCTTCATAGAACCAACCTTCTTCCATGGTGGCGTCTACCCGAACCGAGATTACATTATTGCCGCCATAATTTAATACGTCGGTAATGTCGTACTGGAAACTATTATAACCACTTTGTTCGGTGCCGAGATAATGACCGTTTACCCATACCATGGAGTTGCGGAACACCCCATCGAAGATGATGGAGATGCGTTTGCCCAGATCAGATTGCGGTATTGAAAAGTTTTTCCGGTACCAGCCCACACTGGCTTCCGGAAAATTTCTACCAATAGCTTTGAAGCCGTGACTAAAACTGGCCGTGCTGCTAAAAGGCTGTTCAACTGCCCAATCGTGGGGCAGATCTAATTTTCTCCATGCCCGGTCATCAAAGTTCGAAGCCGCAGCGCCATCACCATAACCCGCCTTGGCCAGGTAAGAGAAATAGCTCGTACCATTGTTAAAATCTTTTTGTGCATCAACAGCATGACCCAGCGCAAAACGCCATTCATTATCCATCAGTAACTTCTCCCTTGTTACGGCAACCGTTTGTTGCGCTGACAAAAAAGAATTTAGTGTTATTAAAAGAAGGAAAATAAAAACTATACGAAGCTTAAAAAATAATGTAGTTGAAACCTGAAACAAATAATTTTGCATATAGCATTAGTATGCCATCAAAAGTAATTTTTATAACAACAGCAGTATGGCACTATTTTGACCATTGTCTGTTCTTTTTTGTTTAGTAATGGCATATAACGTAAAATAATTTAAGTTGCCTTAAGGCATGCCTATCAATTAATTTGTTGCTCTGGCTTTTAGAGATATGTTTCGCTTGTTGGTTATATCCTCGGCTTTGAAATCAACACTATCGTTATCAAAAACAAAGGTAAATCTGTACAGGTTGATGCTGGAAAGGCTATTATATTCAACAAGCAATTTGTCCTTTTTCCAGGAACTCCTAAGCGCAACGGGTAAACCAAACAGATGTTCACGGGAGATCACATATCGGTTACCCATTCCCATCGCCAGTTTTTGTTTTCCGCCATCTTCAAGGTCAAAGATAAGATAGTAATCCTTTTTGCCCTTTTCGAACCGGAAAGCAGTTATCTCGAGGTCATTGTTTTCCAGCTGGAAGGTTTTATTGAGCATACCAGCTGAGAAATTGTTTTCCTGGCTGCGACCCGTGTCAGGCAACTGGATCTGCTTTACCCGCTGCCGTAATTCAGCATAATGGCTCTCACCCGGTTGCCAGGCTGCCATGGCATTCTCGACCAGGTTGTCCATGTCTCCGGCATCAAATCCGCCGCCTGTGGTCACGATAATCACATTTTTGTCCTTCAGCACGAACATTCGTTGCCCGCCTCTTCCCATAGCCTGTATTTCATCAGGGTTCTCGCTGTCGAGCCACCAGCCATAACCATACGATTCCGTTCCCTTTGCAGGATATAAAGCCTGGATCTTTTGTATCCATCCCGCTGAAACAACCTGTTTCCCATTCCATTTTCCTTCCTGCAATAACAAAGAGCCGATCTTAGCCAGATCATAAGGAAGCATATAAAGATCGCCCCAGCCATGATTGACGCCTTTTTTATTTTCATCCCAGAATGTCGTACCAAACTGCAGTACATCGAACAGGTATTTCCTGGCGAAATCGTGGCACTTCATTTTCGTCGCCCTTTGCAATACCTCTGCGAGCAAGTAGAAATTACCACTGCAGTAAGAGAATTTTTCACCTGGTTTTGATGAGAAAGGGAGATCAAGCATAAACTCAGCCCAGTCAGCCTGGTCCTGCATCTGCTCCAGTTCTTTTTCTCTATTGGCCGAACTGCATTGGAAACCCGATGCCATATTCACCAGGTCTTTTATGGTCAGGATTTTAAGCTCGTTGTTTTTTATGGTATGCCCTGGAAAATAATTCATTACCGTATCCTGTTCACTCCTGATAAACCCTTTGTCAATGGCAATTCCGATCAGGAGCGACATAACACTTTTGGTAACCGACGCTATATCATGTGCATACTGTTGCCGGTAAGGATAGAAAGCGGCATCGAGCACCACCTGGTTGTTCCTGGTGATTAAAAGGCTATGGATATTTTTGCCGGCCTGTTTTAACTCGCTGATACCATTTGATAATGTCAGCGAGTTCATCCCCTGTGCTTCAGGTTCAACTTTTTTCCAGGGAATTTTCTGACTGTAACCGCAAAAAACACTGGTAAGAAGGACTACAAGCAAGTACCTTTTCATTTGGCGGTGGGTTGTAAATTGTTTTTTAAAATCCGCTGAAGCTGCCTGGCTGTTTTGAATCCGCAACGGGAAGCGATATATTCAATGGTGAAATTAGGATTGTTAAGCATGGTTCTGGCCAATTCCAGTCTCAGAAGCGTCAGATATTCGAGTATGGTGGTACCGGTATTTTCTTTAAACACACGGCTCAGGTTCCTCGGGCTCATGGCAACCATATTCGCCAGGTCTTCAATGGAGTTTTCATCGGCGAGATGCTCAATAAGGTGATCCTGTACGATATGTATGTTGGGATTGATATGGTTCCGGTAATCGAGGTAAACACTTTGCTGTGTATGGTTCTGGCTTCTGCGGTGGTACACAACCAGCCCGCGCGCTACCTTATGTGTAAATAAGGCGCCCTTCAACTCTTCAAGTATAGCCAGCGAAAGGTCGATGCCGGCGCTGATGCCCGCGCTGGTATATACGTTGTTGCTTTTTTTGAACAAAATATCAGTCAGTACTTTCGCATCCGGAAAAGCTTGCTGAAGCGCTTCTATTCTTCTCCAATGTGTAGTACACTCGGTGTTTTTCAGTAAGCCCGCATAACCTAACGCAAAGGCACCGTTACAGACCGAACAAATAAACGTGCCTTTATCGGAACAATGTTTCAGCCACTTAAAGAATGCATGCTGCGTTTTGAAAGCATTGCTGCTAACATATTGAAAATCCATGCCCGGCACAAATAGATAGTCGTTGGCCGACAGGTTAGCTTCACTGAAGTGGCTGACTTTACCAAACGGAAGCCCTGATGAACTTACGCTGGCTTCTTCTAAACAATAAAATGCAAGCTCAGCTTCGAAGCCATAGTACCTTGCTTCTGTAAACACCTGCACAGGTCCCGCCAGATCAAGTATTTCAACCGATGGTGGTACCATAAACGCTATTTTTATCATATACCAGGTTTGTTTCCTTCGATAACAAAATGGAGCACAAAATGCTTCCCGGATCTGTTACAGCAAAAATACGGACGTTTGAAAGGAACTGACAGACAGCAGGACGTCAGAAACAGACATACATTCAACTTTCGGCTTAAAAATAATAATTTGCAAATATTGTTTCTGATAAAATATAGCGTATAATAGAGATATATAATATTAGCGGTCAGGCCAAATTGATATACAAATTTTAGTGGACGTATAAAACGACATTCAACGAATAAGTAAATCTCTAAATAATATAATTATGATTTTCATTAATCCACAGTGGCAAGGCTCAGGTTTCACAGATGATTTGAAATTGGGAGCAGAGACTTTCATTTCATATTTCAAGGATAGTGACATAAAAGTTATTCCACTTTCAACGAAAGGGTTAACAACAATCGCCAACATTAAATGCTTTGAACCCATACTTGAGCAGACAAAGCTTTTCAAAGAAATAATTAGTAACAGTAAACCTGATAAAATATCAACTATTGGTGGCGACTGTGGAATTGAAATCATCCCTATTTCCTATCTAAACAAAATATACCAGGAAGATATTTGTATCATTTATATAGATGCACACGCTGATTTGAATACACCAGAAAGCTCCCCAAGCAAGACATTTCACGGAATGCCATTACGAATACTCCTGGGAGAGGGAAACTCAGCATTTATTGACTTACTGTTTTCAAAACTGAACCCAGAACAAATATGTTATGTTGGATTGAGGGACTTAGACGAGCCTGAAAGCCAATATATCATACAGCATAATATTACAACAATTACAGATTGTCAATTTGAAGACGTTCAAAATAAAATCAAGGATTTCAAAAACGTTTACATTCATCTTGATTTAGACGTTTTAGATAAATCCGAATATGAGTTCTCCATGTTTCCGACAAACATTGGTTCTTCAGTGTCTGACGTTGCTGAACTTATCAAAAAAATAAAAGCAAATCATAATGTCGTTGGGTTTTGTATCACAGAATCAACAGCTACAACTTTAGAACAGCTGAACACAATAAAACCAATCATAGACCAAATTAAACGCTGAATACCAAAATGACAATAGAGATTCGTAAGGCTATTGAAACTGATTCAATATTGCTAAGTTTTGAAAAAGGAATAATAGAAGCCGAAAGACCTTTTGACAATACTTTAAAAGAAGGTGAAATTCACTATTATGATATCATCGAACTGATTAAAAATAAGAATGCCGAAGTATTAGTTGCTGTAATTGATAATGAAATTGTGGGTTCTGGTTACGCAAAAATCCTAACAGCTAAGCCATATCAAAAGCACAGTGAATATGCGTATCTGGGTTTTATGTATGTAAAACCTGCTTTTCGCGGGCAGGGAATAAATCAAAAAATTTTGCACGGACTTATTGATTGGGCTAAAAGTCAGCATTTAACAGAAGTGCGATTGGAGGTTTATGACGAAAACAAAATAGCCAAAAACGCATATTTGAAAGCTGGTTTTAAACCCAATTTGTTAGAAATGCGAATGGAGATTTAAAGATTTAGTGAAACGGAAAACAATGATAACTGCCACCATCATAGGGTCTTGAGCAAGTGGGACTGGGCAGTTGAAAATAATTCGAACAAAAAAACGCCTTTAAATTCAACAACTTGAAGGCGTTTCAATTTTATTGCGGGCTGTAGGTTACAACTTTCGAACCTGTTTGTGACAGACCTTAATAATATTGTAGATTTTTCAAAAGAGTATTTTATAAAGATTCAAACATCAGCGTGAAAAAAACATATGTGTCGTTGAAGGGGATTGAGTTCGAACAAAAAGGATGATCTAAACCTAATCTGAGTTGTATTTGCGCTATCAGGCATTAACCGCGTTTTTTTGCTAAGTAGTTAAAAAATAATAACTTGAAAAAAATATTTTCTGTTAAACGTAGCGTATAATACGCGGAAATATAATGTTGGGCGTCGTTCAACAATTAGACAATCCTCATTCATGAAATATTTAGGGATCGCAATGCTGTTAGTCTTGTTTGAATCATGCGGAAGTTTGTTAGGCACAAGGTCTGACTCAGCTTGTATTCAGAATAACTCAGCTCAACCAATTATTATTAACACTTCCCCGACCTTCATAAGCAGGACCAGAGGAACCGGTAGCTGGCAACTGACCATCATTCCTATCGGTCATATTTAACCATAGGATTTTATTATCTCTCAAAACAGGTGCTTTTTTACCGAAACAACCCACAAGATGAGCTCATGTTATAGCGCTTGCACAGTTTTGAAAAATATTAAAATCCAAACAGCTCGCTTACCGACAAGGTCTGTAACGCTCCATATTTCTTTAATTCGTCGGGATTGATCCGCTTGTCGGATGCAATTACACAATAAGTATAGTGCCGCCCTGCCAGTGTTTCTTTATGAAATTTATAAACGTCGTCTAAAGTCAGGTCGCCGTATTGAGCATAATTATCCTGGCGAAGATCATGATCTATCCCTTTTTGTTGTGCTGTAAGATAATTTGTAATGATCGCATCTTCTGTGATCCTTTCCGTCTCTATGTTTTTCATCAACCCTGATTGGCTGCATCAAAAAAGAAGACAAAAATTAGGAACCTCGGCAGAATCATATTAACTAACGCAGCTGCGGCGCATATCTGTTGTAGATCAGAATATGAATACAATTGGATGAATATGGATTGTATTTGCGCTACACAATAAAAGCCGCATATTTTTTGCTAAGGCATAAAACGAATAAACTGTAATGATTAAATATAGCGGATAATAGCATAAATACAAACGTTAGCGGTGCTCCTTTGATACTATACTAACTGACGAATTTCAGCAATGACTTTGACTGCTGTCATTGCAAATAGATTTCTATATTCATACCTTAATAAATATAATTGCATGAAAAAGATGATCTCCATGGTAGTAATAATTATATTAATTTGGATCCTCAGGATTTCCTGTTTTCACCCGCTTTATCTGAATCCATTTACTGCCGTCATTTCCTAATACAATATCATTTTCGGAAACCCGGTTGATGCTAAGTGTAGGATGTTATACTGATCGATATCATGAAACGGATTGACCTTTCTCATTTTTATCCGTTATGTTCAATGCTAATTTCATATTGATTCGAACCCGAAAGAAATTGTACCCAAACTAAAAACTTTTTTTATGAAGCTTTTCTTTTCGGGTATTTTTTTTGTCACTTCTGTGCGGCCGGCGCAGACGGTTGCTACATCAGTCCAGCCAAAGTCCCCTACTACCCCCATTACCTTCAGGATCACACTCGCAGCGAACGGCACCTTCGGTTACGATATTTTCAACGGCGACCACAGGATCATCTACCAAGCCTCCAAACCTTGTTTGTCCGGTAATCATGTATTACGCCGAAAAAAGGATGCAGGAAGGTGGCAGAGCTGGTAGTTGAAAAGCTGAAGAGGCATATCGTTCCGGCATCGGCAACCATTCCTGAAATGGACAGGTTAAAAATCAACTATTAATGTCTAAAACATCTCTCGATGAAAAGATATTTTCTCACCCTGGTCCTTTGCACCGATATCATGTTCCTGGTGGCCCAGCCAGGCTCCTGGCAACAAAAAAGTTCTCTTGGGTGGAATACTTTCGTCGAGCCCACCGCACGGTTAGCAGCGGTTGGCTTTAGCATCGGAAATAAAGGATACATCTGCACAGGAAACGATTATGCATCTCGAAAAGATCTTTGGGAGTACGATCCCGCTGCCGATAGTTGGACACAAAAAGCCGACCTCGGTGGAAAAGCCCGCGAAAATGCGATAGGATTTGTCATAGGGGGCAAGGGATATATCGGTTTGGGTGATAGCTCAGGCCCAAGGCCCCTTACGGGCCTTATGCTTAGCGATCTATGGGAATATGACCCCACGGCCAATAGCTGGATACAGAAGGCCAGCTTTCCCGGAGGAAAGCGCACTGGTGCTGCCGCTTTTGCCATAAATGGCAAGGGATATGTGGGTACGGGATGGGGACAGGGCCTTCAAAAAGATTTTTGGGAATATGACCCTGTGACCGACCGCTGGACACAAAAAGCCGCCTTCGGTGGAGTTGCGCGGGAATGCGCCATAGCCTTTAGCATCGGCGGTAAGGGCTACATTGGTACGGGAGATAACCAGGATATGTCCCAGCAGCCATACCGAGATTTTTGGGAATACGATCCGCTTGCAGACAGTTGGACACAAAAAGCAAATTTCGGCGGAGGTTTTCGTACACGGGCCACAGGTTTCAGCACCGGTAACAAAGGGTATGTCGGATTGGGAGTAAATTCTACAGGTACTAACTTCAGTGATTTCTGGGAATATGACGCGGTTGCAGATACCTGGGTAAATAGAACGAATTTTGCAGGCATGGCCCGTAATGGCGCCGCAGGGTTCTGTATTGGTGGCGAGGCATATGTCGTTTCAGGCTATGACGGCGGTTTTGGTATTTCTCTTGGCCCTATATCAGCTACGCTGATGAATGATTGCTGGAAATACGATACCCACGGCGACAGTTGGACGCAGAAAGCCAGTTTCGGGGCTGCCGGACGCATAAGTGCAATAGGCTTCGGTATAGGTGGCAAAGGCTATATGGGGATGGGAACGTCGGCGGGTGGTAATCAGGGGAATCTTACCGATTTTTGGGAGTTCGACACACTGATTAACGCCTGGTCTCAAAAAGCAAGTTTTCCTGCTGGCGGCCGTTTTTGGGCCGTTGGTTTCAGCATTGGTGGCAAAGGCTATGCGGGATTGGGAAGAGCGTTAACTGGCTATTATATGACCGATCTATGGGAATTTGATCCCGACCTCAACATCTGGAAACAAAAGTCAAGTTTCGGGGGCACCGGCCGTGAACAACTTATTGGATTAAGCATCGGCACTAAGGGATACGTTGGGCTGGGCTTCGTAAACGGAACAACGTTCAACGATTTCTGGGCATTTGATCCGTTGGCAAATACCTGGACCCGGGTGGCAGACTTTCCAGGGAGTGGCGTTACTCAAAATGTCGGTTTCCATATCGGCGACAAAGGCTACATCGGCGTGGGGTTTGGACCAGGATTTCGAATAGACCCTACCCTTTGGGAATATGATCCGGCCGCCAATACCTGGACGCAAAAGCAAAGCAAATTTCCTGGCAGTACCTGTTGTTATGGAGGTACCGGCTTTAGTATCGGTAATCATGGGTATGTCGGCGGCGCATCATCGTTAACCAACGACTTTTGGGAATATGACCCTACGGCCGACACCTGGACAAAGCAAATGGGATTCCCCGGCGGGAACCGGATTTATCCGGTCGGTTTCAGCATTGGCGGAAGGGGCTATATGGGTACGGGATCGTATCACGCTGATTTCTGGCAATACTCTCCCCAGGCCGACATCCGCACTACCGTCGGCGATTATTCCGTTGCTCCCTCCTGCCCTGCCTTATCAGGCGTGGCATTTACCTGGCAACTGGATAACAACAATGGCCTCGTTCTCGGCATCAACCCCAACAATAATAATTTAGGAGCTACCTGCTGGAGCGTTCGAACCCTGGCCCCGGGAACCTATCGTAATACTACAGGTTGGTTTGGTGGAAGCCAGGCACAGTATGGCGCCTATCTTCCACGGAATTACCTTATCACACCGGCTGCACAACCATCTTCTTCTGTAACAGTGCGGCTATATTGCACAACGGACGAACTAACCGGTTTTATCAATTATTTTAATACAACTTACGGCAGTAGCTATACGCAAAATGATATTCGCATTATCCGTTATGATGGCATCCATCAGGATCTGGATCCAACCAATAATTCCAATATACCCTCCGACTATACCTCCATTACACCGACTACGATCGGCCATTACGGAGTATCCGATGAATACCGCTATTTTGAATTCAACACAACCCGTTTTTCGGAATTCTATATCGCTTTAAGCTCTCTTACTGCCCCATTGGCCGTTAACCTGCTTAATTTTTCAGCAGACTACGTCAACGGCGCAAGTGTATTGCACTGGCAAACAGCACAGGAAGAAAATACCAGCCGCTTTGATGTTCAACGTAGTACAGACAGCTTACAATTCATTACTGTCGCGAGTGTATCGGCAGCTGGTCATTCCAATTCAATTCGCAACTATAATTTTACTGACATGAATGCAGGCGCATTGGGCGCGAAAACCCTTTATTACCGTTTGATCGAAACCTACCTGGATAGTATGAAAGCGTATAGTAAAATAGTAGTTGTAAAGATTGCCGGTACAAGTAACCGTATTTCCGTCATCCCGAGCCCTGCAAAAGACAATGTAACGCTTCACCTGAATACAAATACTGCAAATGACAAGGCGTCGCTGGTTATTGGCGATATGATGGGCAGAAAAATACAAGTCCGGAATATTGCGCTGAATACAGGAGATAATACTATTCCCCTTTCAATAAACAATCTATCGGCCGGGGTATACCTTATCGTAGTGACGTCAAATGACACAAAATGGCTGGCAAAGTTTGAAAAACAATAAACCTGGCTGGAAGCCTGCCTGGGCCTTTAGGTTACAAGCTTTCATCAATAATTCATGATCAATAGTATCGCGGGTAGACGTTACAAGGATGAAGTGATGGCGCAATTTAAGCTGTATGGCTCCCGCCATGCACTCATTTCAGAGCGTGATCAATATCATGAAAGAGGCTGAATCCTCTCATTCTTCTTTGTTGCGTTTAATTCTATTTTCATATTGATTTCGAATGTGGGAGAAATCTTTTACAATAAATTGCTTTTATGAAGATTTTTTTATCAGCTATCATTTGTTTCATTTCTTTTCAGCTGGAGGCACAGTCGGTAGCTTCATCGGTCCAATCTAATCTCTATCCCTCAGCTAACACTATCACTTACAAGATCATTATTGTAGCCAACGGCACTTTCTGCTATGATATTTTCAACGGCGACCACAGGATCATCCACCAGACCTCCAAACCTTGTTTGCCCGGTAATAAAGGATTCATTCGGAAATCGGATGCAGAGAAAGTGGCTGGACTTGTAGTAAAAAAATTGCAAAGAAATATAATGCCGCCGACAGTTACTATCCGCGAAATGGATAGTTTAAAAATAAGGTACTAACTTTTAAACGCTTCTAAAATGAGAGAATATATACTCATCCTGGTTCTTTGCGGCGTCTTTTCCCCCGCATTGGCTCAGCCCGACACCTGGCAGCAAAGAAGCGATGTGGGATGGAATGCTCCTAACGGGCCGATTGGCCGGAATGCCGCAGTGTGCTTCAGCATTGGCAATAATGGATACTTCGGCACAGGCAATGTATTGGCGGCAAGGGCTATATCGGTACGGGAGGCGTTGATCCGCCATGCTTATGTCAGGACAGCAAAAAGAAACAGCGGGATTGGCGGCAAGTTATTAGCTCATTTGCGTAGTATGGCCGAAACGCGGATATTGATCGGGACCTGGGCGGATGCGAAGTGGGCAATCGCGTTTTATGAAAAACATGGGTTTCGTCTAGTCTCTGAGCAAGAAAAGAATACCTTATTGCGCCGGTATTGGAACATCCCGGAACGCCAGGTGGAAACTTCGGTGGTACTTACAAGCAGTAACTCAGCAGGGATTTGATAAGCTGAAAGTATTCCGCTCTGGATCAATACCGACCCCTGGCCATTGTGCGAAATTTTCGATAACCCGTAATATGCAAAAGCAATGACCCTCGATGAATTATTAAAAGAGTATAAGGCAATTGAGATAGCGCCGTTCGATCCTTTCAGCAATGCCAGGTTATTTGACAGCGTCCCTCATGGAACAGAAAGGTATAAAAGCCAACTAATAAAAATACTTGAAACAAAAATCAGTAAGCAAGAATCACAAGACCTGGGGTTTTATTTAGCTATTGCTAGTCGGGATGGAATGGACGAAGCCTACAAACCGATTTTGAAGCAACTTGTTCTTGCCAAATGGCATGACGATCATGACGACGTGGTGGATTATATCCGTGAATTCAGGGACGATGACTTTACGGATGATTTGTTCACCGTTGCTGTCACACCAGAACCTTATAGGCAGTACGATGATGAATTAGAAGCCACTTTGAGGAAGTGCGTACATGCGCTAAAGGCAATCAACTCAAAAAAAGCAAACGAACGGTTACAACAACTGAGTGCTTTAGGTAACCAGAACGTCCAATTTGCTTTGGAAATGTACCATTGAAGATTCGTACAATAGGGATTTTGGCGCAAGCAGGACAATGGAACGAAGTATCACCAACTGGCTTATTACCCGGCAGAATGTGAACCTGACCCTACGCTATTGCGCAAAAGAACTGTTCTTTAATATCGCGCCTTATGCCAGTCCTAACCAATACTTCGATCTCACTAATTATTTGATAGTCAAAGTTTAGTTCAAGGAATAATTAATCGTAAAATTATTTCGAACAAGAAACGCCTTCAAATCCAATGACTTGAAGGCGTTTGTGTTTTATCTGCGGAGAGAGAGGGATTAGCTGCGCTGATCCCAAGGGAGGGGTATCAAACAAAGCAATAGAATTGCCGCACTTCGTGCGTCATTTTTTATTCCCGTTCGCTTAGCCGAGCAAGCTCGGCTCGCTACCGGAAATAAAAAATGCCCCGCCAGCTGGCGGGGCACTTCTATTACTTTGCTTGCGGGCTGTAGGTTACAACTTTCGAACCGGTTTGGGGAAGATCTTAATAATATTTTAGATTTTTACAATAAGTATTTGCTTTAGTTTCAAACAGCGATGTGAAAAAGACACATGTGCCAGTGATGGGGATTGGGTCGAACAAAAAGACTCCAAATTTGCCTTGAGTTTAGGCGGCAATCCAATATCTGGAAAACGGCGCACTTTTTTTATTAAGATTTGGGAGGGTGAACTTAAACGATCTTTATTACATTTGCATAGGCCAATTCATTAGAAGTTCGTTCCGGCAGCGCAACAATCAACTCCTTCTCAGTTCTTTCGAAGGTCAATGATTGCCTTGTGGGTAACCATTCCACTTTTTGAATTTCCTTAGGGAAATGGGTGCTGTTCTTTGCCAGACTTTTTACAGCAAACTTCCCATCTTGCGGCCAACCCATGGCAGTTGCATAAAGCACATCGCCTTTCACATTGAAGCGAATGTCTTCATGCGTAAATGGCTTCCCTTTCCCTTCATTAAAACCTTGTGCAGTAAGTTGCGCGGCAGCTTCTTGAGCAGGTCCTTCACCAAAAATTTTCCATGGTCTGGTACCATAAATGCTTTCGCTGTTTGCTTTCATCCATAAACCTATTTCTTCAACAATCTTTCTTGCTTTTTCGTCAATGGCTCCATTTCCACGTACAGGTATGTTTAACATAAAATTGCCATTCTTGCTGACAACATCAACAAGGGTATGAATAACTGTTTTTGCTGTTTTGTAACCATTGCGCTCATACAATCCACGATCATAATGCCAGTTTCCTATGCAGGTATCCGTTTGCCAGGGCAGTGTTTGAATCTCATTAGCCTGGCCTCTTTCAATATCCCACACCATGGCCTTGCGCTGATTCTCATCCAAAATTTTTCCATTGATCACCGCACGAAGTTCTCCGTATTCCTTAATGCTTTTATTATACAAATGAGCAGCAATGCGCAGACCTACATCACTAATAGGCCATAATGGAAATTGCGAATCATCGAAATAGATTACATCTGGATTATACTTGTTTATGAGATCAATTGTTCTATTGTAAAACTTTTCGATGTAGGCCTTATCGGGCGGATAAGCTCCATTTCCCCAATCCCATTGCTTGTGGATTGAATTATCAATCAAACTCTCTTTACTTAAAGGATGATCTTGTGCATATAATTCCTGTGGATCCAATCCATCCCACCATTTTCCTTTGCCATCTGCTTTTGTGAGTTTTCCATCATAAGGAATACCTGCAAACTGACCGGTTTTATCTGCACGTTGCGCCACTTCATACCAACGCCATGCGTGTGATGCATGAACGCTCACGCCAAAGGGTAGTCCGTTATTTTTTGCTGCCCTTGCCCAACCGCCAATCAAATCTTTCTTAGGACCAATTTTAGTAGCGTTCCAATGCTTCTGGTACTTGCTATTGTATAAATCAAAATTGTCGTGGTGATTGGCCAGCGCCATAAAATATTGCGCACCTGCACTTTTATATAAACTCACTAATTCTTCAGGATCCCAATCTGCTGCTTTCCATTCATTGATCACATCTTTAAATCCAAATTTTGAAGGATGCCCATATTTTTCAAGATGGATCTTATATTGCCATGATCCTTCCTGGTACATGCCTCGTGCATACCAGTCGCTCGCTTCAGGTTGGCATTGTGGTCCCCAGTGTGCCCACATGCCAAACTTGGCATCACGAAACCACCCGGGTGTTTTATAGTTCTGTAACGATTCCCATGTTGGCTTAAACGGACCTTTTGCAATGGGCTCGACTGTATAATGATCTTTGAAAAAATGATTACCCAACGCCTGTGATAACCATAACGATGGCAAAGTGGCGGCCATTCCTTTGATTAATGCTCTTCGTTTCATATTTGCAATGCTTATTTCATTATTTGTGGTTTCGATTCATTTCTCTTTTTTAACTTCCAGGACACCAACAAATCCGCCTCGTGGTAGACATTCAATTTTCAGGGTGTCTCCTTTCTTTATTTTTATAATTTCTGAAGAAAAAGATTTATCATCCTTTCCGTCTTTGAGAAGTTGAAAATTATAATTCCGTTTATCGAGAAAATCGAACCTTACTATTAAGGTCTGTGTTTGATCCTGCCCGTTCAACCCGCCGAGATACCATTGATTTCCTTTCCTGCGGGCAATAATAACCTTTTCTCCAGGATAACCATCGATCAGTTTTGTATTATCCCAGCTAACGGGAACGTGTTTCAAAAAGTCTTTTGGTTCTGGCGGTAACGATTCATACGCTGACGGCCTATCGGCGAAATGCTGGAACCCTGATTCAAAAACAACAGACAAAGCCAACTCGTGCGCATAGGAGGTGATATGTGGATTTTGTGAATTTGAAAAGGTAACCGGCGTGTAATCCATGGAGCCAATTACATTACGGGTAAACGGAAGGGTTGTATTATGAGCTGCTGCTTTACCAGTCAGCTCCGGACCATTGTTGTACCATTCTGCACCATATACCGCCTCTGTTGTCATAAGGTTGGGAAAGGTACGCGCCCAACCCCGGGGAATTGTTGCTCCATGAAAATTCACCATTAAATGATATTTAGCCGCATCTTTCAAAATATCAATATAATACTTCATCATATCCTGCTGGTCACCGGCAAAAAAATCGACCTTGATGCCAGATACGCCTATTTCGTTGAGCCACGAAAATTCTTTGGCGCGTTTTTCTGCCGTCTGTAAACGATCGTTCGGTGTGGGATCGAGCAAGGCTGTACCGGAGTTATACCACATTAAAGGTTTGATCCCTTTGCTTTTTGCATAGTTAACGGCAGCAACAATATTGCCGCCATTGCTCATTACATCCCATTCCCAATCAATCAGCACATAAGGCCAGTTCATTGCTGTGGCAAGATTCACATATTCAACAACCTTTTGATAGTCCTTGGAACCATGGTTATTCGCCCAATAGATCCATGAGACCGCCCCTGGTTTTATCCAATCAGTTTTTCCCAATTGGTTCGGCTCGCTGACATCGGTGATCAAAGTGGATTCAACGATATCAGACAATTTTCCAACGATCAGTGTATGCCACTGCGACCGCCATGGCAATGTAGTTTTAACGCCGGTTTGTTTATAATCATCGCGGGGAGAAGGATATGTAACCTGATATGCATTGGCGTTTTTACCGTTGCATAGTTTTGCAGCACAATTGTTTCCAGAAATATTTGCTTCGGAAATTAATGCGTAAACAGGTTCGTTATTAACTTTAAACAATGCAGGAAAACCCCAGTCCTGCTCTTTGTGCGTGCTTAAACCAGTTTTATTGAGCGGAAAAAAATCCTCATAACCAATACTATAAGGCTGCATCCAACGGCAGGTGCTATCTGGTAAAATATATATTGTAGCCTCGCCAGTGATATTTATAGTTGAATCAGATTGATTGGGGAAAATATACCGGAATGCAATGCCATCATTATACACCCTGAAAGCAATATCTACAGGTTGTTCATTTGAATTTCTGAAACTAAAGATCTTCTCCCTCCCAAAATTCTCACACTGTTTACGTTTACCACAAATCATTTCATATTTATCATGCACTTCCCTTATCTCGGATTCTCCCACCAATTTGAGATCATCGCTAAATGGCTGGTCTTTTCGCGATATTCCCAATGGGGATTTTGTTATTACCTCGATATATTCAGAACCCTTTTTGTACAGCACTTTAAAATATACCGGGTAAACGGGCTTGTTAACCAATGCCTTTTGCGCACTAATTACCACTTTAATAAATTTATTGGGAGAAACAATTTCTTGTGCGGTAATGGCTAGTGACATTGAAAAGAAAAAAAGAAAAAAGGCAATCAGTTTCCCTGCAGTTTTTTGCATATGCTGGTTTCTCTAATTTTATCTAACCTAAATTTTTACCGATTTTGAAATATACCTAAGCAAGAAAGGCTGAACAGATTGTCAACCTTTCTTGCATGTTAGGTATTTAACCAAAACACGCTTTTAATCACCTATGCTGAATAGCTTAATTCCATCAATACGAATATTCAGGTTACCCGATACCATATTTGACACCACACCAAGGGAAACATCCATTTGCGCACCTATCGTAAAATCTGCATCAAGCGCTTTACCGTTCAAAGAACTGTTGGTGAATTTTGCAAATCCGAGGCTTTGTGAATAATTAACCGCATCGGGCAATCCCGTTCCGGCAACAGCTAAAAGATAAGTAGCCGGCAGATCATATGTTATGCTTTGAATGGTAGCCTGAAGCTTGTATTTACCGGCCGGCAAAGTTACTGTCTGGTAGATCTTTCCATTATTGATGGCTGGCGTACCCCAATATTCAAATGCGAGGGTGCCATAGCCGGGGTAGTTATCAAAACCTCCCTGTCCGCTTATATTTTTCGCTGCGCTGTTGGTTGTCCAGTCGGCCAGGGTACCAAACCGGCCGTTAGCCATAACCGCCGCCACAAAGGGGAAACCTGCATTTTTTAAATAGATGCTGGTAACATCGGCCGTAATTCCTTTTTGTTGCCAGGCAGTGTAAAAGGTATCAATGGCTAAAGAATCCGGCAGATAGAGTGTTCTGTATTCGAATTTAGTACCAGACAGGTAAGACTCCAGCTTTGTGGTATCCACTCCGGGTAAAACAGTTTTAGTAATGGTTGCACCCGACAAATTGCGGTACTTCACCTCTGTAAGGAGCGTTTCCTGGTCGGCGCCATACCACGTTACTTCGGCATAGCCTGTTTTTGTTTCCGCCTTTTTCACAAGCCGGTTAAGCAAGGCAGCCTGATAGCTTTCTCCAAACACCACCCCTGGTTTATTTACAATTACAGAAGCATTCCCGTCTGCATCATAAGAAGTGATCTCAAAATTATAGTTGCCCTCTGCGAGGTTATTGATCATGAACTTTATAGTATCCACGCCCGAAGTTCTTACTACATCTACAGATGATGAATCGTGCCTGTTATTCCAGAACACCTTTGCCTTTTTCACTTTGGGATCGGCCACATACAGCCATTTCAGCAGCGCCCTGTTCTTTCCGGGAAATACTTTTACAGAATCGGCCTTGCCGGTGTATAGCCTTTCATGGCCATCAGTAAACTTTTCCCGGTATTCATCCATTTTGGAACAAGCCGCCAGGAACAGAAAAAAAAGAACGTATACGTATGTTTGCTTTTTCATTATTGGCAATTTTCGTTATTGATCGTTTCCATAAAAGGTCATTTCAGAAATATGTGCGGCCTGTCCGCCCTTGCCTATCCAGGATTCCAACACTTTTACCCGTATATATCTAACGCGGGGTGCTGAAAGCGGGATATTGAATTCTTCACCTCTTGCCGCTGCGGCCACATCTTCTGAAGAATTCATACCGGTGGGCTGACCTGAAGGCTTAACGGAGGTACATTCAACCAGCTTTACCCAATTGGTCCAGCTTCCATCAGAGGGTGGGTTTACCGAGCCCCAGATCTCATATTGTTTTGGATTGCCATGATTATATATCCATTGACCCTGCCGCTGCCACAATGTAAACCGGCTCAGTTTGGCTGTAACACCCAGGTCGAAGGTAACCTGCATAGGCATAGTGCCATCGACTGAATGCCACATGTTACCTTCTGCTGCAATCTTTTCGTCCCACATATTGGGAATAGGCAGGCCCCAACCCACAGCAATATCCGTAGGCAATACAACTGCTCTGAATTTTGATTTTTCAAGCTTCTTTTCAAAAATGGGGGTAAGGGTTGCAAAAGCAGAATCTGTACGATTATCCCACCGGTCTCTTAAATACACGGCGAATTCAGTAGGTTTCGAGGCAAAACCCCGGGAGGTAAAACGGCCATCTTTCATTTTGGAATAAATAGTTTCATAGGGTACAAATTCACCGGTTGAATCTTTATAGCAAACAACAACAGCCAGATCTGCTTCCGTAGGATTGGTGTATTGTATATTCAGGCCTCCAAAATCTTCCTTAAGCGTAATGGTCTTATAGACTTCATAGACAGGAGGTGTAGCCGCTTTCACCACCACATCTACCGGTGCAGACCTGTTCTCACTTCTATCTACCGCATATACTTTCATATTGTAACTGGCGGTATCAGCAAATCCTTCCACGATCAAAGAGTTTGTATAGTAAGATGCTTTCACACTTACTTCTTTGCCATATTTATTGGTGTATACAGCCTGTACATAAAGCAGGTCTTTATCGGCGGGTAATGAGTAAGTAAGTTTTACTGAACCGGGCAGGCTGATATAGATAATATTTTCTACAGGCGCCGGCGCATCTCCATCGGCTTCTAACGGATGCAATTCATCTTTTTTGCAACCGGTCGCTGTTGCAAGCAACAGCAGAAAACCTGTTATAGTTTGTATGATTTTCATATTACAAGCTTGGGTTTTATAATTTACCATCCTATGTTCTGCACAAGGTTAGGATTGACAATAAGGTCATAATCTCTGATGGGCCAGAAGTAATCGCGGGGTGCTGTAAATTGCCGGTTGTACAACAACTTTTTACGATAGTAAGCGGTAGCGTCCGATTCTTCAATATCCCATCCGTATACCTGGGTATTCATGGCCTCTGCAGCTTTTTTCCAACGTTGGAGATCCCAAAAGCGTTGTCCTTCAAAGGCCAGTTCTATCGATCGTTCCTGTTGGATAATGGACCGCAATCCTTCTTTGGTAGTGTATTTTGAAGCGTTAGAGGAATAGAGTGTCCACGATTCCTGTACCGTTTTAAGGCCAGCTCTCTTTCTTACCTCATCGATGTATAAGTAAGCATCTGCACCAGGCCCGTTTGCTTCATTGAGTGCTTCTGCGTATAAGAGATAGAGATCTGCCAGCCGTATAATGGGCCAGGGATATTGCTCCTGAGAGAAGGACTGCCCATCCTGAATTACAAATTTCCAGTTGGCGAGCTTCTTGGGATAATAACCGGTGATAGAATAGCCGAACGCTGCTTTGCGGGATTGGGTTTGCCCCGATTTTGCCTGTATTTTCCAGGTACCATTCTGCATATACCACAAAGCGCCATCAAAAGCCAGGTTGGCGTAAAAGCGAGGTTCGCGGTTGAAATGCAGTCCAACAGTGGTGTACCCTTCCTGCACATAATTTTTATCTGCGGCAGCAGCCACCCGCAGTGAATACCGGTCGCCAAAATTCCAGGTAACATCTTCATTAATGGGCACTCCATTATTCGAGTAAAACAGTTCCGCCATTTTCAGGGTAGGTGCTAACTGCCCATAAGTGGTCTCATTGCCTGGCTTTGCAGGGTCCAGTCTTGGCAATGCCTGCTGTTGTATATTGGAGCCGGTACCATTGGTAAATCCCCAAATGACCTCACTATTCCATTTTTCCGAAACACTATTGCGGATACTCATTTCACGTCGAACGGTATCGTTTACGTTTACCAGGTTACTTTCGAATTTGTACAACGTTATATTTGCCTGTGCGCATACATCGATGGCCTCTTTGCAGGCCTGCGCTGCTTTTATCCATTTTTGTTGATCGGCTGTTGCAGAAAATAGTGTTTCGCCCGATTTGTTTGCAAGGGTTGCCACATCGCTGTTGCCATTGAACAGCGGACTTGCCGCCGTAACCAACACCTTTGCTTTTATAGCCAGTGCAATTGCCCGGGTAATGCGGCCCAGTTCTGAAGACTTGTTCGTTATCTGTACCGGAAGTCCGGTTGCTGCGGTATCGATCAGGTTCACAATGTAATTGAATACGCTGTCGGCATGCTGCCTTTTCACCCTTACTTCTTCCGTGCTGGCGTCAATAGGTAAATTTTTATCCATGATGGGAACCGGCCCATACATACGCAACAGATAAAAATGATAGTAGGCTTTCAGGAATTGCACTTCGCTTACCCATCTTTGTTTCATTACCGGATCGATATCTATTACTTTATCTACATTTTCAAGAAAGATATTGCAATCCCTGATGGCCCTGAATAGCGGCTTTCCGGATACGAAACCATCCCAATAGTTCAGTTTAGGGTCTACTTTTCCCTGACTGCCTCTTGCTATGAGCTGCGGATCTACCGGCAACCTGCTGAGGTTGGTAATGGGCCAGTACGTCCAGTACTCATCGCCCGCCAGCATAGCAGGGTTTTCATAAATGCTGCTTTCCTGCGGAAGATAGGAGTAACAGCTAAACAGGTATTTCTCTGCTTCGTTCCGGTTGGTAAAAGCATTGTCGATAGTGGCCACATTGTCGGGCACTATATCGAGGTAATCTTTTTTACAGGCAGCAATGAATACCGTAAAAAAGAGTATGATGGTTGATAGTTTTTTCATTTTTTCTCGTTTTTTAGAATCCAAGCAATACACCCGCATTCACAACTTTTTGAATTGGATAACCAAGTCCATTACCGCCCATTTCAACATCCCACAACTTAAATGCGCTGAACGTGAACATATTTACACCGCTTACATAGAACCTGGCATTATTTAGAAAAGCACGGGCAGCCAGTTTTTTCGGCAAAGAATAACCGATCTCTATGTTCTTTAATCGCAGGAATGCTCCATTCCGCATAAACCATGTATTCCATTGTGCATTATTATTAACAACACTGGTGCTGAGCCGGGGCCATAGCGAATACAGATTATTATTCTCCTCTGACCAATGATCGTTCGCATAAGCTTTTAACAAGGCATTCTGGTTCGAAAATGGCGAAGTGGCGGTAGCATTGATCCAGAAAGAAGAACGGGCTGAACCCTGGAAGAACATGGAGAAATCAAATCCTTTATAGCCGGTAGAAAAACCAAACCCGTAGATGATCTCCGGCACCGTAGGATAACCAATGGGTACTATGTCCAGTTCTGTAATTTGACCATCGCCATTTACATCCCGGTATTTTATATCGCCGGCCATGTATTCGCCAAAGTTCTGGCGTGGCGAGTTGGCTACTTCATATTCATCAACAAAGAGCCGTTCTGCCACATACCCATAGATCTGATCAATAGACCTGCCTATCCTTGATTTGTAAGCTTCATTGTATTGCGGCTCTTCAAACCGGGTGAATTTGTTTTTGGCATAGGTAAAATTACCGCTGGCCTGTAGCCAGAGCCCTGAGCCAAAATTCCTGTTGTAGGTGGTTTGTATTTCTATTCCCCGTGCTTCAGCCTGACCAAGATTTGCCCTTACATCAGCCGAAAGTCCCATGGTGGTTGGAATATAAGACCGGCTCATCAGGATATTATCTCTGTGTTGCTGGAAGTAATCCACGTTCATGGTAAAGTCATTGAAAAGACCCAGCTCCATGCCTACCGACAATGATTTAGCCCGTTCCCAGGTAATATCTTCATTGTTATACCTGGTAACAGTGATACCAGGGCGGTAATAGTTGAAGTTCTCTCCTGTCGTGAAACCTCTTCCGTTATCGTTCATATTAACTTCAGACAGGTAAAAGAAACGATCATCTGCACTACCAATCGCATCGTTCCCTACAAGACCATAAGTAGCTTTGAATTTCAGCCGGTTGATGACAGGCAGCAAAGGCTCCCAGAAATCTTCATTGGAAATATAATAGCCAACTCCGGCAGCGGGAAAAAATCCATAGCGTTGCGATTTGTAAAAACGTTCAGAACCATTGTAGCCAAAATTGAGTTCGGCCAGGTATTTTCTATTATACGCATAGGTAAAACGCCCTGAAACGCCCTGGTTCCTGTAAGGCAGGGACTTCTGCAGGGTTCCCTGGTTGGCCAGCAACTGGTGCCGTTTCATAAACACCAGCATACCGGTTATGTCGTTTTTCTCTCCTATTTTAGTATTGTAATTAACCGCAGCTTCCAGGTAAGCTGAAGTATTGATGTCCTTTATTCCTTCTGAGTAATTAAGGTATTCCGTGGCCGAGTTTTCGTTCAGTAGCTTCAGTGTATACGTGTTCGCTTGTTTATCATAAAAACCAGGCGAATAGAAAAAAGGATTGTAAGCACGGCTTACATCAAAGTAAGAATATCTTGAAGTATTGAAGAGCGCCCGTGCCGAAAGACCTTTGAGTATAAAATTAAGGTCCTGCTTTACTTCTACCTGTGCATTCATGGTAGAGCGTGCGTAATCCTTATATCCTTTTACCATATCTGCATAGGGGTTAACCAGCAAACTGCCATCTGCATTCCCAAAGAGCGGATGATTTACCAGGGGCATCACTTCTGCCGGGTAATAAGCAGGAAACAACACCGGATTGGAACGCATGATCTTTGTATATACACCACCACCGCCATCAACAGGACCCCGATAATCATCGAATGTACCGGCGAGCCGAACGATTACCTCGGTTGTTTTGGTCATATTGATATTGACATTCGAACGAATCTGATAGGTCTTGAGCTTGATATTACTGTTGAAATTGCTCCTGTTATCTACCTGCAGTATACCATTGTCCTGGTTGTACGTACCAGCAATGTAATAACGCGCAATTCTCCCGCCTCCGCTTGCGTTGAAGTTCATGCGCTGGTTAGTCGTACTTTTTTTGATGAGCTGGTCCATCCAGTTGTTGGCAGGATAGATGTAAGGGTTGTTACCTGCTATGGTATTGTCAATTTTATTTTGTGAGTAAGGTAATATGCCCAACCTGTTTCTAGTGAGCACGGCTTCATTCTCCAGCTTCATGTATGTTACAGGATCAGCCAGTTCTATATCTTTTGTATTGGAAGACGTACTGTTCTCAAAGCGAACGGAGATTTTGGCCGGGCCTTCTTTTCCCGATTTGGAGGTAACAAGTATAACGCCATTGGCGCCGCGCGCACCGAACAATGCGGTTGCGGTTGCATCGCGCATGATGGAGAAGCTGGCGATATCATCGGGTTGCATCCGGGCCAGATCGGTAGGCGTTACCTCTATGCCATCCACCAAAATGAGTGGATCTTTTTTATAACCAAAAGTGGTAACGCCACGAATAAAGAAGGAAGCATTGTCCTGCCCCGGTTCACCGGTACGTTGGTAAGCAATTACACCAGCCAGGCGACCGGCCATTGCAGTGGTAAGGTTACTCGACGGCACTTTCAGATCTTTGGGATCAATGGTAGTAATAGCGCTCACCATGCTCGATTTCTTCTGTCGTCCGTAGGCAACTACGGCAACGTCTTGCAATTCATCGACATTTGTTGCCATTTTAATAATGGCCAATTCGCCTTTACGAACCATTTGTGTTTTGGTAATATAGCCCAGTCTTGAAAACTGAAGAACAACCGATTCTTTTGTAATATCGAGTTCAAACGCACCCTGGTTGTTAGAGCTACCGCCCTGCAGCGTACCCTGGATAACGATTGAAACATTAGATAATTTTTCACCGGAAGCACTGTCTACAACAGTTCCACTTATTTTTGAAACCGTTTGAGCAGATACGCTGGCAGAACCTGCCAGCAGTGTAAAAAGCAATAGAAAGCAAATGAGTTTAACGGGCGGGCCCACCTTGGGCCATACGGGGTAAAATGGCAGCATTTCGTTTTGGTTTAAGCAATAGTTAGGAATCAGCAACCAGAAAACTCCGGTTACCGGTTTGTCATAAGCATAGCAGCATGTTACTGATTATTACAATGAAGCAGAGGACGGCCCCGGGGCAACGACACGTACAGTTTTTTGTTTTTCATATTGATATTTTGGTTGTCAATCGATATTGGTTACAATGTGAACCAGAACGATTGCAAAATAGGATATGAAAAATCCAATTGCCGGGGGTTATCGTGAAAATAGGGGGGTAAATCACGATTTCTCCCCTGTTTTAAGTAGGTGACTCAGGAGGGAGTTCCTTTTCTATAGGTTTTTACGTAATCGGAAGGCTTCATCCCAAACAACTTGGAGAATTGTTCCCGAAAATATTTCATGTCATTAAATCCGGCTGTAAAGGCCGCTTGATTGATGTTATAATCCGTTTCTATTAATAATTGCGCTACTTTCCTCAAACGGAGAAACCGGATGAACGAACTGGGAGATTGACCTGAAATAGACTTTACCTTTTTATATAGCTTAGATTGGCCCATGCTTAATTCGGAGGCCATCATTTTGATCCCAAACTCCGGGTTTTCGAGATTTGCTTCCACGATAGCAATACAGTTATCCAGAAACCGTTTATATTCCGGCGCTACATGATAACTGGTTTTACCTAATGTTACTTCATTGAAAAAGTATTTCTGCAGCGTAGTACGGCTTTTTAAAATATTTTTCACCCGGGCCATCAACAGTTCATTATCAAACGGCTTTAAAATATAATCATCCGCGCCGCCCTCAAGCCCTTCCAACCTTGTTTCCTGCGCTTCGTTACCCGTTAATAATATGACGGGGATATGGCTCAGCGAAGCATCTTCCTTTATGGCCGTACAAAATGCGATCCCATTCATCCCATCCATATTTACATCGCTTATGATAATGTCCGGAACATGCTGACCCGCCAGTTTTAACCCATCTGTAGCATTATCAGTATGGTATACCGTAAATTCAGCAGAAAACAGTTGCACCAGAAATTCATTGATTTGTGCATCATCATCAACGATCAACATCGACCTTCGTTCAGAAAGCAGGGCATTCCATTCAGGCTTTCCGGTTTTATCGCCGGAAGTTTCCTCCATGGTTGGCACATCTTCAATGAAGTCCTTAATTAATGTAGGTTCATTGGTTACGTCGTCAAAAATCAGTTCATCATCAAAATGATTCCGGCCTTTTAACAGCTCAACAGTAAATGTTGTCCCTATTCCTTCCCTGCTTTCGTACCAGATCCTGCCTTTCAGGCTTTCCACAAAATGTTTAACCAGAAACAGCCCAATGCCGAAACCCGATCTTACCGGAGTATCCTTTTTTCGTACCTGATAAAATCTTTCAAAGAGTTTATCACCAACGTCCCTGGGAATTCCGCAACCTGTATCTTTAACAAATACCATGGCTTTGTTTAACCCTTCGCTTACTTCCACCAATATGCTGCCGTCACGGGTAGTATATTTTAAAGCATTGGATATAAGATTATAAAAAGCGATCTCTAATTTTTCCCGGTCTGCATACATGTCAATAGCATCCGGCGTGCAGGTGAATTCATATTGTATATTCAAAGCCCTGGCTTGTTGCTCAAAGGCTAAAAAAACCTCTTTGCAAAGTGCACACAGGTCCAGCTTCACAATCCGAAGTCTGTCTGCCCCAACTTCCGCCTTACGGAATAACAACAATTGATCAACAAGACTTAACAAACGCCGTCCGTTGCGATAAACAAGTTTTAATTCAGCCTGACCTTTTTTAGAAGTATCCGGGTCGCGCAACAGTTCTTTGATCGGGTTAATGATCAAACCGATCGGGGTCCTGAACTCATGTGAGATACTGGTAAAAAAAGTCAGTCGTTTTTCATTGATCTCTTTTTCCTTATCATTGATCAGTCTTTCTGTTTCTCTTTCCGCTCTTTCTTTGGCAGCATTCGCCCGGGCCAGCTTTATTTCGAATACCAGTTTTGTTTGGCGAGCCCTGTACCGCTGGTAAGTTACAATAGCGCATACCAATAGCAACAGGTAACAGGCGTAAGCCCACCAGCTTCTGTACCAGGGAGGTAAAACCACAATACGTAAACTCACTTCCCGGGGATTCCATATTTGTTCCGCATTGGTTGCCCTGATATGTAATGTATAATTTCCTTCACTTAGTCTGGTGTAATTAGCGGTTCGGATGGCGCCATTGTTATTCCAGCCTTTATCCCAACCTTCCAGGTAATAGGCATATAAAATTTTTCCGGGCGCCGAAAATTCCAGTGCAGCAAAATCCACAGAAAGCACGGCTTCGGAAAATGGAATATTCAACGATCCAATTTTATCTTCATGTATGGATGTTACATATTTACTTCCTTCAGCAACCTGTTCATTGTTTATGCGTAACCCGGTAATTAAAACAGGCGGGAAATAGTTGCGTTTTTTCAAACCGGCGGGATTGAAAATATTGAACCCTTTGATGCCACCAAAAACCATCTCGCCGGAGTGAAGGCGCCGGGCGGCATTATAAGAAAACTGGTTGCTTTGCAATCCATCTTCCTGGTAATAATTTCTAAATGTCTTTTTTTCCGGGTCAAACTTCGAAAGGCCATGAAAAGTGCTAAGCCATAATTGTCCATCGCCGTCTTCCTGGATATTTAAAACAGCGTTGTTACATAAACCATCCTGCTCGGTAAACGATTGCTTTATGGTAGTACTTGTTTTGTCGAACAATAGGAGGCCATTGCCTTCGGTGCCCAACCATAACCGGCCTTTTTTATCTTCCAGTACAGCTCTTACCGGTTTGCCTGTCTCGTAATAATTGAATCCTTTGCTTTGTTTATTAATCCTGGAAAAGCCAAAGGATGTGCCAGCCCATAAAGTACCCGCGTGATCTTCGAACATGGAAAAGATATCGATATAGTCCTGGCAAAAGGGCTCAAAACGGTTTTTTTGCCGGTTCAGCAGGAACAATAGCCCCCATCTAAAGGTGGTTGCCCATACATTGCCCTCCCTGTCTTCATACAGCAACCATGCATTAACATTTTCCTCTCCGTTTTGGTTGTTGATGCATTTATAATGTTCTAATCGTTTTGTAAACCGGTTGAGCTTGTAAATGCCGCTTCCAAAAGTGGCGATCCAGAGATCGCCCATTTTGTCTTTCAGAAAAGCCGGAATTCCATAATTACTTGCGGAATCGTTACTGCCGGGTATTTGCCGGTAATTTTTGAATGTATTTTGTTTTCGGTTCCAAATGCTGATATTGCCATTATCAGAACCGATCCACAGGTTTTGCTCCTCGTCTTCATAAAAAGCGGAAACAAAATCATTAGCCAGGCTATTAGGGTTTAGCGGGTCATGTGCTATAGTCCTAAAACCGTTACCCTGGGGATCAATTACATCAACGCCGCCTTTTGTGATGCCTATCCATTTCCGGTTTTCGTTATCTTCTAAAATGCAGTTTACATCATTTCCGGCCAGTTTGGTTTTGCTTTTGTTTTCATCGGATAAAATATAATCCAGTTTTCCTGTTGCAGGTTCCAGCACATTGATACCCACTTCTGTTCCAATCCACAGTTTTCGTTGCCGGTCGAACTTCAAGCTGTTGATCACCTTTGAGGTAAGTTTCAGCGCAACCTCATTCAATGAATGGCCGGGGATATTATACTTAAACAGCCCGGTACGGGAACCTATCCAGATATTTTCCTGATCGTCGCCTTCCATACTAATAACGTTGGCATTATTCCTGTAAACAACCTGGATTGTTTTGGTTTTCCTGTCGTATGTGCATAGACCCAGCTTCCGTACAAATAGCCAAACGCGTTGCTGCCTGTCGATCACAATATTCGATACTTCGTACTTGCTATTATCTTTTGCAGTACCGGGGCAAACGGTTTGAATGGCAACGTTACTTCCATGATGTACTACCAGCAGTCCACCACCATCAACGCCCAGAAAAAGGTTGCCGGCAGCATCTGTTTTGATATCATTTATGTAGAAGGAAATTGGTTGCTTTTGTTTGGCGCCTGAAGGTTCAAAGAACCCTCTTGAAATATTTCCGGTAAGGCTATTATACAGGCTGGCCCCCTGGCTGGTGCCAATCCAGATATTATTATGATGGTCTTCGCCAAGAGCGGTAATATAATTATGGGGTAAAATACTCGTATCTGTTTTCCGGAACACTTTAAAGTTATATCCATCATACCGGTTCAACCCATCAAATGTTCCGAACCAAATGAACCCATTATGATCCTGGTATATGCACCTTACGGAATTATTGGATAATCCCTTTTCTATTCCCAGGCGGGTGATTTGAAGGGAATCGTTTGCAAACGAATAAAGACAGGAAATGTGCATACTTAAAAACAAGCACACACGAATAACTATATTGATCAAACAGTTTTTTTCTCGCAAGCAGGTTCGTTGTTATATTAAAATATTGCAGTTGATCTCAACAACAACCCTGAAGGTACTTAATATTCGTAATTTTGCGTAAGACGAAAAAAAACAAAGACTTATAATGTAATTATGCGTGTAATTATTTTCCCCAGAATTCGTCTTCAACATCCTGGTCTTCTGAAAATAACCAAACCTGAACAATTTTTCCGTCTATCACTTCGAATACATCGTTGCCATTCATTTCTACAGTTTTGTCGCCAGATTTTGCACTAAATCGTACCGGACTGGAAACAAAATTTCCATTAACCATCAGCGGACCTGCTGGCTTGACAACTAATGAACCTTGTGCAGAACCCATCATATCAGAAAGCATCTTGCCAATCGCCTCAAGACCATTTTGTGTTCCGGAAAACTTATTATTTCCGGGTTGATGCCATTTTGCGTTTAGGCTAAAATGCGAAAATGCTGTTGGAATATCTCCATTTGAGAGTGCTATTGAATAAGCTTCTACTACTTCTTTTGCTGTCATTATATTCGTTTTGGAATTATTATTTTTTCTTTACTTGTTAGCTTCACCACATCTTAGAACATCAGATTATTATTTGCACGCTTATCAGGCATCTGCATCATAGCATCCCAGTGCTCGACTAATTTATTGTTCTCTACACGATAAATATCGATAAACCTCCATTCCTTTCCGGCCATTTCGTAACGTGAATGAAGGACAACAATATCACCTTTTGCAATAACATGCTTAAACTCGATTTTTTGCTTCGACACCCCCTGTGAGGAAAGCATTTGTACCAGGGCTTTTACTCCTTCGGGACAGTCGGCTATTGTTGGATTGTGCTGTATGAAATCCTTACTCATATATTCATCTACCGCAGTAATATCTAAATCCCCAAAAATTCTTTGGTAGGCTGTAATAGCTATTTGTTCATTTTTTTCTTCTTGTGTCATATGCAAGCTCATTTGTTGCGCAAAGTAATGAATTTGCTTACCTTTATTCAAGTACCTACTAATAGGTAGGGTACTTACATGTTGGTTAGAATAATTGATTATCAATGAAAAAAAATCAAAAAATAATTTTCACCTCAGATGAAAATTGTCCGGTTAGAAAATCTTTAGGATTAATAGGAGGTAAATGGAGATTGCTGATCTTGTTTCAAATAAATGAAAGAGTAATCCGCTATGGCGAACTAAAAAGGGCAATCCCCGGCATTAGCGAAAAAGTGCTCATTGAGGAATTAAATTTTTTGGTTGAATCCAAATTAGTTTCAAAAAAAGCATATCCTGAAGTTCCACCAAGAGTGGAATATAGCTTAACCGAGCTTGGTTTAAAGACATTGCCAATTGCTGATAAACTGGCTAATTTTGGCCTGGAAAATTTAAAGTAAAAATTACCACCTGGCATGAAAGATTTTGTTGACATTTAGTAGACGATTTGCTATCATAATAATATCAGATATGGCCGATAAAGATGCTGAACTTGTTGAGTTTTGGAAAAAAATCACCCTGCATGATGATTCAAAAGCATTTGAATTGTTTTTCTACCTGTTGAATGTACGGTTAATAAAATTTTGCACCTTATATGTTCATCAGAAAGAGATTTCCGAAGAAATAGTATCAGATGTATTTGTCACTATCTGGATGCAAAGAAAAAATCTGAGCCATGTACATTCACCTGAAACCTACATTTTTATCGCGGTTAAAAACAGGGCATTAAACTATACCAAACGGTTCTCCACCATAAATGTTGTCAATATTGAAGATCATTCCCTCCAATTGGTAGATACCTTTAATGCGCAAAAGGAACTGGAGCAAAATGAACTCTTTTTCAAAATGGACCAGGCTGTTCGTTCTTTGCCGCAGCAATGCCAACTGGTATTCCGGCTGGTTAAAGAAGACGGCATGAAATACAAAGAAGTAGCTGAGGTACTTGACATTTCCTACAAAACGGTTCAAACGCAAATGCTCCGGGCCATGAAAAAGCTAGCCATTTTAATGGGTAATGAATTGAATGGTAAAAACAATTCAAACCTGAAAAATATCATTTCTATCTTGTGGTTTCTTACTTATTGTAGTATTTGCCGGTAATGCCCCGATGCGGTAAATTTATTTTACTTTATCGCGGATCCCGGTAACCAACTCACCAATGCTTCCTTCTTTTTTATTCAAAAAATCCATGTCAGTATATAGGGTTGCGCAATAAGGACTCGATTGTTTCAACGTACGCCATTCTGCCCAAAGCTGGTCGTACTTTTGCAAAGCGTGTTGCAATACCTGTTTACGGGGCTGCCCGCCCGTTTCTTCCACGGCATTTTCCAGCATCAACGTCCACATTTGTTCAATGAGCTCAAACTTAATGCGCCCATAAGAACAGGATACACGAATGGCTTCCTGCAGCGCTGTATCGGCGATCGTAATTTGTTTCGAAATAGCTTCTATTTGTTTCCAGATATCCGCTGCTTCTGCTTTTTCGGCCAGCACCTGCCCGCTTAGATTGTTTTTCAGGATACTATTGATGACGGCACTGTTGGCCTTTACCGAAAAAAACGCATCCCTTGCCCACCATACCTGGTTAATAGTAAAACTGTTGCAGTGGCCTTTGCGAACGCCCTCTATGCTTAATAAAGCTATTTGTCGCAGCCGGTCGGCCTGCATGCCGGTAAACCCGTGTTGAGCGGCAAATTCATAAAACAACGATTCTTCACTTCGGTTTGTATTTTGCGCCCAATGCGAAACCACCCAGGTGTTCAGGTCGATCCAGAATTCGTTCGTAATATAAGGTCCCTGCCAGCCGCCACCTCTTGACCAGGTAAATGCCCCGCAAAGCAATCCTTTTTTCAGGATATCTATCATGCCCCGTGGATTGGCAGGATTATTCTCTTTACCGGTGAATTGTTCGTTTACTATTTCATATTTGGTTTCGGGCCAGCCGTTGATTACACCAAAAGCTGAGTAATATGGATGCGCCCCTTTGCCATAGGCTTCCATGCTGCTTTGGGCTTCTACCATTTGCCGGTGTTTCCCAATACCCATAGTGGGGTTGAACGGTGTCATGCGCAGGAAATCGCCCTGTTGGTATTTAATGGAGAAAATAAGGTTGGGATGTGGCTCAATGGCGTTGGTAACGGCCAGGTAATATTCGGGATTGGTATGAAAATTATAGCCGAAGTCCCACGTTCGGTAAAATAATTTCTTATTACGCTTTACACATATTTCTTCGCGCAGGATATTGATAAACGTGATATGGTCTTCAATGCCCTGCCGTCCATTACCGATAGGACTTCCGCCTTTATGAAATGGGGTATCGTGCAGGTAGGTTTCACCAAAGCGAAGCACAATACCATCGAGTTGCGGAAACCGGTCGAAAATACCGGCGATCTGTGCCCGCAGTAGGGATTGGGTAACCGGCCGGCTGATATCCGGTTTGCGGTCTTCACCGTTGCCGCCCAACACACTGCCAACGCCTGCTTTTGTATTTTTTATTGAATCGCCATATAGCTTCCAAATAACGGCCGGGAAGATGATGAAATCGGTGAAAGGATATACGTTAAGCCCGGCCTTTTTACATGCAGCTAATTTCCTGTCAATGATAGCGGCTTCCTGCTCAATCCACTTTCTTTCTGCACTGTTTTTGGGCAACGTATTTTTTTTGAAATTATCATAAGTAATAGCACAGCTTACAAACCATCTTGGTACGATGCCATTATACCCCTGAGCTGTTAAATATTCAGGGTCATTGTATTTGGTGTCATAGGGTTTTTCGCCGGGGTTATTATGCACCATATCCATAATATAGGGTAAGGGAGCGGTGGTGTCCTGCGCCCATGTGCTATGCTGTAAAATGAAGAAACAGAACAGTATAATAAATGGGGTCTTTCTTCTATTCATACCGGTAAAATGTAATATTGTTTGTTGTAAAAGAGGCCACCAGGGTAGAAACCCAGCGGCGTTGACGATTGAATTCATCTGCTATATGAAAATTTTAATATCCGGTATTTTGCTCCAGCCTTGCATCTTTATTTCTGTCAATTTCTGCCTGAGGTATTGGCCAAAGATTATTGGTTTGTTTCAGGTTATTGGCTACAGGGCTTTTTGCCACATTTACGGTTCTGTCGTATACAAGCCCTAACCTGGCCAGTGTAAGCCGGCGTTTTTCCTCCACACCCAGTTCACGCATACGTTCATCCAGGATATAATTGATGTTCACGTTGACGGCTAAAACCGGCGATGCGTTGGCACGGCTTCTCACCACATTCAGATCATTGGCTGCATTTTGCACCTGACTGGCGCCGAGGTATGCTTCGGCGCGGATAAGATATGTTTCGGCTAACCGGAACATATACTGATCGGTATAGGTTCCGCCTGCGTTAGCTGATAACAATAAGGTTGATTTGTCCTGGAACATGCCATCGGGGTGTTTGCCCGGCGTGGTGCATTTGGTTTGGTAAGCATAAAATACCCGGCTGGGAACGGTAACACCCGCAGGTGGATTTTCGGTAGAAACCGTTTGTCCGAAATAAGCCGTTTTTGAAGGATCGTTGTACGTATAGGTACGAACAAAATTGAAATTGGAATTGCGCATGTCTGTCGCAAAATCAGTGGTCCAGATATTATTGGTAAAATACTTTGTTGATATAGCCCAACCGATGCCACGGCCACCGGTATAATCATTCACCGGCCAGCGAAATGGTTTTGCTCCATTACTCAGGGCGTAATCCCTGGTCAGGGGGGCATGTTGCCTTTCCAGGCGGTAACTACCCTCAATGCTTGTAGAGGCGGAAGAACCGCCCAGTGCATCTGTTTCAAACTGTATCACCCAAATGCTTTCTTTATTACCACTTGCGCGGTTCTGATTTTTGGGCCTGAACAAGTCCCAGTATACATCGCCTGGATCGGTGCTTTGTGAGCCAAACCGGGTTTTCATCAGCGCCATATTCGGGTCGTTGATAACTGCTGTTGCAGCGGTAATGGCTTCGTTATACTGTTTGTTCGCCAGGTATACTTCAGCCAGCAGATGTTGTGCTGCCAGTTTGGAGATCTCACCGTCTTTAACAGCCGTAATAGCCGGTAAATTGGCTGCGGCAAAGGCGAGGTCATCAATAGCGCTTTTCAATACATCGGTATAAGATGCCCGTACAAAATCTGTTTTAGGACTGGTGATCTCTTCCAGCACCAGGGGAACGCCGCCATATAAATAAGCCAGTGAGCGGTAGCCTAATGCCCTGAAAAATTTTGCCTGTGCTTCTATCCGGGGTTTATCGGTGTCGGCTACTTTCGATGATGGCAATCTGCCCAGGATCGTGTTGGCTTCTGAAATAATCTTGTAAAAATTGCTCCAGTGACTGTTTAGGTACGTATTATTCGGGTTGCATGTAACAGAATAATCGCTAAACCGTGGTGCGCCGCCGGGCTGCCCATCGAATACGAGGTCAGTCCCATAAATAAAATCAAAGGGGTTGTTCTCATTGGAAGTATAAAATTCTGAACGAACCTGGCTATACAGGTCGTATACAGCCGCATTGAAATTCGCTAACGTTGTATACGAGTTGCTGCTGCTGTTAAAGTCAAGCACCTGTTCATCGAGGTAATCCTTTTTGCAGGCTGTCAGCAAAAAGATGGCAAGTCCGCCTATTATTTTAAGTAGTTGTTTCATGTGAATAGTTTAATCGAAGACCGGGTTTAAAATGTAACATTCATACCTGCAGCATATGCTTTTATCACCGGCATGCCGCCATATATAAGCCCTTGACCGGTTTCGGGGTCCCAGCCTTTCCATTTGGTCCAGGTATGCAGGTTTTTACCGCTGAGGTACAACCGCAGGTTTTTGATATGCAGTTTTTGTGCAACCGCGTTACTGAAATTATAGCTCAGGGAAACATCCTGCAACCGCACAAAATTCCTGCTTTTGAATACTTCGGGATCAATGGCCGGTATCTGGCCGGTAAGGCGGTATTCAGCGTTGGGGTTGGAAGGTGTCCAGTAATCCACTTCTTTAAACCAGTTATTGCGCAGGGCATTATCGCTGGCTTGTATACCCAGGTCCGTCCAGGGATCATTTACACCCAGAAAGCCTTTTTTACCACCCTGCATGGAGTTGATAAAAACAAACAGCGAGAACTGCTTCCAGCTAAACGTATTGCCGATGCTAAAGCGGTAAGCAGGTTCGCGGTATCCTGAAATAACCCGGTCGTCGGCATTGATGACGCCGTTCTTGTCTACATCAACCAGTTTTTCACCGCCTACAAAGTAGCCGGATGGCGGCGTTTCACCGATCTGCCATAAACCATCCGTTACATAATTATTAATGGCCTGAATAGAACGGCCGATAAATAAATTGCTTGATACAAGGTCATCTTCTTTTCCATCGTTATTGCCATCCGTTCCCAGCAGCTTTAAGATCTTGTTGGTATTTCTTGAGAAATTGATGGTAGTTTCCCATTGTATGTCAGGTGTGCGAATATTGGTTGAGTTGATGTTGATTTCAATCCCCTTATTATTTATTTTGCCTATGTTGGTACTTATGCTGTTAAAACCGGTGATCGTAGGAATGTTCACGTTATACAACAGGTCGTTAGTATTGGTGTTATAATAATCCACAGAAGCGGAAATACGGTCGTCGAGCAGCATTACATCAGCGCCGAGGTTGATACCGGTAGTAGTTTCCCATTTTAAATTGGGATTGGCCAGTGAGGTAACATTTTGACCGAATAAGGTATTTGAATTGCCATCGCCGAAAATGTAGGTTGATTGGGTTAACCTGGCCAGGGAAGCATACCGGCTGGTCAAATTGCCGTTTGATCCGTAACTGGCCCTGAGTTTCAGGTTGTTGATAGCATTCGCTTTAAAGAAAGGTTCCTTGCTAATGACCCAACCCACGGCAACGGAAGGGAAGATGCCTTCTTTGTTGTTTTCGGCAAAACCCGAGAAGCCATCGCGCCTGATGGTGGCTGTTAATAAATACCTGCTATTGAAGTTATAGTTTAACCGGGCGGTCTGGTAATTGTACTGCTCCTGGTAAGCATCTGACGAGATGCGTTGTGTTACCGCTGTTTCAAGGCTGTTATATCCAAGTGAAATATTGCTGAAATTAATGCCATTGCCATTCGTATATTCATACTTATTCTTTCGGGCGCCATACACCAGGGTCAGGTCTATATTGTGTGCATCTGCGATCGTTTTTTTATAATTTATAATATTGTCGATAGTATAATCGTAATTGGCGTCATTCGATTTAGATGCGGCGCCTGTATTGTTGGCGCCCCATTTATTGGAGGTATAGCGCTGATTCCAATAATAGTTATTACCGAAATTCATCCGGTAGCTCAGGCCATTTACGTATGGAATGTTCACCATGGCATAAAAATTACCCGATAATGCATTCCGGTGGTCGTAATCGCTGGCGTCAAAAGCTGTTAACGGGTTGGTGATGGAGCCATTGGGCAGCGGCACCAGGTTACCATTGGCGTCATAGGGCGTATTTAAGGGGCTGTACAGCATTAGGTCTCTTAATGCGGGTGCAGTACCAGAATAATCCATGAACGAACCATAGGTTTGCGCGCCAACTGTAAGCCAGTTCAGCAGCTTTGTTTCAAAATTGATCCTGGCCGACTTCCGGCTGAAATCATCGTTAATGATAAGCCCCCGTTGTTTGGCATAACCGGCCGAAATAAAGAAATTGGTTTTCTCTGTTGCATTGCTAATACTCAATTCGTGATCCAACAGGAAGCCGGGGTGGGTAGTAGCATCGTACCAGTTGAAATCGGTAGCGCCATCGTCATAGGCGGTTTGTTGCGTACCGTCGATCTTTGTACGCACATTGAAGGCCGGGTTGGGTTGCAGGTAATCGGGTCCCAGGTATGCCTGCTGCCAGTTGATGTCTTTTATTTTTTGAATAAATTGTTCACGATTTAAAGGGTGCAGCCGGTTGGCCGGGTTTTGGCTGGCGTAGGAAGTGGTATAATTCACAAGCGGTTTGCCGGTGTTCTTTCCTTTTTTTGTGGTAAGAAGCAATACCCCGTTCGCCGCTGCCGAACCATAGATGGCTTTGCTGCTGGCGTCCTTTAACACATCTACCGAAGCAATGTCGCCGGGGTTAATGCTGGCCATGCTGCCGTTGAACACAATTCCATCGAGTATGATCAGCACATTGGTGTTTCCTGAAAGGGTAGATTGACCGCGTACCTGGATCGAAGGGTTCTGTCCCGATGAATTTACCTGACCGACGTTCAGTCCGGGAACACTTCCCTGCAGCATTTGTACCAGGTTAGCGTTCGGGGCCTGCCTGAACGATTGAAGGTCGGCGTGGGCTACCGATCCGGTAATATCGGATTTCTTCTGGGTCCCATAACCAATGACCACTACTTCGTTAAAACTGGTGACAGAAGGTTTTAGCTGCACGGTTAGCCCGGTATTACCGGGTAATTGAACTTCCCTGGTTTCGTAACCGATGTACGAAACAACAAGAATGGCGTCGTCTGGCGCCTCTATGGAAAATTCGCCCTTTTTATTGGTTATAACCATACCGTTGCCACCCTTGATCTTAATATTGGCGCCTGCCAACGGCTCGTCCTTTTCATCGAGCACTTTACCGGTTATTAGCTTTATTACGATATTTTTTCCGGCAGGAATGATGACGACCAGGTTATTGGCCAGCATACTGAAAGTAAAACCATGGGGCGACAGGATCTGCTCAAGCACTTTCGTTACATCGGCATCCTTTACGGCAATATTTACCGTTTTGTCGGAAGTTAGTTTGCGATTGCTGAAGATAAAACGGTAACTGGTCTGTTTCTCAATTTCGTACAATACGGTTTTCAGGTCGGTTGATCTGTAATTTAAGGTTACCCTGTTTTGGGAGTAAACATTAGCAATCGTTTGAAAATTCAGGATTAATATCAATCCAACAGTTAGTTTCATTATTAGCAGGCATTTTAGGGCATACAAATCCCTGCCCCTTTTGGAGCGTATAAAAAATATCATACATTTACTTTGGTTAAGAGATGATTGATTGCAGGCTTCCTGACCGAAGCCTGGTTTACACAATTGATCTTTCTTTATTGTCGGGAATTACTAACAATAATTCCCGATTTTTTTAGGTGCTGTTTGGTTTCATCACAAGCATATCGTTTTTATTAGTAGATAATAATTCCGGATGTATCTTTTTTGAATGTAAATCCGCCGTCGGACAATTGTAAGGCCAGCAGGGCTTCCTCTATGGTTTCCCTGTCAAACTTGCCGGTGAATGTGAGTTGTTTTACCGCTTCATTTTCAAACCGAATATTCGTATTGTACCATCTTTCCATTTCCAGGGCGATACTTTTGAAATCTTCATTTTTAAACACCAGTTTGTTTTGCAGCCACGACGTTTCAACCACGGTGGTATCCTGAGGTTTGTAATAGGTAAGGGTAGTCAGCGACGGGCCTGTATTCACTGCCTTACCGGTTGTATGAGCTACCGTATGGACAGAATCATTATTTACAGGGTTCCTGCTAACCACTAATTTTTGCGAAGGATGTAAGATGATGGGTTGATCATTTTTGCCGTTAAATGTGACCGCTATTTGCCCCCTGATGAGCGTGGTTTCGATGGAAGCGTCGTTGGGATAGGCTTTTACATTAAATGCGGTTCCTAATACTTTTATATTCATATTGCCGGTATGTATGATGAAAGGATGCTGCGCATCTTTATGTACATCAAAGAATGCCTCACCGGTTAAATGTACTTCCCTGGTTTTGCCCGAAAAATGTTCAGGGTATTCCAGCTTGCTGTCAGAGTTCAGAGTAATACAGGTGCCGTCGGGTAAATTAATGATAGATTTTACACCCCTCATGGTTGTTTTAGTTAACAACGCAGGGCGGTGTGGATTGGTGGTTTGTTTGGCCTGTTGATATAAAAGGATGGCCGAGCTGATGATCAAAATGGCTGCTGCCGCTTTAAACCAGTTATTGGAATACCAGGGTTGGCTGGCCCGCAGTGGAAGGGTTTTCTGAGCAGATTCACCAATGCTTTGCCATGCTTCCTGTTCACCGATCTGTTGTTTTATTTTAAAAAACAGCGCCTGGTTGTTATAATCTCCGGGATTGTTTTTTGACCAGTAAGCCCGGAACATTTCCCTGTATTGTACATATTCAGGGTTGGTTTTCAAAAGATGATCCAGCTCTTTCTGTTCTTCAGCATTAATCTCTCCTGAAAGCTCTTTGGTTATCAGTTCAATACAACGTTCGTTTTGCATAGTCTATAAATAATGCCCCGTTTAGAGGAAGGACACACAGATTATGCAAAATGCTTACAACAGGTGAAAATATTTTTTTGGTCATGGAAGCTCAATAATCAATATTATAATTCTGTAAGTGGCTATAGCAGTTCTACTGATCAGGTTTCAGACCAGTTAGGTGACATACTGAATACTTCTCCCGAAGGCTCTGTTAGTTTCAGTAAGAAAAATGAAGATTTTGCGAACGATCCTGAAAATGAAAGTGAAGCAAAATATAAATTGGCCCTTCTTTCTAAACAATCCCTATGTAATCCCCCAACTTTTGCCATAATTATTCAATAATCTCATATTGTGACTTAGGATATTAATAGCACCTTTTCATAAGCTATCTTGCCTTTATTGGATACAAAACCAAAGTGGCTGACTCCTAACAGAGACAGCCACTTTTATATAGATTTTTAGTAACCCGCTTAATTTATCTACTTCTTCTTTTTCTCATCCAACATCTTTTCCAGCAGCACAATTTTTTCGTCCTTCTCTTTCAGCAATGCTGTATTAAGTCTTTTTATTTCTTCAAGAGCCTCTAACCACTTGTCAATCGGGTTAATATTAAATGTACCTGTACTATTAATAAATGCACTTTCATTAAAAGTGTTTGCTATAATATTTGAAGCTGCGTCCTCATTAAAGTTCTTAATTGCATCCACTGGTACCTTCAGCGTCTTTGCAATTTGCTCCAATGTCTCCGGGTCAATCGTTTCCTTCGTTTCCAACAGAGAAACACTTTGCTGGCTGATGCCAAGTTCGCTGGCCAGGGTTTCCTGCTTTACCTGTAATATTTCCCGTATGCGTTTTACAGCTCGTCCTTGATGTACTTTTTCAGGCATATGCGTAGTTATCATGGTTCAAATATATGGAATTTATGGTATTGGTGTTATACCGTTATAGCCCTTGTAAAATACAATAAAAAGCTGGTAGTCTAACAGTTGAATTGGTTCGGTACCGTACCAACAGCCGGTAATTTGCTGTTGATTAATGCGGAAAGCCGTACCCTACCACAAGGCATTTGTTTTTATTATAATACCAAAACCTTTATTCCCATGCTCACCACATTTAAAAACCTGCCACCCAACTGGGTAACGCTATTAGCCCAACTTATCCAAAAAATTGCTGCCACCATCCATCCGGACAAAATTCTATGCTATGGGTATCGCTCCTCCACCTACCAGGATTGGAGCTGTTTTGCCGAAGGCAACGGCTACCAGGAAACAGTAAAACCCACTTTTGACCTGCTGGTCGTTACTAATGATGGTAACAAGCTAGCCGACCATGAAATCCTACAGAAAATTGATCTAGCGGTAGCCTCCCAGGATTGTGAAGTTACTGCCATTGTACAATCCCTCGACTCAGTTAACGAATTAATCGCCAAAAACAGCCGGTTTTTGACTACACTCTATCATAAAGCAGTGCTGGTATATAATGCCGGTAATAAATCTTTAATTACCCCACCGGAAGCACTTTCGATTGAAGAAACAAAAATTAAGTTAGAAACCACCTGGAACAAGTGTTTCCGAACGGCAGAAGGATTTTATAAAACCGCCTGCTTTTGCCTGGATAACGGATGGAATGAAAAAGCCCTGTTTGATTTGCACCAGGCCACTCAACACACATGCATGGCCCTTTTACGGGTATATACCGGCTACCGGTCAACTACACATAACCTTTCCCGTTTGCTGGCCCTCATTGAAAATTTCACCTTTGTTCCCTCCACCATATTTCCCTGTAATACTAATGAAGAAACCGAGCTGTTCAACCTGCTCAACAAAGCCTATTCGGATGCCCGGTATAAAGAAGATTACACTGTGCCTAAAGAAACGGCTACCCTTTTAAAAAAGAGGGTGAAGCAATTGCTGCTTGTTGCTGAAAAACTGTACAACAATAAAATGGCTGCCTTGCAGAATAACCAAACTACTATGTTCCCATTAACTGCAACCACCACCGCTTAAAACCTTAAACTTTATGAACGAAACGCACGACTATTTACCAACCTCTCATTGGTATAAGCAGGAGATTATCGATCCTTACCAGGTCATTGCCGAATTTTTCTGTTCCGCAGCCCTTTCTTCCCACCGAAAAGTCATCAGAGATGTGTTGAAAGCCGCTGCCGGCAACTTTATCTGGCGTAAACTCAATCCGGGAGACCTACTCTATGAATTCAAAATGATTGAGTCTGTCATCAATGCGGCATATATCATAAACAAAGAAAACAAAACATCACCATTAACCATTAATAAGGAAAACTCCTTTAACCCCAACCTGTTCTGTGGTTGGCATGTGCATTCAACTCCCTGGGACTTCTTTCCACGGTTTTTATCATTTAAAGAATACGCCAACCCTTATGTAGCCTTTAAACGATTTTTTAAATACCTACCACTTGCTGAATGGAAAAATGAATTAAACGACCTTTTGGAACATGCCCTGGTAGAAACAAGTTTGTCAGACGCAGGGATAGAAAAAGATATGCTATCCCTTTACTTATATCTTTCAAAATTGATTGAAGCAGCCCATTTGATCGATGTCAGGGAAATCAATCATATAGGGGGACATTTAAAAAACAGAATGAAAGCACGACTCTAATTCATGCTTATTCACTTGACCAAACTCAAGCATTTATTCTAACAGCTATTCATCAACCTTAAACTCAACTTTATGAGCCAACCCAACCAAATAAAAGTAGCTATTGTAGACGATCATGCCCTGATTCGTAAGTGCCTACAGGAATTAGTCAGTCTTTGGGGCTACCTGGTAATACCACAAGCTTCCAATGGCAAAGATTTCCTAAACCTGCTTGTTAAAGGTATCATCCCGGACATCTGCATTTTAGATATGCGTATGCCGGAAATGGATGGTTATGAAACTATAAAAGTCGTGAAGGAAAAATGGCCGGGCATTAAAATTATTGCTTATTCGATTGATTTCAGAGATCCACATACGCAACAACCCGAAGGAGCGGACACTGTGGTTTCAAAATCAGCATCCTACCAGGAATTGAAAGAAGCCTTGGCACTATTGAGCAGCCTGGTTATCAATTAAAGGCAAGGCAACGCAACGCATTCCAATCGCATGGTTTCGCATGCCAATCACATGGTAACCATATTAAAGCAGCATCAGTATCATAATAATTTCATTACGCAACTAGCACTTAATCCAGATATGTACAGTGCCAGAACTTAATTCAGTAATTGTTTTTAACCGGTACATAATCTGATCCTGTTGTGGTTGATCATTCAGATCATCATTTTCCGGTACT
>CBIHPP010000008.1:0-482799 GCA_966212235.1 uncultured Niastella sp. | reverse complement strand
GGACGGGACTCGAACCCGCGACCTCCGCCGTGACAGGGCGGCATTCTAACCAACTGAACTACCGATCCTTACCTTAAACTTTTCCGCTGATAGCGTGTCCGTTTTTGGGATGGCAAAGATAGTGGTTTTGGTATTTCCCCAAAAAAGTTTTTCATGTTTTTTATTGAAAACTAAAGAATAAGGGAGGAAAAAGGCATTCTAAGGCTGATTACTGTATTGCGCTTTATTAAAATGGGCAAAAAACTTACAATATTGCAGATTGTAGCGTAATGGTAGCATAATTGTACAGGAATGGTAGTCTGATGGCCTGTGTACTGCACCCGGACTCTACAGGGACTCTACAGGGACCCTACAGGAATACATGTGCGCAAGGCCATCCCCAGGCAATCCGCCTACAGTCGCATCTAGCACCTTGTCTCGTTCCACCGGCAAAATACCCGTTAAAATACGGCACTAAAAACCGTTTAATTTGGGGGCCAGTTTTAGTACAAGGGAATTATCTTGAGGCAAATTATTAGATCCTACTTTTATGAAAACTATACATAATAGCATAGAAGAACAACGTTGGGCCATGTTGGAAATGCGTACTATCCTAAATCAGGTACAAAGAACATTTGGAGCCAATCCGCCAGCAGAGATCCTAATTGCAATTGCTCAAATTGCCAAAGCCAACAAGACAAAATCTACAACTCATATTCGCACATTAAACCATACTGCAGGTCTCGAAGAATTCTGTAAGAAAAATAATATTTCTGTTTAGGTTATTTCTGTCTAATGAAATACCACCTTGGTTTCTTATTCTGACTGCCAAAAGCGTTTACTCTCAACGTCCATAATCGTTAATTTGCCTCCTTTGGAAGCGCCGGTATCTATATTATAAATATTATCAGCTTTTAAAGGCTTATCTATTCCCCAGAGCATTGTGTTGGTATGCCCAATAAATATGTTATTGAATTTTGTTACTAATTCAAATGGTTCGATATCGCTACTATGCTTTGTTTTCGTCTGCCAATTCATTGCAGATTGCCACAAGATTCTATCCCAATAATAAATGCTGGCGGGTTGCTCATGAAAAGGTTGAAAAGGATTAAAACCGGCATGTACAAAACAGTTGTTGTTTATGTCAATATAATATAGTCGCTGGCTTTCAAAAAAGTGCTTGTGTGATAATGGTACATCATCAGAATTGAAGGAAGTTTTGTAACCCAGTCGTGTTTTTTTTATAATGGGTGTTTTGCCAACGTTTGTAGCATAAGACTTAATTGTACTAATGCCTCCATAGGTCCAGGCTGCTGGATGAAGTCCTGTCCTGATAAAATCTAAGAACCAATCATCGTGGTTGCCTTTTAATGCAATAAGGTTTTTAATTTTTAAAAGCTCTTCCACACATTCAAAAACTTCTTCTCCACCGTCAACTACGTCTCCTAATTGAATAAGTGTATCCTTGTTGTAGTCAAAATTGCTATTAACCAGGCATTGTTTGAGCGATTGAAATTGTCCGTGCAAATCTCCAATGACGTAGGTGCTCATAGATCGTCAAAATTAGGCGGGAACAATTTTATTAATTTTTAGTAATTTACCATCATGATGAATGATTTTTATTTCTTTATACTCCTTTAAATAAATAACATAATCTTCTGGTTGAAATAAGCTCATTATGAATATATTTTCATAATAGGTTACGAATTTATCATAATCGCTCACTTTAAAGCTGAATGCCTTTCCTTTAATTAGAGATTCAGTAGAGATGAATAAAACCTCGGTTTCTTGAGAATACTCATTATTAAACATTAATTCTCGAAAATCATTTTCATCGAAATCTATTTTTCCATACGCAAAATCCTCCCATTTCTCAATATTACTGTCACTTATTTTGAAGTTAGACATTAAGGCCCAATCATATAATTCTGTCGGCAAAAAATGGAAGGCTTTACTATATTTACAAACGAAAAATTCCTGTTCTAAGATATTCTTTACTTCGTTAGAGCTCTTTGTCATAATCATTTTTTAGTATCCTTTTATTTATGGGATAGTGTTATCAGTAATTTGGCTAAACACATCCCGAATTGTCAATTTATAATAAATCATCTTCAGAAGCTTTGTACCAGGGAGCTTCGGTTGTGCATAAAACTGGCAATATACTGACTTCTGCTTCAGGGAAAGTTCACTTTTTATTATTAAAAAATGGCTGAAGGAAGATTATGATTGGCATGCCTCAGGTAATGGTAGCATAAACATTTGGGTAACAGCATTGCCGATCTGCACAACAGCCCATATTTGTTCAATTTTGGGGGATTTTGCTGCGTTTTTGCTCATGAATTTTTATGCTCGGTAGTTTACTTGCATAACATTTCATGTATGAAAATGAATTTAACAAGCAAACATTTTACTTTGAATAAACAAGCTTCAACTTCGAAATTTCTCCGGGTGCTGGCGATAGCCATGCTGGGTGTCTATGGGTGGGGTTTGCCGGCAGTTGCGCAAGTCGTGACACCCACCTGGAGCGCGCCAGCATCGACGGTGGTGGTATCTGAGGAACGGGAGTTCCAGAACGGTGACGTTTATCTTTGCGGTACACTTTACTTGCCGAGTAGCTCTAAACCGCTTCCGGCCGTTATTGCACTCCATTCAGCTTCGTCTGCGACGCAGGATCTACCACTCTATCGACATTTAAAAGACCTGCTGCCTGCTCTTGGTTATGCGGTGTTCATCTATGACAGGCGTGGTAGCGGCAAATCGACAGGCAAACGCACCGGCATTGATTTCAATACGCTGGCTGATGACGGTCTGGCCGCATTGCAAATGCTTGCCTCTGACAAACGGATCGATGCACGAAAAATTGGTTTTTGGGGATTGAGTCAGGGAGGCTGGCTTTCGGTGCTTGCTGCGTCTCGCTCTCGGCAGGTGGCCTTCGCTATATCTATATCTGCGCCCTTAACAAGGCCGGATGTGCAAATGAATTTTGCAGTAGGTAACATTCTACGTGTTAAAGGTTTCAGGGACGAAGATATCAAGGCAGCTATCAGGACCCGAACATTTGTTGATGATTTTATGCGTGGGCGAGGAGATCGCCCAACTGTAGAACATGTGTTGGCTGATGCTGTTAACAAACCATGGTTTAAATATAGCTTCATTTCGCCAATGCTGGACGATCCTGCTCATTCTCAGTGGGCAAAGGAGATTGCGCTCGATCCAATCACAACGCTCGATCGGGTCCGTTGCCCCATACTCATATTATTTGGAGCAGATGATCCGTGGGTGCCAGTTAAGACCTCTACTGAACTTCTTAGCAAGATGGCCAGCAAGAAAGCAAATCTGAGCTATGCTGTTATTGCCGGAGCAAATCACGAGATGGCCACCACCGTTGCTCCGGAGAATGAACTCGATCCTCACAACGCGACCGCGTTTGCACCAGATGCTCCATCATACTTCGGTATCCTGGCAAGGTGGTTGAGCCAGCTCAAAATTCGCTGAATAGATTCCTTATAATTAGGCTAATTAGTGTTCGTGTCTATGGATTATCTTTCTCATGAATTTATTTTATAGTAATTGGTCCGATACAATCTCCGCCTGCTGTTGCGAGTAACAAACCGAAATAATCATTTTCATCAATTTTTAATAACCGGTTCTGCATTGCCTTATTGGAGCCCTCACTTAGCCTGTTAACGAAAGCCAGAAATAGGACATCGCTCTCGTAGGCTGCTTCTCTTAGCGGCGTTAGTTGGTATGTTTTGCTTATTGTTTTACAACTTCCACCACCCAATAATTCCAAAGTCTGTCAATAGCCGACATACATTTCCCCCTTTATCAAACCCAATATAAGTAGCGTAACAACCGTCGCCATAGCCAGTTGAAAAGGCAGCCAGGTTGTGTTCATCAAAATGATGCATGTGTCCCCTGTTTCCATTTTCTTCTGCCATTTTTATAAAGGTTTTTTCCCATTCCTTAGGATCTTTTTGGTTGAAAGTGACATTGGAAACTGAGTCAATAAATATTCCCATACCCCCGTCAACACCATAGCAGTAAAAGCTGGTGTCTTTTAATGAAATAGGCTTTTGTCCTTCTTTTAATGCAAGCTCCCATTTGCTGACTGGCTTTTCTGAAAACACTATTCTACTAAGAGCCACCCTTTCATAATCATTCACTTTTGCCATGCCCAGTTGCACCAGGTACTCTCCTTTAGGGAAAGCTTGCGTGAATGGGATGGCGTCGTGCATTACTATAGGGTCGCAGGCAATGACCTTGCCACTTTCTATTTTTATTTTACCAACGTCATAATTATAAAAGCTAAAAACCAATTTACCCCGCGACGCTGTTGTGCCTGGGATAAATGCAGCTTCAAAAAAATTAGGGTAGGCAATGCCCTTAAAGGAGGTAGTAATAACAGGCTTTACAGTATCTGGCTCAATCTCGTCTTTGTTAATCTCAGCAGCTGGTGTCTGGGGAGAGTAGACACAGGATGCCAGAATTATTAATGCAGAAAGGAGTGAAATGGTTGTATTCATAAGTTGTATTGGCAATTTAATGACTTCTGCATTCACGGAAAGATGACTTTTTATTATTTAGAAAAGAGTTGCAAAAAATAAAATCAGTAGTACAACATTATATAAGTATGTATATTATATTTGGACACATCATATATGGATTTCGAAGTTACCAAAATAGAAAATTTAGACCAGGATGATATTTTGTCGTGTTGGAGATGGCTTGCGCCCACTGTGAAATCTATAATTATGGTTTCGTGCCTGGGCGATTTGTTTTTAATAGGAGAGGATAATGCTGTTTATTGGCTTCAGACAGATTGTGGCAAATTAACCAGGGAAGCTGAAACACTGGACGAATTTTTAGCATTTCTCAATGATGAAGAAAAAGTTGATAATTGGTTCCTCCCTGAATTGATTAATGAACTGGTTGAAGCCGGTAAGATTTTAAAAGAAAATGAAGTTTATAGCTATAAAGTCTTACCTGTATTAGGTGGTGAATACAATGTTAGCAATGTAGAACCTATAGATATCAGCGTGCATTTTGCCTTGAGCGGACAAATTTGTGAGCAAATTAAAGATTTGCCCGATGGTACAAAAGTCAGAGTAAAAGGTCTCAATTGACCCATTTGTTTTATGCAATTACCTGAACACTTTAAAACACTTATAGAAAGTCCTAATTATATCCTGGGCAATATATTTGAATACGGCTATATAATCGATAAAAAAACTGGACGCACCATTTATCTTGGATCCAGTTATGGCGACCCAACTTTCGGCATTATAGACAAAAATGAACAATGGGCCTTGCTTTTAGGGCATACTTCGTATTTATGGACACACTCCGAATTGTCGAACTTGAATGAATCCCATTCAACTTCAGGGGAAATATTTGAATGGCCATTTGATGCCAGACAGATCAATGACTTTGGAGTGGAAATTTTGGATGATCCCTGGTCTGACAACCCGGGTATTTATAGCCTTAATGTCAAATCAAAATCAATCAAGCGAATCAAGGATTTTAGAAAGCTGGAAATCCCTTACGCCGATAATCTCAAAATCGATTGGTAAGCCTATAGTCAATTAATTAAAATTACCTTTAACTTTATTTGGTTAACGTTAATTTGAATAAAGTAAGACAATCTTCATGGGACTTATTTACAAAGTGATCTGGAACGAAAACGAAATAGGGGAAATTTCCGAATTAACAAGGGACATGTGGTATATGGAAGGTAATTGGAAGCCGTTTCACACTTATTTATCGGTCGAATTTGAAGAAAAGCTTAAGGCATTTGACCCAAAACTGTTTGTGCAAAACCCTGAAATTGCTCCTAGAGTAGTTTTACAAAATATCGCTGCTCCTTTAGCCAGGCTTTATTGTTTTGCTACGTTCTTTGATGGAAAGTTATTGTCTCTACGACAAGTAACTTCAAAGGAGGCCTTAGATATGTTTTTCCCAAACCGAAAATGACAAGTCTCAGAGCTCAATCGCATAAAATTAAACTACTTTTATAAAAGCCAACAACTACCTGAACAATCCCGGTAAGAATACCCCTCCAACGCTCATTGAATCGACCAAAAAATCCACTAAAAAAATAAAACGCTGATTTTTGAAGATATAACGGTCCCACATATCCTGTCCGGTCCGAAAAAAAGGACCGTCAGCAACAATGGACCTTTTGCATTTTATTTTTAGCCGGTTGATTTGGATCATGCTGAATTCCCTGGAGATTGTATTGTTAGCAGAGAAATAGCTGAAAGTTGTTTGTTGTCCCCCGACCTTCTCGTAAGTCACTTACAATTTATTATTGGTCGCTATTTATGCAATAAGCCCTGCTCACAATGAATTACCCCTCTGCCCTTATAGTATATCCCTTACTCAAAGCGTTGAGTCCCGAACTCAGGATGGATCATCCGGAGATAAGGATTAGTTATCACTTCGTAACTGTGGTACATAAGTCGTTAACTTATCCTTGTATGTTCGAAACGTATTATCTAAAGTTGATTCACTGTGCCCCACAGTTAGATCAGGATACAGTATCCTGAGATCAAATGCGTCCAACGTTAGATCAGGATACGGCATACTGAGGCCAGGATACGGCATCCTGAGATCATAATGCACCAAAGTTGGATCAGGATACGTCATCCTAAGATCAGGATACCGCATCCTAAGTCACCGACGCTCTAAAGTCAGCCACTGATGCTCTGGTCTGCCACAGATGCCGCAACTGAACAACTTCTGCCAGAAAACGGTGTATTATGCCACCATTCTCTCACCCCTTCAACGAAATCGTTTTCGTAAATAAAAAACAATTATATAATATGTGGGGGCACTAAAAATGCGCAACTTCAGTGATCGGCACAATAATGCACGATTAACCTATACACACAAAAACCTGCTTGTAAGATTATTAACCTGGTTATATTGTTATAATTAACTGCATGAGGCCTAAAAAGATCTGGATTTCGCTACAGATGCTGTGTTTGCTCGCACTTTCCTGCAAACAGGAACCCAATACGTTATTTACTGAAGTAGCACCATCCCATTCGCACATCGATTTCACCAACGCCATTCAGGAAGATAAAGACTACAACGTTCTTACGTATGAGTATATATATAATGGTGCTGGTGTGGCCGTTGGCGACCTGAACAACGACGGATTGCCCGACGTAATGCTTACCGGTAACATGACGCCCAATAAACTGTATTTGAATAAAGGCAACCTGCAGTTTGAAGATATTACCGAAAAAGCCGGCGTTCAGGGCCGGCCTAAATGGAAAACCGGCGTTGTAATGGCCGATGTAAATGGCGATGGTCTGCTCGATATGTATGTATGCTACTCAGGCCCCGGTACCGACGACGAAAGGGCCAATGAATTATACATAAATACCGGTGTACAAAACGGCATCCCTGTTTTTAAAGAACAGGCCAAACAATTCGGAATAGATGCGCCCGGCACCTATACCACCACCGCTTCGTTTTTTGATATGGATAACGACGGCGACCTCGACCTGTTTATGGTAAACCATGCCGACCTATTCTTTAACCCGTTCTTTAACTCAACCAAACTGCGCAGCATGCGCCACCCTAAATTCGGCAACCGGCTGTACCGGAACAACGATGGGGTGTTTGCCGATATCAGCGAACAGGCCGGCATTGACGGCAGCGGTTTGAATTTTGGCCTGAGTGTGGCAGTTAGCGATATCAATGACGACGGATGGTCTGATCTTTACGTAACCAATGATTACGATGAACGCGACTTCCTGTACCTGAACAATCAGAATGGCACCTTTCGTGAAGTGCTTACCAAAGCTGCGGCACATATGTCGGAATTTGCTATGGGCTCAGATATTGCCGACTTTAACAATGATCTCATGCCCGATATTATGGTGCTTGATATGTTGCCCGAAGACAACCATCGAATGAAACTATTAAAAGGTACTGATGCCTACGACCGGTATTCGATGCGCGTACAAAACGGATACCATTATCAGCAAATGCGCAATACGCTGCAACTAAACAATGGTAATGACACCAGTGGCATTCCCATCTTCAGTGAAATAGCACAAATGGCTGGTGTCTCAAATACCGACTGGAGCTGGGCGCCCCTGTTTGCCGATTTTGACAACGATGGTTGGAAAGACCTTTTTATATCGAACGGCATATTTAAAGATATCAATGACCTCGACTTTGTAAAATTCACTTCAGGTTATTCGCAAAATCCCAACGTTGGCAAAATAAACGATAAAGATGCTATGTGGCAGTTGATACAACAAATGCCATCTACCAAACTCAACAACTACCTGTATAAAAACAATCAGAACCTGGGCTTCACCGATGTTACGGCCAGCTGGGGTCTTACCAAAAAAACAGTGAGTAATGGCGCTGCCTATGCCGATCTCGATAACGATGGTGACCTCGACCTTGTTATAAATTCGCTGAACGATAAGGTATCGGTATATAAAAATAACAGCGAATCAACCGGATCGCATTATATAAAGCTCCGTTTAAAAGCAATGAACAAAAACACCTATGGCGTAGGCGCTAAAGTGTTTATTCAAACAGCGCATGGCCATCAATTTCAGGAGCAATATATAACCCGGGGCTTTCAATCGTCGGTTGATCCCGTAATGCACATTGGTTTGGGGGCCGATAGCATGATTGAATCGTTGACCATAAAATGGCCGCAGGGCAATCCAACCGTTCTTCAAAACATTAGGGTCGACACTTTATTGGTAATCAATCAAGGTCCGGCGCCAGAAGAACCACATTACGAATATCCTGCGCTTTGGTTTCAGGATGTTACACAAATAGCAGGGTTAAATTACGTTCACAAACCATTGGGGTTTGTTGATTTTAAAATATTCCCCCTGCTCCCTTACCAGTTATCGAAATCAGGTCCGTCAATAACTAAAGCAGATGTAAACGAAGACGGCCTTGAAGATGTGTTTATAGGCGCATCTACCGGTTCGGCTAGTGTATTATATCTGCAAACAAAAGCAGGCGCCTTTACACCTGCAGCAAATCAGCCCTGGAATAACAATACAAACATCACCAATACCGATGCATTGTTTTTCGATGCCGATAACGATAAAGACATGGACCTGTATATCGTAAGCGGTGGCACCGAATACAATCCCGCTAATAAAAGCTACCAGGACCGTTTTTTTGAAAACGACGGCCATGGCAATTTTGTTTGGCGCGAAAATGCGCTGCCTGCTGAAACAATCAGTGGCTCCTGTGTTCGCGTTTCGGATATCGATCATGATGGACGGCCCGACCTATTTATCGGAAATAAAATTGTGCCGGGCTCCTTTCCGCAGGCGCCTGAAAGTTTTGTTCTTAAAAACAAAAGCGCCAACGCGCATATTCAATTTGTAAAAGATGTACAAAAAGATACTACGCTGGCACATGCCGGCATGGTTACCGACGCCGCATGGGTTGATCTTAATAAAGACGGCTGGGATGATTTGATTGCCGTGGGTGAATTTATGCCCATTACCGTTTTCGAAAATCATCAGGGGCAACTGGTAAACGAAACAACCAGCTATGGCCTTGCCAATACCGAAGGCTGGTGGTGCCGCCTGTTGACCGGCGATTTTGATAACGATGGAAATACCGACCTTGTTATTGGTAACCTGGGTACCAATACCCAATTCAAAGCATCGGCACAACAACCGCTAAGTATTGTGTACAAAGATTTTTTCAGTAACGGTAGTATAGATCCGGTTCTATGCTATTATAATGGCGGTAAACAATGGCCTTATTACTCGCGCGATGAAATGGCTGAACAAATTCCGAGCATCAATAAAAAATTCCTGCATTATAATGATTATGCCGACGCACAATTAACCGACCTGTTTTCGGAAGATCAATTGCAGGATGCACATACGGTTAATATCAGAACGCTTACCTCGGTATTTGTAAAAAATACCGGTAACAAAAAATTCATATTGCAGCCGCTGCCGCAATATGCACAAATGAGCGCCGTAACAGGCATGGTGGCTACCGACATCGATGGTGATGGCAACAAGGATATTATACTTGCCGGTAATTTTTATCCGTTCAGGGTGCAGTTAGGGCCGCTCGACGCTGGCATTGGCCTGGTATTGAAAAACAACGGCAAAGGTCAGTTTACGCCATTATTATATGAGCAAACTGGCCTATGCGTAAGGGGCGATGTTCGGAACCTGATTTCCGTGCAGGGTGGAAATAACCATTTTATAATGGCAGCCAAAAACAACGGACAGTTACAAATACTGAAACAAAGGCACTTTAATTAGGAGAGAATTTAGGGATTTCGGGATTGGGGGATTTAGGGATTTAGAGATTTACCGGAGTATCTGCCACAGCAGAAATCACAAAATCACAAAATCGCAAAATCAGCAATGATTGCAAGCAATGTCATATTGCCCAACATGTCGGTTAAAGCACTTTTCGAGGCCATTGCTCAAAACGATGAGCAGGCCTTTAAAGTGCTGTTTAACTTATACAGGTCACGCACGTATGCCGTGGCTTTTAAGTTAACCAAGCTGGCTTATGCATCGGAAGAGATCACGCAGGATGTGTTCATCAGCATTTGGGTAAGCAGGGCACAACTGGCACATGTTAAAAATGCGGAAGCCTATATTTACACCGTTATATATAATAAAGTAAGCAGGTATTTAAAAAAGGAATCCAACCAGGAACGCATACTGCAGTTATCAATATGGAATACCAAACCCTATAGTAACGAAACCGAAGAAACGGTTTTTGTGCACGACCAGCAAAAACTGCTCAGTGAAGCTGTACAGCAGTTATCCCCACAAAAAAAGCTGATGTATGAATTGCACGAGGTGCAGGGAAAAAGCTACGATGAAATTGCCCAAACGCTGAATCTTTCTCCACATACCGTAAAAAGCCATGTATTACAGGCTGTAAAATTTATTCGTAATTGCCTCAAAGACCGCGTGTTATTCATTTTGATAGGGTTAGCGTCTTTACTTATCCAATAATTTTTTTCATTTCCACTCATCCGTTTTATGCTAAGCCTACTCTATATGTGTAAGGAGTATGGGTATGCACAAAGAAAGAATACAACATTTACTACAACTATATGCCGCCAACCAGGCCAGCCGCGAAGAAGTGGAAGAATTATTTGGTTGGCTGAAAGAGCAGGAAGGCGACGACGCTTTAAAGAAATTCATATTTGATGCCGCAGATAAAGAAGTACACAACACAACGCTTCTCCAAAGTGATTGGGATAAAATATGGCATTCGGTTGAATCAGCTACTGCAGGCACCAATACTTCCCCTAAAATTGTTCGCCCCTTTTGGCCGTCACGCGTTGCACGCATGGCAGCGGCCGTATTGTTTTTAGTGATGGCAGGCAGTGCGTGGTTCTTTTTTTCACGCCATGAAAACAAGGGAAATTTAATTGTTATAACGGAAGCCGATAAAAAAGATATAACGCCCGGCAGCAATAAAGCCCTTCTTACGTTGGGCGATGGTACCACTATTGCACTCGATACCGTACAAACCGGTTTGCTGGCATTGCAGGGACAAACCAGGATCATAAAGCAAAATACAGCACAGCTTATTTATAACTCTCTTGCTACATCAGAGCGGGCCGGAGAAGTATTGTACAACAGGGTTACTACGCCACATGGCGGTCAGTTTCAGTTGGTATTACCCGACGGGACCAAAGTATGGTTGAACGCAGGTTCGTCACTCTACTTTCCGGCCACTTTTTCAGCTTCTAAAAGAATGGTGCAGTTAACAGGCGAAGCCTATTTTGAAGTAGCCAAGGTTAACGATAGCAGAGGACATAGAATTCCTTTTGCTGTTAGTATTCCCTCCTCCACGGCTGGGGTTGGAGGTGGCCGTGTTGAAGTATTGGGCACCCACTTCAATGTGAATGCCTATGATGATGAAAAGGATGCCAAAGTAACTTTATTGGAAGGGAAAGTTCGTGTGGTTAAAGAATCAGGAGGTAAGAAGTATGAAGTAGGAGGTAAGAAAAAAGAGGTCATGCTAAAACCTGGCGAACAAGCTGTAATGTCGCAAACCAACTCACCACTCACCATTCACCACTCACCAAATATAGATCAGGTAATGGCCTGGAAGAACGGGTACTTCCGCTTTAAAGAAACAGGCATTCGCGAATTGATGCGGCAGGTTGAAAGATGGTACAATGTGGAAGTTGAATATAGGACCGATCGCACCGATCAGTATTATACCGGTGTGGTATCGCGCTCTCAAAATATTTCGGCCCTTTTAAAAACATTGGAATTAACCGGCACCGTGCATTTTCAGATAGATAATAATCCGGAGAAAGGAAAACAGGGGAAAATTATAGTATTACCATAGACGATTCACCTAAAAAAAACCGGAAGCGTTGAAGCCGCTCCCGGTAACATTATGGTGTTTCAAAACAAGTCAGACTGTTGGATCGACATTGAATTGTAAACCAAAACTTCACAAAAGTATGAAATTCACAATTTACTGCGCACAATGGCAATCGAACAGGTTGCCATGCAGTAATGAACATGTATGCGCCGAAACCCCACCGGCCAACCGGTGGCTGCCGGCCAAAATGCTGCTAATTATGAAATTAACTGCTTTTCTGCTACTCGTAATTTCCCTGCATGTAAGTGCCGGGGGCGTAGCACAGAAAATCACCATCGTTAAAAAGAACGCTACGCTGGAACAGATCTTTGAGCTGATTCAGAAACAGGGTGGTTACGATTTTTTAGTCAGTAGCCGGGTGCTGGCCAAAGCGCATCGCGTAGATATCGAAGCGCGCAATGCCACTGTAAAGGAAGTGCTTGACCATTGCTTTAAAGATCAACCCCTCACTTATATTCTGCACGAAAGGACCATCATCGTAAAAGAAAAAGAAAAGAAAGAAGAAAAAAACACGGCACAGGCAATAAGCATTGGCGTCGATCCAGCCCCAGGACCTGCCGTCTCCGGCAATGTAACAACAGCCTTTGCTGCAACCGCACAATCCGTTTCGGGAACGGTGAAGGATGAAAAAGATCAACCCGTTGAGGGAGCGGCCGTTTCTATCAAAAAATTAAACATAGGTACCGTTACCGACCTCAGGGGTAAATTTCAGTTCACGGTGCCCGATGGAACCTGGGAACTGGAAATATCTTCGGTAGGATTTCAGCCCGTTACCACAACCATAACAATAGGCGAATCGGCTGTGCCCGCCATGAATATTACCATGAAATTATCTGCTACGGGTTTGACTGATGTGGTAGTAGTGGGATATGGCACCCAGCGTAAAAGAGATGTAACTGGAACCATTAGCCGGGTTAAAGGAGAAGACTTTCAAAACCTGCCTGTTACCAATGCAACACAGGCTTTACAGGGCCGTGCTTCGGGTGTTGATATTGTAAGCGGAGATGGCGCCCCCAACAGCACGCCCGCCATTCGTATTCGTGGTACCGGCACCCTTAACAGCGCCGACCCGCTGGTAGTAATTGATGGCGTACCTGCCGGCAGCCTTACCGATGTAAATCCCAACGACATTGCATCCATTGAAGTGTTGAAAGATGCCTCTTCATCGGCCATTTATGGTACCAGGGCCGCCAATGGCGTAATACTCGTTACCACTAAAAAAGGAAATTACGAAGAGAAATTAAAGACCAACATAAACGCTTATACCGGCCAGTCGAAAGTTTTAAAGAAACTCGATCTGTTAACAGCGCCCGACCTGGTAACATTAAAAAAAGAAGAATTTGCGAACGATGGCTCACCTGTACCCGCCATCTGGAACGATCCCTACTATGCCGCGCAGCGTACCAACTGGCAGGATGCCTTGTTTGGCACCGGCAAAGTGAATAATGTAGATGCGTCGCTGAGAGGGGGAAATAAAAACTCGAACTTTAGCTTATCTGGCAATTACTACGATAACAAAGGGATGATACAAAACTCTTTCTTCCGCCGTTACAGCGCCCGCTTTAATTCAGAACATAAGATCGGCAGTCGCATTAAAGTAGGTGAAAACCTTTTGTATTCATCAACCAACGATGCCGGACCCAATACACGTTCGGCACAGGACGGCCTTGTATGGAGCGCCCTTCGTTTTAACCCGGCTATTCCCGTTAAAAAAGACGATGGCACCTGGGGCAGCTCAAAGGCCGATAACGAACTGGGCGACATTAATAACCCGGTGTTCACAGCCGCCAACATCGACCAGTCGAACAGAAATTCACGCGTGTTGGCCAATGCTTATGCTGAAATAGAAATTTTAAAGAACCTGAAGTTCAGAGCTAATTTCGGTTTCGATCAAACGCTGAACAATTATTATAATTTTTCCATTGCCACGCCCGATCAAACAAGGGTAAACTCACTGGCCATATTAACGCAATCATCTTCGAAAAAAACTTCTTTACTGGAAGAATATTACCTTACGTGGGACGGCAAATTTGGCAAAGACCATAATCTTACCGTAATAGGTGGTTATTCGTCGCAGAACCTGAAAAGCAACTGGTTCACGGCCGAACGCCGGGGGTACGATGATGCCAACGGCGATCAGCGGGTATTAAATAGCGGTAGCAGCGGTAACCAGTTTTCGAGCGGCAATAACAATCCCGACGAAGGGTTGGTTTCTTATTTCGCAAGGGCCAACTATGGTTTTAAAGGAAAGTACCTGTTAACGGCTACCATGCGCGCCGATGGATCGAGCAAATTTCCAAAAGGTAAACAGTGGGGCTATTTCCCTGCCTTCTCGGCCGGCTGGCGCATTTCGGATGAAAACTTCTTCAAAGACAATGTTTCGATCATCAACACATTAAAGATAACCGGCGGCTGGGGCCAGTTGGGTAACCAGAATGTTCCCGCTTATCAATACCTCGGTATTATAACACGCGGCGGATCAGGCTCCATTTATGCGTTTGGTACTAACACCAATGTAGTCGACGGTGCTTTTATTACCAGTCTTGGCAATCCTGACATTACCTGGGAAAGAGCTGAAATGACGAATATCAGTCTTGAATTTGGCGCCTTAAACAATAAGTTAACCGGTACCGTTACCTGGTTCAACAAAAACACCAAAGACATGCTGATCCCTTATCCGCTGGTTGAAACCTATGGCGCCGGAAATGGCTACGTACCCGGCGGTGTAGTGATAGTTCCCAATCAAAACATCGGCACCTTAAATAACAAGGGCGTTGAAGTAGAATTAAGTTACCAGGATAAAGTAGGTGAAGTGGGTTACTCAATTAATGTAAATGCAGCCTTCATTAAAAATAAAGTGACCAAACTGTATGGTAATAATAAAGACTATATAGGTTCTGCTTTTTATGGTCGTCAGTCGCTCGAAACTTCGCGTACTTACGAAGGTCAACCCATTGCGTCGTATTACGGATTTAAAACCGGCGGTTTGTATCAGAACCAGAGCGATATTGATAAAGATCCCAATATTACCAACGACGACAACAAACCGAATATTAAACCCGGTGATGTAAAGTTCCTCGATCAGAACAGCGATGGCGTTATTGACGATAAAGATCGCGTGAACCTCGGCGATCCCAATCCGCGTGTTACTTATGGTATCAACGGCAGTGCCTGGTACAAAGGCTTTGATTGCAGCTTTTCTTTTTCGGGCGTAATGGGTGTTGACCTGTATAATGCCGATCGTATGGCCGGTTTGGATGGCACACAGGTATTTAACATGTACCAGGAGGCATTGGGCCGCTGGCATGGCGAAGGCACCAGCAACAGCATTCCACGCTTAAGTAGAACGAACGCCAACCAAAACAACCGGTCGAGCGATCTATGGATCGAAAAAGGAAATTACCTGGCCTTGAAAAACATTTCATTAGGATACACTTTTCGTAAACTAAAAATAGCCGACGCATCTTTGCCCGACACCAGGGTGTATGTAAGTTGCTACAATGTATTCATCCTTACACCGTATAACGGTTATACGCCTGAGTTGGGGTATACCGATGGCAACAGGCAAAGAGGGGTTGATGTGGCGCAATACCCGCCTTCAAGAACACTGATGATAGGCGCCTCTTTTAATTTTTAGTTTTAAAACAATAGTATTATGAAACTTAACCTGGTTTATATATTTTTTACAGGCTGCATACTATTTATTCTGGTAGCAGGATGTATAAAACACCCGTTGGACAGCGAACCCACCGGCTCTTATACAACAGCCAACTACTGGCGCAATCAAAACGATGTAATTGCCGGCGTTAATGGTATCTACAATGTGCTTACCCAGGAAGAAGGAGTAGGCCATAACAATTACGCATTCGACGATGCAAGCGACGATATTTCGGTCGACGGCGACCACCCCGATTTTTGGGAAATAGAACGGTTCACGGCAACGCCTACCACTTATCAGTTACGCCCTACCTGGTCATGGTCGTACGAACAGATAGCCCGTGCCAACAATGCCATTATGTATATTCCCAAAGTACCCACAATGGACGAAGCCATTCGAAAACGTTCGCTGGGTGAGGCTTACTTTTTACGCGCTTACGGGTATTATATATTGAACCAGATCTTTGGCAGCGTGCCTTTGATACTCGAAGACAATGTTGCCACCGGCAACTACAACGTTCCCAAAGATTCCGTTACCAAAGTGCGTGCACAGATTGAAGCCGATCTGTTAAAAGCGGCCGATCTGTTGCCCGAAACATACGGCGATGAAGATAAAGGACGCGTGCATAAAGGCGCCGCCTGGGGTATGCTTTGCAAGCTGTATATGATGCAGGACAATGTTGACAAGGCTATTGAATACGGATCAAAGGTGATCACCAATTCAAATTACGCACTGGCCGCCAGCTACCGCGATAACTTTACGCTCGGAAGCCAGGAAAGCAATTCGGAAATTCTTTTTGCCGTATGGAATAAAAATAATTTCAACAACGCGCCTATTAATATTTATTTCACACCACGCGCATGGAACGGATGGGGTTTTCATCATCCCACCCAAAACTTTGCCGATGAGTTTGAAGCATCCGATTCGATCCGTAAAAAAACTACGTTGCTCGAAGTAGGAGATTCAATTCCCTATCAAACCACCCTGATCGAAATAACCGATAAAGATGCGTATCAGATGTTTACGGGTAAAATAGGTCAGGTAACAGGCAGAATGTTGCCCAGTAATTCACTCACTACCGGCTATAACCTTAGAAAATATACGGCCTATAACCCCGATGGGTCGGGTAGTTTGGATGGCGATTTAAAACAACCGCTGTTACGTACGGCCGATATTTATTTATTGGTGGCCGAAGCTAAGATCAGAAAGAGTGGCGCCGGCGCCGGCGATGCCGAAATAAATGTGGTTAGAAAAAGAGCAGGAATTGTCACGATAACCGGTGCAGGTATAAAACAGCTGATCCATGAAAGGCGTGTTGAACTGGGGGGAGAAAATGTACGCTTTCAGGACCTGCTACGCTGGGATAAAGCAAAGCTGATAAACCTGGATACCATTTTCAACAAGCCCAAAAAAGCTTCTCCGCTGCAACCGTATGTTGGAGCAGTAGTGGTTCCGGCTCGTGTGTTTCAACGTCCAAAGAATTATTATGTGCCCATTCCGCAGGTGGTGATCGATGAAAGCAAGGGCATTATAACACAGAACACGAATTATTAACCCTGAGCGAAGTCGAAGGGTATATCTTGTTTTAGGTTTTATCACAGTGTTAGTTCGTCGTTTGGTTTTAAGTTTCGATCCGATAATTCGGATCGGAACTTTTTTTCATTTTGAAATGATCCCGGATAGTTACGCTTCCTGTATTTCCTGTCTTTATAAGGTAAAAATACCGATGCTGATAACGGCAGGTATATGTGATAACGAAATAAAGGACGCTATTTAATACAATGCATAAAATATTGTTTTTTTTATTTATTCTCGCATGCAGGAATACGAACGCCCAGCCTGCCTCCTATACGGTTGGCAATGCGCATTCACATAATGATCACAAACAGCCGGTTCCATTATATGCCGCTTATTATGAAGGATTCGGGTCTGTTGAAGCACCTGTTTTCTGGCATAACGGAGAACTGCTGGTTGCGCACACCGTGCAAGATCTTTCTTTACACCATACGCTCGAAGACCTGTACCTGAAACCCATTCAGGCATTCATTGAAAAAAATCATGGCCAGGTGTATGCCGATACCGCACAGAAGCTGCAACTGATGATAGATATAAAAACCGATGCGGTTGTTACGCTCAATAAATTAGTTGAGCTGTTGCAAAAGTACCCTGTGCTTACAACAACTGCGTCACTGCAGATTGCCATAAGTGGCAACCGGCCCGATCCGGCCAGGTATACATCCTATCCATCCTATATAGGTTTCGATGGAGAGTTGTTTAAGGAATACGATGCGGCGGCGCTTTCCCGGATCGTACTGATGAGTGACGATTTAAAGAAATATACCCAATGGAATGGCAAAGGAAATATTCCTGCACCTGAACGAAACGCCATACAAAAATTGGTCAGCCGGGCACACGGCCTTAACAAACCGGTACGCTTTTGGAATGCACCGGATTTTATCAATGCCTGGTACCAGCTCATTCATTTGCAGGTTGATTATATTAATACAGATAGCATCAAAACATTGAACGACTTTCTGAAAAAATTACGGGCGGGGTCTTATAAAAATAATGCCGGTTACCAAACATACAAGCCTACCTATAAGTCGGACGGTATTGATAAACCGGTTAAAAATATCCTGCTCTTCATTGGCGACGGAACCGGTTTAACCCAGTTTTATGCCGGCTATACGGCCAATAAAGGAGCGCTGAATGTATTTAATATGCGTAATATCGGGATCTCAAAAACCAGTTCGTACGATAATTATGTAACAGACTCGGCCCCCGGCTCTACCTCCATTTCTTCAGGCCAAAAAACAAATAACCGGTATGTTGGGGTAGATCATACAGGCGTAGCCTTACCATTGTTGCCTGTTTTTCTGAAAGCAAAAAAAATGAAAACCGGGCTGGTTACCTGTGGTGATATCACCGATGCAACACCTGCTGACTTTTATGCGCACCAACCCGAACGCGATAATGCCATTTCCATTTTACGTGAATTAAAAAGATCTTCTATTGATCTGCTGATGGGTTCAGGTATGGAAAGCCTGTCAAATGTGGCATTGCTGATGGAGCCGGGAAAGGAGCAGGTAAGCAGTAACATAGTTAACGAATTATTACCTGAATATACAGTTGTGTCACATGTTGATAGTGTAGTTGTTAACAGCTCCGCCAAATGGGTGGTGATTGAAAACAAAGCAGGATTATCAGTGCTCAATGGCAGAGGCGACTGGCTGGAGCAGGCATTTTCAAAAGCAGTAAAAATGTTGTCACGCAATAAAGAAGGGTTTTTCCTGATGACGGAAGGGGCGCAGATCGATTATGGTGGACATGCGAACGATATGTCGTACGTGGCCAGTGAAGTAATGGATCTAGATAAAGTGATTGGGAAAGCGCTTGCGTTTGCTGATGCCGATGGACAAACGCTTGTAATAGTTACTGCCGATCATGAAACCGGTGGACTGTCGTTGCTGGATGGCGATTATGCAAAAGGATATGTAAGTGGTCGCTTTACAACCAACGATCATACGGCAACACCGGTCCCTGTGTTTGCCTACGGGCCACAATCATTTCGTTTCCGCGGCGTGTATGAAAATACCGAGTTGTTTTTTAAAATAATGAAAGTGCTTAATATCTCTACGAAATCATTACCTTAAACATTCAACTATGAAGCATTGGCTTGTTTCTTTAGTGGTAGTTTTTCTATTTGCCCAAACCACCATCTCCCAGGTAAATACACCTGCCGTTACCGCCTTTGTTCAGCGCATTGTAAAAGACAGATCTTCTTCTTTTATTATTGAAGCGATACCGCAGCAGAACGGCAAAGATGTATTTGAACTGGAAAGCCGAAAAGGTAAAATTGTATTACGGGGTAATAATGGGTTGTCTGTTGCTTCTGCCCTGAACTATTACCTGCAGCAATACTGTAACTGCCACATAAGCTGGAATGGCGTTAATATGCATCTGCCTGCTCAGTTGCCCCTGGTTACAAAAAAAGTTCATAAAGCCACTCCTTATAAATACAGGTATTATCTCAATTACTGCACCTTTCAATATTCAATGGCCTGGTGGGACTGGGACCGGTGGCAACAGGAAATTGACTGGATGGCGCTCAATGGGATCAACATGCCGCTCGCCCTCACCGGTGAAGAATCTATCTGGCAACAAGTGTATAAAAAAATGGGCTTTAGGGATGATGAGTTGGCAGGCTTTTTTACTGGTCCTGCCTATTTTTCGTGGTTGTGGATGGGTAATATCGATGGGTGGGATGGTCCTTTACCACAGCACTGGATGGACCGGCAAAAGGAATTGCAAAAGCAAATACTGGAAAGAGAACGCAGTTTTGGCATGAAACCGGTATTGCCTGCATTTACCGGGCACGTGCCTCCATCGTTCAATCAAAAATTTCCCAATGCAAAAGTGAAGAAAACCAACTGGGGCGCAGGCTTTCCCGATGTATATATTTTAGATCCTTCCGATGCAGCATTTGAAACGCTCGGCAAACAATTCATCGAAGCGCAAACAGCGGCGTATGGTACCGATCATTTTTATAGCGCCGACACATTTAATGAAAATGTACCGCCAACAAAGGATTCTGCTTTTTTAGATGGCATGAGTAAAAAAGTATTTCAATCGATGACCGGCGCCGATCCGGCGGCAGTATGGGTAATGCAGGGATGGATGTTTCATTATAATTCCGATTACTGGCAACCCACCCAAATCAAAGCGTTGTTAAATGCCGTGCCCGACGATCACATGATCATTCTTGATCTATACAGTGAAAGCCATCCGGTGTGGAACCGTACAGAAGCCTATTATGGCAAACCATGGATCTGGAACATGCTGCACAACTTTGGGGGTAACATCAGTATGTGGGGTAGAATGGCCAACGCCGCAAAGGACCCGTCTACGGCGTTGCACGATAAATCATCCCGTAAAATGGAGGGGATTGGCTTAACCATGGAAGGTATAGAACAAAATCCGGCGCTTTATCATCTCATGCTGGAAAATGTATGGAATGAAGTGGGTGTCGACCTTGAAAAATGGTTGTCGCAATATGCAAAACAGCGATATGGCGTACATAACGATATCATTGATACAGCATGGCGCATACTCGGGAAAACGGTGTACAATGGCGGATTGGGTGAAGGCGGACCTGAATCGATTATAGTAGCCAGACCTACCATCCATCTATTTGGTGATAGAGTAAGAACGAAATTGGATTACGATCCCAAGGAACTGGTTTCCGCCTGGACGCTTTTTATACAAACCATTCCTGCACTGCAGCAAAGCGACGGGTTTCAATACGATCTTGTTGATTTAACCCGCCAGGTACTGGCCAATTATGCCACGCCGTTGCAACAGAAATGGGTGCTGGCTTATCTGCAGCACGATGCAACTTCTTTCGACAAATACACACACGAGTTTCTGGAACTGATGGATGATATGGATGAGTTGCTGGCTACCCGCAAAGACTTTTTATTAGGTAAATGGATAGCCGATGCCCGCAGTTGTGGCGCCGATGAAAATGAAAAAAAATTATATGAGTTAAATGCAAGGAATGTTATCACCTTATGGGGCAATAAAGAAAGTGAGTTGCATGAATATTCCTGCAGGCAATGGGCTGGTTTAATAAAGGGATTTTACAAACCGCGCTGGCAACAGTTCTTTACCGATCTGCAGCAGAAAATGGCTAGCGGCGCCAGAATGGAGATGAACGATTTTGAAGCTGCTGTAAAAACATGGGAATGGAATTGGGTGAATAGCAACGATGCGTATTCAGCCTCGCCAACCGGTAATGCTATAGAAGTGTCAAAACGATTGTATACAAAATATGTAAACAGGGTGAAGTGATATGGCTTTCATTAAACAATATATCTTATTCTGTTTAATAGTAGCTGTTACCGTCAACACATGGGCGCAAACCGATCCCTTACCATATGTAAACTCATTTATTGGTACCACCCAATCAAATGTACTTACCAAATGGGGCAGTGAAGGTGGAACCTATCCCGGGGCGGTAGCGCCATGGGGTGCTGTACAGTTAACACCCGAAACGCGCACAACCGGGGGCAAAGGATACAATTATCACGATAGCAGCATTTATTTTTTCAGCTGTACACAGCATATGAGCGGTTTTCCGAATGGCTCATCCGGTCGTGTTTACGTTATGCCAGTAAAGGCGGGTGATAAATTTCATGTAAATACATATTTCAGAAATTTTTCTCATCACGAAGAAAAAGCAGTTCCCGGCTATTACCGCGTATCGTTCAGCGATGATCATACCCTGGTGGAAGCAACTGCAGGGGAATGCACAGGCCAGTTTCGTTTTACTTTTCCTGAAAAGGTAATACCGAAGCTATTTATCGGCGATGCCGGTAAATTAAGGGTTAGGTCAAAACATGAAATAATTGGTACGGCGCCAAATACATTATTCCGGTTTAATAAAAACTACATAGGCTGCGAGGATGTACCCGGCGGATGTATGCTTACGTTTGCTCCGCAATCATCGGGGCCTGTTGTCATAGAACTACAGGTGAGCGTTTCTTCGGTAAACGTTGAAGGCGCCGTTATAAATATGGATGCGGAAAGCATGCGTTTTAATGAACGCATGGAAGATACCCGTAATAAATGGCGCAAGGCATTGTCGGTGGTTACCATCGATGACACCAGTGAAAGCAATAAAACTATTTTTTATACGGCTTTATATCATGCGTTACTGGTTCCCTGGATCGTTTCGGATGCAAACGGACAATACCGGGGCGCCGATGGGCTTGTTCATCAAACAACAGGCGCCCATCAATACAGTGCCTTTTCTCCCTGGGATACTTTTCGAACGTTACATCCTTTGCTGTGTTTGTTATTTCCCGACAGGCAAAAAGATATGGTTGAATCGATGCTCGATATTTACCGGCAAACCGGCTACCTGCCAACAGAGTCTATGACCGGTAATCACGCCATTGCTATTATTACCGATTCATGGCTAAAAGGAATAAAAGTTTCGGATAGTTTGCTGGCATTGAAGGCCATGAAAAAAAGCATGGCTGTGGCCCCTTTTATTCAACCCGATATGGAAATTTACCGCAAACTGGGTTACATTCCATTTTCATATCCCGAATCGGTTACCCGAACCGTTGAATATGCCTACAATGACTGGGCATTGGCTCAGTTTGCACAGGTAATGCACGATTCCGCTACCTATGATCATTTTATAAAGGCAGCTTTTAATTATCGCAACCTCTTTAATGCCCAGGAATTATTCTTATTACCACGTAATGGAAATGAATACAAAATACAGCCTGGTACTTTTGGCTATAAAGAAGGCGATGCCTGGGTATATTCTTATTTTGTACCGCACAACGCAAAAGACCTGGTGAATATAATGGGTGATGATGGTTCATTTGTTTCCAGGCTCGATTCTGCACTCAGTACTAATCAGCTGGTGTTTGATAATGAAACTGTCTTTCATGTGCCTTACCTTTTTAATTATACAAATTCTTTCTATAAAACACAGCGATGGGTGCAGAAAATAATGCATACCCGCTTTAGTGCAACACCAGGTGGTTTGCCGGGTAATGATGATCTGGGTTCTACCAGTAGCTGGTTTATCTTTAGTGCTATGGGAATTTATCCGGTATGTCCCGGCCGGCCGGTATATGCTATTGGCTCGCCGCTTTTCAAATCGGTTACTATTCATCTTAATAATGGAAAGCAATATGTGATCAGGGGAGCCAATACTTCTGCACAAAACAGCTATATAAAAAATGTATCACTAAATGGCACGCCTTACCACCACTTATGGTTATCACATGCCACGCTTGTACAGGGGGGTGAAATGGATTTCGTGATGGATTCTGTGCCGCATACCGAATGGGTGTCTGATACCAGTTTGACCGGCATTTCAGAAACGGTAAGCAACCCCAACTTTCATCTGGTTAATTATTCGCTTTCAAAAAATAGTGTAGCACCGCATGAACGGGTATGGGTACATTTTGCATGGCAAAACACAGGAAGCACAGGTACAAAAAAGGTAACGCTGTTTGTAAATGGAAAAGTATATGCACAAAAGAATTGCCTGGTGCCCGGTAATACAACAGTTACTGATTCTATATTGTGCCGTTTATATCCATTTGGTAAAGCCAGCTTACAAATTGACGGGTCAATAGCCAAAGAAATTGACGTAAAACGGGCCGCAACCGGTTTCACCCTTCAGCCTGCCATCAGTGCCCTGGTAATAAAACCCGTTATCCGTTCCGGTGAACCGCAATTGATCACTTTCAATGTACAGAATACAGATGGCGAACCCCATACCTTTTATATTCCTGTAAGCATAAACGATTCATTGATCTGTACAGATACCATCGCTTTGCAGCCAGGAGCTATAGAGCAAGTTGCACAGGTTGTGCCGGTAAAAATGGCAGGTGTGCAAACACTTCGAGTTAATAATGAAGGAAAATTATTTAAAGTGTGTAGTAGCAATACAGAGACGGCTTTACTTGATTTTTCGGGGGCTGCGGTACACGGCGGTGTAGTGGTTGATCGCTCGGGGTTTGTGAATAACGGGTTGATTATGCGTGGTACTTTGAATGATCCTTCGAATCCTTCACATCCTTCGATTGCGCTCAGGATGCTCAGGACGATGCGACTTAACAAAGATCGTTATATACAGGTGCCCGGCTCACTAAGTGTTGATAGTATAGGCGAAACGATAACGATGATGTTATGGGTGTTTCCCATTGGAAAGAATGATGGATTGGTTGATTTGTTTACCAAAGGCGATTACCATGTATTACAGGTGGGAGGTAATAAACAGCTAACTTTTTTTGCAGGCGGCTGGGGCAGGGGAGAATGCACGGCGCCGGTACCAGCCAACTGGTTCAACAGCTGGCATCACATAGCAGGCGTTTGTGATAGGAATTATTTAAAATTATATATCGACGGCGTATTGAAAGGAACTACCCGTTTGCAGGACCACATTAATTTATCTGCTCCCAATAAATGGACGATAGGCCGCAATGAAGAATTTCCCGGGCAACGGATCTTTGATGGTTACATGGATCATATAAAGATATTTTCAGCACCTTTATCAGCCAATGAAATATTGGCTATCGTGAAAAAGGAGAAGATCAGGTATAGCGCTCAGGGCCCGGGACAATGAACTTGGTACGCTATAAGATCGCCTACTCAATAATTATGCAACGTACAGGCGACAGTTTAACTTTTTAATTCATGATTTATTTGCGACAAAAACCCTGTGGGAAGTATTAATCAGTTAAATTCGTCCCCCCTGAAAGACTCAGGTCTTATATTTGAGATATGTTTTTAAAAACACTTACCGTAGCCGGCCTTGCCACTTTTGAGATCTATGCAGCAATCCCTGCCGGATTCGCCTTTGGATTATCGCCATGGACAATTTTTCTGGCAAGTGTTACTGGTGGTTTAATTGGGGTTTTTGTCGCGGCCTTTTTAGGTGATAAAATCAGGTCTTTTTTTCACAAAAAAAAGCCTACTAAAGATGCTGCTGAAAAAAAGCATCCTATGATGCTTCGTCTGTGGAATAAGTATGGCATAATTGGGTTAGGATTTTTAGGAACCATGTCAGTTGGCGCACCCATAAGCCTGGCTGTAGGTATAGGGTTAAATGCAAATGTTAAAAAACTGGCCACCTGGTGCTGTATTGGTGTTATTACCCGTTGTATTGTATTCACCCTGGTTGGATGGTACGGATTAAAATTATTTTAATACTGTGTCCTGCTGAGAAAGGATGAAATAAAAGAAGCTGCCGAATTTTCGACAGCCTTCCTGTTCTTCATGGCTAATCTACATAAAGCTATCCTGCTACGTTCTCCAGCGCCCCAAAAGCATGGTCAATGACGATCTTCCAGGTCCCGTCGGGTTGCTGTTTCATGACCTCAATTCCTTTAGCCTTTATTTTTACTTCATCACCATCGGTGATATTCCATTCCGATCTGCCCACAGCCAGATTGCCCGTTTGCAAACAATACACGGTTTTAATTTCCATAGTCCCTTTAATGGATAAAATGGCTTTGATGGCTTCTTCAAATTTCTCTTTCCCCGAAACGGCCTTGCCGGGCTCCGGTACTATGATACCGTCCACATCATACATACTTAATACGGTGTCTACATTCCCGGTGTTGAATGCGGCTGCTAACGTAGCATGTGCATCCTGGGCTCTTGTTGGTAAATTCATGGTGTTCGTTGTTTATTGGTAAATGAATAGTTGCTAAGTAAAAAGAGGCTCAAAGTTGTTACTGGCAGCAATGGCCTGTGTTAATTGGGGAATGTTGTTATATACCTTATTAAATAGAAACGGTCCCATGCTTACCCGTTTTACACCCAGTTTTTGTAAGGTGTCGAAGCCTGGCAATCCCTGCATGCACATAACATTAATGGCTAAAGTCGTATGCTTTTTCGCCGCTGCTATGTCGTCTTCTGCACTGATAAAGGGTAAAAAGATGCCGTCGGCGCCGGTGGTTTCATATAGTTTTAACCGGTTCGCCGTTTCCTGTTGTTTGTCGGGTACATTCAGTATATATGTGTCGCAACGGATATTGATGAACAGTTCCAGGTTTTCTGCTGCCAGCTTACTTTTTATAAAGGAAATTCTTTGTGCAAATGTGCTGGCATCCTGCAATACCCTTCCTTTTCCCTGGATGGTTGAATCCTCTATGTTGATGCCCGCAACGCCTGCTTCAACCAGTTGCCGAACGTTGGCATAAATAGCTTCATTGGTAGTGCCGTATCCCATCTCCATATCAACCGTTAAAGGTATTTGCACGGTAGCCAGTATTCGGCGAATGATAAAGAGATAATCTGCGAAGGGCATATCTTCTCCGTCTTCATATCCCAGGCTATTGGCAACGGCCGCGCTTGATGTAGCTACTGCCGAATATTTTTCTTTTTGAAACAGCAACGCGCTTTTTGCGTTCCATACGTTGGGTAATACAAATAATCCGTGGCCCTGGTGCAACTGTTTGAATTGTTGAAACGAGGATGACATAATTTTCTCAGTTTGTGATGAATAAAAGTATTTTGGGAAAGCGGTTTCGTTGATCAGATCCCGGCGCGTGGTTAGTACCGTTATCTGGAACAAAATTACCAGTAAAGAAAATGAAGAAATTGTATAAAACGGAAGTGGGGAGTGATAGGGGAACGCCAGGGTGTCATTAGGCCAATGCCGGTGACAACAACAGGTCGTTTTCGGTTTGCAATTGTTTACCCTGACTGGTCGCCATGGTAACCGGAGAATTCTCTATAGAATAACCGGATGGGGTAGAACCGGTAAACGTTTTGAATTCTTTGATGAAATGCGATTGATCGGCATAACCGCATTCGTAGGCAATGGAGGTTAAAGAGGTGTTTCCTGCCCTTACTAATCGCAGGCTGTTTTGAAACCGGTTTATCTGGCTGTATAATTTCGGGCTAAGCCCCGTGTATTGCACAAACAATTGTTGCATATAGCGGGCAGAAATGCCAAACCGCGACGCAACATTTTCCACCGTATAAAAAAGTTCGTTTTGCCGCAATTCACCCATCATCTGATGCACTGCAGCTACTTTATGTAGTCTTTTTTCGGCCAGTGACAATTGCTGCAATAAAAATGTTTCAACCAACGCAATCCTTTTGCTCCAGGTTATAGTATCGAGCAATTGCATATGTAAGGTGCGTATGGTTTTGCCCATGACGTCTCTATAATCAACTACCTGGTTATTAAACTCATTAATTTTGTCGTTTATGATGCTGGCGGCGGCATGCGGAAAGAACCGGATGCCCAGCATGGTATTACGACCTACAGACCGTACAGGCAGTGGCCTGATGAGTTGTCCCCACAATTCAATAGCGGGTGTGGTAACAAAGGCATCGCCGGCGCCTGTTTGCCAGTTCCCGGTGCCCAGGTTAAAAACGATCTCCATACTTCCGCATGGGAACACGGTATCTTCAAAAGCTGCATGGGTTGCAGACTCATACACATAATAGCATTTTACATACTGCTGTAATGGCTTGCCCGGCTTGAATTCGTAATAGGTCATGGTTGTAATAGCTTTTAACACATCACCGCCTTGTGGTATTAAAGATACAAAAGCGTTCCAATGCAATGGTTATTTATCATTCATCCTAACGGTAAAGTTATAAGGGGCTGTTTTACAGGAATAGTATAAATCGGAAGTAAATGCAAAACGCAGAACGCAAAATGCTGAACGCTTAACGCGAAAACAGAATACAGGGCCTATTCCGCGTTAAGCGTTAGGCGTTGCGCGTTAAGCATTAGCGGGTTACCAATCCAACCGTATTTCCTTCGGGGTCGGTAAACCAGGCAAATTGTTTGTTATTGGGAAGAATGACAGGGCCTACCAGCTTTTTTCCACCTGCTTCTTCAATCTTTTTCAGGCTTTCATTGATGTCGGTAACCTGTATATAAAACAGCACATAATTGTGCGGTTCGTGGCCCAGCGAAATGATCTGCCCCTGAATGCCATCTTCAGAATTGGTATTGATCAGCGACGCCATAGGTATGCCGGTGGGCGTCCAGCCAAATAGATCGGAATAAAATGAAGCTGTTTTGGTTAAGTCTTTACAACCGATCTCGAAAAAAACAACCGGATTGGCAATAGGTATTGTCATATAAATTATTTTATAATGAAGTTGTGTGCGTTGTTGTAGATAGCGATCGATGTTGTGCGAAGGATAATGGAAATAATTCCTTACTATAATTTACTGAATTTTACGCTATAAAACAATTGAAAAATAGCCAGGTCAACGAAATCGTTTCTGATCATGTCAATTTGAGCGAAATATCACTGGTTTAACATTCTGCGAATGATGCTATTATTTATATGCAATAATTTAATGCAGCTTCCTGATTGTCGAAGGCCCGATAAACCAGATTTCCTTACTTTGCAATATGTTAATACGGTTTCCAACACCATCGTTTGATAAACAGGACTCCGATGTACTCCAGGTTGGTAATACGCCACTGGCCAGGTACAGAAAAGCGAATGCCATTGGTAAAAGAACAAGTTTTATTACAGAACATACATTGCTCTTCGTTTTACAGGGCCATAAATTTCTGCATATTGAAGAGCAAACCTATACGGCAGAAACAGGCCATCTGATGTTTCTGAAACGCGGCATTTACGCCATGTCGGAATTTGTGCCGGATGGATTGAACTATGAAGCCCTGCTGTTATTCTTCACCGATGATTTTGTGAAGAAATTCCTGCATACTCATCATTTAACAACGACAAAATCACCCGCAACAGCAACACCACTTGTTATGAACACCAACGAATTGCTGGAGGGTTTTAAAACCCAGTTCATGGGCTATTTTGGTAAAACACTGCATGGACTGGAAAGCATTTTGCAATTAAAACTGCAGGAACTGTTGCTGCTTTTACTGGGCGGTGCGCAAGGTCCAGCTGTACTGGCTTTTTTACAGAACATTGCATTTGGTCAGCCGCTGGAGATTGATTTTATTGTTCGCAAACATTTACTGCAACCACTTTCGTTGGAAGAATTGGCGAAACTATCGGGTCGTAGCCTGGCTTCGTTTAAACGCGATTTCCAGCAGCAATATAACAGTGCGCCCAAAAAATGGATCAATGATCAAAGGCTTGAACATGCCCGGATGCTGCTGCTGCATGCCAGTAAGAACGTTACGGAAGTAGCGTTGGAATGCGGATTTGAAAGTATTCCCCACTTTATCAGGATCTTTAAACAGAAGTTCGGGTTCACTCCTAATACGATAAGGGGCGCGGCCAATGCGCTTTCTCCTGATCAGAATATCGAAACTGATATGATCCCCGGCTAAAAGTGCAATATTTTGAGCTTTTTCCGTTATTAGATCAGTGCTTTGTAAAATACCTTAGCAGCATAAAAAAAAGAAGATGAAACGTATAATCTCAATGTTTTTTGTTATGGTGTTGGTGGTAAACACCATGGCGCAGGAAAGTACAAAGTTGGCGCATCCCGAAAGCGTGATCTCCGATGGCGAATTCTTATATGTAACCAATGTTGGTAATCCCCTTGATCCTACGGCTAAAGATGGTAATGGGTATATCAGCAAATTGTCGCTCGATGGTAAATTGATCGATTCGTCCCTGTCTACGGCAAAACTTAATGCGCCCAAAGGGACTGCCATTATAAGAGGTATGTTGTATGTGGCTGATATCGACCACATCATTGGTTTTCAAAAGTCGGACGGTAAAAAACTGGTTGACATAAGCCTGGCGCCGACCCATACAAGTTTTGCCAACGATATGGTGGTGAAGGATGATTTTACCTTGTTTGTTTCGGCTACCGATATAGGCAAAGTACTGGAAGTGAACATACGTTCGGGTAATGTACGCGCTATCGCCGATGTAAAAGGCGCCAATGGGTTAGCGTATGATAAAGCGAACAACCGCCTGTATACCTGTAGTTTTAATTTTGAAAATATGCAGGGTGGCGAGATCGGTGTGATCAGCTGGAATAAACTCATGGTACCGTCCTATGAGAAATTAGGCGACGTACATGGCGCTTTTGACGGACTGGCCCTTTTAGACGATCACACCCTGATCGTTTCTGACTGGGGCGCCCTGGACCACCCGGCCGGCTTTGTACAAAAGTTTGATCTTACAACTAAGAAGGCGACGAAGCTCGATTGGCCCGTGATCAATGGACCGGCTGATTTTTACTTCGATGGCAGCGAGAAAAAGTTGTTCATTCCTGCTATGCTGGATAGTAAAATACTGATAAAGCAACTGTAGGCGAGAAACGTCAAACGTGAAACGGCAAACGGCAGATCAAAACAATTGAAGAGCCTGTTTTCGTTTTACGTTTTACGTCTCACATCTCACGCCAAATACACTATCGCAAAATCCTGCGGGCCTTGCGGAATATTAGATGCAATTACATCGAGCCGCCAATCGCCTGCAGAAGGCTTATTGATCTCAATGACTTCTACATTATTGATGGTATCCAGTTTCGCCGTACCAGTGAGTGCCTGATTGCCCGTATATTTCTTTCCATTGGGCGCAGTAAGTATCAGGTTCAAATTATTCACCAATGCCAATCCGGGATAATCACTATACACCAACACAACCTTCAACAACCCGGCGCCTGATCTTACTTTTACGTTTGTGGTATGCACTTCTCCCGTATGCAGCCCTTTACCCACATCAATAAAGCTAGCCTGCGCTGCACCCGAAGGCGCTAATATGGCATCCAGGTTAACACGTCCATATCCCTGGTGATTGTCGACCAATGCGCCATTGGCCGCAGTGGCGGGTAACCGCATGGCGCCGGCAATCAAGGTGGCTTTCATGAGTGCCGCCGATGGTTTTGCTATCTTTTGTTTGGTGCGCAGGTATTCGCGAACAAGCGCTACTGCCCCGGCAGTAAGCGGCGTAGCCATGCTGGTTCCGCCCATAAAAAAGTATTTTTTACTCGCGTTAAACGGAGCCCAGGCTGTGTTATTGGCGGCGATCATGGTTGACCGGGTAGATAAGATAAAAGTGCCGGGCGCTACCACATCGGGCTTAAAGCGTTTATCGCGGGTTGGGCCGCGGCTGCTAAAGGCTACCACCTGATCGGGTTGATCGGCCATGGGCGCGTTTTTATATGGGGAAGCGGGGTAATCACTGGGCCACCAGTCGCCATATAATTCGTTGTTGAATTTGGTGCGTTTGTTTTCACAGGCGCCCACAGTGATACAGTTTTTGGCAGTAGCAGGCGAGGTTACACTCATGAGGTTGATCTTGCCGTCGCCGTCTTTGTCGGTTCCGTCGTTTCCGGCGGCTACCAGTATGCAAAAATCCTTGTGGTCCCATACAAACTGGTCCAGCTGCCGGCTTTGTTCATCATACTCGCCGGGTTTGCCACCGCCCCATGAATTGGAATGTATGCGGGCGCCTTTTTGATAGGCCTGGTTGAATAGATCTTTCAGATCGGTTGGTATGCCCGCCAGCAAATAACGTCCGTATTCCTGCAAATCGGCCGGGTCTTTCCAGTCCAGTTCCTGTTCAACGGCCTGAAATACCAGTTTGGCTTTGTGAGCGAGGCCGCGTATGGGTCCCTGCAAACCAGACAGGTTTTTTGAATTGGCGCCATCGCTTAATACCGAACCGGCAACATGGGTACCATGGCCGCTATCCAGGTCGGCTGCACCGTCATCGCCGCCCGGGTTGTTGATCCAGGTGGCATAATCGGGTGTAATGGGATAACTTTTTATCCATTTCACTCTTTTTTCAAAATCCTTGTGAATGTTTTTGGGATCGCCGGTATCCAATCCCGTATCGCAAATGGCAATGATTTCGCCTTTGCCACTCAATCCCAGGCTTCCGTTCGTTTTGCCCATGGTTTGCGCGGTGCCCATAATGCCGGCTGCAACATCATTGCTGGGGCGGTTGATGGCCCGCTCGTTAATGCGGCGTACGCCATGCACTGTTGACAAATTCAGGATGCGTGCGGGTTTGTTGGTTTCAACAATGAGGATCTTTCCTTTCTCATCTTTGGAGAGTATTTTGAATCCCAGTTTCTTTACTTCCGGTACCGCCTTGGTTACATCCTGTGCACCGAAAAATTCTACCGTATATACGCCGGGTATGGTTCGTGTTCTGGGCAATGTAGCCGCCGCTTTTTTACGGGGCGAGCTCTTGCCTTCTATCTTTTGCAACAGCGTTCTTTCAATTCTTGATTCATAGGGTAAATGGCCTGTCCATCGTACATATGGCAATGTTATTATCTTTTGCATCTGCTTTTCGGTACCCCGAACGATGTAGGTAAAGCCGCCGTAGGGATCGCGTAATTCGCCGCCCGCTTTTTTTACACCGGTGAGCCAGGCCTGTTTTACAGGTCCTATAAATTGTACCAGGTAATGGTGCCTGCCTGCCGGCGCCGCCTTTTTATCTTTCCCGGTATAAGCCGGGTGGGCGCTCACTTTGCCTGTTTCCGTTATACGGGGAATGGAGGTATCTATTTCTCCTTTACCGGTTTTGATGCGGTATTCATCGGTAATGTCCTCAAAAAGGAATTGTTCGGGGATGGCTTTTACTTTATTCTTTGGAACTTCTGCCAGTACAAAACCATCGTACTGTTCAATGATCGGGTAACCGTTAATAACATCGGTCCGCTCATCGCTGGCAGCAAATATTTTCAGGATCCTGGTCATAACATTGTTTGTTAACTGGTTAATGAATAAGTGCTGTTGGGGTAGGATGTAGGGTGGGAATGCGTTCAGGGCAGGGAATCTTCCTGAAAAGGTATTTTATCTGGCGGAATCAAAAAACAGTAGAATCACGGTATTTTGCCTCCGCCAACTGGCGGATGAAACGGCAAACGGGAAACGGTCCGCCAAAGGTGGACAGGCTCTTACGGGTCTTGGCGGCCTCTCAGGACGCACGATTTCCTAATACTACGTTAAACCGGATACATGAATTTGTTAAATAATTCTGGAACGGTTTTCCCCCTTACAAAGAGTGTTCCAATTGCGATATAATTTATGTTTTCTTTACGAAGCGCACATCCCCAAATCAATTATTTTTAATTCGTATAAATGATAGCTGTAAACCGTGTAAAACCAGGTGATCACATGAAGAAAAAATCAGGCGATTTTTTTGCGGCCCTTAAATCAATAATACTTCCTGAAAGTAACGACCAGCGCCCCGCGAATGGTCCGGTTACGAACAATTATATTTTAAAAGAATTACTTGATTGTTTTGATAATAGTTGCAAGCGTGAATCGGTTGGTAAAAGCTTATTGTTCAACATGCATTACCTGATCATTCTTAATCCCGAAGTGTATGAAGAACGGTTGCCTTCTCTCCCCATCATTGTAAAAGAAGCGCTGAAAGCATTTTATCTCAAACTGAAAAGCTATAAGAAGAATTATGACGAGTTGTCGCCCGTGTCGTTTCACTGGCAATTCCGGTTTGCGCCAGGTACCGACTTCAACCAGGAGAAAATAACGGTGGAAGATGTGCGGGTGATCGGTATGTTGACCGGGTTAAAAGTAGCAGGCAGCGGCGGCAACGATCGCCATAATACAGCTAAAGTGACCATGAAGTCAAAAGCAACCAATGTTTTTGATAAAATGGATATCAACCTCGATGTGTTGCGGCATGTGCATTTTGCCGAGAACGGCACTTTTACAGTTAAGTTCAATCCCGATCTTTCTGTAACCGATGTTACCGTAGGTAATAGCACGGCTCAAAGAACAGTCCGCCCTGCAGACAACGGCCTGGCGCGCATTGAATGTTACCTGGCCGATAAGAGTAAGGAAATTGTGTACGTTATGAAGGATACGGAGATCGTGATTGCCCGCAAGGAACCGGAGAACCTGGGTTATAGCAATTACCTGCTTATTGAATCGGCGTTTGTATCAAACCCGCATGCCCGTATCCGGTGGAATGAAACGCAACAATCATTTCAGATCGCTTCTTTCAGTAACAACGAAACCAGGGTAAATGAAACTGTGATCTCAAAAAGTGAAGCCGATAGTCCCCGCTGGTTCGACCTGAAAGATAAAAGCCAGGTCATGTTGAACGGCATGGTAACGCTTACGTTTAAACAGTTGTAAACAACCCATGATCAACACCATCTCATCCATAGCGTTGTTTGTATTTGTGATCGTTTTATTAATACGGCATTTTAAAAACCTGCCACGATAATATGAAAACTATTTTGATCAGTGGCAATACGCATCCCGGGATGCGGCGGACGGAGAATGAGGATACCTATACCTGCCGGCAGTTATGGTCGCCCGAAAAGGCATTGCTGGTAGTAATAGATGGAGTAGGTGGATATGCAGGGGGTAAGAAAGCGGCCGCCATTGCCAGGGATGCTATTGACCAGTATATGGAAACGCCGAAAGGCGATACGCTCACTATGTTGCGCGAAGCGGTGATCTTTGCCAACAACCGTATTGCCGAAGAGCGTACGCAGGACCCCCGCTATAGTGAAATGTGTTGTGTATTGACCGCAGCCGTTGCAGATGCAGCGGCGGGCATCGTATACTTTGTGCATGTGGGCGATACCCGGATGTACCGCTACCGCAAAGGCGTTTTGCAGAAATTGACCAAAGACCATTCGTTTGTAGGATTGCGTGAAGATGCCGGTGAAATAACCGAACGGGAAGCCATGAGCCATCCGCAACGCAACCAGATACTGCGGGAAGTGGGTTCTGCCATTCATCGTATCGATGATGAAGATTTTATGCAATACGGCAAAGAAGAATTGTTGCCGGGCGATGGATTGCTGCTGTGCAGTGATGGCCTCACCGATATGGTCACCGCAAAACAAATAACCGACCTGCTGGCTACCAGCTCCGCGTTAAATACCAAGGTCAACAACATCATTGCGCTGGCCAATGAAATGGGCGGGCATGATAACATCACCGTGGTGTTGTTAAAGAACAATCGCACCAAACAAACGGTGCAACCTACAAACGGCACCAAAGTAAAAAAACCGGTAAAAGCAAAAACCGGTACAACCGATACCATGTCGCCGGCTTCCGCTGCTGAAAAAACAGTTGAAAAGCCTGTGCAGCGGGATGCAGATAACGCTACCGCTTCAAAAGAAAAAATACAACCGGTTAAAAAAGCCGGTAGTAGCAGCAAATGGGTGCGCTGGAACGTATTGGTGGTTGCGCTGCTGGCAGCAAGTTCCTGGTTCTTTTTCTCGCGTAATAACACAACATCAACGACGCCTGATAACGATATCAAGCCAACCGGTGTAACTGATGTGCCGGCAAATGCCGATACCGCCAGTAAAATGCCCGCTTCTATTTTTAGCGGTCAGCATCCGGCGCCATCTGGTCCGGCAGTTGAGAAAGCGCCGGATACCCTCCGGTTATCAGCAACCAGGAATTTAATAGATATTCAACGGTACGGGGATAGTGTTGGGAACAGCCTGCTGCTGATACCGGCAAAAGAAAAGGCAAATCGGTTTGCCGCGGTGGAAATTAACAAATCATCAGGCAAGGCAGGTGATACACTCATCGTCAAAAACCTGCGGTTGAAAGGGTTTGAGACCGGCATTAAAGTGAGTATCCCGGTTCATGTAAAATTGGAGAACACATTTTTTGAAAACATTAAGTATCCGGTGAGCTACCTGGTTAAACCGGACAGTGTCAATAAAAGTCTCTCTGTACAAATGACCAATACGGAGATGCAATAATATATGGCAACTTCAATTTTTAAAGAATATTTTAAAGGATACGAGATCCTGGGTGAAATTGGCAGGGGCAATGCCCGAGTGCTAAAAGCAAGGCACCTGGATTCGGGTAACCTGGTTGCCATCAAGCACTTTGCCTTTAACACCGATGCCGATACCCTGCGCCGCTTTCAGCGCGAATCGGAGATCATGCTATCTATTCAGCATGATCACATTGTTAAAATAGTTGACGTACACCTCGATGCGGAGTTGCCTTATATCGTTATGCAACTGGTAGAAGGCGGCGATGTGCGCCGGTTACTGAAAGAACGCAGTTCGCTGGAAGTGGATACGGTGATACAACTGGCGCAGCATATGATCGATGCGCTGGAGGCCATTCATGCAAAAGGCGTGGTGCACCGCGATATTAAACCGGAGAACATCATGTACCGCCGCATGCCTAATGGCGAGTTACATTTCTTACTCACCGATTTTGGGATTGCCAAATTAAGAGAGCAAACCAATACGGTTACCGGGTCCTCGATGCTGACGTATGAGTATGCATCGCCGGAGCAATTCAGTCATTCAAAGACCGTATCAACGCCTACCGATTATTATTCGCTGGGCATTGTATTGTATGAATGTTTAACCGGATCGGTACCGTTTTCCTATAGTGATGAAGACCTGTTATGGCACATCAACCGGGTGATCGAAAGTCCTGTACCGGAACCCGTATTGGCCGATGACCGTTTTTTGCCACCCAGTCTGTTGCAATTGCTGCATGGCTTACTGGGCAAGCAGGCCATGTACCGGTTGACCGATTCAGCCCAGGTACGGGAATTACTCAAACAGGCGGCGCTCGAAAATGCCCAGGGCCGTTACCGGAAACCGGCACCTGCTAAAACCAGGACACAAACGATTACCAAAGTATTCAGCAAGCCGTTGATGCCAAAAGCGATGGCCGGCAAAAAGAAGGAAATCGTTTTTACCATCCTGGGCGTGTTGTTGTTTAGTGCATTCATGATGGGCATGTGGGCGGTGTTTCCGAATAAACCCAGCAAGCAGCCCGGCGAAGAACAGACTGGTACTGTTTTACCGGTTGATTCGATCTCTGTAGCACAGGTGTCACGAAAAACCCGCCTACCGGAAGGCAGGCCATTGATAACACCGGTGGTAAATACAACACCGCAACCCGACGTTTTCTCCGCTGTTAATACACCTGCGCAACACGATGCCGGAGTTAGCCTGAATAACGGCATGTATTATGACGATTTCAGCGAGGGGGTAGACAGCATTTGGGAAACCGGTAAAGATGAGAACAGTGAATTCAGATTCGACCGTGGAAAATACATCATCAAAGGATTAACGGATAGCCTGACCTATCATGCCACCGTAAAATTTGACCTGGACATACAACGGAATTTCAGTATTTCGGCCAGTGCTACCCAATGGGGTAATGAACCGGATGAAGCCTATGGTATTAACTTTTGCGGTAATACCGACATCGATGCCTACTATGTTTATTACATCACGGCCGGCGGCTATTACGCCATTGGTTCAATGACTAACGGCGACTGGCATCCCATTATTAACTGGACCCATTCATCGAATATACATTCAAATAACGAAATGAATACCCTTTCCATTGAAAAAAGAAATAACTCGATCTTTTTTTACATCAATGATAAAGTAGAGAACGTGTTGCCATTTACCGGTGGTTATGGTAATTGTTTTGGTTTGCGGGTAGATGGCGCACAAACGGTAGCATTTGATCAGTTAATTGTAAAAGGTTCTCATTAAAGTAGCCTATAAGTAAAAGGATTATGGACGTTCCCCCGAAATATGGTTCCCACAAAGCAGAAGGCTGGTTGTTGTTAACAGGCGCTGCCGTATTGATGCTTGTGTTGTTTGTAAAACTATTTTTTACCCTTTATCCTACATTAACGCGCGCCAACGAAGCGCTGAAAACCGGCCGGTCCATAAAGCTGGAAGCTGGTATCAACAGAGACTCCCTGAAAAAAATAATAACTGCGGGTAACTACTTTACAGATGACCGGGATATAGACCTGCTGGTAGATTCTTTATCAATGCGGCTGATAACAGCCGAAGGCATCGATAACCTGGGCGCCATCAATAAAAATGCATTTGGTTTAATGGCACCACTTGCCTGGAAAGCCCCGACCGGTGGTGTTGATTTCCAGGGACGGTTGGAAGCTTCGCGTCAACGGCTGGGTTTTGATTCGGTGTTGTATCAAAAAGAGTTGAATGATCCCACCAATTATCCACCATCAGTAAACGTATCAACAGGTGCATTTGAGATCGGTGGCCACATTGTGTCGCAGGGCGAGCCCATGCCTGGTACGTTGGTGCAGTTGCGGGAACACATTGCTACGCTTGACGAAGATTCGCTCTACGATCATGTGCTGTATGCACGCACTGGTAGCAATGGCGAATTTCATTTTACCGGTCTGATGGCCGATTCCGGGTACAGCGTATTGCCATTGAAACCCGGCTATGAATTTGGCGGCCGTCAGGGCAGCGCCCGGCTGGCAAAAAACAAAAGTTATACGTTTAATGGCAAGCCACATAAAATACGATTGATCGGTCCTATTGCATACGGACAGATAAAAGCAGATGGCGTGCTGTTGGTGAGAACACCTGAAGATTATATTACTAGCTATTGGCTGATTGCCTGCGGTTGTATACTGGCTTTTTTTCTGGCCCATATTATTTTATGGCTACGGAATAAACAACCTGATATTTTTATGTTGCCCTTGCTGCTGTTGTTATGCGGCATATCGGTACTGTTGTTACTAAGTATTCAAAACCCGTTGACCGATACGCTGCATGCCGCACAGGCATTGCAGGGAGTTATTATCGGGTTGATCGGCTTTATTGCTTTCGCGTTAATAGACATCCGAAAATTATATACCCGCTGGTGGTTTGACGCCTTATTCAATTTCAGGAAGAAAAATGTGTATGGCCTGCGTGGCTGGACGTGGCTGGTGTTGGCGGTGACCATGGCCTTATTGACCTTGTTGATAGGCACCGGGCCCGAGGGCAGTGGTGTTAAAGTAAACATCCAGCTGGGTGGTTTTACTTTTCAGCCCAGTGAAATAACCAAGTACCTGTTGTTGCTGTTCCTGGCCGGGTTCTTTGCTGCCAATGAAGAAAACATCCGTAATTTATCAGATATCCGCTGGCGTTTCCAGGTAAGTATGGGTGTGTTAGCGGGCGTGGGCCTTTTGCTGTCGCTGTATCTGCTGATGGGCGATATGGGGCCTGCCATGGTAATGTGTTTTACATTTTTATTCTTCTACAGCATTGCCCGGGGTAATTTATTATTGACGCTGCTGGCTGGCGTATTGTATTGCGTGTTGTTATCCCTGATCCCCGGCTGGCTGGCAACGGCGATCAGTTTTGTGGCCGTCATCTTAACGATGATCATTCAACGCCAGGTTAAAACCGTGAAATGGTATGGCGCGCTGGCGGTGCTGGCAGATGCGCCTGTGATCGTATTACTGGTTATTGCTGCATTTGCTTTTGGTGATCAACTGCCAGGTATCGGCGATCGGCTGGCCGATCGCAAAGCCATGTGGTTAAGTCAATGGAATAATGACGTTTTTGGCGGCGATCACCTGGCGCATAGTTACTGGACGCTGGCTTCCGGCGGGTTAACAGGCCAGGGTCCGGGCCGTGGTTTTCCCAATACCATGCCCGCTGCGCACACCGATATGATCTTGCCCAGTATTGGGGAAGAACTGGGCTGGCTGGGCCTGGTAGCCGTATTCGTTTTGTTTGGCATTTTAATACACCGTTCATTTTTGCATGCCCGCCGGGCAGGGCAGCCGTTTAGTTTTTATTTATGCGCCGGTATTGCTATAGCTACCGGTATACAATTCCTGTTGATTGCCGGCGGTTCCATTGGTCTGTTACCACTAACAGGGGTAACCGTCCCTTTCCTCAGTTATGGGAAGATCTCGCTTATTGTTAACCTCGCCGCTATGGGCATTGTCGCCGGTATTTCTTCCCGGCCGGGGTTGGCCATTCAAACCGAACACCTGCGGAAGTATTATGATTTTGTGCTGGGAACAGGTATCCTGTTCTTCCTGGCCGGTATCGTTGTATTATCCGTTAAGCTGTACCAGGTGCAGGTAGTGCATAGTAAAGAAATACTGGTGATGCCGGCGCGCGTGATCAACCGGAACGGGTTGCCTATTTACAGTTACAATCCGCGTATTGATAAACTCACGCGGGTGCTGGCCGCCGGTTCTATATACGACCGCAACGGCCTGGTGATTGCTACCAGTGAACCCAATACGATTCAGCGTAATATGGGTGCTTTTTCGGCCGCCGGGTTAGATACCAATCAATTGGAAAACCTGGTGCAGAAAAGGGTAGTGCGCTTTTATCCGTTTGAAGAAGACCTGTTCTTCTGGACGGGCGATTATAATTCGCGCCTGTTCTGGGGACAAAGCAATGGATATTTTGCCGAAGCCCGCCATTTGACCTCATTGCGAGGGTATGCTACCAGTCCGGAGAAACGCGATTATGTGAGTACGGAATACCGACCTGATAAATTTACCCGGCCGGTGCAAAAGACCATCAAGCTGGTGGGCTATGATTATTCGCCGCTGGTAGAAAGCCTGCAATCGGGTATTGACACCACGAACGAAGCCCTGCGAAAAATAAAAAATAAAGACCGCGATATTCATTTGACCATCGATGCGGCCCTGCAGAAAGAGATACAGGATTCCCTGCGCAAAAGCAACTTCAAGAACGATCGTATAGCCGTGGTGGTATTGGATGCGCGTACCGGCGATCTGTTGGCTTCTGCCTTGAATCCGCTGCCCAACCTGCAAATGCCCGACCTGATGTTGCTGCCCGACCGGGAAAGAAATAAACTAACAAAACCGGTTACCGATCGCGACCTGGGACTTACGTATGCAACGGCGCCCGGTTCTACCGCCAAAATACTGACCGGTATGGCGGCCTTTAATAAAATGGGAACCGATGCAGCCAAAGTAAAATATAAAGACATTTACCGCAGCGAAATCTTCCGCGATAATCCAACGGAACAGGAGCCTTTTATACCCAAGGTGAATTATGTAGATATGCACGAGGCGATCGTTAATTCGAGCAATATATTTTTTATCCGCATGGCCAATGAGAATAATCTCGAAGATCAGCTGGCGGCGCTGTACCAGGCAACGGGTATGAACATCAATCAACGCGGCGGTTATGATTATGCGCCGTCGTTGAATAAGGAAAAAGCATCGGAAGATTTGGCCGACTGGCGAAAAGAGGTTTTGAACCACGATCGCCGGGCGTATAACAATCCCAAATTGAAAGGCACCAAGAACCGCTATCGCAGTATGTTTTCAGGGCTTGCCTGGGGGCAAAGCACGCTCACCGCAACACCTGCTGCAATGGCGCGCATGGCCGGGGCCATTGCGAACAATGGCGAGCTGGTTCCAACCCGATATTTACTGAAGGAAGCGGGAATACAGCAATCCCTGGCAACTGGTGTTGATATTGCCGAAGACACTACCTATGCAGGTATTCTTACCCGATATATGATCGATCAGAGTAACCAGCCGGGGAAACAAAAGATAAAAAATATAGTAGTAGCCGGTAAATCAGGTACGCCGGAACGGGTGATCAATGGGGAAATAGAGTCGGATGGCTGGTATGTGTTTTTTGCCCCAACACCCGATAACCGGTCGCGCACGGTGACCTGTATAAGAATTGAGCGGGGTAAAGGATCGTCCAATGCCGTGTTGGTGGCCAATGCCATTGCCAAAGTGTTGGAGAAGCGGGGGTATATTGTTTCTTTTTAAGACCATTTTCAAAACCAGCAAGTATGAAGAACTTTTTTAAACGGTTGCTCACCAACCCCACACCGGTGGCGCCGGAGCAAGCAGATGGTTCGCAGGGTAGCACCGGCGGTAGCCAGCCGGTATTATCTATTCCGGCCACAAGGGCAAAGCGGGAAGAGATCATCCGGTTTATCATCAACGGGTTGAAACCTTATATTGATGAAAAGGGACATACTATTGCCGGTTTGCGGTTATACGTGGTATGCAATAGTAAAGAAGTAGAAGAAACGCTGCAGGTGGCATTGTGCGCCGATACGCCGGGCATGTTCCAGAAAGAACACCTGGAACGCAAGCTGGTGAATAATTTCATACAATTGTCTGGCGGCTGGTTTTTTGAACATCATCTGGTAAAGGATAAACTGCCCGACTATTGTATTTCCCAGGGAGCTATGGGGCTGGAGGTTATACGCCGCGGACAGGATTTTGTACAGCAATATTCCACTGCACGCTTGCAGATACTGGTTGGAAAAACGGAATTCCCGGAATATGAGTTGAATCCGCAAAAACAATTAAAGTTCAGTATAGGCAGAACGAAACATCCCCAGTTAACTTCGGGTAAAATACATACCAATGATATTGTCTTCTGGGGGCAGGGTGAACCGGAGTTTGATGAACAAACAGCCAACGCGAATTTGCATGTGAGCCGTAACCATGCCTATATTATGTATAATCCGCAGCTCGATAAATTTTTTCTTTTTCCCGATAAGGGCGGGCTTCCGGAGAATGGCAACAAGACCCGCATCTTAACGGTTGATGATAAAGTGAAGTCGTTGAATGTGCCCGGTGTATCGCATGAGTTGCAAAATGGTGACCAGATAGAATTAGGTGGTGCTGCGATATTAGTGTTTGTGAAGGGGTAATAGGAGATAGAAGTACGAGGTAAGAAGTAGGAAGTATGAAATACAAATACAGAAGTACGAAGTAGGAAGAAAGAAGTATGACCTGTAAAATTTATTAATCGTCTTACTTCTTACCTCCTACTTCGCAATCCTACTACCTCAAAAGAGTCATTTCACAAAGTAGCTACCTACTTTTCCTTCATCGCCCTCGCGCAAGTCAATGTATCAAAGCAATCGCGGAAGTGAACGATCTGTTCTTCTTCATTAAATTCATACGTCATAGCCCAGATGGTAGAGAAACGTTTGTTGGTTTTGATGGCCAGGGCATTAAAATGACCGGTGGCAATCACCAGGTTGCCGTTTTCAAGAATGTGGTCAACAGAAAACTCCGACATTTCAAGCGTGTCTTGCAGTTTACCAAAGAAATCTTTTACATCCTGTTTACCATGATATATGCCGGCAAAAGGAATTTCAGGTTGTCCCATTACTTCCCAAATGCAATCCCGGCTTAACATATTTAATATGGAATTGATATCGCCCCGGTTGAAGGCTTCATACATTTCATTCACCTTTTGGCCATAATGCACTAAAGTTTCCATAAACAATTTTTTTTAAGTTAAAAATGGTATTAATACATTTCAAAGGAGTGCGGGTGTTCCTTTGCAAACAGGAGTGATCTTTCAATGAATGAATTGGATGCATTCAGATCGGGAGCCAGTCTTTAAATAATGCTAAGCCGTTGTTGATGCCACTGCTTTGTAGATGCAGAATAATCAGCCCTTCATGGTGTGCGGAGCAATAAAAATGGAACGGGATAAGACACGTGTGGGATAAGATGAAAAATCAGGAGCGATTATAAATATACACCATTTTAAAAGCGATCGGTACAAAGAAAAGCGGGTTTATTTTTCATTTTATTACCGGGAACTGCCCCGTTAATATGTATTAAAGGCACAACTTCAATTCCTGTGTTTAACCGTAAAATGACGGGATTTACAAGTAATTTGGTTAAACATTTTTATTTTTCATACGAAATATTTAACTTACTCTCGATTGAAATTAATAGCCCAAAGACCCGCTTCATTAAAGGATCAAGGTTCTCTCTCTGATTATTAGTATCCGGTACCGGATAAAGAAACACTGTTATTTGAATGTTTGCTATTGGGATGAAAGACCTCTTAGTATCTCATTATTATAATTATGTGATGTAATTACCACAAGTATTTACCTGATTTGTATTGTTTACTGTTATTACCAAAAAGATGATTCAAAAACCTTTTATTCTGATTGCGGATGATGACCAGGAGGACCGTTATTTGTTGCACACTGCTTTTGAGGAGATAGGCCGGTCGAATGATATTTTCCTGGTGGAAAACGGGTTGCAGGTATTTACTTACCTCGACTCTTCTATGGAGCAAACAAACATGCCCTCATTGATTGTGCTTGATTTGAATATGCCCATATTAAATGGCATGGAAACCCTCTTACGTTTAAAAGCCCATAATGTTTATAAAGATATTCCCGTAATTATGTTCACTACCTCGGTGCATGAGGTAGAAAAAGAAAAATGTCTTGCAATAGGAGCCGCTGATTTTATAAAAAAGCCAGCCCGCTTTCAGCAAACTGTCTCTACTGCAAAATTCCTTCATGAATCTGCCATCGAAAACCGGCAATCGACCCTGAAAGGGTAATGCTATGCTTTCTTCAACACGGCTTCAATAACCTTCATATTGTCGAAGGCATCCTGCAATGGCGTGGGCGCCGGCGTATTATTTAATATGGATTGCGCAAAGAGATCACCTTGCAGCGTGTATTGGTCTACCGGTTCAAAAGTCATTTCTTCCGAACCATCTTTGGTATGCAACCACAGCCGGGTAGCCTGGTTGGGCGGCGCATTAAAAGGAATTTCTATTTCAACCCGGCCTTCGGTGCCGAGTATCTGTACCCGTTGGTAAGGCATTAACTGGGTAGAACAGGTGAAAGTAGCGGTGCCGGCGGAAAACTCAAGCATGCCCGAAGCCAGGGTATCTGTTTGCATTACCGGATCTATGGTAACATGGCCCCATACCCGAACTGGCTCACTGTTAAAAATGAACCGGGCGAGTGAAACGCAATAACAACCGATATCCATCATGCCGCCGCCGCCCAGGTCTTTTTGATTCCGGATATTATTGGGGTCAACATTATAATAGGAGAAGAAAGACTGAATTGTTTTTAACTGACCAATGCGGGCATCATCAACCAGCTCTTTCGCTAAAATCCATTGGGGGTGAAAGCGGTACATAAATGCCTCCATGACTTTCAGCTGTGGTTTTTCCTGCGCGGCCTTCATTAATTGGGCAGCTTCTGACGAGGAAAGGGCTATTGGTTTTTCGCACAGAACATGTTTTCCGGCCTGTATGGCTTTAATGGCCCATTCCACATGCAAATGGTTGGGCAGGGGAATATAAACAGCATCTATATTGGCATCGTTCAACAAGGCTTCATACGAACCATACACCGTGGGGATATGTAACTTTTGGGCTATTTCCTGGGCCTGATCAATATTGCGGGAAGCAATGGCTACGATGTCGCAATACTTGCCACGTTGCATGGCAGGGATCACTTTTTCCCGGGCAATTTTTGCTGTGCTTAATATACCCCAACGAACTTTAGCCATGATGGTCGATTTAAGACACAAGATACAGGAAACAAGGCACAAGAAACAAGCCTTTGAACCTTGAGTCTTGTACCTTGAGCCTTGTACCTTCTACTGATTATCTACCTGTGCTTCTATCACACTTTGAATGGAAGAAGAAACATTCGACAACAGGTTGTACCCGGTGGCCGATTCAATAGCATCCACGGATGTGCGGTAGCTTTTCCAATCGCTGCTCACGGTATTGATGTTCGGGGTATTGACGGCAATTACGCGGGTAGAAGTAGAAACCCGGGCCAGGTCGCCTGAACCATTAGGTATTACAACGATCACTTTCCAAACGCGGTTGGGTACGGTAACATGACCATTGTCTATTGTATTTACAGTGCCGTTGCTGCCTGTACCGCCGGTGCCATACGAACCCATGATTACATACACTTCGTTACCGGCTGTTACCAGCGAACGCGTATAGCTTTCCAGGTTATTCCAGGTTTGCTGGTTGTTATTGGGAGCCTGGGGAATCATATTGGTCATTAAGAAGGTAGCAGAGTTGGCGGCAACCGTTGACGTGCGGTCGGCCGACGGACAATTATGACCACGATCGAACCCGCTGCCTGAATAGCTGGTGCTTCCTACCTGGTACCAGCCGGAAGGCAGGGTTGCATCAGCACGGAAATCGTCCTGGCGGGCAGCACTGCCCATATCACTTGTTTTAATATGCCAGCTCACCCAGTTTGCTGTGCCGCGATCGCGATGGTACGAAAGGGCGTAATAGGTTTTAACCATTAAATAATTGGTGTAGTTGCTGACGTCAGCGGTTGCATTGCTGGGATTGCCCATCAGCATATTGTCGTCATCGGATCCGGTTCCGCCACCACCACCGTCGGTGCCATAGGAAGTGATCACTACGTTATCAATATTGAAGCGGTTGGTACCACCGCCTGTTTTTACGATCGCAAACCGAACATTGCCGGCAATATTAACCGTAAAACTGGCTGTTTGCAAGGTGGTAGACGAAGTGGTAACGGTGCTGCCCACTTTGGTATAGCTGCTGCCGCTATTGGTGCTCACCCGTAATTCCCAGGTACTGCTGCCATCGGTACCGAAAGCGGCGTGTTGTACCGTTACGGTAGATGCGCCATCGGCAAAATTGAAATTCATGGTAACACTACCTGTATTGCGTATCCGGGCGCTCTGGGCGCCGGTTTTTCTGTCGGTGGATAAATTACCGATAAGGGCATCGTTAAAACTCCAGGAACCGGAAGTCAACGTAACGTTGGCAGTAGCATACGCCGTTTTGGTGCCAGATTCAAAGTTTTCGGAGAGGGTCGTTAATTCTGTTCTCACTTTAGGACCGGCGGGTACGGTGCGGCCATCAGGTTCAATATTTTTTTTACAGGCTGTAAACAGCAGGGAAATAATAAGCACTCCCGTAAGGAGGCGCAGTTGGGAATTGTTTGGTTGTGACATATAGTTGGTTGGTTTGAAAGCGAAGTACGGGCAATATGGCAAGCACCCGGTTTAAGTAATTATTACCAATGCAACTTCATTGAACCACGTAATGTATTACATGTCACTCATGTTAATGTCCCCACGCAGTTAACATTTAAATAATCTACCAGAAGATACGAATTATTCATTTTTGCGAACGGATAGTTTTTTATTTGAATTGTAAATGCTGGTGATACAGGGCTTTTCGGTTGTCGTTAGTAGTGGCTAGGTTGATTGCTATTCAATGAATGGCGGGTAACTGTGAGTGATAACGCAGAAAGTAATTATTCAACGATGATTGAAAGTTAAAAGGATTACGGGTCGGATGGATGGAAATTGAAAGAAGTTTTCTGTATTATAGTACAACGGGAGGTTGGTATAACGATTGTATATTGTAACAAGTGGGTTAAAAGAGGGGCTGGATAGACATCCGCCCCCGTTTTAATCCAAAAATACTCTTTGAAAAACTATTGAAACATAGTTCAAATTACACGCCAATCATATAATAAACTAGCTTTTGTATATTTAATTTGCAGTAATGTGAATTAATTTCCTCATTCGTGAATAATTTATTCCTATATGAGATTCCTGAATTGGTAAATTTCCCATGTTTTGGAATGTTGATGTTATATAATACAATGACTTTAATGTTGAGATTATCCGTGTAACGTTAATGTGTGATGTTGACACCGCATTAATGCATTCGTCTACTCACAACTTACCCGCCTCCACAAACTTTACGTTTTTTAACCAGCCAATAACGTAGTGCATGAGCTATCCTGTACAGGACGGTGCAGGACAGTGCCGCGTGGAAACCAGTCCCCTGGCGGGTTTTAGCGCCCTGAACTATAAAAAACTGTATTTAAACCCATCATTTTAGGCTTTTTCGACACTGAATTAGTCACTGATTTATCGTTGGAAACCATACGTAAAATTGCATGAAATGCAGGCTGCACAAGGGTTTTGCAAGTCTTGAGCACCGGTTGCCATAATGAAACAGTGAAAAACCTGATTATGTAAACAATCTTGCGCACTGTACTTTTACATCATCAACAAAGCGTAGCACGGAAAGCGGTAAAGAAAGAGAGGAGAGCTACACCGAAGCAAGCGCTTCACACAAAAAAGATTTTACGTTTTTTTTCATATGGCAAGCAATCGTTAGAGGTCAGCTGTTTCTACAGTGGACCTTTTTTCTTTTAAACACCCTCCCTAACCTCCTAAAGGGGAGTATCCTCAAAGCTTTTAGCCAGAAGCATACTGCACCATTACCATTTTCTCCCCCTTAATTTCTCATTTCCCCCCTGTATCACGAAAAAAATACGCAGGAATTTTGCCCCACTATCATTTACCACAAACCAAAATTGCCTGCCAATGAAAAAATGATGTATCAAAGCCGTGGCTATGCTGTGTTCAGCATTAGATCGATGCTGCGTATGCAGGGTCGGTATTTGCGCCGGCCGCCAGCTTCACCATACCGCCGCCTGTGACAGCGCTCATGCAAGCGCGCAAAGCAGAGGTGGTAATAGATCAGCCGGGTATGCAAGGCGATGGACGAATAGCGATCTATCCCAACCCGGTCAGCGATCGACTCACCATACAATGTGGTAAAGGATTTACCACCGGCGCACTGATCACTTTGTATGATGTAACCGGCCGGGTATTGTATACTGCACTAGTAAAAGAAGCGGTACACACTATTAACTTACACGAAGCTGCGCCAGGCGTTTATTTTATCCAGGTAAAACAAGGCGAAGACAAAGAAAATAATGAAAAACTAGATCGATATCCGTACCCGGTTCGAGTACCACGAGCTGTACAAAGCCCTGTTCTGCTGCAAAGCAGGATGGGGCCTTTTTATGAATATGCGGTTTTCGCAGTTTTAGTTAGAACCAATTTTTAAGTTCTCTGATAACCATTCATCAAGTTTTCCTTCTTCATCGCTTTTGATAAGCTTTTCCATTTTCTTATCTCTTTTGATATTCTTAGTTGCCTTATAGACTGCTATCATTTCATGTAAAGCAAATTTGTGTTTGGCGCGCATGTCTTTTGAATAGTTATTTTCCAAAACATACCGTGCTGAAGACGCCATATATAAGATCAACATACCTTTGTTCTTCTTTTCGAAGTCCATGATAGTTGGATTTATTTCTACATTCACATTTGGACTTCCATTTACCCACTGAAGTACAAATGCAAAGACTTTTTGATGCTTCTCTTCCTGTTCATACAGAGGTGTTTCTTTGAGCCATTTTGCTGCCTCAATAATGTCTTTTTCATAACGAGGATAATCTGATGGGGATTTTAATTCGTAATTTGTAGGAACCTCAAATGATTGACTAAAAGCAGGAACTATTGTTATTGTAAATAATGTGATAAGGAATAAGTTTGAAAGTTTCATGTTGTTGGTATTTTGGGGTTTATTTTTTCGAATAAAAAGCTGCGATGGGAACTCCTGGTTGTTGTTAATATCCTTCATTTATTTCCATGCCCTGGTAAATGTTCGTCTGCAAATCCAATTATTATTTTGCCAAATATAATGTTGAATAGAGTCGGTTTTATTGTTGATTCCAATAAAATAAATCCATTTAAAGTATTTCTATTTTCGAAAGTTCCAATTAATTAAAGGAAATTTCCGTCTTTCATTTACATTCCATAATCCAATTTGAATTCCTCTTGTTTTATGGCTGCTATTAACGAGACCAATTTGCAGGCCTGTCATCTTATATGTTTCATTGGTGAGGCCAATTTGAATTCCATGATGAATTTGTGTGAAATTAAAAAGAGTTGCAGAAACTCCATTTGCTTTATACACAATTTGGCCAATTAATCCGGTTGAAACTCCATTAATAATGCAGTCGCAAACGGTGCCTGCAGCAGATAAACTAAGTCCATTTATTCTTTCAGAAATTGTATCCTTTTGAATTTGTTGAAAAGAGCTGTCATTGTCAGCTACAGGACTATGTGGTATAAGCGGAATACCAATCCCTGCTCCAATTATTTCAAGTTTTAATCCATTTGTGTTTGTATGTTTTGGGCTGCTTCTAACTGAACCCAACCCAACTGAAACACCATAAATATTTATATTTTTTTGGTGGAAAGTCCAAATTGGAAAATAATTTTTCTTTTTTTGACCATATGTAAAGACTGTTGAAAAGGCTAATAAAATTGTGATATAAATTTTCATATTGTAATGGTTTGCCTTTTAGGCAGCAAGATGAGAATACATCCAAGCCCTATTATAAGACATTTTTAAGCAGGAAGCAATTCTTGAAAATTATTCTTTATAGAGGGCTGTGCCGGCGAAGTACTTTTTTGAACTAACCCAGACTCTAAATTTGTGTCAACGCTGTTGGCACAATTACACAAAGAACCAAATGAAACTCTATTGGGATAATTTTTATACTGAATGAAGGCCTGAAAACGCCTGAAAATAAATAATAGATAACCGTATCACGTATTCGAATAATACATATATTTGATTTTACGATTTATTATCTGCGTTAAGTGCCTCTGATTATTTGGTATAGCATCTCAGCTAACCTACCAGCCCGATGATCCAACCATTTCAGTGCATTATATTTATATGTGCTTGAGCAAAGCGCGTGCTTTGCAGCTATTCTTGTAATTGTTAAAAACATTTACCATGTCTTTTATTGCCAAACTGCAATTGCAGAATGAGGATGAAATGAATGTACTGCGTTGTGACTATCGATTCCATAAACAAATTGATATTACGGGTAAAGCCAGCACAATAGCATTGGGAGGAACTATTAATGTAACAGTGGTATGCATCAATCATCCCGGTTTATTTGATTGGATGATCAATAAATTTCAAACAAAAAATGGTATGATCACTTTTATTCGGTACGATACGATGAGTAAGTTAAAAATCCTGGAGTTTGAAAATGCACTATGTGTGGAGTATCATGAAATTTTTGATGCTTCCGGCGAGCACCCCATGCTGTTACAACTTAAGCTTAGTGCGAATAGCATAAAGATGGAGGATACAGTATATAAGAATTACTGGTCAGGGTATTAAGCAGATCGCTGATCCGAGGCATGGCTGGCTGTTTCATACTCCCAGACAAGTACGTGTGAGTGCTAATCAAAAACAAGAAATCCAAAACCACAAATCGTTTATGGCACAAACAGTTGAAACGATCGTTGACATTAATGGTACTAAAATTGAAAATTTTTTCTCATTGAAACTGAGTCAGGGAATATATGCACATCATTCCTTCCGGCTGGTATGTGCTGTAGAAGAAGTAAATAAAAATGGGGATGGCATATTTAATAAGCCGGCAAATTATATAGGAGTACCTATGCATATAAAAGTGGCATTGTCCCCGGGTCAAACATCTTTATTTTTTTCAGGGTTGGTAACGCAAGTCGAAGCCTCCTGTAACTATGGTGAACCAGAAAAAATCATATTCAGTGGGTTTAGTCCAACCGTTTTATTGGAGGATGCTCTGTATAGTAAATCCTGGATGAGAAATACGGTAAATAATATAGTTAAGGATATTTTAGCGCAATACCCTGATGGTCAGATTAAATATAATATTGACTCAGTTCATAAAGAAACCGTGTATTACACCGTTCGATATAAGGAAACAGCCTGGCAGTTTATTAACCGGTTGGCTGCTACGTATGGAGAATGGTTGTTTTACGATGGGGAGAAACTGGTGTTGGGTAAGTCAGCTGGACGTACCGTTCATTTAACTTATGGGAACCAATTAAGCAAGTTTAGCAGGGAGATGACATTAAAGCCTAATAGCGAAAAATGGGCAGCATATGACTATGTAAACAATGAAGTATATAATAGCCGGATTGAAAATATTGCTGAAAATACGGGTCACACTGATGTAGGCGTAGATGTCTTGAAAAAAAGTGCGGAATTATATGAAGCGAAGTCTATATGCTGGGTTAATTATTCATTAAGAAAAAAGGAGCAGCTGGATAAAATCGTAGGTATCCAGGCTGAAAAGCAGAGCAGTGATATAATTCGCATTCATGGCAACAGCGATATGCCCGGTTTTCAGCCTGGAGATACCATAATAGTTCAAGCTTCGAATAAGGATGGTCAGATTGACCAGTCTTTGGGTGATTATAAAATTATTTCAATAGATCATAGCTGGGATGGTGTTGGAAATTATATCAATGAATTTGTAGCCATACCTGCATCAGTAAAAGTGCCACCCATTACGCCAGTCCCTCAGCCATATTGTGAAACGCAGCCTGCAATAGTCGTTGGAAATTATGATTGGGCGGGGTTGGGAAGGGTAGCGGTGAAATTTCTTTGGATGGACGACACGGAAAAAAGCCCCTTGCTACCGGTGACTACTCAGTATGCTGGCGATGGAAAGGGACTGTATATGATTCCGGAAGTAGGGGAGCAGGTAATCGTTGACTTTATGGGCGGTGATGTTGCCCAACCATATGTTATTGGAACGGTGCATCATGGAAAGGCAAAAGCGAAATTTGGAAATGCGGATAATGATATAAAAGCGATACAAACACGAAGTGGTATAAAAGTAATAATGAATGACAAGGAAGGAAGCCTTTCTTTGGAAGATAAAAATGGTAATGGTGTACAAATGGATGGAGACGGAACTGTTACCATGAAATCAAAAGATAAGATAGTGTTAGCGTGTGGGGATTCAAAGTTCATAATGGATAAAGATGGGACGATAGAAATAAATGGGCGTACAATTAAATTGGATGGGACGGAAGAAGTAAATATAACTAGTAGTGACCTGGCAAAAATAAATGCCAAAATGATGGTGAAGGTGAGTAGCAATATGATCAAGCTCAATTAAAGTGGAAAAGCAAAGAAAACACACTATTAATTTGTAAATTTCATTGTTTGGGCAAGCCAGCAGCACGAATAGGCGATAAACATTCCTGTCCTATGGTAACACCGGGAGGAATACCGCATGAAGGCGGGAAAATTATTTCAGGTTGCCAAACGGTTTTGATTGAAGGGGAGCCAGCAGCAACAGTAGGAGATGTCTGCCTTTGTAATGGAGGTTTTCTGGATGTAATATCGTCAGGTTCGTCCGGGGTATTTATAGAAGATAAACCAGCTGCCCGCCAGGGGCATTTATGTTCACATGGAGGGATTATAATATCGGGTAGTACTACTGTGCTGATTGGCGAAACGATGAACCTTGATTTAATCAGGGCATTGGATAAGGATAAAAGTGATTTTATAGAACCTTCTGAGGAAGAGAAGATTGTATTAATTAATCAGGCAATTCATGATTGTATAACTTTGTTGGAGGGGAAACTGGTTTTGTTAGAACAAAAAGACCAAGAAACGTTGGACGCGTTTAAGACATGGTTTGGAAGGGATGATGATGAGGCGAAGCAGATAATATTAACAAGGATCATAAAGGCGTTGGAAGTGTGTAGGACGTTGAAGGTTGATAATTTTGGTCAAATAGCTTATAAAAAAGATCGAAAAGTAAATTATGCTGAGGTCTGCCGTATAGATGAGCAATATAGCATTTTCTTGGGTGATTCATTTTGGGGCTTAGGCATAGGCAAAAGACGATCTAAAGCTGGTATTTTGGCACACGAATTATCTCATTTTAAATCTATAGGTAACACAGAAGATCACGCGTATAACGACGATTGTTTGGAATTAGCAAATGATAATCCAGGTGATGCTTTGTATAACGCTGATTCTTTTGAGTTTTTTATTCAGGAATGATGTTAGGAGTGTAAGTTTATTAAAATTTAACTGTGAAAATTTATGGAGGCAATACTTGTTGATATACAACTAACAATTGAAATAAATGGAAGTGAGGTTATAGCATTTTTGTGTTTCAAAAATGCAGATTCAAAAAAGATATATTTGGATGAGCAAACTATTTGTTTCGATAATAGAGTTCGTGGAAATTACTTCAAGGTTAATGATGAGCAAGGTGAAAAAATTGATTACATAGGAATGTTAGTGAGTCGTGAAATAAGACCAGAACTATTTGTGACACTCAATCCTACTGAAAAAGTAGAAACTAATATAAGTTTAAATGAGGTATATGAGTTAAAAAAGGGAAGAAAATATACTATTCAGTATTCAACTTACCATCCTTCTTATTTACAAGAACAGCATTTTGCAAAAATTGAATCCAATAAAGTGGAAGTAACCTATTAATTGTTATCGAGGTCTATTCTTTCTTAATTACTTTTATGTCCAGCTTATTCTCCCTCTGCGAGCGACTCTTGATCCACTAATTTAAATGTTGTGATTGTAGATGCCCCTGAAATTTCATCTTGTACCACTCATTAGGAATAAAATATTCCAGGAATGGTTGCCAGGATTTTTTCTCCAGAAAATATTCATTCAAAGCATAGTCATTCAGTTTTTTAAAGTGTGGAGTAAGTTAGGGTAACTTCTCCAAAAAAATACGGGACCGCTTGCGCAACCCCGTTGATCCTTTGTAAGGACTAGTAAATATGTAGTGGGTTATTGTATAACCCTGGAAGCAACCGGCGAAACGGCTCTTTGTTTATTATAGCCGATGGCTACAACGCGAAACCAGTACCGTTTGTCAGAGCTAAGCCCCTCGAGTCCGTACCTGACTTGAGTGATCGGGCTTTTTCGCATTTCCGAAAACGGGCTATAACAAGCAAGCGCCTGCCAAAAGAAGAGGTGTCAGTAAATAATAGCACGTTGTTGGAAAAACTCAGATTGGTGGAAGGACCCTATTTAAAACGAGCTTCGCTTTTGCTGTTTCATGCCGACCCGGAAAAGTTTGTTACAGGAGCCTATATAAAAATAGGTTTTTTTAGAACCGATACCGACCTGCTATACCATGATACGATCCATGGAAATCTTTTTGAACAGGTTGATAAAGCCATGGACCTTTTATTGACCAAGTATATGAAAGCCTTGATCAGCTACGAGGGAATCCATAGAGTGGAGACATATCCTTTCCCGGAAGAGGCAATTAGAGAGGCGGTACTGAACGCGGTGATACATAAGGATTATGGTTGCGGAAACCCGATCCAGATCAGTGTTTATGATGACAAAATTTATATCTGGAATCAGGGACAACTACCAGATGACTGGACTGTAGCGAAATTACTTGACAAACACCCATCTCATCCTTTTAATCCTGACATTGCTAACACATTCTTTCGGGCCGGGTATATTGAATCGTGGGGTAGGGGCATGCTGAAAATGATAGATGAATGTACTAAAGTAGGCTTGCCGGAACCTGAGTTTAATTTTGATTTTAATGGGTTGATGGTTAAGTTTAAAGGCAAACCTGCGGAGAATGCCGGAGAAAACGTCGGAGAAATGTCGGGGAAAACGTCGGGGAAAACGTCGGGGAAAACGTCGGGGAAAATTTTAGAATTGATAAAAGCTAATCCGGAAATTGCAATTCCTGAATTAGCTGCTATTATAGGTATTTCTGAGCGCTCAATTGAAAGAAGCATTCATAAACTGCAAAAAGGAGATTTATTAAAAAGAGTAGGTGGGGCTAAAGGAGGCCGTTGGGAAGTAGTGGACTGAATTCTGCGTTGGTGTAACGTCGGGAGAATGGCGGTGTAAGTGGCGGTGTAAAAGTCGGTGTAAACATCGGGGAAATGTCGGGGAAATGGCGGTGAGGACGTCGGTAAATCTCTATTTGATTAATTACGGCAAAAATTTAGGCGCACCCATATCAAGCGGTCCCGAATCGGGCCAGGGGCCATCGGGAATAGTGAGTTCGGAATGTGGCCAGGCAATCCAGTTGTTGCGTGGCATAGCCGCCGCCATAACAAGATTTTGGAGAACAATAGAAAGGTCTTCCATCCGCCACACATCTTTATTCGGATCTTCTTCCTCACCGGCCGAGGTCGCCATGGCTTCCTGTCCCGTTCGCGACAAAACAACTGTTGAACAGGGCGGGCTCCAGCATCCCAGTCCCCCAAACACGGCCTGCAGCCTTGCCGCCACTTCAATGCCACCCACCGAATCCATGGTCACCGCACAAGCAATGGGCTTGCCAAAAAAAGCCGGCGTATTTTCAAATGCCGTAGTCACTTCTATAAATCGTTGTAATAGCGAACTCCAGTTATTCCAGTATACCCCGGTCACCACCAGGAAACCATCACAACCTGCCAGCAGTTCATACACCTCACGGATCGTTGGTTGGGGATCGGTAAGTGTTAGCAGGGGCGCCTGTTGCCGAAGCTCGTTCACCAAAATATGCGCTGCCTGCTTTGCCACTGCGCCCGAATTACCGGCCGCTCCCCGCAGTGAGCCATTGATGATCAGGATATTTTTTGCTGTTGATGTCATAGTTTGCCTGCACTAAGAAGCCTCAAATTAATCCCGTTTATCGATATCTCCACGGGCTGCCGGTATATTTTATTCCACACCGTTGACGAATGATACCCCTTAAATAGACGTTCAGCTACCATGTAATAACCCAATGGGTTATAATTTCATCCTGCCAATTAATTACCTGGTTTTAAAAATGATTGCCATGCCCATGCTGCGATATGTATTATCCATTTCATGTATGTTTGGTTGTGTTTATTTTGTAACAGAATTGTCAGCTTGCAGTAAAGCAAAAAACAACGGCGGCAATGCCAATCCGCAAGACTCCACTGTATCGGTGGTTACGCCAAAGGACCCTGATGTTGCCAATACCATCGGCTTTTTTATGGACGAATGGAGTGCCAAAAACTTCACGCCACCTGCTTATGTGGATGGTACAATACCTTCTTCCGCATCGGTTACGGTAAATATTGATGCCTCAACGGTTGTTACAAAAGTATCTCCAACGTTATTGGGTAACAATGCCAATTTATGGATGGGCAATTTTACAGAGGCAGCCCTGCTCAACCATATCACCAATTTTCACCCGCAGATTATTCGCTTTCCCGGCGGCAGTATCAGCGATGTATTTTTTTGGAACGCTGCAAAGAATGTAAAACCTGCCGACGCGCCGGATACCCTGGTGAACGATCAGGGAGCGAAATCCGCTGCCGGTTATTGGTACGGGAAAAATACAGAAGCGTGGACATGTTCTGTTGATAATTATTACAATATGCTTCTGCAAACAGGCAACAAAGGAATGATAACCATTAATTATGGATATGCGCGTTATGGCACCGGCGCCAATCCTGTTGCGGCTGCTGCTCATTTGGCTGCTGACTGGGTGCGTTACGATAACGGCAGAACAAAATACTGGGAAATTGGTAATGAAAGCGCGGGCACCTGGGAAGCAGGGTACAGAATTGACGTCAGTAAAAATAAAGATGGCCAGCCTGCGCTGATAACAGGCGATTTATATGGTAAGCATTTCAAGGTTTTTGTTGATTCCATGCGCAAGGCTGCCCAGGAAATAGGCAAAACCATTTATATCGGCGCTCAACTCGTTGAACATGTACCGCAATCATGGGAGCCGACCGCTACGCAAACATGGAATGCCACCGTATTACCGCAAGTAAACAATGCTGCCGGTTTTTTTATCGTGCATAATTATTTTACCGATTATCAGGCGAATTCAGATGCTATTACTATTATGAATACGGCAGCGCCGGTTACAAAATCAACCCTGGATTATGTTACGCAATCTGTAACAGCTGCCGGTGCAACCATGAAACCCATTGCCTTAACGGAATGGAATATTTTTGCACAAGGCTCCATGCAAATGGTTTCCAGCGTTGCCGGCATGCATGCCGTGCTGGTGGTTGGCGAGCTACTGAAAAATAAATATGGGTATGCAAGCAGATGGGACCTTGCAAACGGTTGGGAGAATGGTAATGATCATGGCTTATTTAGCAATGGCGATGAGCCCGGTGTTCAAAAGTGGAACCCCCGCCCCGCATTTTATTATATGTATTTCTTTCAAAAATGTTTGGGCGATCGTTTTATCAATTCAACGATAACAGGCAACAGCAATATTAAAAGTTATGCAACTACTTTTTCGTCAGGCCAAATTGGATTAACGCTTGTAAACACATCAACGACTGCAGTGGATGTGCAAACGGCTTTCAAAAATTTTAATGCGGGCAATCGTTTTTACTGGTACGCATTGACCGGCGGAACAGATAACGGCGAGTTCTCCAGAAAAGTACTGGTGAATGGTACTGGTCCTTCGAGCGTTGCAGGCGGTCCCGACAACTATACAACATTAAAGGCATATTCTTCTACAGCAGCTAGCGGAATAAAAATAACCCTTCCCGCAAGAGGCGTTGTATGTATGATCATTGATAAAAAATAATCTTATTGCTGTAAATATATTTCACATTAAGACGGGTTCATGCAGGTTCTGAATAATAGTTGACATTGTCAACTATTATTTTTATATTTGCTTTATGAAAATGAATGCTGTTAATAAAGTAAGAGCTTTTAACAGGTTCTATACAATGGTTTTGGGGTTGTTAGATAAGCACCTGCTTAATAGCGATTTCACCCTGCCTGAAGTTCGGGTGATGTATGAAATATACCACCGGAAAAAAATTACCTCCAAAGAAATTGCAGATCTATTAGGAATGGACAAAGGGTACCTGAGCCGTATTCTTTTAAGCTTCGACAATAAGAAATTGATTGACAGAAAAGCCAATAAGATGGACGGCCGGGTGCAGGAAATTTCTTTATCGGCCAAAGGGGAGAAAGAATTCCTCGCTATTAACCTGGCTTCCGAAAACCAGGTGGTAGAACTTTTATCGGGTCTGAGCAGTCAGGAAATCAATCAGCTGGTGAGCCACATGGAGGAAATACAAAAAATACTTATAAAAATCAGTCAATAAAATGGAACCATCCAATGAGATTACCATCCGCACTGATATTCGCCCGGGCGACATCGGATTGATCACTTACTTACATGGGGTGCTTTACCGGGATGAATTTAAACATGGCGTTTCTTTTGAAAGTATTGTTGCTGCCGGGTTACATGAATTTTACGCCACCTACAATCCCGATAAGGAACGCTTGTGGATTGCCGAGCATAATGATAACATGATCGGCTGTCTTTTGTTGAAAAACAGGGGCGAAACAGCCCAGTTGCGCTATTTTTTAATTAAACCGGAATACCGGGGCATAGGTTTGGGGAATAAGTTGCTGCAACTGTTTATGGATTTTGCGAAAGCGTGTCAATATAAAAATGTCTATTTATGGACGACCAACGAATTGGATAAAGCGCATCACCTGTACCTGAAACTGGGCTTTACCTTAACGGAAGAAAAACCTTCCACCGAATTTGGCAAATCGTTGGTTGAGCAACGGTATGATCTTGTATTGGTGTGAATTCTTAATACATATTTTTTATCTCTGTTTCTGACAGGCGTAAAAACCGGGCCGCGTTATTGAACAATATATCTCTCTTCTGGTTTTCAGATAAAAATCTTGCCTGGTTAATTGTTTGTATTCCGGCTTCAATGGCCCCTGGCCATATCATATTGTCAGAACCAAACAGGATGCGCTTTCCAAATCCGGCATTTACCAATCGCTCCAGGTAGTAATAAAATTCTTTTTTAGGTATCATAAAGCAGATGGCAGCCAGGTCAACGTATAATTGTGGGTGCGTGTATAGGGTGGCCAGCATGTCATCGAGCATTGGCCAGCCAGCATGCATCGCATAGACTCTCAATTTGGGATGGCGCAAAAGTGCTTCTTCCAGCCCCAGGGCGCTATGCAGGCGCGCCCTGTACCGGGTAGACCCTAAATAGGGTGCGCCTGGCGGACCGCATCCTATATGTATGCCAACCGGAATGTCAAGCCGTTCAGCCATTTCAAGGTAAGGATCAAAGGCTGTATCACTGGGAGAATACCCTTCATATTGTATGGTGATTTCTCCAAAAACTTTAAATTCTCCCGACCTGAACAATTTTTCCAGTGAATCAATTTTCAACCCCCATTGTAATGCACTGTTAAAATTCCAATAAATGCCAGGTATGATCCGGTCAGGGGCTTCTTTTTTCCATTGTCTTACCGTTTCTATATCGCCACTGGTAACACCGTATACATTGTTTTTTTTAAGCGCTTTTATGGTAAGTTGCTTTAGTGAATCATTAGTACCTGGTGATGTTAACCATTGATCAGCCCACTTATTTGTTGTAAGTGCGGTTTCAAATATGTCACCAAAATTATTTTGAGGGTCATTGATCCCAAGATCCCGGAAAGGCGCTCCAATACAGGGCGTGCCTTTTTTTTGTTTCTTAATGTGCTCTGCATGAAGATGCATATCAATAACAGGCTGAGGTCTGGTTTGGGAAAATAAACCTGAAATCAAGCAATTTGTGATCAGCCCCAGGAAAATACTTCTTTTCATAGGTGGTTGTTTTTAATTGGATGACGATAGACAGATTTTCCATAAAAGCAGAAGCCTGTCATAAATAATATGAGGTTTTGTTTACCTTCCCTTATTGTATTTATAGTAAGGTTAAAACAACAAGATGCATGAATATTTTTCAGCAAACGATATCATTACCCGAAAAACCAAGAGGCTTCCATTTAATAACCAGGGAAGTGGTTCGGGCATTACCCGGGATCGGGCAAATTTCAACGGGCCTTTGCCAGGTTTTTATTCAGCATACTTCGGCTTCGTTGACCATTAATGAAAATGCTGACCCGACCGTTCGGATTGATTTTGAAATGTTCTTCAATAAAACGGTCAAAGAAAACGATCCTGATTATAAACATGACTATGAGGGTTCTGATGATATGCCGGCTCACCTGAAGGCCTCCATGCTGGGGAGTTCTGTGTTGATCCCTATCCACAACGGGCATTTAGCCCTCGGCACCTGGCAGGGAATCTATTTATGCGAACACCGTGATCGGGGCGGATCAAGATCCCTGGTGATTACAGCATGGGGACAGTGATGGACGCCGCTTCTTTATTTCACTGGTTCTCTTAAAATCGTTTTTAATTTTTCAGACGGTGTTCTTCTAAAATCCGACAGGTAGATCTCGTGATGCAGCCCGTTTTTTGACAGCTTGTTTTGTTCACAATAGGCGGCGATCTGTTTCAACGTTTCCAGTTCCGTTGAATATGGACCAATATGTAACATTTGAACCGATTGCCCTTCCGTCATGGTAAGGAATTCAACCTGATCGACCAGTTGAATGTCTTTCTTTTTTTTAACCGTTTCTTTTGCTATTTCAAGGTCATTGGCTGTTACAAATACAGGCATTCTGATGAGTAACCGGTATTCCCATTCGCTTCTAGGCACCTCAGTGGCTGTTTCTATGTTTTTGCCGGGAAACTTATTTTCATCATACCACCACTGGCCCTCCAGTTTTGAAACGGTAAAATCGCTGTTTTGGGCCTTATGCATAAATTTTATGGTGTAGGCAATGGAATACAATGCTTCAATGTTGTGGGCAAAGACCGGTGCAGAAGGGTCGCCTTTTCCTTTTATGGCAATAAAATGTGCTTCTTCAATGGTTACCAGTTCCGGTTTTGCTTTTGCGGTAAAGTAAGCCCTGTATACTTTGATGAGATCAAGTTTATTCATTTTTCGCCAGTTTTATTGATAGCACAAAAATGAGTGTGGTTACTGTCAACCTTATGTCAGTATCATTTAAAATATTTTCAATCTCTTTTCATTTAACCTATTTTGCATGGAATAATATTTGCATGCATTCATCGGTTTTTTATTGAAATGGATGTGCGGATCCTTATTTTTTTAGGGTTCCGCCTTTTTATTCCACTAAAAGCAAATTTATCCGCTTATGAAAGGAGAGATCCGTCACATTTGTTTGGTTGAGGATGACCCGGACGATTATTATTTTTTTGCAAAAATTCTCAGGGAAATAAACAATGATATAAAACTCACCTGGTTTCAAACCTGTGAACGCTTGCTGGAGTTTTTGAGCACCCGTAGCGATTTGCCCTCGCTTATCGTTTTAGATATGAATATGCCAAAAATGAGCGGCCAGGAATGTTTGGAAATAATAAAAAAAGAACCCTCCCTTTCACATATTCCCGTTATCATTTTTTCAACGGCCGGTGAATCGAAAGAGTTTAACCTGGCTTACGAGGCCGGCGCTCATAAGTATTTTTTAAAACCATTCGGGGTAGAGGGTGCCAGGAAAATTATTCAGGAGATGCTTGATACGCCTTTATCTTAAAAGAAAAGGTGTGCCATCCCGATTGATCGGGATGGCACACCACTTTCTAAAAGTGTGCAAATGATGCTTATTTATTTCAACTGCAAAGCACTTAAAAATTCAGTATACGCGGCTTTCTTATTAAAATCTTCATCCCATAACAACGGATAATCTTTGGTATGATAAGGAAGCCTGCTCCGCAACCAGGACTCCCCGTCGCTGACGCCCCAGATCGTTATTCCATACCGCTGTGCTTCCGGCACATTGCGGATGTATGATTCCACCACATGCCTGTACTTGGCGGCCTGCTGCGGATACATGGTTGGGGTAACAACAAAGTTGGCTGTTTGCGGATCCGTTTGGTTGCCCAGGTTCACGCTGATATCCAGTTCCGTGATCCTTACCAGTAATCCAAGGTGCGCCATTTTCAGCAGCGCATTGTCAATACCTGTCGTGGAATTCAGGTAACTCATGTGCATCTGCAATCCAACCCCATCGATGGGAACGCCATTGGCTTTCAACCGGGTCACCAGGGCAATCAGCGAATCCATTTTGCGGGGATTTGACTCGTGGCCATAATCGTTCAGGAAAAGCTTCGCCGTGGGGTCCACAGCATGGGCATAGTTGAACACCTTTGTCAACAAACTGTCGCCATTGGTAATGGCCGTTCCACCGGCCGAGGTCCTGTCACCCATATAGTCCATCCAGTAAAAGGCATCGCTGCTGCTGGGAGCTGTTCGTAAAATACCATTATTATCCAACACTTCATTGGCTACGTCCCAGGCATGCACTTTATCTTTATAGCGAGTCATCATGGCTGTTATAAAGTTCTTTAGCGTGCTGTCAATGCGCATCCGTTGTTCTGCAAAAGAGGCGGCAGAAGCGGGTGGACTGACCAGGGTAACGCTTACACTGTCGATAAAATAGGTATTTGCCAAATACCCCATATCGAACAGGATCCGTTTACTGGTGCTGTTCGATGTAAATGACCATTCATACGCAGCCCAACTGGTGGTGGGAAAATAATCCGCCGAATATTGGGCCGTTCCGCCGTTATTCGATAACCTGAATTTTCCGCCCGCATTGGCGGCTTTTGCGTAAAAGCGCACCTTATAGGCAGTACCCGAAGTCATGGTAATGGCATCGCTGGCGATCTGTACATTCCAGGGATTGCCATCCGCCGCCGTTGCGGCCTTTAATGACCTGGCGCCTTCATACATCTCGCCGGCAGCTGTTCCGGCCGTTACAACTGATACGCCGTTCCATACGCTCCAGTTACTGAAACTGCCGCCGCTGCCCAATTCAAAGGTTCCGTTGGTGACCAGGCTCGGGTTGCTTGGGGTACTGCCCGGCACGGCGAGCAGACTGCGCAAATAATTCCCGTTGTTGTTCTCATGCCAGCATAGCGTGTGTCCATACACACCTAATCCCGCACCTGTAACTTTGGCAACCATAGCATCGGCTTTGGAAAAATTATAACTGCCGTTGCTTTGTACGATAGCGCCATGCTTCATATTATAACCAAACGTTACATTGTTGAATTGCGAAAATACCGTATTGACATACATGCCATCGGTCATAATGGAATCGTAATTGACGGCCACACCCAGCGGGAACGGGGCCACTTCATGCAGAGTGGCCGCGCTGTCAGTAGTTGCAGCCTTCGGCTCATCAACGCTTTTCTGGCAACCGGTTACCCATATCGCCAATAGCATCATGGGCATTGATATTTGTATAGCTTTCATTGGATTGTTGTTGGGTTTTAAAACTTAATAAGCAAAACGCACATTATCGATATTCGCTTCCATGGCCGCACTGGCATACCCACTGAAATGAAATTTCACCTTGGTGATATTCGCAGGCGTTGGCGTAACCGTTCCGCCACCATAATTATTGAACAATTGCGTCAGCGGTATGCTCACGGTGTTCCAACCCGTTCCGTTTATAGCAACCGTTTTGGCAAAATTGGTTGAATTGTTGTCGGTCGTACTCTCCTGCACGATCACCTGCAATACCGTGCCCGTTTTACCATTATTGTTAATGTCGAATTTCAGCGTGGTTGCTGCCGTTGTGGATGTTAACCCGAACGTTTCTGTACCAGAGCCAATAGCATAGGTTGAAATACCTGCAAAGCCGCTGGAGCTGATCGTATTGGGAACAGCTTTTAAAAAGTAACCGTTCTTTGGGTCCGGATTGGTATTGGCCACCGTCTTTGTATTCATATCGCCATACGAATACCAGGAACTGCCAACCGGCCGTATGCCGGCGCCTTCGAAATCGGCTACCAGCAAGGCCCTTTCACCAACTGTAAAAAGGGATGCACTGGTTGCACTACCGCCGCCCGTAACAACAGTTATCAATCCCGATGAAGCACCGGGTGGTATTTTAATTTTGATCTGTGTTTTCGATGATGAATCGATTATGATGGCCGGGGTAGAACCGATCGAAATCGATTTTATACGGGTGAGCAATTTCCCGGTAATGGTGATGGTATCGCCTTCCGGTGCATTGGCCGGGTTGAAACTGTTTATCACCGGTGCAGGCTGCAACACCGTAAAGTTCACCTCAGCCGTTTTCCCTGCTTTATTGGTAAGGGTTATAACCTGATCGCCGTACCGCACATTGGCGGGCACAGTTGTTAAAATAGCTTCACCCGTATTGAATACAGAGCTGAAGCTGGCAATGGTGGTATCGAATTTGATTGACACGATATTCTGCATGTCGTGCCCCTTGATGGTGAGGAATGTTTCAGGAAATGCCGAACCGGGGTTTACGCTCAGGTCGGCCGGTGTATCGGATGTATCTTTTTTACATCCGGTGTACAGCAGCGCTGTTAGTAAACAGATGCGCGAAAAATATATGATGCGTTTTTTCATGAACAAAGGTTTTAGGGTTAATAATAAGCGGCCGGTGGTTGAGCCAGGTTGGGATCGCTGTCAATCTCTGACTGCGGTATTGGGAACAACAGCATGGCGGGTGTTACGGTTATTTTGTTCGAACTAATAGATCCGGTTCCGCAGAAGCCATCGAACAAACCTCTTTCCATATTGCTTAATTTAACGATCGCTTTATCCTGCGGCAATCGTAAGATGTCGTACCAGAATTGTCCTTCAAAAGCAAACTCCAACCTTCTTTCCCGCAACACGTCATCTATGCTGATGCTGCTGACGGGTATGCTGCCAAGCCCGGCCCTTGTTCTTACCCGCATGAACTGCTGAATGGCCGTGGCATCAGAAGTAGATGTATTGTTCCCTATCACCGCTTCTACATACGTCAGCAATACATCGGCATACCGGATCATATAGGTATTGATGCCGGTCGACATCATATACGTTCCACCGGTAGCGGCGTTATCCTCAAAAGTACCCACTACATATTTTTTTACATTCGTGCCCGTTCTCGATTTGCAGCCAGGGTAGGTATAACCGCCTTTTACCTGAAGCAGTTCGGGATAATAGTCATTGGCGCGCATATACGTTGGCTTTCTTCTCAGATCGCCGGCAATGGAATCTCTTTGCAGATCGATGCTTGGTTTAAAGCTTCCCCACCCGTCCTGCGCACCGGTGAGTTCCTGACCGTAGGGTGCGCAATACGCCTGCGTAATATTACCGGTGCCATACGAGCCATCGGCATTACTGGCTTTCCATTGCAATGCCCAGATGGATTCTTTGTTATTATTGTTCCGTGTGAAAAACAGATCGGCATAGCTGCTCATCAACCCATAGCCATATACGCTTTCATTACTGATCAACTCCCAGGCTTTAGTCTTTGCATTGTCAAAATCATCCATGGTAAGATATACTTTCGCCAGCAGGGCTTTGGCGGCGCCGGCCGATACCCGGCCCGGCGTGGAAGCCTTTACCGGTAAACTGGCTTCAGCCTTTTTCAGGTCATTCAATATGAATTTGTACACATCGGCCACTATATGGCGGGGATACTGGTAACCCTTTTTAAAGTCGGCGGTATCTTCTATAATTGGAACGGCGCCGTAATTCCGTACCAGGTAAAAATAGGCGGCGGCGCGCATGAACCAACATTCGCCCAATGCCGTATTAACCGTTGTGGCGCCAAGCTTATCGGCATTTTTGTTAACGTTGTTAATAAAGGCATTGGCCTGCCCAATTACGGTGTACAGGGAAGCCCAGCCTTTGTACAGGTATTCATTACTTTGGGTAACGTTCATGTTCTGGAACTGAAGCATGGGCACATTGGCGTCGCCGGTTGAATTGCCGGCATATACATCGCCGATGCTCATACTATACGTACAATTGAAATTATACCAGGGCGCGCCATATAATGAAGCTGTGGCAGCCTGTACTTCGGTAGCCGTGGTAAAGTAATTATCTACTGTATACTGACCGGTTGGCGTTCCGTCGAAATACGATTTCCTACAACTCATCAACACCGTAGCTCCCAGCAATATACCTGTAATCCAGCGCTTGTTTTTATAGTTATTGTTCATTTGTTCGTGTTTAACAATAATGGTAAAGGGTTTTAAAACTCAACATTAATTCCACCGATAAAAGTTCTGGGAACCGGGTAGCGTCCCATATCAATTCCATTCAGGAATACGTTGCCATTAATAGGACCTACTTCCGGATCGTACCCTGAATACCGGGTAAACGTGTACACGTTCTGTGCAGTAAAATACAGACGCATTTTACCAATGCCTCTAAGGCGGTTTTTCAGCAAACCGGAAAGATTATACCCTAATGTTATGTTTTGTATACGGAGATAAGAACCGTCTTCAATAAACCGGTTGCTGACGGCCGTGTTCTCATTGGGATCACCATTCACATACCGGGGCATTGAAGTATTTATGTTATCAAATGTCCACCTGTTATTTACGCTGGCCATTTGATTGCCGGCGGTAGCCGACATGGCTTCACCCCAAACGCGGGTGTAATTATAGATATCATTGCCGTACGAACCATACAGGAAGAAGGACAGATCAAGATCTTTATAACCGAAATTATTGGTAAAGCCAAACGTAACGCGGGGATTGGGATTGCCGATGATGATGCGGTCATCGCCATCGATCACGTTGTTTTTATCCTGGTCGCGGTACTGTACATCTCCCAGGTAAGTTCCGGTCTTTGCATCTATCGCATTATTGGCGCGAATGGCCGAACCGTACAGTTGTTCAGGGGTTTGGAAAATGCCGATCTTCTCGTAACCGTAAAACAAACCTACGGGTTGGCCTACCATTGTTTTGGTGATCGGCGGGTTACCGTTTACTGACAGCGTTTGGGTAATGTTGGAAGTCTGGCTGTTCAGTTCTTTTACCGTATTCTCGTAGTGCGATACAATCAGTGTGCTTTTCCAGGATACCTGTGTCATCCGGGGTGTTTGATAAATGAAACTGATGTCGTATCCTTTGTTTTGCATTTTCCCAAAATTCACATAAGGTGCTGCGATACCTACCGTGCCGGTGTTGGGAATACCGGTACCGGTAAATGCCGGATAGGTAGCCGGGAACAGGAATTTGTCAGATATCTTGTTATACCAGTCAACCGTAATATTAAACTGATTGTTGATGCTCAGGTCAAGGCCCAGGTTCAACTGTGCCTGGTGTTCCCAGGTAACATCAGGATTTTCGTAGTTGCTGATGTACTGCCCCAACCCACTTTCGAAAGCGCTGGAATTAACAAATACAGGGCTGAGCGCAGACCCATATACGTAATTGGGAACGTTCTGATTACCGATCTCCCCATATCCCGCCCGGAATTTTATCTGATTGAATGCTGATTTGAACTTCTCAAAAAAGGGTTCATTCGATAAAGTCCAGGAGGCAGAGAGCCCTGGAAAATACCCTACCTGTTTTCCAGGCGCAAATTTGGAGGTTCTGTCCCTTCTTATATTGGCAGTGAAGGAATACCTTCTGTCGAATGTATAAATGACACGGCTGAAATAAGACTCCTGGGTATTGCGGCCGATATTCTGTGCAGCGCTGGCCGTAGCCGGGTCGCCCAGGCTTAAAGAATACAAATCATTGGAGGCAAATTTCGAGCGGGATGAAGTAATGATATACCATTCATTCCGCTGCGCTTCCTGACCTGCCATCACCGTTATATCATGGTGGCCGGCTCTTCTTTGCCAGGTAAGCACGTTCCGCCAGTTCCAGAAAGTGCTTTTATTGGATTGTACTTTAAAGCTGTTCAAATTGTTGAATGACCTGCCCCAGGTATATGTTGGCAAAAAGGCATCACTGTTATTCCAGTTCAGATCGCTTCCGAAATCACTTCGAAAGGTAAAATCGCGGAAGAAGGTGGTTTGCCCGTACACATTGCTTTGCAGCTTGTTTTTATTCAGATTGGTAATAAAGGTATTCGCTTGTGCAACCGGGTTACCACCGGTCATGGCGCCCAAACCGGCGATATCGCTGGGGCCGCCATAGGTGCCATCGAGGTTGCTTACCGGCACATCGGGCGATTGTTGAATGGCCATGGCTATTACGTTGCCATAATTATTATTGGCGTTGTTGGTTAAAGTTATGTCCTGGGCAATGCTGCTGTAACTGGCATTTACACCAATTTTGAACCAGGGCTTAATCTGGTTCTCTGCATTCACCCGGATCGTTTTTCGCTTCAATCCCGAGCCGATCACTATTCCTTCCTGATTATAGTAATCTCCGGAAATATAATAGGTAGCGCCCTGTTTTCCGCCTGATAATCCCAGCTTGTAGTTTTGCATAATGGCGCTCCTGAATATCTGCCGTTGCCAGTCGGTCCCTGATCCCAGCACATCAGCATTGCTAAACTCGGGTTGGCGGTCTACGCCCGTGAAATCAGCTATGCTGTTCTTATAAGCGGCATAACCTTTCAGGTCGAGCAGGTCAACGTATTTGTATATTTTGGATTTACCATAATAACCATCAAAGGTGATCTTGCCGTCACCGGCCTTGCCTTTCTTGGTAGTAATAATAATTACTCCATTGGCGCCGCGGTTGCCATAAATAGCCGTAGCAGATGCATCTTTTAAAATATCTATTGATAAAATATCGCCCGGACTGAGGTAGCTCAGCGCGCTCATATTTGTTTCCGCATCGCCGGTAAATGAAAGGGCATCTTTATTACTATTTCCTTCCAGCGGAACACCATCAATCACGTACAATGGTTCAGTGCCACCAAAGGTTGAAATGCCGCGGATCTTAATAGAAACGCCGCCGCCGGGTGCGCCTGAGTTCTGCGTCACCGTAATGCCCGATGCTTTTCCCTGCAACATCTGGTCTATACCGGTTTGGGGAAGATTCCTGAAATCATCAGCACGCAATGAATAGATCGAGCTGTTAACGTCCTTCCTTTTTTGCGAGCCATATCCAATCACCACCAGTTCATCGAGCCCATTAACTTCCGGTTTTAATGTAATAACAAGCATGGTTTGGTTGGCTACATTTACTTCCTTTTTTTCAAAACCCATGGCGGTTATAACGAGCACCTGATCTCCGGTAGCTATACCGAACTCGAAATAGCCGTCTTTATTGGTTGAATAACCATTGAGGGTTCCCTTTACAATAATGTTTGCCCCGATTACCGGTGTGCCATCTTCAGCAACCACCCTGCCGGTGATCTTGATCAGTTCGGATGTTTTTCTGCCTGACTTAGAGAGATCATTTTTCGGGGCAGGCTTATCGGGATCATTGAATCCCGAATATGCATTTAATGAAAGCAATACCAGTATAGGTATCCCTGTTAGTTTGAGGCATAGAGATGCCAATGAAAAAGTGTGATTTTTCATAAAAGTGTTCTGCGTTGGTTTTTTAATAGGTGTTGAATACTGTTGCAGTACCCGGTTTAAAAGCCTGTCAGGTATATGCAAAGCAACTTTGGCTATAATGCAACAGCATTACAGGCAATACATGAAATAAAGGGTTACATGTTCCTGGTTTTTGGTTAACAATAAGGTTTAATCGTCCCGCTTTGCGGGAAGTCAGTAATTAGGCGGCTGATGACAGAGACGTGTGTAGATTAAACTTGCTTACAGGTGTAACCGTAAACCCACAGGGGGTTTATGTATTAGTATGGCAGCAGAATGTGCATGGGTTCAAATTACGAGGAATTAGAACTCGGAAAAGCTGATTCTTTCATAGCGACAAAGGTTTTTGGTTTAAAAATGCCCGTGAACGATGCAGGTTTATGCAGCCGTCAGGATAAGATAAACGTTTACCCTTACGAATTATTATCAGGTTATATGTATGATAACCTTAAATTACAAGTCTTTTAAAGTAAGTTTAAACTGCATTAATTTATAAATCAATATGTTGTATGGAAGAGCTTGTAATGATATTTTTTTGACCTTACATGATATTTATTCCCCTAAAACCGGGTAATAAATGTCAAATCAACTATATTGACAGGACTTTTTTTCAGTAACTCACCAAACACGATGCTATGCCAGGGGATTCCTTACACGTTAACAGTAAAGCTGTTATTAAAAACACCTATGATGCTATTGTAGTCGGTTCCGGTATCAGCGGTGGCTGGGCCGCCAAAGAACTCACCGAAAAAGGGCTCAAAGTATTAATGCTCGAACGGGGCCGCAACCTTGAACATATCAAAGACTATAAAACCGCTAATGATAACCCGTGGGACCTTCCTCACCGCGGCACCGCTACAAACCAACAGAAAAAAGACTACCCCGTTGCTTCCCGTGAATGGTTTGGAGGCGGCAGCACCATTGCGAATGAACAGTTAATGGATAGCTGGGTCAATGAAAAGGATTGCCCTTATACGGAAAAAAAACCTTTTACCTGGTGGCGCAGTTACCAAGTGGGTGGCCGCTCGCTGCTGTGGGGCCGGCAAAGTTACCGCTGGAGCGATTTTGATTTTGAAGCCAATGCAAAAGATGGCTATGGGGTCGACTGGCCCATACGCTACCGCGATCTCGCCCCCTGGTATGATCATGTAGAGCGGTTCGCCGGTATCAGCGGTTCCAAAGAAGGATTGCCGCAATTGCCTGATGGGCAGTTTTTACCGCCTATGGACCTCAACTGTGTAGAGAAGGATGTTGCCACGCGCATTAAAGCCCATTATAAAAATCAACGCCATTTGTTCATAGGCCGGGTGGCCAATTTAACGGCGCCCATTGAAGGGCGTACACAATGCCAGTTCAGGAACCGGTGCTGGGAAGGATGCCCTTTTGGCGGTTATTTCAGCACGCAGTCATCTACTTTGCCTGCTGCCGTGAAAACCGGCAATCTTACCGTGCGGCCATGGTCTATTGTTACAAAACTGATCTATGATAAAGATGCCAAAAGAGCAAAAGGGGTAGAAGTACTGGATGCGGAAACCAATACCACGTACGAGTTTTATGCAAAGATTGTTTTTGTTTGCGCCTCGGCATTAAATTCTGCCTGGGTATTGATGAACTCTGCTACCGACATCTGGCCCGGCGGCCTCGGCAGCAGCAGCGGTGAGCTGGGGCATAACGTCATGGACCATCATTATATGCTGGGGGCAAGTGGTTTAGTGGAAGGCTATGAAGATAAATATTACTATGGCCGGCGGGCCAATGGTTTTTATATTCCGCGTTTTGCCAACCTGTTTGGTGATAAAAGAGATTTTCTTCGGGGGTATGGTTACCAGGGGAGCGCCAGCCGCGAGGGCTGGCAGCGTGATGTGGCTGAATTAGGGGTGGGGGCTGAATTAAAACAGGCATTGACCGAACCGGGCGCCTGGCATATTGGGGCCACCGGGTTTGGGGAAGTGTTGCCCTATCACGATAATAAAATTTCACTCGACACTTCGGTTAAAGATAAATGGGGCTTGCCCGTGCTTGCCATGGATGCCGAAATAAAGGAGAATGAATTGAAAATGCGTAAAGATATTATCCAGGAACTGGTAGCCATGTTTGAATCGGCCGGGGTAAAAAATGTAACAACCTACGATAGTAAAGTGTATGCCATTGGGCAGGGCATTCATGAAATGGGCACAGCCCGCATGGGCCGTGATGCCAAAACATCGGTGCTGAATGCGCATAACCAGGTATGGGATGCGCCGAATGTTTTTGTAACGGATGGCGCCTCCATGACCTCATCTGCCTGCCAGAACCCATCGCTTACTTATATGGCGCTCACCGCAAGGGCTGTTGATTTCGCCGTTAATGAATTGAAAAAACAGAACTTGTAAGAAAGGCTGAACGCTGAACGCTGAACGCATAACGCGAAACGCTACTTCGGTTGTATTAGCGTTAATCATTAAGCGTTCAGCGTTTTTGCATTTTGTATTTGTTTTAGGCTTTTAGCTTTTTGCTTGCGGCTTGTAGCTTTCAGCTTTCTGCTCCCCCTTTAGGGTTGCGGGGGGCATACTTCTTCCGCCATTCGGTTGGTGTTAATCCCAATTCTTTTTTAAAGAGGGTAGTGAAGTGTGTTACATGGCTGTAACCAATATGATAAGTTATATCAGTTATAGTCAATTCGGTTGTCAACAACAATTGCTGGGCTTTCTCCAAGCGCAATTGTTGCAGGTAAGTATGTACGCTATGACCGTATAATTCCTTGAATCCTTCTTTCAGCTTAGCTTCGTTAATACCCGCCTGCCGGGCCAGCTGGGGAATGGTAATATGTTTGTCGAAGTTTTCAGCAAGAATCGTTCTGGCCTGCCGGATATTCAGCATATCCTGTTTCTTTAAAGGCATAAAATAAGGTTTAAAATAATGCGCTTTCAGTTCGTAACAACACACGGTTATTAGCAAACGAAAATAATAAAAAAGGGGCAATTGGTTTATAAGAAGGAGAATGGACGGTGTAATTGTATTCCTACGCTTATATAATTTACGGTAGTTTTTGTATTTGTTGTTGCCAGGAGTCAGAAAACTGCGTGAATTTTTCCCGCGGATACAGGTAAACATGTATGCCGGGCCATTCATGCTCGTTACAGGCTTCAAATCCTAACTGGTTTGCCAGGTTTATGTAGTGCTTATCTTTTTCATGCAGCTCCCAAACGATCCGGTTTACCTGGAGGTGTGAAAAAAAATAACCAAGACTGCTGATCAATGCGTACGTGCTCCAATAACGGGTATTGATAACGGTGGGTGACAACACCAGTCGCATGACGTGGTCCCCGTTTTCAAAAACATGCGGGCCGGCCGAGAAGGCATCGCAATGCCTGTCGCCATCACATATCTCTATCAAAAAACCGGGTTGATCATTTAATAACCCTATAAATGGTTGTGCAAAATCACATTGCAGCATGATGGAGAAGGTTTCCTTCAAATATTTTTCGGGCAAATGACCCACCGGTGAAAAGTTCCCGCGCGTGTGCGGAATAAATTCTTTGAACAACCATTTCCCTATATGTGGCCAATCGCCGGGCAACGACACGGGGCGTAATGCCATGGTAACGGGCTTCCTGATAAATGTTTGCTCAAATACAATGGCATTGTCGTTGTCGGGATCAAGCGGTGTATATAATGGCATGGTTGTATTCATGTAGCGGCGCTCCGTTTACAATTGATAGTATGTCCTGGTAATAGATTTCCCATCCTTCCTGGTTAAGTGAAAGGAATGGGTGATTTGTTCAGTAAAGGGAATATGATCCCGGTTAACCTGGTAAGGTGCTTTGCCGGAATTGAAGTAGTTTTTAGAAGGCCGCCATTGCACGCGGTTGCGGCAATATAATGAACCGCATCCTTTTTTGATTATGAAATCGGGAGAAATATTTAGTCACGCACAATTAATAATTGCATATTCGATTTGGCTGGCCATATTGGTGGTATTTTTAATACCTTGTATCTGTTATGTTTGAACAAAAACGGGCCTCTTTGTTGAAATACGGGTATATTTTATTTTCTATAATAGCCGGTTTGCCGGCTTGTAACCACGATACTCATGGAAATGTAGCTGGTTATAATAGCACACCCCAGGAATTTACGCTACAGGCGCCAACATTGGTTGAAGCTTCCGGTATTGCTGATAGTAAGGCCAACCCTGGTTATTTATGGGTGGAGCAGGATAGCGGGAATCCGCCTGCTATTGAACTGTTACGGCATGATGGCGTTTATCTGAAATCTATTTACCTGGCCAATATTGTAAACCGCGACTGGGAAGATATGGCGTTATCGACGGGGCCGAAGTCCGATAAGCAGTACCTGTATATTGCTGAAACGGGTGATAACTTAATGGTTCATCCCGATTATGCCATTTACCGGTTGTTGGAACCGGCTGCGGCTACCGATACCGTTTGGCAAGTTGATAAGATCGCTTTTTTTTATCCCGATGGTAGTCATAATGCGGAAGCCTTCCTGGTTGATCCCGTTACAAAAGATATTTTCATTATTACCAAAAACGAGCTGAGATCAAAGATCTTCCGGTTGCAGTATCCCTATAGTACAACGGTTATGAACAAGGCCGAAGACGTGGGCAGCCTGGGGTACAATTTTGCGGTAAGTGCTGCTATTTCGCCGTCGGGTAAAGAGATTGTAGTAAAAACGTACGATGCTATTTATCAGTATCCTCGTTCAACCGGGGAAACCATCCTTCAGGCATTAAGTAAAACGCCGGTCAACCTGCCATATACAACCGAGCCTCAGGGCGAGGCGATCGTATTCGCCAATAACGACTCGGGGTATTATACGCTAAGTGAAAAGGCCCTGGCCTCCTCTGTAAAATTATATTTCTACAAAAGAAAATAAAAAAAGCGTCCCGGTTCAACCGGGACGCTTTTCTATGAATATTATATAATTAGGGTGGTCAGCTATTGTAGTGAATACTTAACATAAAGAACCATAAACTACAAACATAAACCTCAAACTATTAATCGTATTTTCTTCCCTTGCTATATAAAACCTCTCTATACGACAGGGATAGCGTTACCTGGAAATAATTTTCGCGCACCAGGCTGCTGGAAATGGTTCCGCGACGGCCTCCTTCCACTGCCAGGTTATAAGCAAGCCCCCGGCTTAAATAACCACCGTAACCCACTGTGCCGCCCATTTCTTTGATCTCCTGCCCTTTAACCTGCAGGTATGATTTACCGGTGAATATACCGGCTGAGAAATAACTTTTTTCGGCCACCATGCCAAACCGTTGCACCTGGTTGCTGAATTGAAAACCGGCCGATAAACGTTCGCTGTTCACCATTGACCAGGTAGTACCGCCCGGGTTCAGTTTATTCCAGTCGCTATAGCTATAGTCAACCGTAAAAGTAGTACGGCCTTTATTAATTAAAGCAATACCGGCATCATACTGCCAGGGTAGGGTAAAGCTGCCATCGCTTAATTCCTTATCCTGTTCCACTATTGAGTTGCCTTCGGTAACGGTAAGCGTTTTTTGCAGGTTCAGATCGTTTTTGGTAGAAACCTTTCCACCCAACGACACCTTCCAGTTTTTGGTGAGTTTGGTGCCATAAATGGCCCCGTATTCAAAGCGGAAGCCGTTGTAGTAATTGGTAACCTTTGATACTACGGTGGTAGATAATCCACCGCCTTGCAGCGTTTCGGTCTGGTTAATAGAACCGAATATAAAATTAGCACGTAAACCCATGGCTACGTGCTTGCCTACAGCAACCGCATTATTCCAGAATATATTGTGCAAACCGCCATCGCCATCATATGCAGCGGTGTATGTGTCGGGTGAACCTTCAATACTTTTTTGCCCCGTGAAAGCATAATTCACATAACTGAAAGGTTTGAACCCTACACTACTGGCCCAATGATTGTTTATTTTGCTCGATATTGAAATGCGTTTGATAGTTACGTCTTTCGCGGAGTTGTTGTCGGTGTTGATGGAGTTACCCTTGAACGTTACGGTTTTTCCTACAATGCCAAGATCAACCTGGGCAAGACTTCTTTCCAAACCGATGAGGGAAGCCGGATTTTTATTGATCAAAAAGCCGGGTGTTGATATCAGTGCCATGGATGTATTTGCCATGCCACTGCTTCGGTCGGGTTGCAGTTCCTGAATTTCACCCACCCCATACACAGAGTAGGGTGAACTCAAATTCTGTGCATTCGCTGTACTCATAAACACCACAAAAAGCCCGGTCAAAACAAATATTTTTCTCATTATATAGTGGTTATTCAATTGTCAATAAGTTTAAGACCAGTTTGGTTTGATAGGTGGCATTTTGTCTGCTTCCAATAACGGCCCGGTTGATCTGTTTGGCAACGCTGGGGGCAGATTCCAGGATAAATAATCCGTCATCTGCTGTTCCCGGTGTATTCAATAAGGCGTTTATATAAGCGGTTACATTGAACGTATAATTTGTATTGATGCCATAGGTGAAATCGATGGACGGCGCCCGGAATTGAACACCCTGGCCTGTTGTTTCGAGCAACTGACCACCGGGTATATTTGTGTCATCAGTTGTTTGCAGGTACAGCGGATTAGGGAGTCTCTTGCCGTATAGATCGTAGGTGCCTTGTACTGGTTTCAATATCAGTTGGGCATCCATTAACCGCACCACTTCATTGATCTTAAGCACATCGCGTAAGGTGGGGAATAAAGCTTTCAGGTATACGCCGGTACCGGATTGGCTAAAGGCATATGGATTGGTGTTGCTGGCAAAAAACTCATGTTGCTGGTTTGTGGCAGGCTGCAGGGGCGTACCGGTTCTATCGGTAATAATGCGGTTGAACTGGTATTGGGAACGGGTAATTACAAATTCAAGTATTTTATCTATTTTGAATGGAATAGAAAGGTGGTAGTGTAACCGGATCCTTACACTGCTGTCGGCCAGGTTAAAACCATACACCGCAGCACCGTTGTTAGTGGTAGGTTTTATAGCAAGCCCTTTGAAGTAATCAAGGAACAGGTCCTGACTGGAAAACTGGGTTGCTTTGGTTTGTATTTTGGTATAGAAATCCAATCCCTTTGCATCGGGCAATCTTATGATAACCGAATCATTCATCGATGGCCTTATCTTTCCCGACCAGCTGCCCAGTGACGGATCCGGCGTAGTGATCACAGGAAGGTTCGATGTGTTGTATATGTCCAGCTTTTCCTCAATACTGGGTTGTTGTGCCAGTTCGTACACGGTTATAGCAAAGGGTTGCAGGGTATCGCCATAATAGTATCCGCTTGGCCTCATATCAAGGATAAGCGAATCATACACCGCGCTTTTGGGTAAAAGGGTGGTAGCGTCTTCACTAAGTGTAGGTAAACCCAGCTGTAAAAAAGTACTGGCGTTGGTTTTACCTAAATAGCTGTCCTGATAAACACCAATCAGGGAAAAGTTATTATTGTTGGTAGCAAATGAATCCAACACGTAGCTCGATAATACTACCCCAACTGTATCAACAGTAATAATGCGGGTATGGCTTTCGGCCAGTTCACTGCCCACCTGAACATCTTTTTTATAACACGAGGAAAACAGGCCGGTAATCAATAAGCAGTAAGTAAAAATGAGAGGTACCCTTTTGTGTATATACATATTATGGTTAGTGAGTGATTGTTTAAGCTAAATCAGGTTTAGGTTTAACGATTCATACGTATTGCATAGGCCTGCCCGAACGACCTGTGTCGGACGGGGTGTAAAGTAATGGAATATAAGGTTTAAACTTTCTGCATCTGGCAACATTTGTTATCATTTTAACACCTCTTTGTGTTCATTTACCCCCGGCTTGCAATAGCTTGTGCCCCCGTGGCTAATTTGGCTCAGGCGCGCAAAACTATAGTATACACGGGAAAAACGAGCAATATTAGCATAATGACAATTAGAACTCCGCAATTTATTTGGCCGGCAGCACGAAAATTTGTTATTATATATTAATGCCTTTGAATAATCGACGAAGCTTTTATTTTTGCCGGTGGAAACTAAATTCCAAATGTGCAACCGAAAATGTGCAAATTTGCAAATTTATAATAAGCCCCGGTGAAAATGTGCAAATGTGCGTATAGGAAAATGATATGGGCGATGAAATATGTTAATACTTGGTTAATCTTGTGGTTTACAGCAGTTAACATGTTGGTTGTTTCTGTAAGCTTGCAGCTTTTTACCAGGAAAAGTTGTTTAAACTAGCGAAAATGGGTAACTGGGAAGTTGGAAAAATAACGGGCGACCGGTCCGAAAGATAAAATTATGACGCTGGTCGACTTAAAAACCTTATCTATCTATTTTATAAAGTTGTTTGGAATACACAGAAATATTTTTACCTGCCGAAATATTAAATTAATAAACCGAAGCATGTGAAAAATGCTTGCCATGACCGGAAAACGGCTTTTCGGATCATGGGTTGTGTTTTAAAAAATAAAACAGAAAATAAATCAAAATGAAGAATGTTCTAGTTTACTCCCTGGCCCTTGTGATTGCTACCGCACCAATTCTGATCATTCCTGCTTGTAGTAAAAGTTCTGACAGCTCAAGCGACCTGGTGGGTAACTGGGCGATCAGTGATTTTTTTGATGGTTTTGCCCGCAGTGAGGCGGTTAAGTTCACTATTAACGACACTGTATTTGTAGGTACAGGATTGACTGCATCTAAACGTCTTGATGATTTTTGGAAATATTCGCTGGATAAAAGATACTGGACCAAAATAGCCGATTTTAAAGGTGGTGTACGCAGTCAGGGGATTGCATTTGCCGTTAATAACAAAGGCTATGTAGGCACTGGTATAGATGTCAATTTAAATCTCACAAGAGACATGTGGCAATACAGCCCCGACAGCAATGGCTGGGCAAAAAGAAATGATTTCGGTGGTACTCCCCGTAGAGATGCCGTTGCATTTATTGCTAATGGCAATGCTTATGTAGCCACCGGTTATGATGACAACTACCTGAAAGATGTTTGGCAATACAATGCAACTGCTGACAGCTGGACCCAAAAAGCCGGTATCAGCGGTTCAAAAAGAGCTGAAGCTGCCACATTCACTGTAAATAATAAAGTATACCTGGTAAGTGGTAATAACAACAATTCTGCATTGAACGATTTGCAGGTGTACGATCCGGCTGCCGATACCTGGACTACTTTAAGAAAGCTCACCAACATCAGCGATGAGACCTATGATGATAAGTATACTTCCATCATACGGTACAATGCCGCCACTTTTGTAATAGATAACAAAGCTTATCTCACAACAGGTGAAAATGGTAGCATGAACTCTCATACCTGGGAGTATGATTACACCACTGATACCTGGACTGAAAAAACTGCCTTCAGTGGTACTGCCCGTACCGGCGCAATAGGTTTTACGTTGAAGAACCGTGGTTTTGTACTGGCTGGACGTAGCGGTACAGCTCCATTTGACAATATGTACGAACTGCAGCCAACTATTGAAGACAACGACGATGACAATCAGTAGAAAGCATAAACTGGTACTGCTGGCAGCCATTCTTTTTGCTGCCAGCAGTTCTATTTTTTTACTGGCTATAAAGCCTGCTCCCACCCACGAAGGCTTATCATACAATTGTTTTAAAACAGAACATGGCTGGGGATATGATGTACTGGTTAATGATACGATCATTATACATCAACCTTTTATCCCCGGTAAATCAGGTTTCAACGGCTTTAGTACCAAACAGGAAGCAGGCGCCGATGCGCAAAATGTTATAGAAAAGATAAAATCACTGGAATTCCCCCTGGTTAACCACCAGCAGCTGCAACGTCCCGCCGTCTCACGTACTCAATCAAAGTGATGACCAAAGAAAAGATCCGGGATGCCCTTGCCTCCGTGCTTGGGTTTAAACCGGTGAAAACAGTACGACACAAACTGCTGGTAATAAGCGTGCATGTTTTACTCTGGGGCCTGTTTTTTATACTGCCCCTGGTCATTTACCGTATCCGTATTCCGGATGTAAGTTTCTTCTACCGCGAAATCATCAATAAGAGTTTCCTCATCATCCTGTTCTATGTCAATTTCTATTATTTATTACCCCGGTTGTTCAGGAACAGGAAATTGTTCAGCTATTTTTTAAGCCTGCTTTTCGCCCTGGCTATTTTGTGCATTCAACAACTCATTTTCGAAGTATATATATTAAAAACCCACGAAAGGCGTTTCGGCAGGTTTTACCTCAAAGAGCGCCCTGTAATGGCGGAAACTAAAAACTTTATAACCGGAAAACCAGGGTATGGCTTTGCCATATCGGACCCCGTATCCCGCGAACGCGGACATTCCATCGTATCAGCCAACGATGAGCCTGTTTTTATTTCAACGAATGATTCGGCTTTGCTTTTCAATGAGATACCGCCGCCGCATTATTTCAGGGAACAGTTTCCACGCATGTTGTACATTATCACCATTAAAGATGCATTGAGCTCGGGCATCGTGATATTGCTGTTAAGTGGATTTCTAAAACTGGCGCATTCACTTTTTGTAAGTGAAAAACAAAAGAAGGTACTGGAAAACGAACGGCTGAATGCAGAACTGAATTTTTTGAAACTGCAGATCAACCCACATTTTTTGTTCAATACCCTGAACAGCATCTATTCACAGGCGCACTTTAGATCGGAACAAACCGAGCACAGCATATTGAAGTTTTCGCGCATTATGCGGTATGTGTTGTACGATTCTGCAGCCGATAAAATACCACTCACACAAGACCTGGAATACATCAGTAATTATATTGATCTGCAGCAATTACGGCTTTCAAAAAATATTACCATTCAGTACGATGTTTCAGGGCCGGTAAACGGATTATCGATCGCTCCCTTGCTGCTGATCACCTTCATTGAAAACGCTTTTAAACACGGTATTAGTTATACAGCACCATCCGAAATAAAAATATCCATTGCCGTTACAGGCAATGAATTATCGCTAACAGTGGGAAACGCCATAACCCAATCAAGCAGGGAATCGACTGGCGGTGTAGGGCTCATTAATGCCCGACGAAGGCTGGATGTATTATATCCCGGCCGGCACTTGCTGGATGTTATTGAAAACGATCACCTGTATATTGTTAATCTGAAAATCGAATTGGACCATGAAAGTTAATTGCATTATTATCGATGATGAACCCTGGGCCCTCGACCTGTTAGAAGATTTTATTCAGAAAGTCCCTTATTTGAACCTGGTGGCTCGTTGCGAGGGGCCTGTTGCGGCGTTCCCGTATTTTGAAAAGGAAGAAATTGACCTCGTACTGCTCGACATCAGGATGCCCGACCTGAGCGGTACGCAGTTCCTGAAAACATTGAACAAAAAGCCGGCGGTAATTTTTGTTACGGCACACAATGAGTTTGCCGTGGAAGGTTTTGAACTGGATGCCATAGACTATTTGCTGAAACCGGTGCCATTCGACCGGTTCATGGCGGCCGTTAACAAGGCCTATGAGTACATTAGTTTACGAAAGAGCAAGAACGCTTCGAAGAAAGATGATTTTCTCTTTATAAAAACTTCGCACAAGATCCAGAAGATCTTCTACAGCGACATATTATACCTCGAAGGGTTGAAAGACTATACCAAAATTCATTTGATAGACAGCAAGAAACCTTTTATTACGCTGCAAAGCCTTAAGTATTTTGAGAACAGGTTGCCGCAGGATGATTTCATTCGTATTCACCGATCGTACATTATTTCGTTGCGAAAAGTAGATACAGTTTCGCGTAAAGCTGTACTGTTGGGCGAAACCGAATTACCCTGCAGTGAGCATTACCGTAATTTGTTGTATACGATCATAGGCGAGAAGCTGTAAACTAATGTGAATATTTGATAATGTGATAATTAGCTAATGAATGCGGCTGGAGATATGCGCTAAGAAAATTAGTAATTGCCAATAAATACTTATATTTGAGGGTAAATAAAAACCAAGGGTATCCTTTATGACCTATCCCGCATCACTTATAGCCTATGCCTTTGTCAAAAAAGGCATTGATGAAGGGAAGTTTGTAACCCAAATGAAGTTACAAAAGCTGGTATATTTTGCGCAGGGCTACCATCTTGCCAAATACCATAGATCCCTTATCAGGGAAAATTTCCAGGCCTGGCTGTACGGCCCCGTTATACCTGAGATCTATAAAGATTTCAAGCTTTACGGCAGTCAACTCATCACCGATACTACCTTTTATAAGCCTTCCGATCCCGAAAAAGCGCCCTACCTGCTCGATGCAGAAGCCGCCGATACTATAAATTATACCTGGGATGTTTTAAAAGATTTCTCGGCTATGGCCCTTTCAAATTGGACACACCAGCCCAATACCCCATGGGCAAATGTGTATGTTCCTGACAAAAGATCAACCCCTATCAGCAACGACGATATTAAACAATACTTCAATAAATTGCTTATCAGGGAATAATGAAGACACCGCCTGAGCAAAGCGTTGTCTCTGTAAATGAGACAAAAAATCGCTTAAATCCTTATCTCGATTCTACTAATACTCCGGTGAGTGTAATTGAGGCCAATGCAAAAGAAATAAAGGAACTTTCTTTGGATGCCGAATTCGAAAAAGTGGCATTAAAGCGACTGGTTGACGATAACCATGCCCGTAAATCATTCAGTCAATGGCTATTCGCTATAACCGTGATATGGATGTTCGTGGTATTGATAATCGTAATTCAATGCGGCCGTCGGTCCTTAGTTCTTTCCGATGGGGTATTAATAGCCCTGATCACCACTACCACCGCCAACGTATTCGGTTTCTTCTATGTAGTGGTGAATTACCTGTTTAACAAGGATAAATCAACGTAAAAACCCGGTTCTCAAAAGTTATTCACATTTTTCAGCCAACTCGCCTGTTTAAAAGTTAAAAACAGTTTAAGTATATTGTTAATGTATGGCCAGCCCGTTACCGGACTGATTTTTGCAATGAAACAGGGCTGTTTTTAAAGGGCGCCCTGGCTTGTATTTCAATGTTGGCAGGGGTATAATATCCTTTTAAAATTGGCGTTCATATTTCTGTACCGATAGATTATGGATTGGTTTTCATTAATCTATCAAAAAAACGGGATCGGGCTCCATGCAAAAACCATTAATCGTAAGACCGGGAAAACCGCTCTGTCTGTCCCTATTGCTGGGCATTGTAGCGTTACATTCGTCTTTTTCTCCTGATTATTCAGGTAAGAAAGCGGGCGATCGCGTGTTTTCCGACACGTCTACCATCCCCACCAACGCATCTTCCTATTTTTCAATTTCCAGAAAATTGAGTGTATATGACAGCCTTCATTTAAAACAAATAGGGTTGTCAAGAAAAGTATTCGCCATGGCTTTACGGGGCATGGCCAAGCTGGTGAATACCCGCCATATAAAAGACAATCTGTTGGCTATTGTTGATTTCAGTCAGCCAAGTATCAATAAACGGTTATACGTAATTGACCTGAATACCTATCAGTTGTTATACAATACCTATGTTGCCCATGGTATGAAGACCGGCAAAGTAACGGCCACTTCATTCAGCAACAAGCAATCTTCCAATAAAAGCAGCCTCGGTTTTTATGTAACCGGCAACGCCTACCAGGGCTGCAATGGCTATTCGCTAAAGCTGCAGGGTATGGAAAAAGGCATCAATGACGGGGCAATGCGCCGCGGCATTGTAATACATGGCGCTGATTATGTAAGCGAAGGGTTCATCGAAAGTCAGGGTTATATTGGCCGTAGCTGGGGATGCCCGGCCGTAGCGCCAGATATCTCGGAACCGCTGATTGACCTGTTAAAGGAAGGCTCCTGCCTGTTTATTTATCATCCTTCGACGGCATACATGACAAAGTCGACCATGTTGAAGTAATACTCAAAATCACAAATGATAAGTTCCACAAACAAATTACATATGTCAAATTCCAAACATTAAGTCTCCAACTTGTTGGAATTTTGGTTCCTGTTATTTGTTTTTTGAGATTTTTTCCATTCTAACTTATTCACATCCAATACAATTACTGGTAATAAAAAAGCGTTTGGTAACGGGTGCTACCTGTTATCTTTGCGCCTTTAATTGTTCGTATGCTAAAGATCGGCGTATTCGGTGTTGGACATCTTGGAAAATTTCATCTTAATAACTGGAAAGAGATCAAGGATGTAGAGGTTGTAGGTTTTTACGACCCATCTGATGATGCTGCCCAGGATGTTACTGAAAAGTATCAGATCCCCCGTTTTCTGGATGCTGAACGGCTGATCGATGCCGTAGATGTTATCGATGTAATTGCTCCCACTACCTATCATTATAACCTGGCCAAAATGGCCATCAGAAAAGGAAAGCATGTGTTTCTTGAGAAGCCCATGGCCAATACCATGCAGGAGGCGCAGGAACTGGTAAACCTGGTGACTGAATCGCGTATCAAGCTACAGGTGGGCCACGTGGAGCGGTTTAACCCGGCATTTATTGCCGTTCGTGATATGGAGCTGAACCCCATGTTTATTGAGGTGCATCGCCTGGCGCAATTCAATGTTCGTGGAACGGAGGTGAGCGTTATCCTTGACCTGATGATTCACGACATCGATATCATTTTAAAGATGGTAAAGAGTGAAGTGAAACAGATCTCGGCCAGCGGCGTAGCGGTTATGACCGATACACCCGATATTGCCAACGTGCGTATAGAGTTCAACAACGGTTGTGTGGCCAATCTTACATCGAGCCGTATTTCCATGAAAAAAATGCGGAAAATGCGGTTATTCCAGAAAGATGCTTACATTGGCATCGACTTCCTGAATAAAAAAACGGAGATCATTAAATTAAAGTCACCTCAGGATATTGACGCCTTTTCCTTTGACCTCGATACATTACATGGCAAAAAGACAATTGCCGTTGTAAATCCGCAGGTTCCCGAAGTAAATGCCATTAAAAAAGAATTGGAATCATTTCGTGATGCCATCCTGAATAACACACCAACCCTGGTATCGGAAGTAGACGGTTACCGGGCCATGGATGTTGCTCACCAGATCTTGCAAAAAATCAAAAACAATAATATTATTGTGTAACCCTACACATGCCATTCGTAAAACGCATCCATAGTACCTGGTACCTGCTTGGCGATTATTTAGCAGCCATTTTGGCCTGGATCGTTTTGTATTTCTCACGCCGGTATTTATTGCATGAAAGCATTATTACAGAAAACGAGCTATACCTCAATGACCGGTTCTGGTGGGGCATCAGCCTGATCCCTATTACCTGGATCGTCTTTTATGCACTGGTAGGCGCCTATCACTCCCTGTACAGCAAGTCGCGCCTGAACGAGTTCATCGTTACCCTCCTTTGTTGTATTATTGGTTGTACGATCATATTCTTTGCCATTGTGATCAATGACCCCCAAACGAAGTATACCTATTACTATAAAGCCCTGTCGGGTTATATAACCGCCCAGCTGGTTTTTACCTGGCTGGCTCGTGTTGTTGTATTGAATAGGGTAAAGAAGCAATTGCTGAAAGGGCATTTGCGTTTTAATACCCTGCTTGTTGGGGGCAACAACATCGCCGAAAAGATCTATTTCGATACCCGCGATGGATTGCGAATAGCCGGTTACCATTATACCGGTTTTATAAGCGCCGGCGAACCCAATGGCATCAGAAACCACATACCCTGGCATGGCTGGTTACAGGATATGGAAAAAGTGATTCATGAACGCAAGATACAGTTGGTGGTAATAGCCCTGGAAAAAGAAGAAAAAGCCCAGGTTGAAAAAATTGTGAACCGGCTGAGTGAAATGGACGTGGAAGTAAAAATAGTACCTGATGTGCTTGATATTTTGTCGGGGTCGGTTAAAACCAGCAGCTTGTTTGGCGCTGTACTTACCGATATAAAGTCGGGTCTGATGCCGCAATGGCAACAAAATATAAAACGGGTACTCGATGTTACCATAGCTATTTTGGCGTTTATATTTCTGTTGCCACTGATGATATACGTTTTAATACGGGTTAAATTATCATCTGCAGGCCCGGTGTTATACTCGCAGGAGCGAATAGGGTTTAAAGGCAGAAGGTTCCATATTTACAAGTTCCGTTCCATGTATCATCCTGCTGAAATGAACGGACCGCAACTTTCTTCTGCCAACGATCCCCGTGTTACGCCCTGGGGGCGAAGTATGCGCAAATGGCGGCTTGATGAATTGCCGCAACTTTGGAATATTATTAAAGGTGAAATGAGCCTGGTGGGGCCAAGACCCGAACGGGCTTATTATATTAACCAGATACATGAACAGGTTCCGTATTACTCTTACCTGTTAAAAGTAAAACCCGGATTAACCTCATGGGGCATGGTGCAGTTTGGTTATGCCGAAAACATTGAAGAAATGATCAGGCGAATGAAATATGATCTGATCTACATCGAGAATATTTCACTGGCCCTTGACTTTAAGATCATGGTGTATACATTGCGCATTATATTTATGGGCGAAGGCCGGTAACGCTAAGGTGATAATGTGATAATTAGCTAATATGCTAATGGAAAACCAAAAAAGCTTAACGCAAAAAGAAATAAATGAACTTAAAATGTAAAATAGCCTCCTTTAGTGGGTTGGGGGTATTGATGATTGCGGCATTACCACAGATTGGATTTTCTCAATCAGCCTACTGGCAGCAGGAGGTGAATTACAATATTCAGGTAGCGTTGAACGATAAACAACATAGTTTAAAAGGCGATCTTTCGGTAGAATATATCAATCATTCCCCCGATACGCTTACTTATATCTGGTTCCATTTATGGCCCAATGCATACAAGAACAAAAACACGGCACTCGCCAAACAACTGGAAACAGATAAGTCGGGTGGGAAAGATACAACTGCCAAAGAACCCGGTTTTATCGACAGTTTGCGGTTTGCAGTAAACGGACAAACCATCACAACCGAAAGCGATCCGGCCCATATTGATATGATAAAACTGGTATTGGCGCAGCCTTTGTTACCCGGCAAGCAGATCACCATTGCCACCCCGTTCTTTGTAAAACTGCCTAATTATTATTCCCGGTCAGGTTACAACGGGCAACAGTTCATGGTATGCCAGTGGTATCCCAAACCGGCTGTGTACGACCGTACCGGCTGGCATGCTTTTCCATATCTCGATCAGGGTGAATTTTATAGCGAATACGGTAGTTTTAAAGTGAAAATCACTGTACCCGCCGAGTATGTAGTAGGCGCAACCGGAATGCTGCAAACGCAGCAGGAGCTGAATAAATACAAACAAATAGGCATTGAAAATAATAAGGGAGGTAAAGTTGTTCCTTACAAAACAACCACCCCCGGTAAAGTAAAAACCCTGGAATATTTCGGCGACCATATTCATGATTTTGCCTGGTTTGCCGGTAAGGATTATGTTATCCGGTACGATACACTGAAACTGACCGACCATGATACTATAAACGTATTTTCATACGGGCAGTTATTGGGTAACAAGACCTGGAAAAACAGCACCAGCTATATAAAAGATGCGGTGCGTCACTATTCCAAATGGATCGGTCAATATCCGTACCCGGTAGTTCAGGCGGTAGAAGGACCCAGCAATTTGTCATCGGGCGGTATGGAATATCCAATGATCACGTTAATAACCAGTCCGAAGGCAATGGAGGAAGAGATGGATGCGGTGATCACGCATGAAGTGGGGCATAACTGGTTTTATGGCATATTGGGTAGTAACGAGCGGGACCATCCCTGGATGGACGAAGGCATAAACACGTATTTCCAGTTCAGGTATGAAGCTGAAAAATACAGGTCCAACAGCCTGTTTGGGACCATGATACCTAAAGATGTAAAAGAGTTATCGGAAGCGGATTTTCAGGCAAGGATCTACGAAGTGTTGACTTCACTACCTGCGAACCAACCGATCAATACAGGTTCAACAGGCTTTACCAATAAAGATGAGTATGGCATCGTTGTTTATGTGAAAACGGCTGTGTGGTTGTTTATTTTAGAAAATACGCTGGGCCGCGATGTGCTGGATAAGGGGTTACAGGCATATTTTAAAGATTGGCAGTTCAGGCATCCTTCGCCCGAAGATTTCAAAAAGGAATTGGAGAAAGCGAGCGGCAAAAACCTCGATACGTTGTTTGCCATGCTTGACAAAGAGGGAAAGCTGAAATAATTTGATAATGTGATAATCTGAAGATTCATCCGCCGCGGCGGACCGTTTTACGATTCACCATTGACCATTCACGACTATTCACCATGAAAAAGCTTTACCTTCTATTACTCATTGCGGTTGTCCGGTTCCAGGCCATTGGCCAGTCGCCATACTGGCAACAGGAAGTACATTATACCATTGATGTATCCCTGAATGATACCGAACATACCCTGGAAGGTTTTTTAAAGCTGCGTTATATCAATCATTCGCCAGATACCCTGCGATTCATCTGGTTTCATTTATGGCCGAATGCGTTTAAAAACGACAAGACTGCTTTTAGCGAGCAAACTCTACAAAACGGCAAGACCGATTTTTATTTTTCTCCCCGGGAAAAAAGAGGTTATATCAACCGGCTCGATTTCCGGGTAGGCAATAGCACTATTAAAACAGAAGATCATCCGCAACACATCGATATCATAAAAGTATACCTGCCGGCTCCCTTGCTGCCCAATCAGGAAACAGAAATAACCACGCCGTTCCATGTACAGTTACCGGCTAATTTTTCGCGGGGCGGGCATACCAAACATTCCTATCAAATAACACAATGGTATCCAAAACCGGCGGTGTATGATCGTACAGGCTGGCATCCGATGCCTTATTTGGACCAGGGTGAATTTTATGCTGAATTTGGCAGTTTTGATGTACGCATTACCGTTCCAAACCAATATGTGGTGGCCGCAACCGGTGACTTGCAAAACGAAGAAGAAAAACAGTGGTTGAAGGGGAGAACGGAATCGGGAATTGGGAATGAGGAATCAGTAAAAATGCCGGCATTTAAAAGTAAAAAGCCGCCTGTAACCAAAAAGCCGGTGACCCGTAAACCAGCCACCACTGCAAAAAAGAAAACCCCAACGAAAAAAGCCTCACAGGAGGAGCTTGCAGATAAGCCGGTGATTCGCACAAGGCCACAACAAAATTTCAAGACGCTTCAATACAAACAAAACAACGTACACGATTTTGCCTGGTTTGCCGATTCTGCTTTTATAGTAAAGCAGGATACCATTCAATTGTCGTCGGGCAGGGTAGTGCAGGCCATGAGTTTTTACCGGTCACAAAAAAGTAAAGCATGGGACAGTAGCATTCAATACATAAAAGACGCCGTGCATTTCAGGTCGAATGCCATTGGCGAATATCCCTATAATGTAGTAAGCGTGGTAGAGGCCGAAATGGGTTTTGATGGTGGTATGGAATATCCTACCATCACCAGCATATCACCGGGAATGCCTTCAAAAGAACTGGACATGACCATTGAACATGAAGTTGGTCATAACTGGTTTTATGGCATACTCGGCAGTAACGAACGGGATTACCCCTGGATGGATGAAGGGGTTAACAGCTATTATGATAACAGGTATAAAGCGCAGAAATATCCGGAACCGGTCTACCCGAAATGGATCCGGAAAAGAATGCCCGATAACCTGGAAGCACTGGCCGTTATTGCCCTGGCTAAAATAAAAAGCGATCAGCCCATTGCCACTCCCTCCGCTGATTTCACTTTCGTGAATTATATGGCGATGAACTACCTGAAAACCGGTATTTTGTTACAGCACCTGGAAACTTCGGTAGGTAAACAACGGTTCGATAGCTGCATGCAGGCTTATTACCAGCAATGGCAATTCAAACATCCTTATCCGCAGGATTTTGAACAGAGCTTTCGGGTCGGTGATGGTAAAGCCATTCAATCTTTTTTTGATTCGCTGCAGCAAAAAGGCGGCATTACCCCTGTTACGCGCAACAAAAAAATAAAGCCTTCTTTTTTGTTCTCTCTCAAAAATTATGACAGTGTAAATTATATCAACTGGATGCCGGCCATTGGCTATAACGTGTACGATCATTTTATGATCGGGCTGGCATTGCACAATTACAGTATTCCAACTCAAAAACTACAATTCTTTCTGGCGCCTTTGTATGCAACCGGCAGCAAACAAATAAATGGTATTGGACGTATAGGATACACCTGGCGGCCCGATAATACTTTCCGGAAAATTGACCTGAGTGTAAGCGGCGCCCGGTTTTCAACCCGTGATGGCATCGACAGCAACTCGAATAAGATACATGCCGGCTTTTACAAAATAGCACCGGCTTTGCGATTGACCTTTAAAAATAAGAACATCCGAAGCAGTGTAGACAAATGGTTGGAGTGGCGGACTTTTCTGATATGGGAAGATGAATTCAGGTATACACGGAAAAGCAGTGACGGCGAATTTTATCCAAACAAGGGGCAAACAACACACCGTTACCTGAACCAGCTTAGTTTCAATATCACCGATTACCGGGACCTGTATCCATACGACGCGCAATTGCAGGTACAACAGGGTGATGGATTTTACCGGGCAACAGCTACCGGAAATTATTTCTTTAATTACGCCAAATCCGGTGGATTGGAAATGCGGGTGTTCGCTGCCAAGTTCGGTTATATAGGCGAAAAAACATTGTCAAAACAATTCCGTACGCAGGTGTATCAACCCAAGTTAACCGCAGTTCGGGGTGATGAAGATTATACCTACAACAACTATTTTATAGGGCGCAATGAAAATGATGGATTGTTAAGCCAGCAGATCATGATGCGTGATGGCGGCTTGAAATTGCGTACCGATCTTTTCCAGGGATTACAGGGACGTTCCGACAACTGGATCGCTTCTATGAACATGAATACAACATTACCCAAAGGGTTGATACCGTTTAATGTTCCCATAAAAATATTCCTGGATGCGGGTACGTATGCAGAAGCCTGGAAAAAGGATGCGGCTACCAGCCGGTTCTTATATGTAGCCGGTTTACAGCTATCGTTGTTTAAAGACCTGTTGAATATTTATGCGCCGGTATTGTATAGCAAAGAGTTCAGGGATAACCTGAAAACCGTACCGGATGAAAATTCATTCATTAAAAAGATATCTTTTAGTATAGACGTACACCGGTTTAATATACGTAAGGCAACGGGCAATAAGGTCCCGTTTTAGTACCTTCCCCACATCATGTTGCAAGGCAACCTTCAATATTTGCATCGGCACCAGATTGATACCGCTCTATGGGATCAGTGTATAAACAATGCGACCAATGGTCTGTTGTATGCACGTGCGTTCTACCTCGATCATATGGCCGGTGAGTGGGATGCTTTGGTGCTGGGCGATTACCAGGCTGTAATGCCCCTGACCTGGCGTAAAAAATTCGGCATCTACTATCTGTGTCAGCCTTTTGTTACTTCGCCCCTGGGCGTATTTTCATCTCTGCCCATTGACCAGGCCATGATGGAGACTTTTATCAATAGCATTCCTCGTAAATTCAAATTGATTGACATTGATCTGAATGTTGCCAATAATTGTGTGGACAGTCCATTTGTAACACAAAGAAAGAATTATGTATTACCACTTACCGATGGATACGATGCGTTGCAGCAAAATTACAACCGGCATGCACGCCGAAAACTAAAAAAAGCCAGTGAGGCTGCACTGCAAATTAAAGAAGGCATCGCCATTGAAAAAATTGCTGCCCTGTCATACAGCATGATGGCCGAAAAAGACAAAGTACCAATGGCTGATTATGAAAAATTCATTCAACTTTTTAAAACAGTGCATCCCTATGTAGAGTCCTGTAATACGATAGCGGCGTTGGATGCGGATGGAGCCATCATTGCGAGCGATATCAATATTGTATACAAAAAAAGGATCTATAGCGTACTGGCCGGCAACGTTCCAAAGTCAAATGAATGTGGTGGTTTTTATTTTGTGTTGGATCATTTGATCAGGAAATATGCAGGAACGGGGTACGTGCTCGATTTTGAAGGTTCTGATGTACCGGGCATTGCCTTTTTGTTTGAATGTTTGGGCGGCCAACTTACCTGGTATCCGCATTGGGCCATCAACCATTTGCCACCGATGCTGCGATGGCTAAAGAGATCGAAATACGAATAGCCGCTGTTTACTTCGTTATTACAATAAATCCCTCCTGCGGTTGAATGGCGTATTGAAAAAGATCACTCAATGAATTATAAGAAAGGTATTGTGTGTGAAAACCTGCTTCCTGTAACCTGTGCAGGTAATCGTTGAGGGCATAAATGCGCACATGATCTTTTTGTCCGAACAGCGCTGACTGTAATTTGGGGTCATTTATATTGGGTTCTTCCAGTGTGTTGGGAATACTTTCTGAAAAAGGCACCTGTAAAACAGCAGTCCCATCTTTTTGTAAAACCCGGTAAATTTCACGCATCGCCAGGCGGTCGTTTGGTATGTGTTCCATAATGTGATTACCGATAACCATGTCAAAGGCGTTATCAGGAAATGGTAAACAGGTGGCATCGGCAAATTGAATGTTGGGGTCAATGGTTTGATAGAACCCGGGCATCAGATCGGCCGTAGTAAGATGGGCGTGTTGTTTAAGGAACCGGAATACATTGGGCTCGGGAGACAGATGAAGGACCTTTTTACCGGTTACAATAATCCTTGATGAAAATAATGCGATCATCAATCGTTCCCTGCTGGTTGACATACAACCCGGACAATAAACCTGCTCGCCATACCCTGCAATAACCTGATGTTTTGCAAGTGCATTGCGGTCGCGTTCGGCAGGGAAGCGTGGTGCAAACCGTTCATACCGGCTGCCGCAGCAATTGCAGATAAATCCTTTTCCCTTATAAGAATTGTATTTTAAACGAAGCCAGCCATGATGCAGGCGTCGTAACAGGCGACTGTAATTGCCCTGCAAAAAATGATACAGCTTCACTTTTTTGAGTATGTAAATAAGTAGCTGTTTAATAAAATGGATGTTTAAAGCGGGTGCCGCCGGTATTAAGAGAGTTTGTTTTCTTCGAGGATCTGTTCCGCTATCAGAATATCCAATGGCCGCGTTATTTTGATATTGGTTGACTCGCCTTCAATAAGCCGGATAGTAACGCCCAGTTTTTCTACCACACTGGCCTCATCGGTAAACGATGGATCATATGCCTGTTCAAATGCTTTTTTTATGATATCGCTGTAAAAAGTTTGCGGAGTTTGAATGATGCGCACTTGCTGGCGGTCGATCAATTGACTGCCTTCAGCCGTTTCAATACGAAGGGTATCAACAGGCTGAATGGCAGGAATGGCATTTCCATTTTCAAGCGCTTTGTTATAACAACGGTGAATAAGACTGGTAGTAAGCAGGCAACGAACAGCATCATGCACAAAAACAATTCCCTGTTCATGAATTTGATCGAGGCCGTTCTTTACCGAATGAAAGCGGGTTTCGCCACCCGCCGTGATCGTTATACGGGTGGGGTCGCTGGTTGTTTGTAGAATTTCCTGTCCGGTAAGCAGGTGGTTTTGAGGAAGTACAAGAATGATCTGCAGATCGGGCCAGGCCGCTAAAAAAGTATTGAGTGAATACCATAGCACCGGTTTACCACGTAATGGTAAAAACTGTTTTGGTATGGAAGTGCCCATTCGCAAACCCGAACCACCGGCAACTATAACAGCATATTTATTCATTAGGCCTGCTTCCCAAATTTTAACATATCAAAAAAGGGTGTTTTTCACGGTAAATGTTCCGAAACCGGGTGACACAACGGCGGTTTAATTGTTGAACCAGGATTGATCAAAAACCATCACCAAGTTCGCGTTCAATTTCTTCCATATGAACAATATCCCAGGCTTCGCTTTCAGTAGGCGCGGTGTTCAATAATTCGAGCAAATCGGCTTCATCGAGTGTTTTTTCTACCTCTTTTTGAAGGCAACAAATAACAAACGAAGCATTTTGATCGTAAAAGCGTTGTTGTAGTAGTACAAGACGCTCACCGGCAGCGTTATCCATGTTTTGAATGTCTTGTAAATTAAGCACCACATTTTTAACTTCCTGTTGCATCAGGGGCATTAAACAGGCGTCCAAATCTTCTGTCATATTAGCAGACAAAACCGGCTCTTTGATCTGAATGGCATGGAATTTCTCACTGGTATCAAATTTGAACTGCATAGAGACCTTTTAAATACTTTAAAGTAGCTAATATCCGTTAATAAAAGGGAACAACAGAATGTCAAAAATATTCGTTATTATTGTATAACACACAACAAATTATAAATAAAATGGACAACAATTTTTCAGCCCAGGTGAAGGAGATCATTTCTTTTAGCAGAGAGGAGGCTTTAAGGCTTGGGAACGATTTTATCGGCACTGAACATTTGTTGCTGGGGTTGATCCGTGAAGGAGAGAACACTGCTGTCCGTATATTGAAAAGCTTTAATGTGGATCTGTACGAATTGCGGAAAGAAGTAGAACTGGCAGTAAAAGACAAAACCGGTAAGAACATTGCAAACATAAACAGCCTACCACTCACCAAGCAAGCTGAAAAGGTGATACGTGTAACTGTTTTGGAAGCAAAAGCACTCAAGAGTCCGACTGTTGAAACAGAACATTTAATGCTCTCCATTCTAAAGAATAAGGAAAACATAGCAACACAAATCTTAAATCAGTTCGACGTGGATTACGATTTATTCAGAAACGAATTAGGCGTTGTGAAAAGCAACGACGTACGAAGCGAGTATGCTGACGAGAACGAGGACGATTTTGATGATGAAAAGAAATATTCTCAGCAGAAATCCCGCTCTGCCGGAAATACAAAAAGTAAAACACCGGTATTAGACAATTTTGGCCGCGACATTACCCGCTTAGCCGAAGGCGGTGCATTGGACCCTATCGTTGGGCGTGAGGCAGAAATTGAAAGGGTATCGCAGATATTATCGCGCCGTAAAAAGAACAACCCGATACTCATTGGCGAACCTGGTGTGGGTAAAACCGCTATCGTGGAAGGCCTGGCACTTCGTATTGTACAACGTAAAGTATCGAGAGTATTGTTTGATAAGCGTGTGATCTCATTAGACCTTGCTGCCCTGGTAGCCGGTACAAAATACCGCGGTCAGTTTGAAGAGCGTATGAAAGCCATTATGAATGAGCTGGAAAAAAACAGAGATGTGATCCTGTTCATCGATGAAATTCATACCATCGTAGGCGCTGGCGGTGCCAGTGGTTCACTCGATGCTTCCAACATCTTTAAACCGGCTTTGGCACGTGGCGAGCTCCAATGCATTGGCGCTTCTACCCTGGACGAATACAGAATGTATATTGAAAAAGACGGCGCACTCGATCGTCGTTTCCAGAAAGTAATGGTAGAGCCACCAAGTGTAGATGAAACCATTCAGATCTTAAACAACATCAAGTCGAAATACGAGGATTATCACAACGTTACCTACAGTGACGATGCTATTGATGCCTGCGTAAAATTAAGCGACCGTTATATCACCGATCGTTTATTACCCGACAAAGCGATTGATGTACTGGATGAAGTAGGCGCCCGCGTTCACTTGAAGAACATCAACGTCCCCAAGGAGATCCTTGATCTGGAAAAGAAGATCGAAGATGTAAAGGTTGAGAAAAATAAAGTAGTAAAGAGCCAGAAGTTTGAAGAAGCCGCTTCTTTACGCGACACGGAGAAACGTTTGCAGGAAGAACTGGAAAAAGCAAAAGCAAGCTGGGAAGAAGAAAGCAAGCATAAACGCTACCCAATAGACGAGGAGAACATTGCCGAAGTAGTGAGCATGATGACCGGTATCCCGGTAAAACGGATGGTACAGGCAGAAAGCGAAAAGCTCCGTCGTATGGCCGAAGATATGCGTGAAATGGTGGTAGGACAGAATGAAGCGATTGAGAAAGTGGTAAAAGCCATACAACGTAACCGCGTAGGGTTGAAAGATCCTAAAAAGCCGATTGGTACGTTTATCTTCCTCGGACCTACCGGTGTTGGTAAAACAGAGTTGGCCCGTTCACTGGCCCGTTATATGTTCGACTCGGAAGATGCGCTCATTCGCATTGACATGAGTGAATACATGGAGAAATTTACGGTTAGCCGTTTGATCGGTGCGCCTCCCGGATATGTTGGTTATGAAGAAGGCGGACAATTAACCGAGAAGGTACGCCGCAAACCATATTCGGTGATCCTGCTTGATGAAATTGAAAAAGCACACCCGGATATTTACAACATCCTGTTACAGGTATTGGATGATGGACAGTTGACAGACGGATTGGGTAGAAGAGTGGATTTCAAGAACACGACCATCATCATGACCTCGAACATTGGTGTACGTCAGTTGAAAGATTTTGGTGATGGAGTAGGTTTTGCAACTCAGTCACGCACACAAAATGCGAATGAAAATAACAAAGCCGTTATTGAAAAAGCATTGAAGAGAACCTTCTCGCCTGAGTTCCTGAACCGTATCGACGATGTGATCATCTTCAACTCGTTGGATAAAGAGCACATCTTCTCTATCATTGATATCCTGATGAAAGGGGTAATGAAACGCCTGGCTAACTTAGGATTTACCTTAGAGTTAACGCCGGAGGCGAAACACTTTATCGCTGAAAAAGGATACGATGTGCAATTTGGCGCCCGTCCTTTGCACAGGGCCATCCAGAAATACCTGGAAGATCCCCTTGCAGAAGAGATCCTGAGTCTGCACATTAAAGCCGGCGACACATTGGTGGCCGACCTTGACAAAGAGAATTCGAAGATCATGTTCTCTTTGAAGGAAGCAAAGGAAAAATCAGAAGCGAATTAAGATCAGGCAACTGAGATAAGATAAAGAGTATAAAAGTCCTCTGCCGGCTTAGCCGGCAGAGGACTTTTTTTATGGGGATAAACAACTAAATAGGTAACCTGCCGTTAATAATACTGCGTCCCTCGGTTTACATACCCCCGGGTATACGTGGCATTTTCGACATGCCGGCATATTATTCAGGGCATTCCTCTAAGGCGATGAACTGCTAACCAGGTGACTCAGCGTAGTGTGCCAATCATAGTCCCACTACAAACTTGATGTCGTCCCTAAATCGGGGGCGACATTTCATGTAAAGCCGGCAGGGGAGGGCAGCAACTGGTAACCATATAGTTGTAGCAACGAAACAATTTCTATCTATGCCGTCCTTGGCATATTTTTGCAACATTACCTATGCAACACAAGATCATTATCACCATCGATGGGTGGTCATCCTGCGGAAAAAGCACACTAGCCAAACAACTGGCCCGGGAGCTGGGCTACATATATATAGACAGCGGCGCTATGTACCGGGCAATTACCCTTTATTTTTTACGGAACCATGTTGACTGGACGCACCCTGAGGCGGTATTAGAGGCCCTTCACAATATCAAGCTCACATTTATGTCGAACCATAAAAGCGGCCAGAGCGAGATGCACCTGAACGGGGAGAACGTGGAGTATGTAATACGCGACCTGGTGGTAGCCGAAAAAGTAAGCGAGGTAGCTGCCATTAAAGGAGTGCGCGACTATGCGGTGAAGCAGCAGCAGGATATGGGTAAGAACAAAGGCATTGTAATGGACGGCCGGGATATAGGTACTGTGGTATTTCCCACGGCCGAACTCAAGATATTTATGACGGCGGATAATGATATCCGGGTAAAACGGCGTTACCAGGAGTTGTATGAAAAGAATCCCAACGTAACCATGGAAGAAGTAAGGGCTAACCTGGAGATGCGGGATTATATTGATTCTCATCGCACTGTAAGCCCCCTGCGCAAGGCAGAAGATGCCCTGGAATTGGATAACACAAACCTCACCATAAAGGAACAACTGGATATAGCCAAAAAATGGGTACAGGAACGACTACCGGCTACCCCAGTCTCAAAACCGGATTAAGTCCGATGGTTCCCCTTTTCTCATTGATTTTGAATGAGATAACTTAATTATACGGGCTGAAAGCCAGTAATTTCCGCATATTTAATAATTTATATTCTTAATATTGATAATTTAATCAAGGTACATTACATTTGCTGTGCTCTGATTGGATATTACTCCATTCTTTATCTGTCTGTTTTATTCCTCTTACTAAAGCCATCCCTGGTTAAAGGCATTCGACTGTGCGTTGCCGTACATATGAAACCTGCTATTGTTATCAATTTCTGATATCCCATTGTGTTTTACCCCTCCAAGCCTGAATAACCAGATTATTCTACAATCCATTATGCTGTTCAAAAGCCAGTGACAATTAATCTGTACGCTGTGTTAAGCTATCGTATTTACATTGAGAACCTCAAAAAAAATGTTATGAATCGATTGCTACTTTCAGCTGCATTTCTGGTATGTTTTTTATGGACAGGCATTGTTCAAGCGCAATTAGAAGAGGATTTTACACCCAATCCTCCAAATTGGATCCTTGCCAACGGGTATAGTATTCATAATGTTAACGGTAATGACGTTATTCTTTCTTCCAATGGCAACAGTCCGGGTACCATCGGCACCCCGATCGTGCAAAAAGCTGCCAATACGAATACGGTAACCTATTGTGCTGATATTTTTGGCTATACGCCGCAGGATGGTCTTACTGCCCTGCCATGTGCCGCTACGGTTGATCTTTACTTTACAAGCACGACGGTAAATAATGGCAATGATCTCGATGAAACCGATCCAACTAAAGTCTTTGGTACTGTAAAAGGTTTATCAGTTGCCGCCAGTGGCGGAAGAATTTGCAATTCATTTACCTTTCCTGCTGGTGTTACGGCTACGCAGTTCCGCGTGTTTTTGGTAATTCACGAAGGATGCAATATGGGCAATACCCGTTTTGCATTTGATAATTTCTCCATCAGCGGGTTAACGGAAGTTTGTACAGGCGCCGCTTGTCCACCGGTAGCTTTACCCGATGTGTTCAATACTGTTATCCCCGGACCATCGGTGAATGTGGTTTTGTATGGCAACAATCCCGGTTATCCAGCTCCGCCCGCAGGTTACCTGGTATATGCACCAGGTGTAGATAACGATCCTAATGATGCATATGCTGCATTGACCTGGACTTTGCAAACGCCACCCACTAATGGCACGGTTACTATGAATCCCGGCGGACAGGGAACAGCTACCGTCACCCGCAATAACCTCACAATAACGACTGTAAGTTTTATATACCAGTTATGCGATCCCAATGGAAATTGCGATACGGCTATGGTAACGGTGAATTTTCCGGCAGGCGGCGCCTTACCGGTATCGCTGTTGAGCTTTAATGGCAACCGCAATGGCAGCACGGTTACTTTACAGTGGACAACCACTTTTGAAAGTGACAATGCAGGGTTTGAAATACAGCGGCTTGTAAATGGGGAATATAAAGCTGTGGGTTACGTAAATAGTAAAGGCGATAATGGTTCAAGCGATCTGCAACTGAAATATCAGTTCAGCGAAATATACAATTCCAATGCAGTAAGTTGGTACCGGTTAGTTCAGGTGAATAAAGACGGTACAAAGAAGGTATTACCCTCGCTGGCAATTCGCGGGTTGGAAGATTTGAAGAAAATGCTGATCTATCCGAACCCGGGCAGTGTAGTAAATGTATTATTTGGCAGCTCATCTATACGCGATGTATCGGTCAGTGATTTGAGTGGTAAGCTGATAAAGATCTGGAATAATTATGGCGATGATAACATTACCATAACCGGTTTGCAAACCGGCATGTATATGTTACGGGTTATAGACAGAAATACGAAAGTGAAAACGGTTTCGAAACTATTGATCAACAGATAATTCATTGTATTCAATCAACATCGAAGGCCTTCTCTCTGGTTCAGCCGGGGAGAAGGCCTTCGATTTTTAACAAGGCCTTTCAATCGGACACTGCCTAATGGAAACTTGTTTTAAGTCAATTAAGTATTTGTGCTATTGCATATATGACGATCGCATATTATTTTTGACTTATCTGTTATCCAATCCTCCCTTGTTTCCAATCTTAAAAGCCACCGTAGATTATTGATCGTTTATTGATTCTCTTCCTTGAAAACTCCTGTAACCAGTATTCTCTGAACGGCTGTTCATAACCTCTATAACCGTAAAAAGAAAGCATGCAGCGATTGCTTCGCTATGCATACTCTCCGGCTATTCAGGTAACACAGCTCCACCTTCATAATCAATAACACATAACAAGATATTTTTCCCGGAAATACCGGGTCCAGGATACTATTGCGTATACCCTAACGAAAAGAATAAAACCAATATACCGCTGTAAGCCACCCCCTATAATTTCCTAACCACAAAAATGATTTTTATGAAGCGGTGTTTACTATTTGTATTATTAGTAGCCGTAACGGCTATTGCCCACGCACAATTGGAAGAAGATTTTAACCCAATCCCTACCGGGTGGGTCTTATCGCAAGGAGCAGGTTTTGGTAATGTTAACAGTAACAGTGTGATCATAACGCCGGGCGTTGGCGGAAACAACCCGGCCAGTATTGGTACGCCAGCTGTTAATAAGACCTCCAATACCGTAAAAGTTTGTTTTGATATCCAGGCATATGATGCCAACCTGAACAATCAAACTCCATTTCCATGTGACACGTATGCTGATATTTTGTTTGTGAATTCTGCGGTTACTTCTGAAAAGGACGCAGAAAAGCCGGTGAATATTTATGCCCGCCAGGATAATTACTTATTGCCAACGAATGGTGGTACAACCTGTTTTACATTCAATTTTCCTGCAGCTGTAACAGCCAGTGATTTCAAAGTGTTTATATCGTTCCATGCTGGCTGTACGCAGGGCGGTACTAAGTATGTGTTTGATAATTTATCGATCAGCGGCGTAACGCTTATATGCGGCGGAACCAACTGTGCGCCAGTGGCCCTTAATGATGCGTTTAACCGTGGAAACGGCGCCGAAACAACGTTTGATGGTGCTTTGTATGGTTCTAATTTGAGTTATCCTGGTGGTTTTACCGTGGATGCCGGTGGAACAGATAATGACCAGAATGATGCATATGCCGATTTGCAATGGTCTGCGTTGACGCAGCCGGTAAACGGAAGTGTTACCGTGAACAGCAATGGAACCTTTACCATTACGCGTACCTCAACAGCTGTAACACAGTTGACATTTACGTACCGGTTAATGGATAACGGACCGGACAATGATATAAATACAACAGCCGACAATATGTTCGATGATGCTACGGTGACCGTTAACTGGCCTGTAGGCGGAACGTTGCCCGTATCGCTGGTGAATTTTAGTGGCAGTCGCAGTGGATCATACGTAAACCTGCAATGGACTACAAATATTGAAAGCAATAATACCGGATTTGAGATTCAGCGTAGTACTGCAAGTGGCGTGTATGAAACAATAGGATTTGTACCCACCAAAGCAGCAGACGGCAACAGCAGTATGCCATTGTATTATCAGTTTAAAGAAGGAAATACAGCCAAAGGCAATAGCTGGTACCGGATTGTGCAGATTGATAAAGATGGCGGCCGCACCGTAACAGCAGCGAGAGGTGTACGCGGACTGGAAGAGATCTCAAAAGTAACGGTGTATCCTAATCCGGGAACATCAGGAAATATGAATGTAATGTTTGGAAGCAGTGGTATACGCGACATTGTGATCACCGACCTGAATGGAAAAGTGGTGAAGCAATGGAATAGTTACCGGGATGATAACATGGCGATCGGTGGATTGCGTACCGGCGTGTACATGCTGATCATAACGAATAAAACGACCAGTGAAAAACTGGCACATAAGCTTGTGGTTTTATAGGAATATTTACAGGAAAGGCGAACAAAAAAAGAAGCCCCGTCATTGGCGGGGCTCTTTTTGTTTAAGTGCATTTTGAAGTTTTGAATGAATTTACTTACACACGCCGCAAGAACCACCACGTTTTGCGCAATGGCCGCAAGCGCTGCAATTTTTACAGGCACTGCAAGATTTGGAGCCCGTGCAGGTGCCATGATGATCTTTAACGCTGAATTGATAACCGGAAAAAGCAGTAGCAAAGGCGGCAATAGCCACCAGGGCGGAAATAGCAAGCATTCGTTTCATAAAGTGAGGGTTTGAATTAAGGGCGTAATGATAAAAATTATTTTCATCATGGCCTATTGACGGAGGACAAGTTTCATTTGTAGAATTGTGTAACAAGCGATTGTAGTAGGGTGGGGAGAGATTTGTTGATGGGAGTCAAGGGGAGGATGTTAAAAAATACACCTACAAAAAAGGCTATTAAATAATGCGTTGTGATTTGCTTTTAAATTATTCAGTAGATTAGTTTTTGTGCAACTTCACACAGCGTAAATGCGGGAACTTTATTTGCAGCAGAATAAATAATATTTAGTACCAGATTTTTTCTTTCCGCCACTTTTGGGTAAGACCCATCCTGGAATAATTGATATTCGGGTTCTTATCAATAAGTGTCAACAGATCAGGTTTGAATGAAGCATCAGGATTTATTTTTCCTATTAAAAGCTGCATACAACATAATACGGCATACAAACTGCTTCTGTCAACATCCTCTACTTCCTGCAGAAAAGTATGTTTTTTCCGTGAAGGGAGAATAGGTTCATGTTTTACTGAACGATAAACAAAACGTGCATGGTGCGCACACCTGTTTCTCATATGAGTAAAGCAATGTAGCCATGACATAAGCACATTATCAGGTAAATTAAAATGAGAGCATATAGCAAGCTTTTCTTGCCTTGCTGTAATATGTTCAAATATTTTTGATACTGTTCCGAACGTAAGAAATTCCATTATCATCCACGAAGGTGGTAGTTCAGCATAAACCGTTTTAAACACCTTGACTGAATGCTCATCCGGATCAGCATATTCCTCTTTTATAACTTCCATGAATTTTTCATACTCAAATTTTTCTCCAAACCTGGTTTCCTCCAGGTACCAATGGGCGCCGTGTGCATTTGACAATGTATTGGATAGCATTGTTTTTATGGCTACTTCGATAGTCTCTAATCCGTCAAAAATTATGAGTTTGAGTTTGCGGTCGAATAAATACAGATTTACAACCTGGTCAAAGGTTGTATTGGGAATAAAATTATTGTCGTCGTTAATGTCCTTAAAGGAATAAGTATATTTTTTCAACCTATAGTAGCTGACATGCGACAACCAATACCTAGCCCGATCTTCATCTTCAATGATGAGTTTCTTTTCCTTTAATAAGTCAATTTGCTGGTCAACAGTTAGGGGTAGTTGCTTAAAGGTGGGCATAAAAAAAATAGCCTGCCAGATTTGCCCATTGTTAAGAGGGGTGGCAGACTTTATTAATACAAATGTAGAATAATTATTTTAATTGTAAAAACTATTTTCTTAAATAACATCAATGCTAATCGTTTTATTTCAATGGATTATGAGTTTTATTTGCTTTAGTCATCCAGGATTAATACTAGTATCGGTACTGCCCTTAACCATTTATTCATAAGCAAAGCAATAAGTATCTTTCTAAGGTACCCGAAAATTCAGAACGGTAAAAAGCTTTTTTCTCCTGTATTCAAAAATGTGGAGTTAATGTTTTAAAATAGGAGGGGAGTGGTTTAGTTATTTTTTAAACGCAACTGTTACGCGAATTACGGAGATAAGCTATTTCAAGACATTTCCTAAAATGTGAAACGCCCCGTTTCCGGAGCGTCGATCCGAAGATGCTATCTTCGGAGCTGTTCATGTAGAACCGATATAAGAATTAAATAGATTTTATAAAGACTGAATTCATTACTTCCCTTTGTCTATCACTTCATCTTTGACATAAGTCCTCACAACATCATAATTGTCTATAGGCTCTCCCTCCCAATAATCATCACTAAAGTCGTGATGCACCCCCCTTTCATAATAAACGGGTTTTTCAATAAGAGGAAAGTAGATAGGGCTTTCTGTTATCCAAAAGTTCCCCTGACCGCCAGCATATGCACCTACAGGTTTAAAATATGCATTGAAGATCCGGCCTTCTACTTTTTGAAAATAAAAGCTACGAAGTTTAAACTGGTCAAAAGCAAATGGATTTGTAAGACTCAAGGCTATAAAGTTAAACACAGCAAGAAAAATAATTATGATCAGGGCCCGGAGTAATACAGTTCGCCAGGGCGCTATCATCGTTTTTCTTAAGATCAGCAGTAGCACAAAGGTGGAAAATAACATGGAAAATATGACATCTGTCCAGAATCCTGTCAAAGAATAATCAGTTAGCAATACTATTGCCAGGTAAAAGATAAGGGTTAGGATGATCAACACTATAAATCCGGTTCGCATGAAAAAAGCTGGAATCCTTAAGGCTGCCATGTTGTATTGAAGTAACGTTTTATAAAAAGTCGTGTTAACTCTTGCCGCTAACAACCAATTACGAATCATACACATCCTTAAACTTCAGCATATCCCATACTTTGGTCTCATTATCATTGGGGAAGCCGCATTCGGGCACAAAATCATCTGCTTCTTTGAATGTTCCAAATAGCCTGTCCCACCAGGTAATATCACCATAATTATATTTATGAACATCTAACTGATGATGTATGGAGTGGTGTTCAGGTCTTTGAATAAAATAGCCTAACCATTTGGGTGTAGAAATATTGGAGTGATAAAAATATTCGCCGGTGGCTCCGAAAAAGGAAGTCCAGGCGCCTGCAAGGCCTGTACCACCAAAAACATAATAAAGCAAGAATCCTGTTATAACGGAGTCTGCAATAATTTCAACCGGATGTTTATAAAATGATGTCAGCAGTTCAATTCTTTTAGGGCTATGATGAATTTGATGAAATATGAGCCAGAAACCATTGGCGTGTCTTAACCTGTGCCACCAATAAAAAACGAAGGTCCCCAGTATCCAGTAAACAAAGCCTTCTACAATTGGGTGGCCCCAATGACCGAAATGAAATAAGGATTGGTCTCTGAAATATTTATTCCAGGTAATTCCTCCCAGGCCTATTAAAAGAAACTGAGCCAGGTTAATGGCAATTGATCGAAAATACCAGCCTTTGGAAGGAGGTAACTCTCTTCCGGGGAACTTCCGTTCCAATATAAAGAAGAGCAAAGTACTAATACAGATCAATGTGCCTGGTAGCCATTGTTCAAAATAAGGTTTGAAGTATTCTATAATTTCATTCATAAGGTATAATGCTGTTGCATAACATGGCGAATAGGGTTTGTATAGCTATTATACGCCATTTTTCAACAGGAAGCAATTGCCAGATCGTTCTTTTTAAATGATTTAACAGCAAATGCGGCTATGCGAAGTTGCTTGCGGAGCGTTATTTTTTACCTGGAATACTTATGCGTAAGTGGGTCAATAATTCATAAACAAACGGCACCTGCCCCGGGAGTAATTTAACAATTGTCGTATCCACATCAAACCATTCAAATTTATCCAGTTCTGGAAATTCCGCCATCTTGCCAGACTTTGGCGGCCATTCTATTGAGAACGTATTGCTTTTAATATTTTCCGTGCTGAAATCGGTTTCTATAGCCCATACATATACCAGTTTGCCGCTTTTCTGTTTCAGCGGCGTTAGGGGTAAAAGATCGCCTTTAATGTCAATGCTGGTTTCTTCCTTAAACTCTCTGATGGCTGCTGCCAATGGTTCCTCTTTATCATCAAATTCCCCTTTTACAATGCCCCAGAATCCATTGTCTTTCTTCTTGTAAAACGGACCGCCAGGATGAGCAATGAAAAAGAATATTTGTTCATGTACAAACTTGTAAGGTAATATGCCGGCACTCTGCTTTTTCATACTATTAAGTTAGTGACTTTCTGCTTCTGGAAATAGAAGAGCAGGGAAATGAGAAACGCTCCGTTTCCGGAGCGTCTATTTGAAGATGCTATATAATTTTATTATAGGTCTATCGCATGGCTTGTTATAAACCCATTAAACCCATTACATGCCGGTTTATGACATTATTGCCAATCATATTCTTCGTCATTTTTAAATGGCACACCGAGCTCAATATCTGTTACCTCGTCATATTCAACATTCAGCACGAGCCAGTATTCTTCGCTGATGTATGTCACAAATGAGTTGTAATCTTCCACTTCCCAATCTTTGATCAGCTTCCCAAAGCCTTCTTTTACCTTATCAATGGGGGCCTGTATAACAGGTTTTCCCTGATAGGTAAGGGCCGGATTGGCGCATCTGATGTAACCCAGTTTTCCTTCGTGTTCCTCATAAAATGTTAGCCTTATTTTGCTTTTGTTGTATTGATACAGTAACTGGTTCTCATCGTCTTCGTCCTTGTAGATCTTATCGGGCTTGCCGAGTTTTTTTATGACTTCTTCTGCCTTCATGCCGAATGTAAAATCGGCTATTCCATATTTAGGTTTTATTTCCATGATAACAATTTATGGGTCGAAGTTAGTCACTTTTCGGTCTGTGAAAATGGGTTAAATAGAAGAACCCCGTCCTTATTCAGAAACGGGGCTCTGCTTGTCATGTCAGTATACCTTCTTTGATATATTTTCCCTGTATTTCCTTCTTTCACCCCTCCTTCAGGAGGGGCTGGGGGAGGTGAGAGGCTTTTATCTCAGGAACAACATTTCGCGGTATTTTGGTAACAGCCAGTACTCATCGCCTACCAGCAATTCCAGCTTGTCGGCATGGTAACGGATCTGATCAAAATACGCTTCTTTAATGGTGTCGCAATAAGCGATGGCTTTCTCACGGGTATCTCCAATGGCGTTTGCCTTTTTACGGGCATCGATCATTTTAGCTACCAGTTCGCCCATTTTGTTCACGTGCTCAGATACCTTGGTCAGGATCTGCTTTTGGTTTGCAAAAGCAGTTTCTGGCAAACCGATCTCTTTCAAACCTTTGATGTTTGCGATCAGTTCGTTCTGATATTTAATAGCAGCCGGTAAAATGTGGCTGCTTGCCAGCTCACCCATGATACGGGCTTCAATTTGTACTTTCTTAATGTATTTTTCCAGCTCAATTTCATGACGTGCTTCCAGCTCAACATGTGTTAACACGTTGTTGCTTTCGAACAGGCTCTTTGCTTTATCGGTTACTGAAGCATCCAGCGCCAGCGGCGTGGTACGTACGTTTGGTAAGCCACGTTTTTCAGCTTCCTGGTGCCATTCTTCGCTGTAACCGTCGCCTTCGAACAATACTTTTTCGCTGGCTACAATGTACTCGCGAATAACGTGCATGATGGCGATCTCTTTCTTCTCGCCTTTATCGATCAGGGTATCTACATCTTTCTTGAATTTCTTCAGCGTTTCAGCCATGATCGTGTTCAGGGTGGTCATGGGGTTGGCGCAGTTTGCAGTAGAACCTACAGCGCGGAACTCGAATTTGTTACCGGTGAACGCGAACGGTGATGTACGGTTACGGTCAGTGTTATCGAGTAACAGTTCTGGAATGCTTCTGTGCAGGTCTAACTTCAAAATAGCCTCATCCTGCTCATCGAATTTACCACCTACTCTTTCTTTTACATCATTCAATACTTTGTACAGGTATTGACCAATGAATACAGAGATGATAGCGGGAGGAGCTTCGTTGGCACCCAGACGGTGATCGTTTCCGGCTGATGCAATAGATGCACGCAGTACATCGGAATAATCAAATACCGCCTTGATGGTGTTTACGAAGAAAGTGAGGAACATCAGGTTGGTCTTTGGTGTTTTACCAGGAGCCAGCAGGTTGATGCCGGTATCGGTAGCCATAGACCAGTTGTTGTGTTTACCACTTCCGTTAATGCCGGCAAATGGTTTCTCATGCAACAACGCTCTTAATTTATGACGGCGGGCAACGCGGTCCATAATATCCATCAACAGGGTGTTATGGTCTACTGCCACGCTAACTTCTTCAAAGATAGGAGCGCACTCAAACTGCGCAGGCGCTACTTCATTATGACGGGTTCTTAAAGGAATACCCAGTTTGTATGATTCCTGTTCAAAATCACGCATGAAAGCATAAATTCTTTCAGGAATAGCGCCAAAGTAATGGTCTTCCAACTGTTGACCTTTGGCTGGTGAATGTCCGAATACGGTACGGCCACCTAATACCAGGTCAGGACGGGCATTGAACAGTGCTTCGTCAATTACGAAGTACTCTTGTTCCCATCCCAGGGTAGCAACTACTTTGCTTACGTTTTTATCAAAGAAATGGCAAACTTCAACAGCCGCTTTATTTAACGCTTCCAGCGATTTTAATAAAGGTGCTTTATAGTCGAGTGTTTCACCGGTATAAGAAACGAAGATGGTAGGGATACACAATGTTTTTCCCTGGCCGATTTCCATAATAAATGCAGGAGAAGAAGGATCCCAGGCTGTATAACCACGTGCCTCGAAAGTTGCACGGATACCACCACTTGGGAAAGAAGAGGCATCTGGCTCTTGTTGTATCAACGCATCACCGTCGAAAATTTCGAGTGCAGTACCGTCGCCTTTCAGTGTGAAGAAAGAATCGTGTTTTTCTGCAGTAGTACCTGTTAATGGCTGAAACCAGTGTGTAAAGTGTGTTACACCTTTCGTTTCTGCCCACTGGCGTAAACCGGCCGCGATCTGGTTTGCCATAGCGCGGTCAATTTTCTTACCTCCTTTGATAGAGGCATTCAAACTTTTAAACGCCTCATCACTCAAAAACTCACGAGCAGTCTTTAATGTAAATACATTCGTGCCGAAAATGCCGGTAATTTTGGCCGGATTTTCAACATCCACGCCGTTTGACTGGGCGGTCAGGTCGTTGATTGCTTTAAAACGTAATGATTCCATCACTAAAATTTTTTGCTTTTGTGCAAATAAACGACAAATAAGGTATCAAAAAAAAATTTTGAATTTAAGAGCAGGTTTTTTTGATAAAATGCATAAAAACCTGCGTCACGAGAAGCTTTTGGTTAAAAAGGAGGTCAAAAACGCGACTTTTTTAAATATATACTTTTTTGTTAATCTTCTGTAAATGACCGCCAATTTGTACAAATTATCGGTATAGTTAACAGTAAAAGCTCGGGAATTGCCTTGTAACGAACAATGGCACCTGGGAAGGGAATCGTAAATCCTATAAAAATATATAATGCAATACCAAAGCTCATACTGAACAACAAAAGGGGGCTGGTCAACATCTTTTTCCAATGTATTTCTTTTTTTATGATAGCTGTGATCACCAGCAACCAACAAACGATAATCTCCACGGCGGTCATCAGCTGTAATGCACCTTTCGCTTCCCATATATATGGCCGCACAAAGGTATGGCTCAATGCCTGCGGTAATACCCTGGCAAAACCGGTTACTGAGGGCTGCAGGCTATCGAGGGGAAACCGGGTGCCCTGTAATGCCATAAACGCCTGCTGCCGGTCCACAATTACCCCCGGCAGGTTTTTGGCCGGCGATACCCAGGCGGTGGCAAAAAATAACAAACCGCCAATGCCAAATACCCATACAAATGTGGTTGCGGGCTTTCGGTTAAATTTCACCGATATATACCAGGCCGTTAATGCCGGTATTACTAATAATATAACCTGGCTCCGGAAAATAATAATACCTGCGCCGGCCAATATACAGTACACCAGCGACCGTTTTTTATGATCGTACAACCACCGGTGGAATTGTATCAGTAATAAGGCCAGAAAAAATAATATCAGTCCATCGGCGCGTATGCCGCTCAGCCAGAACACCAGCGGTGGAAAGAAAAATATAAGCAGCAGCAGGGGCTTTCTTTTTTCTGGGAATTCCTTTACATATAAGCTGAACAGCCAGTAATGTCCCCAGAATAGAATGAAATTGAAAAATACCACATTGATATAATAATTACCCCGGCTGAATATGTTGGCAATGCTTAGTATTTTGATAATGCCAGTATTTTCTAGGCTTTTGATATAAGCACTGAGTCCCTGCCAGAACCCGCCGCCGGCCCAGGCAAATGATGCGGCCGGCCCCAGCTTTGCAAAATATTGTACCGGATCGTGAAACAGCTCCTGGTATTCGCCCAGCGAAAGATTGTGGTACATCCAGGTATCGTCGCCATTATAAAAATGCCCGTAAATATAGCCGTACAAACACCCCATGACCACCTTGAACAGAAAGGCCAGAGACAGTTCGGTTACCGTTAATGGGGTTTTATTACGGGTAAGGCGGTAAAGAAGATAAATGAATATGATACAGTAAAATAGGAGGCCTATAATGTACATATGTCGGTTTCAGGTTTTATGACCACACCTGTGAGGTCGCTGCAATCATTTTCTATTGCCAATTGTGTATTGAACTAATGCCAACAAATGTATACATTTGATGCTAATTTTTGTTGATGTATAGCAAGGTAGGTGCTCATAAGCTTATAGCCTTTGTGTCTAACAGCGCGTGGTCTGTCTACAATTTCAGATTAGATGTGATCCGTTTTCTCATAGAGAATGGGTTTCAGGTGATGGTAATGGCCCCCCATGATGAATATGCTGACTCTCTGCAACAAAGCGGCTGCCGGTTCATTCCCCTCAATTTTAATAATAAGACCGAAAACCCGGTTGCTGACCTCGCTTTTTACCGCCAATTGAAGTCTCTGTATCACGAACATCGTCCCGATTTTATATTTCATTATGTTGCCAAGCCCAATATTTATGGTTCGCTGGCTGCTGCTGCCGTCGGTATTCCTTCCGTAGCGGTGATCACCGGGCTGGGTTACCCGTTTGCCAAACGCAACTGGCTGTACCATGTGGTAAAATTGCTCTATAAAAGAGCCCTGCGTAAAACCCGCGAAGTATGGTTCCTGAATAATGACGATGCCAAAATATTCATCAACGAGCATATCGTGAACATCGAAAAAGTGAAGGTTTTGCCGGGTGAAGGCATTGACACGGAATATTTTTCATTTCTGCACCGAACGGTTAAAAAAGAAAGCGAGCCGTTTACCTTTTTAATGAGCACCCGCCTCCTCAAAAGCAAAGGCATCAGCCTGTATGCCGATGCCGCGCGCATTTTAAAGAAAAAGAATTATGCGGTGCGTTTTGAACTGATCGGCTTTTTTGAGCATCATCATCCTGATTCTATTTCCCGCGAAGAACTCGAACACTGGCAAAAAGAAGGACTGATCCATTATGGCGGGTTTGCTAAAGATGTTCGTCCGTTTTTACAACGGGCCGATTGTTTTGTATTTCCCTCCTTTTATAATGAAGGTGTGCCGCGCTGCCTCATGGAAGCGGCCAGTATGGAACTGCCCGTGATTACCAGCAATAACCGCGGTTGTAAAGAAGTGGTGGTGAATAATGCCACCGGCTTCCTGTGTCATGTGCACGACCCATTTGATTTGGCCGATAAAATGGAAAAAATAATCAACCTGTCGCCCGAAGAGTTAAGCCGTTTCGGCCGCAATGGCCGCGCCCTGGTGATCAAAAAATTCAACATCAAGCATGTGATCGATGAGTATGTTGATACGTTGAACCGGGACTGGGCGGAATGATCAAAACTTCAACTCCGGAAATTTCGACTCCAAAAACTCCAACACGCCCGACCTGCGGATCTGCTGTTCCCAGGTTAAACTTTCCATATCGGGTTTGGAATAAGGGAAATTATTGACCTGCTCCCAGGTAAAATTCGTGAAACCAGGTTCCAGGTAAAAGAAATTGCCGCCATATTGCTGCTGAAAGCGTTCTACCCAGGCATATTTCGTGGTAATAATGGGTAATCCCAGGGCAGCATATTCCAGCAGTTTGATAGCCGTTTGCTGGTTGAACGGTTCCTTATCTATGGTATAATTAATACCAAAACGGGCCCTTAATATATACGTTTCCATTGTGTTATGGGGTAGCGGTCCCATAAATACAATATTCTTATGCCTGACATATGTTTGCTGCAGGTATTCGTAGTCCTTTCCAATGATTAACAGGGTTTTATCTTGCATAGTGCCGGATGCGAAGCAGTTCAGCAACAACTCGAGCTGGCGGATGGGAGAACAGTCGCCTGTGTATACAAAGTCATAGTCCCGTTCGTGTAAAAAAGGATCGGTCTGCAGCCAGTGTTCCGGTACGCCCATATCGCGGTAACCAAAGGGGATGTGATCGTGGATATTGATCGCTTTTCTGACATATTCATTTAAAAACAACCGGAAGTCGGGTTGGGCGCTGAAAAAACTTTTCCACCAGTTCTTCCACCAACGCCCGGGCGGCGCAGATGAGGAATAATATTCATGGATCTTGTAAATACCTTCTTTGGGTTTGGTGAGGTCGGTGCCCATCATCCACCATTCTATATGCCGGTGCATCAGGCCCAGATCGTTTTTGCTGACTATCTCACACGTTATATGGTAGCCCGAAAAGAAACGGCTGTAGGCGTCTATTTCGGGCAAAAAGGCTTTATCATTAAGAATAAATGCAATTATCATGGGCTGGTAAATCGTGATAAATTTATCAATAAGATGACAGACTGTTTGTACTTTTGCGCTTTCTTAAAAAGCTGTTTGGTAACAGGCTAGTGGTAAATGACTGTAGCTAGTAGGTTCTTACCCGCCACAGTACTACTTTTCACTCGCATTCTGAAAAATACCAATCTATCAGCATTTTACATACAAATAACATGGAAGTAACAGTAAAAACGGCCAAACAATTACGTCTTACAGAAGAAGAGTTCGAATTGATCATTCAAAAACTTGGCCGCACGCCAAATTTTACCGAATTGTGTGCCTTCAGTGGTATGTGGAGTGAACATTGCAGTTACAAGAATTCAATAAAGTGGTTGAAAACATTGCCCCGCGACGGACAAAAAATGCTGGTTAAGGCTGGTGAGGAAAATGCGGGTCTTATGGATATTGGCGATGGTTTTGGCGTTGTATTTAAAATAGAATCTCATAACCACCCCTCGGCCATTGAACCCTTTCAGGGGGCTGCTACCGGGGTAGGAGGTATTCACCGCGATATTTTCACCATGGGCGCCCGGCCTATTGCCTCGCTCAATTCTTTGCGTTTTGGTAATTTAAAAGAAGCCAAAACGCAGCATCTGCTGGCGGGCATAGTACATGGCATTGGCCATTATGGCAACTGTTTTGGTGTGCCTACTGTTGGCGGCGAAATATATTTTGAACAATGTTATCATACCAACCCCCTCGTGAACGCCATGAGCGTTGGTATTGTTAAGAATGGGGAAACCATTTCTGCAACCGCAAAAGGCCTTGGTAACCCGGTATTCTTTGTGGGTTCTGCCACCGGTAAAGACGGTATTGGCGGTGCTTCTTTTGCATCGGCCGATATTACTGCGGAAAGCGCTGAAGAATTACCTGCCGTACAGGTGGGCGATCCCTTCCAGGAAAAGAAACTGCTCGAAGCCTGCCTGGAAGTGATTAAAACCGGCGCCGTAGTAGGTATGCAGGATATGGGAGCTGCAGGTATCATTTGTTCAACCGCTGAAATGAGCGCCAAAGGCGAAGTAGGAATGCGCATAGACCTTGATAAAGTACCTACCCGCCAAAAAAATATGAAAGCCTGGGAACTGTTGCTGAGCGAAAGCCAGGAGCGGATGTTAATGGTGGTTGAAAAAGGCCGCGAAAGCGATGTACTGCGTGTGTTTGAGAAATGGGACCTGCCTTGTTCTGAAATCGGTGAAGTAACCAACGACGGCCTCCTGCATTTTTATATGCATGGGGAGCTGGAAGCCAAATTACCTGCCAATGACCTGGTTTTGGGTGGCGGCGCTCCGGTTTATACCCGCGAGTATAAAGAACCGGCTTACTTCTCAAAAATAAAAGCATTCAACCCTGAGTCAGTTGAAGTGCCTGACGATTTGAAAGTAGTGGCTGAACAAATCATCAGCATTCCCAACATCGCTAATAAACGTTGGGTATATGTGCAGTACGATAGCATGGTGGGCGCAGGTACCGCCACTACCAATACGCCTTCCGACGCCGCTGTTGTTGTAGCCAAGCCAACCAATAAAGGACTGGCCCTGACTACAGATTGTAACAGCCGGTATGTATACGCGGATCCGTATATTGGTAGTATGATCGCTGTGGCAGAAGCTGCCCGCAATATTGTTTGCAGTGGCGGCCAACCTTTGGGCATTACAAACTGTTTGAATTTTGGTAATCCATACGATCCGCAGGTATATTACCAGTTCGTACATGCGATAAAAGGAATGAGCGAAGCCTGTTTGAAATTCGATACCCCGGTAACCGGCGGTAACGTAAGTTTCTATAACCAGAACCCCGATGGCGCCGTGTATCCAACACCAACCATTGGTATGGTGGGACTGCTTGACAATGTGAATGATAAAATGACGATGGATTTTAAATATGCCGGCGATCAGCTGTTCCTGATAGGAAAAAGCAGACCCGATATAAATTCTTCGGAATACCTGCATAAAATAAAAAAGGTAGAATTCAGTCCGGCCCCGCATTTCGACCTGGAAGAAGAAGCTGCCTTGCAAAATAAGGTGGCTGAGCTGATAAACGCCGGTATCATTGAATCGGCGCACGATATCAGCGAAGGTGGATTGTTTATCACGCTTATTGAATCCTGCTTTAACCGCAACCTGGGTATCGATGTGGTAGCTGTTAACTCGAATATTCGTAAAGACGCATATTGGTTTGGTGAGGCGCAAAGCCGTGTGGTGGTGAGTGTAAAATCGAATAGAGTAGAACAATTTAAAAATATAGTTGGTGAACACCCATACGAGGAATTAGGTGAAGTAACTACCGGCAGTATTGAAGTAGATGGCCTGAATTGGGGTAACATTCAATTCTGGAAAGATAAATATGATACAGCTATTGAGAATATACTGGCCGCTCATGAGTCGGAGCATGCGTTAAGCGCGTTATAATTTACCATTGACGATTTGAAATGAACAAAGACAGTATAATAGTAGTCACCGGTGCCGCCGGATTTATTGGAAGTTGTTTAACGGGATTCCTGAATGAAAAAGGATATAACCGGCTTATTCTGGTAGATGATTTCACTGAGCCTGAAAAAATGCTGAACCTTGAAGGAAAGCAGTACCAGGAAAAGATAGAACGCGAAGATTTTTTTGAATGGCTGGATGAACAGAAACCGGCGATCGAATTTATTTTTCATATTGGCGCCCGTACCGATACCACAGAGTTTGATTATTCCATACACCAGCATCTGAACGTGGAGTATTCTCAAAAGATCTGGGATTATTGTACAACGCATAAGGTGCCCGTAGTATATGCTTCTTCTGCAGCTACCTACGGTTCAGGTGATGAAGGGTACAATGATGATCATGCCGTCGTATACGCATTGAAACCGCTGAATCCATACGGGGTTTCAAAAAATGAATTTGATAAATGGGCATTACAGCAAACCAGTCAACCGCCATTTTGGGCCGGGTTGAAGTTCTTTAATGTGTATGGCCCTAACGAATATCATAAAGGCCGTATGGCCAGCGTGATCTGGCATTCGTTCAAACAGATCAACGAGAACGGAAAAGTAAAATTATTCAAGTCGCACAAAGAAGGGTTTAAAGATGGCCAGCAATTGCGTGACTTTGTATATGTAAAAGATGTGTTGAAGATCTGTTACTGGCTGATGGAGCAATATGAAAAAGAAAGCGGTTCGGTGGCCAGTGGTTTATATAACCTGGGTACGGGTAAGGCCCGCAGTTTTGAAGACCTGGCTAAATCCACTTTCAAAGGGCTGAGTAAAGAACCGGTGATCGATTTTATTGATATGCCCGAAGATATCCGCGATAAATACCAGTATTTCACGGAGGCCAATATGCAAAAGCTGAAAGATGCTGGTTATAATGATGCATTTTATTCGTTGGAAGATGGGGTAATAGATTACGTGCGGAATTACCTGGCGAAGGGGAATTATTATTAGAAATGTTGAACTGGGAACTATGAACAAGAAGATTGCAATAATAGGAGGCGGAAACCTTGGAACAGCCATTGCTGAAGGGCTGATCAACAGTGGCTTTACGCAGGCCGAACATATATTGATAACAAAACGGAATATCAAAACGCTGGCTTCATTGGAAAAACGCGGTGTGCTGGTAAGTGATAACAATGAAGAAGCCGTTCGTTTTGCCGATATGATCATTTTGGCTGTAAAGCCTTTTCAGGTGGATGATATTTTAGGTAAGCTGAAAGCATTGCTCAATCCTGAACGGCATGTATTGGTATCAGTGATAACCGGTGTTACCATCGATCACATGCTGAAATCGGTGGGGCAAAAACTACCGGTCATCAGGGCTATGCCTAATACCGCTATTGCCATTCAGGAAAGTATGACCTGCCTGGCAGCATCGCATGACGTAAGCAGTGAGCAGATTGCCTTTTTGGAAGATCTGTTTAACCAGCTGGGCAAAGCTGTTTGGATAGATGAAAAATTAATGAATGCAGCTACGGTGTTGGGTGCGTGTGGTACGGCTTATGCTATGCGTTATATACGTGCTAACATTCAGGGTGGTATTGAAATTGGGTTTGATGCAGCTACTGCAAGCCTCATTGCGGCGCAAACGGTAAAAGGCGCCGCTGAATTATTATTGAAGAAAGGAACACACCCTGAACAGGAAATTGATAAAGTAACCACACCCAAAGGTTGTACCATTGCAGGTCTCAATGAAATGGAGCACCAGGGTTTCAGTTCTTCGCTCATCAAAGGCATTGTAGCCAGTTACGATAAAATTGCAAAGGATAGTTAGTGATTAATAATTTCCTTCAAGTGATGCCAAATAAAAATATATGTTTAGACGTTAATGTGTGCGCATACAATAGCGTATATGAATAAGGGATTGCGTTATTACCATGAGTTGTGTAAGAATTACAATAAATGGTATGCGTAATATTACGAATATATTAAAAAACAATATGTTTGCTTGCACATAAGGGAAAATTTTCGTTCTTTTGTTGCGCGAAAAATAAGCGCATACGACCCAAGGTAATAACCCACTAGCACTTATGAAAAAGGAGAAACTTAGTTTTTTTATTCTTTTTATTGAAATAGCAGCAATTGTTTTTTTACATTCTGCTAAAACCCGGCCAGTTGATGGTGGCAGGATGCTCGGCGCTAAAAAACCAGCCGTTACTGCTTCTTATCATCTAAATGCCCTTACCGTTACTAAAGTTAAGTAGTAGTAGTTCTGCTATATAATTATTTCAATCCCGTCCCGGCTCAGCCTGGACGGGATATTTTTTAGCCTGCTTTCTATCAAAAAAGCCCTTGCCTGCTTCCAAATCCCTGATTTTAACCGGTTTTTAATGCTATTCACAGCTTATGGCCTGGTTTTCCACACCCCAAAATCGGGTTTTTCTGACGTTTTTATTTGCCGTAACTTCGCACGACCTCCCGGAATTATTTTTCCATTAAGAGTTATAAGTTTCCGCTGGTCAACCAGAATTTCTTTGTAGTAAAGAATGTGTAGACGTTGGTTTAAACGTCGGTCGTCTAACGAACTGTCAAAAAATAACCATACATTATGGCCAAGCATATTTTTGTTACCGGTGGGGTAACTTCATCATTAGGAAAAGGGATTATTGCAGCTTCGCTGGCAAAACTGTTGCAGGCGAGGGGATTGAGGGTAACAATTCAGAAGTTCGATCCGTATATCAACGTCGATCCCGGCACGCTCAACCCTTATGAGCACGGAGAATGTTATGTTACAGAAGATGGCGCCGAAACCGATCTTGACCTCGGTCACTATGAGCGGTTCCTCAATATTTTCACATCGCAGTCGAACAACGTAACTACCGGTCGCATTTATCAAACCGTAATCAATAAAGAACGCGAAGGCGCTTACCTGGGTAAAACCGTTCAGGTGGTACCCCATATTACCGATGAAATAAAACGTAGGATGCAGTTGTTGGGTGCTTCTGACAAATACGATATTATTATAACCGAACTGGGTGGTACTGTAGGTGATATTGAAAGCCTTCCATTTATAGAAGCGTTGCGCCAGTTGCAATGGGAATTGCCGGAAGAAGATACCGTAGTGGTGCATCTTACCCTGATCCCTTACCTGAAAGCAGCCAAGGAATTAAAGACCAAACCAACCCAGCACAGCGTTAAAATGCTGAGCCAGGAAGGCGTGCATCCCGATATTCTCGTATGCCGTACCGAAAAGACTTTGACGCCCGATCTGCGTCGCAAAATAGCCCTGTTCTGTAATGTGAAACCCGAAGCGGTGATCGAAGCTGCCGATGCACCTACTATTTATGAAGTGCCGTTGGCTATGATGCGTGAGAAGCTCGACATTATTTGTTTGAAAAAACTCAACATTAGTAATTTTCACGAACCCGATCTGCAAAAATGGAAAGAGGTGCTGGATAAACTGAAATATCCAAAGAGCCAGGTAACCATAGGATTGATCGGTAAATATATTGAACTGCAGGATGCGTATAAATCCATCCTCGAAGCATTTGTTCATGCCGGTGCTTCAAACGAATGCAAGGTGCAGATCGTAAATGTGCACAGTGAATTTATTACAGAAGAAAATGTTGGGGAGAAGCTGGCTAATCTCGATGGATTGCTCGTTGCGCCTGGTTTTGGCCATCGCGGCGTTGAGGGTAAAATATTAGCCGTGAAATATGCCCGTGAAAACAAACTGCCTTTCTTTGGCATTTGCCTGGGTATGCAGATGGCTGTTATTGAATATGCCCGCAATGTATTGGGTTTAAAAGATGCCCATTCTACCGAAATGAACCTAAACACCCCCGATCCGGTCATTGACCTGATGGAAGAGCAAAAAGCGGTTACTTCCAAAGGTGGTACCATGCGTTTGGGTGCTTATTCATGCGAAACATTAGACGGCAGTCTCGCCCGTCAGATATATAACAACGAAACTATCAGCGAACGTCATCGTCATCGTTGGGAATTCAATAACCGGTACCTCAACCAGTTTCAGGAAGCCGGTATGGTTGCCAGTGGAAAGAACAACGAGAGCCAGCTGGTAGAGATCGTGGAATTGCCTGCACATCCATTCTTTATCGGTGTTCAATACCACCCCGAATTAAAGAGTACGGTGGAAACCCCACATCCGATCTTTGTACATTTTGTAAAAGCGGCCAAAGAATATACCGAAAAAAAGACAACCGTAAAAAACCCTTTATTGCAAAGTGAGATGATTTAAGTGTTAAGTTTTTAGTGATAAGTAGTAAGTAATTGGTTAAAAGTCACGTTATTACGGGTTTTTATGCCCCTTTTATGTAATAAAGTGCCATAAAAACCAACTTATAACTTAAAACCTGGAACTTATAACTTGGAACTTACAACTTCCAACTATCTTTGCACCTCTTCAAAACTCTTAGTATAATGAACATGGACCGCAATACGGTGATTGGCTTTGTGTTGTTAGCGCTTTTACTGTTTGTTTATCTTTTTACTTCTACCAAGAATAGCAAGGAATTACAGTCGCAAACACAACATCAAACAGATTCAATCGCCCGGGTAAAACGTACCCGTGATTCTATTGCCCTGGCAAACGATACCACTACCCGCAATACAGCAATTGATACAAACCAGGTAGCTACCCACGGTGTTGAACAATTAACAGTGGTTGAAAATGAAGTAGTTAAGATCAGCTTCACCAGCAAAGGCGGCCAGCCCAAACAGGTTGAGCTCAAAAAGTACAAATCACTCATTGACAATAAACCGGTTCTATTAAATAATACGGCATTTGACAAAATATCGTATGGCATTAATACCTCCAGTGGACCTGCTCAAATTTCTGACCTGTATTTCTTACCGGCCAAAGTAGTACGCAATGCGGATAGCAGTCAAACGGTGCTTTTTCAAATACCCGTTCCGGGCATAGGCAACATTACCCACCAGTTCACTATCAGGCCAAATGATTACCTGATCGACTGGTCGGTTCAAATGACAGGGGCCGATAAAATGTTGACCCAGGGTAATTTTAACCTGATCTGGCAAGCGCAGCCCAGTCAGCAGGAAACAGATGTGATATATGAGCGCCAGCAAAGTACTGTATGTTTTTACGAGGATAATAGTTTTGACTACGTCATGACGAAATCGGCAAAGACCTTCGAAAAGCCGGTACAATGGGTTAGCGTTTCCCAACAATTCTTTAATACCTCACTCATAGCCACTAAAGACAAGTTTACTTCCGGTGACATAAAGTTCATCAAGCTTGCAGAAGACACTACCGCTAAAGTAGCTGAAGTAACCACGGCTTTGCAAACCCGGTTACCATTAGGGCCTAACGCTTCATTAGCTATGCAGTTGTATTATGGTCCCAATGATTACGCCGTTCTCAGGCAGCACAAGGACCAGATCCCTGAAATGGACAAGATCGTGAACCTGGGCCGTGATATGTATGCCTTTGTTCGCCCGATTAACAAGTATATCGTAATGCCGGTATTTGATTTCTTTAAAAGCTTTATCGGCAGTTTGGGATTGGCCATTGCTCTACTTACCTTATTTATCAGGTTATTCACTTCTCCATTGGTGTATACCAGTTACCTGAGCGGCGCCAAAATGAAGGCTTTAAAACCGGAAATTGAGAAGTTGAAAGCTAAGTATGGCACCGATCAGCAACAGATAGGTGTAGAGCAAATGAAATTATTCCGGGAAGCCGGGGTGAATCCGTTGGGAGGTTGTATACCTGCCCTGTTACAGATCCCTATATTCTTTGCACTGTATAGTTTCTTTAATTCAAATATTGATCTGCGGGGCGTAGGCTTTTTATGGGCCGATAACCTGGCATCGTATGATGTGATCCTGCGGTTTCCCTTCCACGTATGGGGATTGGGTAATCACCTGAGCTTGTTTACACTTACAGCGGTAGCCACCAGCTTCCTGATCTCGATCTATAACATGAACATGACGCCCGATCAAAACAATCCGGCGCTCAAGTACATGCCTTATATCTTCCCGTTCATCTTATTATTTGTGTTCAACCGGTTACCGGCGGCCTTAACCTGGTATTATACCGTTTCGAACGTTATTACGCTGATATTGCAGTTCGTTATTCAGAATTATATCATCGATCACGATAAAATACTGTCTAAGATCGATGAGAACCGGAAAAAGCCAAAAGGTAAATCGAAGTGGCAGGAGCGGTTGGAAGCGATGCAGGAAGCCCAGGCGCAAGCGCAGAAGGGTAAAGGTGGCCAGAAGAAATAGATTGATCTAAATACTTATAACAAGGTGAGTTCTGAATGGAGCTCACCTTTTTTGTGGGGAGAAGTAGGTGAGGAAGCAAAGATTTGGAGATTTTTGATTTAGCGATTTCGGGATTTCATTTTTTTCAGTTGGTACCTGTATTTCAAATCTCAAAATTGCTAAATCCCGAAATCAGAAATCATTACCGATTCACCATTGACCATTCACGCTAAATGCCTCATTTTTAACAAATTTATCGTCTATTCGTCCTTTTACCTTTTAAAAGTTAGCAGGTCTTTGTATTTTACGCAGCAACTTTTATCACCTTGTCCTCATCTTTCTATTATTACAACCGTAGATACATGAAAAAGTATATTGGATTATTGTTTGTTAGTTTGGGTATGCTGTTTACCGCCAACGCGCAGCGTAAGGTAAGCGAGCTTACCCTGGTATATGATGCCAGTATTTCGAGCGGGAGTAAAGAGCCCAAAATGGCCGATGCCCTTGATGGGCACACCAAAACCATATATATTAAAGGAAATATGAGCCGCGCCGAAATGGCCAGTGCCTTATTTTCTTCGGCTACCATTCATGATACAAAAGTGGGGACATCTGTGGTTTTAAAGGAAGTGAGCGGGCAAAAGCTCCTGATCAGGATGACCAATGAGAACTGGACGGAAAACAATAAGCGGTATGATGGAATAACCTTTGCCAATACCAGCGAAACAAAGACCATTGCCGGTTATAACTGTATTAAAGCGGTGGCTACATTACCCGATGGAACAACCTTCACGGTATACTACACGCCGGATATAGTGCCTGAGAACAGGGAATACGATTACCAGTTTAAGAACCTGAATGGATTGCCATTGGAATATGAATTGGTACAGGGCAAGCTGACCATAAAGTACACAGTATCGAAAATTAATATGAATCCGGTGCCGGCTTCAAAATTCGACATACCCAAATCAGGCTACCGTGAAATGACCTATGAGGAAAGTAAGAAAATGAACTAAGTAATTAACCTGGGAAACCGGGTTATTTACGTAACCTGAACTTCAGATCAAAAGCGTTCAGATTGTTGCGATAAGATGAATTAACAGCGGCTACATTAACCCGGCTTTTGTAAGGTAAAATAAATACCTTATTGCCTTGCTGATAAGTCACTACCGTGCTGCGGGTGATGTAATTATTAGTGCTTGTATTGCTAAAAGTGTGGCTGCCTGTGTAAGCAGGTCCAGCTTTTAACGTGAAGCCATTCGTAGTTCTGATAGGAGTAAAATCGGGCTTGCGAAGCGCCTCCGCTTTCTTTTTGTCACCACCTCCGCTGCTAGCCAGCGCAAGCGCAAATGCCCCGATCATCGCACAACTGATGATGGTCTTTTTAAGCATGTGGTTAAGTTTTAGCGTAGAGTTTGCTTGCATATTGAGTACAAAAATATAAAAAAATATTTGGATTTTTTTAACCCTTTAGATTAAAGTTTATACTTCTCTTAACGATTAAGACACACTTATGTTACGGATTTCATAACAAAACGGTTGGTTTTTTTATAATTATTTGAAACGTATCTGTAAAAGGCTGTAATTCAATGTTGAATGTTTTTTAGGCAGATTTTAGCTAAAAGGAAAAAAGGCAAACAATCGATAGTTAGGCTGAAATAAGTAATTATTATTACTCAACAATAATTGTTCACATCTGTCAAAAACTAAAATTGGTACGCATCAACGAAAATCCTATTTTACATTAACCTACTATTTAAAAGAATGAGAGAAAATCCGTTTCGTCAGGATAATGAAGAAATAAAGGAGTTAGTCAGGCAGTTCCAGAATCTGAAAGCGGGTCGGGGAAATTCCTTCCTGGAGGAAGAAGCCTTCGAAAAAATTATCGACTATTTTGATGATGTAGAAGACCTGCCGCAAGCCCTGGAAGCTGCAGAAATGGGTATTGAGCAATATCCGTACTCATCGGCATTGCTTATTAAAAAGGCAGATCTCTTAATAGCCACCCGCCACTATAAAGATGCCCTGGAAATATTGCACCACGCAGAATTACTCGACAGCAACGATATTAACCTGTATATTTTAAAAACAGATGTATACCTGGCGCTCGATCAGCAGGAGAAAGCGGTAGAACTGCTTGAGAATGCCCTGCAGTTGTTTGATGGCCAGGAACGTATAGAGCTACTGTTTGAGCTGGCAGATGTGTACGACGATTATGAAGAGTTTGATAAGATCTTCGACTGCCTGAAGCTCATTCTTGAGCAGGAACCCACGAACGAAGAAGCATTGTACAAGATCTGTTTCTGGACCGACTTCACCGGGCGTAATGAAGAAAGCATTACCCTGCATAACAAGATCATTGATGAGAACCCATATAGCGAGTTGGCCTGGTTTAACCTGGCTGCCGCTTACCAGGGATTAAAACTATATGAAAAGGCCATCGATGCCTATAAGTATGCGGTTACCATTGACGAAAAGTTCGATTACGCCTACCGCAATATGGGCGATGCCTTTATTCGCCTTCGTAAGTACAAAGACGCGATAGAAGTGCTGGAAAAGGTGTTGGAGTTGTCGCGCCCTGAAGATGTGATCTATGAAGCCATAGGTCACTGCTACGATCGTTTGAAGAACTTTGCACAGGCACGGTTCTATTATCGTAAAGCCTCGCATTTGAACCAGGGCGATAGTAAACTGTATTATAAGATCGCCTGCACCTATATTAACGAAGAACAATGGTCGATGGCGGTGAAACAACTGGAAAGCGCCATGCAGATCCATCGTCTGCAACCGGAGTATAACCTGGCTATGGGTGAATGTAAAATGCAGATGGGCGATTACAAGGAAGCTATACAATATTTTTCTAATGTGGTGCGGCAACGGCCACGTAACATCTCAAGCTGGGAAGCGCTCATTCGCTGTTTATACCAGGGCGAGTTTTATGAAGAGGCGTTGGAGCAGGTAAAAGCCGCTATAAAGATCACTGAATCGAAACCGATATTCATATATTACCTGAGCGCCATTCTACTGGCATTAGGTAAAACCAAAGAAGCGCTTATTCAACTGGAAACAGCGCTCCATGCTTCGCCCAAATTGCTAAAGAAGCTGATACACCTCAATCCCGCCATATTGCGGCATCAACTGGTAGTTGATGTAATTGCACATTTTAAAAAGAAAAATCAATAGACAAACCAGCCTGCCGGCAGGTATTTCAGATCTGTTGGGTCTGCAGCAGAGGTTGTTAAGGCATGCCGTATTTGCGAACCTGTGCAAGGCGGGCAAGGTGTGAAATGTTTATGTTTTCATTGCCGGTTGCTAATGGCTAATTGAATATTAGCCCGGCTCAATTAGGCCATATTGACTTTTAATGTTCTTTTAACGCTTCTGCAGGGCGCCATTACCAATTTCCTGCCTGTTAACACTTACTCCTGGCTTAGCCGGGGCCATTTGACTATTGTCAGTTGATTCTAACCTCTTTTCTCTTATTTTTGCGCCGGCTTTAAAATTGTTGCACAAAAAAACAAGGAATGAATTTTAACCTCACACAGATCCCCGACAGGATTAAGAAACCACGCAACAGCGGTATTACTATGGTAATGGATAAGGGGCTGAGCGTTCCGGAAGCGCAAAACTTTATGAGTGTTTCGCATCCGCATGTAGATATCGTTAAGCTCGGCTTTGGAACATCCTTTGTAACTCCGAACCTGCGCGAAAAGCTTGAAGTTTATAAATCGTACGACATTCCCGTTTATTTTGGAGGCACTTTGTTTGAGGCGTTTTTGATTCGTAACCAGTTTAATGATTATATCAGCGTTTGCAAAGACTACGGCATTTCCTACATGGAAGTGAGCGATGGTTCCATAAATATTCCGCATGCTGAAAAATGTGGTTATGTCGAAAAGCTGGCCAAACATGGGACTGTATTGAGTGAAGTAGGAAGTAAAGATGCAGCCCATATTATTCCGCCTTATAAATGGATCGAACTGATGCGTGCCGAACTGAGTGCTGGCGCCACTTACGTAATTGCCGAAGCCCGTGAAGCGGGTAATGTTGGTATTTACCGTGGTAGCGGCGAAGTGCGCGAAGGCCTGGTTCAGGAGATCCTTACACAAATTCCTGGTGAAAAAATATTGTGGGAAGCACCACAAAAAGCACAGCAGTTGTACTTTATTGAGTTGCTTGGTTGCAATGTAAACCTCGGTAATATTGCGCCCACCGAAGTAATTCCACTGGAGACCATGCGCATTGGATTGCGGGGCGATACGTTCAATCTATTTTTGAACGGCACCGAGAAGAAATAGAAGAAGGAAGTAAGAAACAGGAAGTAAGACCTTCCACTTCGGAGATATGGACCAGTAATTGGGGGGCTGCAATTTTTTCACGTTTGCCGTTTCACGACGGACGTTCGCGAGGCAATAAATAGTTAAAAAGAATTTGCAATGAGGAAGTATGGCCTGATTGGCTATCCGTTAAGCCATTCGTTTTCTCAAAAATATTTTACAGATAAGTTCCAGCGGGAAGAGATCACAGGTTGCGTGTATGAAAATTTCCCGCTGGCAACTATTGATGAATTTGCTCCGCTTATACAGCAACAACCCGATCTGCATGGGCTGAATGTTACCATTCCGTATAAAGAAAAGGTAATTCCCTTCTTAACCGCACAAAGCGAGGTAGTACAGGCTATTGGCGCCTGTAACTGTATCAAAATAGAGAATGGCCGGTTAACCGGCCATAACACAGATGTGGTGGGTTTTGAGGAGTCTTTGCGGCCACTGCTGCAGCCGCATCACACAAAAGCGCTGGTGCTGGGCACCGGCGGCGCTGCCAAAGCAGTGAATTATGTATTGAACAAACTGGGGATTGAATTTCGGGAAGTATCCCGCACGCCTTCTACTACGCGACAAATTTCCTATCAACAAATTGATGAGTCGGTTATACGGGATCACTCCCTGATCATCAATACAAGTCCATTGGGTATGTATCCCAACATCGATATATGCCCGCCGTTACCATACCAGGCGCTCACTGCCAATCATTATTTATTCGATCTGGTGTATAATCCGGCTAAAACATTGTTCCTGCAAAAAGGAGAGGCGCAGGGCGCTGCTATCAAGAACGGACATGATATGCTGATCATTCAGGCAGAGGAGAGTTGGCGAATTTGGAATGGTTAGTTGACAGGTTGATAGGGTTGATAAAGGTGATACGGGTATGCGTTATTTAGTTATTGAATTAGGCCTGGAACAACGGGTAAACGTGCCTGGGGGTTGCACTGGAGTTGCACTGATATTGCACTGCACCCTACTGTTCAGTGCAACCACCAGGCAGGGTCGGTGCAGAAAGTAGACGGTAGGCTGTACGCTATCCTTTTAGTTTATCAACAACTTCCATCGGAATGGCTGCCACCTTCTTCTTCCCATAATCATAACAAACCATACCGGTTTTGGCTACGGCTACCAGCTGCGTGGAATCGCCGCTTTTCTTTTCCAGTTTATAATACAGGTCAAATGATATTTTGGTAAGATCGCCGGCCACTACAGAGGCAATAACCGCATCGCCGTAAAACAGTTCGCTTTTAAATTCAATGGCTACATCGCTCATAATAAGGCCAACGCCGGCCAGGTTCAGTTCGCCATATCCCAGTTGTTGCAGGAACTGCACACGGGCTTCATGGATCATGGAAAGGATGGTATCGTTACCTACATGATTGCCATAGTTCAGGTCTGTAATGCGAATGGGGATCGTGGTAGTGAACGTAAAATGTTCAGGAAGTTCAACTTTTATTCTGGCCATGGAGAATTGTATTTCCCTTTCTAATTATTCATTTTTATTTCTCACCTGCCCCGCCTGCGGCGGGGTTCAATATTTCCTACTGGTTCTCCATCAACAGGTCTTTCAGCTCCAGAATGTCGGTAAAGCTGGTCGCAGTAGGTATCAGGGAAGCCTGGTTCATGAACTTTTCTTTCCATTCGCTGAAGCGCATCTTCCACAGGCTGTTTTCCTGCATCATGAAGTCAAAATAATCCTGCGGCTCCACATCAGCGTTCAGGGTACTGATAATATGCAGGAATTTAGAAGAAATACGTGTTTGTTCTCCGTTGGGGCTGGTAATGTTTATATAACAATCATCGGGAGAAGTGATCAGATTTTTATCGAGGATAACCTGTCCATTGGCATCGCGAATAAGCGGTGCTTCAACGGTAGGGGAGTTGGCATCAGTAAATTCAACGGCTTTATCATCATCCAAACCGGCATAGCTGGTAGCAATTGGCTGATAGAAATAGGAGCTCGTACGCAGCGCACGGTTGCGATTGGCAAAACGGGCGTTTATCAGGCTGGCATCTGCAGCAGATAAAGAAGCAAGGGCGGTCTTATGATCGATCGGTTCCACCGGCTGCTCACCGATTTCCATATCGGCAGCCGGGGTGCTGCTATGTGCAGTTGCGCTTTTATTAACTGTTGATGGGGTGGTCGTTTTTCCGGCCACGTTTACCTCATCGTTGTTATTGGCTTTGTCTAAAATATACCAGGCGCCCAGGGTGAGTAATACCATGGCGGCGGCGGCAATTGTTTTGCGTACAGACAGGGAAATGAGCGTGCCTTCTTTTTTGGCAATTTGTTGCTGTGGTAAATGTGCCGCTATTTTTTCCCAGGCAGCTGCAGGCGGGGCTACTGACAGATCATACATCTTTTGAGCAACAGGGATCTCATCTGCATCAAATTCAGTGGTCAGCCTGGCTGCTATATAGGGCCACGCTTCCGGTGGAGGTGGAACTTCGAGGTTAAAAAGTGTATGTTTTATATTCGTTGCCATATTACCGGGTGTAGGATTTTTGCGTATCGCTTAAATATTGTGCTATCTTTTTTTGTAAAACAGATTTGGCGCGTGCCAATTGTGATTTACTGGTTCCTTCGCTAATACCAAGCATATCGCCGATCTCTTTATGGGAATACCCTTCTACCACATACAGGTTAAATACTGTCCGGTAGCCGGGTGATAATTCCTGAACAATTTTTATAATGTCTTTTTCAGCCAGGTTTTCAAGGGCTGTTATATCAGTATCTTCAATGGTCCCTTCTTCTTTTTCCGTAACCATCGACAGTTTGGTCGATTTTTTACGAAAATGTTCGATAGACGTATTTACAAATACCCGTCTTATCCAGCCTTCAAAGGAGCCCTCTGCCCTGAAATGGTGTAAGTTCCTGTAAACCTTTATAAAACCTTCCTGCAGCAGATCCTGTGCATCCTCAACATGGCTGGCATACCGCAAACAAACCGCATACATTTTGGGAGCAAACCGGTGATACAATTCCTCCTGCATACGCCTGTCTCCTGCAATGCATCCTTTTATCAAGTCGGATTCTGAAATGGTATAGTTGCTTTTTTGCTCCAAAAAACTTTAATCTAAGTATTTAGGTTAATCTATCGTGTCTCAATTACCTGTTTCTGCAAAAATAGTATAAGTTTATCAGCTGCCTTTTTACGATGACTTATCTCATTCTTTTCGGCCATGGTCATTTCGGCAAAGGTGCGGCTGCTGCCGGCAGGCACAAAAACAGGATCATAGCCAAAACCCCCGGCGCCATAGGGTTCCCGGGCGATGACACCTTCACAGATGCCTTCAAAAAGCCATTCCTGCCCCTGCCATATCAATGAAATAACCGTACGGAACCGGGCCCGGCGATTCTCCGAATTGCCCAGTTTGGTCAATAATTTCTCGATGTTTTTTTCAAAGGCCTTGTCTTCCCCGGCGTAGCGGGCGCTTTTAACACCCGGTTCACCGTTCAGGGCTTCCACTTCCAGGCCGGTATCCTCACTAAAGCAATGCTGACCGGTTAACTGGTAAATGGTGCGCGATTTTTCTGAAGCGTTGGCTTCCAGGGTGTCATGCGGCTCCGGAATGTCAATATCAATACCGGCCTGTTTAAGCGGGATGATCTCCAGGTCATTGCCAATGGCAGCCTGAATTTCTTCTACTTTATGCTGGTTATTGGTGGCGAATATTAATTTCATGATGAATTTTAATGGCTGGTGGCTACTCGCTTTAAAGAAAAATCCGCTTCAAACAATCCCACAGCTTCCTTTTCAACACTTTTGCCTCCTCTGTCTCCAGGTTCAGTTCGCTGAGCGCAGGCGTAAAAAGATAGGTGGTTCCGGCATAAGGCTGTTCTTTGAACGACGGAAAGCTGATAGGCAATTGAATAGTACTGGGTTCTACCCCAAACAACAACACGTACTTAGGTTGTAATTGCACTTTCATTCTTTCAATGGCTACGGCTGCAGTGGCATGATTTACAATCGCTACATCGGCCATATTCAGTTTGCAGGCCCCCAGCATTTTGGTCAGGAACTGGAGGTCGGTTTCGGGAACAAAAACGTCGTTCGGGCAGTTTACCACTACAGTTATCTGCTTTTTATTATTTCCCAATATTTTATAGGCAGTGGGTTCGGCAGCTTTTACCGGCGGCGCTTCTATAATTTTTTCAGGTGCTTTTTCTGCAATCGATTCTTTTATCGGTGTTTTTGTAACAGGTTGCAGTTCAGCAACTATACGAGCTTCCGGCTGGGGCGTTGATCCCTCCGAAATCGCCTGCGGCAATCCGCTAAAGTCGGCGGCCGAAGGCTGTATCAGCGACCGGCGATAAAGGTCTGCAATTACAAAATCGGGTAATATTATATTATTTAAACTCATTTTCTACAAGGTATTCTTAATCAAACAAATGTCGGACAACTTATACAGATTGTTTTACGAACACTTGTTAGTAATTTATTTGACAGCCCGAAACTTTATTTGTTTATTTGCGGCTCAAAAATACTGGATTATGGTAGAAGCTTATAGTATCCCTGTTACAAAAATTGATCATAGCAGATTGCCGGGTGTTGCCCTTGCAAACATTCCTTTTGGCAAAACCTTTACTGATCATATGCTGGAAGCGGATTATGAGAATGGTGAATGGAAAAACGTGGAGATAAAACCGTATCAGCCATTGGTTATCAGTCCGTCACTGGCGGCCCTGCATTATGGGCAGGCTATATTTGAAGGCATTAAAGCCTATAAGAACGATGCCGGAGAAGCTTATATTTTCAGGCCATATGATAATTATAAACGATTCAATCTTTCGGCTGCCCGTATGCAAATGCCTGAGGTACCCGAAGATATATTCATGGAAGGCATGCGCAAACTGATAGCGATTGATAAAAACTGGATCCCTTCCGGTAAGGACCATTCGCTGTACATCCGTCCGTTTATGTTCTCATCAGATGAAATGATCGGCGTGAGGCCTTCTGAGACTTATAAATTTCTTATCATCCTGAGCCCCACCGGTCCGTACTACAGCGCGCCCATGCGTATATACGTAGAAGAGAAGTATACCCGTGCCGCACCGGGTGGGGTGGGGTATGCCAAGGCAGCCGGCAACTATGGTTCTGCCATGTATGTAACCGCTGAAGCTAAAAAACAGGGCTACGACCAGGTTTTATGGACAGATGTATTTGAACATAAATATGTGCAGGAGATAGGTACCATGAACGTCTTTTTTGTAATTGGCGATAAGGCAGTTACCCCCGATTTGAGTTCAGGTACCATACTGGCCGGGGTTACCCGCGATAGTGTGATGGCCATACTGGAAGAAATGGGCCTGCAGGTAGAAGAAAAACCGGTATCAGTTGATATGCTCATCGATGCTTATAAAGCCGGTACGTTGCGCGAAGTGTTTGGAACCGGCACGGCGGCCACCGTTTCGCTGATCCGCGAATTAAAGTACAAAGACTTTGTCATGACGTTCGATACCGCCAAATGGACGGTTACCCCTGAAATAAAAGACCGCCTGGATGCCATCCGGGAAGGCCGGGCGGCTGATAAATTTGGCTGGATGTTTAAGGTTTGATCGACTTCACTTAATTCACAGCAATAAAACAGGGCAGACCTCTTTTTGACGGTCTGCCCTGTTTTTTGGGGTATTTTACGTGATAAAAACCCTGTTTTTCAACTTATTTTGCACAGATTAGGCACATTAGGGTAATATCCCTGAAAAAGGGACTCAATTTTTTTTGGTTATAAAATTTATCCGCTTACCTTTGCCGTCCCAAAATCAAAAGGTTCATAATGCCTACTATACAACAATTGGTAAGAAAAGGAAGAGAAATCATCAAGGCTAAAAGTAAATCAAGAGCTTTAGACTCCTGTCCTTTTCGTCGTGGTGTTTGCACTCGTGTTTATACAACTACTCCTAAAAAGCCAAACTCGGCTTTGCGGAAAGTGGCCAAAGTACGTTTGACAAACAAAATTGAGGTAATTGCTTATATACCCGGTGAAGGTCACAACCTGCAGGAGCACTCTATCGTGCTGGTTCGCGGCGGTCGTGTGAAAGATTTACCAGGTGTACGTTACCACATTGTTCGCGGTAGTCTTGATACTGCCGGTGTAAAAGACCGTAAACAAAGCCGTTCCAAATACGGAACTAAAAAGGAAAAGGCTAAAAAATAATCATTAGTACTACAGTTCTACAAATTTTTATAAATGAGGAAGACAAAAGCCAAAAAAATTCCCTTAGCGCCTGATGCAAGGTATAACGATCTGATGGTTACCAGGTTTATCAATAACCTGATGTGGGAAGGCAAAAAGAATACAGCTTTCAATTTATTCTATGATGCATTGGATCGCGTTGCTAAAACAACCGGTGAAAATGGATATGAAGTTTGGAAGAAAGCCCTGAACAATATTACGCCTGCTGTAGAAGTACGCAGCCGTAGAATTGGTGGTGCTACTTTCCAGATTCCTGCCGAGGTTCGTGCTGAAAGGAAAGTTTCCCTGAGCATGAAGTGGTTGATCCGCTACAGCCGCGATAGGAACGGCCGCAGCATGTCTGAAAAACTGGCTAACGAGATCGTTGCTGCCAGCAAAGGTGAAGGCGGTGCTTTCAAAAAGAAAGAAGATACTCACCGTATGGCTGAAGCTAACAAGGCTTTTGCTCACTTCCGTGTATAAGTAGTTAAGTACATCTTACCATATACGACCCACCGGTTTTCCGGTGGGTTTTTTAGTTTGCACTTACCACATCTGACCTTCAAAACCTTAAAGCTGCGAATTCGTCGATTCAAGTCGTAGAATTTGTGGCCGTTTTATAATTCCCCCTTCAGGGGGGTAGGGGGTATTACCTGACCATCACTTTCCCTGTAAACTCTTTCTTTCCATTCTTCCGGATCAGTATAAAATAAATACCACTTTTGAGACCAGGTAACGCAATCGATTCTACCGTTTGTGTTAACCGGTATTGCAGCACCTGTTGTCCCACTGTATTGAATAAAAGCAAATAGGTGTTTTCAGGTTCTTCTTTGGTCAATACCCACAAGGGGCCGGTTACTTTTACCGGGTTAGGGAAAAAAAGATATTGGGTTGTGAGGAAGTAGTAAATGCTTTGCGGATCACTTAAAATGATCTTTCCATTGCTTAATTCGATAGCTACCCGGTACGTGTTCACACCATCAACCAGGTTCCTGTCAACCCATTCGAAGGCAAGTGTGGTAACAGGCTGCACTGTTTGTAGAGGCTGATAACCATTGCCGACCCGCTTTTCAAATATGATACTTTTTACGTTGTAGTTGGTGCCGATCTCTGCCGAAAGAAACCCCGTATTTCCATTTTCAAGATTAACCAGAAAATTCTTCAGGTAACAATCAACGCCCTGCGTTTGGTAATTGATGGTATATGCTTTTAGTCCCTGCCGGTTGCCGATCACCGGCGCTACGGTGTACCAAAACATATTGCCGGGTTGACGAATGATCAGGCTGGTATCGGCGGTGGTGAGTAAAGGTTGCAGGTATTTATCGCCCAACCGGTAAACGGCATAAGTGTTAACGCCGGGAATCCGGTTCCAGTAAAGCATAGCTGAATCTGGGCAGTTAAAACCCACGCTAACAGGCATTACGGAAGATATCGTAAACGTGTCGGATATAAAAACCTGCCCGTTGATGGTCATACGCAATAGGGCTGTGCTAAAGGTATCGGGCACCTGCCAATACGCACTGCCTGCTGCCAGGGCAGCGGTATTATTAATGGTTTGCCAGCTGGCGCCTTTGTTCAGGCTGTATTCCAGCAAACCCGCCGTCGTGTTAAAAGTCGATGACCAGCGTACCAGGCTGTTTTCTCCGCCTTTGACATAATCAACTGCAACCGGAAACTGCCATTGAAACGCATCGGCAGTCAATGCCTGCCAGGCTATAAAAAAGGGCTGGCTACCGGCAGGGATCGAAAAACCTTTTACCCGGATGGTATAGGTTCCTGCTGTTGGGTTATCGATCGTGATCTGTTCTATATTGTTCAGCGTATCTTTTTTTCGAACGGCCGGGAGTAATAAGGAATCCAGGATGGGGGCCGCACTCAATACCCAGGGTTGCCAAACCTGCCCGTTGCCGTTATTGACCAGTTCTATATCCAGGTCATTGATCAGTGCTTTAGGAGCATTGGCTACGGCAGCAGGATCGGTCCAGCATAACGTTAATTTCAATTGCCGGGTATTGGCAGCAACGGGTAATGAAAATGTTTGTGAACCGCCCTGCGCTACTGAGCCCGAATAGTATTGCCCATTCACCATGCCCTGAAGGGCCTTCCAGGTATTCAAACTACCATAGCCCGACTGGTAATCAGGTCCTTTTGTTCCCCGGTCATCGGCACTGTTCACTAAAACAGCTTTTATTAATGAAGCAGGCGGCAAGGCGCCGCCCTGTTTTTCTTTATAGTATTGTTGTAATAAAAGCACTGCACCAGACGTATGGGCTGCGGCGCCGGAACTGCCATCTTCCCCAAAGGCAATCAACTCCGGTTTTATTCTGCCGTCATAAGCGGGTCCGCGGGAACTGAGATAGGCCACATTGCCAAATGAATCGGTAGCGCCAACCGTTAAGATATTCTTGCCCATTTTAAAGCTGCCGGTAAGATTAGACATGCTGGGAATGCCGGCGTAAGGTCCGGTGCTGGTTTGATTGCCCGAGTTGCCCGATGAAAAAACATGCAGGAGGCCTGGATTGTTGATGGTGCTGGCATCGTATGCGGCCGCATCGGCTCCATAATAATTTTCAAGGCCGGTGCCATAAGAATGATTTTGTGCAGAAATGCCATACTGCCTGTACACATTATCAGCATCGGGTAAAAGGCTGGCGAAGTTGGAAGAAATAATGGAGGCTGCCGGAACAACGCCGCCACCGGTGTAAAAGGAATTCTCACCCCCGGCAATGATCGTGGACATATAGGAGGCATGCGACGAAATGGATGCTGAACTGAGTGGGGTAGAAATATACCGGCCTTTGAAATCGATGTCGGTGGTATCAGGTTTGTTTTCTTTTATTGAAACAACCATGTTGTTGCCGGTAAGTTGCGGGAACTGGTTGTGAACCAGGTTTATGGTGTTCAGGCTGTTATCGAAAGAACCAATAGCCAGTTCTTCATGCGGTTGACGGGGAACATCCACAAAGCGAACAAAGGGGAGTTTCAAAATCAGTGAGTCAATGAGGGGGCCTTTAGCAGAAACCACTAATAAGCCGCCGGCATGCTCCTGCAGAATGCGAACCGGTATTTTTTTTGCGTTGAAGTATTGTTTGGCAGAATCGATATTGGAAGTAACTATCCAGAATACCTGTTCCTGTTTGCCGGTTAATAACTTCCTGTTGTTTTGTAAAACTGGTGACAACTTGCGATTAGGTACGGTAACAACCTGTTGCGCCTGTACCAGCTGTACGGTTAAAGAAAGGATAAGCAGCCAAAGCCCGGTTTGTTTCATAATACAATCTACAAAATTTGTCATTGTTGCCCATAAGAAATAGCAATGGATCCGCAGTGGGGATCTCTAACCCTATCGGGCACCCCAAATTGATCCAAAACAATTTATTAATACATAAGTCCAAATATTGCCATTATTTGGGGGAAAAGCATTCCTTCTGCAACAAGGTTGCTTTAATTAAGCAGGATACATGTTATGAATTTAGTTAAATTGAAATAGCCATCAATTTGTAAACTATTAAAAGAAAACGCTTATGAGAAAAGTTCTGAATGTGGCTGCTATGCTGACAGCCTGTGTTGTTGTTTTATTTTCCTGCCGTAAAAATGGAACTACTGAATCTGATGCAACGCCCACTGAAGACGTCCTGAATAAAATTTATAACCTGGGGTTTAGTAATAAAAATGTAACAATAGATGAAGCCGGGAATTATGTGGTGGAAGGGGATATTCTGTTGAGTAAGTCAGAGCTGGATGCCATGCCTGATATGCAGTTTTTACGGGTAGGAACGGAAGAACAATACCGAACCTATAACCTGGTTACCAGGCTGCCGCGGGTAATAACTGTAAGCCTGGCATCAAGGCTGCCGTCATCGTATGTAGCCGCGCTGGATGAAGCCCTGGCGCGCTATAATGCAGAGAATTTGTTGATCACTTTTCAACGGGTTGCTTCCGGTGCTGACATAGAAATAGTAAAAGGGAATGGGAATTTCCTGGCATCTGCCGGCTTCCCCACCAGTTCAGGAGAGCCCTATGGCCAGGTAAAAGTTAACTCAAGTGCCTTAAATGGCCAGCCACAAGCTACTGTTGCCTCCGTGCTGGCGCATGAACTGGGTCATTGCATAGGATTTCGTCATACCGATTATATGAATCGTGCGTATAGTTGCGGCGGACAGGCGGTGAATGAAGGCGCATCTTCTGTAGGTGCCATTTTTATTCCGGGCACCAATGCCGGTCCTGATCCTAATTCATGGATGTTATCATGCATTGGTTCAGGTCAAAACAGGCCTTTCAATGCGAATGATAAAACCGCGCTGGGGTATTTGTATTAAGTAATATTAAATAATGTCAATGATAGGGGGCTGGCTGTAATGGTCAGCCCTTTTTTATGTTCAACAAAATAACAAGAACCAACCCGCAACTCCAAATAGCTAATACGATATACTAACCTGCTTGCATAGTGGATTTTAGTAATCTCAGGAAAAACTTTTCCACAATAACGGTTACACTTACCGGTAATTGGGTAAAAAGCTGTGCTTCTGCAACGCCGTTGCCATTTTGTAGGCACAGCGCACAAGATAATTTTGTTAAATTGATAGAACAGTCCGTGCAGTGACCAACCATTAAACGTTATTAAAAATCTACAGCACATGAGAAAGACTATTTTCACTTTAACTGCAGTCGTGGCAGCCTGCATGCTCACGTTATTTGCCTGCCGAAAAAATGCTTCTACTGGCGATGCTTCCTCTTCCGGTGTTTCTGAGGATGTATTAGCAAAAATTTACAACTTAGGATTTAGTAACAAAGACGTAACAACCGACGGAAAGGGGAATTACATTGTAGAAGGGGATATTATGATTAGCGAGGCCGAACTGAATGAAAAAGCTGATATTTCACTTTTACGGGTGGGCGATGAGGAGCAATACAGAACTACCAATCTGGTAAGGAATTTACCCAGAACTATTACGGTAAGCCTGGCTTCCGCCCTTTCGGCCTGGTCTACAGCCTTGAATACGGCCATCTCCCGTTACAATGCACTGGGGCTTCAGATCACCTTTACCCGGGTTACTTCCGGCGCCAATATTTCCATCGTGAACGGTACCGGCAACTTCCTGGCCTCAGCGGGTTTCCCCACTTCATCGGGTAATCCTTACAACCGGATCATTCTTGTTAATACCGCTGTTTCGGGACAGCCACAAAATACGGTTGCCAGTATTTTGGCCCATGAAATGGGTCATTGTATTGGTTTCAGGCATACCGACTATTTTAACAGGTCGATCAGTTGCGGCGGATCTGCTGTAAATGAAGGATCTGCAGGGGTTGGAGCTATCAATATTCCTGGCACGCCCACCGGAACGAGTGCCAACAGTTGGATGCTGTCCTGCATCGGTTCTGGCCAGAATCGTCCCTTTAACGCCAACGATATCACTGCTTTGAACTATCTGTATTAATTTACTATTACCAGTTTGGTTACTGCACTGGAAAGCCCTGTAAATCATACAGGGCTTTCTTTTTGGCCTAAAACAGGCCTATTTATTTTTACCCCTGACTACAGCTATTTCGAGATAATTTTTCATACCTTTGCGCACTCATTTTCAGGGCATTTTTCCCTGGATAATAAAAAAAGAAAATACACAAAAGTCATGGCAGACTTACGATTACAAAGAAATTTTGGAATTGCGGCACACATCGATGCCGGTAAAACTACTACTACGGAGCGTATCCTGCGCTATACCGGTATGATCCATAAGATAGGAGAGGTGCATGATGGGGCGGCTACGACCGACTGGATGGAACAGGAAAAAGAGAGAGGTATCACCATTACTTCCGCTGCTGTTAGCTGCCAGTGGAACTTCCCTACCGTAAAAGGTAAGGCTGATGCAAATACTAAAAATTATTATTTCAACATTATCGATACTCCGGGACACGTTGACTTTACTGTAGAAGTAGAGCGTTCTATGCGTGTATTGGATGGGTTGATCGCCCTGTTCTCTGCCGTTGACGGTGTTGAGCCGCAGTCAGAAACTGTTTGGCGGCAGGCTAACCGCTATAAAGTTCCCCGTATCGGTTTCGTGAATAAAATGGACCGTTCAGGCGCTGACTTTTTGATGGTGGTTAAACAGGTGAAAGAAATGCTGGGTGCAAAAGCAGTTCCCCTGCAATTACCCATCGGCGCCGAAGATGATTTCAAAGGCGTGGTTGACCTGATCAAAATGAAAGGTATCATCTGGCATATGGAAACAGAAGGTATGACCTTCGATGAAATTCCTGTACCGGCTGATATGGTGGCAGAAGCTGAAGAGTGGAGGCAAAACCTCATTGAGGCAGTAGCTGAATATGATGATAAGCTCATGGAAAAATTCTTCGATGATCCAGCTTCTATTTCAGAAGAAGAGGTTCACGAGGCTATCCGTAAAGCTACGATCGATCTCAGCATCGTTCCGATGATGTGCGGATCTTCGTTCAAAAATAAAGGTGTACAAACCGCATTGGATGGCGTTTGCCGTTACCTGCCTTCACCCGTTGATATTGAGGATACAGTAGGTACTGATCCTTCTACCGGTGAGCAGATCACTCGTAAACCTGATCCTAAAGCGCCTTTCGCTGCATTGGCCTTTAAGATCATGACCGATCCTTTCGTGGGTCGTTTGGCCTTCTTCCGTTGTTATAGCGGTCACCTCGATGCCGGTTCTTATGTATTGAACGTAAGAAGTGGTAAAAAAGAGCGTATCAGCCGTATCATGAAGATGTTTGCCAACAAGCAAAACCCGATCGACTTCATCGAAGCTGGTGATATCGCTGCAGCCGTTGGTTTTAAGGAAATCAAGACCGGTGATACCCTGTGTGATGAAGATCATCCGATCACTTTGGAAAACATGTTCATCCCAGAGCCGGTAATTGCCGTTGCTATTGAGCCTAAAACACAGGCCGACGTAGATAAAATGGGTATGGCTATTGGCAAGCTGGTTGAAGAAGATCCTACATTACGTGTAAATACCGACGAAGAAACTGGTCAAACCATTTTACGTGGTATGGGTGAGCTCCACCTGGAGATCATTATTGATCGTATGAGACGCGAGTTCAAAGTAGAAGTGAACCAGGGTGCACCGCAGGTGGCTTATAAAGAAGCGTTTAGGAAATCTGTAGAGCATCGCGAGATCCTGAAAAAGCAAACCGGTGGTCGTGGTAAATTCGCCGACATCATTTTTGAGCTCGGACCCGCTGACGAAGAATTCCTGAAAGAAAATCCTGATAAACGCTACCAGTTCGTGAACGATATTTTCGGTGGATCTATTCCCCGTGAATTCATTCCTTCTATTCAGAAAGGTTTTGAGCAGGCTATGGGCACAGGTGTACTGGCCAGCTATCCCGTGGATAATATGAAGGTGCGTGTATTCGACGGAAGCTTCCACCAGGTTGACTCTGATGCCATGTCGTTCGAGTTGTGCGCCAAGGGTGGTTTCCGTGAAGCCGGCCGTAAAGCACAACCAACCTTACTGGAGCCCATCATGAAAGTGGAAGTAATTACCCCTGATCAATACATGGGTGATGTTACCGGTGACCTGAACCGTCGTCGTGGTATGCTTGAAGGTATGGACAGCCGCGCTGGCGCCCAGGTTATTAAAGCCAAAGTGCCGCTGAGCGAAATGTTCGGTTATGTAACGCAGTTGCGTAGCTTATCATCAGGCCGTGCTACAAGTACCATGGAGTTCAGTCACTATGCTCCAGCACCTACCAACATCGCTGAAGAAGTGATTGCCAAGGTGAAAGGGAAAGTGAAAGCTGAGTAATTGAGTTCTCATATCTCTTAATACAGGCCCTTCCACAATTGTGGAGGGGCTTTTTTATTTCTCCTTATCGTTAATTAACAATCGAATAACGGCCACAATACAGTGCAGGTACATTTGTTAATGAAATGAAAAGAGCAAACAGGGCATTAAACTTTTGTTTTTAGCCAGGCTCCAATAAACGGAAAATGTATTGTAGAACAGTTAAAAAGTATTGTATGAAAAAGTATGTTAATCGCTTCATATTAGCCGCAGCCCTCATCGTTGGATTTTCTGTTGCTTCTTCTGCACAGATAGTAGTTAAAGTACGTCCGGCAGCCCCGGTTGTCGTACGCCCTGTCGCTCCTTCGCCCGGCCATATATGGATTGATGGTGGTTGGGAAGTGCGTCGTGGCCGGTATGTGCACAGAGATGGCTATTGGGCTGCACCTCGCCGTGGCCGTCATTGGGTAGAAGGTTATTGGGCGCCCCGCCGTCATGGATATGTATGGGTTCCCGGCTATTGGGCCAGATAGTAATTTTCCGAAAAAATTCTTTATACGGATCAGGAGAACAGATACAACGCCCCGCTCATTAATTTGGGCGGGGTTTTTATTTGCGAAGGTTTTGTGTGAGGTATGACTACCGAAGAGTATCTATAGACTGCAATTGAAAATTGCGATGGTTGATCCAAACAGCTTTCGATATGTTATATTTCTGCATGTAGGCCTTTGCCGAATCGACACAGGATACTCTAGTGAAATTCCGGTGTGCATAAAAATCGATCACAGCGCTCCAGTTATAATTTATGAATATTTTATAGTCAGCCGGAACTTTTTGCACCTGTTCACCCAGCTTTTTATACATATCAAAAGAAGATCCATCCCACGAAACTTTGCCCGGCCTGTTTATGAAATAATATTGAAAACAGGCAAATACGAAGTAAGATGCTATTATAGCATAAAAAGCACGACCGGGGGCAAGCATAATAATCAGTCTTGCGGCCGGAATCACCAGCAGGAGGCTTAGTGGTATTAGACCAAATTCATGTTCAGCAGACCATTGCAATAAAATTGTGTTATATAGAAATACAACCTGTGCAAAACCGGCCATGAAAATAATTTCTCTGCCGGTAAAACCTGTTTTCACTTTTTTAAAGAGAATCCAGGCAATAGACGATAGCATTAATAGTATTACAGGCAGATAAGAGGTGACAATATTTTGAGCAATTAAACGAATAAGAGGAAACGGATGGTTTGTTCTGGCAAAGCTTCTTTCATGGAAACGGAATAAAAGGAGCCTGATCAGATTGTCTATTCCTGTATAGGAGGCAAACTGAAAAACGAATATGGCGATGGCTGTAATACAGCCAATCGCTACTGTAAATAAAAGTTTTATATACCTTTTGTCCTTTCGCGCTTTAAAAAATGTCCATACCGAGCTTACTGCTGAAAGAAACAGACCGAACCAGTCGATATACATCAACATTACGATAAGCAGAAACAAAAGGAGCAGTCGTGACGTACGTATATTATCCGCTGATTGCAGCATGGGGATCAGCATTAACAGTACAGCAATGACAAAGGGCATCATGATGCCGGGATGTGTGTAACCATTTCCAAGATACCATAAAATAGCGGGAGAGAACATAAACAAAATGCAGGTCAATATTATGCCCAGGTACCTACGGGGCTGCCCAACCGGAACCAGCTTTTCACAAAGCAGAAACAACAGGATAACGGTGGCGAGTTCAAAAAAAAGATTGATGAGCTTAAGGTATATTGGTTCAACTGGCAAATGAAAAACCTGGTAAATAAAATAAGGTATAACATACCATCCGGGTGCAAATGAAAGGTATAGGTAATTTCCCTTTGAATCTATATTTGGAAACTTTTCAGGACGTTTGTCTCCGGGATTCTGATAGTTTAGCAATGGTATGTAATGAAAACGATCACCTCCGCCAGCCTGTCTCCACGATTCGATATTCACTAATATCACGGAAGTATTATATTCATGGTGCTTTGAAAGGGGCCTGTTAAGATTGGGTAAACGCAGCAGAACACTGACCATAAAAAGCAGTAATACTATCAATAACGCTTGTCTTCGTCCAATTCTTTCTTTCATTTCTTCTTCTTTCAATTATTGCTTTTGATCATCGTTATAAAAAAGGAAAAAACCACGAACTGCAGCCCGGCAATCATACAAAACCCGCCCGGAATTATTATCCTGAAAATGGCTTCCGGATTTAATTCCCGAAAATAAACCAGGTACCATTTATACAGGGCAGTGGCATTGATAACGATCCCTGTTAAAAATAGGGCCATCCCAAAGAACAATCCTTTTTCAAAATTCAAATGCCTGGATATCCACAGCGTGATGCCGCTTCGCACATACAGCCCCTGGCTCATTCCATAGAATCTTACCATGCAATAGAATTCAAAAAAGGTCAACGACAGTACCAGGAATATAGAGCAAAAGTATAAGGTGTGTATATCGAGATTTACATTAAAGATCCGTACCTGACCAGAGAGAATGAAACCGCCTAAAACAAGCCCTAACAACATAAAAAAAAGGGCCGGGTACAGCAGCAGCCATTTGGGACTTAACAATAATATCAACTTCAGATGTTTCCATCCGTCTTGCCAGGTCTTTAAATGCGGCTCCCTTTTTCGCCCGTCCTTATATAATTTTACAGGAACCTCTGTAATGCTACACTTTTTGTACGAAGCTTTTGCGATAAGCTCCGTGGCAAATTCCATTCCCTGTGATTTCATCTGCAGCGTTTCATAGGCCGACTTTTTTACTCCTCGCATACCACAATTGAAATCACTTATGGGAACATGAAATGATCGCCGGCCCATATATGAAATGACGGGGGTGCCTAAGTGTCTGTGCAGAAAGGGCATGGCATTTTTCATAATGCCGCCTTTAAAACGATTGCCAATTACTACGTCAAACCCCTGATTGAAGGCATCCATAAATGTGCCGGCTTCGCTGAAATCATAACTATCATCGGCATCTGCAAAAATAATATGGCTGCCTGTAGCTTCCATTATACCATGATGTAATGCAGCCCCATAACCTTTTGCAGGCACATGCACACAGCGAATGCCAGCCTCATGGCATATAGAAATAGAATTGTCGGTGCTGCCATTGTCTGCAACAATGATTTCTGCAGGAATGGATAACTGTTTTATAAATGATTTGGCTTTTGAAATGCAGGCAGGTAGTGTTTCCTCCTCATTGAGACAAGGCATTACTATACTTAGGCTCGTTGGGGGCATTAAGTTCCTGATTGAAGTTAGGGCTAAAGATATTAAAATGTTTTCTTAAGTCGGAACATTAGTTTTTCATATAGACGGGAATTAACGCTGCAGATAATTGGGCAGAGGTTTTTATTTATGGTAACAATTGTTTGGCCGCAATGTCTTAATTTCCTGCTTCAAATTATAACAGCATGCATCCTTCAACCCTTCGGCTTCGCTCAGGGCAAGCGCTCAGGACTTTTTTAATTATACTTACTGTATTTGTACCTGCTCTACTGTTTGCACAGGGAGCAATAAAATGGACCAGCAACGGTAATGGATATTACCGTATCGAGGATGGTGAATTGGGTTTATATGCCCTGCCGCAAAATACAAAAACGGTGATCGTTTCAAAAAAGCAATTGACTCCCGAAGGAAGAACAACGCCCCTCAATCTGCGCGGTTTCAGTTTATCGGCCGATGAAAAAAAAGTGCTGCTTTTTACCAATACCAAAAAAGTATGGCGGTTACAAACCCGGGGCGATTACTGGGTTTTTGATACCGGTACCGGTTCTTTAAAACAATTGGGCAGGAACCGGCCTGCTTCCTCTCTGATGTTTGCGAAATTTTCGCCCGATGGCGCCAAAGTGGCGTATGTAAGCGAATACAACTTGTATGTAGAAGACCTGGCCAGCGGCAATATGCAGCAGCTTACGCTCAATGGTAACCGTAAATTCATAAATGGCACCTTCGACTGGGTGTATGAAGAAGAGTTCTTTTGCCGCGATGGATTTCGCTGGAGCCCCGACAGCAAGCAAATCGCTTACTGGCAGATAGATGCCCGCAAAACAAAAGATTATCTGATGGTTGACAATACCGACTCTATTTATCCATTTGCCGTACCGGTTGAATATCCCATTGCGGGCGAGCCGCCTTCTCCATTTAAAATTGGTGTGGTGGATATTGCTACGGCCAAAACAAAATGGATGGAGATTCCTACCGACCCCGTGCTGCAAAGCTATGTGCCCCGCATGGAGTGGGCGGGCAATAACAACGAGCTCATTGTTCAGCATTTGAACCGTTATCAAAGCCAGAGCGATCTGTTGCTGTGCAATACCCAAACCGGCGCTTTGCAGGTTATTTATACAGAAAAGGATTCGGCATGGATCGATATTCTGCCTTTATGGGATAACGATTATATCTGGGGCGGCTGGGACTGGATCAGCGGCGGCAAAGAGTTTATCTGGGCTTCTGAAAAAGACGGCTGGCGGCATTTATACCGCATTACCCGCGATGGGAAAAAAGAAGTTCGCATTACAAATGGCAATTACGATGTAATGGAAATATCGGCTATTGATGAAAAGAACGGCTATGTGTATTTTCTGGCTTCTCCCAATAACGGCACGCAGAAATACCTGTATCGAACCAAACTGAATGGCAAAGGCCCTGCAGAACGGGTATCGCCTGCCGGAGAGGAGGGCACCCATGAATATACCGTTTCACCCACAGCCACTTATGCACGGCATATTTTTTCTAACTATTATACACCTTATACTGATGAATGGGTCTCACTGCCCGATCATAAAGGACTGAATGGAACCAATAAAGTGAATGAGTCCCTTGCTAAAGCCGATAAAGCCAATGGCATTGAATTCTTCAAAGTGAAAACTTCAGAAGGTATTGAAATGGATGGCTGGATGGTAAAGCCAAAGGACTTCGACCCCAATAAAAAATACCCGGTGGTGTTTTATGTATATACCGAACCCTGGGGACAAAACGTAAAAGACCAGTACGGCATAACAGAAAATTTCCTGTACAAAGGTGATATGGCTACAGATGGGTATATCTATATTTCCATAGATAACCGCGGCACCCCGGTGCCTAAAGGACGCAACTGGCGTAAGGTGATCTATCGCAACATTGGGCAGGTGAACATCCGCGACCAGGCAATGGCCGCCCGGGAAGTGTGCAAATGGCCCTTTGTTGATACATCGCGCATAGCCGTGTGGGGATGGAGTGGGGGCGGTTCTGCTACCCTTAACCTCATGTTCCAGTTCCCCGATATATACAAAACAGGTATTTCTGTAGCCGCCGTAGGCAGCATATTTACCTATGATAACATTTACCAGGAGCGCTACATGGGATTACCCCAGGAAAACCGGGCCGATTATATACAGGGTTCACCCATAACGCATGCGAAAAATTTAAGGGGTAACTTATTATATATTCATGGCAGTGGCGACGACAATGTACATTACCAGAACGCTGAGCTGTTATTAAACGAGCTCATCAAATACAATAAGCAATTCCAGTTTATGACTTACCCCAACCGCACCCATAGCATTTCTGAAGGGGCGGGTACTTATGAACACCTGAGCACTTTGTATACCAGTTATCTTAGAACACATTGTGAACCGGGGGGAAGATAATTATCTTTGCACCATTAAAATGATAAATACTACCAGTTACCGGTTGCCTGTATGGTTGCCTAATTTGATAACCATTTTGCGCATTGTGGCAGGTGCTATCTTGTTTACGGCAATCTTTCATGACAGAAAGATCACCGTCATCCGGTTAAGCTGGTTTATTGCAATTGCCCTTACCGATTGGATCGATGGCTGGCTGGCAAGAAAGTTCAACGCCCGCACATCGTGGGGACAATTGCTTGATCCCATTGCCGATAAAGTGGTGTTGCTGGGAGCCTTTGCTTTTTTTTGTGTGGCCGGTGACATCAGTGGGTGGTTTACCATCCTGTATTTTGCGCGGGAAATTTTGCAAACCATTATACGAATTGCGTCCTTTTCAGGCAATAAAGCCAGTCAAACGCCCACCTTGTTTATCAGTAAATTAAAAACGGCTTTATCCTATTTATATGGTTTGCTGCTTTTCATTGAGCAGCTGTACCGTATTATACCAACTGCAACAGATCGCTTTTGGGTACACACGTTCCTGGAAATGATGATCATATCATTATCATACATTGGTTTGGTTAAACCCTTTATAAAGAAATGGAATTGAAAGGTTGGGAAAAAGTAGCCGGCTCTTTTTTTTATGTAGGGTATAACATGAAAGGGCCGGGCACCATTACAAGCATGCTGGTTTTTTTAGCTGCCTGGTTCATTCACCACGAAGGCGTAGTGCTGGGCGTATTGCTGGCACTGCTTCCCCTGTCGTTTTACCTGGCATATCGCTTTGAAAAATGCGTGGGGCACGATCCTTCCTGTTTTACGCTCGATGAAGTAATTGGTTCCTTCATCGTTGTATGTTTTATTCCGCACAAGCTCCTGCATTATCTACTTTTTTTTATTGTATGGCGATTGTTCGATATATTCAAACCATTCTTTAAACCGGTTGAACAGATACAACAGGGCGTTGGTATTGTGGTAGATGATATAATAGGCGCCGTATTAACAGTGGGTGTATATTTCCTGTATAACTGGTTTATTTAATTATCCCTACGTATGGAAATGAAAAAACAAAACTTTGGGAAATGGCTTCTTGGTGTATTGTTGGTCCTGGCTGTTCCCAACTGCATTTTTTGGATCCTTGAACCCAAAGTAAGTTTGTCGAGAGGTGTTATTGTAGCAGAATATTTGCTGATCGCCTGTTTATACCCCCTTATCAACCGCAAATTATTTATTACGATCTGGATACTATTCGCGATTTATGACCTGGTGTATTCTACTTCTTCCCTGTTTTTTATGGATTTTATGGAAATGGTGCATGCCCTGGCCAAAATACCGGAGTTAGCATTAATTGATTGGCTGAAATGGGGCGGTTTGCTGATCCTGTTCATAGCCATTATTATCACCCTGGTGAAATTACTTATTCGTTACGAAGCTTCTTATCGGATATTGCACCTCAGGTTTCTGTGGCCATTGATCGTTCTGGCTGGGGTAGTGTTCTTTGTATCGAAAAAAGAAATAGTATCCTTTCCCATCTGGTCGTTTGTAAAGGCGGTACAGCATGCTGTTCTTGTAAGTACCGCCAAACATAATATTGAAAATTTGGGGTCCGCTGCAAAAACAGTATTTTGGCAGGAGCCGGCTGCTACGGCCACCAATAAGGAAGCCCTCATACTGGTTGAATCGTGGGGTTTATTGAACAATCAAAGTGTACATAAGAATGTTGTGCAGCCGTTATATGAACTGGTGCGAAATCATCAGTATACGATCAGGGAAGGCACAGCATCGTATAAATATTTAACGCAGGCCGGCGAGTTCAGGGAATTGACAGGTTGTGTTTTCCATTACTACATGGTGCGCAACAAATGGGTAAAAGATAGTTCACTGCTGATAAAAAAGCAGGAGCAGGGATATCATGTAATTGGTGTGCATGGCAATACCGAAAAATTTTACCGCCGCAATGTTTTCTGGCCGGTGCTGGGGGTGCAGGAGATGTATTTTATTGAACAATTCAATAAGCTTCATCTGCCATTATGTGGAAGCAATGAGTTCAGAGGCATTTGTGATACCGCTCTCAACACCTGGTTGCTTAATAAGATGAACCAGCAACCCGATAGAAAAGAATTTTATTACTGGGTTACATTAAATACGCATTTGCCGCTTGTTGAAGTGCATGATGGCGGGTATAATAATTTTGCTCAGCAATGGAAAGAAAAGGGGATCACTGAAAATGCCCTGCAGATGAGCTATCAACAAAAACTGTTGTTTCAGGACCTGGCTGGTAAATTAAGTAAGCAGGGATCGCCCAAAGTGCATATCATGTTGGTGGGGGACCATGCGCCGCCATTTATTGACCCGGCCGACCGCAAAATGTATGATGCGAACCGGGTGCCCTATATAGAACTTATACCAAATTAATGACCCCCTGACTATGTTTGAATTTCAAAGGAAGCAGGTGTCGCAATGACTGATTAATAACTAATGCTTTCTTATTTCAGGGTTTGTTAACAGATCTGACTTTTGCCACCCCGGGCAGGCTATTGACCTTTCACGACCGGCAAACCACCCCTAAAACCCCAAAAATGACCGCTAAACGCCCTGAACCCGTACTTTTAGCCAACTTTTTCTCTCTTTCGGCAAAAAAGATTGAGAAATCTTTTGCTCAATAAATAACAACCCCTACCTTTGCATCCCCATTGGAAAAATTGGGTTTTGCAATATGTCTCAGCGAATCAGAATAAAATTACAGTCTTACGATCATAATCTGGTAGATAAATCTGCCGAAAAGATCGTAAAAACCGTTCGGAGTACCGGCGCTGTGGTAACAGGTCCAATTCCTTTACCTACGCGTAAAAAGATTTTTACCGTATTGCGTTCTCCCCACGTGAATAAGAAAAGCCGTGAGCAGTTTCAGTTATGTACCCATAAGCGGTTGCTGGATATTTATACGTCTTCCAGCCGTACTGTGGATGCACTGAGCAAGCTGGACTTACCCAGTGGTGTTGAAGTAGAGATCAAAGCATGATAGATGCAATGTATGAACCCTGTCAGGGTTCTAAAAATCCTGACAGGGTTTTTTCATAAAGTTCTTTCCATCCCATCTGTAAACTCTGTTCCTTAACCGGGCAGATAAAACAGCGCTGGGTTAACTAGTTGAATCGCCGAAAAGGCGAGATCCTGAAATGTTCGAAGCGTTTTAGGATAAAAACAGGTTTTAAAAATTTAAAAATATGAACTAGCCCTTCGAGGTTAGTTTACTGCCGGTACTTCTAAGCAGTCTTTCGGCTTCGGTCGGAAACGAAAAACAGAAAAGGTCGGCAGCAAACGGAGATTGAAGTTGCTCATGGTTGTGTCCCATCCGCCGCCTGGCGGATATACGACTCACAGAACACCCTGTTCTGCAATCATATCGCAAATGTCTCTTTAACCACGAGGGCACAAACCGAACAACGATGAAAGGAATCATTGGTAAAAAGATCGGGATGACCAGTATCTTCAATCAGGACGGCAAGCAAACTGCCTGTACCATCATTGAAGCAGGTCCCTGTATTGTGACCCAGGTTAAGACTACCGAAACAGACGGATACAACGCTATCCAGTTAGCTTACGGTGATAAGAATGAAAAGCACACAATCGCTGCAGAAAAAAATCACTTCGCTAAGGCCAATACAGCCGCAAAAAAATTCGTAAAGGAATTCCGCAACTATTTTACCGAAAAGGCATTAGGTGATGCTATCACTGTTGACATTTTCGCTGAAGGCGAGAAAGTTGACATTGTTGGTACTACTAAAGGTAAAGGTTTTCAGGGTGTTGTAAAACGTCACGGATTTAGTGGTGTGGGTGAGCAAAGCCACGGTCAACACGATCGTCAGCGTGCTCCGGGTTCAATTGGTAACTCATCAGATGCTTCACGCGTATTCAAAGGTATGCGTATGGCCGGCCGCATGGGTAATGACCGTGTTAAAGTAAAAAGCCTGAAGATCCTGAAAGTTTTCCCTGATAAGAATTACATCCTGGTGAACGGATCTGTACCCGGCCACAATGGTGCAATTGTATATATTCAAAAATAATTTTGTTATTGCAGATTTAGTCCCGGTTCATTCGGGTCGGTAATCTTAAATATAAAGTACGATGCAAGTAGATGTTTTAAGTATAAAGGGTGCAAAAACCGGTCGTTCTGTAGATTTAGCCGAAGACATTTTCGGTACAGAGCCGAATACACACGTTGTTTACCTCGCTGTAAAGCAATATCTGGCTGCACAACGTCAGGGTACACACAAAGTGAAAACCCGTATGGAAGTTAAAGGTTCCAGCAAAAAACTGCACCGTCAGAAGGGTACTGGTGGTAGCCGTAAAGGTAACATCCGTAACCCGCTGTTTAAAGGTGGTGGTACCATTTTCGGACCTAAACCCCACGGTTACGATTTCAAGCTGAACCGTAAAGTGAAAGATCTGGCTAAGATCAGCGCACTGTCTGATAAAGCAAAAGGAAATGCAATTGTAGTTGTTGAAGATATCAACCTGGATACTCCTAAAACAAAGACGTTCATTGAAATCCTGAGCAGCCTGAAGATCGATAGCAAAAAAACACTGGTAATATTGCCTGAGTGGAACGATAACCTGCAGTTGAGTGTTCGCAATATTCCGAATGCATTAAGCATTCAGTTTGCTGATATCAATACATATGATATCGTGAATGCCGATGTTTTGTTATTGACCGAAAGCGCGGCCAAATTGTTTAGTGAAGACGGAGTAGAAGCGTAATTAATCCCGACGGAAGCCGGGGACAAGTAGTGCTGATTAGCTAATTTCAAATTTTTCAAACTGAGTATTATGAAACTCATAGAAGTACTGATAAAACCGATCGTTACCGAAAAAAGCAACAAGCTGTCTGATGCCAAAAGGACTTTTGCTTTTCGCGTAAACCGCAAAGCCAACAAACTGGAAATTAAGAAAGCAGTTGAAAGCTTTTACGGTGTAAACGTAATAGAGGTAAATACGGTAGTAGTGCCTGGTAAAGCAAAGAACCGGTTCACTAAATCCGGCTTTATTTCCGGTACAAAACCGGCTTACAAAAAAGCGTATGTTAAGGTAGCAGAGGGAGAGAGCATTGATCTGTACGCTAATATTTAATCCGCCAACGGCGGAAAAGAATGGCGAGTCAATCGCCGCAAAGCATTGACATAAAATTTTTAACAGAATAAGACGATTAACATGGCACTTAAGAAATACAAACCGATTACAGCAGGTACGCGTTGGAGAATTGGTAATGCGTATGCTGAAATAACAACTGATCAACCAGAGAAAAGTCTGCTGGAAAGTACTAAATCTACCGGTGGCCGTAACGCACAGGGTAGAAGGTCTATGCGTTATATGGGTGGCGGACACAAGAAGATGTTCCGTATCATCGATTTCAAACGTGATAAGAAAAATATTCCCGGTACTGTAGCCTCTATCGAATACGATCCAAACCGTACTGCATTTATCGCATTGATAAATTACAAAGACGGTGAAAAAAGATATATCCTGGCGCCCCAGGGATTACAGGTTGGCGGAACCATCCTTTCAGGTGACAACGTAGCACCCGAAGTTGGTAATGCTTTGCAGATGAAAAGTATGCCATTGGGTACCAACGTGCATAACATCGAAATGCAACCTGGTCAGGGTGGTAAACTGGTTCGCAGTGCTGGTACATCAGCGCAGCTGACCAACAAAGAAGAAAAATACGCAGTATTGAAAATGCCTTCCGGCGAACTGAGAAAGATCCTCATCAATTGCTATGCTACTGTTGGTGTAGTTAGTAACGGTGACCACAACCTGGAAATGATGGGTAAGGCTGGTCGTAACCGTTGGAGAGGTATCCGCCCCCGTACGCGTGGTGTTGCGATGAACCCTGTAGATCACCCAATGGGTGGTGGTGAAGGTAAGGCTTCGGGTGGTCATCCACGTTCAAGAACCGGTAAATACGCCAAAGGTCTGAAAACACGTCAAAGAGGAAAAGGAAGCGATAAACTGATCATTCAACGTAAGAACGGAAAGAAGTTAGCTAAGTAGGCGAGTGGTAAGTAGATCAAATTTTCAAACAAAACGAATTATCAAACTTAAGATATGGCTCGTTCAATAAAAAAAGGTCCTTATGTAGCCGCCAAACTGGAGAATAAAGTACTTGGCATTAACGATGGTAAAGTAAAGAAAGGTGTGATCAAGACTTGGAGCCGTCGTTCAACCATTACTCCTGATTTTGTGGGTCACACTTTTGCTGTGCATAATGGCAACAAGTTCATACCAGTATATGTAACCGAATTCATGGTTGGTCATAAACTTGGTGAATTTGCTCCTACACGCCAGTTCAAAGGACACTCTAGCAAGAAAATTTCTTAATAAAATTTCAATATTCCGGGTTGAAGGACCTGGGATTGGAAATCAGAAATAATAAAAATGGAAGCTGTAGCAAAACTTAAAAACTATCCCACATCACCCCGCAGAATGCGTTTGCTGGCTGATGAAATACGTGGTGTTGAAGTGGAAAAAGCATTAGCGTTGCTGGAATTTCATCCGCAACACTCTGCCACCCCGCTGTATAAATTATTAAAAAGCGCCATTAATAACTGGGAGCAAAAGAACGAAGGACAAAGCGCTGCTGATGCCAGTTTAATTGTGAAGACGATCTTTGTTGACGGCGCTCGTACTTTGAAGAGAATGTTACCCGCTCCGCAGGGTAGGGCATACCGCCTGCGCAAGCGTAGTAACCACGTAACAATAATCGTCGACGTTAAAGCAGTTAAATCAATTTAACAAATTTTCAAATTATAATAAATGGGTCAGAAAACGAATCCTATTGGTGCCAGGTTAGGGATTATCCGCGGTTGGGAATCTAACTGGTATGGTAGCAAAAAAGATTTTTCTACCAAGTTGATCGAGGATAACAAAATCAGAACTTATCTGATGGCCCGTATCAACAAGGGTGGTATCTCCAAGATAGTTATTGAGCGCACGCTTAATAAACTGATTGTTACCATTCACACGTCTAAACCTGGTATTATTATAGGTAAAGGTGGGAATGAAGTAGATCGCATCAAAGAAGAGTTGAAGAAACTTACCGGTAAGGAAGATGTGCAGATCAACATCCTTGAAATTCGTCGTCCCGAGTTGGATGCCATGATCGTAGGGGATACCATTGCCCGTCAGATCGAAAACCGTATCAACTACAAGCGTGCCATTAAAATGGCAATCGCTTCTGCACTGCGCATGGGTGCTGAAGGTATCAAAATAAAGATCGCCGGTCGTTTGGGTGGTGCTGAAATTGCCCGTACCGAAGAGATCAAACAAGGTCGTACGCCATTGCATACCCTGCGTATGGATATCGACTACGCCAACGTATTTGCGTTGACTGTTTACGGTAAGATCGGTATCAAAGTATGGATCTGTAAAGGTGAAGTACTTGGTGAGAGAGACCTGAACCCGAACTTTGTAGGTGGAAAGAGCGATGTAAGCGATAGAAGAGACAGAAGAGAAGGTGAAGGCGGACATGGCGGCGGTGGTGGACATCATCGCGGTGGCGGTGGTGACAGAAGAGGCGGCGGCGACCGTAGAGGTGGCGGCGGCGGTGGAGATCGCAGAGGTGGTGGAGGTGGTCAGCATTAATACCCCCCCTTCATTAGTTATCAAATTTTCTAATTATCAAATTGTTTTATAAATGTTACAGCCTAAAAGAACGAAACACCGCAAAGCGCAGAAGGGCCGCATCCGCGAGGTAGCCAAGCGTGGTACTACCATCTCTTTTGGTTCTTTCGGTTTGAAAGCACAGGAAGCTATCTGGTTAACAAACCGCCAGATCGAAGCAGCTCGTCAGGCTATGACCCGTGCTATGAAGCGTGAAGGTAATGTTTGGATCCGCATATTTCCCGATAAACCAATTACCCGTAAGCCACTTGAGGTGAGAATGGGTAAAGGTAAAGGTAACCCTGAGTTTTGGGCTGCAGTAGTTGAGCCAGGCCGCATTTTGTTCGAGTGCGATGGTGTTACAGAAGCAGTAGCAAAAGAAGCGCTGGAACTGGCGGCACAAAAACTGCCCATCAAAACCAAGTTTATTGTAAGACCTGATTATACTGCATAATTGTTAATGCGATTTCATTATCACATTAGCTAATTATCAACTTATCAAATAATTTATATGGCAAAGAGAATAGAATTCGTAAAAAGCCTGAAGGATATAAGTGAGGCAGATCTGAAAGCCAAGATCCAGGAGGATGAACTGCGCTTGAAAAAGCTTGAGTTTGCTCATGCTATATCTCCGCTGGAAAATCCGATGAGCATTCGGGATCTGCGTAAAGATGTAGCCCGTTTAAAAACTGAACTCAGAAAAAGAGAACTGGCTTAATCTGCGGATGTGAAAATGCAGTGACACGAACAAAGGAGCGATTGAAGCATATTCACATTACCAATTTTCAACTTTTCAAATGACAATAATGTTAGAAAGAAATTTGCGCAAAACAAGAATTGGGGTGGTTACCAGTAACAGAATGGATAAGACCGTTACTGTTGCGGTAGAAAGGAAAGTAAAGCACCCCATCTATGGTAAGTTCGTAAAAAAGACTACCAAATTCCATGCTCATGATGAAAAAAATGAGTGCACCATAGGCGACACTGTTCGTATTATGGAAACCCGTCCCCTGAGCAAAACAAAGCGCTGGAGACTGGTGGAAGTAGTGGAAAAAGCGAAGTAATATAGCTGTTAGCAGCAAGCCGAATGCCTGTTGGCTAACGACGATTTCAAATAAATTTTTAATCATTTCGCTATTGGTCCCGATAGCTCGGGGCTAAAGGCTGAGAGCTAAAAGCTAAAAAAATGATTCAGCAAGAGTCCAGATTAAATGTAGCTGATAACAGTGGCGCCAAGGAAGTACTGTGTATCCGTGTACTGGGAAACAGCGGCCAGGATTACGCCAAAATTGGCGATAAGATCGTAGTAACCGTAAAGGATGCTATTCCTGCCGGAGGCATTAAAAAAGGCACTGTTACCAAAGCAGTAATTGTTCGTACAAAGAATAAATTACGTCGCAAAGACGGATCTTATATCCGGTTTGATGACAATGCCGTCGTGTTGTTGAATCAGTCTGATGAGCCTCGTGGTACCCGTATTTTCGGACCCGTTGCCAGAGAGTTGCGTGATAAAGGATATATGAAAATTATTTCTTTGGCTCCGGAAGTTTTATAAATAAAAGCTGAAGGCTAAACGCAGAACGCTAAACGCTAAGATGCAGAAAGCCTTAAAGTCTTTGATAAAAATAAATTGGTAACAGCGTTATGCGTTTCGCGTTTCGCGTTAAGCTTTAAAAAAATGAGCAACAGATTTAAACCGAAGTTTAATATTAAAAAAGGCGATACTGTAGTAGTTATTGCCGGTGATGATAAAGACGCTAAAAAGCCCCGCAAGGTTTTGGAAGTGTTTCCTGAAAAAGCCCGTGTGTTGGTAGAAGGCGTAAACATTGTTACCCGCCATACCAAACCTTCGGCCCGCAATACCCGCGGTGGTATTGTAAAGAAAGAAGCTGCTATTCACATTTCAAATGTGATGTTGTGGGATGCAAAAGCCGGTGAAGGAGTGAAAATAAAGCGTTCTCGTGAAAACGGAAAGCTGGTGCGTATTTCTAAAGCAACTGGCGAAGCAATAAAATAATTGCTGAAGGCCAAACCTGCCGGCAGGCAGGCGCAAAGCGGGCCTGAAGCTTTTTATAAAGAGAGTAATTATCGATTATCAATTGTGTTATGCTGTGTGCGATGAGCATTAAACATAACACGCTAAGCTAAATAAAATGAGTACAACAAAATATAGTCCAAGGCTGGCAGAAAAGTACAAAAAAGAAGTTGTACCTGCTTTAATGAAACGTTTCAACTACGATACAGTGATGCAGGTTCCCCGTTTGGAAAAGATCTGTATCAACCGTGGTGTGAACGGAGCCGTTTCTGACAAAAAGCTCGTGGATGTAGCCATTGATGAGCTGACAATGATCTCTGGTCAGAAAGCTATTCCTACAATGTCTAAAAAGGACATTTCAAACTTTAAGTTGCGTAAGAACATGCCTATTGGCGCCCGCGTAACTTTGCGTGGTACTAAAATGTACGAGTTCCTCGACAGGTTGGTAGCTACTGCATTACCCCGTGTACGTGACTTCAAAGGAATCAGTGAAAAAGCTTTCGACGGACGTGGCAACTATACATTAGGTATTACCGAACAGATCATTTTCCCTGAGATCGATATCGACAAGGTGAACAAGATCACTGGTATGGATATTACCTTTGTAACCACTGCTCAAAACAACGAAGAGGCTTACGAATTGTTGACAGAGCTGGGTATGCCGTTCAAAGCAGCAAAGAAAGAACAGGCTTAAGGATATATCACGTTCCGATAGCTTCGGGACTATACATTCAGAAATCTCAAAACGTAAAATAAATTATGGCTAAAGAGTCAGTTAAAGCCAGACAAAGAAAAAGAGAACGTATGGTAGCACAACATGCTGAAAAGCGTGCTGCTCTGAAAGCTGCCGGCGATTGGAAAGCTTTAGACGAAATGCCGAAGAATTCTTCGAAAGTTCGTTTGAAAAACCGTTGCCAGATTACCGGTCGTCCAAAAGGGTATATCCGTTATTTTGGATTAAGCCGTGTTATGTTCCGTGAAATGGCGTTGAATGGTAAAATTCCAGGAATAAGAAAAGCATCCTGGTAAGAAAAAGCTATAAGCTGCATCCGCTAGGGCGCGACATGGGCTTAGGCAATAAGAGGAGAGCCGGTATTGTGGTTCTGCTCAGTATACAAAATTGTAAAACTGAATTAATTTAAATAAACATGGTTACTGATCCCATAGCAGACTACCTGACTAGAATTCGTAATGCGCAGATGGCTGGACACCGGATCGTTGAGATCCCGGCTTCTAATCTGAAAAAACGTATGACCGAAATCCTGTATGATCAGGGGTACATTCTGAAATACAAATTTGAGGATGATAGCAAACAGGGCCTTATTAAAATAGCCTTGAAATATGATGCTCAAAGTAAAGAACCTGCTATCAAATCTCTGGAAAGAGTTAGCCGTCCTGGTTTGCGTCAGTACGCCAGTCCTGCTGAATTCAAAAGAGTGAAGAATGGTTTGGGTGTTGCTATCGTAAGCACATCACAAGGTGTAATGACCGATAAGCAAGCCAAAACGAAGAACGTTGGCGGCGAAGTTCTTTGCTATATCTATTAACCCCCAATCCGCCAGCTGGCGGAGAGTAAAGGGAACCTTCCGCAATACATTAAGCTCTTAACCTATAGGAGCTGACCGGTTGGGGAACCAGAAACAATAAACAACAAACTAAAAACTTAATTAGTTATGTCTCGTATAGGTAAAAAACCGGTACCAGTTATAAGTGGCGTTACGATTACAGTAAGTGCTGATAATGTTATAACTGTAAAAGGTCCTAAAGGTGAATTGAAACAGACCATTGACCGGGATATTAAAGCCGAAGTAGTAAACGGCGAAGTAGTATTCAGCCGTCCTACCGACCAGATCCGTCACCGTGCACTGCATGGTTTGTACCGGGCGCTGGTTGCCAATATGGTGAAAGGTGTTACTGAAGGGTTCCAGAAGAAATTGGAATTGGTAGGGGTAGGTTATAAAGCAAGCAATCAGGGTAACCTGCTGGATCTGTCACTGGGTTATTCTCACAATATTATATTCGAAGTTCCCAAGGAATTGAAAGTAGCTACTGACCAGCAAAAAGGGGAGAATCCCAAAATTACCCTGGAAGGTATCGATAAACAATTACTGGGACAGGTTGCCGCTAAATTACGCGGCTTACGTAAGCCTGAGCCATACAAAGGAAAAGGTGTTAAATACGTTGGCGAGGTGGTTCGTCGTAAAGCTGGTAAAGCAGCGGGTAAATAGTTAGCCAAAAGGCTGATTAGCTAATGTGCTAATAAATGACTTGATTAGCACATTAGCTTATTCTCAAATTTTCAAATTAGCCCTCCGGCAGCATCGGCGGGCACAAAATATAAGCAATGAATACCAAATTAGAACAAAGGCAAAAGATACGTTACCGCATTCGTAAGAAGATTGCAGGTACCGCTGAAAAGCCCCGGCTGGCAATTTTTCGCAGCAATAGCGATATCTATGCACAGCTGATCGATGACGATAAAGGTTTTACATTGGCTGCTGCCTCTTCACGTGATAAAGATATCAGTGCGCAAAAAGCTACCAAGGTAGAAAAGAGCAAACTGGTTGGTCAGGCTATTGCCCGCAAAGCAAAAGAACTGGGTTTTACCAAGATTGTTTTTGACCGTGGTGGTAACCTGTATCATGGCCGTGTACAAAGTGTTGCTGATGGAGCGCGCGAAGGCGGTCTTGAATTTTAAGACAATTCACATTTTACAATTCCGATAATTTCAAATAGCAATAATGGCAAAAGTTAATTTAAACAGGGTTAAAGCCGGCGATATTGAGCTGAAAGAGAAAGTGGTGGCTATTAACCGCGTTGTAAAAACAACCAAAGGTGGCCGCGCTTTTAGTTTTTCTGCCCTGGTAGTAGTTGGTAACGGAAGTGGTGTTGTAGGTCATGGTCTTGGAAAAGCAAAGGAAGTGCAGGAAGCAATTACCAAAGGTATCGAAGACGCCAAAAAGAACCTGATTAAAGTGCCTATCATGCACGGAACCATTCCTCATGACCAATGGGCTAAAGAAGGTGCTGCCAAAGTATTGGTGAAACCAGCCGCTCATGGTACTGGTGTAATCGCCGGAGGTAGCATGCGTGCTGTGTTGGAAGCCGCGGGTATTACCGACGTTCTGGCTAAGTCACTGGGTTCTGCAAACCCACACAACGTGGTAAAAGCAACCTTCAAAGCACTGGCTTTGTTGCGTGAACCGATTACAGTTGCCCGTCAGCGCAAACTGAACCTGAAGAAAGTATTTAACGGATAAACTCCCTGACTTTCCCTGACCCCGACTTGTTGTGGGCTGGCGGAGAATAAAGGAAATCCCGTTAATTAAATAATTTCAAAATATAAACTTCCTTCGCCGGTTGGCGGAGACAGGGGTTATGAAAAAGATTAAAATCACTTTAGAAAAAAGTCCTATTGACAGACCTGAGCGGCAAAAATTAACCTTGCAGGCTCTGGGCTTAAATAAGATCAACGCTACGAAAGAAGTAGAAGCAACTCCACAGATATTAGGTATGGTTCGCAAAGTAACCCACCTGGTAAAAGTTGAAGAACTGGCTTAAAGAAATTAGCTAATTGGCTGATTTGCTAATGGAAAACTTTCATTCAAACCGAATTGATCGTTTTTTTGTTAGCAAATCATTATTTTTGCGGGCTTAAAATTAGCACGCTATCATATTAGCAAATTAACACATCAACAAAAGCGAGGGGCGATTCCCCGTTAAGTAAAAATCAACACAATGAAATTACATGAATTAAGGCCTGCAAAAGGCGCAACGCACAAAGAGAAACGTTTAGGTCGTGGTGAAGCTTCCGGTAAAGGTGGCACGTCTACAAAAGGTAATAAAGGTGGACAGAGCCGTGCGGGTTATCAACGTAGAAATGCACATGAAGGTGGTCAGATGCCAATTCAGCGTCGTTTGCCAAAACGTGGTTTTAAAAATCCGTTCCGCGTTGAATATAAAGTATTTAATCTGGGTCAAATAGATCACCTGATTGAAAAATATGAGCTTTCAGAAATTTCTCATGAAAGTCTGAGAGAATATGCTCTTGTTAGCCAAACAGATAAGATAAAAATATTAGGTAACGGTGAGCTGAAAGGCAAGGTTACTTTCAAAGTAAATGCCATCAGTGACAAGGCCAAGCAGGCGGTTGAGGCAGCCGGCGGTTCCGTGGAATTGGTAAAGTAATTTTGTGTAACTTGCATAGACGCATTAACCATGCGTCTTTTTTATTTGAGGGAAATCTAAAAATCTTGGCAAATCCGTGAAAAAGTTTATACAAACACTTAAAAATATCTGGGGCATTGAGGAGCTGAGGAGTAAAATTCTGGTGACCATTACCCTGATAGCCGTTTACCGTTTAGGCACACACTTAGTATTGCCCGGTATTAACCCCGAAAAACTCTCTGTAAATTCAGGAGGCGGCGGTATCCTTGGATTGATCGATGCCTTTGCAGGTGGCGCCTTCAACCAGGCATCTATTTTAGCATTGGGTATCATGCCGTACATTTCTGCATCTATCTTTATTCAATTAATGACCATCCTGTATCCACCTTTTCAAAAATTACAAAAGGAAGGAGACAGTGGTCGTAAAAAGATCAATCAATATACCCGTTACCTGACCGTACTGGTTACTATTTTACAAGCCAGCGCCTATGTTGCGTTCCTGAATACAACGAATGGCCAGGCAATGATAGAGTCTTATAAGCCATTCTTCTGGCTTTCAACTACTGTCATTCTTACTGCAGGTACCATGTTTGTAATGTGGCTCGGTGAAAAGATCACCGACAAAGGTTTGGGTAATGGTAGCTCCGTGATCATCATGGTGGGTATCCTGGCCCGTTTGCCGCAATCAATGTGGCAGGAATGGTCAGCGAAATCAAACAGAGGCGGTGGTGGTTTGTTGATCTTTGTAATAGAAATAGCTATCCTGGTTGCCATCATCATGGGATTGATCATATTGATCCAGGGTGTTCGTAAAATACCGGTTCAATATGCAAAACAAATTGTAGGTAATCGCCAGTTTGGTGGCGCCCGCCAGTTTTTACCAATCAAGGTGAACAGCGCCGGTGTAATGCCGATCATCTTTGCACAGGCTATTATGTTCTTACCAACCCTGTTAAGCAACTTCGATTCAACAAAAGGATTGGCTGCGGTGTTTGGTAATCACAGTAACTACTGGTATATGGTCATTTATGCAGTTATGGTAATTGGTTTTACCTTCCTGTATACCGCATTGATATTTAACCCCAAGCAAATTGCAGACGACCTGAAACGTAATAACGGATTTATTCCCGGCGTAAAACCCGGTCAACCTACAGCCGATTATATCGGTTCAGTAATGGATAAGATCACATTTCCAGGTGCGGTATTGCTTGCCCTGGTAGGTATATTACCAGGCTTTGCACAAAGAATGGGCGTACAGCAATCATTTTCATCATTCTTTGGAGGTACATCCCTGCTGATCATGGTGGGTGTAATTCTGGATACCCTTCAACAGATAGAAACCCAGTTGCTGATGCGTCAATACGATGGCTTGATGAAGAGTGGACGGATCCAGGGACGCCAGCAGGTAACGCCGGCTTCTTCGATCTAATAAAAATATTTTTAGCAAACCAAACCTGACAACTTAATGTAATAGTTGTCAGGTTTTGTTTTAGTATAATTTAATGTAATGATTTATTACAAAACAGAAGCAGAAATTGAATTGATGCGGGAAAGCGCTTTACTGGTTAGTAAAACGCTGGCCCATATTGCCGGTTTATTAAAACCAGGTATCACTACGCTTTCTTTGGATAAAGTAATTGGCGAGTTTATTCGCGGTCACCAGGCAGAACCTACATTTCTGAATTATAAAGGCTACCCATACAATTCCTGTATTTCAGTGAACGATGTGGTAGTGCATGGCTTTCCAGACAATAATGAATTGCGGGAAGGTGATATTATATCTGTAGACATAGGGGTTTATAAGAACGGCTATCATGGCGACCATGCCTATACGTTCGCTATCGGCGACCCCGGCAATGATGTTATGAAACTGATACAGATCACTAAAGAGTCGTTATACAAGGGCATTGAAAAGGCGGTAGCCGGCAATCGCATTGGCGATATCGCATATGCCATACAGGAACATACTGAGAAAAAACACGGATATGGTGTTGTACGTGAGCTGGTAGGGCATGGGCTGGGAAGATCGTTACACGAAGACCCGCAGGTTCCTAATTATGGCCGGAAGGGTACAGGCCCTGTTTTACGCGAAGGATTGGTATTAGCCATTGAGCCTATGATCAACATGGGCAAGAAAGATGTATATACTGAAGAAGATGGCTGGACGGTGCGGACGGTTGATCATAAACCTTCTGTACACTTTGAGCATGACGTTTGTGTTCGTAAAGGCAAGGCCGATGTATTGTCTGATTACAGCATTATTGAAGCGGTTGAAGGAGCCAATCCGAATTTGAAAACCTGGAATTAAGTTATAAGCATAAGTTGTAAGTAATAAGTTATAAGTAGTAAGTGAGTGGAACAAAGAAAAGATTAGTTGTTATAGGAGGCGGGGCGGCCGGATTTTTTTGTGCAGTGAATGCTGCCCGCCTGCATCCTTCGCTGGAAGTGATCATTCTCGAAAAAACAACCAAACTACTTTCAAAAGTAAAAGTTTCCGGTGGCGGCCGGTGTAATGTAACGCATTCCTGCTTTTCCATCCCCGACATGATCCGTCATTATCCGCGTGGGACCAACTTTCTAAAAAAAGCATTTCATCATTTTTTTACGACCGATACCATTCAATGGTTTGCCGAAAGGGAAGTGCCATTGAAAACGGAAGCCGATGGACGCATGTTTCCGGCTACCAATACATCGCAATCGATCATCGATTGTTTAATGAAAGAAGCGAACAGGTATGGGGTTGAGATAAGAATGAGTTCGGATGTTAAAAGTTTGAGGTATGAGATAGGAAGTACGAAGCACGAAGACGGAAATCCGAAATTGGAGCATATTCGAAATAATGAGGAAAGACAATTTACGCTTGAGCTAGCTGACCTCCGGCTTCTTACTTCGGATTTCGTTTGTATTGCCAGTGGCGGATATTCAAAACCATCGCAATTCAACTGGCTGCAACAATTGGGGCATTCAATAGCAGAGCCGGTCCCTTCCTTATTCACATTTAATATGCCCGGAAACGCTATAACACAATTAATGGGCGTTTCAGTACCCGAAGCACATATAAAGATAGCCGGCACCAATTTATCGGCACAAGGGCCTTTATTGATCACGCATTGGGGATTGAGCGGCCCTGCGGTACTACGGTTATCATCCTGGGGGGCGCGACAATTAGCTGAATGCAACTGGCAATTTGCTACTATAATAAACTGGTTGCCGGAATATAATGAGCATACGTTGCGGGAAAAATTCCAGCACATGCGATTTGACATGGCAGCGCAAAAAATAGCCGTTCGTAATCCCTTTAACCTGCCACAACGGTTATGGCAATATTTGCTGCAACAATCTGGAATTAATGAAGAAAAGCGCTGGGCCGACCTGCCGGTTAAAGAGCAAAACAAGCTGATCGCAAATTGTTGTATGCAGGAATTTAAAGTGCAGGGAAAAACTACGTTCAAAGAAGAGTTTGTAACAGCAGGCGGTATTCAGTTATCGGAAATTGATGTGAATACCATGCAAAGCAAAATAATTCCCCATTTATATTTCGCAGGTGAAATACTGGATGTAGATGGCATTACCGGCGGTTTTAATTTCCAGCATGCCTGGACAAGCGGATACATTGCGGCAAAGGCGATCTCTGCAGTTGTTTAATGGTTTTGTTGCCCGATGTAGCAATTAGTGTAACCAGATGGCTTGATCATTGGAAATAAATTCATCCAACAATCAAACCATCGGGTTATTAAACCATTTAATTATTTAGCTTCCTGCTCCTGCGGAAAACCCAACAATCTTCTGTGATAATTGATCTGGCCGGTATGATAGCCCACATGCGCCAGCAAATGCAACAATAAGAATTCAGTTGTTACAGTTTCGCCATTAATAGGCAATGGATAATTTTTTTCCAGCTCTTTTTTGCTGGTTTGTTCCAATGCATCTTTAACAGCTACTTTGGCATTCTCTATTTCATTTAACAGCTTGTGTTTGCCTATATTCTTTAGGTTGAATTCTGCTTCCCGGTTACGTATATAACCCGATTCGCCTAATACAGCACCAATGAAATGCTGTAAGCTGCCAGTAAGGTGCAAACACAGGTTGCCCCCGCTGTTCTTAATGCCTTCTTTAACTACCCACAGGCTGCTGTCATCAGGGTACTGGGAGATTTCTTCCGTCAACTTATTCAGGTCCCGCTCAAATAATGTGATCAAAACTGGTGTAATCATAACAAATAGTCAGTTGAAATAATTTTCGAGTAAATGTAAAAAGAAAAAGCGCCTATAAGAATAACTGCACAAAAAAATAATTTTAACACATGAAAAACAATCTTATTTATTCACGTCATTCTTTCGTAATATCCGCATCAATTTTCGTGCAGTTAATACTGTTGGATCGGCTAATCGTTTTTGCATTGTTATTCACACTATTAAGCTAATTACTTTTTCCCATTAATCAGGTGTACTAATACGGTTAAACGGAAAGTTCCTGCAGTACCGTACAGGCCTTTCAGGAACACAGGTTTAACACTGTGCAAATCAACTATTTACTAATCGAAAAAAAACGCGCAAACCCTTTACAATTCAGCATTTTGGCCTATCTTTGCAGCCCGAATTAAAATCATCGGGTTTTTTATCATGTTTGAGAAATTAATTATTAAACAATTAAACGCTGACGAACAGGAGTCTTCTGCAGCCCCGCAGGTTGAAGAAGCTACAGCGACAACAAAAGCACCTGTACAGGCTCCTGAAGTTGTGGACAATAGCGCCCATGACGATTTTGACTGGAGTATCGACAAACGTAATGTGGCTTCTTACACCAAAGAAGAGAAAGCAAAGTATGATGTTGTATACGAAGGCACATTCAAAGCAGTTACCGACGGTGAATTAGTAAAAGGCCTGGTTGTGGCGCTTACTAAAACTGATGTGGTAATTAACATCGGATTTAAAAGTGATGGTCTGGTTTCGTTAAACGAATTCCGTGATCTGCAGAACCTGAAAACAGGTGATGAAGTGGAAGTAATGGTTGTAGAAAAAGAAGACCGGGAAGGTCACTTGAACCTCAGCCGTAAACAAGCCCGCATTACCCGCGCCTGGGAAAAAATTGTTGAAGTTCACAAAACTGGTGAAGTTATTACCGGTACTGTTACTTCAAAAACCAAAGGCGGTTTGATCGTAGACGTATTCGGTATGGAAACATTCTTACCGGGTTCTCAGATCGACGTTAAACCTGTAACTGATTATGATCAGTTTGTAGGTAAGACCATGGAGTTCAAAGTAGTGAAGATCAACGAAGCTATCAAGAACGCCGTAGTTTCCCATAAAGCACTGATCGAAAGCGATATCGAAGCACAACGTGCAGAGATCATGAGCAAACTCGAAAGAGGTCAGGTACTGGAAGGAACTATCAAGAATATCACCGATTTCGGTGCCTTCATGGATCTGGGCGGCTTAGACGGTCTGTTGTATATCACTGATATCAGCTGGGGCCGTATCAGCCATCCGGGCGAAGTGTTGAAACTGGATCAGAAACTGAAAGTGGTTGTATTAGACTTCGATGATGAGAAAAAACGTATCAGCCTTGGTCTGAAACAATTGACACCACATCCTTGGGATATTCTGCCAGAAAACATTCACGAAGGTTCTGTAGTGAAAGGTAAAGTAGTGAACATTGAAGATTATGGCGCATTCCTGGAAATCATGCCAGGTGTTGAAGGTCTGGTACACGTAAGTGAAATTACCTGGGCCAACACACCAATCAATGCGAAAGAATTCTTCAAATTGGGTGATGAATACGAAGCCAAGATCGTAACGCTCGATAAAGATAATCGCAAAATGAGCTTGTCTATCAAGCAAATGAGCGAAGATCCATGGAGCACTATCGAAACCAAATTCCCTGAGGCAAGCCGTCATACCGGCCTGGTGAAAAACATCACTCCTTACGGTGTGTTTGTTGAGCTGGCTCCTGGTATTGGTGGTATGATCCACATCAGCGATTTGAGCTGGTTGAAACGTTTCAATCATCCTTCTGAGTACACCAAAGTTGGTGAGAACATCGACGTGGTAATTCTCGGAATTGATAAAGACAATCGCAAACTGCAACTCGGACATAAACAACTCGAAGAAGATCCCTGGAATGCATTACAGGGCACATTCGCTGTTGGTTCTGTACACGAAGGAACAGTTATTCGCAGAGATGACAAAGGTGGTATCGTTCAATTGCCTTACGGCCTGGAAGGATTTGCACCTAACCGTCACCTTATGCGTGAAGATGGCAAAAGCATCGGTGCTGATGAAACAACCCAGTTCCTGGTTATCGAATTCGATCGCAATGAAAAACGCATCGTAGTATCGCATACCCGTATCTGGGAGCAGTCTAAGCTGGAAGAAAAAGCAGCTGCTCAAAAAGAAGCCCGTGTTGAAGCTGACAAAACCAAGAAAACAGTGAAAGCCATCCAGGGCAAAGTAGAAAAAGCTACTTTAGGCGATCTGGGTGCTCTGGCTGAGATCAAAGAAAAATTAAAGCAGGAAGAGCAACAAGGTGGAACTCCCGAAACAAAAGAGTAACTCTTGTAATCTTCAATGATATAAGCGTCCCGGTTAGTCCGGGACGCTTTTTTTTATCCTTTTACACCCATTATCAAGGTCTTGATCACGGTCATTAGTTGTGATAATTTTCACATATAAGCTTGCATTAGAAAAATTCATTTTATATATTTATATCAGCAAGTCAACGGGAATACGATCTTAGTCCTATCTGCAAAATAATTGCAACATTCAACTTTCCAGTATGTTCGGCATATCTAACGGTTTGTGATGATCCCGACTTTATCGGGACAAGTTATGCCGGTTTCCTTCTTAAAGAACCAGGTTGTTTCGTTAAACAAGCAAATTCGTACCATATGAAGAAGCAATACACTTCATTCGTGTTCATCTGCATTTTTCTGTTCTTTTACGCGCTTCACTGTAGCGCACAAGCGGGTAGTTTTAAACCGCTTCCTAATAGAACAACGACCATTATAGTATACCGGTAGTAAAAAATAAACTCATTACGTACAATGTTGTCTGTTACCAAACTAACGGTATCGGGTGGCAATGTAATGCAACTTAATACATACAGGTTCATTTGGGTAGTAACACTCAACGGGATGTTCCAACAGGATGTCCCGTTTGAGTGTTATGAAGTAGGAGGTAAGAAGTACGAAGTAAGAAGAGCCCTATTTTCAAATATCCGACAAGCGGTTTAGCCTAAAGTGTCTCTAAAACAGTCTTATTAAAATTCAGCAGTGACGACAACTTGCGATCGGCTGCATCCCACCGGCCTTCGTGATGCACATGCGGTGCGGGAATAACTACACATTTCATGCGAGCTGCCTTGGCGGCGATCATGCCATTGAATGAATCTTCAAAACAAATGCAGGAAGTAGGCGGCACCTTCAATAATTCAGCACAATTTAAAAATACCTGGGGATGTGGTTTGCCATAAGGGAGTTGTTCGGCAGAAGTAATGGCGTTCAGGTAGGGTTGAATATTCAACTTTTCAACCACCGCTTCAATTAAGCGCATAGGGGAGGAGGAAGCCAATCCGATGAGGAAATTGTTGGCTTTGAAAAATTCCATGATGTATTCCACGCCGGGCATAGCTTCACCATGCTGTTTGATCTTATCCAGGGCTGTTTGTTCAACCTCTTTCGCGGCTTCTTTTGCTCCCTTTTTGTCGATGTTAAAATGAGAGAACCAGAAATCGACCCACTCGGGCGTACGTAAACCTGTAGTAAGAGTATATTGTTCATCGGTTAGTGTTGCACCGAATTGTTGTAACATTTCTGCTCCTGCCTGTTGCCATAAAGGTTCGGAATCTATCAGCAGACCATCCATATCAAAAATTACCGCGGAGAATTTCATGGTTGCAAAAATAGTTTATAGTTGTGGTTTGTTGTTCTGTTTTTAGAATTTCTTAATTTCGGTATCTATTGACTATCAAAATATTGATGCATGGGTTCGTTCAGTGAGCGGTTACTGCATATAAAACTTTTCCGGAAATTCATCTATGTACTGATTGGCATTTTAAGCTGGCCAGGATTGGTTATTTTTAATAGGCTAAAGATCAGAGGAACGGAACATTTTGCCAAACTGCCCAGGAAGAACGTTCTTTTTGTAAGCAATCACCAAACCTACTTTGCCGATGTAATTACCTTTCTGCATATTTTCTGCGCAGTGAAATGGGGCAAAAAGAACAAGCTGGGCGTACCCTATTATTTATTGAACCCGTTCACAAAGGTATATTATGTGGCTGCCGAAGAAACAATGAAAGGCAGCTGGATCAGCCGGCTGTTCACCCTGGGTGGCGCACTTACGGTAAAAAGGACCTGGCGATCAGCGGGTGCGGAAGTACGTAAGGGACTCGATCCTTCAGATACCCGTAAAATTACCCGGGCGTTGGATAACAACTGGGTGATCACCTTTCCGCAGGGAACTACCATGCCTTTTGCACCCGGACGAAAAGGCACAGCGCATATCATAAAACTGTGCAAGCCCATAGTGGTGCCGGTAGTGATCAGCGGATTCTGGCGCGCCTTTAATAAGAAAGGATTGAAGTTTAAAAAGAAAGGCACCTTGCTCACTGTAACTTTTAAAGAGCCATTACAAATAGATTACGAGGCATCTGCTGAAGACATATTACAACAGGTGATGGACGCCATTGAGCAAAGCAAACCGTATATGATGAAAGGGGCGCATCACTGGGAAAACCCAATGAGCTAATGCGTGCCCCCCAACTTTTCGGGATCGCTGAAGCTTTAGCTGAGGCGCAAGGCGGGTGTAGACTACTTATTCATAAAGAGTGCCTTCAGTTCCGTAGCGTCGTTCGGTTGCATTTTACCGCCCAGGATGAGGCGTACCTGTCTTCTGCGCAAAGCGCCATCAAACAACTTTTTTTCTTCTTCTGATTCTGCAATTAGGGTAGGAACCTTGCGGGGTTTACCATTGGGGTCCAGTGCAACGAATGTAAAATAGGCCTCATTGCTTTTGTATTTGTACTGGTGCAGGGCATCTTCACCCCAAACACTCATAAAGATCTCCATGGAAGTATTAAAAGCACGTGACACCCTGGCTTGTATATGAACCACATTTCCCAGTTTAATGGGGTTTTCGAATGAAATATTGTCAACCGATGCAGTAACCACCGGTGTGCCGCAATGCTTCATAGCAGACAGTGCAGCTGCAATATCCATCCAGTACATTAATCGTCCACCCATTAAGTTGCCAAACATATTGGTATCGTTGGGCAATACCAATTCGGTCATGGTAACCGATGAATCTTTGGCTGTTTTGGAAAACTGGTCCATCCTTTTTTTTGCGCAAAGATATATAAACGAAGGTTGTATTGTTTGATTGTTTACTGGTTGGGGGCCGTTTAAACGGTTACCTTCTCCAGTGTGTTGAGGAAGGTTTCTTCAGCATCAGCGCCAATCCCTGGCGTTTCAGGCACTTCCAGGAAAAAGCCCTTGTATTGCACGCCACCCGTAACCGGATCGGTTTTATGGCCCAGCATGCAGGTATCCATATCGTAAAAGATCACATTATCGTGTGAAAGCGCAAAATGCGCAAAGGCCGAAAGGGCAATCCGGCTTTCCAGCATGCCACCCATCATACATGGGATATTATTTTGTTTGCAGACGGCATGAATTTTCTGCGCTTCCCAAATACCGCCCGATTTAGAGAACTTGATATTCACATAATCACAGGCGCCGGCTGCAATGATCCGTTTGGCATCGTAATGATTAAAGACGCTTTCATCGGCCATGATCTTAATGGGCGATTGTTTAACCAGCGCCGGTAATTTATCATCATCCCAAAAGCGCATAGGCTGTTCACAAAACTGGATGTTATAGGGACCCATAGCCGTCAACGCAAATAAAGCATCCTCATAGCTCCAGCCCTGGTTGGCATCAATGCGTAAACCAATGGAAGCTCCGGCAGCTTCGCGGATCCTGCGAACGCGTTCAACATCTTCTTTGGCATTTCTACCCAGTTTTATTTTGATGATGCGTACGCCTCGTTTTACAAAATCAACGGCTTTACTTGCCATCATATCGGGTGTGTCGATACCAATGGTGAGATCGGTTTCCAATTCTTTTTTGTTGCCACCCAAAAAGCGATACAGCGGTTGACCGGCCGCTTTGGCAGCCAGATCGTACAGGGCCATATCAAAAGCGCTCTTGATGGTTGCATTAAAAGCGGTGTAACTATGAAGTTCCTGCAACCGTTCTTCAATGGCAGCCGCATTTTTGTTTTTCCAGAGGCCGGCAAAATCTTTTGCCATTTCAAAACAAGTGGCCTGCGTTTCACCCACGATCATCGGAAATGCTGAGCATTCCCCCACGCCATAAAGGCCGGTATCGGTGTGCACCCTGATAAAAATATTCTGCGCATAGTGCATGGTGCCCGTAGCAATTGTAAAAGGGTGCATGGGAATGCTGAACTTATATATATCGGTGTGTAGGATCTTCATAATTGGGCACAATATACAAGGTTCACGGCAGCCAAAAACCAGCAGGAAGGCGCAGGCCCCCCAAAAAACTCAGCAGGCAAAAACTTAGAACTTAGGCGCTAAAGAATTATCTTCGTGCCTAACATTCGTTAGTTCTATGTCGAAAACCGCCGTTGCTGTATCTTTTGATAATACGGAAAATGCATTTGCTTATAAATCAGAGCGTGAGTTAAAAAAAGCCCATTTCCTTTTTTCAAGTATGGGTTTCCAACCCCTGGTAAAACTCGGCACCAGAATTACCCCCTGGGCGATAAAAGTGGGGCTTCCCATCAAAAACCTGATCCGCAATACCATTTTTGAACAATTTGTTGGCGGAGAAACGCTGGAGGAAACAGCCCATGTAGCTGCCAAATTGAAACAATTCAATGTGCAGGTGATACTGGATTATGGGGTAGAAGGGAAGGAAGGCGAAGAGAATTTTGATCATGCCTGTGAGGAGTTTATCAAGGTTATTAATTATGCGGCAACGCAACCCAATATTCCTTTTATGAGTGTGAAAGTGACCGGTGTGGCCCGGTTTGCTTTGCTTGAAAAATTAGATGCGGCAGTCACAGCCAAAAGCGGATTTGAAGGAAAAGTGCATACAGAAGTATTAACCGCTGCGGAAAAAGAAGAATGGCAAAGGGTTGAGCAACGGATCATTCGTATTTGTGAAGCTGCCGCCACCAAAGGAGTGGGCGTTTTGATAGATGCAGAAGAAAGCTGGATACAGGATCCCGTCGACGCCATCACCATGCAGATGATGGAACGGTTTAACCGGCAAAGAACGGTGATCTATAATACGATCCAGCTATACCGGCACGACCGGTTACAATTCTTAAAAGACAGTTTTGCATCGGCCCAACAAAAAAGATTCATATTGGGGGCGAAACTGGTTCGTGGCGCCTATATGGAAAAGGAGCGCAAACGTGCGGCAGCCATGAAATACCCTTCACCCATTCAGCCCAATAAAGAAGCAACCGATCGCGATTACAATGCAGCGCTTGAATTTTGTGTAGATTATCTAAATCATATTGCGCTGATAGTAGCCTCACATAATGAGTATAGTAATTTGTATACAACCGAACTGCTCGATAAAAAAGGATTGCCGCATAACCATCCGCATGTACATTTTTCGCAGCTGTATGGCATGAGCGATAATATAACTTTCAACCTGGCAAAACATTCATTCCGGGTAAGCAAGTATTTACCGTTTGGTCCCATCCAGGACGTGATACCTTATCTCATGCGCAGGGCGCAGGAGAATTCATCTGTAACCGGACAAACGGGTCGTGAGCTGGGGTTGATTAAAAAGGAACTGGAAAGAAGGAAGAACAATTAGCTAATTGATAACCGCCTATTTAATCGTTTTTGAAAATAATGTCAACGTCCTTTCCCATGCCAGTTTAGCTGCTGCAGCATTGTAGCGCGAAGGGGCGGTGTCGTTATGAAATGCGTGGTTGGCGCCATCATAAACATACAATTCATATTTGGTACCTGCTTTTTTCAATGCTTCTTCATAAGCCGGTATGCCTGCATTGATACGCTCATCCAGCCCGCCATAATGCAATTGCATAGCTGCTTTTATTTTAGGCACATCTGCCATATCGGGCTGACGGCCATAGAAAGGAACGGCTGCTTTGAGGTCAGGTACGTGAACAGCTAATTGGTTGGCCATGGCGCCGCCCCAGCAAAATCCCACACAAGCCATTTTCCCATTACTTTCGTCCAGTGATTTCAGGTAATCGAATGCCTTAATAAAATTGTTCAGATTCTTTTGCGTATCCAGCTTTCCAAACATATTACGCGCTTCATCTTCATTGGTGGGGGTACCGCCTAAAGGCGATAATGCATCCGGAGCGAGGGCCAGGTAACCGGCCAATGCCACCCTGCGGGTAACATCTTCAATATGCGGATTTAAACCACGGTTTTCGTGAATGACTACCACGGTACCATATTTCCCTTTTTGTTTGGGTTTGGCCAGATAACCTTTCATGGTGCAATCGTCACCAGGATATGTAATATGTTCGGTCGTAAGACGATCATCCTGTACAGGTACTGTTTGCGCCTGGGCATAGTTTACTTCCAGCATAGGTAATACGGCCAAAGCGGCTGCCAGGCTACCGGTTATTTTGGTGAGCCGGCGGAGGAATTCATCGCGGGAAAGGGGTACATGGGTATACTCATCGAACAGTTTGATTATATCCTGGTTCATAAAGAAGGTTTGAATGGTGAAGGTTGTTCCTAAAGGTAACGATTTACACATTGGACTGTTTGCCTGGAAAGCCTGTTTTTTACTGTATGAGCGGGTAACTGAATATTATACCTTGAATGAATATGTAAAAAATTTGGGGAAGGTGGCCGACTGTTTTACCTTCGGCTCTGGAATTTTAGATATCAAATGGGTATCACTTTTTTAAAATTTCATTAAAACCCTTCAGGACTGTTAGCTCAGTTGGTTTAGAGCATTACTTTGACAGAGTAGGGGTCACTGGTTCGAGTCCAGTACAGTCCACTGATTTTACAACTACTTGATTATCAAGTATTAATATACATACAATATTGCAATGTGAACGGTTTTTAGTTCAGCTCCACTGTTCCAATACATAACATATAAATACTTGATTTTCGTTCTATTATCTGCGTTATATCAGATAACCATCTTAAATACGGTGTCAAAATACATCTAATTTACTATGAGTAAATCTGTGAGTAAGAGAATATTATTTTGATAAGGGATTGTATATCTGATAGATGTGGATGCTTTTGTGAGTCTTTGGTGGACTCAGAATTTACAGATACTTATAATTCGATTGGTTACACATGTTGGTAAACGATAGTAAACTTTCGTGGCGGTCAAAACAAAAAAATGCAACAGTCAAAACGCTAAGGCGAGGACTACCGTCACTATGCTTTTCTGTAAGGGTGACTTTTAGGTAATGAGCTGCTTTTATATCCTTCCATTCCACGGTTCTCCGCTCTATTTTAATAACCGTTTTCTAGTTCACTTTAGGTTATCAACGGCAGGGGCTTACATAACAGATATTGATAATAGTAATTAGGGCGCGAACAACAATCTTTGATCTTCTTCAAGCTCTAAACTGTTAAGGATGCATGCAGAAAGCACTGGAGAAGCTAGATTGCAGGTAAACACCCGAGGAACTACCTCGCCAAGATATAGTTAATGCTCTTTAAAATGATTGAATATCGAACAGAAGCCACAAGAAAATAAGCGAATATACCGATCAGTCAAGCAAAAGAAGCAATACCTGAACGATCGGGCGGGCAGTTTTGCCTGCAGGCTGCCATCAGTGAATATGAACAACGGAAATGACGCTCGAATGTCCCCTGTTTTACTTACATTGTCATATGGAACTTCGCCGTGCCAGCGCAAACAACGATAACTTGGAGGAACAGATTACCTATTACAAAGGAAAAAGTCATTTGGAACTTCACTCAATTGTGCCTCGATGGGCGTATGGAGCCGATGCCGACAAAATCCGCGATTGGGGAATCGGTCCAGAACAGCATAGGTATCTCATTTGCCTGACCGATGTCGTGAAACTTATCCAATGTGCCGATTTTGGGGAAGTTGAGCGTATGCTTCTGTTTACCGGTGAACTGCTCAATGATGGACGCGTTGCCCGTATTCTGTATCGTTGGGAGCAACAGCTATATATCGATCCACCGACGATTTATATAACGGAGGGCAACGATCATAGGCTCGTCTTTGTTGACGGACGACATCGAACTAAGGTTGCTTACTTATTGGGCTCTGAGCAAATGCCCGTTGCGGTTGAACCTGGGGACATGGAAATTATTAAGACCATGATACCGCTTTGCGCAGTTTAGAAGTTTGTGAGTTTTTGATGGATGATAAAAAGCAGTAGGAGAGATTTCGAAAATGGCCGAACAGCTATATTAACTTCTTGACATGCTTCAGGCCGAAAAGTTATTGACTCCATAAGAAGCTGAGTGAAAAAATCAGCAGGGTGTTAAGTTTCATTTATATTGCCTTTAGATACCTGTAGCGCCGCCATTTGTTTACCAGGCTTTTCTATAAAACAAAGTTTTTTATTATTAAAATGGAAGACAGTGGTGCTCGTGGCGGTGTCAATAATGCCGGCGCTTATTCCCATCGTAACCTATATTTTTTTAGTCATTCCTTCAATTCAATGATATATGCTATTTCCCATCAGGTGCTGAAATGAGTGTTTTTCACTGTGAGTACTGATTACTGATGTGAATTGTAATCTTACCGCCCGGGATCTCTTAAATAATTGTGCTTTTATAATTCTTGATTTCCTTCTTGGCCGATAAAATTATAATTAAACGTTTTTGCCCTAGTTACACTTATGCGTTATTGCTGGATCTTGTAGAAGAGAAATGTAAATAAGATGAAGACCCTTCTTATAACCTGACATCAAATTGTTTTATGCAAAACAAATTTATATACCACGCACTTCGAAAAGTTCGGTCAGCCGGTCATATATATCCGCGGAAAAATTGAACCATTCGCCATCTGGATGGTAAAAAATTAAAACACATAGCATTTTCTACTTTTGGATAAATTTACGAGAGAATAAGGAAGCGAAGACTGCTGAAAAGGGGATATTATTTTCTTTTTGGAAATAGGGCCAAAACATATTGTATTATTTTATTTTTGGGCTGATCTGTCATTTCTTGCTTTATTTCATCAACAACCAGTTTTAGAAACCCTCCTCCAGCAGCAAGAAAAGTGAATAAAGCTACAATTCCACCGCCTATAAAAAGTAAAGCCTTCATTGCCAAGAACAAAAAGGTAGCTAATAGCCATATTATAAAAAGCACCTTTCCCGCGTAATAAATGAAGTTTAACAGCAACACCCACCCCTTTAATGAATGAGTCGAATTTTCAAATGCTTCTACAGAAAATACAATACTTATCAGACAACTAATAATTAACAGAATCCTCCCAAACCAATAAACTTTACCATTTGGAGTATACCAATAGTTTCGGAAAAAAGAGTTAATATTTTCAACAATCGTCGGTTGAGGATAGGGGGAGCTTACCGACCCCCAGCTGCCTTTTTTTTCGGCAATTTGTTTTTTTAAATACGAATAATTAAATAGAATGGAAGTAGGACTTAACGTGAATACCCTATCTTTTATTTTTTCCGTGATGACAGTTATATCCTCTGAAACATTTTTCCATTCATTCCATCCAGTTCTCAGCAATATGAAATTCAAGCACCAGGTAATAATAGCTCCAATAAGTATCTTTTGTAATAGCTCTCGAGCTTTACGTCCGAAGGTTCTATGGGGTTTGTCATTTACTTTTGTAAGTACGCCATTTGTATATTCCAGCTTGGCGTTGCATTTTGGGCAATGCAAACTAATATGTTTATTAACGGGTATAGTAAACTTCTTCTTGCACTTGGGACAGCTAAATATTTTATTTTCATTTTCCATTTAGAAATTTTGTTACAGCAAGGTTCATCAAAACTCAAGCGCTTAACATTATGGTTTAGGCGACATAATGCTCTCTGGATAACCATAAACATGTGGGTTTTTTTATGGGCTTGCCCATATCGCTAATTGGATGTTTTGCCACTCAGCAAATTAATCCCTACGTCACATGGAATTGTACCTATAATTTAAAACAACCAAAGGTGGCTAATGTACCAAGAATTTTATCCATATTTTTTTAGCTCCTTGATTGTAGTCAATAAAATTCTTTTTTGTTGAAAAATAGTGTTGAAAATTTTAGTCGCATGTTTACATTGTGTAACTCAGGTAAAGCTATGACTTCATTAGCTTAATGAAATACTGCTTTCTTTTATTGGGATCAATATCTTACCTATATAAATCCTTTTTATAATAATGGTCAGGTTTGCTAAGCTGGTTACTGCTGAAGACCAACCTACGATCCTTGAACTCAAGGAGCAGAATTTCTTTTAATACGCTACTCACTGTTTATGGACGACATAAAAAGAAGTGATTGGGATTTGAGAAAGGGTAGGCCCAAACAAACCAGCGATCATCTGATAAAACTCTCTTTTAGCAATGATCTTTCCTTGTTTCTTTAATCAAAGGGAGCAAAACTTACTGTAACCTGGTCAGCTACTTGTTTGATTCTAACAGCACGCAAAACCAAAGGTTGAAATAGAGTCAACACTTTCTTTGTAATTTGATTATTAATTAAAGTGGAAAATAAGCTACTCTTTTTGAGGAAACACCTATTGCATATATAGATATGTAAAACGATGATTTATTCACACAAGAGTCGAAATAATCAAAGAGAGTAAAGAGATGATTATGCCAACCCATTCGATAAACTTCCCTTGTTTATTATTGGTTAGAATTAAAGCAGAAATAAGAATAATTACTGATTGAACTGATAAATATAGTGGAATTCTTTTAGGGTGATCAGTCAGCCATTGCCATTTTGCCCGTGAGTTAAATGTCCAGAGGATATAAGATGCTATGATTAAGAAAGAAATTGAAATTGTTATTCTTAAAAATGAAATTCCAGTTCCTGTATCTGTTATTTTTAATTCTTCCAACATTAAATGTGCAATTGCAAGTAATCGCCCTTGAGCCTGATCCCAGGCTTGTCTTGAGGCATTTGCATCATTGGTTGATGCTCTAAAGTTTGAATTTATAATATCATAAAAATAGTATAATCGATCCGGAAAGTGCAATGAGCAGTACACTTTGGTTTTTTGTGTTAGTGCTTCAGCCAAAACGTAATCACCAAACTGTAAGTTTGAAATATTGGATACGTGTTCCTGCAATAGCTTTAACAATTCCTTTCTTTCCTTCCTGGTCATAAATGTTGGTTTTCTGCATTTCTTGATTTCCTGAGAACAGAACCAATTCAATTCTCTATTAATATTACTCCTTTAACTAATGCTCATTTATTTGCTGGATCTTTCTTGTCCGGAAATAGCCGTTTTTTAAAAAAGGTGAAAACACGGTTTTGGTAATAACATGGCAAAACAAATTTGTCAAATGTTGTATTTAAGTGTCTTTATATTAAGGTAGTCTACTAGCATGTCAATAATATACAATCGGGGTTTCTTCAAATAGATGAATTAATATTTATTTACGGTATAATATCTTATGTGTGTTTAAATTATGCTGTTTGGGCATATGGATTGGGTCCAACACCCTCATTCAATAAAATTCCAAGGTTTAGGCAAGATTTACTTATGACATAGGACGTAATTCAATTTATTTGTGTGCGCTGTACGTATTTCAGGGGTGTTAATTCAATCTATTCCCTGACGTATTGCAACAATAGGCGCTTAAAAAAAGTGGAATTCACTAAACGTTGTTAGTGTTTCTAATTGCTGGATACCAAGACCAGACTCAACGTATTTTTTACTTTAATTATTTAAATAAAACATTATCGAATACACTTAATCACATTTTACAACATCTAAACTTTAATTATGAAGCGAATTAAATTCATACTTATTTGTACTGCTATTATCATCGCTTTTGCGGGTTCGTTTGCATCAACCAAAAATCAAACTTGTCAATTTTATCCGCAATTCAAATTAGTAAATGGCACTTTCCAACCAGCAGGCCAGGAAGGAGTTGATTATTTTTGTTGGGACGTTTCAGGTGTTTGTACATACTATAAAACTGGAATCGGAGGTCCATACCTTCCATGCAAGACTGGTTCCTATATACCATTACATTAATCCGGGATCTGATTCTTACCACTAGTTTTGTGTATAGCCATAGCGTATCACATTATCTGGTAGCAACAATACAAACCTATCGTATTCGTAATGTGCTAGTTTGTATTGGGTGCCGCCGATTTTACGGGTTAGATCAATTTTTAATCCTTCTTTGTTAAGCCGTCGAATATCTGACCAACGTATGCCGCGGAATACTAATTCCTTTTGTCGTTCTGTCAAAATATTTCGCCAGGCTTTATCCATGGATGTGTCTTCGTAAGGAATGAATTCTCCTTTTTTCCATCGGGTTACCAATAATTTATTAAGGATATTTAGTCCTTTGCCTACTTGTCCAAGCTTTATGTAAGATTCGGCGAGGGTAAGGTAAACTTCGTCAAGCGCAAGACCGTTAAAAGGGAAAATTTCGCCACTGTAGCTACCTTTAATATTTGGCACAGATTTATGAAAAAAGATATGCTGACGCAAATCCCCTGGTTGGTATAGACTTATTAGATTTGTATCAATCAAGGCCATACCATACCATAAGGCTGGTGTAAAATTTCTTCCAGCCATTTTACATTGATAAAGCGTTTCTTTATTTGTAGAAGTAAAGGGGAATAGATTGTTAATATTAATTCCATTAAAGTCAATTAGACTATCATACAAATTTAAACAAGCTTCTGAGCAAACGGCGGCATGCTGGTAATCGCGCATATTTAGATAAATTCGAGCTAGTAACGCCCATGCTGCTGGCTGAGAACCTCTGTTTCTAAATTTTAGATCTAATGTGGTAGGAAGTAATGGAATAGCACTGCTAATGTCAGATAATATTTGCTCATAAGTCGTCTGTAAACTGCCTCTTGATAGTTTCTCTTTACTATCACTTGTTAACCTTAATGGGATGCCTAAATCTGTTTTGGCCGTTGATGAATCGTATGGCCGTGCAAAAAGTTGAGCAAGGTTATAAAAAGCAATACTACGTTTAAATAATGCATCTGCTTTAATTGCCGCTAGTTGCTTTTCACTCATGTTATTCGATAGGCCTTTTTTAATGCCTTCAATAGCTAGGTTACAATAATAGATTTGAGTATAGGTGTCATTCCAATCTGGCACGTTTTCATTTTCATCAAATAGCTTATCTTGCCATGTATATGCCTTTGCTTCACTTAACAGGCGACTCAAATAGGCATCGGTATAATAAAATTCATCTGCTAAAATTGTATTTAAATACGGTCCATATCCAAATATAGTTGGATTATCTAGCAACCCTTGTAAGTCTTCAGCAGATGTGGGTACCAAAATATTACTTGTTGGTTTTGTGTTCAGATGATCCTTTTTATGGCATGAGAACAAGACGATAAAGAATATAAAGACGAGATTTGGCAAAACTTTTTTCATACTTAAATTCAATTTTTAAAAGTCAATATTAACCCCTGCTGCATATGTACGTGCATCAAGAAGTGTTGTTAAATGATCGGCGTCAACTTTAGTTTTTGTTGCTGTCCATAAGGTATATACATTGTCAATGTTTGTAAAAATTGTAATACCTTTTAGTCCCAAACTTTCACTTATAGATTTACTTATGTTAAAGTCAAATCTTAAGAATTTGAGCTTAATATTATCACCCTTTTCGACTAGGGCCGATGAGTTAGCATATGTATTATCTCTGTCATTATCTTGTGTTATTTTTAAGGATGGAACAAACGTATGATTTTCATCGCCCGGTTTTCTCCAGCGTTTATTGTAGTCGTTTTCACCTGCGACTGTATTGGTATATGGATCAGAATAATTAATGCTAGCCCTTTTGAAGTAATATTTGAATTTTCCAATAAAAGTGGCGATTATCGATATCCACTTATATCGAATGGTAGGAGAAAAGGCACCATATAATGTTGGAATGGATGAGCCCATATTAATAATACAACTGTCGGGTGAAGACCCATTTATTTTAATATATTCCTGGCTTGGATTGCCTGCCAGGTAGACTTGAGGGTTGCCGTTGACCGGATCCAGGCCCGCCCATCTAAATGCATTTACAGCATTTACAGGGTAACCTTCACGCGGACTTAAAAATCTATTGTCAGTAAAATATCGGGCTTGCGATTGCGGATTTTCAAAACGAGTTATGCTGTTCGTATTATAACTTATCCAAAAAAGGGTAGACAGTTCTAATTTATGTACCATGAAATTAGTTTGCAAACTAAAGTCAAATCCTTTCCCCTTTAATTGCGCTGTATTGTCCCAGTAGTTTGAATAACCTAATGTTGGATCCTGTAAGGAAGGAGCAACCAAACGTGCGGAATTGCGCCAATAGTATTCAAATGTGAATTGGAATACCCGGTTTATATCAGACCATTCAATAGCTAGGTTTTTCATAGTACTCCGCTCCCAACGGATATGATCATTATTGGGCGTTAAAATGGTCAGCGGCGTTTGCCCAGCAGTATTTGTGGGCCCTCTTTCTGCAGTCGCATAGGACGAAATGTTATTATTAATATTTCCACTTGTACCAATGCTCCCTCGAACGTTTATATAAGATAACCAAGGTATTCTAATTATAGGTTCTTCATTTATATCCCACTTCATACCAAATGATCCCAGAGGTATGCGCTTTGATTTTTCATCGGAACCAAAAAGATTCGATTCATCTGTTCGCACACTACTGGAAAAATGATAGCGCCCTTTGAAAGTGATTCCTATATTAGCAAATATTGCTGTGTTGTAATTGAAATGTGAGCCTATTGCTGATTGATTGGGAATAAGAGCACTTTGTGTTGGATCATAATACATGGAGTAATATGTATTATAATTCATTCTATTTACTTGTGTTAGATCTTTGGTATACCCATAGTGTGTGCCCGATGAACTATCAAAGTAAGTTTTATTAAAGTCGATTCCCAATAAACCTGAAAATCTAAATCGCTTGGAAGCCCCCAAATCGCAACGTATTAGAAACCTGCCATTTTCTCCCTTTTGTATATTATTCTGCCAATTTAGTATGCCGCCTTTGGGGATAGGATAGACTATAGTTCCTGTCTGATTTTGAGCATAACTATTTTGAAGATGCCTTGCTTTATAGGAGCTAGGGCTATTATAGTCAGTTATATTGTCACTTTTTATATAGTTCTGGTACTGAATATTTAAGTAAAGTATTTTGCGCAGTGTATATTTAATCGCGACGTTAAATGTTTTACTGTTTTGTTTATAGCGGAACTCATTTTCCTTTAATTCATCATAAGGACGCCAGTTCCAGTCCTGGAAAATACCTTCCTGATTAATACTGTCTTTATATGATTGTCTTATGTCGGATGGCACGATGGCTGCAAGCCCATTGTCAACAATAAAGGAATTAGGGAATAATCCTGTTGGTAAATGCCCGTCGTTTTTGTTTTCCAAAAAAATTAAATAATTGTATGTCGATACCTCTAAGTTTCTGAGTTTATACCCAAAGCCTACATTTAATGTTACTTGATTTCTTAACGTGGTGACTTCGTTAGCCTTTAATCGGGTAAATCCACCTGATAGGTTATAACTGAATCGAGTAGTTGCTCCACTAATGTTTAAGAAATGTTGCTGTAAAAGGCCGGTATTGTAAAAATATTTGGCGAGATCCTCTCGTTTATCGTGGGTTCTTAGCCTACTAAGCCTGGCGTCTCTGGTGGTTGATGAAATCTTTCCGTTGTTAAAATCATTCCAGGTTTCAACTACTTCTGACAGAGCTGTGTTATTTGATAACAGGGCCGTATTATAGTACCCCGAATCCATACGCAGTTTCTCAAACTCTACAAATTCTTCAGTAGTTAATTGGACAGGGTAGTACAAATCTTTTTTGGGTAAAATAGTTATATTTGAATTTAGGCGCACCTTAAATTGTTTGTAAAGCTTTGCCTTTTTAGTGGAAATTACAATTACTCCATTGCCAGACATTGCTCCCCAGACTGATGCAGCTGCGGCGTCTTTTAAAATGGTTATATTCTCAACATCATTGGGATTAATTGATCTGAAGTCTCCTCGAAATGGAAATCCATCGACAATAATTAGACTGTTTGGATTTGCATAGATTGTACTTTGTCCTCTTATTTGGATTTGGGGCTCATTTGTCAAGGTATTAGGAGAACTAATAAATAAAAACCCAGGGATTCTTCCCATCATTCCTTCCAGAATGGAAGGAGAATTTGATTGATAGAATATGGAATCCGGTAAGTAGCTAAATGAACCTGTTTGACTTTCTTTTGGAATTCTTTGATATCCGTCGGACACAATTGTTGCATCCATGTTCGCTATTCTCAGTGCCATTTTCACGGAAACTTTGGTTTGGCCTTTTAGTTTCACTACTACCGGTTCTCTATCAATTGAAGTAAGAACGACGATAGAATCGCAAGCCGCTTTAGGGATGATGCAGCGGCCCTTGTTATCGGTCTTGCTGACTTTCAAATCTGTTTTTACAGTAACATTCATTAATGGGTTACCAGAGGAGTCTGTTACTGTAACTTCTAAGGCTCTTGGCAATAATGCCATCATTGGTGGATCAATGTCCATCTTCCATCTACATTCCAATGGTTGATTATCTAAACACCTTTTGAGAATAACCGAAAATGGAGCAACTGTGTCTAATGTTACATATTTTGAATTCTTTAACCATTCAAAAATATATCCAATCGTCCTTTGCGACTTGGTTCCAATTTCTTCCAAGGCATTGTAGAGCGAGATGTTTTTAAAGTGTACCTCAATTTCAGGATCGTAATTTTTAACTTCAATTTGTGCCATTGCTTTCAACTGAAAGCAGATGGTCGCTACCATTACAACTTTTTTCATTACCATTACCTACGGCCCAAGAAAACGCGACAAATCCTAACTAACATTCGTTGATTAAGTCAAAAAAAATAATACAGCTTAGTTTCGGGTTGTCTTATGTAACTTTTGCGGCCAATTTTAAGAGTTTGAGAATCTATCCCCCATTCTAAATCATGATGATTTCATGAGATGAAATGGGGGATAATTTTTAATTTGGTTTAGTTACCATGAGAATACGGCATTAATTGTGAGAAACGTAGGAGTAGGATTTTATGAATGGATAGGTAATGGCAAGAATGCTAATTAAAACTCTCCTCCGGGTTATTTTAAGGGTTAACTAATATGGTCTGCCCATTTATTTTGAACTTAATATCCGTTACGACAGTTACAAAATCTAATGTCTTTTCAATTGGATGTCGGCGATAAAGTGTTGCTTCAAACCTTTTTTGTGGTACAGGATGTTCAAATTTAATTTGGTAACCATAGCATCTGGCAATTTCTGTCAATGCTATAGAGAGGTCTTCTTTGTGAAAAACAATAAAGGAACTTTCAAATCCACTAGCACTATTCTTTAGTATTTGTATAGCTTCTTTATTATTTATCTGACCTTTTTTTACAACAGCCTGATCACCTTTTGAAAGAACTCTTACTTCTTTACCAGCAATTAACTTAAGCTTCCCTTCAAACAGGTTTGCTTTAATGTTATCTTCATCACTATATGAAGTGACATTAAATCTTGTTCCGAGTACCTCAAGCGTAACCCCGTTTGTATTTACTTTAAATGGTTTGGAAGGGTTTTTAGCTATTTCGAAATAGGCTTTACCTGATAGCGTTATATTCCTTTCCGTATCATTAAAGTTTTCAGGAAAATGAATACTTGATGGTCCACTCAACCAAACTTTGCTACCATCTGATAAACGGTATTGAAAATAGCCATCTTTTTTTGTTTCAATGTATTCCAGATCTGATTTTAGCGATTCTGGGTAAACAAAAGAAGAATCGCTTTTCAAAAGCTGTTTGTTATCCCAATATCCAATTGGTCCATTTGCCATTGTATCAAGTGATACATATGGTTGGTTTCTTCTCTTAAAAAATACTTTAGATTCACTGAGAAGGTTTGGTGCATTTGTTGTTGATGGTGAGGCACTTCCAGTGGTAGGCTTATTCATCCAGTTGTTATATAATAATAAACCTACGGTTGATACAGCTAAAATAAAAACTGCCGCTGCAACATAATATTGCCAAATTGGCGATACATTGGTCTTGAACGACATTTTTTGTTTTTGTTGCTCCCATAAAGCATCCTCATCCTGGTTTGCTAATTGTAACACTTCAGGTATTAAGAAATGGGCATTCGTTAAATTATCAAAGAACTTTTGCTTTTCCGGTGAACTCGTTAATAATTGATTCAATTCTCTTTTTTCCTGCTCAGTTAAACTGTCAGTTAAATGCTTAAAGGTGAGTTCTGCCATTCGACTATGGAAGTATTCTGGCATATCACATAAAATTTGGGTTAAGGTAAAATGGTTCAATTTGTAAGGATCGGGTTTGGTTTGTAAGACTACTGTATAATGTAAACGGATGACCATCTTTATTGGGGTCGCAAAAATTTATTTTTTTTGCAAAAAATGGTCGGGAAAGGTTAGGCAAAGAATGTTTTCTCATAAAAAGGCATTAATAATCAATCGTTTAGATGATGGTTACCAGTATCGCAATTACTATAGGTAAGGGCATATTTTTTAAAACTTCTAGTCCTCTTTTTTTTCTACCCTTGACAGCATCCACTGTCAAATCGAGTTGTTCAGCAATTTCTTTAAGACTTAATCCTTCTTTGAAATGGAGCCTGAATATGGCAGTTGTAACATTATCGAACTCATTTTTAATAACATCAAAGACTGCGTTTACCAATTCGGCTTTAGTGAGATGCTCATAAAATATGTCTTCTGAATGAATTGGGTCTTCAAGTATTAAATCATGTACTTTCTGCTTAGTTTGAAGGTGTCTTAAAAGGTCTATGCACTTATTTTTAATTAATGTATACAGGTATGATTTCGTTTGTGTTATTGTATTGAAGTCATCAATATTTTCAGATAGTTTCGTAATGGCTTCGGAAACAATATCTTTTGCATAATCACTTTTTTGAGGATGACCGATAAAGAATTCACCTGCATAATACAATAGGGTTTTTATCATGTCCTTATAATAATCCTTCCAGGCTACCTCGTCACGCTTTTTTAGGCGATCGAGCAGTAGGCTATTGTCGGGATATTTTTTTTCCATAAGAAATCAACGTTAGTTGGTCAAATAGTATACTGTGGCTGGAAACTTATCCTACCTCATTAAGCGAGGTTAATTAAGTGAGAATTTACACACCTAAAATTTAGCTAAGCTGAATCAGAAATTTGGTGAATTATTAATAGCGAGAAATAATAAGACTGTGGGAAAAGCGGGATAAAGGTAGTAAAGTTTTGTTTATTTCAAAGGTTACCATACTTTCTTAATCTGTATCAAGAATTGTTTTAAAAGTTGGTTATAAAATAAACCAAATAATAAATAAATTTAATGTTTGACTGACATGTTATATTAAACAATAGCGTCCTGTTGACATATTCGTGATTTGTCAGTTTTGATTCTCATACATGCTTGAGAGTTATCCTGAGTTTTAAAAGGATGTTGAAATTGTCATAGAGCTAGCGTGTTCGAGCATGGTAAAGAATTAACCATATAGAGATAGAGGCCAACATATTGGGAGGTGTTGTGTTTTGTGTACGCTTAATCCTATTGGTTTACATCAACAAATATTTCCTAAGACTAAAGCATGGGTGTTTTAACCTACGTTCCAAAGCTGGATAGGAATTGTTGGATCGTATTGCGATTATTGCAAATGATGATTATAATCCAGTAATGATTTATTTTGTTAGTGAGAGTGTGCTATAATCATCACATCACCTACCAAAACGAAACTGTTCTTATGCCACCAGATACTCTTTCACCAAGAACCGGTCAGCAAATAGATAGCCTCCATACGATTAATGGCCAGTCAGAAAAGTCTGCCAAAGAGTGGCAGGAGAATCTCTTATATCCAGTCGTTACCACTTTGATAGGTACTTTCTTGATTTTTATAATTACTAGACTTTGGAAACATTTCCGCGAAGGAAAAAAAAAGGTCAATACTTTAATTTCATTTTCGCTTGACACTGCGAAAGCAATGGCAAAGAATTTCATAGACAATAATTATCCACCTTCAAACTTCGATTTATGGAGTCAAGGAATTCGTTTTCAAATCCCCATAAGATTATTATAAAATCTGTGGATGAAATAAAAGCCGCGAACAAAATGATTAACAAGATATCGGAGGAAATTAAAAAGCTTTGTTATACGGGAATGGCGCTTGTTGATGTACAACGCCTACACCCACGTCAGATTTTCTTAGGAGCGGATTTGAACGGATTTCAATTTCACTTTTTATTTTGGCCAATAAAGTCAAGTCTTTCTTTAAAATCTATGATTTCCAAAGTGTGATATTGGTATTGAATGTCATTAGCTTTTTAAAATCATCGGTTTTCAAAAAGTGCATTCAATAAGATGTATTTTAAAATAATTAGCTAATTCATCTTCGCTTGGGACAATTTAAAATTTTCCAATAACAGCAATGTTCTCCTCCTTCAAGGCCACTTAACATAATGGGTGTTATAGATATCAATGATGGCGTTTTAAAAATTATATTTATGAGGCAATTCTATTTACTTAAAATGTCAAAGTAATTAAGTTAAGGAAACTTTAATTCAAAGTTGCTTTGGATGTGCGACTTAAAAACTGATCAAATAGATAATTCATCGACAATCAGAAAGAAGCCATTCAATGACTACTAACTGCTCTTCCGAATAATTTCGTGAACAAAAAATGGATACTCAGGACTGATAGAGGCTAGCAATATCCCAAGTCTGGGGAAGCAGTGCTTTGAATTGATCCGTTCCAAAATCTCCCCTCCATTCATCAACCAGATGGACTTCGTCAAGCCCTTCCCAAGTGGAAGGAGGTGCGTGTTCCAAAATAATGATCTGGGTGCCATTATTATTGCTTTTCATGAATTCAGCGCAGGCGGAAAAGATGAGCTTTGTATTTTCGATATCTTCGGATATTTTTTCCTTTTTGGTTCTATCGGTCTCCTCTTCTGGCTTAGGAATGTCTTTAATGACTTCGGGAAAATAAACCTGACTCGGCTGGTCGATCACCAGAAATGTAGGGACGTAATTTTTCTTTCCAGTCTCCGACAGCTTTAGGAAATATTGATGCAGCCCCAACATTGTTGCCAAATGGAAGCACATGTGGTTGGAACCGCTGCCGATCTTGTGCAAAAAGTTCACGTTCCTGGTCTGCATGTCTTCCACACGAATACTGATACTCATCTCCGGGTCCAATAGAACATTTTTGCTCAGCCTATTTTCAATGGGCAGGATGTTGATGTATTTTTTGATATATTCGGATACACGTTTCAAACAAAGTTCTTTATCGAATTTCTCCTTCAGGTTGTGGAGCTTTCTTCTTTTTTTGATCAGCTGTCCGGTAAGATCATCTAGGGTAGACTGCAGCTCGCTCGATGGAGAAATCTTATCGAGGTTTTCGATCACGTGCGCAATCTTGCCACCGAATTCAAAAATATCCTGGTATTTTTTAAGATTCTGATGGTCCTCGTTGATCAACAGCCGGATGTTCGCATCGATTCTCAGGATCTCCTGCTCCTTATTTTCCACCGCTTGCTTAAGATCCCTTTTCTCTTTTTCGAAATTGAAGTTTTCAGTGACCGAACCCGAAATCACAGCTTGGTTGGCCTGCCTTGCGTCCCTCAGCTTTAGCAGCTTGTTGATCGCCTTCTCAGACTGGGAACCACAGAAAGGACACTGGTTGGTGCCTTCCTGCTGGAGGAACCACTCCACCGGCTTTAGTCTGGTTTCCACTTCATTGGTCACCTCGCTGAGGTATTGCTGTTTGGTGCGGTCAAATTCTAGGATTTTTCGTAGTGTAATCCTGGCCTCGTCCAGCTCCCTGACCAAAATGATACGCGTTTGATCAAGTTCTTCCAACTTAGTAGAATAACGAACGCTCGAACCTACCGCCAGATACCTGCCCTGCTGGATGTTGCTCACGATCCGCCTGAGCTCCTCCTTGATGATTGTCACACTGCTGGTATCAAAGGGTATATCCTGGCTGCTGAGGTTGAGGTTGATGGCCGTGGAATAATACTGGTAGATATCCGACTGCCAGTTCTCGTACTGACGCTTGACATCGTCAAGTTTGCGCTGGGCATCCTTTTCCTTTTTCTCCAGTTCCTCGATCTCCAGTTCAAGGGATAGGATCTCATAAGATTTATAGCCCAATGCCAATGGGAAAAAGATCTTTAGCCTGCGCAGATGGGTAAAGGTGTCCGTTTTATAGAAAATAGTGGTGGGATTGGCGATGATGTTCTGTGGCTGGAATAGAAATGATGCCGTGTCCCTAAATCCCGTAGCGCCCTCGTCCCGCTCATCCTCAGCAGATTTCGGTTCTAGACGGGTATGCTCAAAGCCTGCAACGTTGCTCAAGAAGCGTTTGACATAGGCACGATTGGTCTTGTATTGCTGGGCATCCCGGATCCACTCGTTCGTATTCAGTGAAGGATTTTCGCCCTTGGCCAGCACCTCGTACAGATACATCATATCCGAGGCCTTGGCGCTGCCACCGGGACTGTCCCTAGCGATAAACACTTGTCGGTCGTTCAGCGAAACGAACAATGCAAATTTGTCGACTAGCGTCCGGATCGGTCCGATGGGAATATCACAGTCGCTACTACCTAAACAATAATCGATGATGGGGATCAGCGCTGATTTTCCGCGTTTGCTATACCCGGTGATTACATTGACCTTGTTTACCTCGAATTTGATAAACCTCGGAGCAAGGCTATGATCGATAGGATATAGGATGAGATATTTGATTTTAAGTTTCATCAAAAAATTATGTTTAGATCGATTTGGATATTTTTTTCGTTCACCTTGGCGAAGATGTGACCCACCCGGCCGGCACAATCCTGTATCTTTTTTACACTGTCATAGGACTTGTTAGCCCCAAGGGTAAGCGGAAGCTTGCTCGATGAGAAACCATGCATCAGCGTGATCGTGGAATCGTCCTCCTTGTAGCCCAGGATTTTTTTGCTGAAGGCAATATTAAGACCGTCAAAAGTTTGCTGGGCCATCTTTTGGCTCCGCGCCTGTAGTCCCAAGCGGATCGATGGCTCCTTGTTCAGCGCTGTGTAGATCTCTGTCGATTTTAGGAATGTGGTCAGCGAAGCGTAATTGTATACCAACGGAAGAACAAATAACATGTAATCAAGTTTCGGAAAGGCTAGACGATCCATTTTGTTTTTGGCGATCTGGTGATAGCCCCAGGTAAAGCTGTGCAGGGCTATGGCTCCGATGGCATCGTTCTGCATCAGGTCGAATAACGAGTCGAGTGCCGGTGGTCTGGAAACGATCTTCATAGCTCGGTTTTGTATTTGGTCTTCCAATTGGGATGCCAACCGATCAATGGGGCATTTGACAGTTTCAAAAAGGTGCCATTGCGGATGTAACGATTGCCCGTATTGAATGGGATATCGTCGGAAAAATTCACATCTACATGGTCCATGATTTGGTCGAATATTTCTATGGCGAGGTTATTTTGCTGCTTTGTAGTGTAATCGGCAAGTTCTTGGATTACGTGCGAATCAAAGCAGCTCTGCCACTTATCGAAACAGCTCTCCTTGAAGGCGTCGAAGTCAGATTTAGTGATCGCCCCGTTCTTGACAAGGATATGCGCCATCTCGATATCATAACAAATAAAATCGATGATGGCATTCTCTATCTTATTTTTCTTGGCTTCGTTCCTCCGGTCGATGTCTTCGATCTGCTGGACAAAAAGTTCTGCCTTTTGCGCTTCTTTAACCTGATGGGTAATAGTGCCCAAGTCGTCCTTTTTTCTGAAGATCGCCTTGATTAGCGAAGGACTGTTACTGACGTAGTACCATTTGCTTTCAAAATCCAACTTGGTAAAGGACGCCGTTTTGCCGTTCAGCCATCTGGCTTTGGCCCCGTCTACCAACCAGCCCAACATGGTCTGATAACCGTTGTCCTTGCTCACTTGGGTATAGTCATCGGTATTCATGTGGACCTCCCCAAGAAATTTTTTCTTGGCCGCGTTGGCATCCCAGATATCCAGTTGCTCCTTGATGGTCTTCAAATGGTCCCAGTTATTGATGGCAAATTCGATCCAGGCAATTGTCTTTTTTATGTTAGCGCCCTTCTCCTTGTCCTTGCTCTGGAATTCCGTCAGTTTATTTTTTTGATCCGTCAACAAGTCGTTCATCGTCTGCTTTAGGTCATCGATGCGTTGATCTTTGATCTTGCGGATAAGTGCGTCCTTGGCAATGGGCTTATTGGTAGCGCAAACAAATTTCGTTTGGGGAGTGAGTTCATTTGATTGTAGTTTCTGTATCCAAATTTCCAGCGTTCGCCATAGAGCCTTGCTCGTGTCTTCGAACGTAGTGCCGTTTGGTGATATGCTATGTTTGGATTGGATGGACAATAGCACCAGGTCATCTTCGTTCTCAACAGCAACATCATCGACCTTCTCAATGGAAACAACATCTGTACTCTTGTCTAGGCCTGAAAGCATGGCCAGCGCCAGCTCAAATTGAAAGATGTATCCCGCAGCAGGTCCGGGGGCAAGTTCGGCCATAAGGAGAAGAGTATGTTAATAGATAAAAATAATAATTTATACAATTATAAAAATAAACTATTAAAAGACAATGCGTTGATTCTTCCATATCAAACTGTTGGTCAAATTGTTGGTAGAATCTGAACGGATATCATTTGAAGCAAGCTAGGTTTCTAAAAGAGTGATGATGTTGATATATAACATTGATTGTTACCTTGTTATTGGCGCGTTGCTATAATACAAAGAAGATCAGCGCCTAGAGCTAGTTTTTTCATTAAGGCCTATAAATTAGTCTATAACCTCCGTTATTATTATCGCATATACGCAAATTTGCTTGTAAAAAATCAGGTGTTTTTCACGGTTTTTAATATTTAAATAATTCTTACCTTTTAAAGCGCCCGCTTATTCGCACTTTCTTTTGGTATGTGCTTTATTTTCACTAATGAAAGCATATTGCCTTTTTGATTGTCGTTTTAATCTAACAAATTTAAATGTGGTTTAACTTAAATAATCAATTAATTAAGTAAATAATATTCAGTGATCAATAAATTAAAGTAGGTATCCTTAATAGAAAATGATCTAATCTCCGTTCTATTCATAGGATTGGTTTATAGAATAGATTTCTTTCCCTTCCAATCATAAATTAGTTTTTTGCAAAAATTCAATTTGTATCTGATACTATTTATTCTGGAATTTATAAATGCATCAAGCCAACATCTTTCCAATGGGAGCTTTGAACACTTCCCTTTTCTTTCAGACGAAGTTGGAAACTGGACAAAATCTTGCAATGAATCCAGTTCTATTAGTTGGGACAGTACAGAAAGACGGACAGGTAAGCACTCTCTACTTGTTCATATTGAAGAAAATTATCAACGCGCCGAGCTTAAACAATACGGATTTTTTCATCGAAATAGTACCTGTGTTTATATATTGAAAGGGTATGCAAAATCGAGAGTAAAAGGAAAATGGGTGACCAATCCCAATTTATCTATTCAATTATCAGTAAGTGATTCTTTTTTTAACGAAACAACGTATAGTAGAACATGGTTTTATCCAACTCATAGCGAGAAAGACAAAAAAGGATGGAATGCATTCTATGCTATAATTACAGTTAGCGCACGGTGTTCACTCTTTTGGTTAGAGATTTCAATAAATCAACAGGGAGATTTTTGGTTCGACGATCTGACATTGCGTCCTGCTTCAACTGATGATATGTATAAAGGATCGAAGTTCGTGGATTATATAGACAATTTTTTTGCCATTTTTCAACAATATTCATTGTATCGTGATTCTATTAACATTGTAGCAACCAGGAAGAAAACTATGTCGGAAGCAAAGTTTTTTTTTAGCTACGATCAATGCAGAGATTTCATCAATCGTTTCCTTTCAATGCTAACATATTATGGAGACAATCATTCTTATCTTTTACCACCTCAGGAAACTGATGAAAAAACTTCTGCTAATCCAAAAGAAAAACCTCCAGCACCTTCGGGATCTTATCTTGGCAATGGAATTGGATATCTACGCGTTCCTGATTTATTTTATGCCAATGCTAAGCTATCAGTAGCGTTTGCTGACAGTTTGCAACAGTTAATCCGAATAATTGACTCCAACAACATTATATGTGGATGGGTTATCGATTTAAGAAATAATACGGGAGGAAATTTCTATCCAATGGCAGCGGGGTTAGGCCCTATTTTGGGAAACAGAACTTACATATATAACATGGAAGCAAGCGGAGTACCTTTTAGCCGGGTAGGTTATTATGACGGTAAAGTATATGAAATATTAGGCGCAATGGAGACAAAATTAGAAAATTACTCGGTGAAGGTTACTCGCCCATATATTCTGAAAGATACAACCATCCCAGTAGCCATTCTCGTCAGTGGACTTACCGTTAGTTCAGGCGAAAGTGTAGTTATTTCGTTTTCTGGCAGGCCGCAAACAAGGATATTGGGGGAACCAACCAAAGGGAAAACCACATCTCATTATCAAACCAAGCTAGCTGACAATTCCTGGCTGTTTTTGGCTCGACTTGTTGTGGCTGACCAAAATAAAAAAATCTTTTATAAAAGGATTATTCCGGATGAGATTATTAACTCAAAAGACGACCAGGCAATGATTGAAAAAGCACGACACTGGATATTGTCAATTAAGAATTGCCTTTAATCTGCCAATATTAAATAAATTATTAATGACCGCTACATTATGAAAGAAATACGAAATACCGAAAAACTTATACTCTATGAAGATCAGAAAGGAGCTATAATTAATATTTATCGTCAGAATAAAGAAGATGAAAATAAAGAGAGGATACTAATACATTCGTTTGTTAAAGGTAATATCGAATGCGTCTATGAAGGGAAGTCCATAAATAAAATTATTATTGAAGACACGAATGAGTTTCCTGAATTCCTTAGTTCATTTGGATACGGTTTTTTTGAAAGAAGCTTAAATAAGTTCTTTCGATTTAAATTTGACAACGACAAAATAGACACCCTGATTTTAAGTGAAACTAAAAGTTCAGGGCGGAATAAGAATCGATTAATTTTTAGTTACGAGGATATTGATAGTTTACTCTCTCAAATTAATCAGGAACAGCGAGCGTGCAATGACACTAAGAATATTTTAATAAAAAATTTTATTGTAGATGTTTTTCCGGAAGTAAATTTCGATTATCAGGAAACCAACAACAACAAAAAACTAATTTTAAGAAATTTAAATGATAAGCTGATTGAAAAGCTCACTTCGGATGAAATAAAACAGATTGGAGAATTTTATGTTACAGCAGCAAGAAAATTTAAAGCAAGCCATATTATAAAGAAAATGACAACTGGGTTGCTGAAAAATGCTCAGATATTAACCTTGCAAGAAATAATAGGGAGATATGAAGCGCTTTTGAAAGTTAACCCAGCGGAATCTGTGTGGCAAAAATTTTTTGATGAATATATCACATTGTTTGATAGCCGATATGTCCATAAAATCGACTACAAGAACATTGCAACTGGCATCACAAAGTATCCAGATATAGTGTTAGTTGATATATATGGTTATATAGATTTTTATGAGTTGAAAAAAAGTGGAACGCCTTTAATCCAGTATGACAAAAACCATAAGACCTGGTTTTGGAGTAAAGATGTCTCTATGGTGATAGCGCAGGTTTCTGACTATTTGCACAAAGCTAAAGAGAATGCTCTAAGTTACGCTGCCGCTATTAAAACTGAAACGGAAACAGAAACTGAGGATGGTATTGAAGTAAATATAATTAATCCAAGTGCAATCGTTGTGATAGGTCATACCGATCAATTAGATACAGAGAAAAAGAGGAATCATTTTAAGAACTTACGCGAAAGTTTAAAAGACATTGAATTTGTCCTATATGATGAGCTTTTGGAAAGGTTGAAAAACTTACTGGACACTATTAAAATAGAGAAATAGACTAAAGGTGGCATCGGTGTTTACCGGCGATTTTACCTGATATGAAATGCTAGATTAAGTGAGTGATTAGGTTTCGTCAATCCACTGACCAAAAGCTTCCTTGCATGCAAGAGCTCCAATTTATTAACGGGTTGAAGGTTTCTGAGGCTGTCGTAGTTTTTTTGCGTTATTCCAAACTTGGATCAAAGAGGCCTGTGTTCGTCCTTGGCAGGCTCTCTAGGTTCTTTGATCCCGTCAACACCGGTTTGTACCTGCACTCGGGTAATACCCACTTCAAAAAATTGGGGACGCCCTTTAAATTCTGCTGTAACGGAAACGACCTGCGGTTGTTTTTTATGTTCTAATTGATAGGTCATTGCGCTAAACCTAACCCCCTTTTTAACGCAAGCTTCAACAAATTCCTCTCCAAGAAGTGTTTTGGGTATTCAGTGGTAATATTTTCATAAAAGATTCTACCTCGGCCGATTTTATACCTGAAATAAGAAAGCTACAGCTCAAAGGTTATACTCACCTATACCTAAGAAGGCGATACCGAGATAAAATTTATATCAGGGGAAACGTCTGATTTGAATAGAAAATATTCTAAAGCCATTTTAGCAAATTGTGGGATTTTCACTATTTCCTCTTCCACAACCTTAAAGATCACCTCATCGGATAATGTAATTCCTTTTTTTCTAGCCAATTCCAAAATATATTGCTTTTGTTGCTCCTGCTTCTCAGGAACCTTATGTTCTTCTATCCATTGTTTTAAAGCATCCTTGTAAAATTCTTCGGCGGAATAAAATGTATAAGGCCGATTAGGATTCTGAGCATTCATAGCAGTCAAGGCTGTATAAATATCTAAGGAATCCAATAAACGGTCGAAAAACACCGTGTAATCACCATAAGCCTCCTCTGAGGAGATAGTGTTTGTCGGCCCAATATACCATGCAAGTGGTGCCCGCACTCTAATATCGCATGTTTCAGAAATTGAAGCTCCATAGCATGTAGCAAGCGTTAAAAACAAATTGTTTTTTGTACAAGTGTTAATTGCTATTAAATATGGATACAAATCTTTCCAGCTTACCAACTCACCGTTACCAAGCTCTAAACCATGAGGGCTTCCATGAACTTCAAAGTGAATAAAAGGGAGTATGCTGTGGGCTCGTCCCAATTCTGCAATCGTGTCTAAGGCATTCCTGAATTCAGTGAGATTGCTAACATTCATAAGCTCTGCTTTAACTCCATCGAGCTGAAACAATCTGTACTTAAAAACTTCCTCATGGAGTTGGCGGCCCGTCTGCCGATCGGTCGGTCGAAGGGATTGAATAATAAAGAAATGACTAACTGAAAAACTGAATATCACGATCTGAATAATTTATAGTTTGATCACAGTTTGCAATGCTTCCACTGTAAATTCCGCTGATCACCGGAATGAAGGGTTACCATAAAACGGAATAGGGGACCATACTTCGGTATCTATAGTACAATTTATAATACAAAAAAGCTCCTGTTTAAAAAACGTAAAAAAAACCTGTTTTTATACAACTGACTATTTGTAATCTGCACCCATAGGTCACAACCCACAATATGGAAGTAACAAAATCTCAACCACTTGAACGTTATTATTTTAGAGGACTGGCAGCTTTCATCTCCTTCGGATTTGCTGGGATGATCTTTTTTGCAGTGCAGTATACCCAACAGTTTTGGACCATTATCTCTAATAGTATACTGGTTTCAGGAGCCAGTTTGCTATCCGGCGCGTTGCTAGGACTCATTTTTGGATTGCCAGCCAGCAGCAAATTACGAGAAACAGAAAACACTTCTGTTATACAAAACCGTCCCAAAAACAGGTACGAAAGAACGATTCTCTCTGCCAACTCCAACCTTACCCCAATCTCTGACTGGCTATCAAAAATATTAATAGCTCTTGGAGTGACACAAACGCCATATCTGCCTCAAAGACTGGAACAAATGTCCAATTATTTTGCACCAACATTCGGCAAAGGGCCATTTGCTATCGGGGTATTCATGGATTGGGGCAATATAGCCTGGTGGTGCTGGTGCCCGCCCGGGCCCTACTTGGAAAATATCTACAGGTTGTCAAGAATCTCTTGCCTGAAAAACTGAATTTATATATCCAAAATGCAATAATTTGCAGTAATTATACTGAGTAGATACGACTGTTCATGCATTAGGTTGTTTTCAAATAAATGGATATGTTTAATAAATTCTGGATATGAACCTTTGAGATTTAGTTGATCTACCTCTACCTGATTTTAATTCATCAAATATCATTTGGCTGTTATCCCTCACCGCTTTTATCCAAGTCCATATTTCTCTTTTTGTAACCCGTATAAGGTTACGGATCTGGAAACGCGTGAATTATTCAATGTGATTTTCATATAGGAGAGAAACTGGAAAGAATAAGTCTAATAGAAATTGGCTTACTTGGTGTGAAATCAAAAGCTAAAGAATATAGTGTTATAGGCTTCTTGGATGAAGTATCCTGTCTATGATTAATAGGATATATTTAAAATTTGCAATTATGCAACAGCCTAAAAGTGATTTAGAGTCATTAATTGCCTCTTTACTGGAGTCTAGGGATAATCATCTTGATATTATGGAAAAGGGATTGTTAACTCATATACTTGCAAGTCTTTACTTGAGAAATATGATTAAGGACCTTGTTACGAAAGATGATTTGCAATCGTTTCGGACTCTATTGATGAATGATATGAAGGAGATTTTGAATGAAAGGTTGCAGCTTAAAATCGAAAGCATGCACGGCTATAAGACTTCTGAGGTTCGTGAAATTCTTGGTTGTTCGGTGAACAAATTGGTTTCATTACGGGTCAAACGAAAGCTCAGGACTAAGAAGGAGGGTGGAACCTTGTATTATAATAAAGATGACATTAGGAAGTTGGTAGAGGAAGGCTATTGACATCGATACAAATATTATATCGTATGGGAATCGAGTTGGAGGTTTTCAGGTGACCTTGAACTCGACAATATGAACTTCTTTTTATGTGAGATCGTCGTTTGTACTAACACATGAAGAACTTATAGAATCTTCATGTGGCTGTAACTTTTTCTGTCAAAATTTACTTTTTTATTAATATGTATAGATTTTAAGTTTCTTTTTGACTAACTTTGACACATAGCTCTTTTATATTCACATTGTCAGTGAGCATATCCGTGAGTTTGATATTTCTTTTTTTATAGGCTATTTATATTCAATTGATTGTACGGGTCATTCGAGTCCAGTACAGTCCACGAAATTGTAAAACCCGCTCCAGTAGCGGGTTTTGCGTTTTAAGATATTAAATTGTTCTTTTTGAAATGTTTTATGCCCTTAAAATGAATTATTTCCTGATTCGAATCCGGTAATATTCTTGTATAAGAATGTGGGCAGGCACGTGTTGAACTTCATTAATATTTTATGATACTGCCACTATACTAATCTTTGCTCCAGAAAACCTTTCCAAACGATAAACCCCTTTTGGGCGGCAGAATAGTCATGCATGATCCTGCTAAAGTTTGGATGATCTTTGTTAAGATAATCCTGTTTGCCTGTATTCTTGATTTCATTGAGCACTCCTTCGATTTCACTTAATCCGTTTCGCAAGGCATCCATTGTTTTTTCAAAATGCCATACATAAGTAGCTTCTTCACTATTTAGCGTCTCCCATACAATGTGGTATTTTTTTTCGCCCTGTAATAGAAACAAGAATGAAAAAGGCTGTAATACAAATCTTATTTTTAACACCGATGAAAGGTGTTGTGCGGCGAGGAATTTAAGATGGTGGTAATGTTTTGAATCTTTTACACTTAAGATATCATCAATTAAATCCTTGTCGGATTTAAACATTCCTTTTAATGAGGGTTGATCTAGCAATGTGTCGCTCGTATTTAGGGTTGTGCTTTCATCGTTGTGCCCTTTAAATGGCAGGATTTTCTTTTTTACAAATTCAAAACGAACGCTATCGATAATACCACTATTTATTTTATTGATGTCTTCAGAGGAGGCAGTTGCAGATAATATCTGATTTTCGTTGTAACGAATTTCAATTTCACAGGCAATCAGTTTCTTCTTCAAGATCTTCATGAAATAATCTTTGACCGCTTCAAATTCAGGTCGTATATCCGGGTTTTCAATTTCAAATTTGATATCCTGGTTTAGTTCTTCAATAAATATGTTAAAGGCTACGCATGCATTTGAGAATTGAATCATTGGAAAAGGTACTTTCATGATTTTTTTAACTACCCATTCAGTCGGTTTCGTTATTGTTTTAAAAGATTGCTGAGAAGCATTGTCGTTGGGTTCTTCAAATACTTTTTGGGGTGAAGTAAATCTCTTTAGTTCAACAGCATGTAATAGCTTGGCTGTATCGATAGATCGAAAGCTTATTTTATCAATAGGCTGGAATTGCAGGCTGATTTGATTGCCGGTATTGATTTCCGGATTAGCTGCATAGTCTATTATTTCAGCTCTGATTTCACTATTTTCCTCATCATAATTCAGCACTCTTATTTTCCAGGCGATCTCTGGTTTAAACTTTTCAACTTGTATAGGTAGATCAAGTTGATCTATTTGTAACGTAGTAGCATCCGTATTTATGAAAACTTTATCCTCATTGAAAATCAATATCAATTCATCCAATCGATGTATTTCCCCCGTTTGTAATAGTTTTTGATAATACCGGCTTCTTTGCTTGAACAGTTTTTCTAAATAATCGACATGTATGTCCCTGTAATCATAAATAAACGGAATGGCTTCTGAGCGTTGCACCCGGCCAAGATATTGAATCATTTTTCCCTCAAATGAAAATGGATATGCCAGTACTAAACAATCCAGGCTTGGTATATCTGTGCCCTCACCAAAAAATTGTCCGGTGGAAATTAGTACCTGAAAATTTCCGGAATTGATTTGGCTGAATTTGCTTTTCTTTTGTGATTCGGCATCTTCACCTGAAATAGCAATGACCTCAAATTTATTTTTCAGGTATTGGTCTAGGGTAGCGATATGTGCTTTCCTTTCTGTTAATACCAGTACTTTTTTGCCGGTATTTACTTCGGAAATAATATCATCGATAATAAGGCGGTTTCTTGATGAATCATGAACAAGTATCTGGAGCAGCGTCTCTGCCTTATCTGTCTTATAGTCAAAAGGAACCAATAATTCCGTTTCCCGAATTATTACCGAAACTTTTTTAACAGGAGTATTGTTTTGGGTGGGTAGTTTCATTTCATGAATTACGTCCCCGATATGAATGAATATTAACTTCTCATCATTATTTTTTCTGATGGGAGTAGCTGTTAACCCATACAAGTAATAACATTGGAAATTTGATATCACCTGTCTGAATGTTTTTGCAGGAACATGATGACATTCGTCGATAATAATGGTGCCAAAGGATTTGAAAATATCACTGGACGCATTTATACCTGCAAGGCTTTGAATCATAGCAACAGTAATGTGTGCACCTATTTTTTGTTGCCCTTGTACAATTTTACCAATGAATGGTGCTGCAATTCCCAAAAACGATTGAATTCGTTCAATCCATTGATCATAAAGCTGTTTTCGGTGTACAATTATTAGTGCCGGCTGTTTTTTTTGAACTATAATAGATAATCCAATGATGGTTTTTCCCGAACCGGGTGGGGCTACAATAATTCCCATCTCTTTTTTGGTTGCTGTATCAACCGCGGCTTTCTGATAATCATACAATGATCCTTTAAATGAATAATTTACTTCTCTAAGTTTTTTTCGTTCGTCATTTAATTGATAAGGAATTCGCTTTTCTTTGCAATAAAGAAGTAGTTCCCTGGCAAATCCTCTTGGAATAAAAATATAACCATCATGTTCTTCAAGTATTCTGAAATAGGATTCTGTGCCAAATGTGTTTTTACCCAGCTTCTTTTTTATTATATTTTCAGAATTAACGAAGTTGAGACTATCTCTTAAAAAGTTTATCAGGCCAGGGCTGAAATGTGCTCTCGGAATTTTAATATTGTTGTTTAAAGTGATTTGCAGTACTGCTGAATTTGATGAAACCGTCTGTATATATTTATTATCTGACCCTATTAATGAATTATATATCTCTTCCAACTGCTGGGTATTCACTTTCTTTATAGTTCGCAAAAATGACCATTGATCTGGATAAGGCATATAACTAACCGGATCGATAAAGCAGGAATTATTATTATCCAGTGATTTTTTTTGCAGTGGTAATGCGATCAGATTACCGATTCCTTTACCAGAATGTGAATCCTGATTAGGGAACAGCCGGTCATAATTAGAATTTTTATCGAAAGGAGAAATAATGCCCGTTGATTCAAGAATGTGAAGCATGATCTTCCTGCTTTTAAAAGCAGAATAATTGTTTTCAAAAAACATCCATACATGGCCGCCTTGTCCGCTTCTTGAACGTTCAAGATATACCGGCAACTTATATTTTTCACAGGCATCTATAAATATCTGCACTTCGTCCTGCCAGCTTATTTTTCCAGATTGTGTTTCATCAAAATCGGCTGCTATGAACCAGGAAGAATTGTCTGGTAAAAGCGGATAAAGACCAATCACTTCCTTGCCCGACAAGTGATTCAATAATCTTTGTTCGGTTAACGGTGAATAGGACTTATTGGCGAAGTCTTTAAGCGCACCGCCATTTGCTTTATGGATGGCAAATTCATCCCAATTTAAATCATAAGCAGGCATATAACCACTTCGGCCATCTTTGTCCCAACGAATGGCAAAAACATCTTGCCTGCCTCTAAAAAGTGACATGTAAACATTCAATGATTCTTTCGATAATGGCGTCATTATTACAGTGTTCGTAAAAACATTTAGGCTCAATATAATGTAAAGTATTAATTTCCCTTTAGTGGGGTCACTTGGTGTTTATAAGTAATTGACTATCAAAATGATATGATTGACATTGGGTCTATTTTTATTATTAGTTAATAGTCCTTGTATTTACACTTTATATATTGTAAATGAAGCAAATGCACGATTCGTGATTTGCGAATTTAAAATTCCCAGTGTATATTTGTATTATGAGATTACATAATGGGATGCGACCTCAGGATATCGTCATCTTGCTGAAAATCATTGCCAAAGAGGGGAATAGCTGGCATAATAAAAACTTGTCGGAAGAACTTTTTATTAGCGCGTCCGAAGTGTCGGAATCATTGAGAAGGAGTGGTATCGCCGGATTAATAGATATGGAGAAAAAGAAAAAAGTGTTTCGTCAGTCATTGATGGAATTCCTGCAGCATGGAATTCGATTTGTCTTTCCTGTGCTGCCAGGAACACTTGTCAATGGTATTCCAACTGCCCATTCTCATCCTTTTATGCGGACGCATTTCAGCAGTGAGTCAGATTATGTTTGGCCCGATTCCCGGGGATATGACCGGGGTCTTAGCATTGAGCCATTGTATAAAAACCAGGTCAAAGCGGCAAAGCTGGATGCCAATCTATACCAGATGTTGGCATTGGTGGATGTGATCCGTGTGGGTAGAGTAAGGGAAACGATTGTAGCAGTTGACGAACTAAAAAAAATGATATTATGAGCCATCACGTAAATATTACCCGGATCAAGGCCGTAAGTAATGCGCTGGGGCCGTTAAAAAATGAGGTTGTTTTTGTAGGCGGAGCAACTGTGAGTTTGTATGCTGATAGACGAGCTATTGAGGTACGCCCAACAGATGATGTTGATATTGTAGTAGAAATTGCCACCAGGTATGAATATACCCAATTGGAAGAGCAGCTTAGAACAATGGGCTTTCAAAATGACATAACAGCCACATTTGTTGGTCGCTATCTACTGCCCAAAATAATTGTAGATGTTATGCCTACCGACGAGGCCATTTTGGGATTCTCGAATATCTGGTATGAAGGCGGTTTTAAAAACGCGGTCGATTATGTCATAGATAATCATCATACCGTTAGGATTTTCTCAGCGCCTTATTTCATTGCTTCGAAATTGCAGGCGTTCAAAAACCGGGGAAACAACGATGGAAGGGTAAGTACTGATTTTGAGGACATTATTTTTGTACTGGATAACAGAAGCACGATCTGGGAGGAAATGAAAAACGCTGATGACGAGGTACGGAAGTTTTTACTGGAAGAGTTCAAAACCCTTCATAATAATAAATATGTCGAAGAATGGATTGCGGCGCATGCCGGTTACGGTTCTCCCCCAAGCACCTATATAATCCTGGATGAAATTCAAAAATTTATTGAGTAGGCCATTTCATTCTTTTGGCATAGGGGGTAAAGTCGATATGACGCTTTCTGTTATCGCTATAACCGCTGTGTTGAAAAGCAACCATTGGACTGCATACTCAATAATGTCCTAATCCGGCCAATTGCCGGTCATAATCTTTGTCTTCCGGCAGATTTAGGATGGTCTCATAAAACTGTTCCTTGGCAATGTATAACATGATGCCTGCGAAGTCGGTTACCGTTTGGTCGTTATGAATACTTCCCCATACAATACCACCGAGGTAAAGATCGAAAGTTGTCGGGGTGTGTTCGATGAAATAGGAAAATGCGCCTGGTGCAGAAAACTGAATGTCATCTTCGGCAATGCATATTTCTTTTAGCTCGTTTTGCTGTGCCCAGGAGATTATTTGTTTGTGTGATTTAATAATTCCCCTGCAGGGAAGTTCCTCATCCAAAATACCATCCCATATCCTGAAATTGTTGATCTGCTGAGTTGAGAGCTCATTTGTTAACAACGTGAGGCGATCAGCTCGGTGAGAAAGATGAATGATATGTAGGCAGGTGTTCTTCACTGGGTAAAGTTATACGTTCGGTGTTAATGCTTGAGTAAAGTATTATAATAAAACCTTTTTAAATTCCCATGAATTCAGAGAAGATTTACATTGAAGGTGGAAAAGCCTTTACGAGGGGTATTTTCTATAGATAAAAATCAAACGGGTAAATCCCGTTGAATATTTTCAAGAACACTATATTTCTAATTCAAAATTGGGTTCAATTAAGGCAACGCTTATAAAATATAAAAAGTAATCAACGCACAACATGTTTCTGCTGCAATGGCCAATAGAACCTAAAGCATTTTTGCAACTCATTATATACAATTAAATTTGTCTATCAATTGTTCTACACCATTCATACGCTTAAAGAATTCTTTTAATTGGTTTGACAATCTGCCGGCGGACTCCACTCCACCGGACGGAGGTGAAAAATAAGTTTCACTTCCGTTTTTTATTTTGGTGAAAGCCGCCTCAGGCGTGAAAAGCGCCTGGTTTACTTCGCTATTTAGTTTTTGAATATTTATCTATAATATCCAGGCAAGGTCCGGTCATTAGCGTTGTTGCTAGTGCCATCAATATCATGATAGAAAAAAATGTTTGTGTTAAAATACCCAGGTCATATCCAATATTCAATACAATAAGTTCCATTAATCCCCGCGTATTCATCAGGGCTCCAATTGATAAACTGTCCTTCCAGCTTTGTCCAACCAATTTCGCGGTGAACATACTTCCTCCAAACTTTCCTAATACGGCAATTAAAAGAATCAGGCCAAAAATTGTCCATAAGTGTAAGTTATTCAGCAAGCCTAATTGCGTTCTTAAGCCGGAGTATGCAAAGAATAATGGCAGAAATAATCCAAGTGAAACATGTTCTATTTTTTCAATCAACTCTTGTCGAACCCCAGTTGACGGCATAATTACACCCGCTAAAAAAGCCCCAAACAAAGCATGGATGCCAATTATTTCGGTCAAATAAGAGGAGAGCAATAATATTACAAACAAAATGGTAATTCTATCAAGATTCAATTTTTTTTCTTTCGTACGGTTCTCCCAAAAATTATTGACTAATGGTTTAATGACTTTTAGCATAACAATTATATACCCCATAGCCATTGTGATTGTGAGCATACCACTGGTAAATGAATCGGCTTTGACAATAGCGATTACTACCGCCAAAATACACCATGCTGTAATGTCATCTATTGCTGCACAAGCGAGCGCTATTATCCCAAAATGTGTCGATATTAGGCCTCTTTCCTGTAGGATTCTTGCCAATACAGGAAAAGCGGTAATACTCATTGCGATTCCCATAAAAAGGCTAAAAGATAAAAAGTTGACATTTTGAGGTGCAAACTCAGAATATAGGAAATAGGCCAATATCATTCCCAGTGAGAAAGGAATAATAATGCTTGCATGACTTATTATAACTGCGTTGCCTATGTTTTTTTTCAGGGTTTTCAGATCTAGCTCCATCCCTATTATGAACATGAACAGTATCAATCCAACCTGACTAAATAAATGGAGATTTCCTAATGACGTTTTGGGAAATATGAAATCAGAAAATGAAGGAAAGTAGGACCCCAGGAACGACGAGCCCAGAAAGATTCCGGACATAACTTCACCAATTACGGCAGGCTGTCGTAATTTTTTAAATATACTCCCGAATAACCTTGCTACCACAATAATGGCAATTACCTGAGTTAGCAGAATAGCTAACGGATTTTTTAAATTGATGGATAACGATGCATCCAGAATTGCTTTCAGTGGCCCGGCATTACTTTTTATTTCTAAGACTTTACCTTTTTGTACCGTCCAGTATGCAACAACAATAAAGCCACAGATGAGCAGCAAATAGATAATAATATTTTTTGATTTTGCCATCATTTCCTTTTCTTGACTTTAGACATTCGTTTTATGGAACGATTAAAAATCGCAAAATTAAGAATTATCCATGACATATGAGCCCAAACATCAAAGTAGGTGATTGTTCATGTAATTGCCCCGTTGAAATAATATGGCCCTATTAATTAAAAAAAATTAATAGGGCCATATTAAACAGATTGCATAGTTCTCAATAATAATCCAATAATCTCCACTCTGAGACCTGAATAAGATTGGCGCCGTTTATGGAAGTGATGTTTAACCTGTAATGGGAATATTCGGCTTCTGCAGCAAGATTGAACGTACGGGTTAAATTTCTGCCAATGAAACTTTCATTGCTCCTGCTGTCAATCGTTGTCCACGTTGTTCCATTATTGGAGCCTTGCAGGTTAAAGTCTTTCGGATCTCTCTCCGCGTGGTCATTGGCTGAAGTAATGGTATATGCATCTATTTTCCTTGAAGATGGATACGCCAATTGTATATAGTGATCAGTTTTGTAATTAAACGCCAGGTATTTGGAGGAGAAATTACTATCTACAAGCCTGGGTAGATCCTCGCCGTTGGGAGAATCTGTATTATTTCCAGTAAGTGTTCCACCTTTTGTAACATCTCTTGACCTTACATTGATCTCATCAATTCTGAAATAGGTAACGGAAAGATCACTTTTAATCGCTCCCGATGACACACTGGTAAGTTTTATCGGCAACATGTATTTTACGCCCAACGTAAGATTTTTGGGATTAATGGCCAGTGTAAGCGGCTCAGACGAGGAGCCCCCGCTTTTAATCATAGTGGTAGTGCCCGAAAGGGTGTAAGCGCTTTCAGGCAGCACCAGGTACACGTTGCCCGTAAAGGCATTGTCCTCGTTATACTTTTTTACAAGCGAAGTATCAACGACAAAATTGCCGGTGATATCCGAAGGAGCTCCATGATAGGAGGTATAATAGAATCCGAATCCCGTTTCCTGAACGGAATCGACTTTGACCAGCGCCCGTACTTTGTTTTTATCCTGGTATGCCTGCGGCATATAACATTCACCTTCTTTGAGGGTATACAAATCGTCTTCTTTGAGGCAGGCAGTCAATGAAACTGCCACAAGTAACACAGGCAGTAGAATTGAAAGGGGCTGTTTATTTATATTGAACATAAATGCGTTTTTTGTTTTTAAACTGATGTTAGCGGCTTGTTACCAGCCTGGATTTTGAACCAGGTACTTGTCTTTTAATATTTCGTTGTTGGGGATAGGCCACAAATAATCTCTTGGTAAGAACCTTCTTTTCTGCACCAGCGTTTTTTCATAAAACCCTGTTCCATCGGCAAAAATGTTCATGCCATATGCATCTGCTCCCATTGTTTCGGCGGCAATCTTCCACCTGCGCAGGTCAAAATAGCGAACATTTTCAAACGCCAACTCCACCTGGCGTTCGTGTCTGATAACATTGCGTACTGCATCCTGGCCATTGGGAACCGGCAATGGATTTGTACCGGCGCCATATTGCGGAAGCCCGGCACGTTGTCTTATCCCGTTTACCGCCTTTAGAATTTCCGGATCTCCGGGGCTTGATTCATTTAATGCCTCTGCATAGTCCAGCTGCATCTGGGCCAGCCTTACATAAACCCAGCCTCTCGACTGGTTGCTGTTGGCAAGCTGCTTCCTCACAATATACCCGGTAGAAGAAACATCCCATGTGCTTTGAGTTCTGCCGGAATTACCGCTCAGCTCAAACACCGGGACCACTTCATTAGGGCTGCTACCCTGATTTTGCCAGTAACAACGATTATAACTTACGCCTACATAAAATCTTGCCTCCCTGTTAACCCATTGATTGTATGTAGAACGGTCTTTAACATCATAAGGCGCCCTGAAATTCGAGAATCCTGATGTCTGATAACCCGAACCGGCATCAGCTATCGCTAACCCGTTTTTCATCTCGTAAGCATCTACCATGCTTTGGTTCACTGAAAGAAAACCTGCGCCTTTTCCTACCGTGTTATTGTAACCTACCAGTTTGGGTGTAATGTCATACCAGTAGTCGCCGGCACCTCCGCACATTGATTTTCCCCAGATCCATTCAGCGTTCCAATCGTTCAACATGACGTTCTTACAGGATTTGTAGGCGGCTAAAAATGGGTCGGCATCATTTTCAGTATAGAGTCTGTATGTGCCCGGCACAAATTCATCCAGGAATGCTTTGTAAGCATCTGCGGCGAGTTTCCATTTATTGGCATCATACGTTTGGTTGATCAATTGCAACCCGTCCTTGTTCTTTAAAGAAGCATAATCTTTATTGCCATTGAATAATGGACTTGCCGACAGTAATAATACCTGCGCTTTATAGGCTTTACAAACACCGGTGGTTATTCGGCCCCATTCGTCGTTTATAGGAAGGTTGGCAGGGTTATTTTGGCCCAACGTTTCAGAATTTTTCAACTCTGCATAAGCCTGGTCCAGTTCATGCGTAACATAATCTACACAACCGTCGAAATGAGTACGTGGGAAAAATATATCATCACCGGTGCCTTCAACGGGAACAACATCTTCCAAAATGATTACAGGCCCGTACAATCTCATCATCCAGTAATAAAAAATTGCTCTCAATGCACGTGCTTCCGCTTTAAAACGCATTTTCTGCTGGGCTGTTAAATCCGGGGCAGTGGCTGCATCGATCTTCGAAATAAAATCAGTAGCCGTTCTTACCGGTTTATAAAAATTTGTCCAGAAGGTGCCGCCTATATTATTATCCCAGGTGCTTTGATTCAGTGCATTTGACATTACCCAGCTGAGCGACCAGTAGTTGGCTTCATCGGAAGCGCCTGTCCACGGCCCTGCATAACTACCCCCCGGGGCAAAGCGACTGCTGAATTCATCGGGAATATTGGCATATACCTGCGCCAGGTACCCGTTGGTATTTTTGTACGTTTTAAATATATCTTCTTCTTTTAAAAGATTATCGGGTACCTGGTCGAGAAATTTTTTACAGGACGCCATCGTCACCAGTGCGAAAAACACGAATATTATTTTGGATATCTTGTTTGTCATTGTATCGATAATTAAAAATTAAAAATTGGCCTGTAATCCGATAGACATATTACGGGTGTTGGGATATTTATTTCCGTTATTCGTATTCAGTTCAGGGTCCCATAAGTCAAACTTGCTCCAGTAGAGCAAATTCACCCCTGAGAAATATATCCTGGCGCTCGTTAAGCCAATTTTTTTGAAAGGTTCTTTTGGAATGTTATAGCCCAGGTCCACCGTTTTTAAACGAAGGAAGCTCATATCCCTTACCCACCAGGTACTAGCCACAGTATTATTCGATGTGGCTGCATTGCCCCAGCCGAGGCGGGGGAAATAAGGATGCTCCGCTTTATTTTCTTCCGTCCATCTATCGGTTGACATCATAAAAATGTTACCGTCGTTACCGCCTCCGCTGAAAGGCATCGCCGCATTGCCAGACATTAACCTCGACGCACCTGATATTCCCTGGAAAAATATACTGAGGTAGAAACGGCCAACGTTAATGTTGGTGCCAAAACCATATACGAAGTTGGGTACATCCCAACGACTGATCTTCGTTTGGTCATAAATATTGATAACGCCATCACCGTTCAGGTCCTTATATTTTAGATCGCCTACCCGCGGATTACCTAATGCAATTTGCGAAGGGCTGTTGTCAATTTCTTTTTGGCTTTGGAAGATCCCTTCGGCTTTATAACCGTAAGCAGCCAGCAGGTTATGCCCCCTTCTTTCCTGGTAGGGATCGGCAAAAGGAGCTTGCCTGTTTTCACGCAATAAATCTGAGTTGTAAGTAAAGTTTCCCCGGAAAGAAATGCTCACTTTTTTGGATAATGAAATGCCCTGTAACTCTACCGTTCCATCAAACCCGGCTGCATCAAGGATGCCGTAGTTGCCAACGGGATTATACTGTAACCCGGCGTAGTCAGGAAAGTCGGCCCTGGTTAAAAATACACCGGTGCGATGTGACCGGAAATAATCCAGCACAAACGATAGTTTATTTTTCAAAACATTAAATTCGATGCCCAGGTCTTGCGTATGGGCAGTAGCCCACCTTACGTCTGCACCGTATTGTGAAATGTTCACACCTGAAACATTGGTGACAGGGCTTGGTGTGCCGTTCCTGTTTGGTGTGCCAAATGTAATGCCACGGGCACTGTTTGTAACAAGCGTTAAAAATCCGAAACGTAAACCGGTTCCCGGTGCACCTGCCTTCCCATTGGAATAACGGATCTTAAAATATTGGAAAATGTTCGACAATGGTTCAAAAAACTTTTCTCTTGAAACAACCCAACCCACCCCCACGGAGGGGAAGAAGCCAAAACGGTTAGCGGGCGCATAGTTTTCTGAACCATTATACCCGCCGGTTATTTCTGTAAAGTATTTATCATTATATGAATAAGTGACTTTGCCCGCTATGTTTTGCTGGCGAAATGGGATATAATTACTCAAGGTGCCGTTGAAAGGATTTAAATTGCTCAACTGGTTGTAAACGACTGTGGAATAAATATGATGATCTCCAAAGTAGCGGTCGTAGGAAGCCTGCCCCTCCAAAGTAAACTGACGGGTGCCGCCATTGGAAGTGGCGAATCCTAATTCGTCCGATCCTGCAATCATTTGTTCCAGGTTCAAACTGCCATCCGGTTTGTAAGGATTTGTCTGGTTTAAATAGTAAATGCTTCTGCTTCTTATTCTGCGTTCCCACGATTCATTAAACACATCATAAGAATACATACCTTTTATAGTAAGGCCCTTTGTGAGAAAATCCAAATTCTGGGTGAGGTAAAGAGCGCTGTTAATTTTTGACTGGAATCTTTTTACAACACCTGTTTGTGTTGTAGCCGCCCAGGGATTGGGAGAAGGCGTGGAACCATAACCTATACCCGAAACCAGGTTACCCGGGTACATAGGCGGATAAAAAACAGGACTGGCATTTTGTGCCTGGGCAAAGGCTGCCTCGGCACCCCAGCCAGGCTCATTGAAATTGGTAATATAACCGTTTAGGTATAAACTGAATTTGGTTGTTTTGGTCAGGTCCAAATCAATATTCGACGTATAGTTGAACCTTCTGAAGAGGGTGGTGGCGTCGTAGTCCACATCAGGGTCGGTTTTCAACAGCGAAGTCTCATCATAATAGGCTACAGAGGTATAGTATTTTGTGTTTTCACTACCACCGGTAGCGCTTACGTTGAGGCGTTTGTTGAACGAATATTTTTTGAATAATAAATCCATCCAGTCTACATTCGGATACCTGTAAGGATTAGCTGTTCCGGAAAGCGTGCTGTCTATATATTCCTGGGTAAACTGCGGGGCCTGACCTGAAGCAACCAGTGCCTCATTTTTCAGTCCCATATAAGTTTTGGCGTCGGCCATTTCAGGCACTTTGGTAAAAGAGGTAGTTCCGTGGTTATAATTCATCATCAGTCTTGCCTTACCTGCTTTACCTTTTTTGGTGTTGATGAGAATTACGCCATTGGCACCCAGGGAGCCATAAACCGCGGTAGAGGACGCGTCTTTTAAAATGGTGAAAGACTCGATGTCTTCCGGGTCGATGCTGTTCAGGTCCCTGCCCTGTACGCCGTCGATGATGACCAGGGCACCGCTGGGGCTTCCTCCAAATGTTTGAATGCCTCTTATCCATATATCGGCGGAATTACTGCCGGGTAAGCCAGAGCGCTGTACGCCCACTACACCTGCTACCCGCCCCGCGAGCATGGTGCTAAGATTGGCTACCGGGTGTTGCAAATCTTTTGCGCTGATGGTCGACTGCGCGCCTACAACACTGATCTTTTTTTGTTTACCTCCGTAACTGGTGACGATCACGTCTTCAAGACTTCCGGCTTTGGCATCCATGATCACTTCAAGTACCAGCGAATTATTAACCGGCCTTATCACTTCGATATAACCAGTATGCGTAAACACAAGCGCATCTGTAGTGCTTACCTGTAATTTAAATTCACCACCGCTATTGGTGGTGGTTCCCGACGTGCTTTTATTCTGTATTACAACAGACACGCCAGCAATGGGTTTGTCCATCTTGTCTTTTACAGTTCCTGTAACGGTAATGATAGTTTGCGAGAAGACACCGCTAGAAATGGGGATTGTTAATAAGAGCGCAGACAGAACTCTACGCAGATAGTTTCTGGGCATAACTTTCGTTTTAGTTTTGGTTTTCGTTAACAATTTAAACTGTTTAGCAGGTTGAAATGTTAATGCATATGGATCAACATGTTAACGGAAATTAGACGGTATACTCGTTAGCTAATATCTCTTCATATTTTTATAAAATATTATATGCTTGCCAATCTGCCGGCGGACTCCATCAAAAAGTAAAGCCCCCGCCAACTGGCAGGGGCTTTACTTTTTTTATCTCACGTACGGTACCGGGTTGTCCATATACTAATTCGCTGTCCACATATTATCTTTTTCATTGGCATCCATGAATATGCCGCCTTCCAGTTTCAACGACTTTACCGTTTTTTGGGTTTTAATATTTACTACTATTTCTTTTTGGTTGCGCTCCCAAACTATTGGCGTTTGATGAAAGCTTTCATTTGATCCGTCGTCATAAGTCGCGATCACATCAAAAGGAACAGCGAATCCACCAATGTTTTTAATGTCCAGTATATATCCTTTCGTAGTTTTTTCGACCTTTGCCAGATTGAGATCAATGTAACCGGGAGTAAAGAACCAGTTATAAAAGAACCAATCTAATTTCTTTTTAGAACCTTTTTCCATGGAATAAAAATAATCCCACGGAATAGGATGCTTGCCATTCCAGTTATTCATGTAGTTGTGTAGTGCCTTCTTAAACAATTTATCCCCCAGCAAATCCTTTACAGCAAGATAGCTCAGTGACGGTTTGCCATAGGAATTATTACCTCGACCAAAGGTTACGTTGGGACTGGGGGTAATAATGGGGTTCTCTTTTTCATGCTTGCCGCGGATCCACCCGTCAACGCGGAATGTTTTATAAAAATTATCTGCGGCTTTCTGGCCCTTTTCTGAAATGCCGATCAGGTATTCAAAAGTAGTTGCCCATCCCTCGTCCATAAACGCATAATAAGTTTCGTTGGTACCCATGTAAAAAGGAAAGTAAGTATGAGCCTGTTCATGGTCCTGCACCAATTGGGCAAAAACGAGGTCTGATGTGTGGGAGTCATTGATCATCATCGGGTATTCCATATCCGCAAACCCCTGAAACGCGTTTGACTTTGGATAAGGATAAGGAATTCCGGGCCAGTTATTCGAAAACCAGGCTAACGAATACCTGCCGAACTGTACCGAATGATGAAAATCAATTGATGAATCGGCAAAGGCAGCCTGCATGCTTACCCTCCGCCTGGTCTTGTTGTCAACAACAACGCTTGCAGCATCCCAATCGTAATGGTCGCTAATACCAATTGCCATATCGCTTATATTATTGGCAACCCACGTCCACGTATTGCTGGCATTTTGAGCGGTGACTGTTTTATTGGCCCAATCGGATGGGGTGGCAACATGTATGGTGGAATCGCTTGTCATTGACAGCTTCAGGCGTTCAGCAATAGCAGGTTGTAATACATCCGATGGGTTTTGCAAGGTGCCGGTAGCCCATACCATGAAATTCCGGGGAACGGTTACATGTAGCGTATAGTCATTGAAATCGTTATAAAACTCAAGGGAACCAAAATGGGGAAGGGTATCCCACCCTTTGTAATCGTCATAAACCGAAATCCGTGGATAAAAATAAGCGAGGTAAAAACTGGTTGAATCGATTATCCCATCACGCGCAGGCCTATGTAACAGGGTGTAATGCCAGGTAATGTTGAGCTTTAAGGAATCGTGCGGTAGTAATGGCTCTTGCAGATCCACCATTTGATTGGTCGTAACAGCCTTGCTGTTGTCCCACGCAACTTTGTTGTCCCGGATCACGATCTCGTCTATTTTGATAGCGCTGCCACGGCGGAAATTCATGATCAATTTCATGTTCAGGCTTCTCAGTGTATCCGGACTATCATTGAAATAGACAATTTGCTCCACCCCTCTTATGGTGCTATCTGGCGGCATTACCGTTAAAGAAATTGTATAACGCCCATGATTCTGCCAGTACTTTTTTCCCGGTTTGCCACTGAGAGACCGGGTGCCATTAGCGTAGGCTTTTTGTATTTCGGAAGGCATAGTGAGCGTTTGCGCGCCCGCCTGCCATCCCAGGAATAGGGAAACAGAGATAATAAATAATCGTATCATATTAATTAATTAAAGAAAATGCAAAACGAATTGTTATATACTAAAAATAGCGTATAAGACAACCCGGTTTAATTCACCCTGTATTAAAAACGAACACTTCTGTATCAAAAGCGTGCTATTCAATTGCCTCATATATTACCAATTAGTTGATGCTCATATATGCATAAAACTGGCATTTCAATAGTGCTTTTGAACCTCAATATAACTCATTATGCTACAAAATTATTTCAAAACCGCATGGCGCAATCTGATGAAGAATAAGCTTTTTTCTTTCATCAATATTCTTGGATTGACCATTGGTATAACGGTGTGCATGATGATATTTCTTTATATTATGAATGAATTTAGTGTTGACAGGTTCCATAAAAACAACGAGCGCATCTACAGGGTAATGCGTGGTTTTGATGCTGAAGGAAAGCGAGGCAGTGTATCTTATCTGTCAGGGCTTTATGCTCCTGCACTGTTGAATGATTTTAAAGGTGAAATAATAAAAGCAGTTCGTGTTAGGCCTACAGATAATGTGGTAACAGTTGAGGAGCGATCTTTCCATGAAATGAAAGTTTATGACGTGGACCCTGAATTTTTCAGCCTGTTTTCTTTTCCGTTAATGAAAGGCAATGCCGCAACAGTTTTAATAGATCCCAACAGCGTTGTATTAACAAAAACAACAGCAGAAAAATATTTCGGAAGTATTGATAATGCCATGGGTAAAGTGATTGAGATGGATAATAACCTGCAGTTAAAGGTTACGGGAATTGCCAAAGACGTTCCCTCCAATTCACATTTGAATTTTGACCTGATTGTGCCTCTGTCCAATTATAGAGATGCATCGATTATGCAGAAATGGATCAACAATGGCCTTTATACTTACGTGTTGCTTGATCCCCATGTATCACAAAAGCAGTTTGAGCGCCGCCTGCCTTCCTTTATGGAAAAATACCTGGGCGGCGATATGAAGAAGTATGGGTTTCATTTTACGCTTTCACTTACTCCAATAAAAGATGTGTATTTTGAAAAAGTTGACTTCGATAATGCAATACACGGTGATAAAACGGTCGTTTATATTTTTCTGTCTATCGCAGTATTGATACTCCTGATTGCCTGCATCAACTTTATGAACCTTTCCACCATTCGCGCAGTTGACCGTTCAAAAGAAGTTGGCTTACGCAAAGTGCTGGGTGCATTGCGTAATTATCTGATATGGCAGTTTATTGGCGAAAGTGTTTTGCTTACAACCATTTCATGCATCTTTTCTGTTGGGTTATTAGTATTGACAATACCCTGGTTAAACCAATTGCTTGGTTATTCTGTAGCTGTTTCATGGAATGCATCACCCATCTATCTTTTTCTGGTTGGGGTCGTTATTGTTGTAGGTTTTTTAGCGGGCAGTTATCCTGCATTTTTCTTATCTGCCTTCTCTCCAATTCAGGCATTAAAGGGCAAATTAAAATTAGGTAAAAGCGGTGCAGCCTTCAGGCAGGCACTGGTTGTTGTACAATTCAGCATTTCAGTATTCCTCATCGTAGGCACCATGATCATTACCAAGCAGATGCATTATGTAAAGAACAGGCAGCTTGGATATAATAAAGAGCAAACGGTAATCGTTCGCCTTGATAATAATGATATTTTTAATAACATGAATGTTTTTAAAACCAATCTGCAAAACCAAAGTGTTATTCAAAATGTTTCTTTAATGTCTGGTGAACCGGGTGGTTTTTTTGATATACATATGTTTAATGTGCAGGATCATGCGGAGAAATGGACTGCACGCACAGAATTTACAGACTTTGAATATGTACAAACCCTGGGCTTAAAAATCATAGCAGGAAGGGATTTTTCTGCATCTTTTCCAACAGATACAGCAAATGCTGTTTTAATAAATAGAATGGCTGCAGCAAAACTTGGATGGACGCCACTGCAAGCCATTGGGAAATGGATACAAAACACGGTGCAGGATAACGCAAAACGCCATATTATTGGCGTGGTAGATGATTTCAATTTTCAGTCTTTAAAGCAAAATATGGAAGCGCTGATTATTTCACCAGCTGCGGATAGAAACGTTGCGCTGATAAAATTGAAAGGTGGCAATTTACAGGCCGGTATTAATGCAGTTGAAAAAGAATATAAAAAAGTAGCCTCCGCTTACCCCTTTGAATATAGTTTTTTAGACGAGCAGTTTGATGACCTGTATAAAAAAGACATCCGGCAGCAAACTATTTTATCAGTGTTTGCCATGCTGGCAATATTTGTTGCATGCCTTGGATTGTTTGGTCTTGCTTCATTTACCGCCACAAAACGTTTTAAGGAAATTGGGGTAAGAAAAGTGTTGGGTTCATCTGTACAGGATATTGTAGTTTTGTTATCGAAAGATCTTTTGAAGCCTGTGCTAATAGCCGCCTGTATTGCATTGCCTGTTGGTTATTGGGCAATGAATAAATGGCTGCAAAACTTCGCCTATAAAACTGGCTTAAGCTGGTGGATATTTTGCCTGGCGGCGCTGATCACTTTTGGGATTGCTTTAATAACTGTAAGTATAAAAGCAATCAGAGCAGCGATGGCAAACCCGGTGAAAAGCTTGAGAACAGAATAATACAAATCCTATCCTCTACACGATGCACCGGGTTGTTTTATCACGGTTTATCCCAAAACACACGTTGTGTTAATCCATCGCCACCCATGCGCTCAACCGCTGCATTATAGTTGTCTGCATTTTTACTTAGCTCCTCATTCGGATAAGCCATACGTCTTACAAAGCCGCCGTTTAAGTTATTGTTGTACTTATTGGGCTGTAATACCGGGAACCCGCTTCTTCTCCAATTAGCAAAACCTTCGGCGCCGTTTGTAAAACACTCGATCCAGTATTGTGTATTGATAAGCTCAAGCGCCTTCGCATCACTATAAACAATGGCAGGGTGAAGCAGGTAGTTGTTTTTTTGCGCGTCTGAAATGGCGGGGCTTTGTGTGCCCGGAAATAACGCCCACTCATCCATAGCGGCTCTAACGCCGGCTTCATAGTATTGTTTAGTTGTTGAGCCACCCGTGATCCACCCTCTGAATGTAGCTTCTGCCAACAATAGTTGGGTTTGCGAATTAGTAATATAAAAAGCAGGGGTAACCGTATTGGCAACTACGTCGTAATTAAGCTGGGTGTAGTTTTGTCCCTGGCCTTTAGTCCCTCTGTATCCCGGATAGTTTAAAACAGTTACCTGGTCGTATCCCACAGGAAATCCATATTGGTTAGCTGATGTGGTATCACGTGCAGAGGTAATTGAATTTGGCTCGGCATAGCTGGCTCCTACATACTTCAACCGGGGATCACCAGTGCTTTTTAACAGATTGACAAAAGGCTCGGCTAAATAATAAAAACGGGGAGTGACGTTCCGCTGCGTGTTAGAAAAACCATTTGGAACTGCAGTATTATACAACTTAACAATAACATTATCGCTGTTTGATTGAATGACGCCGCCCGCAAACGCTTCCTTTGCAATACTTGCAGCTTTGGCCGGGTCAATTTTTGAGTAACGCATGCCTAAACGCAGCAATAAAGAGTAACCGATCTTTTTCCATTGGGCTATCTGTGCGGTTATTAAAGCGGGCGTAGAGCCGGTTGCACCGCCAAAAAATAAGTCACTGGTTACATATTCATTGGAAGCAGACAAATCAGCAGTAGCCGTTTTAAGCTCATTGTAAAGGTCGGCATAGATATCGGCCATTTTATCATACGTTGGATAGTTTATCAGTCCAAGGTATCCTTTTCCTGCGTCGCTGTAAGGTACATCGCCGTATGTGTCAACAAGGGTCATAAAAGCATACGCTTTCCATATCCGCACCATGTTGTACAGGTTTTTAGCAGCCGGGTCATCTTTAACAAGGTTGATGATTTGTGCTAAAGATTTGATAACATCTGTGTAAACACTCCAACGCGGCGTGTTATACCCATCCACGTCCTCATTAAAATTAAACCCTGCTGTAGCGCCTGAGTTATAAGCATTCATATATTGTTGTACGATAGTTTGTTCACCATCCCAATTGCCCACATTCATACCCCGCTCGGCGCCTGTAAATAACAACCCTGCATCAATTTTTGTAATGGCATAAGGGTCCTGATTCTTTTCTTCAAACCCCTTTGTGCAGCTCACGAAGCAAAGTGCTACAGCGAGCAGGATTATAACACAACTAATATTTTTCATACCGTAAGGTTTTAGAATTTTACGTTTAAGTTAAGCCCCATAGTGCGTGTAGTTGGCTCCGTATGTTGCTCGTATCCTAAGCGGCTGTCGCTTGATGACGCGAACGCCTCCGGATCAACATCCGGTATGTGTTTCATAAGTACTGCTGCATTCCGGCAACTGGCAGATAGCGTTAGCCCTTTAATAAACTTTGTGTTTTTAATCATTAAACCGGTTAGGTCATAGGTAAGCGTGATATTTCTTAACTTAATAAAGTCGCTACTGAAAACAAATGGATCTGCTATTTGCTTGGTACGATAATCAGAATAAAATGTTCTCGGTTCAACTGATATTGTATTCTGAGATCCATCAGGCAGCACACCATCGAAAACAACGCCATCGCGACCTACTAAAGATGCCTGGCTCATACCTGATCTTAAACCGTTTAATGCTGTTGATGAAAACACTTTGCCGCCAAATTTCCCATCAACATGGATCAATAAGCTCAGCTTCTTATATTGGAAAGTGTTTGTAACACCACCGGTTAGTTTTGCATTGGCGCTGCCAAAATTTACCTCCGTGGCTGAAGCCTGGAGTTTTCCCTGGGCATCTAACATGACTTGCCCTTTTGCATTACGGAGATACGTTTTTGCTATCAACTGGTTCATGTCTTTGCCCACATCGTACGCTAAAGAGCCCAGGAACTCGTTTCCGGTACCATTAAAATATACAACCACCTGGCGGGTTTGCCCCGGAGCTAATTCCAATACTTTTGATGTATTATAAGCCGCGTTTGCCGATATATTCCAGCTAAAGTTTGATGTTTTAACAGGTGTTCCGTCAATCATAACCTCTACACCAGTGTTTTTCAGCTTTGCAACGTTGGCTTTTATACTACTATAACCCGTAGAAGATGATAATGGAACCTCCAGTATCTGACCATTGGTCCTCTTGTCATAAACGGCGATGTCAAAATTTAAACGGTTATTTAAGGTTCTTAACTCAATGCCTATTTCCTTTTCACTAACGCGGTAAGGTTCTATTTTTGGATTTGGAATAATTGTGTTATCAACGGTTGCAATTGGATAAGTACCGAACAGTTGTTGTGCCATCGTGTACTTCAACTGGGTGCTATAGGGATCAACACCGTTTGCATTACCTACATCTGCATAACTCATTCTTAATTTACCATAATTCAACCATTTGATACTGGGCAACAATTCAGAGAAAATGAAGCTGGCGCTTACAGAAGGATAGTTGAAAGAGTTGTTTGGGTCAGCTATTACTTCACCTGGCGGCGTAAGCACAGAAAAATGGTCAACACGATCGGTAATATTCAGGTACAGGAAGTTTTTATAGCCAAGATCTGCAAAAGCATATAAAGAGTTTACCTGCCATCTGTAAATCCTGTAATCCTGGGTTTTGGTGATCCCGTTTGCAATGCTATAAACGTCTTTCACTACAAAGTCTGTTACACCCTGGCTGGTATTGTTATTGTTAACTATATACATATTACCGCCAAAGCTTCCGTCGATGGTAAAATCGCCCATATTATGGGTGGTCCCTAACAGGAAATCCATATTCATTTGTTTGTTGAAACTCGTGTTAATATTGTAAGCCCCCCTCCAGCCAGTGTTGCCATCATTACGCAGGGGAGCCCCTGTGCCATGTGGTGTGTTATATTCGTTATTATTGTACCCGAGATCTGCATTTACACGCCCCTGTAAGTACAACCACTTAAAGAAATCATACTTAACGGAAACCGTACCTAACAAACGATCTCTTTTGGTATAATCGAACTTTCGCCCGATCAAATAATATGGGTTCGTCAAAAGGCCATCAAATGGGTTGGTTGAATATAAGCTGCCATCAGGGCCTACAACACTCGTTTTCAACGTCTCAATCGAAACAGTTAATGGCATACGGTGAAGGAAACTGGAAAACCCGATACCTTGAGAACCAACTAGCGGAGGATTTTTATTTTCCTCGTGGGTATAGTTAATATTCGCCTGAAGCGTCAGCTTATTAGTAACCTTGCTGTTGAGTCCTAAGTTAAAGATCTTTTTATGATAACTATTACCAGGGGAAATACCATTAGCATCCAGGTTTGAAAAAGAAACGCGGTAGCTTGTTGAGGCGCCACCGCCGGAAAGTGCTATCGTATTTATGAGCGAAGTTCCGGTTCTGTAAAACTCCTTAAAGCGGTTTTTATCAGCAGAATAAGGCCTTAAAATACCATCATACTGTACTGTAGGAACGCCATCATGTTTTGCGCCCCATGCCAGGTTTCCGTTTGATTTAGCCTCAGTTTGTGTGGCAGGACGCACACCCCCAACGCCGGTTCCGTATTCGGTTTGATAATTGGTAAAATCCATTATTTCATCAGCGGCAAAGTTGGAGGTAAATTCCACGCCAAATTTCGAATTTTTAGCGCCGCTTTTGGTAGTGATAATAATGGCACCATTGGAAGCTCTGGAACCGTACAACGCCGCGGCTGTTGCGCCTTTCAGCACGGTCATTGACTCAATATCATCCTGGTTGATCTGTTGCAGGTTGTCGCCCTGATCTGTGGGAGTTCCACCACCCTCGGCACTACGTGTACCCTGGTCCATTGGCAGGCCGTTAATTACAATTAACGGCGAGTTGGTTTGGCCATTAAAACCCGACTGCCCACGCAAACGGATCCGGTTACTGGAGCCTGCACCCGCGGTTGGCGGAGCAATATCCAAACCGGCTATTTTACCCTCCAAAGATTTCATCATGTTGGTAGTACGGTTCTGCGTGATCTCTTCAACTTTTACAGTAGCAGCCGCATAACCCAGTTTTCTTGATTCCTTCCTGATACCTAAAGCGGTAACTATCACTTCACTCAAATTTCCGGAGGTGCTGCTTAAAACCACATCAATGACGCTGCGGCCTGAAACAGTAACTTCCAGTGTTTTAAAACCTACTGAAGTAAATTGTAAAACGCCAGTGGGAGCCACCGTAATACTGTATTGCCCCGAAGTAGAAGTAGTGGTTCCAATAGCAGAACCTTTAACTATTACTGAAATGCCAGGAAGCCCGTTTCCAACTCCATCTGTAACTTTTCCGGTTACGGTTTGACAATAAGCTTTAACTGAAAAACAAAAAGGCAGTAGGAATAGCATGAGCCGTTTGCCCATAGCCGGCAAAGGTGCCGGAATGATTTTTTTTTTCATAGTAGCAAGTCGTTTGGTTATAAAAAATTTCCTTCAGGAATATCTTGAAGTGTCATAACAACACTCAAAAGGTAGGATAACTTGAAATAAAAAGAGTCTAAGAAGGAACGGCGTTGAATTTTATACAATTTCATACGGACTCCATACTGTTTCTATCAACCGCCAAATGGTTTTAGCGAGGGTATAACGTTGATCGCTTATTTCGAAGCGATCATCATTGATGGTTACCTGCAGGTAAATAGATAAACAATATCGTGTCGCTCCACGTTTCTATCGTGCCCGTTTGATATCAATCCTTAACTTTAAGAAAAAAAATGGCTTGCCTAAACGAAAGTACTTATCAGTTAAAAATGCATGGCAGGAGCCATGTCTTTCTCCTCAACATATTTTTTCTTCTGCTGATATTCTATTACTTTCCTGCTGCTGCACAACCGGATACCACCTTAAAGAATACTTTACCGGCTGCCGGAAAAATGAAGAACGGAAAACCATCCGGCAGAGGATGGGAAAACCTCCTCGTCTCGGGGAACGACTGGGAGTATGAACCTGGTTTCTGGCAATTGAAAGATCATTTACTTCATGGCACAATAGGAAAAGAAAAAGAACATCATTACAGTTATACAAAAAAGTCATATAAAGACTTTGAACTAAATGTACTGATCAAAATGGTGGGAGACGATGATGCAAATTCCGGTGTCTGTGTCAGGATAAATCCTACAAACTGGGACAATGCACCCGGCTACCAGGTAGATATGGGTAAAGGTTACTGGGGTTCTTTATGGGAGGAACGCAGGGGCAACATGATACAGAAGTTCCCGGATTCCCTTGTTTCAAAAATTGTAAAAAAGAATGACTGGAACCATTACTATATCGTTGCAAAAGGTCATCATATGCAAGCATGGCTGAATGGTGTAAAAACCATTGACATTGTCCACGATGCCGGTTTCTCTGAAGGCCGCATGGGCTTTCAATTATGCCACATGCACAATCCGACAGAGGTAGACGTTAAATCACTTTACATAAGGAAAATAGAATAGCTGCTTTGGTTTGGCAGCACTAAAAAAAAGAAGGGTACTTATCTCTTGTCGAGTTAAGTACCCTTCTTAATAAACAGGATTATTATTGTTGTTGTTATTCCTTCACGAACCGTTCAGTGATATTGTCGGAACCACTAACCAACTGCACTACATATATGCCTTTGGCCAGGGCGCCAGCCGGTATGGTAAACTTGTTGATACCATTTTGCGTTGTAAAACCTGACTGGTAAATAAGACCACCCATGCTGTTTAAAACACGCACGCTTACAGTTTCAATACTGGTTGAAATATATTCAAGTGTAAGCGATGATTTTACAGGGTTGGGATATACAGACAGTGTTGTATTGTTTTGTTGCATATTAACGCGTGCAACATTTCCCAACGTTACACGGCCGTTCTTGTCAACTTGTTTTACCCTGTAATAATTCCAGGTAGCCAGTGGTGAATTATCATTCAGCTCATAATTAGCCGAAAAATTGTTACCCTGCGCTGCTACGGTGGCAATCAGTTTGTCAAAACTATTGCCGTCTGCCGAACGCCATATTTCAAAATAACTGCTGTTCTCCTCTGATGCTGTAGCCCATTTCAGGTTAATGGAATTTCCTGTTTTATAGGCGTTGAGCGGCAGCAATTGTGCAGACGACAATGCAGCGGTAACGGTTACCAGCACATTGTTGGCGCTTACACTACCACAAAGAGAACCCGGGTTATACAGTATTGCGTTCCTGAATGAAGCAAAGGAAGTCCCTGCATACGAATTCAACGTAGCAAGAGATATCGCATTTGAATAGGAAAGGCCATACACTGTATAGGTGGTGCTTATCGGATAGTTAGAAGCATTGCTCAGGTTAGCGCTGGCATCTATCGCCTTAATAAGGCCGGTAGCATTATCAACGATCACATAGGTATAGTTGAATCCAGCTCCGGGATTGGGTGTGTTGTTATAAAGCACGCCTCCACCTGGAGGGGTAACGTTAATAGTATAGGCGCTGGGCAAAGCCGGGGTGTTGCTTGCAAAAGTTCCTACTGCCATGGTATAATACAGGCCAGCAGTTAAAGTAGCTGAATAGCTGTTTATAGTAGCAGCGCCGGCTGGGCTGGGTGTGTATCGGCAACTGGAATTGATAAAATTAGTGCATGGGCTACCTGGAACAAAATTGTCTGAATACAGGTTAAAGATTTGCAGGTTGCTGCCCCCACTGCGGGTAAATGTATAACTGCCGCTTACGCTGGGCGTAAACCGGTAAGTATCGTATTGAAACAGGTTCCCAAGTACCTGACATGAACTGGTCGCAGTATTAAATGCAGTCAGGTTGGTAGTTGGGTCGGTTGAAGCCAGCGTACCGCTGATGGTGACAACCGTACCATAAACAGGCGACAGGCTCAGGTCAAGCGCCGCATCGCCGGCAACACCGGTAACAGATGTAGTTGGAGAAAAGGTTGAACCATTGGCGGAACAACTGCTGGTGATAGTGATAGTGGCAGCATTGATATTAAAGAAAATATTGCCGCGGGATTTTACCATTATCCGGCCAATTAATGTTGGCAGGCTGGGAATGGTAATGATTTCTGTACCATCGTTGGCTGTGTTGGCTGCGAGAGTATCTGTGTACGTAACACCGCCATCAGTGGAGAGCAGAATATCAACATTCGAACAGTTGATAGGCGCTGCATTGGTGCTGGCTACGTTCCAGGTAATAACATCTGTATTGGTGCCATTGGCCACCCAGTTGGTAGCCGTGCTTTGTGACGTAACGGTAAAAGGACCTGCCGCAGCATTCGTATTCACTGTTACCGTACTCTGTGCTGTGCAGCCGCCACCGGTAGCCTGATCACGTACCATTACCTGAAAGCTCATGGCGCGGGTTACACTCGGCAGCACTTCAAAGGGTGTGGCAGCGCCGCTCACTAAACTTGCCAGGAGCGGAAACACACGGGTGTTGCTTGTTGTAGCCGGGAAAGAACGGAAATTCGGTCCGGCGGTAGCAGTAGCAGATGGCGATCCCGTGGTAAGAACGCCTGCATCCATTTGCTCCCAGCAATATGATAAAGTGTTGTTATTCGCATCTGCGCCGGTTGCTCTAAGCATAAAAGGCGTGGAGATGGGAATGGTATAAGAAGCAGCCGCCACTGATACCGTGGGCGCTGTATTGCTTAAGTTGGTAGATGTTACGCAGGTGGCGAAGTTAACGGCAAAGTCAACCATTTGTAAAATGCTACCGCCATGAAAATACAGGTCGGAATAGCTCTGGTAAGCATCGGCGCCACAAGAGCCTGCATAAGCCATGATGGTGGAACCACCGCCCGGTTCATAAGCAGTAGCAGCTGTAGAATTACCGGCGCAAGAGGAGGAAACAGAGGCCATAGTATGCGTAACGTTGAACTGGTGCGCCATTTCATGCGCTACCGTGCCAAGAAAGATGGGACCCTGCGGACCTGCGGTAGGATTACTACCGGTGCCGAAAGTAAGACCCGCTGCACCCCGGCCTTTTTGCGAGTTGTTACAAACTACGCCTAACGCTGCCAGACCACCGTTCCAGCCATTGTTCAGTACAAGACCTTCATCAAAACCGCTGTTGGTCAAAGCGGTGTTAAGTGTATTGTGATTGATAGTTAATGACGCACCGCTGGGAAATCCTTCTGTGGGATAAGGGTCGGTAGTTGCATCAGTAAAAATGATGCTGTTATTGCTCACCAGTGTAAATGTAATAGCCGCATCGCGTTCGTATATGGCCGTTAAATCGTTCACCAGCGTACCGATATATCCCAGTGCCAGAATTTGTGTGCCGCCTGCCCAGGCAGTGTATTCGCCGGTAGCAGCAATGGCAAGCCTGTAATTACGCAATCTGCAATCGCCGGCCAGGGTAGTCTGCATACGGTTGCCTGCACCCGAACCATTTAATAACTCTTTCACGCCACATAAGGTTGGCTGTGTAAGAGGAATGTCTTTTATGTAATATACCATATGCACATCGGGGTAATCAGGGCTCACCGGGTTAATATATGCGCTGCCGTTTTCTGTAAAGATCAAACCGGTAACGCCTTGCGGTGTAATGGTTAACCGGCCCTGCAGGCTTTGGGTGACCGGGTCTTTTAATTCGTATGTCTTAAAATTGGTCAATTGTTTGGCAAGCGCATCAGATAAAACAGGCGATTCAGTAAAAGCGCTCGAAACGGATTGGCCGCTGACCGGCAGTGGAACGGAAATGCGCACAGGCGAAACAGAAGAACGCTCACCCGGCTTTACCAGCGGTGCTTGTTGTTGTAACTGTTGCAGTTGGCTTCGGTTCAACTTAACCAACTCATAGTTGGTGGGCGCTGGTGAAGTTGTTGATCGGCCATTCAGATAAGGTTGTAAAGTGCTTTTTGATACCGGAGACCAGAGACCATCTTGTGCCATTGAATGTAAGACGGGTAAGCAGGTCGCCAGGGACAGCAGAAATCTGCGCATCATAGAGTGTGTTGGTTGTTTTAAGGTAATTTTTCAGATAACAATGGGCCATTTTTCTTGTTTCTAAGAAACGCCCATATTAGTTATTGTTGAGTTGCTTTACGCAAGTCATAACTAAACGTTTTTCCGGGTAAATAATTATGGGAATTATCCCACGTAATAGAGTATTTTCTGGTAGCGGGAATTAAATAATTACCGTAGTAATTATGAATCAATTGATTGAGAATTGCTTTCAATTGTTTTACAGGGCATATACGATTGAAAAATTTATTTAATTAGTTTACGATCTGCCGGTAAATTCAACTTTAACCGCCAATGTTTTAATTATTTTTAAAGCCCATCACCTGAAGCCCGTATCCTAATCGATGATAGATAGATCAAAATAACTTCATATTGCCCAGCATTTTTTTATGTAAGCCCACCGGATTGCAGAACTTAAATGTACAGCAGAAAGAAGAAAGTACGTTGATTGGAAGAAGCAATGTTGACAAATAAAGTTATCAGGGCAATATAGCGGTTTCTATCAGTGACCTATATTTGTTTTACCAATGCGTCCCACCTTCTTTCATTGGTACATTGTAAGATCAAATAATACCCCCGCCCAAAAAGGTTTCCCATTGCCGTATGGGAAGCATGTAGTTTTTATCATAGAACGCTAAATGATAATACATGCATTTGTTAACGGTGTTCCATTTCAGATGATGCATTTAAATAGTCAGGCGGCTACCTATGAGAAAAATATTTGTATTGATATCCGTTTTATGCCTTGTGCAGCTGGCATGTGCGCAAAATACGATTGGTATTCCCAATATCATTAACTACTATAAACAGGATTACAAAGCCGGACGGCAAAACGGAGATATAGCACAGGACCGCCGCGGTATAATGTATTTCGCTAATAACAATGGTCTGCTCAGTTTCGATGGTACTTTCTGGCGCAGCTATTCCCTTCCCAATGGTACCATTGTGCGTTCCCTGGCTATTGACAAAGATGACAGAATTTATGTAGGCGGGCAACAGGAATTTGGTTATTTCTATCCGGGCGCAAATGGCGAACTAACCTACACTTCTTTACGAAACCTCTTACAGCTCGGTGATTACGATTTTACAGATGTATGGAATATAGAAATTGTGCAGCAACATATTTTCTTTTATTCCCATAAAAAAATATTCGAATACACGGGCCGTGCTATTAAAGTATATAACAGCATTAACTGGGGATTTTTAGGCTATGCTGCCGGTAAACTACTGGCATATGATTTCGAAAAGGGATTGGTATGTTATAAAAACGGGCAATGGATCTCCCGCATTAGATCCGGCAGCCTGCCGGCAAACGTAGAAATAAAAAGTATAACCCATCTTGGCAACGACAGCCTGCTACTTACTTCTGTAGCACATGGTTTGTTTATTCTGAAAAATGATACAATAGTTCGTTTTGAAAGCAGGGATATCAAAGAGATCGCTGCCAAAAACATAGCTGGCGCCTGCCTGCTATCGCCCGATAAAATTGCCCTGAACACCAGTCTCGGCGGTTGCATTATTATTAATAAAGAGGGAAAATTTATACAACGGCTTACAATAAAAGAAGGCGTTCAAACCAATAATGTTTTAAGTCTTTACCTGGATAAGGATCAAAACCTATGGGTGGGGCTTGATAACGGTATTGATTGTATTACCTGGAATAACGCGATAAAAAATATTTTCCCCGAACCTGTTGACCGAAATAGCGGGTTTACTTCTATTGTGTATAATAACAGGTTGTACCTGGGTACTGCAAGCGGCTTGTATAAAGCAAACCTTCCTGCCGCATATACAGATCTTAGTTATACCATTGACTCATTTGCGTTGGTCGAAAACTCAAAGGGCCAGGTTTGGAATGTATCGGAAGTGAATGGGCAATTGTTGATGGCTCATAACAATGGCGTCTTTTGGGTGAACGATAACAAGGCTGTTTTTATTAATGGGGGAACCGGTTATTGGACATTTCTCCCATTATATGATAGCTTGCCTGCTGAGGTTATTATGGCAGGCACTTACAATGGGATTAGCTTTTTCCATTTTAAAAACAACCGCCTCATTTATTCCAATGTATATGTGCCATTTGAGTCGGCCCGCTTTATGATAAAGAATAATAACACCATTTGGGCCCTTCATCCCTACAGGGGGTTGTACATGGTTTCTTTTAATGAGCAAAAAATGCCGGTGGCAACAAGTTATAATGACCGCAAAAAGATCTTGTCTAAAAACCATAACTACCTGTACCGCATTGCAGGCAGGGTGGTGCTGGCTACCGACAATGGTATTTTTGAATTGGATGCAGCAGGAAATGATTTTGTACCATCCGACTATTTTAATAAGCTATTTGGTTCTTTGCGGGTAGATTATCTGAAGGAAGATCTGGCCGGCAATATTTGGTTTTGCAGCAACAAACGGGTTGGGGTGGTTGAGCGGTCAGGAGGAAGTAACCGAGTGATATACATTCCGGAAATAGATGATAAAATGATGCCAGATGGCTTTGAACACATCAATATCATCGACAGTAACAATGTGTTGATTGCGGCTGAAAAAGGGTTCTTTCATATTAATTATGCGCGTTATAAAAAAAGCAAATACCCGATAACCACCCTTATCAGGATGGTGCAGCGGTCTGGTAAAAAGGAAAACCTCCTTTATGGCGGTTATGATGAGCCAGGGAAAAAACGGCCGGAACCCGACATTAATTATAGCAACAACTCGTTGTATTTTCAATGCAGCGCTGTTTTATATGGTCAACAGCAGAATATTACTTACAGTTATTTTTTAAAAGGGTTAGATGAGGATTGGTCTGCCTGGACGCATAAATCAGATAGAGAGTTTACCAATCTGCCTCCCGGTAACTATATATTCCAGGTAAAAAGCAGGAATAATTTTGATAATGAATCTCCTGTTGCCAGTTTTTCCTTTACGATATTACCCCCATGGTATAGAACATGGTGGGCTTATTCGTTATATATCTGCCTGTTTGCAGCCATCATGTTTTGGTTTTATAAATGGCAGCAGCGGCAATTTCGCCGTCGCGAGCAACAAAAACTCCTGCAGCAACAACAACGATACGATGAACAGCAAAAGCAACTGAAGATCCTGCATGAGCTGGAGATAGGTAAAAGTGAGCAGGAGATCATTCGCCTCACAAATGAAAAGCTGCACGCAGACATTGAGCACAAGAACACGCAACTGGCTTCTACGGCAATGAACCTTGTGCGAAAAATGAGCGTTTTTTCAAAAATAAAAGACGATTTGAATGAGTTTAAAAATAACGAAACGCTCAAAACCGGTTCCAAAGAATTTGAAAAGATCATCCGTTTAATTGACAATGAACTGGACATTACCCAGGAATGGGAACAGTTTACTGAGCACTTTGACCAGGTGCATGCTAATTTTTTGAAGAAATTAAAAGAGCATTGTCCTGCACTTACCAATACCGAATTAAAACTGGCGGCTTATCTGCGATTGAATTTAACCACCAAGGAAATTGCCCATCTGATGAATATTTCAATTCGCGGGGTAGAAACCGGCCGGTACCGCCTGCGCAAAAAACTGGGCATTACTTCAAACGACATCAATCTGTACGACTTTCTAATTGCTGTTACCAGTTGATTATTTTACCAGCTTGCGTGATGTAGTGCAACTGGTAATTTTCAAAGCATTGATAATCATACAATAATTTTCTATTGTAGAGGTTTTGACGTACCCTCAAATTTGGTAACCACCCCCTTTTAATCGCATTTTTGCATTCCCTTCGCACCAATCCTGAACGCTGTATTGAAATGATCAGCTAATGCTCCCTGTTGCTCATATAGTCATTTTTATCCAATCATTTATAAACACGTACTATGAAAAGAAATTTTATTGAAAAGCATTTTAATCCGTACCATATCATTCGTTTTTCATTGGCATTGTTGCTAATAATAAGTACAGGATATATTCAGTCTGTACAGGCGCAACTTTCGCGGTTGAGTACCAGCGGCCAAAAAATTGTAAATGCCAGCGGCCAGGAAGTAATATTAAAAGGCGTGGGCCTGGGTGGATGGCTGTTACAGGAAGGGTATATGATGAACCCGAATACAGGCGGCACCCAGTGGTCGTTTAAAAAGGGGTTATACGATCAGGGCATATCAGATGCAGATGTGGAAACATTTTACCAGAGCTGGCGAAACAACTTTATTACCAAAGCAGATATTGATCATATCGCCTCACTGGGATTTAACTGTGTGCGGTTGCCCATGCATTATGAATTGTTTTTAACCGGCGCCCAACGGGCTGCCAGAAACAACGTGGCGCATAACTCAGGTAACTATAATAGTTATGTAAGTTCTTTAACCAGCTGGTACAACAGCAATGCCCTTTTTAATGATGCAGGCCTCGAAGGGTTTCGTACTATCGACAGCCTGCTTGCCTGGGCGGGCGCTAATAACATGTACGTAATTCTTGACCTGCATGCCGCACCCGGCTCTCAGGGAACAGAATCCAATATATCAGATGCTTTTGTAGGAAATGATCTATGGAACAAGAGCATTTACAGGGATATTACAGTACGTCTTTGGCAACGATTGAGTACCCGGTATATAAATGATAACCGGGTTGCTTTTTACGATCTTATCAATGAACCAAACCATGTTCCTTCCAACAGCCAGATACATGATCTGTTCGAACGGTTGATCAACGCTATAAGAGCACAGGGCGATTCCCACATGCTGATGATAGAAGGGAATGGCTATGGTAATAACTATGATTACCTGGAGCCATTTACGTTTACCAATAAGAGCAACCTGATATACAATGCACATCGTTACTGGATCACCAACTCTACTACGGCAACCGATCCCAACCCTAACCAGATCCACCTGATCGGCAGCATCGTTAATTTCCGTAACACGCATAACGTACCGGTATGGGTAGGAGAAACAGGCGAAAACAATAATGCGTGGCTGAGTGAAAACATCGCAGCCCTGAATTCAAAAGGTATTGGCTGGTGTCATTGGACATATAAGCGTTTTGACGCCGGCGAAAACGCTGCACTGATGCACATCAACCCGCCTTACCTGACTGATGGCGCCTGGACTATGAGCACTATACTGAACAATATTAAGTTCGCCAACTGCGTAAAAAACAATGGAACAATAGCGGCAGTAGCGCCAGGCAAACCTGTGGTGGGTATACCGATTGGTAAAACCATTTGGTTGCAGGGCAATAATGGATTGTATGTAAGTTCAGAAAATGGCACACAGGCCATGACTTGTACCCGCCCTGCGCCACAAGGTTGGGAACAGTTTTTTGTAGCTGATGCCGGTAACGGTAAAGTAACACTGCAGAGCATGAGTAAATACGTATCTTCTGAAAATGGTGTGCAAGCCATGACCTGCAACCGCGCTATCCCACAGGGCTGGGAACAGTTTGACTGGGTTGCAAATGCAGATGGCACCATTTCGCTGCGTGGTAACAATGGAATGTATGTAAGTTCAGAAAATGGAGAGCAGGCAATGACATGTAACCGCCCAACCATTCAGGGCTGGGAAAAGTTCAATTTTGGTATAGTCTCTACTATCGCCAGAGTAGCTGCAACACAAGCGGCATCCGCCCTTGCCTCAGCAACGCAAACCGGTAACATCTATCCCAATCCGGTACACCGTGGTTCGTTGTTAACTATTTCAGTAAAGCAATACAATGCCGGTGCACCCGTACAGGTTACAGTGATTGATTTATTAGGTAAAACAATCGCTCAATACAATACCAATAAACCGACCATTACCATACCTGCGGCAAAAAGCTCAGGCACTTACCTGTTAAAAATCAGCAATGGCAACCATAGCTATATAGACAAATTCATCGTACAATAACACCATTCACCAATTACAACACAGATAAACCAATTACCAAATGAAAACAAATTTATGTAGAATGATGTGCTGTATGCTGCTGGTATTACTGTCATCACTAATGACGCCGGCAGAAGCACAGTTTAAAGTAGTAGGATACCTGCCTACCTGGGCCGGTTCGGTAAGTAATATACAATTCAGCAAATTAACCCACGTAAACTATGCTTTTTTGATACCTACTTCCACTGGCGGGTATCAACCTATAGAAAATGCTTCAAAACTGCAAAGCCTGGTTACGGCTGCACACGCCAATGGCGTAAAAGTGCTGGTATCAGTAGGTGGTGGCGGTGGTGGAAATGGTTTTCATTCAATAGTAGCCAATTCAACCTATCGCACCAACTTTGCAAACAACATGCTTGCTTTGGCAAACCAGTATAACCTCGATGGTATAGATATTGACTGGGAATACCCGGCCGATGGAACAGAGGCCAATAATTTCCTGCTTATGATGCAAACGCTGTCAGCTACCATGCATCAAAATGGAAAGTTGTGTACCATTGCGGTGATTGGTGATTTTGGCAGCCATATCGTAACCGGTGTTTTTGCTACGGTAGATTATTTGACCATCATGGCTTATGACGACAACGATTACCAGCATTCAACCTACAGTGTGGCGGTGCGGTGTATGAATTACTGGCGGGGAAGGGGTGTGCCTGCATCCAAAGCCATTCTGGGTGTTCCTTTTTACTGCCGCCCAACCTGGGAAACATATGCGCAATTGCTGGCCATGGGCGCTGATCCCTATTCAGATACCTACAATGGCAAAGGATACAATGGAATAACTACCATTAAAAATAAAACCAACCTGGCTTTTGATCAGGGTGGTGGTATTATGATGTGGGAGCTTTCAGGTGATGTAAGCGGTCAGTTCTCGTTGGTATCGGCTATTCATGAAGTCGTTGTAAACAGAGGCGGCGATTCTGTTATTACCAAAGCCCCCATAGGCAAAACCATTTGGCTGCAGGGCAATAATGCGTTGTATGTAAGTTCAGAAAATGGCACACAGGCCATCACTTGCACCCGCCCTGCGCCACAGGCCTGGGAACAGTTTTTAGTCGCTGATGCCGGCAATGGTAAGGTAACGCTGCAAAGCATGAGTAAATACGTTTCATCTGAAAATGGTGTGCAGGCCATCACTTGCAACCGCGCCATCCCACAGGGCTGGGAACAGTTTGACTGGGTTGTAAATACAGATGGCACCATTTCGCTGCGTGGCAACAATGGACTGTATGTAAGTTCAGAAAATGGAGAGCAGGCAATGACATGTAACCGCCCAACCATTCAGGGCTGGGAAAAATTCAGATTCGGTGTAGTTTCTACTATTGCCAGAGTAGCTGCAACGCAAGCGGCTTCCGCCCTTGCTGCTGCAACCCAAACAGGTAACATCTATCCCAATCCGGTACGCCATGGCTCGTTGTTAACTATTTCTGTAAAGGAATACAACGCCAATGCACCGGTACATGTAACGGTAATGGATATAACTGGTAAAACATTGGCTCAATATAAAGCCGGTAAGGCCAGTATTAACATTCAGGCGATCAATAAGCCAGGAACATACCTGGTAAAAATTGAAAATGCTGCCAACAGTTATGTGCAAAAACTGATCGTGCAATAAAGGGTCACACGCTAAAAAGTGAAAAGGGGTCGCTGTACAGGCGGCCCCTTTTTTTTGAAATATCTTATGCTAAAATGGGATCACTTCTGCGTAAAAAAATAAATAGCACCTATTACCAACAATGCTAATAAAATAGTAAGCACCACTTTTATTGCCGAGACTGGCTTCTTACCATATATTTTTCCGGTTTGGCCATTTACCAGGAAATGATAGCGTTTGTTCTTATAAAGATAGGAGCACACCCAAAGCGGTAACAGTATATGCTTGTAGGTTTGGTTGCTATAGGAGGTATTGACTTCTACATCACGATGTGTATCTATCCGGCAAAGTTCCACGCAGGCCTCATAAATGGCTTCATTCATTTTTTCTTCCGCTCTCGCGTAACCGTCATTAACTGCTATATCATATACGTCGGCCTGAAAACCGGAAAGATAGCGGGCATCGAAGTTTACCAGTTCTTCCAGTTTGTAAGGGAAAACGCTTTCATATTCGCTTTGATTTAATTCATTGGCGCCACCTATAAGTATATCGTCGAAGAAGTTTTCATAAGTGCCCGAACGGTGGATCCACTCTGTCCTTTGTTCCTGTCTGGTTGTTTTATTACCGTTGGCATCTGTATCCTCTACGGTTACATAATAATACCGGCCGCCATAGCCACTCCATTCACTGTCGGTTTGGGCATCATAGGTCCAGAAGGGAAGGTAAATACCGTGCAGGGCATCATGCCGGGCAAACTCACTGAGGTCGCCGGGCGTCCACCAGCCTTTGCCCAACCAGGTTTTAAAGATGGTTGTGGATTGTTGTTTATCGATCCTGAAAGGAATAACACCGGATGGTTGTATCAGGCGGGTTTTATAAGCTACCGGGTTTACCACCTCGAAGTTGCAAAAGCTGCATATAAATGTCGGCGTTTCTGAAGAGAAAACCGTTTCAGAGCCGCAACGCGTACATTTATAAACCTGTTGTTCTACTACGACGGCCGGGTCGCCGGTTTCTGACATTTGCAACTTTAGGTTGTTCTCCCTGATATGATCAGTTCCTTTGTCAATATTTACTTTAACACCGCAATATTCGCATTCCAGTTGCTGGTGCCCGGGATTAAAATATAACTGCGCATTGCATCCCGGGCATGGGAATAACATCAAGGGGTCCTTTTGTAATTTTTCCATAAGAAGGTCATGGGGTCGTTTACAACTTGCCTAATATTTCTGCTTTCTTTTGGTTGAATTCTTCTTCCGTTATGATACCGGCTGTTTTCAGATCGCCCAGCTGTTTCAGCAAGTCAAGCATTTTTTGCTGATCATTGGCAGTGGAAGCGGGCGTATTGGTGTTTTGAGGTTGTTGTTGCGCCTGCATCATATTAGTTAAGATAACACCTGCACCAATGCCGGCAGTACCTGCGGCGCCGGGGTTATCGGCCATTTTTTCCAACGCAATACCACTTTGCATTTGGTTAAACTGGTTCAGCTTGTCCGACATCATGCTAAGCTGCGTGGTCTTATCCAGCATTTTTTCTACTTCTTCCGGCAGACTTACATTCTCAATATAAAATTTACCCAGTTCAATGCCCCAGGTATCGAATTCCACCTGGAATATGGGTTTTAATCTATCGCCTATCTCCGTAAAATTTGCAGCGAGGTCAAGCACAGAAACACCTGCCTCCGCCAATCCTTCAGCAAGTTTGCTGGAAATGGTATTGCGTAGCTGTTCGCTTATTGATTCTACCCGTACCCAGGGATTGGTTCCGGCAAATTCCTTTATGAATTTTTTAGGATCTGTTACGCGCATGGTATACGTACCAAAAGATCTAAGCCGCACTTGTTTAAATTCAGGGTCGCGCATAATAATGGGATTGGTAGTTCCCCATTTCAGATTCGTGAACTGTTTGGTGCTTACAAAAAACACATCTACTTTAAACGGCGAGTTGAACAAATATTTCCAGGACTTTAGCGTAGTAGTAATGGGCATGTTTTGGGTATTCAGTTCATGCCGGCCGGGTTTATATTCATCGCCAAACTCACCTTCATTCATCAGCACTGCTACCTGCGATTCCCGCACCGTTAACTGGGCGCCATTCATGATCTTATTTCCTTTGTCGGGGAATTTGTAAATAACGGTATCGTTACTGTCGTCAACCCAGTCGATGACTTCAACAAATTCATTCTTGATAAAATCAAATAATCCCATATGCTGTTGATTTTAAGCGTTGGAAGAAATTGGTTGTTTATTATAACTTCTAATTGGTCGTGAAACTGCCTAGAAAATTACGTTAAACCGGGTAAGAATTATCACGCAAGGCGAAATTTAAATGAGAATCTTTGATAATGTGACTAATTTTTTATGCAGCATCACAAAAAACGGCAGGAACAGGGACATTTACTATTGGTTGCAATTTGCTAAACAAGATATCTTTAGTATTCACCATTAAACCTGTTCTATGAGAAAAATTATACACCGGAAAACGTAATGCACCTGTAGCGACTCTCCATATTATCGCATGAATGCTACAGGAATAACGGATGTACAAACGTCACTCCCCAACAGGTTGTACGTCCGGAGTTCAATATAGCAGTCTCACACGCAAGATCAAAAATCCTTCTTTACATGGCGACAGCCAACGTGTTGTTATTTCCATATGGGAATAATAGCGCGAACGAATGCTCCTGCACTATCCCTAATACAATCTTTCACTTTAACCATTAAAATTAAGTATTATGAAAAAACTTTCCTTATGGCTTCTCGCAAGTATGCTGCTTTGCATGGCGGGGTATAGCCAGGTAAAACCAATTTCACTCGGTAAGGCCTCAGATGTATTATCAAACTTCCGGAAGCAAATAACTATTTCACCGCAGCAGCGTGTCACAGGCAGGCTGGCATTACGGATCAATGCTGCCGATCCATTGCCTGGTAAGGTAAACTTCCGGCAATCATTGGCTGCCGGTCATGAATTTTTGATAGGCGAAATTGAAAACGTGCCGGGTTCTTCCTTTTTTATACGTATAGAAGGAACAAGTGTACAGGGGAATATTGTTTTGCGCAACAGTAAAAAAGCCTACACCTATTCTTCTGACAACAACGGGAATGTATACATTACAGAAACGGATATACAAAAGGTATTGTGCATCGATTATGAAAAGGCGCCGGCCAGTGCGAGTGTCAGTGCTGCAGCCGCATTAACAACCGGGCAGTTGTACAGTTTACAAAGTTTTCCCAATGCCAATGGTTGCGTATTGCTCGACTATGATGGTCAGTACGTATCCGGCACTCTCTGGAACAGTGGGAATCCCATTGATGCTGCACCATCTACTTTATCAGATGCTGATAAATTTGAAGTATGGCAATTGATCAGTGAAGACTTTCGTCCGTTCAAGCTCAACATTACCACGAGTGAAGCGGTATATAATACTTATCCGGCCAACAGGCGGATGCGTTGCATTTTCACACCTACCAATACTGCGGCGCCTGGTGCTGGCGGCGTAGCTTACCTGAATTCATTTACCTGGGGCAATGAAACGCCTTGTTGGGTATTTAATGGTGGTATAAAAGGCGCGGGTGATGCAGCATCGCATGAAGTAGGTCATACGTTTGGCTTGAGTCATGACGGCAGAACCAGTCCGGTTGAAGAGTATTACATAGGGCAGGGTGACTGGGCGCCGATCATGGGTGCCGGTTATTATGAACCTATTGTACAATGGAGCAAGGGAGAATATGCCAATCCCAGCCAAACACAGGATGATCTGGCAATTATTGCCAATAATACAAACGGAGTAGGATTCCGTACAGACGATTATGGCAATTCGAGAGCTGCTGCAACTCCGCTTTCGATAAGTGGAACAGGAAATGCTTTTATTTCCGGTGTTATTGGATCGGTCAGTGATGCAGACTTTTTTTCTTTTACTACAACGGGCGGCGCTGTTTCATTGAACATCAAGCCTGTAGATAAACATCCTAATCTCGACATCCTGACCGTACTGTATGATAATGCGGGCAATGTGGTCGCTACGGCTAACCCGGACGGATTATCGGCCAGCCTGAGTGCTACCTTGGCGGCCGGCACTTACTATGTATCGGTTACAGGTATAGGATATGGCAACCCTGCTACGACGGGTTATACCAGCTATGGCTCTATTGGTTATTATGCCATCACCGGCGCCATTGCCGGCAGTACCGCTAATACCGTAGCTACTTTTTATAAGGACTGTAATTATTCAGGCAGCTATGCAGTGAGCCTGGCGCCTGGCTCTTACACTATGACCGACCTGGTAGCAAGTGGTATGCTGGATAAAGACATTTCTTCTTTTACCATTAACAGTGGCTATGAGGTAATGCTGTATAAAAACAATGTGCTGCAGGGCAGTTACACCAGCTTCTCGTCTAATACAGCTTGTTTGGTAAGTTTTGCGTTGAACGATTCTACTTCTTCGCTTCGCATCAGGTCGCTGACCAACCAGGCGCCTGCTGTCAGCTTTGCAAAACCAGTATCGGGCGATTTGTATCTGGCGCCGGCTACGGTTGCCATTACGGTAAATGCCACTGATGCCGATGGTAGCATTAGTAAAGTGGAATTTTATAATGGCAGTACTAAACTGGGAGAAGCAACATCGGCTCCTTATACATTTACCTGGAGTAGTGTACCAATAGGGTCTTATACCCTGACTGCCACGGCTACAGATGATAGAGGCCTTCAATCGTCTGCGCAGGTAAACATTACAGTAACCAATGTGGCAGCAACTACCGTATATAAAGATTGTAATTATGGCGGTTATGCAGTAGGGCTATTGGCTGGCAATTACACATTGGGTCAGTTGCAAAGCCTGGGCGTTGTAAATGACGATATTTCTTCATTAAAAGTAACCAGCGGTTACCAGGTGCAACTGTTTTTAGATAATGACTTTGGCGGTACTTCTGTAACTATTACAGCCGACAATGCCTGCCTGGTGGCAAACAGTTTTAATGATCTTACATCTTCCTTGAAAATTAGTGCAGTAAGCACTGTTGCGCCCGTCACACCTCAAACAGGGTTAATAACAGGTACTTCAGCACTGCAGGTATATCCAAATCCTGTACGTAATGAATTACAGTTCCTGAGTCATGAAGACCTGACAGGTGCATTAATAAAAGTATATGATTTTTCGGGAAGGGAAGTGCTGCAAACCCGGAATACCAACAACCGGTTAAATGTATCACGCCTTACAGTAGGTGTGTATACGATAACAATTATTAAGAACGGAAAGATCATTTCCGGCCGGTTTATTAAATAAAAGTTGATTAACGATCCCGGGTATAATAAAGTAAAGTGTTTATTATGCCCGGGATTATTCATTATAGCAAAGGTCAAACTATGTCCGGTTACTTGTTTTCTGCAAAAAATGATGTATCATAGTGGGAATAAAGTGCTTCCGTGTGGGGCTCCCATTATGAATAAAATGATTCTAAAGATTATAATAATAATAGCTGCGCTGTACCTACTTGTTTGCGCATTGTTATATGTCTTTCAGGAAAACCTGATCTTCTTTCCGCAAAAGTTAGCTAAGGATTACAGGTTCAATTTTGATCAGTCGTTTGAAGAACTGCACATACCTGCCAAAGACAACAGTCTGTTACACGGATTGTTATTTAAGTCAGACAGTTCAAAAGGACTTATTTTCTATTTGCATGGGAATGGAGGCGCTTTGGATACCTGGGGCGAAGTTGCCAGAACGTATACTGGTTTGAATTATGATGTTTTCCTGCTTGATTACAGAGGTTATGGAAAAAGTGAAGGCGTAATAAGCGGGCAGGAACAACTTTTTGAAGATGTACAAACTGTTTATGATTCGCTGAAGACCAGATATCCTGAAAACAAGATCATTGTTTTAGGCTATTCCATCGGCACCGGACCTGCTTCCAAACTGGCATCGGTAAACAATCCGAAATTATTGATCCTGCAGGCGCCTTATTACAGTCTCTCCGACATGATGCGGCATGCGTATCCCATTATTCCAACCTTTATTTTAAAATATAAATTTGCGACCAACAACTATCTTAAAGATTGTAAAATGCCCGTTGTTATTTTCCATGGCAACCAGGATGAAGTAATCTATTATGGTTCTTCGCTGAAACTAAGATCAATCTTTAAGCAGCAGGACACGCTGATAACGCTGCAAGGTCAGGGACACAATGGAATAACCGATAATCCGGATTATAGAACCGAACTCCAGCGAATATTGGCCAGGTAAATGGTATTTCCGACATTTGCGCCAGAATTCCCCTAAACTATGAAGAACATACTTTCAATCCTTACCCTAATTACACTGATAGTTGGGTGTCAGGGTACAAATGAAAACAAACCCTCCCTGGAACAGGAAATAAAAGCAGGTGGTGATTCTTTGCAGGCTTCGGCTATTGTTAATGATACTTTAACAGCAGGATCACCGGTGAACTATCCGGTCGTTTCTATTGGCTGGTCTGATTCTTTGATAATGGCCTATATTGCTTTTTCTGAGAATGAAATAATACGATTAGAGCGTAAAAGCCATACTGTTGAACAATGGATTTTAGACAGTACATTACAAACCGACACAGCCGTTTATCAAATTTTTCAAATTGGTCATGATGTAGCCGATGAAGGCAGCGAAAACCAACGTTTCGTAACATCTCAGTGGGTTTACCTGGATACCCTGAAAAAGCAACTATACGAATACGATCTACCCAATGAACGTTTAATTAAATGGACGTATGAAGATGCCAGGAGTTTGTTTTACCCGGTTTATGAACTATCGCCCAGAACAACCGCTTTTGTTGTTAACTTCAGCGATTTGGGTGAACGGCATGGGTTCTTAGATAAAATTTTCGATCAGCTCTCTCAGACAGACAGTATTGGTAAAATGTTTGAGATCCCGAAAGGTTGTAAATTATACGATAACTCAGGTGCCTTTAAATTAATAAAAAGCGATAAACTGGAAGCCGCGATCAAAAAATACTTTGACAGGGAATTTTATGTGTATGGGACGAAAGGGTATACAAAAACAAAGATCAAAGATATTGTTTATGCATTAGATGAATGTCGCACCAACATCTTTGCTTTTTGTTTGGACAGATCCAGTATCAGATCAATTGGTCACCCGGTTTTTTGTTCAGACAAATTAATTGATCTTACATATGCTAAAGATTACAGTAATATAGAGCAGCATATAGAAAAATATAATTCACAAATTCCATCCGATTATTCCGATAGTATAAAAACAAAGGTCCTGGGAAATGTGGGTGATTTATATTTCACATATAGCGATGACTTTTTGTGGGGACGAAAGCATGGCAAATCAAAATGTAAATTTCCAGACAGGGGTATTTATTGGGCTGAAACAAAGAGTTCCGTAGTTAATTACTGGGGCGAAGGCCTGGATCTGTTTGGAATACCTTGTGATTAATAAACAAACATGCGCCAGGCATTATACGCCTGGCGGCTATGATCTTTGATTTTTTAATGCCATTCTTTACCCCTGATGCTGATAAGCATTAGCAAACACATTTGCGAATTCAGCAAAGTTTCGTTTACCAAATACATCATGTGCATTTTCCTTGTAATGTTCTTCCAATAACCCTTCCCGAATGGCGATGCCCATATCAACTATATAATGCTGGGCAGCATCTTTTGAAAAGCCATTTTGCATAAGCGCCTGTAACAGCTGCTCATCAGGGAATTGAATCCATTTCAGATCTGGTTTACCGACAGCTGTACCCAAAATTTGAGCAATTTCCCGGCCGTTCTTGGTATCACTTATTATGTACTTTACATTTCTACCTTTAAATGAAAGCGTTGCAAATGCTTCTGCTGCCGCTTCCGCAATATCATCGGGGTGCGACATAACCAGGTTGATATCATCGCCAAAGTTGTTCCCGATAATTCCCTGGTATTTTATCAATCCCATGCTTCCGAAAAAGTTGGAATAAAATCCGCCAGGTCTCAGATGTAATACATTTATTGCCTGTAATTCATCCAGCCACATTTCAAGATCCTGGTAATTGGTCAGTGGTGGTTTACCTGCCAACGGAGAACCGGAGCTGCTTAAATTCACCACGTATTTGATGCCTGTTTCCTGTATTGCTCTTGCATAGTTCTTACCAACGTTAATGGTAAATGCTTTGTAATCAGGTGTGCTGAAATTGGGTGGTATCATAAGATACACGGCATCGCTTCCCTGGAATGATTCTTTCACAAAATTGTAATCTTCTACAGAACCTATTAGCGGTGTTGCCTGTAGTTTCTTAATCTCGGCGGCCTTATCAGCATTCGAACTAATGACATGAACATCGTGACCCTGCGCAACTAATTTTTCTGTAAGCCCCCGGCTGATGTTTCCTAAAGAACCTGTAACTGTAATTCTCATTTTAAAAGTTGTTTATTATTATTGCACAAATCTAAAAGAGTACTTACTTTTATACAAGTACTTACCCCAAAGTATGTATACTATGGCAGCCATTAAAGAAGCATCGACTGTTCAGGAAAATAAGAGCCAGGCCTTTGTCGCCTGCCCCGTAACATTTGTAATGGAGAAGATCGGCGGTTACTGGAAGCCGATCATTTTATTTAACCTGTTATCAGGCACAAAGCGGTATAATGAATTGAAAAGATCAATTCCAACTATAACAGAAAAAGTCCTGATACAACAGTTAAAACAACTGGAAAGTGACGGGTTGATAATAAGGAGATCAAAACCTATAGTGCCGCCTTATGTTACCTATGAATTGTCAAAATCTGGCAAAGCCTTAAGACCGGTTCTGTACACCATGGCAGAATGGGCCGTAGGCAACAGCGGCGGGTTGAGAAAGACATTCTCAAAACAAATGAAAGATTTTCCGCAAGAGTAATGCGTGAATGATCTATTTTAATGGCGTCATTTCAACTTTACGAAACTCTACCTCTGAACCTTCTGCTTGTAATGCTATTTGTCCTTTCGAGGCGGTACAGTTGTTGCCATCGTTCACCAGGTCGCCATTCACCCAAACCTTTATGGTATTGCCTTTACATTCGATGATCATCGTATTCCATTGACCTAAGGGTTTTTCAGAACTGTCTGTCAGGTTGATGATGCGGCGTTTTTTCCCTTCCGAAACACCCCATTCATTGGGGGCGCCACGGCGTTTTTCCATATCAGGCACCGAAATATCTTCCTGTATGCACCAGAAGTCACCAGCATTTCCATGTTCCATTTGCACCTCAACAGATTTAGGGAACATTTTATAAAGCGCCCGGGGCGTTGATGCAAAAACAAGTACCCCGCAGTTCCCAGGTTTGCCGGGAAAGCGGTATTCCACCTTCAACCGGTAATTCTGATATATGGAATCAGTGATTAAATGTCCTTTTGGGTTTCCCAGGCTTACCAGCATGCCATCGCGTACAATAAATGGACTTTTAGCGTCAGCATTTGAATCCATATCGGGCACATCTACATGCCATCCCCGCAGGTTCTCACCATTAAAAAGTGCTAAAGGAATTGCTTGCGACCAGGCAGTATTATAAACGGAAATAAGGGCAATGATCGTTAAAAGAAGTGTTTTTTTCATAATGTGAAGCGTGTAAATATGGAATTAAATTTAAAGAAATGCCAGGAATTATCAGGAAATTAATTGATAGTAAAACAGCTATTGGATTTATAGCCTTTTTTGTATTTTCACCAGGCTATGCGAAAATTATTACTGTTACTTTCCCTTATCTGCATTTTCAATTCAATGAAAGCACAAACGAAATGCGATTCTCTTATGGGAGAGTGGGTCTTTGTTCGTTTGAAAACGTACGAATTTTATTTTGATATAGAGGATCAATTGGGAACGTTTCAATATGGGTTCAATAATTATAAATTAATAAAACATGTTAATATTATTCCTGCTACAGACAGTATCAAAATAATAAAAGAGTTGGAAGATAGGATAAACCAGATCAAAAAAAATGGTTTAATGCGGGTTGTGCTGAATAGCGATTATACATATAGCTGGCATGGTGCTTTGTATGTACCGAATAATCATGAGACAGGTGCATTCAAATGTACTGGAGATTCGCTCTCATTTTCAAATGAGAAAAAAGGTCGAAATATTTATCAACCGGGATACATGTTTAAAATAACATTTTTTGATGGTAAACTCCTTTCTTTAATGAGTGTTGAATGCACTTTAAATTATGCTATTCTAACCTTTAAACGAAAATAGTCCGCCATCTCATCTCCCAACTACCCCTAAAAAAAGCACTAATAATTGAATTAAAATAACATTATTGTTATTTTCGTGGAAACAGCTTTAGCCGGCCCCGATCATTTTACCAGAAAGGTTCCCTCAATTATTATTGGCTACGGTAATTCCATATAACGAACAACAACTACTGAACGGCTTACGGCAAGGCGATCAGTCATGTTTTGACCGGTTATACCATTTATACAGCGAACGGCTGTTTGTGAACCTGCTAAAGCTGGTAAAGCATCCCGAAACGGCAGAAGAAATATTGCAGGATATCTTTATCCAGGTTTGGGAAAAGCGGGACACCATCGAAATACATACCAGCATTCGCGCCTACTTATTTCGCGTTGGTGAAAACAAAGTATACGATTTTTACCGTAAGGTGCGGCGCGACAAACTGCTGTATGCCAATGTAAAAGCCACTGCCTCTGAACAGTATACCCACATTGAGGAAAGCCTCCTGTTTCGCGAGAATGAACAATTGCTACATGCCGCTGTCGCCTCTTTACCGCCTCAACGCCGGCAGGTGTTTGAGCTTTGTAAATTACAGGGCCAAACATACGAGCAGGTAAGTAACCTGTTGGGTATTTCCACATCTACAGTCAACGACCATATCGTAAAAGCCACGCGTAGTGTGCGCCAGTATTTCTATTCCCACGACAATACGGCCGGCGCCCTGTTGCTGTTTGCTGCCTTGATTGCCCAGAAATAAATTTAATTTTTTTTTAGATCGGAGCAGATGAACCCGTTTCTGCCAAACGTCATTAGTAAAAACCTTACTGTGTCACAACCCTCGTTTACCGAACTTTTTCAAAAATATATTAACCAAACCTGCACGCCCGCTGAAGTAGATCAGCTATTTGAGCTGCTGGAAAACGGGGAGGAGGGGCTTGCGGGGAAAGAACTGTTGAAAGCACATTTCCAGGACGGGCTGGAACCGACAGGTTATACAGATGATGCTTTGCGTCAGCGTCTTGAGAACCGGTTTCAATTAATTGAACAACACATCGCTGCACAACAGCCCCATACGAAACGAGTAAGCATTGTTTGGCGATGGGTAGCCGCCGCAGCTGTCATCATCATCCTGGCCGGTAGCGGCATCTGGTATTGGCTTACCTCAGAAACCAAACCTGCCGTTGTATCCATCCCACAACAGAATGAAGTAATGCCCGGTAGTGATAAAGCGGTGCTTACGTTGGCCGATGGTAAAACCATCGCACTGGACAGTGCCACTCATAGGTTGCTCAGCCAGCAAGGACAAACAACCATTAACCAACAGGGCGGTCAACTCATTTATGACGCATCTGAAACCTCGAATGCACCAGCGGGTGAATTGATATACAATACCCTGACTACGCCACGTGGGGGCCAGTACCAACTTACGCTGCCAGAGGGTACGCAAGTATGGCTTAATTCAGCTTCATCTATCCGTTTTCCGGCAACGTTTAATGACTCTGCCCGGGTAGTATATGTAACCGGTGAAGTGTATTTCGAAGTGAAACCGCGTTACAAGAAAAAGAAAAACCAGCGCATACCTTTCATTGTACAGGTGCAATCAGCCAATGGATTGAAACAGGAAGTGGAGGTGTTGGGTACGCATTTTAATATTAACGCCTATGAAGATGAACCATATGTAGCCACCACTTTGCTCGAAGGCAAAGTGAGCATTAACCGTCCGGGGATAGCTAGCCCTGCTTTCCTTTTACCAGGTCAGCAGGCGCAGCTTAACCCGCAAGCCAACCAGGTGCGCGTGATCAATAACGCTGACATTAAACAGGCAATGGCCTGGAAGAATGGGCTGTTCCGGTTCGATGGTGTTGAGTTAAAAACAGTTATGCGCCAATTGGCACGCTGGTACGATGTAGAGGTAATCTTTGATAGGAACGCCCCTGTTTCGGAACCGTTCAATGGCGCCATGCAAAGAAGTTTGCAATTATCGCAGGTAATAAAGGGAATGTCTGCCATGGGCATTCATGTTAAAAAGGAAGGAAAACAATTGATCGTAATGCCGTAGCCATTGAAGGCTTCGCTATAGTTGATGACCCACAATAAAAAGCCGGGTGTGGTGGAACACGCCCGGCAAATTTCGGGTTAACGCAAAAAAGGTCTCAGCAAAGACTACTTCTTATTATTAAACCAAAACTGTTACAAAAGTATGCATTTAAAGGCGCTTTGTAACCGGAAAGGCTTTGCCCGCCTGCGGCTGTTTACAACCAACAGCGTAGGGCAGAACCACTCCCGGTTATTTAACCAAACACTGCGAGTGATGAGATTAACCGCGATTATCTTACTGGTGTCTGTACTGCATGTAAGTGCAACCGGGCTTTCCCAAACAGTAACATTAAAGGTCAAAAACGCTTCGTTGGAGAACCTGTTCGACAACGTGACCAACCAAACCGGTTATTACTTTTTTTACCGCCCCGGTCAGTTAAAGGGATCAAAACCAGTAACCATACAGGCCGAGGACGTTCCCCTGGAATCCTTCCTGCAACAGGTGTTTAGAGATCAGCCTGTAACCTACATGGTTCAGAACCAAACGATTTTCATAGTAGCAAAAACAGATACGGCTCAAAATAAAAAGCCCGCTGCACTCCCGGTGACCATACATGGTGAAGTGCGGGATAGTCTTGGTAATGCGATGCGCGGCGCCTCTATTACCCTGTTGCCCGGAAATGCCCAGGCTATTTCCAATAAGAATGGTGAATTTGTTATTGGCGGTATAGAACCAGGCCGTTATGTATTACGCGTTTCTTATGTAGGTTATGAAACGTTTTCCCTGCCCGTAAACGTAACAGCAGAAAGCAATTCAGTAGTTAAAGTTGTGCTGAAACCGGAAGTCAGCAACCTCACGGAGATCACCGTATTGAACAACGGTTATCAAACGATTGCCCGTGACAGAAGTGCCGGCAGCTTCAGTAAGCCCAAAATGGATATTATTTATAATCGCAGCACCAGCATGGACCTTATGCAACGCCTCGATGGTCAGTTGCCTGGGTTGGTAATAAATAATTCGCCTAATTTAAATGGTAACACAATTACCGTACGCGGAAATAGTACCATCAATGCCGACAAAGGGTTGTTGTATGTTGTAGATGGGGTAGTGGTTACTGATCTGTTTGATTTAAATCCCAACGATGTGCAGGATGTTACCCTGTTGAAAGATGCAACGGCGGCTTCTATCTGGGGTAGTCGCGCTTCCAATGGCGTTATCGTAGTGGTTACAAAAAAAGGTTCTTTTGGCAGCAACAAGCTGAAAGTAGAATATAACGGATTTATCAATTTTCAGGGCAAGCCTGATGTTGCATACCTGCCCTATATGCGCAGCGCTGAATACATTCAGACAATGAAAGAGATCTTTGCCGATTCTGTCTATCGCGCAACCAACTCCTATGCTTCTGCAAACACTGTCGTTCTTGGCAATAACCCCATTTTGCCGCACGAAATGATCCTGTGGAAACAATACAGAGGTATTATCAGTGAAGCTACTGCCAATGCCCAGCTCGATAGCCTGGCAGCCCTTGATAACCAGAGCCAGATTAAAGATATCTGGTACCGGAATGCATCACTTTCGAACCATACTGTTTCAGTACGTGGTGGATTTGGCAACTACAGTTTGTATGGTTCGCTGGCCTATACCAATACCACGAGCCCCACACCCGGCGAAAAAAATAATGGGTATAAAATAAACCTCCGGCAGGATGTGAATATCAGCAAAAGAGTAACAGCTTATTTGGTCACCAACCTGGTGAACACCGTTACTTCTGCCGGTCGCACACCCTCGCCTGGCGTTACCACCCGGTTCGTGCCCTACCAGTTATTTAAAGATGCCGATGGTAATAATATTTCAATGCCCTGGATCTACCGTACCGATTCACTCACAGCCCTGTATCAAACCAAAAGTGGTTTAAACCTGAACTACAATCCGATCGATGAAATAAACAATGGCAATACAAAAGGCAATACGTTTCATACAAATTTAACAGGTGGTGTTACTGTAAAGCTGATCAAAGGACTTCGTTTGGAAGGGGTGTACGGTTTAATGAACGGCAATTCAAAAACAACTGCTTTCGATAGTCAGAAAAGTTTCACGGTAAGAAATCAGCTGGCTGCGTTTACGGTGCCTGCCTCCGTAGCAGGCGGTTCGCCCACTTATTACCTGCCTTCCGTGGGTGGAACGCTGACCACAACCAATGTGACCCAGCGTAATTTCACCATTCGCCATCAATTGGTATATGATATTACTGCCGGTAATGGCGACCATCAGCTAACCATGCTGGCGGGGCAGGAGGCTACCAGTGCATTTGTGAATACAAATGCTTCAGTAGCCCGCGGTTACGACCCCCAACTGACCGCTTCCCAGGCGTTAGATTATGCTGCCCTGGCCAGCGGTATTTCGGGCACCGTATACACATCAGGTCTTTTGAGAAGCTCGCTTACTTATGATGGATACACTGAAGCAGAAAATTTGGCCCGTACTACTTCCCTGTATGGTAATGCCGCATATACCTGGTTAAGAAAATATACGCTCAACGCCAGTGTGCGGAGAGATAAGTCGAATTTATTTGGTGCGGACAAATCTGTGCAATATAAACCCCTCTGGTCTGTTGGCCTGGCCTGGCAAATAAACAGGGAATCGTTTATGGAACGGGTATTGTGGGTAGATTACCTGACCTTACGGGCCACCTATGGATTATCGGGTAATCAACCCTCGAAATCGCAGTTTTTCGCAGCCGCCTATGACATATTATTTGGGGCTACCAGTCAATATACGCCAGGTGGTATCAGTTATTCCATTGGTACTTATGCCAACAAGAAGATCTCCTGGGAAAATACCAAAAATTACAATGCGGGGCTCGACTATTCATTTCTTAAAGGCCGTTTATTGGGAAGCACCGACCTGTACATGCGCCGCACTACCAATTTGATCGGTAGCACGCCTGTCAATGCGTTTACAGGTGTTAGCACTATTACCGGCAACCTGGGCGATATTCATAATACGGGTGTTGAAACAAGATTAACTTCTGTGAACTACAGAGGACGCGATTTCGTCTGGTCTACTACCCTGATCTTATCCTACAACGTTAATAAAGTAACCAAACTGTATGTAGCCACTCCCACTACCTTAGCCACTCAATTTCTGAGCACCCGGTATGCAGAGGGGTATTCATCCTATGCGCAATGGGGTTATAGATTCAAAGGCCTCGACAATGTAGGCGATCCATTGGTTGAACTGGCAGATGGCACTATTACCAAAAAGCCCGGCGCCCTGGCAAGCGACCTGGTATATATGGGTACCTGGCAGCCAAAATTAACCGGCGGTTTCAGTAATAATTTCCGGTACCGGAATTTCCAGCTCTCCTGCAATATGGTGTACAATTTCGGTTCAACGATCAAGCGGGATGCCGTTGGTTTAAATACCACGACCTCCACACTTACTGGCAGAACTTCTACTTCAGGCGGTTATTTCTATGGAAATCTGTACAGCGACTTTAACAAACGCTGGAAAAAAACAGGTGATGAAACCATCACTAACATCCCGGCCTATATTCCCAGTTCAAGTACGGCCAGCACCCAACGGTTTGTGGGGTACTATGCCAATGGCGATATCAATTATTTTGATGGAGCCTATATAAAAATGCGGGATCTTAATTTGTCGTATACCCTGCCGCAGCAGATAGTAAGCCGTATAAGAACGGAAGACATCACTTTCAGGGTAACCCTGTCAAATGTTATGGTGTGGAAGGCCAATCATTATGACATAGATCCGGAATTTCAGAATTCTACAACAGCTGAAAGAACTATGCCTTTTGCTCAACACAGCATAGCGTTCGGGTTAAACATGCGGTTATAATCAATTAAAAATTACGACATGAAAAAAAGCTTTCTACACATATATAAGACGGGTCTTTGTATACTGGCGATATCGGGTGTGGTATCGTGCGGCAAGGACTTTTTGAACATTAAACCAAAAGGCAAAATAATTGTGCAAACCACTGCTGATTATGATCTGATGTTGAACGCGGGGGGGTATGCCGGTAATGGCCTTGATGTAAGCGTGCCGTTGGGCGATGAAATAATTGCTTTTGATAATTATTTTTCCAGCACTGTTTCCCGCAGCCAGCGCCTGTTCCGTTGGGATGATGTGATTTACGACGAAGGTATTTTTGCCAATGAAATGGCAACGCTAATGACTCACCTCTACAGCTATAATAAGATCATCAATGAGGTAATGTCTTCATTAGACGGTACAGAAGCGGATAAGAAAGCCCTGCTGGCGGAAGCAAGAGCTAACCGCGCATGGCTCTATTTCAACCTCATCAACATGTATGGTAAACCGTACAATGCCGCTACCGCCGCTACCGATCCCGGCTATCCGATTGTAACAGTGGCAGATGTAACGCAAACAACGTTTACGCGGGCCTCGGTTCAGGAAGTGTATGATTTTATTGTCAGCGATCTTACAGAATCAATTCCTGATCTGCCGGTTACCATTCGTACCCGCATGAGAATGGGTAAAACTGCTGCTGAATTATTGCTGGGTAAAGTATATGTATTCATGGCCAGGTTTGATACTGCAAAACCATGGCTGGAAACAGCACTCACTCACCTGGCCAGTACCGGCACCGGTACCACGCTTACCACTATGGGCTTATACGATCTGAATGTTACCATGATCCCCGCAGGTACCTGGAATTGGAGTGCTACTGCTTACGCAACCACATCTTTCAACGGGATGCCTGTTCAGGCCTATTATACGGAGAATATTGTTTGCCGCTCGGCAACCAATGGGTGGGCAAGCAGTTCAAGTGAATATACCCTGAGCCCGCAAACCACCCAGTTGTTCACTTCTTCTGATAAACGACTGAACTTTTTTACGACCAAACCTTATGGTGTAACCACCGCTTATCCCATGACAGGCGCCCTTCGCCGTAACGGATACGGTATCGTTCCTAATGGAATGACCATACCGGAACTCTACCTGTTACGTGCGGAGGTGGCCGCCCGCCTTGATGACACTACTACAGCTATTGCCAGCCTGAAAACCCTGCGGGTAAAAAGAATGAGTGCCGCCGATGCAAATGCTATACCTGTTGGGTTAACGCAGTTGCAGCTGATCCAGTTTGTGCTGAACGAACGACTCAGAGAATTTGCTCTGCAGGGTTACCGCTGGTTTGATATGAGAAGGCTGTCTGTTGACCCGCTTTTCTCATCAACTACCTATACCCACAAGCTGTATAACACTTCAGGTGTGTTAAGTTCAACGTTTACATTACGTCCCGAACGGTTCACGCTGCAACTTCCATCAGCAGTGATAGCACAAAATCCGGGTATGGAAAACAATCCGTAACAAATAATCCATATACTATATCATGAAAAAGTACTGGCTCTTGTTTTGTATATTTTGTATTGGCTATACGATAAATGGTTGGGCACAAACCGATACATCAGACCGGCCGTTGGCGCGCGCCATTATTGGAACCAAATTCTTCCTCACTACGCCTGAAAGAAAGATCGAAAAGCTCGACAGTTTAATGCAACAGCTCCCCGATCCGGGGAAGGATAAAATAGGTGAGCAATACGATGGGTTGCGTTTGGATATTGCCATGTCTTACTTCAAAGCTGGCGACAAAGCAACAGCGGCAAATTGGCTCAAACGCCTGCGCACACCCGAAGGCAAACTAAAAGCAGCTATAAATGCCGGCGGCTTTTTGCTGGACGAGAATGAAAAAGGTAATGCACGGTTGGTAGAAGCCAAAATACGGCCCATGGTAGATAGTGTTAGTAATGCATTCAGAAAAGACAGTAGTTGTAAAGAGGCATACAGTCGCCTGATGCCAGTATATACCAGGGCATTGCTGGCGCTGGGTGCGCCCGATAAAATAGTGTATTACCTGCAGCCATTATATATAGCAAACGGCGGAAAATTTCCATCTGATGTAAAGACACGTATCCTCACCAAACCGGAAGACTATAAGCTTACTAATAACCTGTCGTATAATTATGGCATGGCGCTGGCGGCAACCGGTCAACACAAAGAAGCTATTGATGTACTGGCCCGCATGTATTTGACCGGTGAAGAAGTATCGGATAAAATACTGGGTGATATAAAAGAAGCCAGCAGTAAAATACCGGGTGGGGAGGCTTACTTTAATCACCTTACCGATTCTGTTCGTACTTATTATAAAGCGAAGCTGACCGCTTTTGCCGCATCCAAATTGGATATGCAGGGAAAGCCGGTTGATTTTAACGCCCTGCAAGGTCATTATGTGTTGCTCGATTTCTGGGGAAGCTGGTGCCGGCCTTGCCGGGCAAGCCATCCGCACCTGAAAGAGCTGTATGCAAAATATAAAGACAAAGGTTTTGAAATAATAGGCATTGCAACAGAGCATGCTAAAACAAAAGAAGAATGTATCAGATTATGGAAAACTGCCATTGCTGAAGACGGACTCCCCTGGTTACAGGTGCTGAACAATGAGAACGCAGCAAAATTTGATGCAGCAAAAGAATATAATGTTACGGCATTCCCTACTAAAATATTGCTCGATAAAGATGGCAATGTTATTGGCCGGTATGTTGGGAATGGCAGCGGCGGCGAGGCATTCACCAGCCGGTTGGAACAATTATTAGATAATTGAAAAACCCTATAGACCTGTTCCTCTGCGGGGAAGGTATAGTCATTGGTTAAGGCTTGAAAATTTGTACTGTTTGAAAACTACGGCGACCATCCGCATCCTGCGTTCGGTCGCCTTTTTCTTTGTATGCTGTTTAGGAATATAAGCTACCTGCTGTTGGTTTTTTTATATTTAAACCCAGATAAAACAAACACATAACACAGACCAAACCCAGACCAAGCCCAGGCATTTCCTGTATTTCGTATGTGTTTTATATACGTTAAGTATATAATTATTTTGCATTTGTATAAAACTAGTTTATATTGTGTTGCGAACTATTTAATCATTAAACCAGAACTCATGGCAACTTATACTGATGGCATAAATGGCAAATTCAGGGGCAAGGTAGGAACCGTGATAGGATCATCCTGGAAGGGGATACCTTATATGAAGTCGCTGCATTCGAAGCGTACGATACCTGCGCATAAAGATGAGCAGCTTAACCGAAACAAATTCGCCATGGCGCATAGGTGGTTGCAGCCGGTTACAGATTTTGTCAGGGCCGGTTATAAAGGATATACGCCCACGGTGGAAGGTTTTTTAGCCGCCAAATCGTATCTGTTGAAAAACGCTTTCGAAGGAGAGGGAACTGATATGGTGATCAATCCTGCATTAATGAAAGTAAGTTATGGCGACCTGCCATTACCAGAAAATATAACTGCGGCTAAAACAGCTCCTAATGAATTACAGGTTTCCTGGGATGGTTCTAAAAAATCCGGACCTCATGCCCGTGATCAGATAATGGTGCTCGCTTACGATATTGAAAACGGCAAGGCAAATTTTAATATCATCGGTCAGTTCAGGTATGTTGGTATTGATACACTCTACATTTCACCGGCTATACCTGAAAGGACCTATCATATCTATGCAGCATTTGTTGCTGCTGACAGAAGCCGGCAGTCAACAAGCGTATATCTGGGAACGATCAGTAATTAATTACTCCGTAAAAAAATTACCATTAAATAATAGTAATTGTTGAAATGACAAGATGTAAGGTTCGCTGCATAGTGAACCTTTTTTATTGCCGGTTTATGGGTATCCCGGATTGTTTTTCAGGCATTTTGTCAGTGCAATGTGATTATGCGTATTTTCTGCAATATATTTTCCGGGTTTTCGTTTAGTTCTAAGCTTTCTCCGGAAGTTACCGGATGAATTGGTGATTTTTTCGGTATAAGTTTTGTTTCCGTTAATAGGTGTGCAAATGACGTTTAATTTGTAATTTGCGCACACTCTAGTCATAATCACACCGATTGCAGGATGTGTCCGTATTGCCAGATGATCATTAACTGTAAACCTGCAAAAAAAGTCCAATCCATTTATTATGCGAAAGTTATTATTTTTCATTGCTTTTTCCTACACAGCAGTTTTTGCTCAACCGAGATCGTATTCAACAGCCAATGCACATTCACACAACGATTACCAACAGGTAGCGCCTTTGTATTCTGCGTACAACCTGCAATTTGGTTGCATTGAAGTGGATGTGATGTTAGCGAATGATGAATTATTGGTAGCTCATACGGAAAAAGATGTTCCGCAACACCGTTTACTGGAAGAACTGTACCTGAAACCATTGCAGGGATACATTCAAACCAATAAAGGCTATCCATATGCTGATACATCCCGTAAGCTGATGTTGATGATAGATGTAAAATCTGAAGCTGTTGCTACTTTAAATAAAATTATAGATGTATTGCAGAAATATCCTGAGCTTATCCGTACAGCAAAGTTCAAGGTCCTGATCAGTGGTAATAAACCCGATCCTGCTACATATATCTCTTATCCTTCTTTTGTGGTGTTCGATGGTTTGTTAAGCACCCGGTATTCTAAGGATGCGCTCAGCCGCATGGCTATGCTGAGTGATAACTTTATCACCTATTCAACCTGGAAGGGTACAGGCCCCATTCCCGAGCATGTTTTTGAAAAATTACAAAAGTTAATTGTTAAAGCACATGGCTTAGGCAAAGAGGTACGTTTGTGGAATGTACCTGATTTTGATGATGCCTGGAAGAAAGTGATTGAACTGGGTGTTGATTATATTGATTCAGACAGTATCAAAGCCCTGGCCCAATTCCTGAAGAAACAATCTTAAGGGGTCCTGCAAGGCTTATCATAATAAACTTTGTAAAAGGGTGGGTACCGCTTCAGGCGGTGCTCACCCTTTTTCAGATGAAGACTTTAGGGTGAGCCTCTCCTTTAGAGAGACCCACCCTTCTTTTATCTGAATTCATACCCCAGGCCCATTACCTGGGTAAGCAGGTTGGCAGGCGCATCCGTTGCAGTACACCGGCCTTCGATAACAGGCGCAATAGGTGAATGCTCCTTAAGATACTCTTCAATGACCTTATGCATGGTATGCCCGAGCAATTTGGGTTGCTTAACACCTTGCATCCGGCAAATAGTGGTGTCGGGGTCTCCTTCGCGCTCACAGGCAACAAAACTGTATTCGTGTGCCATATCAATGGGCTTTCCACCAACCTTAATATAATTTACTCTTTTACCGGCTTCATTGCCCAGCGTAAAGTTTACTTCCATGCCTTTGAATCTTACCACCCATCCACCTAACCGCCGGGCAGGGTCTTTGGCAAAAGCATTTTCCAGTTCAGTTTCCATCCAGGTCAACAATTGCCGGCCCGTAATAGATCCTTTTTTGGCTTCACTGTCTACAGGCAACATACTCCATAAATAGTCAACGGTAATGTCGGCCATGCCGGTAACCGGGTCGGGGAGCAGGGGCGGACAAAAACGGAATCCATTGCTTAGTGCAATATCAGGTTTGAACTTCCACATAATGGCATCTGTGATGAAATTATCCATCGGTGTTTCAATCACGTAATACCTGATCAACGGGTTCTTTGTTTTTCCGATCACCCGGCTCAGTTCTTTTTTATAAGGCTCATTGGCTTTGCTGATCAGCCGTTTCATTTCATCATCTTCTTTGTATTTGTCTGGATCAACATCAAGCAACTGATACGCCTGGTCTTTAATGATGCCATTTTCAATAACGATATCAAGTTTTGCTATAAAGGAACCAAAGGCGCCCGGCTCTGTTACTTTGGCATAGGCGCCCTGTACCGGCTTACGCAACCGTTCATGGGTATCGGCGCCCAGGATATAATCTGCTCCTTTTACCTGTATCAAATTAGATAAACCGAACTGTTGCGCCAGCCCCATATGCGTTAATAGAAATACCATCTGGCATTGTTCGTACTCTTTCAGGATCTTAATATATTTGGCTACGTTGGTTTCAGGTGCCGTGAATTTTATGCCGTCACAATAAGCCGGAGACTGCCGTTTAGGAGTGAGTGGATCATTATAGCCTATAAATCCAATTTTTATTCCGGCAATATGTTTAACGTAATAAGGCGGAAAGATCAGATCGCCTTTCATCTCATCCTGCGTATCATGAAACATATTGGCGCACACTTTCAGTCCATCATAGGCAAACATATCTTTCATCATCATTTCCTTGCCATACACAACTTCCCAGTTGCCAGGCAACATAATATCGTAGCCGATATTATTCATAAGGGGTACGATCGCTTTGCCTTCAGTGAGCGCTGCAATACCGCTGCCCTGAAAACAATCGCCGCCATCGATCACCAGGGTATTGGCGGCATTTTTATTTCGTAAGGCATTGATCATTGTTTTAAGGTTGGCCAGCCCTCCGCGCTTTTTAAAAACCGGTTTACCGTTTTCGATAAAGAACTCATCATGTGTCATGAGCTGCGAATGAATATCGGCCGTGTGCAGTAAGGTCAGCAGGGTGGCTTTACCATTTTGTACGGCTTTATTATGCTGCATGCCGGTAGCTTTATAGGTCGCTTCCTCATCGCGTAATGCAGCAGCGGCCAATGGCGTAGTCACCAATCCGCCGCCTATTCCCAGGCTTAGTCCCAACCGGCCGGCTTTTTTTATAAAATCGCGCCGGCTATTCTCCGATACGTTAATATGTAATTCTTTTTCTGCCTGACTTATGTCATGATCATGACAATTATCGCAGCTGCATTGGGGTGAGTGATTTTCAGGCATAGCAATCGTTTTTAAGTAGTGAGTCGTTTTGTTATCTGGCGCAGGCTAAATTACCGGGTTTATTGTTATAAATAATTATGCGTGTTGGGGTAACACAATAAGTCACAAAATACCCCTTCTTTTGTCCTGTTTACACAGCATGGTTTTTGATAACTTCTGGTAAGTTTGCATTGTCAATGTATAACAATCCTTATTTAACTAATAAAAAAACAAAAAAATGGAAACGACCCGTGTAACAAAAATCACAGTAGAAAGCATTATTAATGCTCCTGTAGAAAAAGTTTGGCAATTTTGGGGAGCCCCTGAACACATCAAGCAATGGTGCAGCGCCTCTCCCGACTGGCATGTACCTGCCGCGGAAAATGATTTACAGACAGGTGGCAAGTTTTCTACCAGAATGGAAGCCAAAGACGGCAGCTTCGGTTTTGACTTTGGCGGTGTATATGATCAGGTAAAGACGAATGAGTTGATTGAATATACCATGGGCGATGGCCGGAAAGTAGACGTTCATTTTACCGTTAAGGGAAATGAGACCAAAGTGGTTGAAACTTTTGATGCTGAAACCACCAACCCTGTAGATATGCAAAAAGCCGGATGGCAGGCTATTTTGGATAATTTTAAAAAGTATGTGGAAGCCAATTGAGATAAGTGCTTGCTTATACATTTAAATTACAGCCCTGTTTAACGCGGGGCTTTTTTTGTGTCAACTTAGGTGGGTCCGCCTTTAAGGCGGGCTCACCTTAAAATTTAAAGAGAGCCACCCTTTAGAGGGTGACCCTCTTTAAAGTACAAAACATAACTTTTAAAGTACAACATATAACAATTATAGTGATGAAGTATACTGCTTAAAACAGGCTGACCTGGTTGCTGCAATGTAGCATACACTTCATTTATAACCCGTTGATCGTTACTTATTGAATATGATCGGTTGTTCAAATTAGTTTTTAGGTACTAATGTGGTTAGTTGCATAATGCTAAAATAGTTAGTAATAAGAGTAGCTTTGAATGATAAAGCAACGGGGCATTATGTACTTAAATTGCAGAACATATTTCAGTTTACGATATGGCACTTATTCTACAGAAGAACTGGTGAACACCGCTGCAGAGCATAACATACATGTACTGGCATTAACAAATATCAATTGTACCTGTGATAGCTGGGACCTGGTTAAATTCTGTAAGGAAAAAGATATCAAGCCGGTTGTGGGTGTTGAGATCAGAAATGAGGATACCCTGCTTTACCTGTTGATAGCGAGGAACAATAAGGGATTTGCGTGCATCAATGAGTTTTTATCATACCATTTACAGCATAAAAAAAGCTTTCCTGAACATGCAACAACTTATTTTCAAAACAATCCTGATGTCTATATTATTTATCCCTTTGATAGAAAAGCTCCCGCTGATCTGTTGGCTGGCGAATATATCGGTATACTGGCCGCTGAGTTAAATAAATTATTCGGCACAGACTGGAAAAAGTTTGAACATAAGCTGGTTGTGCGGCAACCGGTCACTTTTCAGAATAAACAGTATTTTAATTTGCACCGGTTGCTGCGTGCCATTGATAAGAACACCCTGCTATCGAAGCTGCCTGTAGAAACACAGGCTTCACCCGATGAAACTTTTATTTCTCCCGCTACCTTGCTCGAACAGTTCCGGCAATTTCCTGCTATTGTAACCAATACTTATAAACTGCTGGATCAATGCAGTATTGAAATGGATTTCAAAGTCGATAAAAATAAAAAATGCTTTAGCGCTACTGCCGAAGATGACAGGGTATTATTGGAGAAGCTGGCTTCAGAAGGACTAATAGCCCGGTATGGAAGAAAAAATAAAGTGGCCCAGGAAAGGATGCAAAAAGAATTGAAGATCATCAATGACCTGGGTTTTAATTCCTATTTCCTGATCAACTGGGATGTGATACGGTATGCACAATCGCGCGGATTTTATTATGTAGGGCGGGGTAGTGGCGCCAATTCCATTGTTGCATATTGCCTTCGGATCACTGATGTGGACCCCATTGAATTGAATCTTTATTTTGAACGATTCCTGAATCCTGAACGTACTTCTCCGCCTGATTTTGATATTGACTTCAGCTGGACAGACCGCGATGACATCATGGATTATATTTTTAAAAGGTATGGAAAAAGCCATGTAGCGTTACTGGGTTCATATACTACGTTTCAGCATGATGCCATCATCATGGAACTGGGAAAAGTATTCGGTTTACCCGTTGATGAAATAAAGAGCCTGCAACGGGCTGCACAACCTACCGACAAGATCCAGCGAACCATCTTGCAGTATGGGCGGTTGTTAAAGAATTTTCCCAACAATATTTCTATTCATCCATGCGGTATGCTGGTTACGGAGAAACCAATTCATGAATATGCCGCGCTGTTTATGCCACCCAAAGGTTTTGCAACCACGCAGATGGATATGTTCGTTGCAGAGAATATCGGCATTAACAAGTTTGATATCCTCAGTCAACGCGGCCTGGGGCATATAAAAGAAAGCCTGCGGCTAATAAGGGCCAACAGAGGCGTGGATGTAAATATTCATGATTTCCAGCATTTCAGGCATAACGAGGCCATTAAAAAGCAGATCAGGGAGGCAGAAACCATCGGTTGTTTTTATATAGAATCACCGGCCATGCGGCAACTTTTGAAAAAGCTGCGGTGCGATGATTATATAACATTGGTAGCAGCAAGCTCTATCATCAGACCGGGTGTGGCGCAGTCGGGTATGATGCGGGAGTATATCACCCGGTTCCATAACCGCGATAAAGTGGTATACCTTCATCCGCTTTTTGAAGAACACCTGAGCGAAACATTCGGTGTAATGGTTTTTCAGGAAGATGTAATAAAGATCGCGCATTATTTTGCTGGCCTGTCTTTAGGCGAAGCCGATATACTCCGCCGGGCTATGAGTGGTAAATACCGGAGCAATAATAAATTCAGGCACATCAAAGAAAAATACCTGTCCAATTGCCGCGACCTGGGTTATACCGATGAACTGGCCCATGAAGTATGGCGGCAGATGGAAAGCTTTGCCGGTTACAGTTTTAATAAAGCGCATTCTGCCAGCTTTGCCGTGGAAAGTTATATGAGCCTGTATTTAAAGACTTTCTACCCCAGGGAATTTATGGTAGCCGTGATCAATAATTTCGGCGGTTTTTATTCTACCGAATTGTATTTTATTGAACTGATGAAAGCCGGTGGTAACATCAATGCACCCTGCATCAACAACAGCGATGTATATACTTCCATAAAAGGGAGCGAAGTATTTACGGGCTTTATACATATCAAGGCGTTGCAGGAAAGATCGGTGCAACAAATTATAGAAGATCGAAAAGAGGGTGGATTGTATTTGCATTTACAGGATTTTATTGAACGAACGGGTATAGGGCTTGAGCAGATCAACATACTGGTGAGCATTGGCGCCTTTAGGTTTACCGGTAAATCAAAAAAACAATTGTTATGGGAAGCCAATTTTCTACAGAAAAAAAATAAAACCCATATACCTGTCAGCGATTCTTTATTTGAAGAAAAGCCGGTGGAGTTTAATCTGCCTGAGTTAACGGATAATGCCATTGACGATCTCTATGACCAAAAGGAGATACTGGGTTTCACTTTGTTGAATCCGTTTGCCATGGTTGATGATGATCCTGATAAATACCTGCCCGCGAAAGACATTGGCAATCATTTGCACAAAGTAGTTACGGTGCTGGTTTATTTTATTGCCAGCAAGCATGTGCAAACAAAAAATAATGATCTCATGTTCTTCGGAACTTTTATTGATAAGGACCTGGATTGGGTAGACACGGTACATTTTCCAGACGCCGCGCGCACTTACCCAATGCACAGTGGCGGGTTTTATAAAATAACCGGCAGGGTGGTGGATGATTTTGGGGTGTATAGCATAGAGGCCCGCAAAACGATAAAGGTTGGTTTTAAAAAGCGCAGTTATGATACTAAAATCGTGTAACCGTCATGTTATTATCAAAAGACAGACATATTGCCCATTTTGACCTGGACGCTTTTTTTGTGTCGGTAGAAACGTTGCGAAATCCAAAGTTGCGCGGTAAGCCATTGATGGTAGGCGGTGGAAGTGATCGGGGCGTGGTAGCTGCCTGTAGCTATGAAGCACGCAAATTTGGTATTCATAGCGCCATGCCCATGAAAGTTGCCCGCCGGTTGTGCCCGGATGCTATTATCATAAAAAGTGATTTTGAAGCCTACAGTAAATATTCGCGCCTGGTTACCGAGGTCATAAAAGATACGGTGCCCATTTTTGAAAAGGCGAGTATCGATGAGTTCTATATTGACCTGACAGGAATGGATAAGTTTTTCGGGTGTCTCCAATTCACCGATCAGTTAAAAAAAAGGATCAATAAAGAAAGTGGTCTGCCTATCTCCTGGGGACTTGCATCCAATAAACTGATCAGTAAAGTGGCCACCAACGAAGTAAAGCCAAACGGGCAACTGGAGATCCCTTTTGGTAATGAAAAAGGCTTTTTGGCGCCCCTCAGTGTTATAAAGATCCCCGGCGTAGGTAAAGAAACCGGTTATAAATTATTAAAGATGGGCGTGGAGACGGTAAAAATACTAAGTGAAATTCCTGTCGAAATGATGGAAAATCTACTAGGAAAATCGGGTATTGACCTTTGGCGAAAGGCAAACGGTATTGATGAAACGCCGGTTATTCCCTATCACGAGCAGAAATCCATTTCCACAGAAACAACTTTTCAAACAGACACTATTGATATGGCTTTTCTGCATAGCCAGCTGGTACGGATGACTGAGGAAATAGCCTTTCAGTTGCGGCAGCAAAATAAGTTAACTGGTTGTGTTACAGTGAAGGTGCGGTATTCTAATTTTGAAACATTCACCAAACAAATAACCATCCCGTATGCCAATGCCGACCATGTATTATTGAAAATAGCCAGTGAGCTGTTCAATAAGTTATACGAACGGCGGTTACTCATCAGGTTATTGGGTATCCGGTTTACCCACCTCATTCCCGGTAATTATCAGATCAATTTATTTGAAGATACCCAGGAAATGATCAATCTGTATCAGGCGATAGACAGTGTCAAAAAGCGATTTGGCGAGAAGAAGATCATCAGGGCGGTAGGAGTAGGTGGATAGGCGATTTTGGCTCTTTTGGCCTGTTTTATAAGTGCAAATGCTTATAAAAAAACAAAAAACTATTCATTTTTTACCTTTCTGAAAAAATCTTTTGTCGAACTGTACACTCCGGTGTTTAATAATAAAGGGGCATACTCACCTTTTTGGGTGATACCCCGCCTAAACCTAAATAACGATTTGTGTAGCGCGAAATTTTGAAAAATTTGAATGAAGTAACTATGAAAAAAGAACTCCCTATCACTATCGCCGTTGTAGATGACAATGCCCTAATCCGTGAAAGTGTGAAATTTAGACTTAACTCATTGGGCTACAATGTAGTTATGGAAGCAGAAAATGGGCAGGAATTCCTGGATAAATTACACCAGAATACCATGCCGGACGTATGTGTGCTGGATATTAATATGCCTGTTATGGATGGTCTGGAAACCACCATTCATTTAAAAAAGGAGTGGCCGGCTATGAAGATCATATTCTTTTCCATGGAAGACAGCAGTATATATATTAATAAAGGAATTCAATTGGGCGCTGACGGTTTTGTCGCGAAAGATGCACCCTTTGCCGATTTGAATAATATGTTATTGTCAATCATAAATCAGGGACAAGTGGCCTGATACTTGATAAGCTGCCCCTGTACAAACGCGCAAGTCCATTAAACCAAATAAAAAACAGCCCCGCCGCAAGGCGGGGCTTGTTTATTTTGCGTCTGGCATAAGTTGAATTGTCATTTTATGCTTTCGGTCTTTTAGCTGTATATGCTTTTGGCTTTCTGCTTGCGGCTTGTAGCTTGCGGCTTGCAGTTTTTTTAATTTCTGCCATCTTTCTTATCCATAGAACGGCCTACGCCATATCCTACACCGCCACCAAGCACACCGCCAATAACAGCACCTAAGGCCCGGTTATTTTTAACTATTATAGCACCTGCGGCTGCACCGGCGCCCGCGCCAATTGCTGTTCCTTTGGCCGCTTTACTCCAGCCTTTCTTTTTAGCAGGTTGTACAGCAGGCGTTGTTTTGTTTACGGTATAATGTTTATGTACAATAACCGGGCGACTGGCTGCTTTCGTAGTTGTACGGTTGCTGATCGTATTTTCCGCTTGCTGTTCTTTCCATGCTGTAAACTCGGCATATTCCGATGCTGAAACAGAAACCGGTGTTACCGGTATACTCTCCGTTGCAAGCCTGTTATTGTCTTTGCAGGAACTCATCAATATAGCTCCGCTTATTACTAATGCTGTGGTTGTGTAAAATATGCGTTTCATAATTTGTGTTTTTAAGTTTTTAATGAATGATCATCCAGCACAAAGTAGATAGTTGAAAAAGCATGCCATAAAATATTCAATTGTTAAAGCCCTGAAATTCCATTGGTGTACAGGCTCATTGTCAATGAAATAGCAACCATTCATATTAACATAAAAAAGTTTTAAAGCCCTGCTAACGGCAAGCTGTTAAATAAATCCAAATGCTTATGATTTCTTATTTTTATTGTCAACATTTCAGCTAAATCATGTTTTGCAAATAAAAGATGTGGTATCAATATTTTGTTGTTTGCGTATAGTACATGCCTCAATGTTATAACAAGCTAAATGCTACTGTTTAACGGTTGTTGTTAAACGATAGTCGGGTGAACCGATCGCATTTCCCGGGAACGTTTGCGTAAAAAAATATCTTTTAATTCAGTCTTTATAATTCACTTCTTTTTAACTTACCAATAGTTACATACCCATTCCCCCAACATTTCTACAATTACCCAGAGAGTTTATCCGACCCGTTTACCTGATCCCGTTATTGCTAATAGCGATTGCTTGCTTATTGTCTCACCGGAACCACTAATCCGCGTGGTGAGCATATTATCCGCTATATAGCTGCGCTATTTGTTTCACATGTATTGTGTAGCCATTTGTACGTAGTTTTTAAAAAGAACTATGCGGCTCCCTTTTGCCTAAACGATTGTCTTTTATTAATTACTTAAAGCTTGTTTATGAAAAAAATGTTAGTGACATTGCTTGCCTTATTCTCTGTTTATTTGGGTGGGTATGCCCAGGATCTGTATGTTTCACCATCCGGAAGCGCTTCCAATTCCGGCTCCTCTATTTCAGCGCCTACTACGTTGGCTAATGCGCTGGCCACTGTTTCTGCTGGTGGTACAATTTATATGCGGGGAGGTACCTATAATTTAACTGCTACAGTTCTTATTGCTGAGTCGAACAGCGGTACAGCTTCTGCTACAAAAAAATTATTTGCCTATGGCAGTGAAGTACCTGTTATCAGTTTTGCCGGTATGGCTGTGGCCACTTCAAACCGGGGTATTATACTGGATGGAAGTTACTGGCATTTACGCGGACTTATTATTGAAAGCGCCGGTGATAATGGCTTGCTGCTTTCAGGAGATAATAATACCATCGAGAGCTGTATTTTCAGAAGGAATGCCGATTCCGGATTGCAATTAAGCCGGTATAACACCTCTTATACATCCATTAGTCAGTGGCCCAGTAATAACCTGATCCTGAATTGTGAGGCGTATGATAACAAGGACCCCGACAATGAAGATGCGGATGGGTTTGCAGCCAAATTAACCAGTGGTAACGGCAATGTTTTTCGTAACTGCGTTTCACATCATAATATCGATGATGGCTGGGACCTATATACAAAAACGGATACAGGTCCAATTGGAGCAGTCACATTAGAAGGTTGTATTGCACACGACAATGGTGTATTGACCGATGGCTCTACATCTGGTAATGGCGATAAGAACGGTTTTAAACTGGGAGGTGAAGATATTTCTGTTAACCATATTGTAAGAAGATGTGTTGCTTTTGATAACGGCAAGCATGGGTTTACTTACAATAGAAATCTGGGTACCATTGAAATGACCAATAACACTTCGTACAGCAATACAGAAAGGAATTTCAACTTCGATGGCGGTACCAGTGTGTTTAAGAATAATCTTTCTTATTTAAGCGGTTCAAATGATCGCATTATCGGTACGGCAACAGCCCCCAATTCGTTTCAGGGTGCTGCGGGCGGCTTTACTGTTACAGCAGCCGACTTTGTTAGTTTAACGCCGGGTGCTAACGCCAGTCCGGTTTCAAGTGGTTTTTTAAATCTGGCTTCAGGCAGCGATCTCATCAATGCCGGTGTAACCAGTTCAGGTATTACCTATAATGGCAGCGCGCCGGACCTGGGTGCTATTGAATCAGGTAATACTTCCAATACATATTCGTTGACTACCAATGTGTCTCCGGCTGGTGGCGGTAGTGTTTCCCGCAGTCCAAATGCAACTACTTATGCGCCTGGTACCGTGGTTACGTTAACCGCAACACCGGCATCGGGTTATACATTCACGGGTTGGAGCGGCGGCGCCAGTGGAACAAGCACGACCACTACAGTTACCATGAACGCCAACACCACCGTTACTGCCAGCTTTACCAACGGCACTTCCACCTATACCTTAACAACTGTGGTTAGTCCAACCGCAGGCGGTACCATTACCCGCAGTCCCAATGCGACAACATATACCGCCGGTACCGTGGTTACGTTAACCGCAACACCAGCTTCGAATTATACGTTCTCGGGTTGGAGTGGCGGCGCCAGCGGAACAAGCACAACTACAACGGTTACCATGAACGCCAATACCAGCGTTACTGCCAACTTTACCACGAGCAGCGGTGGCACCACCTTGCGCATCGATGATAAATCAGGTACTGGTATCGGTTACTGCAGCGCCAATGGGTCAAGACAAAACACCTATACAGGCGCCGATGGCGGTTATTATATTAACCTGAGCAATTCGAGTGGGCAGGGAATTACCTGGGCTACCAGCGCTGGTTCGGCAGGTACGTATAATATCCGTTGGCGATATTCCAATGCGGGTACACAAAGCGCCACAACCGCAAGGGTACTGGTGAATGGCGTGCAGGTTGTTGCCAGCGTGGCATTTCCTTTAACTTCTACCTGGAGCACCTGGACTACCACCGCCTGGATACCGGTTACATTGGTAGCTGGGGCTAACAAGATCAGGCTTGAAACAACCGTATCTTCTGAGTTTGCCATGATCGATTGGATAGAGATCAGCGGAAACAATCCAACCGAGGTATCATGCAGCGCTGCAACAGGCGCCCGTATGGTAACACAAAATGAAGGCGAAACCAATGTAATAGTGGAAGGATCACCAATCGTTGTGCCCAATCCAACGCAAGGGTTATCAACAGTCCGTTTTACTATTCCGAGTCAGCAAAAGGTAATTGTAAACCTGTTTGGGGCCGATGGCAGATTGGTATCAACGTTAGCCAATCGCTTGTTTGCAGCTGGTGCACATGCCTTGCCGGTTGATTATAAGGGATTACAGAAAGGAGTTTACTTTATTTCAGTAAGCTACGGCGGAAAGCAAAGGATCCTGCAAAATGTTCTTACCAGGTAAATAATTATAGGTGTGTCACGTCTCGAAGATGTGGCACACCTTATAACGTATTTATAAAAATCAAAAACCACGGATATGAAAAGCAAGATATTTACACTGTTATGTGTGTTGATGACTTTGTTTTCGTTATCGTATTCGCAGGACCAATGTGCTCCTGTGGGTTGGTGTACGCAAAATGGCGGAACTACCGGTGGCGGCAGCGCATCGCCCGTTACGGTAAGTACTGTCAGCAACCTGACCACACAGGCGAATGGCTCAGGTTCAAGAGTAATTTATGTGAGTGGAACGATGGGTTCAAACACCCGCGTTCGGGTTTCGGCCAATACAACTATTATCGGATTGCCGGGCGCCAGGTTGGTTGGCGGATTTGATGTAAGAGGTAACAATGTCATTATCCGCAATATGATTGTACAGGGGCCAGGGGCGGTAGATGTGGATGGCGTGGATTGTATAAATATTGATGGCTCATCCACTACCAACGTATGGATTGACCATTGCGATATTTATGATGGGCAGGATGGTAACCTCGATATCACCAATGGCGCCAGTTTTATTACCGTTTCCTGGACAAAATTTCATTATACTTCCGCTTCCAGCAATCACCAGTTTTGTAACCTGATTGGTAATTCAGATAGTAAAACATCTGATCGGGGCCGTTTGAAAGTGACCATGATGTACAACTGGTGGACGACAGGTACCGTTGAACGTATGCCACGCGTGCGCTTTGGCCAGGTGCATGTTGTAAATAATTTATTTGATAGTCCGCAAGCCGATTATTGTGTACGTGCAGGTATAGAAGCAGACATCCTGGTGGAAAGCAATTATTTTGATGCAGTGAATGAACCTATCAACCTGTTTGAAAATGATTTTACGGCAATAACAGCAAGGAATAACGTATTTAATAATACCACCGGTAACACGGCTGGAAGCGGCACTTCTTTTTCGCCGCCTTATTCTTTAAACATAGCCCCGGCAGCCAATGTTAAGGCATTAGTTAGTGCCAACTGCGGTGCAGGCGCTACATTGCCATCCCCAACCCAATGCGGTTGTGGAACCAGTACACAATATACATTGACTACCTCGGCCAATCCTACTGCCGGTGGAACCATTGCCCGCAGTCCCAATGCAACTTCCTATGCACCCGGTACCGTGGTTACTTTAACAGCAACACCAGCATCAGGTTATACATTTACCGGTTGGAGTGGCGGCGCCACCGGCACAAGCACCACCACTACAGTTACCATGAACACGAATACCAGTGTTACCGCCAACTTTACCAATAGCACTGGCACCAGCTATACCTTAACTACTACGGTTAGTCCAACCGCAAGCGGTACCATTACCCGCAACCCCAATGCGACAACTTATACTGCCGGCACCGTGGTTACTTTAACCGCCACGCCTGCATCGGGTTATAGTTTCAGCAGCTGGAGCGGCGGCGCCAGTGGAACAAGCACAACTACTACAGTTACCATGAACGCCAATACCAGCGTTACTGCCAACTTTACCACAAGCAGTGGTGGCACCACCTTGCGCATCGATGATAAATCAGGTACTGGTATCGGTTACTGCAGCGCCAATGGGTCAAGACAAAACACCTATACAGGCGCCGATGGCGGTTATTATATTAACCTGAGCAATTCGAGTGGGCAGGGAATTACCTGGGCTACCAGCGCTGGTTCGGCAGGTACGTATAATATCCGTTGGCGATATTCCAATGCGGGTACACAAAGCGCCACAACCGCAAGGGTACTGGTGAATGGCGTGCAGGTTGTTGCCAGCGTGGCATTTCCGTTAACTTCTACCTGGAGCACCTGGACTACCACCGCCTGGACCCCGGTTACATTGGTGGCTGGAGCTAACAAGATCAGGCTTGAAACAACCGTATCTTCTGAGTTTGCCATGATCGACTGGATAGAGATCAGCGGAAACAATCCAACCGAAGTGTCGTGCAGTGCTGGTACCGGTACGCGAATGGCTACGGAGGCGCCTGTTGGAATCAACCTGCAGGAAATAGCGCCAATGGTTGTGCCCAATCCTTCAAGAGGATTGTCATCCTTGCGGTTCGGTGTGGCAGAGGGGCAAAAAGTGTTGGTTAACCTGTATGCGGCAGACGGTCGTTTGGTGAAAACAATAATCAGCAAGACCTATGCACCGGGTACTTATACTTTACCCGTTGACTATACCGGGTTACATAAAGGTGTTTATTTTATTATCATTGATAACGGCAGTAAACGAACAGTGCTCCAGAATATGTTTGTACGATAACTATAAGCCGGCTATAACCAGGGAGGGTTCTCCGCCAGCTGGCGGACGACCCTCCTTTTTTAATAATAAAAGGGTGTCCCGAAATTTCGGGACACCCTTTCTAAATAAAGGCGAAAGTTATTCTTTAAGCTATAGTAGCTCCGGTATATTCAAAATGTTCGGTAGTGAGCGGAAACAGATACCAGCATATGCCCAGCAAAAAACAGGCGCTCTCTTCGTTACTGTATTTATTAGCTGCCAGCGAAGTGAATGATGGGGCCGATGACAGGTCACAAATCGCGAGTGGGAGAGAAGGGGTTTGTTCAAATACAACCAGTTGTGAATTGTTTTGAAACGTGTAGTGATATTTCTTCCCTTCCATTTCCATGAGACCGGTGCCATGCGCTTTATCAAACGAGAACCTGCCTATCTCCACACCATATTCATTTTTCAGAATGGTTTTATTATGCCATAAACCCGTTTTGTCAATGAAAAATAACCGGTGGGTTTCTTCACGGCTTATTCGTACGGATTGTTGATCGAGATTATACTTCATTACCAATTTAGTGTCGTCCCCTTCTGTTAATTGGTATTTTTTGATATAAAGAGAAGGCTGATTAACATACACCCATTTCATAATGCAGCAATTAGTGGAGTTAATAATTTATTACGCGAATCTCATTTTAACCCACCAAAAATATACCTGTTCAATATAGGAAAGTGCACTGCGGCCTTTTAATTTCTTCAATGTGGAAAAAATGCAATTACTGTTAATAAACCCACTTGTTTTACCGGTAAAATACGGTCTAATATTAAGTTTGAATTATCTTTTTGTTACCACTTGTTTTGTTTGGGAAAATAGTCGTATAAGTGTATGGGCCCTTAAAAATGCGATACCGTACCAGATCCAGAAATATGTGTTTTAACGGCTGGAGAACCTTTATAAAGAATAGTACCGCTGCCAGATATATTGGCGTTTAAATTCTGCGTGGCAAACAATTTAATATTGCCCGATCCCCGAATACCTGCATCGGCATCTTTCACCATCACGCCCGACATGTCCATCGATCCGCTTCCGCTGATATGAAGGTTGGCTGCATTGCCATTACCGCTATTTACATGAATACTTCCTGAACCGTCAATGTCAGCATTTATTTCTGTGGTCGTTACATTATTAAGCCGGATATTGCCGGAACCCTCTACCTGTACATGGAGGTTGGCTGGTGTAAAAGGAGCTGGTACTTCCAGGTAACCGGAACCATCCACGGTGAAGGACCGTACATCAGGGCCGCTCACATATATTGTAACACCATCACTACTCCGGATGTTGGTATTGTGATGCCTGAAACGGATCTGCAGGTTGTTATTGATAACGACAGTTTCAATTTCGTCAAGTATGTTTTCCTGTGCATGCAATTCTAATTTATAAACAGAATCCTGGGTAAAATATGCATCTGCCGGTATTCTTACATCCAGGCCATCAAAGGAGGTTGTTTGGCGGGTTTCTGTTACTACGGGTCCTTTACCTGTAATTTTTTTGCAGGAGGAAGGAACGATGAACAAAAGAACAATGCAAAGTGCTAAGTTGAAATTTTTCATGGTTGATATATTTGTTATTGATTAAGGATGCAGGTTAAGTGCGCTGCGGAGCTTGCTTACCACTCCACTTTATAATTCAATACAGGAATAATTCCATTTTGATAATTGGTTACCGTAGCATTTTTCAACAGGTCATAATCCTGGTTGTAAATATTTTTCCGGTTGATCACATTCTGTATGTCGAGCGATAATGTACTGGTTAACCGTTGGCGGTTCCATTTCATACTGATGCGGCAATCGGGACGGAAGTAAGCGGCGTTTTGCAAACTGAATGCTTCTTTCTCTTTATAAATGGTATATCCCTGCTGCTGTGATTCCAACAGATCGATAGGAGTCGTTCGATAACCGCCCGAATAAATAATTTTGAAATTTATACCTAATACCCGGCGTTGACCAGCCAGTGGAAATTCTTTGCCGGCTACGGAATTAAAGAGATAATTAGCGTTAAACCGGGTATTTCTTTCCACCCCATCCGCAGCGGTATATTTCGATTGATAGAAGGAACCGTTCAGGGTATAATAAAAATAATTATCGAGGTATTTTTCCAATGTTAATTCAATGCCGTAGTTTTTTCCTTTCCCATTATTGGTCAGCGGGTCGGTTATAAATTCATTCTGGATATTCAGGGTGGAGAATGTTTTATCGAGATCCTGGGTTACAGGTACATTAAACAGTTGCTGATAGTATACTTCGGCTTTTGCCCGCATCCGGCGGCCTACGAGGCGACTGTACGACAAAACGATATGATGGGCTTTCGTAAGGTCGATGTATTTATTAGGATACAGATCGGCACTATGAATGTCTTTGGCAAAGTAAACGCCCATTGCCTGAAGCTGGCTGTGTAATCCATAACCCAGCGCCAGCGAGCTTTTGGCATCCGGGTCCCATTTAACAGATGCTCTTGGTTCTGCAGATCCGGTATTGTTATACAACAAGGCCAGGTAATGCATACCCAAATTAAACGTGAGATTATTGAGGGGTTTGTATTGCCATTGAATAAAAGCCTGTACGGTTTGGGTATTACCGGAGGTGTTGATGGTTTCCAGCAAAGGGGCATTGAAGTTTTCCTTCGATAGTTTATAATATTTAAAGTAGATGAAATTTACATAGGCGCCTGCCCGGAATGCGTTACTGGCATCTATCTTATGGTTGAGGGTAGATGAAACCAGGATCTTCTGGGTAATGTATTTATCCTTATAGGAATCTACAACCAGCTTGTTGTTCTCTGCATATTGTTCGTTGAATGAATTGGCCGTATAAGAAAAGGCCAGGGCTGATCTAATAGTCGTTTGATTGTCGATAGGAACAGAATGCGTGATGCCGGTAGCGCCGGTGTTAGCAACGAATTTTCCGGCGTACCGGTCATCCTGCATTTCCCATTTAGAACTGTCTGTTTCAATGTGCTGCCGTTCGGAACTCAATCCGCCAAAGCCAAACACCGTGAAAATTCCTTTGTTTTTTGTAGGGATATATATGTTGTACGAAAGGTCCTGAAAATTGGTTATGCCTTCCGATAGCTCCAGCCCCATATTATTTAACAACGACAAGGTGGAATACCGGTAGTTAACCAGCCAGGAGCCTTTATGCGATGCAGACAGTGGGCCTTCCGCAGCAGCGTTCAGCCCCAGTAATCCTGCCTGCAGCGCATACTCCCTTTTTTCATTATTCCCCTTTCTGAGTTTCAGATCAAATACCCCGCTTAATGCATTACCATATTCGGCGGCAAATGCACCGGTTAAAAAATCACTGTTGGCTAATAACTGGGAGCTTAGAATGGAGATACCGCCACCACTGCTACCAGCTTCGCTAAAGTGATTGGGGTTAGGGATATCAATGCCTTCCATACGCCAGAGCAAACCGGTAGGTGCATTGCCCCTGATCACGATATCATTGCCACCATCATCGGCACTGGCCACACCGGCAAAGCCGGTAACCATTCGTAAAGGATCGTTTACCGCCGCAGCATATTTTTGCGTTTCTTCTACGGTAAATGCGCGGGCGCTTACAACACTCATGTCGTTGAGTGGTTTGTTTCTTTTACTTCCGGCAATGACTTCTACCGCTTTCTCGGTTTTAACCTTTGTTTCCATGGATATGGTAAGTACCACTTCCTTACCGGTATTCACTACTATATTGTTGACAAGCGCATTGTTATAATTGATATGCGAGATGAGCAGGGTATGGGTACCTGCCGTCACATTTGGTATCCTGAAATTACCCAATGAATCTGCGATCACTTTCTTATCAGTGCCTGTTATAACAATAGTTGCACCTGCAATAGGGGTTTGAAGCAACTGGTCTGTTACTGTACCTCTGATGTTTTGCGTTAGTTGTGCAATGCCTGTTACACAGTAAAGTATACCTGCCATAAGCAAGGTGATCCGTTTATTGTCGAAGTTCATGGGTGATGCGTTTGGATTGTGACAACGAAGTAGAACAATACCCCTATGCGTAATGTGATAATTAGAACATTAAAGAAAACTTATCCCTGCCGTCCAGCCAATCCAGCCGGTAACGTTATCATTCCAGAGATTAAAAGTGTGATAGTTATCGTCGGGCACCAGGAATTTATATCCCTTAACAGCAGCAGGTTGGTCGGAATAATAGGCTGCAAAAGAGGGACCAGCAAAAAGAGCAATACCGGGCATCAGTTTAACGGTAGCCAATACCTGAAACTTGCTCAGTATATTATCGTAATGCCAATTGCCCAGATAGAGATGCTGCGACGTAAGTTCCGGATTTACGGTAAACCGCTTGCCAACTTTTATTTCATGGCCGATGCCATAACCGTAAGAAAAGCTTTTTTCATCACTGCCGGCATTAACGCCCACCAGTAGAATGCTGTATAATTTTGAATTTCCCGATTTAATAGCCAGGTTGGTATTCATTACTTCATTGGAGCTGAGGGTGATCTTGTAATATCCCTTCCGTACAATATTTATTAATCCAATGCTATATCCACCTGACGTGTCGGCTATATTGATCAACCCGAATTGTACTCCTTTGAGGTGTTTGGTATAATTAACGATGCCGGCTATTTGTGCGCCTTTAACACTACCATAATTAATGTTGAAGATGCCGGCCATTTGCAAGCCATTTACCGATTGACGGGTATAATTGCCCATGCCGCCCATTTGCGCGCCGGTAAGATTTCCGGAGATATGGTTATAGATTCCGGCAGATTGTAACCCACGTGTATCTTTTTTAACAAAATTGGCGATGCCGCCATACTGAATGCCTGTTACGCCGCCTTTCGCTGCATTGAACCAGCCTGCCATTTGTATTCCATGCACATCGCCGCCGGTTACATTGAACCAGCCTGCTGCCTGAACGCCTTGCATGTTCCTTCTGTCGATATTAAAAAGACTGCCGAGCTCAACCCCTTTTATACTACCGGTCATTCCTCCCAATACATTTAACGAAAGATAGCTGGTGGTGTATTTGTCGTTTTTTCCCTGCGAACTCAGTCCGGGTAAAAAAGCAATTCGTACAGGAGCAATAATATTTTTTTGTTGAGTCGTGTCTGCCTGCGCAAAGGCAATGTTTTTCCATACAACGCAGGCGCCAAGGCATACTGCTATTTTCCAATGTATCATAGAGATCTATTTGCAGTATGACAACTTAATAAGGTTGTCCCCCTATGTTAGTTTGGAAAATATACAGCGTGTGTTAGAAAATGCTTATACCGGCATTCCAGCCTATCCAGCCTTTTACATCATTGTCCCACAGTTCAAAAGTATGATAGGATTTAGGTACGGGTAATTGAAGATCGACCGAGCTTTCCACTTTTTCGGAGTAAAACACGGAAAAGGATGGCCCGGCAAACAGCGTAACATATTTGCCCAATTTAAGGTTGAATTGTAAGTGAAGTTTGCTCATTATGTTGGCATAATCCCAATTATCCTGATAAAGGTATTGAGAAGTAAACTCAGGATTTATGCTGAATCTTTTTCCGAGGGAAAACTCATGCCCCATACCATAACCAAATGAAATTATTCTTGAAGTATCATCGCCACCCCATGCACCGCCTTCGCCTCTGTAACCTACGAGCAAAATGCTGTACAGTTTACTGTTGCCCGTTTTAAAGGCCGCATTGAATTTTAATACTTCATTGGTTGATAATGCTATTTTATGATATCCTTTGAAAACAATGTTGATCAATCCAATGCTGTAACCAGCCGAAGTGTCTGATACATTTATAAGACCGATCTGTACGCCACGTAATTTTTTGGCATAATTGAACATACTTGAGATCTGCACTCCATTCATTTCCCGGTTGCTGAAATTACCAATGCCTGCCAGTTGTACTCCGGTCACTTTCTTGTGTGCAAAATTAACTATGCCGGCTGCCTGTATACCAACCACGCTATCATAGCAAACATTATGAATATCGCTCAACTGCAAACCAATGAGCTTTCCTTTTACAAAGTTGGAAAAATTGCTGGCCTGTATACCTGTAAATGAACCAGATACATGATTGTGTATGCTGCTTAATTGAGCACCGGTTAAATTTCCTTTTACAAAATTGGAGAAACCTGATGCCTGTAGTCCGCTTACATTACCTAATACGTGGTTATGAATACCGGCCAGTTGAACGCCTGTCAGGGACCCGCCGGTCATGTTTAATAAACCGGCAGCCTGCAGGTATCTGACATCTTTTTTATTGACATTAAATGCGCCGGCCAGTTCAATTCCGTTTACGCCTGCTGTATAGCCGCCAACCACGTTAACGGAAAAGTTGTTCACCACCTGGGCGCTTAATTTACCATGCGTGCTTAACCCGGGTGTCAATGAAACCTGGAAGGTACGGTCGGCAAAGAATTTTTTCAGGTTGATACTTTGTATGTTTTGTTTGGCCGACAGCAGGCGTTTACCCCACTTTGTTCTTTCTACCGGGATATCTTCTTTGGGAAAGGTTGCTGTTGCCAGTATATCGGAGGGTAGTTTTACAACGATGGTATCAGGCAGTTCATTCTCAATAGGACTAATGGTCACCATCGGTTCGCTGGCCACTACCGGAGTTATTACAATCGTTACCTGCTGGTCATATTTGGGTTGAATAACTACGGTGGTATCTTCATACATTTCGCGGCTGATGGAAAGCGACGCGGTACTATACCGGCTCTTTAGTTTTATTTTGAAAAAGCCTTTATCATCTGACGTGGCTAAAACCAGCCGTTGTTTTTCATAGATGCTCACATTTTCCACTTTCTCACCGGTTTCTCCATTCAGAACATATCCGGTAACCGTATATAATTTTTCTGCACTGGGCGTTTGACTGGCAACGAGGGACGGCGCAGTTATTGGCGCTTTACGTAATATGATGTAATTGTTATTTTGTTGCCATTTGTATTGGTTACCGCAAAGCTGATCCAGTACCTGTTTCACAGATCTATTGGTCACTGAAAAAGAAATAAGGCTATCGCGTGCGATAATACTGCTGTTATAAGAAAAATAAAAGTTGCCTTTACTGCTAATGAGTTTCAACACCTGGGACAAACGCTGATTGGCTACTTCGATAGAGATCTTTCTATCAAGCAGGTTTTGTGCATATACATGCGAATGGATGAGACAAAATAATCCAATGATCGTAGGAAGGGCTCCCCGGTGTTTTGTCATGGTTATTAATTCTGCGTGCAAGTTAGCGTAGAATAATTTGTCCTTTTTCTTTAGTTACAGAGATATTAAAAGTTGAGCTGATAATATTGAGAATATTGTCGAGCGGTTCATTTACGAAAGTAGTGGTAAGCGGCATATTTCGCAGCGCGTTGTTTTCAAAAACAATGTGCGCATCGTAGGCTTCATTTAATTTTTCGACCAGTTTCCATAACGGCGTTTCTTCACATACAAACTTTTTAATGCGATAATAGCTATAGAGCTGATCGGTATTCGGCTGTTTTTGCAGGATGGTATTATTTACTCCGGTAAACGCCTTTTGACCTGCTTTCAACACCACGGTTTGTGTTTCCGTAGCTACTTCCACAATGCCGGTTTCTACAATTATTTCGGTGGTATCGCCGCGGCTTCTTACATTGAACGATGTGCCAACAACAGTAATGGTCACATTGTTGGTATGTACCTCGAATGGCTTTTCTTTATTTGGTTTTATTTTAAAGAACGCCTCTCCGTTTAATTGCAATACCCTTTTATTGCTGGTAAACTGTTGGGGAAAAGATACCTGTGAGTGTTTGTTCAAAGTGACTATAGAACCATCGGGCAGCGAATCGGACTTAACTGCATTGGTAGCCTGTATGGTAGCCATGGAAAGCACTTTTCCCGGATTGTTGTTAAACAGGATGTAAGTAATTACGGCAATGCCTATTATGAGGCCGCTAATGATAGCTGCCCGCATCAGGGCGCTGTTCATTGACCATACCCTGGTTTTGGTGGTTGCGGGAAATGACCCTTCCTGTACCCGGTTTTGAAATCGTTCCCAGGCGGCCTGTTCATTTACCTGTGAGGTGTTGGTCAATTGAACACTTTCTTCCCAGATCAGTTTAAAATGTTCAAAGTAATGTTTGTTCGCCTCATCGTTTGCCAGCCACTTTTCAACCTGAAGCATTTCTGCTTCCGTAGCTTCACCGGTAAGGTGTTTTACCAGCAGATCGTCCATATGTTGTGTAGAGCTTTTCAATAAGGGTGATTTTTTATAATTAGTGACATATATTATATGTAGAAAAATGCTAACATAAGAATTGGTAAATAATCGATCAGTTTTACCCGTAATTGCTTTAATGCTTTGCCCATTTGGTTTTCAACGGTTTTCACCGATATGCCCAGCTGATCGGCAATTTCCTGGTATTTCAATCCCTCAAACCGGCTTAACTGAAAAATAGTGCGGCATTGCTGTGGCAGTGCATTCATCGCATCGCGCAATTTTTCTTCCAGTTCCTTCACCAGTATTTTCCTGGAAGCACCCTGGTCAATATGGTTTTTTGATTGATGCATAACATGCAATTGGTACCGGGCTTTTATTTTCTGATGTTTTAAATAGTTCAGGCTTTCATGGTAGACTGCTTTGTATAAATAGGCTTTGAGTGATGTTTGAATATTGTCGGGTACTTTCTTTTCCCATATCTTATAAAAGACATTCTGCACGGTTTCTTCAGCGATGGCCTCATTCTTTAAAATAGTGAAGGCATAGGCGTACAGGCTTTTAAAGTGTTCCTTAAAAAGCTGTTCAAATTCCTGTTCACTGCCAACGGACAGCGGTTTATTGGTAATGATAGTATTGGGGATAGTCACTTTAATACGTTGATAATCCGCCTCAAATATAATTGCTTCCAATAAGGTTTTAATAAAAGAGACAATTGAAAGTTATTATACCCCTACGGATCTTTTAAATTTTTGTTATTATAACAGTTAAAACATATCCATTAAAGATAGCATGTGTTAATGACGACCGTATTTTTTCATTGCATATTGTGGAAAAAACATAGGCCCAATGCTTGTTTTAACCTTTTTTTGGTATTATTATTGAGCCCTGATTCAGTTGCTGATTACGACATTACAGCTGCTTTTAAGAAAACTGTACCAATTTTAATGTAAGGGATGCACAATAAGGAATGTATACAGTAAGTTTTTTTATGAGTAGTAATTCAAAGTAATCAGCCTTCTATACCCCCACACCGTAGTATAATAATCCAAACGTCCCTCTGAAACCATCTGTTGTTTCTGACAGTTAAACGTGTACCTAAAACTTTCTTATATGTTTGGATTCCTGCTCGTTTCCATGTACGAGTTAAAACAGTTTCTGCAAATTGTACTTTGGATCGCTATTCCAGGTACGGTGATTGCATTCCTGGTGACCACCTTCTTTCATTACAAAAGGAAGAAGAAGATCGCCGAAGGAGCCGAACCTGCTTACATGGAAGGGGGCGGCTATCATACGGTGGTAGCTACGGAACAGGATAGCAATACCCAGGTACCTGATTGGTTGGCGAGTGGCGCCAATCCCGATAACCAGCCTCTTATAAAGAAATATGAGCAGGAAGTTCGCCGATACCGCGAAAATTACGCTACGCTTGAACAGGACTTTCGCGAGCTGGAAGGAAAATATTCTGATCTTCTTAACAAAGCATATAGCACCGAAAAACAAAATGACGACTCCAGTTCCCGTTTGCAATTGGAAATTAACGGGTATAAACTGAAGGTTACCCAATTGCAACAGGCATTAGATACTGCGCAGTCCAATGCCAAACTGGTGCAGGGCGAACAACAGGTGCCCGAAGCATTGGCACAGAGCCAGCAACAGGTGCAGCAACTACAGGATACCATTCAACAATTACAGGAAAGACTTCGCACGCAACAGGACCTTAAAGACAGGAGTGCCGCTGAAATTACCCGTCTCGAGAACCTGATGAAAAACATGGAATATTCAGCAAAAACGGCACAATCGGAATCTGATGAATTGCAGCGCTATTATGCAAAACAGGTAGATGAGCTTGGTATGCAATTCAAGAATGAGAAAACTGATCTGGCGATACAATTACAACAATTGCAAAAAACTGTTCAACAGTTAAAGGACGAAAATACTGCATTGCAACAAAAGGTACAGGTAGGCGGCGACCAAAAACATGGCAACTACGAACAACAGATAAAAGAATTACAAGGGTTGCTTACAAAAGCGGAAGACGAGAAAGCAACACTAAGGAATAAAATTACCGATCAACAATATCTGCAGGATGTATTACAGGAAAAGAAACTGCAGATCGAGTTTTTACAGAACCAGCTGGAGCAGCGCATTAAAACTTTCCGGGAAGTAGAAAAAGAGGCCGCTGATAAAACCATGCAGGTGCACCAAACACAAACGCAGAAAGATAGTTTCGAGCGTGAAATGCATGCGATGCGGGAAGAATTGCAACAGCAGCGGGAGGAAGTTGCCGCCTGGCAACAAGCCGTTGAGCGCAGCCGGGAAGAGATCAGACAGCACCAGGATAACCTGCGTTCAAAAACAGGCCATATCGAAAACCTGGAGCGTAACCTGCATGAAGTACAGCAGCAGCAGGCTGTACTGCAGCTGGTACTGGATGATAAACAAAATATGATCACCTCTTTGCAGGAATCATACAACCGTGAGCAGCAAAAAACAAAAGACCTCGAAGGTAAACTGATCACTAATAATCAATTGTTGTCGAAGATCTATGGCGATTTGTCAAAATCATTGAGCAATCCGCCGGCTTCTACACAGAATGGTACCAAATTAAATGGAAGCGGTAATAACGGGTCAAACGGCCATACGGTAAATGGGAACGGGTTTAACCTGGCTGGTACGCAACACTAATGCCCAGTCCCCATCGCGGAAAGATTAAACATACATGACCTGAACTAACTGCTTCTAAAGATCTTGTCTTTTTTCTGCAGGGCTCCTATCCCTGTGGAAATTTCGCGTTAATGGCCCCTGGTTGCCTGGCTGGGCGGAGGGTGCGTTTTCCATTATCGAACCTGCCTGCCGGCAGGCAGGTTATCACATTAGCTTGACTTATCCCCAACTTTTGCCGGAATTATCACATTATCACATCAGCAAATTAGCACATTGACCGTTTTCGTAACTTGCGGCCATGGAGCAGTACCTGGCACTTTTAAAGCATATCAAGGAAACCGGTGTTTATAAATCAGACCGTACCGGAACCGGCACTACCAGTTGTTTTGGCTACCAGATGCGTTTTGATCTGCAAAAAGGGTTTCCCCTGGTTACCACCAAGAAGTTGCATCTTAAAAGCATTATCCATGAATTGTTGTGGTTCCTGAAAGGGGAGACCAATATCAAATATTTGAAGGAAAATAACGTGAGGATCTGGGACGAATGGGCCAATGAACAGGGGGAATTAGGACCTGTTTATGGTAAACAATGGCGCAGTTGGGCGACAGGGTCCGGCACCGAAGACACCCAAACCATTGACCAGATCAGTGATGTGGTCCGTCAGATCAAAACCAATCCCGATAGCCGCCGCCTGATCGTGAGCGCCTGGAATGTGGCGGATCTTCCCAATATGGCCCTCATGCCCTGTCATGTTTTGTTTCAGTTTTATGTAAGTCCGGCCCCGGATGGTGCAGGCCGTTCGCGGTTATCGTGCCAGCTATATCAGCGGTCGGCCGATGTATTTTTGGGCGTTCCCTTTAACATTGCATCTTACGCTTTATTAACGCTGATGATTGCACAGGTTTGCGATCTGGAGCCCGGCGAATTCATTCATACATTTGGCGATGTGCATATTTACAGCAATCATATGGAACAGGTAAACCTGCAATTAAGCCGCACGCCCTATCCGCTGCCAACCATGCAACTGAACCCGGCCGTAAAAAATATCTTTGATTTCAAGTTCGAAGACTTTACCCTGCATAATTATCAATGCCATCCGGCTATAAAGGCGCCGGTGGCGGTGTAGCGCATTCGTAATTTAACATTCAATATTTAAAATTTCATATGCTTTTAAGCCAGGTAGTAGCAGCGGCCGATAATAATGCAATAGGGAAGAACAACCAGTTACTTTGGACGTTGCCGAACGACATGAAGTTCTTTAAAAATACCACCTGGGGAATGCCGGTGATCATGGGACGAAAAACATATGAATCATTAGGCAAGCCGCTGGCAGGAAGAACGAACATCATCATCACCCATAAAAAAGACTGGCAGCCCGAAGGCGTTTTTGTGGTGCATGATATTCAGGAAGCCATGGTTGCAGCCGGCGGAACAGACGCTAAAGAAGCGTTTATCATCGGCGGGGGCGAAATTTACCGGCAAACACTGCCCATCACGCAACGGGTTTATCTCACCCGCGTACATACTACATTGGAAGGCGATACTTTCTTTCCCGAGATCAACGAAACCGACTGGCAATTACTTTCACAACTTGATTTTAATGCCGATGCAAAACATGCCTATGCGTATAGCTTTCAGGTGTGGCAGCGGCGGAATGTAGAATAATAAATGTAGCATATAGAACGCCGAAGTTTTATTTCGAAATTCGATATTCATCATTCGTTATTCAATATTTTTGGCCATGTTTTCCTCCTGGCAGCTTATAAAAAAATACTCGAATTACTATTTAACCGCTTCCAATGGAAAAGGCCATGGTATTCATTCGCCTTTTGTTTATGATTTTGTACGTCGTGTATTGATCGATAAACGGAGTTTTTATGCCTACGGTCAGGTAGAAGCATTGCGCAGGAAATTACTGCAAAATGAAGCGGTGATCGAAATAACCGATTTTGGGGCTGGCTCAACGATCAGTAAGACCAATCAACGGTCTATTGCATCTATTGCCCGGCATGCGGCCAAATCAAAAAAATGGGCGCAGTTATTATTTCGCATCGTGAATTATTATCAGCCGGCAACCATATTGGAGTTGGGCACCTCGCTTGGTATTTCCACGGCTTACATGGCATTGGCAAATCCCCAGCCACGTATTATCACGGCAGAAGGAAGCGCCGCCATAGCCAGTGAAGCCAGTAAAAATTTTAAATCCCTTCAGTTACCTTCTATTCAACAGGTGACCGGCAATTTCGACGATACATTGCCCGGTATTTTGAAAACGTTGCCACAACTCGACCTGGCTTTTGTTGATGGCAATCACCGGTATGAACCTACGGTGCGGTATTTCAACCAGCTTTTACCTGCCCTGCACGCCAACAGCATATTAATTTTTGATGATATTCACTGGAGCGCTGATATGGAACGGGCCTGGAATGAGATAAAAGAGAACCCCGCGGTTCAGCTTTCCATTGATCTGTTTTCTATAGGACTGGTCTTTTTTAGCGACCAGTTTAAGGTGAAACAGCATTTTAATATCCGTTTTTAGTGGAACAGGCACAATATAATGTGTAGAATTTTGAATAATTGTCTGACGGGGCCTGGTATGCCCATTGCAGTGTTATGTCAATATTTCATAAGGGCCACAATAAAAAAGTCAATTTGGACGTAGCGCTATACATAACTCAAATTTTGCTTACCTTGAATCATATAACTACTACCTGATTATGACGATAGGAGTTTTAAAAGAACCATCCGAAGAAACCCGCGTATCATTTTTGCCCGAAGTTGTAACAGCCCTGATCAAAAAAGGTGTTACAGTATATATAGAATCGGGCGCCGGTGAAAAAGCTTTTCATAACGATGAAGACTATGTTAAAGCCGGTGCATCCATTAAAAGCAGAAATGAAGTTTTTCAATCATCCGACATTCTGGTAGCTATTCACCCGTTTACCGATGCTGTTGACCTGAAATCGAAAATCGTGATAGGGGTCTATCAGCCTTTGTTTAACGTACAGCTGATGCAGCAATGGGCAAAACTGGGGATTACCACGTTTAGCCTTGATATGTTGCCGCGTACCACCCGGGCGCAAAGCATGGATGTATTGAGTTCGCAAGCCAATATTGCAGGTTATAAAGCGGTGTTGCTGGCAGCCAATACCTACAGCCGGTATTTCCCCATGTTCATGACCGCTGCTGGTAGCATTGCGCCGGCCAAAGTGTTGATACTGGGGGCCGGGGTTGCCGGATTGCAGGCTATTGCAACCGCACGCCGTTTGGGTGCTGTGGTAGAAGTGTTCGATACCCGGCCTGCTGTTAAAGAAGAGGTGATGAGTTTGGGCGCTAAATTTATTGAAGTAGAAGGCGCCGCCGATGCTTCCAAAGCGGGTGGGTATGCCGTTGAACAATCTTCCGATTACCAGCAACGCCAGCAGCAGCGCATTGCAGAAAGTATCGCCAAATCAGATATTGTTATAACCACCGCACAGATACCTGGCAAAAAAGCGCCGATATTAATTACAGAAGAAATGTTACAGGCCATGCGGGTAGGATCGGTGGTCATTGACCTGGCAGCAGCTACCGGAGGCAATACACCGGTTACAAAAAATAATCAAACGGTGTTATATAAAGGCGTGCACATTGTGGGCAACAGCAATCTGGCTGCTACCATGCCTTCCGACGCCAGCAAATTGTACGGAAAAAACCTGTTGAATTTTTTACAACTGATCATTGATAAAGAAGGAAAGCTCAATCTGAACTGGGACGACGACCTGGTGAAGGGCGGCTGTATTACGTTTAACGGTGAGGTGACAAATGAAAGAGTGAACGCTATTAGTTAATTGTAATGCTTGCAGCGGATTTGAAAAATTACAAACTTTTTATATGGAAACAATATTAGGCTGGATAGCCGATAATCAGCAAATGATCTACATCGTTATACTGATGATCTTTGTAGGTATTGAAGTGATCGGCCGGGTGCCCAGTGTGCTGCACACGCCCTTGATGAGCGGCGCCAATGCTATTCATGGGGTGGTTATTATCGGAGCCATCATTGTCATGGGCAAGGCGGAGCACAGTAATTATTTAGCCCTGATCCTGGGTTTCCTGGCAGTGGTGCTGGGTACCGTGAATGTAGTAGGGGGCTTTGTGGTCACAGACCGCATGCTGGAAATGTTTAAAGGAAAAAAGAAAAGTTCAAAATAAAATGATAAGGTGTGCCGCAGTATAAAGATGTAGCGCACCTTTTTGATTTTAAAAGCGCATTATGGAATTAAGTATACTAACCCTTTGTTACCTCGTAGGTTCGGTTACGTTTATCATAGGTTTAAAAATGTTGTCGAACCCGGCGACAGCCCGTAACGGCAACCTGCTGGCGGCTGCCGGCATGGCGATCGCAATTGTTGGTACTATATTTCTATATGAAGAAGACGGTAAAAAGCTGGGCAACTATCCCTGGATCTTCGGCGGTATACTGGTCGGCGGCATCATTGGCACCCTGGCGGCTAAAAAAATAAAAATGACCGCCATGCCCGAAATGGTGAGTATGTTCAATGGCATGGGAGGCGCGTGTGCGGCCCTGATCTCCATCGTAGAGTTTGATCATATTTATCAGGCATACAAAAATGTGGATACCTCGTGGCTGGCCGATTTTGTGGAGGCCGGTCATTATTTAACCATTATTGCAGGCGCTATTATTGGCAGCGTATCCTTTGCTGGTAGCATGATCGCCTGGGGAAAGCTGAGTGGTAAGGTCAAAGACATGTCGTTCCGCGGTCAGCATATCGTGAACATGGGCATGTTACTGCTGGTAGTGGCGGCAGCCGTGCTAACTTATCAATACAATGTAGGCTATGCGCATTATCTTTTTTATGCAACCGTTGCCTTATCCCTGTTGTACGGTGTATTGTTTGTAATGCCCATAGGCGGGGCCGATATGCCGGTTGTTATTTCATTACTGAACTCTTTTACCGGTGTGGCAGCTGCCTGCGGTGGTTTTTTATACAACAACAAAGTGATGTTGACTGGTGGTATACTGGTAGGCGCAGCCGGTACCTTGCTTACTATTTTGATGTGCAAGGCCATGAACAGGTCGCTAAAGAATGTGTTGATTGGCTCGTTTGGCGGCGGTGCTGCGGCAACTGGCGATAAAAAGGACCAGGGCGCCTATAAAGAAATTTCCCTCAGCGATAGTGCGGTCATTATGAGCTATGCCCATAAAGTAATGATTGTACCGGGGTACGGACTGGCCGTTGCGCAGGCGCAACATGCCTGTCACGAACTGGAAAAATTACTGGAAAGCAAAGGCGTTACGGTAAAGTATGCCATTCACCCGGTGGCAGGTCGTATGCCCGGTCATATGAACGTATTGCTGGCCGAAGCCGATGTGAGCTATGACAAGCTGCAGGAAATGGAACAGGCTAATGAGGAGTTTCCCACCACCGATGTGGTGTTGATACTGGGCGCAAATGACGTGGTAAACCCGGCTGCAAAAACAGATCCTTCTTCTCCCATATATGGTATGCCCATCCTCGATGTAGAGCTGGCAAAGAATGTGATCGTCAACAAACGCAGTATGAAACCCGGTTATGCCGGCATCGAGAACGATCTTTTCTTTCAACCTAAAACCTCCATGCTTTTTGGCGATGCTAAAAAAGTATTACAGGACCTTATTGGGGAGATCAAGAATTTATAAACTGATCAGTTAACTACTTTTCTGGTCCGCCTGAGGCGGACCATTTTTTTGTATGCCTGTTTTTATTCATGCAAAAAAATATCCAGTCCGCTATTCAACAACTTTCGTTTTTTCCGGGTAGATTTGAAATCTGTCGCCTGTTACCCACTAGTGAATGAATTGATTGCTCCATCCACAAACGCCCGGTCAATTTAAAAACAAAGTACACATGAGAAAAGTCGTTTTTTCTTTAGCAATGGTATTGTCGTTATTCACTGCCTCGCATGCTCAAAAAATAATGGGCTTTACCGATTCCAATGCCACCCGGCAACTTTCCTGGGAAAAACAATTTGATGCGCAGTTGTCTGCTTCCAATATGGACACCTGGATGAAATTCCTTACGGCGCATCCGCATCATGTAGGCTCACCGCATGATAAAGCAAACGCCGAATATATGGCCGCCCTGTTCAGACAATGGGGTTATCAAACTGAAATTGTAACCTACTATCCATTATTCCCTACACCCAAAACCAGGTTGCTTGAATTGCTGGGAAGTAAACCGTATAAAGCCAGGCTCGAAGAACCGGTGCTGAAAGAAGATAAAACCTCTGGTCAGAAAACAGAACAATTACCCACCTACAACGCCTACTCTGCAGATGGAAATGTTACAGCAGAGCTTGTTTTTGTAAACCGGGGTATACCGGCCGATTATGAAGAGTTGGAACGGATGGGCGTTGATGTTAAAGGAAAAATAGTGATTGCCAAATATGGTGGTTCCTGGCGGGGTATAAAGCCAAAAGTAGCGGCTGAGCATGGCGCTGTGGGCTGTATCATTTATTCAGATCCCGAAGATGATGGCTATGCACGGGGTGATGTATATCCCCAAGGGGCCTTCCGGCGCCCTGATGGTGTGCAGCGTGGTTCGGTCATGGATATGCCGGTATATCCCGGCGATCCGCTTACCCCGGGTATAGGGGCCACCAAAGACGCAAAAAGATTAAATCAGTCAGCAGCAATCACCATTATGAAGATCCCGGTGCTGCCCATCTCTTATGAAGATGCGTTACCGCTGTTGCAATCGCTGGGTGGACCGGTAGTGCCTGCCCCCTGGCGGGGCGCTTTACCGATCACATATCATACGGGTCCGGGTAAAGCCAAGGTGCATTTGCAGCTGGCTTTTAACTGGGACCTTAAACCATTATATAATGTAATTGCCACCTTGCCTGGTTCCCAGTTCCCTGATGAATGGGTGATCAGAGGTAACCATCATGATGGCTGGGTAAATGGCGCTGCGGACCCTATCAGCGGGATGGTGGCCGAGTTGGAAGAAGCCCGTGTTATTGGCGACATGGTGAAAAAAGGATATCGTAACAAACGAACGCTGGTATATTGTGCATGGGATGGCGAAGAGCCTGCCTTGCTGGGTTCTACCGAATGGGTAGAAGATCATGCCAGTGAATTACAACAAAAAGCAGTGGCTTATATCAATTCAGATGGTAACAGCCGCGGCTTCATCAGTGCCGGCGGTTCTCATGCGCTGGAGCCGTTTTTTAACGAAGTGATACATGATGTCATCGATCCGCAAACGGGCGTGCCGGTTAATGAACGCCTGTATGCAAGAACTTTGATAGATGCGCCGGAAGCGAATCGCACCAAAATAATTGGAAATAAAAGTATGAAGCTGGCTGCATTGGGTGCGGGATCAGATTATTCACCGTTCTTACAGCATCTCGGCATTTCTTCCATGAATCTCGGTTTTGGTGGAGAAGGAAGCGGCGGCGAATACCATTCTATCTATGATAGCTATGATCTGTTCACCCGGTTTAAAGATCCCGGTTTTCAGTATGGCGTTGCCCTGTCAAAAACGGCAGGCCGGGTAATGATGCGGTTAGCCAATGCCGATGTATTACCGGTTGATTTTAATAGTTTCTATAAAACAGTGGTTGAATATGCTGCCGATATCAAAACAATGATAGATAACATGCGTACCCAGACAGATATTCAAAACCGTATGATCAAAGAAAAATTATTTGACCTTGCCCAGGACCCTACCAAAACGTACCGGGCGCCGGCAGCTAAAGAGGCGGTTCCGTATTTAAATTTCAGTGAGCTTGACAATGCCCTGGTTCAGTTAAAGACCAGTGTGGAAGAATTTCAGAAACTTTTTGTAAATGCCACCCGGTTGCCATTAGAAAGGCAAAAACAACTGAATGCCATCCTGTATCAATCTGAAAGATCATTATTGACACAAAAAGGGTTGCCACGCCGTTCCTGGTACAAACACCAGATCTATGCGCCTGGTTATTATACAGGCTATGGCGTAAAAACATTGCCGGGCATACGGGAAGGTATAGAAGAACGTAACTGGCAGGAAGCACGTGAAAACATGGACGCCGCAACACAAACATTGCAGTTATATACCCAACAGGTGAATGCGGCTAACGCCTTACTGAAATAATGGATTCCACCGGTATTTAAACACTAAAAGCACCCCATGCGCCGTTATAAGGGCTGCATAATGGGGGATCGATGTTATTATTTCTGTGTAAAATGCTTAATTCTTTGTAAAAGAGTGTTTTGTAAGCATTGCATAGGCAGCAGATCTCCCCTATATTAGTGGCAATTAATCGTCAATCGTACTATATGATCACAAAAAGTGCTTATCTCGCTGTTTTTGTTCTGCTTGTTACCTGTAAAATCAGCAATGCTCAGGATGATGATGCTAAGTTTCAGAAAGTAGATGATTCTGCGGTGTCGAAACCCAAAAGTAATCTTACCTATGAATACCAATACCTGAATGACGATCATACCGAGGGAATTGAAAAATCTTTCGTGTTCGGAAAGCTGAAGACTGAGATTCATTTTAAAGAAAAAGGCAAATTCCAGGCCGCCAAATCATACGATACCAAATCGGGCCGATTATTAAAAACAGATACCATTGTTGACTTTAAGAAACTGGTAGGCACTACCACTACCTATTATGCCAATGGAAATCCCAAAGAAATGGAGCACCGCGATACCAGTGGCGCCGTTGACCGCTACAGTGCCTTTTTTGAAGGCGGTGGCCGAAGGATCATCATCGGTTACAAAAATGGAAAACGCAACGGTTTAACAACCGAATACAACCCGAACGGAACAGTTAAGGAAACTGGTAGTTATATAAACGATAAAAGAGAAGGCGTGTTCAAGTTTTATGATGTGCGCGGTCAATTACTGATGTCAAGAAAATTCAAGGCCGACAAAGTGGTGAAATAATCACTGCAACATAAATATTTCTATAGCGAAAAGCCGTTCCGCATCAATGAGGAGCGGCTTTTCGCATGGATGACATGCCAATCATCAGCCCGTAACTCACCTGAACCCCATTACCGCATTATTTCATAGTTTTGCGGGGTGCAACTTCCTCAACAACTTCTTGAATCATTAACCGGTATTGCAGGCTTCAATAAAGAAGCATTTGTACAGGTGCATGAAAGCGGCGAACAGGTTACTTCCCTCCGGTTAAATCCCGGTAAACGGTCAATGGTCAATGGTGAATGGTCAATGGTCAATGCCATCCCCCCGGCACTTCAGCACTCATTCCCAATTATACCTTCCGCAAAAGTCCCGTGGTCGTCATACGGCTATTACCTGCCCGAACGACCCGCTTTTATTTTCGACCCTTTAATACATGCCGGTGCGTATTATGTACAGGAAGCATCGAGTATGTTCCTGGAGCAGGCGCTTATACAAACAACGGATGTTAGTCAGTCATTGCGGGTACTGGACCTTTGTGCGGCGCCAGGTGGAAAATCAACGTTGTTACAATCACTCATCAGTACGGATAGTTTACTGGTAAGTAATGAAGTGATCAAATCAAGGGCTGCTATACTCGAAGAGAATACGATAAAATGGGGTGGGGCCAACGTCATTGTTACCAATGCCGACCCAACAGCCTTTGCCCGGCTGCAAAATTTTTTTGATGTTATTGTTGTTGATGCTCCCTGTTCGGGATCTGGTTTGTTCAGGCGGGAGCGGGAAGCCATCGGGGAGTGGAGTGAACAGAATGTGCAGCTGTGTTATCAGCGTCAGCAACGCATTCTGGCTGATGTTTTACCGGCATTAAAGGAAGGCGGCGTACTGATCTATTCTACCTGCTCGTATTCAAAAGAAGAAGATGAAAGCATTGCAGACTGGCTAATGGATACGTTTACAGTTGACAGTTTGCCATTGACGGTGCCTGCAGAATGGGGTATTGTTGAAACGCAATCTGATAAACACCAGGCATACGGATATCGATTTTTCCCTTATAACATAAAAGGCGAAGGTTTTTTTATAAGCTGTTTTCGCAAGCAGGAAGACGGCGCCGGTTCTGTAAAGCCGCCTAAAAGATCATTGCTGCAAAAAGCATCAAAGAACGAAACCGGCATCATTCAGCCCTGGCTACAACCCGGTATACCGGTACAGGCATGGAAGCAGAAAGAAGATCTGTTTGCGTTCCCCATGAGTTTGGAAAAAGAATTGCTTACCATCGTAGATCATGTATATGTGCGCCGGGCAGGAACAGCTGTAGGTAAAATTGCCGGTAACGACCTGGTGCCCGATCATTCCCTGGCGGTAAGCACGCTGATCAATAGATCAATTGTTGCAGTATCGTTAAAAAAGGAAGAAGCCATACAATATTTGCGGAAAGAAGAAGTTTCCGTATCAACTGCCGGTAAAGGATGGACTTTGGTACAATTTGAGCAGTATAATCTGGGATGGATAAAGGTATTACAGAACAGGATCAATAATTACTATCCCCAGGGCTGGCGGATACTGAAAAGGGCCGCCGACCCTGCCAATGAACACAGTTAACCGGCCCGGTATAGTTATCCCCTTTGGCGGTAATTAAAATATATTCTACATCTTTGCACACGAATACGAAATGCATAACTTATGCTGAAGATCAAAGGAGTTTTAATAATCGCGTTTATATTGCTCACACAAATTGTGTGGTCGCAATCTGACATGGCAGTGCAGGGTACTTCTCCTGACCTTTACCTGTTACATACCGTACAGCCCAAAGAAACCTGGTATGCCATAGGCCGTATTTACAATATGCAGTCGAAAGAAATTGCCGCGCTGAGTGGTGTAACAATGGATAAGTTGAACATCGGGCAGCAATTAAAGATCCCGCTCACAGCTCAGAATTTTACACAAGACGGTAAGAAAAGTGGGGATGAGGTATTTGTTCCGGTATATCATATTGTACAGGAAAAAGAATGGATGTACCGCATCAGCCAAAATCATAATAAGATTCCCGTTGAAACGCTGGAGAAATGGAACAGTGTGACCAACGACCAGTTGCAGGCCGGCATGAAGCTGGTAGTAGGATACCTGAAGGTAAAGACGGCACATTCCCCGCTGGCTGCCAGTGGCGTTAAAAAAATAGTGATACCCACAACTGCGCCTGCAGGTACGGCTGCCAAGCCAGCCACCGAAGCGCCGGTAGTTAAAACTGAAAAGCCGGCTGAAACAAAACCTGCCGAAACCAAAACGGCGGAAACTAAAACAGCAGAGACCAAAGCAACAGAGACAAAAGCGGTAGAACCTAAAACCGTTGAAGTCAAAAAAGAGGAGTTAAAGAAAGAGGAGCCTAAAAAAGAAGAAGCTAAAAAAGAGATAAGCACACCGCCGCCTGCTGAAGAAAAAACATCTAAAACATCGGCACCGGTTACACAAAACGGAACAGAGGCAAGCTATACCGGTTATAAAGGTGGTTATTTTCGTTCGGGTTATAGCGGTATTGGAAAATCAACAGCTGGTAATGCCGGTATTTTCAGAAGTACCAGCGGCTGGAAAGACGGTAAATATTACGCCCTTATGAATAATGTACCCGTGGGCACTATTGTAAAGATCTCCTATAATTCTACCAATAAGATCATCTATGCCAAAGTACTGGGGCAATTACCCGAGATGCGCGAAAGCGTAGGGCTTACCGTTCGCCTCAGCGATGCCGCTGCTGCCGAATTGGGTGCAGAGATGGGGAAGTTTTATGTGGATGTGACTTATTAACCCCCGGACCCCCTGAAGGGGGGATAAAAGAAATATATCGGGTGAGTTTCTGCTAAGAGACTCACCTTTTTTTATGTAATGACAGAACTACGAACATAGAACTGTAAACTCCGAACCTGTAACCACCTTTCTTAGGCTCCAGCAGGTGGAAGTCTAAATCCTCTCAAAAACTCTTCAATCGTCATCCGCTTTTTCCCTTCCAATTGCAATTCTATGATGTGGATATACCCATCGACGCCGGCGAATTTTAAATAAGTCTTGTTGTCTGTTTCAAAAGTGCCGGGCTCTTTAGGCGAACTATGCATTTCCTTTTTCGCCTTATATATTTTCAGCATTTTTTCATGTAAATAAGTAAATGCTGCGGGGTAGGGCGCCAGGCCGCGTATAAGGTTATAGATCGATGAAACGGACTGGTTCCAGTCTATTTTACATGTTTCGGTAAAGATCTTGGGAGCGTGCTTTAATGAGTTCCCGGTTGCTGATAACTGGTCTGTTGCCTGTTGCGGTAATTCCGTCAATGTACCGTTCGCAAGCCCTTTTACAGTTTTTACCAATAATTGCGCGCCGATCTCTTTCATTTTATCGTGTACTTCACCGGCTGTGTCATCGTCCCCAATGGGAAAGCTTTCCTGTAACAGAATATTACCGGTGTCAATTTCATGTTGCAGCTTAAAGGTGGTAACACCGGTTTCTTTTTCTCCATTGATCACGGCCCAGTTAATAGGGGCGGCGCCGCGGTATTGTGGCAATAACGATCCGTGTAAATTGATCGTTCCCATCGGAGGCATATTCCATACCACCACGGGCAACATACGAAAAGCCACCACTATTTGCAAGTCGGCCTGTAAGCCTTTTAGTGTTTCTAAAAATTCCGGGTCTTTCAGCTTTACGGGTTGTAACACCGGCAGCTGTTTGTCACCGGCATATTTCTTCACCGCGCTTTCTGTCAACTTCATGCCTCTGCCCGCTGGTTTATCGGGTGCCGTGATCACGGCTATGATATTACAACCTGCCTGCACCAGCGCATCGAGGGAGGCAACGGCAAATTCAGGCGTACCCATGAATATGATGCGCGGGTTTGGAGATGCGCTATTGGTTATTTGGTCGTTGGTATTTGTCATTGTTATTTCAATATTATTATCGTCCATTCCTTTCGTTACTTCCTCTGATCTATTATAAAAAAAGAGTCATTTAGTTGGGTGAAAAATTGAACAATTGGGGAAGCCTGAATGCGGCTCCGGGCGCAAATTTCATTAAAAAATTTTTATTGGCTGCCCGAAATTATTCTTGTTACTTTGCAGGCCAGGGAATTGGGCTTTTTTATCTTATCGCTACTGTACATCATTTAGTTATGCAATGCGGCGGTGTGGGACGGGAGCGTTGATTTTCCTGACATTTTTAACACTAAAAAGTTAGTATGCAACAAGTAAAAAGCGGCGATACCGTAAAGGTTCATTATAGTGGCCGTTTAACAGATGGAACAACTTTCGATTCTTCTGCAGGCCGTGAACCATTGCAGTTTGAAGTAGGTAGTGGAATGGTGATTGCCGGTTTCGACAATGGTGTTATGGGCATGGTGGTAGGTGATAAAAAAACCATTCAGATACCCGTTTTAGAGGCATATGGTCCCAAAAATCCCGAAATGATCGTTGCATTTCCTACCACAGAATTTCCTCAGGATATGGAACTGGAAGTAGGTATGCGTTTGAATATGACCAATTCAGAAGGACATGTTATTCCAGTAATAATTACCGAGATCGGTGAAGAAAATGTGATGCTGGATGCCAACCATCCTTTGGCTGGTGAAGACCTGACCTTTGATATTGAACTGGTTGAGATCGGTGCAGCTCCTTCACGGATCATTATGCCGTAGGCTTAGCAATTATTACATTCAGGCCGGACTTATGTTCCGGGAACATGATACGTTTTTCAGCAGGCAGTAAGGCGCCCCGGTACAAACCGGGATGACTGACTGCCTGTTTCGTTTTTCCGGGAAGCAGGTAACCCGTTCCAGCATGGTTTCCGCGTACTTTCAGCCTCATATTCCTACTTCTTCTTCAACTATCCCTAGTAGTTTTCCGATATTGACCTGCCGGAATTTTTTATCTATTTTGTGCCCAACAATTTAATCCCTATGATACAAACCACGAAACGCATTGTTACGTGCGCACTGTTTATTTGTTTATGTAATATCGTTCACGCTCAGGACCAAACCACAACAGCCTCCACACCAGATCAATCATTACCAGAATCAGATTCGGCTATTGCTGCACACCGCGCATTGTATTTTGCCGATAGTTTGGTGAAAGCCAGCTTTTATGCAGAATGGCCTACCTATTTGAACTTAACCAACCCAACCGCCATTAAGTATTATGGTGGAAAAGATGCTTTTAAAGAGCATGTGGTTACCATCCATTACCGCAATGAACCCAAAACAGAAGAAAAGCCCGAGAAGCTTCAACTGTTACACATGATGAATGACATTGATACCTGGCAATGTGTAATTGAAAAAGTACGGTCAACATTTGATGATACCCGGGGGAATGTTAAGATCTATAATTACCTGATAGGGGAGTCAACCGATGCCGGAGTTACCTGGAGGTTTATAGATGTAAGCCATAATTCCCTGGTAAACGTTATTTACATTATGCCTTCTATTTTCGGCAACCTGGCCATACCGGAAGGTAAAACCGTATATGTAGACGAAGTGGCTGCGCAGGAAGCCGCAGAGGCCGCACAACCGGTGGCAAAAAAGAAAGCGGTGGTTAAGAAACCGACGAGGTAGATGATTGAAGTTTAAAGCCAGAAAATAACAAAAGGCGGAATCGTTTTGAAAACGGTTCCGCCTTTTTATTGAGCGCTTAAGATAATAATTTATCCCCGGCCAACAAACGTCAGGCTTTCTTCTTCCCATACAGCCAGCCAAGCCATATGCCTATTAATGCCCATCCTGCGATGCAATCGATGAAATAGGCCATCAGATCAAAACCTTTGAACCAGATGTGATTGGTATAAGGAACGTTGAAGAAAACGATCATGCCTATAAATAACGCCGATATGAATATGGCAGTAAAGTTCAATGCATTCATGCGGCTGATGAGGGCACAGAAAAAGCCCACGATCAGCATATCTACGATCAACCCACGAATCATATTCGATCCCATATTCATATCCATGGACTGATGATACTGTACCAATGCCCAGGGTTTACCGGCCATTGTTTTCATGGCGGCTTCGTGTTGTTCGCGGGTAGCATCGGCCGGCAAAGAAGGTAACATATACTGCCCTTCTTTTTCGATCTGAGAGCTTAAAGAATTCATGATGGCATCCTGCTTATCCGTGTACTGGTAGGCGTTGTTATGCAGGTTCAATACCGTCCAGGAAAGAAATTGACAGATAAATAAAATGATGCCTCCAACAAGGGCACCAATGAGTAATTTTTTCATACTAGGTCAGCTTTAGTTTGTAAAAAGGTAGAAAGATTTATCGGATTTTACAAATATGTTATTGGCTGGCCCTGACCGTTTTGCTATATCTCTTTTCATATACGGTGTATAAAAGCAGTACCGTTAGTACAAAAAGGCAGGTAGTGATGAACGACCCCTCCAGGCCAAAAGTGCCGCCGGTTAGCCACCAGGGCCCATGTAACGCAGGTTGTAATACGCCTTGCAAGGGCAGGCCGCTGACCTCGTAACCCAGCACCGGACCCTGTAAAAAGTTCCAGCTAAAATGAAAACAAATGGCAAACCAGATATTACGGGTATATATGAAGTTAATGCCCAGCACCAGGCCCGCTAATAACAAATTAACAATGGCTACTGATGTTATACCCGGATTACTGGTATGGGCGATCGTAAACAGTACTGCCGAAACGCCTAATGCGGCCCATTTATTCATTGATTCCATCAGGTTATTTAAAATATAACCCCTGAACACCATTTCTTCAGTCAGCGCAATCAGCATCATTAACACCAGGCCCATAAACAGGTCACCGGCTACAACATGTACATCGGTCCAGTCAAGATTTTTGGTCGCAAACAACAGCAATGTACCGGCGCCCAGCAAGGCCACGCCGAGACAGAAACCCGTGTATGCATCGGGTTGAAAGGGTTTCCAGTGAAACCCCAGGCTTTTTACAGACCGGTGATCGACGTATCGACGGAAGATGATTGTTATTGTAATGGATAAAAGGGCCGTTATGAATAAGGACAGCGTGATTGTTTGAAGCAGAAGATCTGCCTGGGGTGTTGTTGTTTTGGTAGCAATAGCGGGAACGATCACGATAAGGCTGCTGATAATGCCTGCCAGTATCGAACATCCAAAAAAAGCCAACAGGAGAAGTAGCGCGCGCAGCCAGCCTTGTTTAATAAACGGGGACAACGTGGGTGGAGCCATGGGAGAATAAGTTGATCGATATTTAAGTTATATTGCCAAAAATACGGCTTACATGTTTACTAACTATAGTTTTACGGTAAAGGAAAGGTTTTTGCGATATGTGCAAATAGATACGCAAAGTGATCCGCAATCAACCACCTGTCCGTCTACAGAAAAACAAAAAGACCTGAGCCGTATACTGGTGCAGGAATTAAAAGACATGGGCATTACCGATGCACATTTAGACGATCATGGATATGTTTATGCCACCATTCCGGCTAATAGCGCCAAACAAGTGCCTGTTATTTGTTATTGTTCGCATGTTGATACCGCGCCGGATTGTACCGGCCAGGGTGTAAAGCCATTGGTGCATACCAACTATGATGGCGGAAATATCGTATTACCCGATGATCCCACGCAGGTGATTACGCCCGACGATCATCCGTATTTACGTAAAAAGAAAGGGGAGGATATTATCACAGCTTCCGGCACTACTTTGCTGGGCGCCGATGATAAAGCCGGTGTAGCAGTGATCATGGATATGGCTAATTATTTTATGGCGAACCCCGGCGTTCTCCATGGCGCTATAAAAATTTTATTCACGCCCGATGAAGAAATAGGACGAGGGGTAGATAAAGCCGATGTGAAAAAACTGGGCGCTCAGTTTGCCTATACGCTCGATGCAGGTGAACGCGGCGCCTATGAAGATGAAACTTTTTCAGCCGATGGTGTTACCATTACCTTTCATGGCGTGAGTGCGCACCCTGGCTATGCAAAAGACAAACTGGTAAACGCCATGAAGGTGGCGGGTGCTTTTTTAGAGGCATTACCAAAGGATACGTTATCGCCTGAAACAACGGATAAGCGCAATGGCTTTGTGCACCCGGTGCGCATCAATGGTATTGCTGAGAAAGTAACCCTGGAATTTATTATTCGCGATTTTATTACAGCGAAGCTGGCTGAATATGAAGGCTTGTTAAAGGAGAAACTGGCGGCTACGTTACAACGCTTTCCCGGCGCCAAAGCCAATTTTGAGGTGCGGGAACAATACCGCAATATGAAGGAAGTGCTTGACAAACACCCGCAGGTATCGGCATATGCCAAAGAAGCGATAACGCGCGCGGGCGTGCCGGTGATGGAAATGAGCGCCCGTGGTGGAACCGATGGATCGCGTTTGTCGTTTATGGGATTGCCCTGCCCCAATATCTTTACCGGTGAAATGGCTTTTCATGGCAAGCACGAATATGTGAGTGTGCAAGATATGCAAAAGAGTGTGGAGACCATTGTTCATCTGGCTTGTATCTGGGAAGAGAAAACCCCCAACCCCTAAAGGGGAGTACCCATCCGCCAATTGGCGGAGAGTTGATAACTGTTTAGTTCAGGATTTCAGGTTCTTGCTTTTTGTTTTTGGTATTTCCTTTTGTCCCTGGTATTTGTGTTTTGGTGCTTTTTCTTCTATATGAAACCTGTTCTTATATATTGCCTGTTATTCTTCGGATACGAAACGTCCCATTCGCAAAACCTTCTTGTGAATGGCGGTTTTGAAGACGAGAATATTTGCACTGAATACCAAAAGAATTGCGCGCCCGAAGGCTGGATTGCTACTTCGCTGAATTACAATTATTATTTTGCTGTACTATTTAATAAGGGGGCGGTAAAACCCCATGCCGGAACGCATTATGCCGGCCTTACCGCCGGCAGCCTGGGGATGCAGGGCATCCGGAATTTCATTCGTACCCGCTTGTTATGCGGCTTGCAAAAAGGACACCAGTATAAACTTGAGTTTTACATCTGTTCTCCGCACCGCATCCTGGATAGTATAGGTATTTATTTTTCTCCCCAGGATTTTTTATACGAAAGAAGATATTTTAAGGTTATTACTCCGCAATTATGGAGCATAAACGGGCTCGATACAACGATAACAAATCCCGCCGTTTGGCAAAAAGTACAATTGCTGTATACCGCAGATGGTACGGAAGGGTTTATCACCATTGGTAATTTCAAACGGATCGATTATAGCGATATTCACGGCACAGGTGTTCGCCATGATTATTATTTTTACTTCGATGATGTGTCGCTTACACCGGTTGATGCACGTGAAAAGTTATGCGAACAGGCCGATAGCGTACAAAAAGCTATTTACAGTGAGAATGAACGGCACGCCTACCTGGAGCGAAAAATGATCCTGTATCGCCGCAGCCCGCCACCGGTTAAGCCCTTGCCCTTAACCAGTCAACCCAGAAAGCAACGCATCGACACGCTTGTTATACCAGATATCTTTTTCGCTACGGCCCGTTATGAATTATCGCCGTTGAGTTTTCATTTGCTCGACAGTTTTGCCAGTAAGCTCACGCCGGCAACCATTGACTCCATGGTTATTGAAGGGCATACCGACAGCATTGGCAAGCTGGCTTATAATGAAGCTTTGTCAATGAACCGCGCGATGTCGGTCAGGGATTATCTATCTGCAAAAGTGGCGGGGCTGGTAGAGAAAGTTACTACCCGCGGTTATGCGTATTTGCGGCCCATTGCCAGTAACAAAACGCCAAAGGGAAGGCAGATGAACAGGCGGGTGGAAATAATTCTTTATAGAAATGAGGAATACTAATAATCACATTCTCTAATTAATAAAAAAGCCACCTCCCGGCTGAGCCGGGACGATGGCTTCTTTCATCCAAAAAAATGGTGGTACGGTTTTACTGTTTGATAACCGTTTTGCTAAACACATCTGAACCACTCTTGAAAACAATGTGGTACAGTCCACTCGCAAAACCACTCATGTCTACATTAGAGATTACAGCGTTGGCAGCCAATCGTATATCTTTCAGCATCTGTCCGTTGGCACTTACAATTTGAATATGACCATCAGCGGCAACTTTCGGGTGCTGGATCATCAATGCATTTTTAACGGGGTTAGGCGATGTAGAAATGGTCATGCTCAGTTTGCTCTTCAGGCTAATGATGTAGCTCAGTTTGAAGCTTCCATCCATTTCAACCATTTTCAATCTGTAATAGCTGTTCTCTGAAGTACCCTGTGCATCTATAAAGCTGTATGTTTTCTGATTGGTAGCTTTTACAGTTCCTATCGCAGTGAATGCTCTTCCGTCAATACTTTTTTCAACTATATAGCTGGTGATACCGCTTTCTTCGGCTGTATTCCAAACGAGTTTTGTGCTAAGTCCTTCTTCAGCAGCGTTAAAGCTGGTCAGGCGAACAGGCAGGGGAGCACCGGCAGGATTCAGATTACTCCAGGCCAGGACAGAAGTAGTACCAGCTGCTACGCGAAAACCATCGTAGTCCGCATCGGGTGAATCGTTATTATCGGTCTGGTGTATTTTCAAAGCATTTATGTCGTTTGCATAGCCAGCTTCGGTACCATTGATTTGTGATGCACTAGCCGTTCCTGTTGAAGGTTCTGAAGCCAATGAAGGGTTAACCCATAAGTATATGTCATCGTTACCGGCGCCTGGTACTACGTCATAACGTATAACGATCAGATAGGTAGTTCCATAAGCGAATCCGGTAGTTGTATAATCGGGATTGGCAGTGCCCACAGCGACGCCGAACTCAAAGGCAGTGCTTGAGCCATTCCTTTCGCCGATATAGAATTGGGCGGGAAATGTACCATTTGTTGTATTGGCAAGAGATATTGAAGTAACAGGTCCGCCATTAAATTCACCTGCGGAAGACACACGCACTAAAAAGGACATATAATAAGTTTGTGCAACAGTTTCATCAACATTAACTGAGAAAGGTTTATGTGGGTCTGTTCCATTTACGTTATCTACTTCCATATAATTACCGCCGCTTGTATAGCCGGCACGGATAAGTGGGTTGAAATTGTTAATCTGCACATCCATACCACTACCATTTTGTACCCAGCCTCCCTGTGTACCCAAAGGGTTGGTATAGCCGGTAAAATTTTCATTAATAACTAATTGAGCATTTGCAGTAAGGGCAATAACAGTCACCATGACTAAAGAGTAGATCTTTTTCATTTCATTTTGTTTTGGGATGAAGAATAATTAAAAACGGCCCAGAGGAATTGGAGGATACGCTTTTTTGCTACATGTTGGTAGCAAAAAGACTAATCAGAGGTCTTCAAAAGGATGAATGAAAAAATCTTAACGGAGGCTGTGTTTTGTTTGTTGGAGTTTTCGAAGGATTTTGTGGACGAAGTAAGCTGAGGTAAAAGTATATACAGTTTTTTTTAAATGCAAGTAGGGTCAGGTTTTCTTGATATTAATCAAATTTGTACTACATGGAGTAAAAACCGACAATTACGCGCTTTCCCGACTGGCAGGGCATATAAAGCGGTAAACTTTCAACAGTGCCGGTACTCCTTTTTTGCTTAATTTAGAAGCATCTCATTGTCAACCCGTCTATGAAACAAATAAAGAGATTCGTTCCCGCCTTAACCCTTCTGTGTTTGTGGTGTACAACCGGGTATTCCCAAAACCTGGTAGCCAATGGCAGTTTTGAAGACGCTAATCTATGCACTGAATTTCATAAATATTGTGCGCCCGAAGCCTGGGTAGCTACCTCGGGTCAGGCTAATTATTATTTTGGCGATATGGCCATAGCGCAAGATGGCTTTCATTACGTAGGGTTAACAGCAGGCAGTGTGAATAAACGCGGCGTTCGCAATTTTATAAGAACGCAGTTGTTGTGTGGTTTGCGAAAAGGCAATCAGTATGCAGTAGAATTTTATGTAAGCGCCAGCAACAAAGTGCTCGACAGCATCGGCGTATATTTTTCGCCGGAAGATTTTTTGTACGATAAAAGAAGTTTCCGGGAAATTCAACCTGCCTTCTGGTATGTACGCAGCGGCGCTGCTGCATCGCAGCCTTCCAATAAATGGCAAAAGGTACAGTTTGCATATACCGCTACCGGCAATGAAGCATTTGTAACCATCGGCCTGTTTAAGCGAACGGATTACACCGGTTCCATAAAGCCAGATTCTCAGGATGAATATTACTTCCTGCTCGATAAAATTTCATTAACACCCATGGATGCCAGGGAAAAAATATGTGCCGAGGCCGAACGTGAAAAAGGGAACATCTACAAGCAGGATGACCGGCATGACAAGCTGGAAAAAAAGATCGCTTATTATCAAAAGAACCCGCCGGCGCCACGCCCTAAATTATACACCACCCGCATTCCTGCTGTACTACATGTTGATACGCTGATAATACCTGATATTTATTTTGTTTCCGCCAGCTTTGAGCTGTCGAAAAAAAGCTATGAATTGCTCGATAGTTTTGCCCGCAAATTAACAGGCACTATGGATTCCGTGATCGTAAAGGGACATACCGATAGTGTCGGCAACCTGGAATACAATAAGGAGTTGTCTTTAAGCAGGGCGGTATCGGTAAAGCAATACCTGATGACAAAGGTGGCGTCGCTGGGCGTACAATTCATTGCGCGGGGTTATGCCTACCAACAACCTATTGCCACCAATAAAACCCCTTCGGGCCGAAAGAAAAACCGCAGGGTTGAAATATTTGTCTATCGTAGAGAGTGAACGGTCAATGTGCTAATATGATAATGTGCTAATGAATACAAAAGCAATTCATCTACCTGATTACTTTTTTCTTCACTGATTTAATAATCAACTCCGCATGTTGCCGGCTATTTTCAATAAACCAAACATGCGTATTCATGCCACCGCAAACCACGCCGGCCAGGTATATATTGGGTATATTGGTTTCCATGGTTTCGGGATCGTATTCTGGCTGTAATACTTCATCCTGCGATAAATGTATGCCTGCCTTCTGTAAAAAATCAATGTTAGGTTGATAACCTGTTGTGGCAATCACATAATCATTTTCAATAGTGATCAGTCCACCGGGTGTTTGAATATCCACTTCCATTTCGCGAATGGCCATTAACGTTGAATTGAAATAAGCTTTAATGCTGCCTTCCTTGATGCGGTTTTCTATATCGGGTTTTACCCAGTATTTCACCCGGTGCCCGATAGCCTCGTGACGTATAACCATACTCACCTCGGCGCCTTTACGCCAGGTTTCCAGGGCGGCATCTACTGATGAGTTAGAAGCTCCCACTACAACCACTTTCTGCATGGCATAAAAATGCGGGTCTTTATAATAATGGGTTACTTTAGGTAAGTCTTCACCGGGAATATTCATGGTAACCGGAATATCGTAAAAACCGGTGGCAATAACCACAAAGGTGGTGGTATAAGTTTGTTTGGTAGTAACAACCTGGTATTTATCGGCGAAGGGGGTAATGGCCTTCACTTCTTCCTGCAGGTGAATGTTGAGTTTATTGCTGGTGGCTACCCGACGGTAATATTCCAGTGCTTCGGGCCGGGTGGGTTTATTATTGTTGCTTATAAAAGGAATATCACCAATTTCCAGCTTTTCGGAAGTAGAAAAAAAGGTCATATTCACGGGATAATTGTACAGGGAATTCACGAGGCAGCCTTTTTCCAGTATGCAATATTGTAAACCTGCTTTCCTCGCTTCCAGGGCGCAGGCCAAACCGATAGGGCCGCCACCCACGATTATGATGTCGAATTGATTGGTTGAGCTCATTGGTTCAAAGTTAATTCTTAAGCTACTGTTTTCCATTATCGCATTAGCTAATTATCACATTATCACATTAGTTTTCCTATCTTTCATTAAATTTTAATCTTATGGATTTGCTAGCGTCCTACTGGTGGATCATTGTGGTCCTACTCTTTTTGTTTGCCGGTTTAAAAACTATTAACCAGGGATTTGTTGGGGTGGTTACCATGTTTGGTAAATACAAAAGGGTACTGAACCCTGGTCTGAATTTTTTAATACCCTTTCTGGAGCAGATCAGCCGAAAGGTAAGTATCCAGAACCGCTCCGTTGAAATGGAGTTCCAGGCGGTCACCGCCGATCAGGCCAATGTGTATTTTAAAAGTATGTTGCTGTACTCTGTGCAGAATGCCGATGAGGAAACCATTAAAAAAGTAGCGTTCAAGTTCTTAAGTGAGCGCGACCTCATGCAAGCGCTCACCCGTACCATTGAGGGAACCATTCGCTCATTTGTAGCTACCAAACGCCAGGCAGAGATATTAGCCTTGCGTAAAGAAATTGTAGAATATGTGAAAGAGCAGATCGACGTTTTACTCGAAACGTGGGGTTATCACCTCCTTGATTTGCAGATCAACGATATTACATTCGATAAAGTGATCCTGGATAGTATGAGCAAAGTGGTGGCCAGTAATAACCTGAAAGCTGCTGCAGAAAATGAAGGCCAGGCTTTGCTGATCACAAAAACAAAGTCGGCCGAAGCAGAAGGAAATGCTATTAAAATTGCGGCTGAGGCTGAACGTACTGCCGCCCAGTTGCGCGGTCAGGGTGTGGCGTTGTTCCGCGAAGAAGTTGCACGTGGTATGAGCCAGGCTGCAGAGCAAATGAAACAGGCTAATTTAGATACGAACGTGATCCTGTTCAGTATGTGGACGGAAGCCATTAAGAATTTTGCCGAGGTAGGAAAAGGGAATGTTATTTTCCTGGATGGAAGTAGTGAAAGTATGATGCGGAATATGCAACAGATCATGGGTATGATGCAAATGGGCGGTAATAAGGGCCAGAATTAATTTCTTGTTATCCCGACGTGTTGGGCTGGTTGGAATTAACTATTTATAACGTTAAAATCTGCAGCCCTACACGTTGGGACTTACTATGAAACCAGTAACCTGTAACAACTTTTAATCTTATAACCATTTAGGCATCAAACGATTCAATTAGCATATTTTTAAGAAATATTAAATCGTTGGAATCGTTTTAGGCACACATTTGCCTACATTTACACCATTAAAACAATACCTGGATGAATTGGTTTTTTTTACAAGTTACCAATCCTGCAACCACTGCCGCCGCCGACACATTACATAATGCTGCACCTGCGGTTGGCGCCGAGGGCGTTCACACCATGAATGTAATGGAATTATTGGCCAATGGCGGTCCCCTCATGATACCGCTTGGGTTGCTGTTTGTTCTGGCTGTATTTTTCTTTTTTGAGCGACTGATCGCTATTCGTAAGGCGAGTAGGATTGATCCCAACTTCATGTACATAATACGGGATAATATTTTAAGCGGGAATGTATCGGCAGCCCGGTCAATGGCTAAAAATACGCCCAACCCCGTAGCCCGCATCATCGATAAAGGATTACAACGGATTGGTAAGCCCATTGAAGCCATTGAAAAAAGCATGGAAAATGTAGGTATCCTCGAAGTGTATAAAATGGAACGTAATCTGTCGGTGCTGACATTAGTGTATGGCATAGCGCCCATGTTTGGGTTCCTGGGAACCATCTTCGGGATGCTGCAGTTGTTTTATAATATCAATGCATCGGGTGAGTTTACACCGGCCCAGATAGCAGGTGGTATTTATACGAAAATGATCACATCGGCATCCGGATTGATTATAGGTTTGCTTGCGTATGTGGGGCATAATTTCCTGAATGCCCAGATCGATAAAACGGTGAACCGCATGGAAGTTGCCAAAGCAGAATTCATGGATATATTGCAGGAGCCAACGAGATAGTTTATTGTTTGTGGAATTTTAAACGTTTCTAAAATGAGTATAAGAAGAAGACTTAGAACACACCAGGAGTTACATGCAGGAGCGTTAAACGATATCCTGTTCATCCTGTTGTTCTTCTTCCTTATTGTATCTACGCTGGCCAATCCGAATGTGATCAAGTTGTCGCAACCAAAGGCCAAGAGTGATACCAAAGCCAAGCAAACGGTTATAGTGAATATAAAGCCTACCGGTGAGTATATCATTAACGGTAAGCAGATTACTATAGAAGAAATGACGGCATTTATACAACCGTATATAATGAAAGATTCAACGCAGGCAACCGTTGCCATCAATGCCGATAAAACCGTTCCGCTCGAAAATGTGGTGGCGGTTATGCGTGTAGCGCGCGAACTCGGGGCCCGCTCAACGTTATTGGTAGATACGAAAGTGAAATAAACACCCCAGTCCGCCAGTTGGCGGAGGGAAACTTAATACAAGCCTACAGTGATCCTTACATGGGCTTTATGTCGTGAGTGGGCTTTTCACTGCTTTCACCATTCGTTCTTTCCCCTGAAAATCTTTCTTCACCTCCGCAGCAAATCCTTTTGATTCAAAAAGTGCTTTGGTTTGTTCACCCAGGTCTTCATGAATTTCTACAATGATGCAGCCCCCGGGTAATAGTTTCTGTTGTGCGAAACGCGCAATAGCATGATAAAACTGCAGCGGATCCTCATTGGGAACGAACAAAGCGAGGTGCGGCTCATACGCCAGCACATTTTGCAACATACTGTTTTGATTGTGTTGCGGTATATAGGGCGGATTGCTTACAATAATATCAATGTCCGGCAGAGTGCTCCAGGTAGTATCATCTAAAAAGTCGGCGGACAAAAAATGAACAGCGGTTTGTTGAGTTGCCGCGTTCTTTTGGGCTACTGCCAGAGCTCCTTCACTTACATCACAGGCATAGATCTCAGCATGGGGCATTTTCTTTTTCAGGGAGATGGGAATGCAGCCGCTGCCTGTACCTACGTCGAGAATGTGGAAGGACTTCCGACTTCCACATTCATTCACAACCCATTCAACAAGCTCCTCCGTCTCAGGCCGTGGGATCAGTACATTTTCATCAACATACAACGCCATACCGCAAAACCAGGCTTCGTGCAGCACATATTGCACCGGTTTATGGGTCAGTAATTCCCGGGTGTAATCTTGTAGCAGGGCCAGGCGGTCGGGCGACAAAGGCGACTGTTTATGCATGATGCGATCGATCTTTCTCATGCCGGTAACATGTTCCATAACCCAATCGGCAATGGTGGTTGCCTCGCGGTTATCGTACAGTTGATACAGGGTTGTTTGCAATTGCTGCTGCGCCTCATGCATGGTCATAGGGCAAAGATGGGGGATTTTAGGCTATATTTGCGGCCTTAATGGAAGGCAAAAAAGGCAAAAGCCGAAAGCAAAATGTATTGAGCGAAGCGGTATTTCATTATCGAATTATCACATTATCATATTATCACATTAACTGAATCATACATGCAGCGCTGTCTTCAGCTGGCAACAGCCGGGGCCGGTTACGTTTCGCCCAACCCCATGGTAGGCGCGGTGCTGGTGCATGAGGATCGCATCATCGGGGAGGGGTACCACCAGGCCTATGGCGGTCCGCATGCCGAAGTGCACTGCGTAAACTCAGTAAATGAAGCAGACCGGCATTTGATTGAAAGATCAGTGATGTATGTTTCCCTGGAGCCCTGCGCTCATTTTGGTAAAACGCCTCCCTGTGCAGACCTCATTATTGAGAAAAAGATACCGCAGGTGGTCATCGGTTGCCGCGACCCCTTTAAACAGGTAGATGGTAAAGGGGTAGAAAAATTGCAGGCTGCCGGCGTACAGGTTACCCTCGGCGTGCTGGAGCCAGAAAGCAGGTCCCTTAATAAACGATTTATTACTTTTCATAAGGAACATCGTCCATACATTATTTTAAAATGGGCGCAAACGGCGAACGGTAAAATAGCGGGCGATCATGATGGGGAGCGCCTGCTAATCAGCAATGAATTTACCAACCGCCTGGTACATAAATGGCGCAGTGAAGAAGCGGCTATCCTGGTGGGCACCAATACGGCCCTGTTCGATGATCCCGCTTTGACTACCCGGTTGTGGAACGGTCCTAACCCAGTAAGGCTGGTTGTAGATATGAAACTGCGGTTGCCTTCATCCCTGCAATTGTTTAACAAACAGGTAAGAACGATCGTATTCAACAGCCTGCAACACGAAGAGCAGGAGAACCTGTTGTATTACCAGGTTACGCAGGATGTACATCTTGTTCACCAGATAACAAATGCATTATACCAGTTAAAGATTCAAAGCGTATTGGTAGAAGGCGGCGCTCAACTGCTGCAATCATTTATTGATGAAGGCTTTTGGGATGAAATACGGGTGATCACCAACAATGAACTGGTGACGCCGCAAGGATTACCCGCGCCACGTATGCTTACCGGCCAGCTGCAAAAGCAGGAAACATTGTTTTCAGATACCCTCCATTATTTTGTGAACCCGCAAACCCTGGTACATTGAGCAATTTATTATTACTCATTGCCAGTATTTTATTGACTGCCTGGCTTTCGATATCGTTCAAGATCATTGAGCGCCTGGGCATCAATAACCTGCAGGCTATTGTATACAATTATACGGTTTGTGTGATCACCGGCAGCATTGTTAATGGAAGTTTCCCCATAAACAGTACGCTCATTAAACAACCCTGGTTTGGCTGGGCATTGATCATGGGCGCCTGTTTTATTTCCATGTTCAACCTGGCTGCATTTACCATACAAAAGATAGGTGTAGCTGCAGCAACGGTTGCGTATAAGCTATCAATGGTAATACCGTTCGTGTTCTCTATATACCTGTATAACGAGGAGGCAACGGCCTTAAAGATCGCCGGTGTGGCCCTGGCCCTGCTGGCGGTGTGGTTTACAACCCGACCCAACAACCGCGACAAAAAAGGTAAAAAGGTATCGTGGCTATTATGGGCCATGCCCTTGTTGTTGTTTGTGGGCAGTGGCCTGTTGGATACCATGATCAAATATGTTGAACAGGCATTTATTAATCCTGGTAACCAGGATGCTTATTTGATCACCGCCTTTTTTGTGGCCGCTTCGGTGGGTATGATCATTTTAGTATTCCAGTTTATAACCGGCCGGCAGAAATTTTCCGGTAAAGCTGTGCTGGCAGGCATCGGCATTGGCGTGCCGAATTATTTTTCCATCTGGTGTTTGCTGGGTGCATTAAAAGGATACGCCGGCAACAGTTCGGCCATTATTCCCATTAACAATATGGGAATTGTTTTATTTACCGCAATGGTAGCCTGGTTGGGTTTTAAAGAAAAACTCTCGGCTATCAACTGGCTGGGTATTGTGTTATCACTGGGCGCCATTGCTTTGATCGCCTATGGATGATTGCCCGAAGCCATTAATCAATAACAATCAATTATGACCCCCGACCCCGAATTTTATAATACGATCGAACGAACCACCACCGCAGAATTTAAAGACCGTGGCAGTAAATTTATTGCCTTTACTTTTCCGGTTCAATCGATTGACGATTTTAAAAAGAGCCTGGAATTAATCAAAAAAGAACATCCCAAAGCCACACATCATTGTTTTGCGTATCGTATTGGGCTTGATAATAATACATACCGGGTTAGTGACGATGGCGAACCATCGGGTACAGCCGGTAAACCGATACTGGGACAGATTGATAGTAAAAAGTTGACAAACATCCTGGTAGTGGTGGTGCGCTATTTTGGCGGCACCCTGCTGGGCGTACCCGGACTGATCAATGCCTATAAATCGGCCGCTTCGATGGCGCTGCAGGTAACCCCGGTAGTGCAAAAGCCCATCGAGGTAGCTTATACGCTCCAGTTCGATTATACCCAAATGAACGAGATTATGATGCATGTTAAGCAAATGAACTGTCAGGTGCTGGAAAAGGACATGAATTTATTCTGCCGTCTTGTGATCGGCATCCCTAAAGGAAGGCTCGATGAGGCCTTGTATAAATTTAAAGACATCAGGAATGTGGAAATTTTAAAGAATAGTTCGTAGTATCGTTCTGTAATTTGTGGTCTGATAGCGTATGAAACGGTTTATTCTAATAATAATCCTGCCTGGTGTGTGGCTCATGGCCTGTAAATCGGGAGACAGTCCATGGGGCAAGAATAAACGTACAGATACGTTATCGGTACACTCGGTTCCGTATGAAGTGTTGTTGGACAAGTCAATGGATAGTGCGGAACAAATAGATTTCTTCACGGATTATTGTATCCGCAAGCTGGATGCGCATAAAAGCGAGAACCGATTTTACACACTGGCAGTGTTTGATGGTGATACCACCCGCATACAATTCTACAAGGGAAACATTTGCTCCGATCAAAAACAACATGCTGTAGTAGGTTTTGAGAATAAAAACCTTTTCTTCTTTTTTTTGAAAGCCGATAACTGGAAACTACGCCAGGTGATAAATGGGTTTGGAATTATAAAAGACAGCGCCGTTCAATCCTGTGATATTAATTTTGATGGATTTCAGGATGTGTCAATAACCTGGAATTACTCCGCCGGAACCTGTAATTGTTCCAGTCCCGGTTGCAGGGATATTTATCTATATAACAGTGAAGCAGACAAGCTGGTGCATGTACCGGAGATCAGGTCATTTTTTGATTTTGGCATTTCAGCAGAAGAAAGATCAATTTACCTGGGTGAACATTGCAAGGGCTTTTATGGAAAGTTTGCCTGGCAGGATGGAAAATTGCAGATCCAGGAAGAATACAACTCGAACCAGTTTAATGAAACGGATACCGCCAAATGGCAGCTCGAACATTTTATTTACTACGACGGAGAGCGGTTTCCTGCCTATACAATACCTAATCTGCCCTTACCGGAACAATGGCAAAAGCAATTTGGCTGGTTGCGGTAAATTACCTGAACCTGTCACTCACCACTAACTCCTTACTACCCGCTTCATATTTATAAAATCCTTCACCAGTCTTCACGCCCAGGTAACCGGCGGTAACCATATTGGTGAGCAGGGGACAGGGCGCATATTTTGGATTGCCAAAACCCTCAAACAATACGTTCAATATGGCATGACAGGTATCCAATCCGATAAAGTCGGCTAACTGCAACGGACCCATCGGGTGGGCCATGCCCAGTTTCATGATGGTATCAATTTCATGAACGCCGGCAATGCCTTCGTACAGGCTGTACACCGCTTCATTGATCATCGGCATCAGTATGCGGTTGGCAATAAAACCGGGATAATCATTCACCACACAGGGCACCTTGCCCAGTTGTTTGCTTAGTGCCACAATGGTATCGGTAACGGTTTTGGAAGTAGCATACCCGTTAATGATCTCAACCAGTTTCATCACCGGCACGGGGTTCATGAAATGCATGCCAATCACCTGGCTGGCGCGTTTGGTAACGGCAGCTATACGGGTGATGGAAATAGAAGAAGTATTGGTAGCGAGCAGTGCATGGGCGGGGGCCAGGCTGTCGATCTGTTTAAAGATGGAAAGTTTCAGGTCTATATTTTCAGTAGCTGCTTCTACCACCAGTTCAGCATCTTTAATGCCCTGGGCCATATCGGTAAAGGTAGTAAGTTGCGCAAGGGCCTTGTTTTTCTGATCTTCTGTAGCAGCGCCTTTGGCTATCTGGCGGTCGAAGTTCTTTTGAATGGTTTGAATGGCTTTTTGCAGCTGGCCGGCATTGACATCGATAAGGTTTACCGAAAAACCATTTTGTGCAAAAACATGCGCAATGCCATTGCCCATAGTACCTGCACCAATAACAGCAACGTTAGTCATAATGTGATAATTCAATAATGTGATAATGGAAATCCTGATCCCAGGCAGGGATAAGTTGTGATAATTGAAACAATTATCAACGGGCTAAAGATAATGTACTTAGGTGAAAACTAACAAATGTTTGCCTGTTTAAGTGGTTGCCGCGCCGGAGCGTGTATGGCCAATAACACACTTGAACAAGTTGACCATATTCTGCAGAAGATTTGACTTTTGACCCCTGACTTGCCAATGCATGTTCAAAGCAGGTTTCGAATTTTATTTTATTCTAATTATTGATGATGTAATTAATTGATTAGGTTCAACCTTAAAATTATTCAGTAAGTTCTCAATTTCAATACTTTTCCATGCGGTTGTCGGATAAATAAAATCAAATTTATTTTCTGTAATTGTTACTCTTACAGGCATCGCAAAATCTTCTTTTACGTTTTGCCAACGGTAGTCAATAGATAATTTATTTTCCCCTTCTTTTATCCTTATCTCTAACGCCGGGATTCCTATTCGATAAAGGTATTGGTCAAAAAGGTAGGTGAAATCCTGTCCTGATTGCTTGTTAATGTACTTTATCAGGTCGGGTGTGTTGATTGATTTGTGTTTATAATCGGTTTGCAAATTTCTTAACATGTTAAACCAGGCGGAGTCATTATTGATCAAATTTCTCAACGTATGTAATAGTAGAGCGCCTTTGCTATAGGCGTCACTAAAGTCGTAATGAATATCGTTTACCCCGTATTTACCGACTAGTGGTGAGGTGCCTTTAATATTCTTTGCTAAGTAGTCCAGGTATTTTAAGGCCTGTTCATTACTATAGTAGGACTCCTTAAATAAGTAAACAGCATATGTAGCAAATGCTTCGTGAATCCAAATGTCGGCTAAGTCTGTACAACTTACGCTATTTCCCCACCACTCATGTGCAGCTTCATGCAGGATCAAGTCTTCCTCAAAATCTTTCCCAACAGAAACACAACTTTGATGTTCCATGGGTAAAGGTGACTGGATCAATTTGAATTCATCGCGTGGAAAAGGGTAAGGTCCAAAGTGGTTTTCGTATGTTTTCATCATAGGCATCACAATTTTAAATGCCTCTCTTGCTTCTTTTTCATTTTCCTTAAGTGAGTAATAATTTAAAGTTAATCCCGATTGGCCTTGATATTTTTCTTTCCAATGAACATAATTACCCGCATTTACTGAAATATTATAATTAAGAATAGGATAACTCACTTTCCAATGATACGTAGAAAAATTTCCAGATTCTCTTTTCCAGATCAACTGGCCATTCGAAACAGTCAGGAGATTTGATGGCACTGTCACTGTGAGCAAAACACTATCAGGTTTGTCAGAGAGGTGATCCTTATTGGGCCACCACCCATTAGCTCCTGACCCCTGGCAGATTGACTGGATCCACGGCTTTCCCGTTTTATCCGTTGACCATATAAATGCCCCATAGTTTGGAATTCTGAAGTCAGGCTCCAATGGATGCCCCTTATATTTAATTGAAATGATTTGATTTGTTTCTTTTGGTAGAAGCGTTGGGAACTGAATAAATACAGCATTATACTCTCTTGAAAATTTCAATTGGCTTCCAACCCATTCAATGCTTTGAATAGCAAGAGAGGGATTTAAATCGATTTGAATTTTGTCTGTAGGCTCTTTTACTATAAAATGGATGGTCGTGATGCCAGAAATCTCCTTTATGTCAGGTTCAATTTTAATATCAAGATCATAGTAGGATACATCATAACAACTTCGGAATTTATTTAAACTTCCCTGCAGGGTATCAGCTCTATTAAAAACCCAGTTGAAATTATTATCAACCTGCTCTGGAAAATTTGTTTCCTTTACTTGCACCAAGGATGTTTTTCCGGAATTCCTGAATTGCTCTATAAGCGTGGTATTTTTCTCGAAAAAAGATCGGATAACATTGTTGAGTGGGTTTTCCTGGACAATGTTATAATTTTTCCAAAACGATTCATTGTATTCTTTCAGCTGGAATTCAAGCGGCTTCTTTTCATTTACTAAATAACCTAAACTTTCAGGTTTATATTGATTATCCACCAGGATATCATTTACAAGAAACTCCATGTAGTAATCTTCCTTTCGAAGTACATTTTCAGACCTAAGATCCATGTTTTCGATCTGCCAATTCCGTCTTAAGTATAACAAGTACCATTTGCCGTTCCATTTTCGAAAACGCTGCGTATTATTTATCATTTTTATCGCCCACGGGCCACGCATAAATTGTTTCTTATTTTTAAAATCAATTCTTTCAATGGCATAATCGGAGGGATCAATATAAATTGTATACACCAGTTCAGTATTGGGAGCTGAGGCTTCAATGATAATATATTGTTCATCATACAAAGAGTCGGAGAACTCAAAAACAAAGTTGTTGGGAAGTGAAAATACAGGCTCCTTGACGGCAAAATCTTTTGACCCTTTATATTTCACATAATTCATATTCAACAATCCTGATAATGAATTGTGATAATTCCAGCGTGCCCCTTCCGGCAATTGACTTCTTCGGATCTCATTAATATAGATATCTTCCCGTCTTTCTTTTCCTTTTTTAAAGTACCCCGGTTCAACCACGTTAACGGCTGCCTCAATCAATACGCCATTGTCCTCTTCCTCTTCATTTTTAATAAAATCCACCGTCTTCCAATCCCGAAAAAAACCTTTCAAAACATGTGATTGATCCGGGTAATTCGATGGGATCTTTTTTAAAACCTCTCTGATTACATCGGAGGCACTTAGGCGTTTATTGCTTACTATCACTCCTTTTAGTAAAGCTTCCTTTGGATTTAAAAATATTTCCTGTGATTTACTTTCATCAATACTTTGAATGGCCAGTTGCTTACTCTCATATCCAACAAATGTGATTAATAACGTATCCCTGCCTGAACTTTGGGGGATGTGAAAAACAAATTCACCTGCTTTGTTGGATACTGTTGCAAATGGTTTTCCTTTAACAATTAAATTTACATACGGCAGGGGTTCTGAACTTTTGCTATCAATCACTTTACCTGAAATAGTTATAAAATCTTGTCCTATTAATAGACTGAATTTTAAAACTAATATCGAAATCAGTATGTATTTCATGGTTCTAAAATAAACCATTTGCGATGTCCTAATTACACGGAGTTACCCATTACCTATCTATTATTGGAAGAAAATAAGTGCAATCATCTGGATTGTTATGTAGAGTTTGTGCTATAATTATATATGCAAGTCTGAGATTTATACGCCATATCAGAATCGCGTACGTTTGCCTGCAAAAAGAAAGGCCGTAACTGCGGCCCTGTAAGGTATTGATTTTCAAGCTCTCCTGGTGGGTTTGCACCAGCAATCCTCTGAGTAACAGTCAATATCACATGAGCTAATTCTGCCTTCGCTAATTTTGATTTTTGAAATCTCCTCGTTTCCAGGCTTTAATAAATTCAGCCCAGGCAGCAGGATTGAAGATGTTTTGTGGTGGCGCCTGCCCATTATAATAATACCGTTGCGCATTATTCCGCAACATCATATTGGTGTTTTCGGTACCGTCACGGGGTAGCGTGCGGGCCAGCACCCGGCGTTTCGATTCATCGGTATTTTTACGGGCAGTTTCTATATCGTCGTCGGGGAAGTCGGTACTCACAAAGTCGCGTTCAAACTGTTCCTTGGTGGGGCGCGGTTTAATGATGGTCGCGGGCAGGTAAACCGTGTCGTTAACCAGCAATTGTATCAGACTGTACTGGTTGCCTTCCAGTTCGCGGGGAATTTCGGCCAGCTTGGGTTTGTAGCCGATAGAAGTAAACTGAACCAGGTCGCCTTTCATCACCACAATGCTGAAAACACCGTGTTCATTCGTGATGGTACCGCGGTTCTGACCTTTTATCATTACAGTAACAGATGGAATGGCTTTCAGGCTGTCGGCTGTCATGACAATACCGTACAACTGAACTACAGAATCCTTCAGTTTCTCAAACTGCGCATTAGATGCAAAGGGGATGGCAATCGCCAGAATAGCCAGAAAAAGTAAACGTCTTTTCATGCCCGTCAAATATATACATATTGCCTAAAATACTTCAACAAAATACTCTGGTCATTGGTTAATTTTGTGGCAAATAAATCTTTTTAACAAAACGCTTAGAATGACCCCGGAGAAAGTATTAGATGCATTGAAGAATGTTCAGGAACCTGATCTAGGAAAGGATATTGTTACGCTGAATATGGTAAAAGACATTGTGATTAGTGGTAATATGGTGTCTTTCACCCTGGTGCTTACCACGCCAGCCTGTCCTATGAAGGATATGATGAGTAAGGCTAGTGAGAAGGCTATACAATCACTGGTTAATAAAGAGGCTGTTGTGACGGTTAATTTTACCGCTAACACCAGTACAAAACGTACAGATACCGGAGCTGTTTTACCTAAAGTAAAGAATATTATTGCTGTAATAAGCGGTAAAGGCGGGGTAGGAAAGAGTACCGTGTCCGCCAATCTGGCATTGGCATTGGCGCAAAGCGGTGCTAAAGTGGGGTTGATGGATGCAGATATTTATGGACCCAGCGTTCCCATTATGTTTGGGGTGCGTGGCGAACGGCCCATGATGAAAAGCATGGGCGAAGGTCAAAAAGGAATGATTGTACCGCTGGAGCGGTTTGGCATAAAACTGATGAGCATCGGTTTACTGGTTGATGAAAAGAACGCCGTTATATGGCGCGGTCCCATGGCCAGCAGCGCCATTCGCCAGTTTGTAACCGATGTCTTGTGGGATGAACTGGATTACCTGGTTATTGATATGCCACCCGGAACCGGCGATATTCATTTAACCCTGGTGCAAACCGTTCCGGTTACCGGCGCCGTGATTGTTACCACCCCGCAGGATGTAGCCCTGGCCGATGCTAAAAAAGCGATCGGAATGTTTAGCCAGGCCCAGATAAAAGTGCCTATCATAGGGCTCGTTGAAAACATGAGTTATTTTGTTCCTGCTGAACTGCCTGATAATAAGTATTATATCTTTGGTAAAGAAGGCGGCAAGCGCCTGGCCGAAGAATACGATATCCCGTTTCTGGGACAAGTGCCTTTAGTGCAAAGTATCCGCGAAGGCGGTGATATGGGTATACCAATTATGATGAGTGACGATATGGTTTCCCGTAAAGCATTTGAAGATTTTGCCGCAAATGCTACCCGCAGTATTGCCATGCGCAATGCAGAATTGAGCGCCGCCAAAGTTGCGGAAGTCATAGAATAAGATACCGGCAACAAATAGTTCATAAAACAACCAGGTTCAAACACCAACCAACGACATAAGACTTGCCTCTCCAATATCCCTGAGCATCATTGTTATTAAAAAACGATTATGATTAAATTTAGGGAAGCAACAGAGCTACTATTACTGGTCGCATTAATTTTCGCATGTCATGCCTCAAAAAAAGCTTCAGATCCCTTGTTACCTGCTTTTGATATAGAAGGCCACCGCGGCTGCCGGGGACTAATGCCCGAGAATACCATTCCTGCCATGATGAAGGCGCTGGAACTGGGTGTTACCACCCTTGAAATGGATGCGGTGATCACCAAAGACAAACAGGTGATCTTATCGCATGAGCCTTTTTTCAACCATGAGATCACAACCAGTCCTGATGGGAAGTATGTAACTGAGCAGGATGAGCGCAACCTGAACATTTACCACATGACCTATGCGCAAACGCAAGCCTACGACGTAGGGTTGAAACCGCATCCGCGTTTCCCCAACCAGCGGCGGTTAAAAGCTACCAAACCTTTGCTGCGTGAAGTGATCGATAATGTGGAGGCTTACCAGAAATTAAAAGGCGCCCATCCTGTTTTTTATAATATAGAAACGAAAACAAATCCGGGTACCGATAACAGTTATCACCCCGCTCCTGAAGAGTTTGTAAATACGCTCATGAAAGTGATCGATGCCGCAAAGATCAGCGACCGGGTTATTATTCAGTCGTTTGATTTTCGCACCCTGCAGGTATTGCACAAAAAATACCCAGCTATAAAGACGGCTGCATTAATTGAAGATTTTGACATGAGATCATTTGAAGAACACCTGAAGGCGTTGGGATTTGTGCCAACGATCTATAGTCCGGCCTATAGCCTGGTTACCAAAGAACTGGTAGAAAAATGCCACCAGCAGTATATCAAAGTGGTGCCCTGGACGGTGAATGATAAAGCCGCCATTGCGCAATTGAAAACAACCGGTGTAGATGGTGTTATTACCGATTACCCGGATCTGTTGAAATGATTGTGTTTAGTTGTATTTCATTAGCATATTATCACATTATCATATTAGCTAATTAGCGTTTATGCATTTATCATTAGAAGGAAAAAACGCCCTGATCTGCGGAAGCACACAGGGTATTGGATTGGCCATAGCGGAAGAACTGGCTTTGTTGGGTGCTAACTGTACCCTGGTGGCCAGAAATGAAGAAGCACTACAGGCAGCTATCAAAACACTTGATATTGCACTCAGGCAGCAGCACAGCTACCTGGTAGCCGACTTTAGTAACCCCGAACAGGTAAAGCAGGCTGTAGAACAACATATACAAAAGAACCCGATACATATTCTGATCAATAATACAGGTGGTCCACCGCCGGGTTCGGTGCTCGATGCTACGGCAGCAGCCTTTCTGGATGCATTCAATCAACACCTCATCGTAAACCAACAGCTGGCCCAGGCGGTGATCCCGGGTATGAAGAAAGCCGGCTACGGACGCATCATCAATATTATATCTACTTCCATTCGCATTCCCATCACCAACCTGGCCGTATCAGGTACCGTGCGTGGTGCGGTTGCCATGTGGTCGAAGATCCTTGCCAATGAAGTAGGACAATTTAATATAACGGTCAACAATATATTACCAGGATTTACCAAAACACAACGGTTGGAAAGTCTGATCAAAAATAACGCACAGAAACGTGGGGTTTCAGCCGACGTAATTGAACAGGAAATGAAGCAGGATATTCCCATGAAACGTTTTGGCGAAGCGGCAGAACTGGCTGCGGTAGCGGCCTTCCTGGCATCACCCGCCGCATCGTATGTAAACGGGGTAAGTATTGCAGTGGATGGAGGAAAGACAGGATCACTTTAGAGAAATGAAGAATGAAAAAGGCAACAAAGCATAAAGCTGTAAGCTATAAGCTATAAGCAAAATGCACCGCCAAACTTGTATTGCTTACAGCTTATTGCTTAGCGCTTACAGCTGTTTCACGATTCAACAACACTACATGATATTTGAAAATACGCAGGACTTTGCGCGTACGCTCGATCAACAGGACGAATTGCGCTCATTCAGGAATGAATTTATTATGCCCGTCATTGACGGGCGGCAACAGATCTATTTCCTGGGAAACTCCCTGGGCCTTCAACCGGTACGCACAAAAGAATACCTGCAACAGGTATTGACCAAATGGGCCAATTACGGTGTTGAAGGTTTTTTCATGGGCGAACAGCCCTGGCTGCAGTTTCATGATCAGCTCATTCATCCACTCTCGAAAATAGTAGGTGCCCTGCCGCATGAAGTAGTGGTGATGAACCAATTGACGGTCAACCTGCATCTGTTACTCGTGTCCTTTTATCAACCCGGTCAAAAAAGGAATAAGATCATTTGCGAAGCCAAAGCATTTCCAAGCGACCAGTATATGCTGGAAACGCATGTAAAGTATTGTGGCTTTAATCCCGATGAAGTGATCATAGAAGTAGGGCCGCGGCCGGGTGAGCACACCATTCACCACGAGGATATTCTGCAGGCCATTGAACAACACAAAGACGAACTGGCCCTGGTGTTGTGGGGCGGACTGAATTATTATACCGGTCAGTTGTTCGATATGGCGGCCATTACCAAAGCAGCACAGGCAACAGGCGCTAAAGTAGGGTTCGACCTGGCGCATGGAGCCGGTAATATTCCTTTGCAATTGCACGACTGGAATGTAGATTTTGCAGCCTGGTGCAGTTATAAATACATGAATTCGGGACCCGGTGGCATTGGCGGCGCTTATATACATGAACGTTATCATAACGATGGCACATTGCCTCGTTTTGCCGGTTGGTGGGGATACGATAAAGCCACCCGTTTCCTGATGCAAAAAGGGTTTAATCCCGCCCGGTCGGCAGAAGGCTGGCAATTAAGTACACCTTCGCCATTATTATATGCTGCACACAAAGCTGCGCTGGACCTGTTTATGGAGGCGGGTTTTGACAGATTACAGAAAAAGCGGAAATTATTAAATAGCTGGCTATGGTTCCTGCTCTCTGCATTGAACGAGGATCAGCCTGAACCCGTTATCGAATTTATTACGCCCCGCCAGGAAGCGGAAAGAGGATGCCAGGTATCTATGTTGATGTTACAACAGGGTAAGCAGATATTTGACGGGTTGGCCCGGGCCGGCGTAATCGTCGACTGGCGCGAACCCAATGTGATCAGGCTGGCGCCGGTACCTTTGTACAATACTTTTGAGGAAGTATGGCAATTCACTAATATCTTGCGGCAAATTTTACAACTCCAACACGCATGACACGGCAGCAACTGATTGAACAAATACGCACCAAACAATCATACCTCATTGTAGGGCTGGATACGGATATCACCAAAATTCCGAAACACCTGCTGTCGAAACCCGACCCCATATTTGAGTTTAACAGGCAGATCATCGATGCTACCAAAGATTATTGTGTAGGTTACAAGATCAATACTGCTTTTTATGAAGCATTGGGTATACCCGGCTGGGAGGCCATGGAAAGAACAGCAGCATATATTCCTGCTACCCATTTTAAAATTGCAGATGCCAAACGCGGCGACATTGGAAATACTTCTTCGCAATATGCCAAAGCATTTTTTGAAACCCTGTCCTTTGATGCCATTACCGTAGCGCCGTATATGGGCGCCGACAGTGTGTTGCCTTTTCTGGAATACAAAGACAAATGGACGATCGTATTAGGGCTTACTTCCAATACGGGCGCCCGTGATTTTGAATTACAAAAGGCGGGTGATGAACTGTTGTATGAAAAAGTATTACGCACAGCAGCACAATGGGGCACTGCCGATCAGTTAATGTTTGTTGTTGGCGCCACACAGGCATCGGAATTTACCAACATACGCGCCATCACACCAGATCATTTTTACCTGGTACCCGGGGTAGGAGCACAAGGGGGCAGTTTACAGGAGATCTCGGAGAAAGCGATGAATAAGGAAGTAGGGTTGCTGGTCAATGCAAGCCGGGCCATTATTTATGCATCCGACCAGGAAGATTTTGCTGTTAAAGCAATGCTAATTGCGAAAAGCTATCAGCAGGAAATGGCTGGTTATCTATAAGAGTGGAGCGGTTTTTGTCTTAGGGGGCATTGAAACCGCTTCTTATGAAAACAATGAAATTCTCCCTGTATGTTTTATTATTAGGCATCGTATTATACTCCTGCCGTAAAGAAGATACTGTTACTGAAAAGCCGGATACCGGCGGTGAATCAGGTACCGACAGTACGGTGAATGAATCAACCCTGTTATCACTGGTAAATAATGTACGTAAAACAGGCTGCACGTGTGGCACAACCACCATGCCGGCCGTAGCTCCCGTTAACTGGAACAACGTGCTGGAAAATGTCGCCTTGCTGCATAGTACTGATATGAATAAGAATAATTACTTCAGCCATACCGGTCTCGATGGGTCTACACCCGGCGACCGTATTACCCGGGCTGGTTACAACTGGCAGGCGTATGGGGAGAACATTGCCAAAGGATATACATCCGAACAGGCGGTGATGACCGGCTGGCTGCAAAGCGAAGACCATTGTAAGAACATCATGAGCAGTAAAGTAAAGGAAATGGGGGTGGGCCGTGACGGGAATTACTGGACCCAGGTCTTTGCCTCAAAATAAACAATCAGGCGTTTTTACAGGATAACCCTATACGGTTTATAGGTACTGCTATGAATGAATCACCTTAAAACAGGCAGCCTTTTACTTATTTTCCCTTCATTTTTAACTTCATAAGAGATTTACTTTCACACAGTTCGATTTAAGAAATGTGAATTATTTTTTCGCCAACAGGTAGGGTTGCACACAATTGCGGACGTTAAAAAGCGTTCTTAGATGGTTTGAGACGTAAAGATACCAAATGCCTTTTCCCGATGCCGTTATCGGTGAATTAAGTGGGGTAACGAAAATGTACTAGTGTGCGGTTCGTAATACTACTAGTTTTCGGTGAAAATGTATAAGGTATTTAAACGTAATGACCAGCAACCCAATTAAATCCCTGTACCCCTTGTTTGAATGATACATTCATACATGGGTTATAGTATTGAACGGGCACCATTAACCAACGATCTATACGATAATTGGTTTTTAAGTTTGTAATCATTTTATCAGATAAAAGAGAGATCCGATATCCTTAGAGAAATTTAAAATCCAATCATCGGCTATGCGAAAAATTTTACGCGGGCACGTATTTAATAAAAGATTTCTATTTACCCTTTGTTTAGGCCTTACGCTATTTGTTGAAGCCCACGCACAGGTGTCCGGTACGTTTACTATCAATTCCGCGGTAGCAACGGGCGGTTCTAATTTTCAAACATTTTCTGCTGCAGTTGCCTCTTTATCAGGCGGCGTTAATGGCGCAGTCGTTTTTAATGTGCAGTCCGGCAGCGGTCCCTATAACGAGCAGGTTATATTCAATAACATTAGCGGCACATCGGCTACCAATACGATTACATTTAACTGTAATGGTGTAACCCTTTCGTTCCTTTCTACCAACATCAACCAACGGGCCTGTATAAAGCTGAATAATACCGATTATGTAACTTTTGACAACCTCACTGTTACAGCATTGGGATCCAATAGTGGCCAATATGGTTATGGTTTTCATTTATTAAATGATGCTGACCATAATACGATCAAAAACTGCCGTATCACCACAACGCTTCATACAATCGTCCCTGAGTATACTGAAGGAATTGTTATCAATGGAAATGATGGTAACTCACTCGATGCAGGGTATAGTAATTGTGACGATAACCTGATTCAGGCGAATGTCATTGCAGGCGGTAACGTTGGTATTACGCTATCATCTGTACCTCCTGTCAGTAATCCGGTACAATATATCACTGGAAACAGGATCCTGAACAATACCATTTCCAATTTCGCTTATTCTGGTATTCAGTTGTGTTATAACAGCGGTACTCAGGTAAATGCGAATGATATAACAGGTGGGTTGAATCTAAAAACTTCGTCGGGAATATTTATAAATTATTATAATCAGGGCCTGGCTGTCACCAGCAACCGGATCCATGATCTATGGGTTGATCCTTCAAAGACTACCAATAGCCTGTGTGGAATTTTGATCACCTCTCAAGGTGTTGCTGGTAATGAAAGCCTCATTGCCAATAACCTTATTTATAAATTTCAGTCCAGCGATGCGCAATTTGGCATTGCTTTCCGTAACCCGATCAGTTCATATTTTAATGTATATCACAATACGATATCCCTCGATGATCAAACGATGCCTGGCACAGAGTCATATGGAATATATATGGAAACGGTTACAGATATGACTGTAAGGAATAATATTGCAACGGTGTCGCGGCCTTGCTCTAACTGGAATACCGGTATTTATGTTTTGAACGCGCTCCGGTTTAAAAGCGACAATAATTGTTTTTACGTGAAAACAAGCAGCGCTCCGTTTTATTATTTCGGGAATTATTTTGGAAGCAATTATTCAACAATAGACGATTGGCGGTTAGCTTCCGGCCAGGATCAATTTTCAACCAATGTAGATCCGGTATATGCCAATTTAGCTGGTTCTAATTTCACACCAACTGCCCAGCAGGTAGATAATATGGCAGCTTTTGCGGGTATCAATACTGATATTACCAGCTCAGCCCGCAATACTACAAGCCCTGATCCAGGATGTTTTGAATTTACATCAGCGCCCTGTTCAACATCAGTATTGGCAGGTAGCACTTTTGTAACGCCTGATTCGGTTTTGTGTATAGGCCCGAAAATAGCCATGAGCCTAAGAGGAAATTCGGCAGGAAGCGGACAAACCTATACCTGGCAAACGTCTACCACGCAAACGGGTACATATTCCAATCTTACCGGCCCACTGGCATACCCCTATTATGAAGGTACGCCTACTACCACTTTATATTACCGGGCTGCCGTTACCTGTGGCGCCGTTACTCAATATTCTTCACCACTCAGGGTGCTGGTATCATCTGGACTCAGCGGTACGTATACCATTAACGCGGCCTTACCCACCAGTGGTATTAATTTCAATTCCTTCAACGATGCATCACGAGCGCTGCAGTGTGGCGTCAATGGTAATGTCATATTTAATGTGGCAAGTGGCAGCGGTCCTTATAATGAGCAAATGATCCTTCCTGTTTTAAATACTTCACCAACCAAAACAGTTACATTTAACGGTAATGGCGCTACCATTTCCTTTTTGCCAACAGTCACAGTCAATACAGAAAGGGCAGTTATAAAACTAAATGGTACAGATTATATTACCATCGATAGCCTGAATGTGGAAGTGCAGGGAGCAGCCCCAACAAACATGGGCTTTGGATTTGGGATTCAGTTAATGAATGATGCCGATCACAATACAATAAAACGTTGTACGGTGAATCTAAACAAAACGTCTACAAATCCGCTCTATGTAGGTATTGTAATAAGCGGTGATAATCTTAATCCAAGAAATGATAATCTTTACAGTTATTGCGATAGCAACCTGATTGCCGGTAATACGGTGAATGGCGGGAATGTTGGTATTTCCTGTACTTCAAAAGCTGATCTTAGTATTGTAATAACCAACCCGGCCATGGGAAATATTATCAGAAGAAATACCTTAAAAGATAACCAGAATTTTGGGATCTATGCAGCCGGCGCTGAGAATCTGTTGATCGACAGCAACGATATCAGTATGCCCACGCGTACCGTTTTTATCAACCAGTTTCAGGCTATTCTTGTATGGCATACAAACTTTGGAATAACCATTTCAAGAAATAAGATCCATAACCTCCTCGATAATTTTAAAAACTCTACGCAACAGCTGGATGGAATAAGATTTGAAACCGTTGAAACGTTCCCGACCAAGCCGCACATGGTTTGTAACAATGCGTTGTATAACTGGCGGGGCAATGGCATTCAGCAGGCATTGTATAATATTAACTCCAATTACGTAACATTTTATCACAATACGGTTTCCCTGGATGATACCACGACAGCTGTAGTTGGTCCGAGTATAGCTACCCGCGGATTCGCATTGTTTGGAACGCTGACCACAGGTACCGAACTAAAGGACAACAGCATCACCGTAAGGCGTGGTAACAATGGACCAAAGTATTGCGTGTATCTGGCTACCAATGATAGTGCCATGACGGCCAATTACAATAACTATTACATGAATGCCGCTAATGGCACCAACAACCGTGTAGGGTATATGAATGGTATAAATTACACTACTTTAGCCAACTGGCTGGCTACACGCAAAGATTCCAGTTCTATATCCATGGATCCCGTATTTCATGACGTAGCTAATGGGGATCTTACGCCCACCAAAATACCATTTGAGAATAAAGGATCCAACGTAGGCATTTCCAAAGACATCCAGGATGTTTCGAGGAATACGGCGAGTCCCGATATTGGCGCCTTCGAATTTACCATCTGTCGCAATTTGACCGCACCGGTGCTGAAGACAGAAGAAACCGGCGTTAACACCATCCGTTTTGGCTGGCAGGCTGTTCAATATACCTCCGGTTACCGGGTGTCGCGCGATGGCGGCGCTACCTGGACGATACCTTCTTCGGGCGCTATGGGCACTACCCATACGATCACCGGTTTACATCCAAGTGATACTGTAGGATTGATGGTGAAAGCATTGGGCTCAAGGGTCGATTGCCCGGAATATTACTCGCAACGGATTCTGGACACAGCACTTACCGACGGCGTATTTGTTCCCAACACCTTTACGCCAAATGGCAACGGACAAAACGATGAGTTCAAGGTGTACAGCAACGTTATGAAATCAGTTCATTGGATGGTCTTTAACCAATGGGGTGAGAAGGTTTTTGAAACCACCGAAATTCAGGGCATGTGGGATGGGAACTATAAAGGTAAACCCCAGCCAATTGGCGTGTATGTATATGTGGTAGCCGCAACCCTTGTAGACGGTACCAAAGTGACCAAAAAAGGAACATTCAATCTTGTCCGGTAAATAACCCTAAAACTGTTTGTAATGCGATATCTTATAAAAACCGGCTTGTTATTGTTGGCGCTTGCGTCGGGGCTAACAGGTCATTCTCAAACAGACCCTCATTTCTCGCAATACTATGCATATCCATTATGGTTGAACCCGGCTTTAACGGGCGCCATAGATGGTAATTACCGCGTTACTGCCATGTACCGCAGCCAGTGGGGCGGCATCAGTAACCCTTTTTCAACACCCGGTATTTCAGCAGATATTGTTACGAATAAGAATGTAAGCCTTGGATTGAATATTATGAACCTGCGGGCAGGTACCATTGGGTACAGTTATATGACCGGGTATGCTACCATGGCATATAATGGCGTTCGCTTTGGCTATCACCAGATATCAATGGGTATGGCCTTCGGCGCCATCAATCGCCGGTTCGACCAATCAAAGTTCCAGACAGGCGAACAGTGGAATCCATATACTGGTTTTAACCCCGATGCCCTTCGTGCGGAGGCATTAAATAAAACGTCGGCCATTGCATTTGATGCAGGTGTTGGCGCGGTATATTATGATGGTACACCAGGTAAAAAAGCAAACCTTTTTGGTGGTATCTCTGCCTATCATTTAACACAACCGCAGGACCCGTTCCTGGCCGGCGAACATGAAAAAATGCCGATGCGGCTTACGGCCCATGGCGGTTTGAAATATAATGTGAATGAGAATGTAAGCATTACGCCGAACGTGCTGTATATGCGGCAGGGGAACAGCCAGGAAAAAATGGTGGGCGCTTATGCCCAGATGAAAGTAGATGAAACCACCGACTTTTTACTGGGGGTGAACTACCGGTTTAAAGATGCGTTGTGTCCCTATGCCGGTGTTTACTATAAGAATTATATGATCAGTGTGAGTTATGATGTAAATGCCTCTGATCTGGGAAAAGTAGCAGGCAATGCCAATAACTTTGAAATATCACTTACACTCATTGGTCGCAAATCGGTTAAGCAGGATGCCGTACCATTTGTGTGTCCGAGATTGTAATAAAAAGGCAAAGAGGGAATTGTATTCCATTAGCAAATTAGCATAACCTGTCCCGACAAGTCGGGATCATCAAATTAGCAAATTATGTTTAAGCATCTTATAATAATTGCCGGTTTAGGAATGGCTGCCGCTACCGTAAATGCGCAGGCAACCAACTTTAAACGGGTGGCTGAACAGTTTTATGCCAAAGGCGATTATTATTCTGCCGCACACTACTTTGAAAAATACTTAAGTGGTAAAACACCTTCCCGTTCGGGGTATAATGCCTACGTAGTTCAAAAGCAGGGCGCTGCGTTGATCAATACCAACGATTTAGGTGGTTTGGATGGCGCTTTGTTATACCGTATGGGCGATTGCTATTATAATTTGAATGATTTTATTCATGCAGAACAGTGGTATAAATTGTTGTTGAAGAAAGATTCTGCCACCTATCCGCTGGCGCGTTTCAATTATGGCATTTGCCTGCGAGCGAATGGAAACTACAACATTGCCCAACAGGAATTGGGTAAGTTTATTCAGGAGAACACCGAAGGCGATCTGTATACAAAAAAAGCGCAACAGGAAATAGAGAACTGTGGATTCATTCAGCAACAATTGTCCAACGGGCCTACCGGTATTAAAATTGAACGATTAAATAACAATATCAATAAAGAAGGCGCAAACTACGCAGCCAGCTGGATCAACAGCAACACCCTGGCATTTACTTCTACCCGTTCAGAGGGATATAATAATGCGCTGTACACGGCGCCATTTCAAGATGGCGGATTCGGAAAGGTTGAAAAAATAAACCTGTCAACATCAAGGAATATTCAGCAGGGAACACCCGCTTTTACACCCGATGGTTCCAGAATGTTCTTTACCGGCTGGGTTGTTAAAAACGCTAAAAAACTGTCAGCTATATATATGAGTGAGCGCAGTGGCGACAGATGGAGTGACCCGGTTTTGATCGACGGCAAACTCAGTGAACAATCATTCAACTCGCGGCAGCCTCAGGTAACCCCGGATGGTAAATACCTGTTATTCTCCAGCGACCGGTCAGACGGTATTGGCGGTTTTGATATCTGGCAGGCAACCCTCGATAGTAAAGGAATGCCGGGCCAGGTAGTCAATTTAGGACCTGCCATCAATACGACCGGTGACGAAGAAGCACCATTTTATCATGCCGGCAGCCAATCGCTGGTCTTTGCATCTAATGGCAGAACCGGTATGGGTGGCTTTGACCTGTATTCTTCTTCCGGTGCTTTTACCGGGTCATGGACGGTAGCGCTGAACCTGGGATACCCGGTGAATTCTGAAAAAGACGATATTTATTTTGTAGGCAGGGGCAAGGGCCTGTTGGAAGATGCGCTGATAAGCAGCGACCGTTTTTCATTGTGTTGCCTTGAATTATTTTCAATACACAGAAATTACCACCAGGTGTTTACGGGTGTGGTATTGGATTGTGACTCTAAAAAACCATTGGAAGGAGCGATCGTAACAGCTAAAGACCCGCGTGGTAACGACATTGCTACCATAAAAACCCAGGCGGGCGGCCGGTACACCATTCAGGCAGATGCCGGAATGGCCCTGCAGATCAGCGGAAGCCAGGAAGATTATCAGAGCGGTTTGCTGACTGCTTATCCCTCGAAAGGCGATACCGTATACTCCCAGGAGTTATGTTTAACCAAAAAGCCCGATCCGTTCAAGAACAAGACCGAGGTTACCTACCAGATCGTGTTTGAGTTAAAAACCGAGATAGCGAAGGAATCGTATCCATACCTTGACCTCATTGCCGCCTACCTGAAAGCCAACCCGGCTGTTGTGCTGGAGATCGATGTGCATACCGATGGTTTGGGATCGGTTAAATCGAACGAGTTCCTGTCGAAGGGCCGGGCCAATGCCTGCGCCGAGTATCTGATAACCGCTGGCGTATCGCCCAGGCAGCTTACGCCGAAAGGATTTGGCGAATGTTGTCCGATAGAAAAAGAAACAACGCCTGATGGAAAGGATATTCCGACTGCCCGTGAAAAGAACCGGCGCGTGGTATTCAAAATGCTCAATAATGGTACTACCATCAACAATGGTACTCCATTACCTAATGGTACCCAAACAACGAACTAAAATAGACAAACACTCATTGGTTATCGACCATATGTTATGGATAATCGATGAACGCACAGATATACTGGTTGCCGGCAAACAGGCTCCTCACTGATTATTACCGCCGCCTTTTTAATGGCGGAAAAGCACTATAACAAAAAGCCCCTGGAATTCGCCTTGATCGAATAGCCCAGGGGCCTTATTTTTGCCCATAATCCCGGGTTTTCCCGCTATATTTATTGCTGTTTTTTTGTTCAGGAACCGCGCTGGTGGCCATTTCAGGCACCGGGGCCCCATGATTCTTGCTATTTACGCTGATTAGCCGCCTGTTTGGGTTATATCATATTAAATACGTAGAGTTTAAAAATCCTTAAATTGCAATAATACCCAGCCATTTAGGGCTTTTTTACGTATACGCTTAGATCATCTACATAATCAAAATTACATTTTATGAAACACGTTTTCTCAGTCCTCTCTGTTACCTGTATCGCGTTCTTTACAATTTTCTTATCAACGACAAATACAGGATGTAAAAAAGGCGATGATGGCGCCAAAGGTGATACCGGAACGGCTAATGTAATGTTCTCATCCTGGCTAAATGTAGACTTTGCACCTACACTGAATAACGCCGGAGATACCGTTATCTGGTTTGCAACCATTCCTGCCCCGAAATTAACCAAGGGGATCATTGACTCTGGTACTGTGAAAGTGTACGTTAATGTAGGTACTGCTGCTGATCCCTTTGTATTTCCGTTGCCTCTTGCGGATTTTATTTATGGCCTCCCAGCTGGTGTTCAAAATATCAACCTGTACTTTACTGTAGGAAATATAGAATTGTATTCCACTCAGGATGCCGGTACAGAGACAAGCGGTGGTCAAACCTCATGGCAATACCGCTACGTGATCATTCCAGGTGGCGTACGAGCAGGCCGTTCGGCTGTTAACTGGAACGATTATGAAGCCGTTAAGAAATTGTACAATATTACCGACTGAGAATTCTACAGTGAGCATAAACTGTAAACTGATCCCTAAAGAAATCATTCTTTCCAGGGAAACCGGATACAAAGAATAATCGTATTTATATCCTCAGAGCGATCTGTAATTATAACCTGTCGGGCCTGTGCATCAACCAATGCACCGGCCTGGCCGGTTAAATGAATGGCTGAAATGGATCTGTGAGTTGTAACCTATCTACTGATAATCAAAAACTAATTGCTATGCGTTTTAATAAAAACGCTTTTGAGGTAAAGGCAGCACAAACAGCCTTCAAAAGACTGCTATTGTTGATGTTTGTAGCTGGTTGTTTGCCGGTGACTGCCCACGCACACGATATTCCCAATCATATTAAAAACTTCTATTTTTTTCAGGATACTACGGTGATCAAAGGTAAGGTTTCAGGCTCCGAAGAAGGCAGCGTGTTACCACAGGTATCTGTACAGAACCTGGTCAGCGGCAGAGGTACGTTTACCAATACGCAAGGTGAGTTTTCCATTGGAGCGCGCCGGGGCGATAGCCTCCGGTTCACCTATGCCGGCAAAGCTCCCCAAACCATTCAATTTCGCGGCCAAAAGTTTATGGATGTGCAGTTGTCGGAAAGCGGCAAGGCATTGTCTGAAGTTATTGTAACCGGTTTCCAGACCATTGAAAAAAAGAAATTTGCGGGTTCTGCGGCCACCGTAAAAATGGATGAAGCCAGGTTGAACGGTCAAACCGATATCAGCCGTATGATCGAAGGACGGGCAGCCGGGGTATCGGTTCAAAACGTATCGGGCACCTTTGGTACGGCCCCTAAAGTACGGGTGCGCGGTGCTACATCTATCAACGGCGATAACAAACCCTTGTGGGTGGTTGACGGCGTGGTACTCGAGGATATCGTAAACATTTCAAACGACCAGTTATCAAGCGGCGACCCTACCACTTTATTGGGTTCAGCCGTAGCTGGTTTAAATGCCAACGACATTGAAAGTTTCGACATATTGAAGGATGCGTCTGCTGCAGCCCTGTATGGCGCCAGAGCCATGAATGGGGTAGTGGTGATAACCACTAAAAGAGGACGCGCCGGTAAACCGAACGTAAGTTATGTTGGTAATTTCAGTACGTATCTGAAACCTGTATACCAGGAATTTAATATCATGAACTCCGCCCAGCAAATGTCGGTACTGGCCGAGCTGGAACGAAAAGGCAGCCTCAACGCCAATATTCTCGACCGGGCAGATAACGGCGTATATGGTAAAATGTATGAACTGCTGAACCAGGTAAACAGCGATGGCACATTTGCCCTGTCCAATACCCAGCCTGCGCGCAAAAATTTCCTGATGCGGTATGCAAAGGCAAATACCGACTGGTTCGACCTGCTGTTCCGCAATAATTTTATGCAGGAGCATTCTCTCAGCATTTCAGCCGGGACCGACCGTTCCCAATCTTATTTTTCTACCAGTTATTACGGCGATAACGGCTGGACGCTTGCCGATAAAGTGAGCCGCTATACCCTGAACTTCCGCAACAACTATAAATTCAATGAAAAGCTGTCGGCCGATTTTACCACGGTTGGATCGGTACGGCAACAAAAAGCGCCCGGCGCTTTGAGCCGTAACAGCAACCCGGTAGATGGTAGCTATGACCGCGATTTCGACATCAATCCTTTCAGCTACGCACTCAATTCAAGCCGTACCTTAACGGCATTTGATGAAAAGGGCAACCGGGAAACTTTTCGCCGCAACTTCGCTCCCTTCAACGTACTCACCGAACTGGAGAATAATTATTTAGATCTGAAAGTGATCGACCTCCGGTTGCAGGGAAGTTTAAATTATAAGATCACTCCCGAACTGAGATACGAATTTGTGGGCGCTTTACGCTTTGTGAAATCGAGCCGCGAGCATCAGATCACGGAGAAGTCGAATATGGCCAATGCATATCGCTCAGCAAACACTTCTACCATCAGGGCCAATAACAAGTTCCTGTACCGCGATCCTGAAAATCCCGATGCCGAGCCGGTGGTCGTGTTGCCTTATGGTGGTTTTTATAACCGCACAGAAGATCAGCTGTTAAGCTATGATTTCCGGAACAGCCTTAACTACAATAAAACATTCAACGATCTGCATTCCATCAGTGGTTTGGTTGGTATGCAGGTAAAATATGCCGACCGTCAACAGTTTTCAAATACCGGTTACGGATACCAGTATGAGAATGGTGGTGTACCTTTTATTGATTACCGTATTTTGAAACAGACCATTGAGCTGAACTTCCCGTATTATGGCATGTCGAAGGATTATGACCGGTTTGTGGCTTTCTACGGGTCAGGCACCTATACCTACAATTCAAGATATAACCTAACTGGAACGGTTCGTTACGACGGATCGAACAGGTTGGGTAAATCGAAAAATGCCCGCTGGCTGCCCACCTGGAGCGTGGCCGGTTCATGGAACGTAGAACAGGAAGGCTTCATGGAGCATATAACCTGGGTAGATGCCCTTACCGTGCGTGGAAGCTATGGGCTTACCGCCAGTATGGGACCTGCCACCAATTCGAACATTGTATTAAAGAACATTAATACCAACAGAACTTATTTAACAGAAAGAGAGTCGGTCATACAACTGGCGAACCTGGAGAATTCAGAGCTTACCTGGGAAAAGTTATATACTGCCAACCTGGGTGTTGATGGTACCCTGTTAAACAAGCGCCTCAATTTCAGCGTTGATGTTTACCATCGCAATAGCTTCGACCTGATAAGCCTGGTTAAGACATCAGGTGTGGGTGGAGAGGCTTATAAAGCCGCCAACTATGCTGATATGGAATCGCAGGGGGCTGAATTGCTGGTAGGCTATGTACTGGTAAATAACAAAACCTTTAAATGGCGTACCAACGTAACGGCTGGTTACAACACCAATAAAATAACCAACGCCAAGAATGAACCCCTCATCTGGGACCTCGTTGCTGCAGAAGGCGGTAATAAACAGGGATACCCGGTACGGAGTTTGTTCTCGATTAATTTCAAGGGACTGGAACATCTTACCGGCACTCCCCAGTTTATTGATGAAACAGGTAAGGTAGCTACGAATGTATACCTGCAGGATCAAAATACAAGCTACCTGGTGTATGCAGGTCCTGTTGATCCCAAATTGACCGGTGGCTGGTTGAACAGCTTTAGTTATAAGGATTTTACCCTGAGCATTTTCATCACCTACCAGGCAGGCAATAAGATCAGGTTATATCCGGCCTTTAAAAACAGTTATTCTGATCTGGATGCCATGCCAAAAGAGTTTTATAACCGGTGGAGCATGCCCGGCGATGAAAAATATACCACCGTACCTTCTATACTGGGTGCGTATGAACAATCGAAGTTAGGCGGCAATACCCCATACAATAATTACAATTATTCAACCGAGCGTATAGCCAACGGAGATATGGTCAGATTAAAGAATGTTTCGTTCACCTGGCTGGTACCTGCCAGAATACTAAAGCAGATAGGTATGAGCAGCCTGGCATTGCAAGCAGTATCGAACAATCCCTGGTTGATCTATTCAGATAAAAAATTAAAAGGACAGGACCCTGAATTTTTCAATACCGGCGGTGTTGCTCAACCCGTTCAAAAACAGTTTACGTTTTCTGTGAAAATGGGATTATAACACGAGAAGCGTGTCCGCCGTGGCGGATGAAACGAAAAAAGGTAAATACCATGCAAAAAATATTATCATATACAACCATTGCACTGCTTTTTTTTACAGCAGGATGTAAAAAGTTTCTGGAAAAAAATCCAGACAACCGGGCTTCCGTAAGTACGCCTGAGCAGGTTTCGCAGTTACTGGCTACGGCCTATCCGCAGGGGAATTATATGACCTTTGCCGAATCCATTTCAGATAATGTAACCGATAAAGGCGAAGGGAGTCAGGATAAAACCAATATAGATCCTTACTTTTTCCGGGATGTAACCGACAACCAGCAGGATTCCCCGGAGAATTATTGGAATGCCTGTTATACAGCCATCGCAGCAGCCAACCAGGCGCTGGAGGCAATAAAAAATGCTTCCGATACATCGCTGTACAGGGCGCAGAAAGGAGAAGCGTTGGTATGCAGGGCGTATGCACATTTTATGCTTGTTACGTTCTTTTCCAAAATATACAATGTCAATACAGCCGGTACCGACCTGGGCATTCCTTATGTAACAATACCAGAAACGGTTGTATTTAAACAGTACGATCGCAAAACGGTAGCCTATGTGTACCAGATGATAGAGCAGGACCTTACCCAGGGTTTGCCGCTTATTGACGATACCAAATACACCATACCACGTTATCATTTTACAAAAGCGGCCGCTAATGCCTTTGCCGCCCGGTTCTATCTTTTCAAGAAGGATTATGCCAAAGTGATTACACATGCCAATGTGGTATTTTCTGCGGGCAATGTTGCGTCGGTGTTGCGCCCATGGAACACGAGCTACCGGTTTATGACACCCGCCGAATTGTTTGCGATCTATGAAAAAGCAACAGAGCCGGCAAACCTGTTACTGGTTGAGACCGTATCTAACTGGGGACGTGATTTCTATTCTGTTCGCTATGGTTGGAATTCTTCCAAACGCGATGAAATACTGGGCGATAACCCTACCGGAGGCAGATATTCGTTTACGGTGTATACAGTAGGTACCAATAATTACTTAATACCCAAGATCAATGAATATTTCGTTCGTAATTCTGTGAATGCCAATATCGGGTTGCCCTATGTAATGGTCCCATTATTCACTACAGAAGAAGTGCTGTTTAACCGGGCTGAAGCTTATTTAAATCAGAATAATACCAATGCAGCCATGGCCGATCTGAACACGTACGCCAGTACTCGCATCAATGATTACAAAGTGGCTGACCATGAGATTACCGCGCTCAAACTGCAGAATTATTATCGCTCTGCCAGTTTGTTTAACAATATTAGGGATGCCATACTTGATTTTAAACGGGCTGAATATGTACAGGAAGGAATGCGTTGGTTCGATCTGCTGCGATATAACCGGTCGGTAACGCATACAACAACCGACGGACAAACGTTAACCCTGCCCGCCAGTGACCCAAGACGGGTGTTTCAGCTGCCTGCGTCAGTAAGCACATCCGGTATGCCGTTAAATCCGAGGTAGAGAAAACCGAAGTCGGAAGTAGGGAAAGCGGATAAACTATGAACTTTAAACTATGAACTATAAACTGTATTCATATATGTCCAAATACAAAATATACCTTGTCATAGCGGCGCTTGCCATGCTGGCGGCGTGTAAAAAGGAGGATGACCTGGGTGATGTTAGCACGATACCCGGATTGGGTGGTGATACCTGGGCGGCTACTAACATTGATAGATGGATCAGGGATACCCTGACAACTCCTTTTAATGTGGCGGCCAAATATAAATGGGACCAGGGTGAGCTGGATTTTAATAAAACACTTACCCCGCCCGATGAAGCAAAGATCATCCCCGTGCTGAGCTCCATAAAAAAAGTATGGATAGATAACTATGTGGCGGAAGCAGGTAAATTATTCATGCAAAAATACATTCCCAAGTTTTTTGTTCTGGTGGGCAGCGCCAACTGGAATATTGATGGTACCATTACCCTGGGAACAGCAGAAGGCGGCCGGCGTATTGTGTTGTATGTGCTGAATGATTTCAGGGTTAAGGGTATGACGGGTTATGTACCAGGCGACTCCACCAATATAAAAATGATGTTCCATACCATTGAACACGAGTTTGGCCACATCATGCATCAAACGGTGTTGTATCCTCAGGATTTCAGACGTATATCTGTTGGTGATTATACCTCTAACTGGAACAATGAGTATGATTCAACCGCGAATGAAAAGGGATTTATCACGGCCTATTCCATGTCGGCGCCGGATGAAGACTTTGTGGAAATGATCTCTGTGATGCTTACAGAAGGAAAAGCCGGGTATGAAGCTTTACTGAAAACTATTTCCAGCCCAACGGCAGTAGCCAGGCTGCGCCAGAAAGAATCCATTGTAGTTACTTATTTCAAAGATGTGTGGGGAATTAACTTCTATAGTTTACAAACCCGCACGCGTAATTCAATCGATGCGTTGATAAAGTAGACCGTTCACCATTAAAGACACAGGTATGAATAAGAACCTATTATATTATTTACTCGCCATAACCCTGGTTGCCTCGTGCAAGAAGGACGATGACAATGCGTTTGATAAATCGCCCGACGAGCGGCTCAACGAAACGCTGGCTGCCTATCAGAAAGCGCTTAGCGGCTCACAGTATGGGTGGAATGCCAACCTGATCACCGCAGATGGCGGCTCTTACCGGTTTTATTTTAGTTTCAACGACAGCAACCGCGTACAGATGTACAGCGATTTTGACAGTACAACCGCTACTGTGCTCAAGGAAAGCAGCTACCGGTTAAAAGCGTTGCAACAACCGAGTCTTATATTCGATACGTATTCCTATATCCATATTCTGAGCGATCCGGATGGCAGTGTGAACGGCGGTGGGTACGGCTCAGGGTTAAGATCCGATTTTGAATTTATGGTCGATACCGTTGCGGCTGATAGTATCAGTTTAACGGGTCGTTTTAATGGCAGTAAGCTCAGTTTGCGAAAAGCAGCTCAGGCCGACCGGTCGATATGGGCCAACAAGCAGGTGACCAACGGGGTCGTGAATTTTAAAAATTACTGGAAATTCCTGCGTTACTGGAGACGGCTTAGCTACAAAGGCACCGATTATGAGTTGCAGTTTGATAGTACTATTAAAAGAGTGACTGTTTCATGGGGAACCGGTAGTGCCAACCAGTCTGTGTCAAGGGGGTATTACTTCTGGGCAAACGGGGTGTATTTTTCAGACCCTGTTGTAAATGGATCTAACACCATCCCTGGTTTTAGTATCACCAATTTTGTAAATGGTACAGCAGCTACACAAGTAATGAATGTGACTGTGAACGGAACAACAGCTACTATTATGGGCTTTACCACTGCTACGGCGCCGCCTTTAAACCCGGATGTAAAAAATGCATCAAACCGGTGGTGGCAATTTGGTGCAGCCAGTGATAATTACTGGATCTCCTTTGATGGGTTCCATGTAAATGGGGTAGATGATGCCTATAACCTGAAGTCGCTTAAGAACGATACGGCTAAATATTACTTTTTACTGTATAAGCCCAACCCTGGCGGCGTTGATGCCTTCTTCACCATTTACCGCGATACGGTAAGTAATGAACTGGATGTAGAGGCAGGTTCATGGGTATCGATGAACGTTACTACCTCCAGCGGACGGGCCCGGTTCTCTTTGTATCAGGAGCATGCCACCCGTCCCTGGCCACTCACGGGACCGGCAGTTGATACCCGGAATCAATTATTTAACGCCAGCGGGTATTATATTGCGCAAAGCAGTTCCTATTCATATGATGTGGTAAGTATTGCCGATCCAACTGTTTGGATAACCTGGTATTGGTTGTTCTGACGGCTGTATAATATATTTTTAAAGCAGAAGGCTTCCCCACCATGATCGGGAAGCCTTTTGTTTTTTATTCCAAAAACGGGCCCCCGATTTTTACCGGGGGGATCCGTTGTAGAGAGTCTCGACTCTGCTGACTGCAAATCGTGAAAGTTGATAAGTTGAAATGTTGACTAGTTGATAAGGGAACTCCAGGTTAAGCCTCCTACCCATTTTTTTTACTCGTTAACCTGTATTAACTGTATCAACTCTATCAACTAGTTAACCCGTCAACTCGTCACCTTCCTCAAATTCTTACCGTGCCCTTCTTATCCTTATTCTTGTCTTTATTCTTATCCTTATCTTTTTCCTTATTCATGTCAATGTTCAGGTTATGGCCCAGCGTTACCTGGCCAAATTCAGATTTAATTTTCATGTCTATATTGCCACTGCCTGATTTGCCCAGGAATCTTTTATTAAACCGGGGGCCATGATCATCTTTATCTTCTTTCTCTTCTTTTATTTCGAAATTCGTCTTGTTATGCAGGTCGCCAAAGTTGGTGCTGATATCATAGTTGGCCGAAATATTACTGTTCACATCAAGATACAGGTTGGAGAAACTGTTCTTTATGGTTAATGCTTTGGTATCATTATCAACGCGTAGTTTGGCAATATCGCAATATTCAAAAACTGCATTCACATTGCCATCGAGGTTATCGATAGATGCTTTTGAAAATTTAATGATCAAACTGCCATTGTTGAGGCTGCCGATGGTAGCTTTTCCAAATTCAACCTGCACTCTTTTTACATTGCTTAACTTACCTGTTGTAAGACTGCCGAATTTACTTTCCAACGTAACCTCGCCATTATAATCATCAATGCTCATTGGGCCAAATTCGTTCTTTGCAAACAGCGGATTGCGGGCAGGCATGTTTACAACATAGTCAATGTGAAATCCCTGTTTTTCTCCTTTATTCCATTTCTGATCTTTCTGTTTATCAAGTTTTGTTTTGAAATACACGCCATCGTTCGATTTGCCATCTTCTATGCTGATGTGATCGAGAATGGCCTGCGCTTTTTCATCGGTATTGGCTTCGGCGGTAATGGTTACCGTAACATTCACTTCGTTCTTATCCCAGGTATTTATTTTGAGTTCGCCAAACTGGTTGTTGAAAGAAATTTTGTCACTGTTGCTTACGGTGTAGGATTTGGTATAGGTTTTCTTCTTTTCCACTACCGGCTCACCGGCCATAACAAGCGTAGACGAAAGCAGGCAGGTAAAGAGTAAAGGGATGCTATGCTTTTTTAAATTTACTTTCATGATTGTTGCTTTTTGATGCTTTGATTTGATTAATAATGCTTAGTTGTTGATTGAGGATCTCAGTCTGCAGTCTTAAGTTCTCAATCATAGCTTCCAGCAATTGTTCTCGATTGGGGTTTTCCGGTAATTCCCTTTTCAGTGCGAGGTAAGAACTATCGAGTTTATTGATATCGGCAACAAACTTTTTGTACAGATTGGGGTTTTCCTTTTCAATCTCTTTCAGTTCGTTTTGCTTCGATTCAATGAGCTTGGTAAATTGATATACTTCCCGGGCATATCCTGGGTTGATCTCTTTCAGCATCGGGTCATTCACGGCCGGTGTATCAGATGATGATGGATGATGTCCCAGGCCGGGGTCATTGTCAGGGTGTTTATTCAACAGGGAATAAATGCCTATGCCAGCCAGTATCAGAATGGAAGCCGCCGCACTCCAGCGCAGTATGGTAAACAGGATCGCCTGCCGGCTTTTCGATGGTTGTTTTTGGTTAACCTGGTTTTTATCAGTTAGTTGTTCTTCCAGTTTTTTCCAGATCTGTTCACCGGGTTCATCAGTATCAAACTGGTCGCGGTTGTCACGAATAAATTGTTCTAAACCTTTGCTCATATTCAAACTCCTTGTTTTATAATGGTCAGCAGTTTTTGTTTGGCGCGTACATACTGGGTACGTACGGTGTTATGCGAAATATTCAATATGTGTGATATCTCTTCATGGTCATATCCTTCCAGCAGGTATAAACTCAGCACGGTACGGTATCCGTCGGGCAACCGGGTGATCATTTTTTTTATTGCTGACACTTTATACTCCATGTCTGCTTCGTTTTCCGGTTCCTCGTCTGTCACCGCCTGCAATTCTGTGCTTTCCATATCAACAAAATCATTCCTCCGCTTGCGGAGTATGTTGATCGATTTATTGATAACGATCTTTTTCAGCCAGGCGCCAAAGGTGCTGCGGTAATGAAAATCGTGCAGGGAGCGAAATGCGTCCAGGAACGATTCCTGCAGCACATCCTCCGCGTCGGCTGAATTGTTTACGATACGTAAACTGGTGTTATACATAGCTTTGGAATATTGCTGGTACAATTGCTGAAAACTTTGGGGGTCGCCCCGCTTACAGCGTTCTACCAGTTCATCCCGGACGGTGTTTGCAGTCAGCTCCAAAATGATCTGTTTAGATTGTTCTATAAAAAGACATAGGTTTTACCCGCATGTTGCATGGAACGGTTAATTAGTTTTTGGTTTGTGGTTTATGGTTTGAAGTTGCTGCCGCACTTTAAAATTTTTAATGGAACTTAATACCCTAAATATCAGCAAAAAGGACGGTTTGGGTTAGTAAAGCAGGTGCGAATGAAATAACCACAAACAACAAACTATAAACCATAAACTTGCGTGGTTTTTCTTACTTTAGCTTAATATCGAAAAATAGCTTAGTCATGGGTAACAGAACCGATTTGTTCACCAGCCCGGATTATTTCTTACTGGATGATTTATTGACCGACGAACAGAAACTTGTACGCGAATCTGTTCGTAATTATGTAAAGAAAGAGATATCACCCATTATTGAAGAATTTGCACAGAAAGCGGAGTTCCCCGAACAGATCGTGCAACAGATGGGTGATCTCGGGTGCTTTGGTCCCACCATCCCGGTAGAATACGGTGGTGGCGGTCTGGATTATATCAGTTACGGATTGATGATGCAGGAACTGGAGCGGGGCGATAGCGGCGTTCGATCTACGGCTTCCGTACAGGGATCGCTCGTGATGTTCCCCATTTTTGAATATGGCAGTGAAGACCAGCGGCGCAAATTTCTACCCAAACTGGCCAGTGGCGAATGGTTGGGTTGTTTTGGTTTAACGGAACCCGATCATGGTTCCGACCCGGGCAATATGACCACCCATTTTACCGATGCCGGCGATTATGTAATACTGAACGGCGCTAAAATGTGGATCAGTAATGCACCTTATGCGAAAGTGGCCGTTGTGTGGGCCAAAGATGAACAGGGTGAAATACACGGCCTGATCGTGGAACGGGGCATGAAAGGGTTTACGGCGCCTATGACCCATAATAAATGGAGCTTGCGGGCTTCTGCAACCGGTGAACTGGTTTTCGATAATGTAAAAGTACCCAAGGAAAATATTCTGCCGAATGTAAAAGGATTAAAAGGTCCGCTGAGCTGTTTAACCAAAGCGCGATATGGAATAGCCTGGGGAACGGTAGGAGCGGCCATGGATTGCTACGATACTGCATTACGCTATTCTAAAGAGCGGGAGCAGTTCGACAAACCGATCGGGGCTTTTCAGTTGCAGCAAAAAAAACTGGCCGAAATGATCACGGAGATCACCAAGGCCCAGTTGCTGAACTGGCGGTTAGGGATGTTGATGAATGATGAAAAAGCTACGCCGCAACAGGTGAGCATGGCCAAGCGCAATGGGTGCGAAATTGCCGCTGACATTGCCCGCGAAGCGCGGCAGATGCTGGGGGGCAGTGGCATTACGGGCGAATACTCGGTTATGCGTCATATGATGAATATTGAAAGTGTTATTACCTACGAAGGCACACATGACATACATTTGCTGATAACCGGTATGGATGTTACCGGTTTCAATGCATTTAAATAACTTGCGAATTAATGAGGATCTTTTTAATCGGTTTTATGGGTTCCGGAAAAACACATTGGGGAAAGCAGGTTGCGCAACGGCTGAGTTTACCATTCTATGATCTGGACGAGGTGATCGTGGTAGAAGAAAAGCGAAGTATCCCCGACATCTTCGGCGAATCGGGCGAAGAGTATTTTCGCAGCAGGGAAAAAGAAGTGCTGGAAAAGATTGTCGATGAAAATACCAACCTGGTATTATCCTGCGGCGGCGGAACGCCCTGTTTTTTTAATAATATCGAATTCATGAAAAAGTATGGTACGGTGGTATGGCTCAATACCCAGGTTGATGTATTGCTGCATCGGCTGATGAAAGAGCGCATGCAGCGGCCATTGCTGAAAGATATTGGAGATGAAGACCTGAAACATTACATCATTCGTAAGCTGAACGAACGCCGCATGTACTATGAACTGGCGGATGTTATTATAGCTAAAGAAGATGCCATATCTATGAACGACTTTATTCAAACCGTATTACATGCATAAAGGTTTTTTGCGTACGGCCGCTATAATGGGTTTGCTGGCCGTAACCCTCGGCGCTTTTGGCGCACACGGATTAAAGCAAATTGTTCCTCCCGAAGCCATCACAACATTTGAAACAGGCGTGCGTTACCAGTTCTATCATGCACTGGCTTTACTGGCCGCAGGCATGCTGTTTGAAAGGTTCCCCCTACGCAGCATCCGGTACGCCGGCATTTGTTTTATTACGGGTATTGTTTTGTTCTCCGGTTCTTTATACGCGCTTACTTTATTACAGGCAACCAGTACCGTTGGCTTGCGTGGTATTGGCGCTATTACGCCTTTTGGTGGATTGTTCTTTATCGCCGGCTGGTTGTGTTTGTTTTTGGGCGTTAGAGCGGCGCCTCAAAGGTAAGTACGCAATTTTTACCTGAGTCAATTTTGAAGGTGCCATCGATGCTTTCCATGCGGCGGCGCATATTGCTGAGGCCGTTGCCAAAGCGGCGAAGTTTGTCTGCATCAATACCAATGCCATTATCAATGATCTTTATCATCAGCCACTTATCACTGGTTGAAATACCAATATGTATTTGCGAGGCCTGCGAATGCTTCATGGCATTGTTCAGCGCTTCTTTTATGCTCAGGAAAATGTTCCTTCTTTTTTCACCGCTTACTTCCGTCTGGGGTATAAGCACCGGCAACTGTACCTTGCACTCGATGGGGGTGGAATCGAAATATTCAATAGCATGCGCCCTGATGTAAGCGATCAGGCTTTCCAATGTGTCGTTGCTGCTTTTCATGGTCCAGATGATCGTATTCATCTTGCCGAGTAACTCATTGGCCGAGTTGGAGATCTTTTCCAGTTCGGGAACCACATCGCCCTTCAGGCGGCTTTTCATAATCTCGCTCATGAGCCGGATAGCCGTTACGCCCGACCCCAGTTCATCATGCATGTCGGCCGAAATACGGTTCCTTTCTTCCTGTTTGGCTGCCATGACCGCCATTTGTTTATCAAATTCTTTTCTTTCATTCTCCAGCTTCAACCGCTCCCGTTCTTTTACCCGTTCAATAATATCGCGCCGGTTTTTATAAGCCAGCCCCGACAAAAAGAATCCTAACTCCAGCACAAGGCCTATTTCGTAGTAGAACAGTCCCCGGTTAAAAATAGAGGCGTTATCTTTTTCAACAAACTTCCAGCCGGTATTAATGATGATATAGGAAATAACAGCGAATGCTATCAGCGACGCATTACCTGCCGCCAGGTAGTTGAGCAGGGTATTTTTCTTTTTAATGCTGTAAACAATAAAGAATACGCCTGTAATAAAGAATACCTGTTTAATAACAAAGTTTTCCATGATGTTCAGCATAATGTACCTGTCGGTAAAAAAGTACACCATGGAAAACACAATGCTGGAGCCGATCAGCAACAGGGTAAAGAAATGAAGGAATTTATCGAGCAGTGGATATTGTTCCTTACTGTTTATGAACTTTCGTATGAAGATCTGGTACAACACTACACTGGCTGTCATGATCATGAAATCGAGGTACTCTTCATAAAAGTAATTAAAAGGTGTAGCGCTGTAATTGAGGTACGATTTCAGGAACAACAGGGAACAGGTAAGGAATGTGTAGCCTGCATAAAAGATAAATTCTTTATTACGGCTTTGTATATAAACGGCCAGTGAATAAAAGATCATGAACAGCAACACGCCCGATACGGTGTAAGTGAACACATCGAGCAAACCGCCCCGGTCTCGTTGTATGGTACCCCATTGTGGCAGGTAATCGTACCTGATAATGCGGGGAATGAGCCAGTTAATATTGGTACGCACCCAATTGAACCGGCAAAAATAGATAGCCTGCTCATGGGGTTGCAGCGTGATCTGTTTTACACCGGCATCCCGTTTATCGGTGGTAAGGCTGTCGGGCAATCGCACCAATGTGCCAGCTTCATTACCGGGTTGGGCTTTAAACAGGGTAACCGAGCGGCAATAGTTACCGGGGGTAAAACAAACCATGATGGCTGTATCGGCACTATTCTTTAAACAGATCTGTAAAAAGCAATCCTGTTCTATCAAATGGCCGGGCAAATCATGTGGCTCGTATGTACCCACACATTGTTTAAACGGTAATTTAACAATATCTGCATCAGGTACCTGATGTTTTGGCGTTGAAGTAAACAGGGCCTGTTTATATATTGGTTTTTGGTATCGGACACTGGCAACATCTGTAACCATTGAGTCCGGCCATTGTGCATAACTATTGGATGCAAAACAAAAAAGCAGGATATAAAAAAATGTATGTTTGATGACCTTGCAAAAAGGAAAACGGCAGGTAACAAAATTAGATACAAATCGAGGATGGCTTATAGTGATCATAAAGTTCCCCGGTTTAGCACCGGGGGTGCGTTAGTTTCTAGGGGTGAATGTACGAAAAAAAGCAAAAGGTTCAAGACGCAAGGCTCAAGGTTCAAGGCCGTCATTTTAACTTATCTGTGATTGTATTGTATTCTTGCGTCTTCTATCTTGTATTCTTGTGCCTTGTATCTTGTATTCTTGTACCTTAAACCACTTATCTTTGCGCACATGGCCAACCGCTTAAAAGCAGACAAAGCAGAAAAGAAAAAGCCAGCAAATCCGGAAAAATTTAAACCTGAAAAAGAAGTACAGGTTTCGGTAAAACAATTGGTTAAGGACGAGCGTACCCATAAAATTGCCGGTACTTTCGCCTTATTGATCAGCCTGTTCTTATTTATCGCTTTTGCTTCCTACCTGTTTACCTGGAAGGAAGACCAGGATAAAGTGTTCAGGGGTGCGGCTATTTTATTGCCCGGCGAAGAAGTGAAAACCACTAACCTGCTTGGTAACCTCGGCGCTTATATTTCACACCTGTTTTTCTATAGAGGATTTGGCGCCGCCTCATTTATGTTCTGTTCCCTGTTTTTTGTAGTAGGCGTCAATGCCTTATTAGCTTCAAAAATATTTTCCCTTTGGCGCAATGTGCGCTACGTCATTGTAGGACTGGTATTTTTCAGTGTTACACTTTCCTTTATTTTTCGGGGCAGTTCATTTGCCTGGGGTGGGGCGGTAGGGAATATGTGCAGCGAATGGCTGGTACGAATGATAGGCAGTGTTGGTACAGCTGCCCTGTTAATGGTTGGCGGATTAGCCTATATCATCTGGCGTTTTAACCCGGTGTTTAAAGCGCCTGCATTATCCAAACCTAAAACAGATGAAGCGATTGCGCCACTGGTGCCTTTTGTAGCCGATCATGAAGATACTGCAGAAACACCCCTGGCCATAGGCAATAAAATGAAAGATGGAAGCGCCATCAAAAAATTGCCGAAACAAAAGACAGAAGAACTGGATATACAGTTGGTTGAAAAAGAAGGACCACTTGTAGAAAAGCAGGAGTTAACAGGAGAAGAAAAAGAACCGGTTGAAGAAGATATAGACGATATCCCTGAAGTTCCCCTGCCGGTCGATGAAACTCCGTTGTTAATACCGCAAAAAGGAAGGGGACCTAAAAAGCCTGAGCCCGACCTGGAGCTGGAAATTAAAACCTATCCCGAAGTTGATCAGCCGGAAGTACCGGTTGAAGAAGAAGTCGTCGTTGAACAGAAACCAATTACACAGGAGCCATACGATCCATCGCTCGATCTGCGCGATTATAAATTTCCTGGGTTGGATCTGCTGGAGCTGCATGGCAGCGAACGCATTATTCAGGACCCTGCCGAACTGGAGACCAACAAGAACCAGATCATCAACACGCTGAAGAACTACGACATCGATATTCAAAAGATCAGCGCCACGGTAGGGCCAACTGTAACCCTGTACGAAATTGTACCGGCTGCCGGGGTGCGTATTTCGCGTATCAAGAACCTGGAAGATGATATTGCCCTGAGTCTGGCAGCGTTGGGTATCCGTATCATTGCGCCTATTCCTGGTAAGGGAACCGTAGGTATTGAAGTACCGAATGTGAAAAAGACCGTAGTGAGTATGCGCAGCATGCTGTCGTCGGAAAAATTCCAGAACAATGCTTTCAGCCTGCCGATAGCCATTGGCAAGAAGATCGATAACGAGAATTTTATCGTGGACCTTACCACCATGCCGCACTTGCTGATGGCCGGTGCTACCGGTCAGGGTAAATCAGTTGGTTTGAACGCCATCCTGGTGTCGCTGTTGTATAAAAAACATCCATCGCAAATAAAGCTGGTACTGGTTGACCCGAAGAAAGTAGAGTTGAGTTTGTACCGCCATATAGAAACACACTTCCTTGCCAAATTACCGGGTGAGGAAGAAGCCATTATCACCGATACCAAAAAGGTAATTCATACCCTGAATGCCCTGTGTATTGAAATGGATAACCGGTACGACCTGTTGAAAGAAGCCGGAGCCCGTAACATTCGTGAATACAACGAGAAGTTTGTAAAGCGGAAACTGAACCCGCAAAAAGGTCACCAGTTCTTACCCTTTATTGTACTGGTAGTGGATGAGTTTGCCGACCTGATCATGACGGCCGGTAAGGAAGTGGAAATGCCTATAGCCCGGTTGGCGCAGCTGGCCCGTGCGGTAGGTATTCATTTGATCATTGCTACCCAACGTCCATCGGTGAATATCATTACCGGTACCATCAAAGCCAACTTCCCGGTTCGTATTGCCTTTAAAGTGTCTTCTAAGATCGACTCAAGGACCATCCTCGATGCGGGTGGCGCCGAGCAATTGATCGGTAAGGGAGATATGTTGATCTCCTATAACGGGGAAATCACCCGCTTGCAATGCGCCTTTGTTGATACGCCCGAAGTAGACGCTGTCTGCGATTTTATCGGCACGCAGGAAGGATATCCGCAGGCATTCTTATTGCCTGAGTACGTTGATGAAAAACAATTTGAAGGCAAAGAGCTTGACCTGGATGATCGTGACACCCTGTTTGAAGGCGCTGCGCGAATGATCGTGGCAAGCCAGATGGGTTCTACCTCATTATTGCAACGTAGAATGAAGTTAGGGTATAATCGGGCAGGCCGCCTTATGGACCAGCTGGAAGCTGCCGGCATTGTAGGCCCCAGCCAGGGTAGCAAGACCCGCGATGTGCTGATCAAAACAGAAGCCGACCTGGAAAGACTCCTGTCTGAAATAATTTAACAATAGGGTTAGAATTTTGTTAATGTGGTTTTAATCTACAACCCACAATAACAATTACCGTCTTATAATTGCCGTAGTTGGTTATAACCAATATCTTTGCGGCCTTTACAAAAAGCACTCATATAATGAAAAGCCTAATTGTATTAATTTCTACTTTTTTTATAGCCACCATAAGTTTTTGTCAACAAAGCGATCCTGCAGCCAAAAAAGTATTGGATGCGGTTAGTGCTAAATATAAAACGTTTAAGTCGGTACAGGCGGCCTTTACCCTGCGCAATGAGGATAGCAAAGGCACTTTGTTAGGCACCAAAAAAGGAACGGCTTCTTTAAAAGGATCGCGTTACCGGGTTAGTGTTGCGGGTACTGGACAGGAAATATTCTGCGATGGCGCTAACATCTGGACGTACGATAAATCGGCCAACGAAGTAACCATCACCAAGCCCGATCCTTCGACCAATACCATTACCATGCAAAAGTTGTTTAGCAACTTTTATGATAAAGATTTCCTGTATAAGCTGAATGGCGATAAGATCGTAAACAAGAAATCGGTTCAGGAAATTGAAATGACACCGGTTGATAAAACAAAGCCTTTTCACAAAGTTTACCTGCTGGTTGATAAACAAAGCAAAACTATTTACAGCACCCGTATATTGGATAAATCAGGCAACGTAATGGTGTATACCGTAAATACGCTGAATGGCACTGTTAACTTACCTGACAATCTTTTTGTGTTTGATAAAAACAAATACCCTGGGGTAGAAGTGATTGACCTGCGATAAGAGGTTAATTGTTTGGGTTTAAATTATTTAGAGGTTGTCCCGAGGGCAACCTTTCTTTTTTTTTGGCTTGATTTGCATACGCAAATGAGGTGTTTACAAACGCAAAATCATCCTTCATTTCCCCATCGGTAAGTAGAAATGTCCAGTCCCGCCAGGTCAAGTATGCGGTCGGTAACGGTAGCCACGGCTTCCTCAATAGTGGTCGGGCGGCTGTAAAACGAGGGCGTGGCCGGGCAAATGATGCCACCAGCCAGTGTAACGGTTTCCATATTGCGAATGTGGACCAGGTTATAGGGCGTATCGCGCACCACGCAAATAAGTTTACGGCGTTCTTTTAAAACGACATCGGCAGCGCGGGAAATGAGGTCGCTCGAAACACCGGAGGCAATGCGGCCTAACGTGCCCATGGAGCAGGGGGCGATGATCATGGTATTGTAACGGCCCGAACCTGAAGCAAAAGGAGCCATGAAATCTTTGGTAGAATAAAAATGAACCGGGTATTGGGTATAGTCGTTATTTCCCAGTTCGGTTTCCCACACCTGTTTGGCGTTATCGGTCATTACCACGGCTACATCCTGCCATTGTTGTTTAATGGTCAGCAGCTTTTCAATCAGTAACCGGGCGTATATACTGCCACTGGCGCCGGTAATGGCCAACACGATTTTATGCATGGAAAAGACTTAAATTTAGGTTATTAAACAAAAATACAGATGCAAACATTGAGATGGTCGGTTTTGTTTTGCTGGGTAGTTGTTTTTTCGTGTGCAGAGCACCCAGCAGTCAATGCAGACATGGAATGGGGAGCCCGGGAAAAGGCATCCGATAAAGAGAAACTGAAATGGATGACGATGGAAGATGCGGCTGCCGGATTGAAAAATCAAAAGCGCCCAATACTGATTGATCTGTATACCGACTGGTGTAGCTGGTGCAAGGTGATGGATAAAAAGACCTATTCCAATAAGGAGGTCACAAGTTATGTGCAGGAGAAATTTTACCCCGTAAAATTTGATGCTGAAGGGCGCAACACCATCACCTGGAATGGAAAAACGTATGCCTTTAACCCAAAGCATAAGACCCACGATTTTGCCATATACCTCACCGATGGGCAATTATCGTATCCTACAACGGTGATCATTCCGGTTGATGGCACTCCACAGGCCATACCTGGTTATCTGGCGCCCAATGAATTTGAATTGATCGCTAAGTATTTTGGAGAAGGCAAATACGGAAAGGTGCCGTTTGATGAGTATCAGAAGAGTTTTAAATCGAGTTGGTAGGGAATGGTAAGGCTAAATAAGGTAAAATAAGTAATAAACGTAATGTAAAGTTTCCTGTAAGCATTTGGATTTTGACAACAGTCAAGTTGGTTTCGCTGAGGTGGTATAATTTCGATATATATATTTACAGGACAGATAATCAATCGTATGCGTTGGGTCGGGAGGGATAGATAGAAGTTAGGCCTGGGAGGTCATTATTCCGAGATAGATATATAACTAAATTATATGTTTACGCAAACGGTTGCGTAGGTTATCCAGATAATAAAAAGAGTATTAAATTTGACTTATTTTCGTATTGACATTAGTCAATTATATGCGTATTTTGTAAAAAATTTCAAGCCATACGCCCTATACTTTGAGATATTCACACTATATTTGAATTTTCATAGGATAAGGTTTAATGGTTAATGGTATTTGATTAGTGCAGCCTCCCCTCCGGGAGGCTCTTTTTTTTAATTCGTTCCACGAAGGATCACTACAGGGTTGGACTACAAATCTTCTTTTTATTTATTACCGCATTGTAACCAGGTTATGAATTAATCATTAACAGCTGGCATGGCTGCTTTTTGCCCATATAGAGGGATGTTAGTGGCTATTTGAACGACTTGATATTGGTTATGGCGAGGTTGGTAAAATCTATTTCTATAGGAGGAATGAATTTGCCGGGTACAAACTGCTCAGACCGTTCCAGTTTAAACGTCAGGTTATTGCTATGCCTTTTGTTAATGAACATCAGATCATTGAAAACATCCCGGTACAAACCCAGGCAATAGATGTTTATATAATATCTTCCTTCCGGAACTGAAGGGATGGTGAATTGATTATCAGTGGGGTAGTAAATTCTTTTAACAACACCGGCCCCGGTATGGTCAAACCGGTCAAAGATCACCAATACAGAGTCAACCCGCGGATTTTGGGGATGCCGGGGATGTAGGCGTACGAGAACATTTACACTGTCGGGTAGTCTTTTTCTTTGTGCGTTTGCTGTTTCAGCTGCAAAAAGCATCACCAGCAAGGTCAGCACACAGACCGCTTTCATAGATATTGATGTTTGGGTACCGGAATAAAATTCACTTCATGCTTAACGTAATTTTTCTAAGTCAATTTACTATCTAAAACCATGATCTCAAATAAGTAATAACGCTTATTGATAAAGTTTCTTATTTAAGGATTGATTTGTTTGGTTAATAATTAATAAAAAATCCCGGAGGTTTGCTCCGGGATTGCATATAATGATGTAAATCAATGTGTTGATTGCGTCTACCGTTACAATCAGGCTTCCGCCATATTTGGAATGGCAGATGCTTTATAGTTACCAGCATCCAGTTTCTGTTTGGTTTCCTGGAAGGCAGTAAGCGTTCTTTGAATATCCTCATCAGTATGTGTGGCAGTAGGAATAAGCCGGTAAATAATGTGACCTTTCGGTATTACCGGGTAAACTACGATAGAACAGAAAATGCCGTAGTTTTCGCGCAGGTCCATGACCATGGCCGTAGCTTCTTCAATACCGCCTTTCATATATATGGGTGTAACCACAGAATCGGTCTTGCCAATATCAAAACCTTTCTCTTTTAAGCCCTTTTGCAGTTTCAGTGCATTCTCCCACAACTTATCCTTCAATTCAGGGCGGGTTTGTAACAGTTCCAGGCGTTTCAGGTTACCTATAACCAACGGCATTGGTAAGCTTTTGGCAAAGATCTGGCTGCGGATGTTATACCGGATATAATCGATAATGACTTTAGGTCCTGCTATAAAGGCGCCAATGGAAGCCATAGACTTGGCGAACGTAGAGAAATACAGGTCAACTTCATCCTGTACGCCTTGCGCTTCACCGGCTCCGGCGCCTGTTTTACCCAGGGTACCAAAACCATGGGCATCATCTACCAGTAACCTGAATTCGTATTTCTTTTTAAGCGCCGCAATTTCTTTCAGTTTACCCTGGTCGCCGGCCATGCCAAATACACCCTCGGTAATAACCAGGATACCACCTGTTTTTTGTTTTTCGATGAGTGCTGTTGCCCGTTGTAATTGTTTTTCAAGATCTTCCATATCGTTGTGCTTGAAAACATACCGGTGACCGGGATGTAAGCGAACACCATCTATTATACAGGCGTGGCTTTCAGCATCATATACAATAATGTCGTGACGGCCGCACAAAACATCGATCAGGCTCACCATACCCTGATAACCGAAATTCAACAAAATGGCATCTTCCTTCATTTCAAATTCGGCCAGCTTTTTTTCCAGCAACTCGTGATTGTTGGAGTTGCCACTCATCATACGGGCGCCCATAGGCAGTGCCAATCCGTATTGAGCGGCTCCTTCTGCATCCGCTTTCCGTACTTCAGGATGATTTGCTAAACCCAGATAATTGTTAAGACTCCATACGATCATTTCCTTTCCCCTGAATTTCATGCTGCTACCAATCTCGCCTTCCAGTTTAGGAAATGCAAAATAACCATGAGCCCTTTCACGATGTTGACCTAGTGGACCTTGATTCTTTAGTAATCTTTCAAAAATATCTGCCATAATATGGATTTTATTAAAGGGTTATTGCTGTGTTAGGCGAACGGCGCAAAGGTAGCGTTTTTAATGTTTTTTACAGCTGTTGATAGCTGGTTTAATGGTTGCCTGGTTTAACGGCCAAAGCAGCCAAATATTTGAAGGGGGAATTACAATTGTGTTAAAAAGAGGAGCCGGTGAAACCAGGTAACAATCAAACATTTGAACAATCGATTGCTTTTCCGGATTTAGGAAATTTTAATGTTGTGGTATTAGTAGCCGGTTATCTTTGCCAAAACTTTTTTTAATGCGTGTTCTTTTAGCAACGATTTGTTTAATGCTGTTTGGTTTTATAGCGCCCGCTCAAATCAAAACAAGCACATCCACGCCTGTTACTGTTAACCGGCCCAAATTAGTGGTAGGGATTGTTATAGACCAGATGCGTTGGGATTACCTGTATCGCTTTAACGACCGTTATGCCGCCGATGGTGGCTTTAAACGTTTTTTGAACCAGGGATTCTCTTGCGAAAACACCATGATCCCTTATGTGCCTACTATCACCGCCTGCGGTCATACCTGTATTTATACTGGTAGTGTGCCTGCCATTCATGGTATAGTAGGTAACGGCTGGTTCGATCCGCAAAAAATGCGCAGCGTGTATTGTACCGAAGATTCATTGGTGTCAACGGTGGGCGCCGAAGCAGGCCTGCCCGGTGCTATGAGTCCCCGCAATATGCAGGTGACCACAATTTGCGATGAACTGAACCTGGCTACCAATTTCAAGAGTAAAGTAATTGGCATTGCCATTAAAGACCGCGGCGGTATTTTGCCTGCCGGTCATTCAGCCAATGCCGCTTACTGGTACGACTCCCGCAATGGCAAATGGATAACCTCCACCTATTACATGAAAGAATTGCCAAAATGGGTGCAGGACTTCAATGCCCAGAAGCTGGTTGATAAATATTATGGAATGGGATGGAATACCTTATATCCCATCAATACATATGTGCAAAGCACAGCGGACGAAAAACCATATGAAGGCGTTCCATTTGGAGCCGAACAGAAAGGGTTTCCGTATGATCTTAAAAAATTCGCTAATACCAATTATGGCGCCATTGCCAGCACGCCGTATGGCAATGCCATAACCATTGAAATGGCAAAAGCAGCGCTTACCAACGAACAACTAGGCGCCGATAACGTGACTGATTTTTTAGCCGTCAGTTTTTCTTCGCCCGATTATATAGGCCATGCATTTGGACCTAATTCGGTTGAACAGGAAGATGATTACCTGCGGCTGGATAAAGACCTCGGCAGCTTTTTTAATTTCCTCGATGCCAAAGTGGGTAAAGGACAGTACCTGGTGTTTTTATCTGCCGACCATGCGGTAGCGCATGTGCCAGGTTTTATGAAAGAGCATAAATTGCCCGGTGGCCTGGCGCCAAGTGGCCGCTGGACGCAAGACCTGAGTAAAATACTGAATGAGCAATTTGGCAGCACGAAGCTGATCATTGGCAACTACAATCACCAGCTTTACCTCAACCACCCATTGATCGATTCACTGAAACTGGATGAAGCCGCTATCAGGAAAACTATTGTAAAATACCTGGGCCGCCAACCTGAAGTAAGCCGGGTATTTGAACTGGATAAATTAATGGAGGTGCCTTTGCCGGCCAGGCTGCGCGATATGGTGGCCAATGGCTATAATCAACATTTGAGCGGCGACATTGAAGTCATGCTGCAATCGGGTTATATGGAAGGGGCGGCCACCGGCACTACCCACAGCGCCTGGCAGCCTTATGACGCCCACATTCCTTTGTTGTTTTATGGATGGCATATTACGCCCGGAAAAACCAATAGAGAGACGTATATGACCGATATTGCGCCAACCCTGGCCGCTTTACTGCATATTCAAATGCCCAGTGGTAATGTGGGAGCAGTGATCGGGGAAGTTGCGAAATAACATATAGCATTAATAATATTATAAAAGGTCCGGTATGGTTAACATGCCGGACCTTTTATTTTTCTTTTAACTTCATTTTTACAAACGGGCGTTCATTATACGGCCAGCCCCAATACTTTTGTATACCAAAAACTACAACTACCATGATGTACTCCTTACGTGTCTTGAACCGGTGGCTATTGCTGCTGGTGGGCATTTTTGTTATTCAATATGCCACGGCACAGTTGAATATGGAAAGCAAATTACCGGTTGATGCGAAAGTAAAGATCGGAAAGCTGGATAACGGATTGACCTATTACATCCGCCAGAATAAAAAGCCTGAACAAAAGGTGGAACTGCGCCTGGTGTTGAATGCCGGTTCCATCCTGGAAGATGAAGACCAGCAGGGGCTGGCCCACATGGCCGAACACATGGCCTTTAACGGAACTACGCGTTTCAAAAAGAATGATATCGTTTCCTTTTTACAGGATATTGGCGTTGGTTTTGGAAATGACCTGAATGCCTATACGGGTTTTGATGAAACAGTTTACATTCTGCCTATTCCTACTGATAAACCCGGAAACCTGGACAAAGGATTTCAGGTGCTGGAAGACTGGGCGCATAACGTAACCTATTTGGATGATGACATCAATGGCGAGCGGGCCATCATTCTGGAAGAAAGCCGGATGGGAAAAGGCGCTAATGAACGCATATTCAGAAAGGTATACCCCAGGTTATTTGAAGGTTCAAAGTATGCAAAGCGGTTGCCGATAGGGGTAGATAGCATCATCAAAAATTTCCCGGTCAATAACATTCGCCGGTACTACAAAGAATGGTACCGCCCCGATCTGATGGCGGTTGTGGTGGTAGGCGATATTGAGGTTGCCAAAGCCGAGGCCATGGTTAAGAAACATTTTTCGGGGTTGACCAATCCCGCCAATGCACGTAAAAGAGAATATGCCGATGTGCCATCTTATACTTCATCACAAGCGATGGTAGTAACAGATAAAGAAGCTACCGGTTACCGGGTGGCTTTTAATTACCCGGCCTTTAAAAAAGAATCGGCTGTCACTGTTAGCGATTATCGCAAAGATCTGATAGAACAAATGTTTGTATCGATGTTGAACGAACGCCTGCAGGAACTGACACAAAAAGAAAACCCGCCGTTTATTTATGGCGGCGCCGATTTTGAATCTTATGCCCGGGGATATCAGTCTTTTAATGCTATGGCGGCTGCGGGAACCGGCGATATTCAAAAAGCGACGAATGCACTGGCTGAGGAAATCGAACGCGTAAAACGGTTTGGTTTTACTGCCGCTGAATTGCAGCGTGCTAAAAAAACGATGCTGGCTCACTACGAATCAACCTTTAACAATCGCGCCAAAACCGAATCGGCCGATTATGTGGAAGAATACCTGAACAATTTTCTAACGCAGGAACCCATACCGGGTATTGAAAAGGAATTTGAATATGCAAAAGCCATGTTGCCGGCCATAACGCTGGATGAAGTGAATGCGGTATCGAAATCGATCAAAGATCAGCAAAACCTGTTTGTATACATGAGTGGCCCTGAAGCGAAAGACTCCATGCCATTACCAACGGAAAAAGAATTGTTGGCCATCATCGATGCAAAGGCTAAAGCCGATATTAAACCATATGAAGAAAAAGCCATTGCCACCAATTTGTTGAGTAAAGAACCAAAGGCTGGAAAAGTACTGGCTATTACAAAAAATGCGATCCTGGGCACTACCGATTATAAATTGAGCAATGGCGTTACGGTTACGCTGAAACCAACTGATTTTAAAAACGACCAGATCATTATGGGCGCAACACGCCCGGGTGGTAAAAACAGTTATGGCCTGGCCGATAAATTTAACGCTGAATATATGACAGCGGTTACCGGCGCTATGGGCGTTGGTAATTTTTCACCTACAGATATGGGTAAGGCGCTCGCCGGTAAAACGGTGAACGTTAGTCCTGTTTTCACAACTATATCAGACGGGTTCCGGGGCAGCAGCAGTGTAAAAGACCTGGAGACCATGTTCCAGTTAACTTATTTGCATTGTACGGCGCCACGCGGCGATACCGCGCTGTTCAGGGCTTTTGTACAAAGGAATAAGTTACAGTTTGCGATGATTGGCGCCAACCCGCAGGCTGCGTTTGTTGATACCATGTATAAAACGCTGTTTGATAACAATCCGTTGGCACAGGTAATAGTACCCAATAGTGCTTACTTCGACAAGATCAGTTATGATAGGGTACTGCAAATTCATAAAGAACGTTTTGGCGATCTCAGTGGGATGCACTTTGTATTTGCAGGCAGTTTTAAGGAAAGTGATATAAAACCGCTTATTGAAAAATACATAGCGGGCTTACCGGCAACCGGTAAAAAATTCACTATTACCGATAATAAAGTGCGCCCAATTAGCGGTCGAAAAACGTTTATTCTGAATAAGGGCAAAGAAGACAAAAGTTTGATCCTGGCATTTTATTCCGGCGAAATTCCCTATAGCGAAGATCTGGACTTGAAAGCCCAAGCATTGAGTGAAGTGTTGAACATTCGTATCATTGAAGAATTACGGGAAAAGATACAGGGCATTTATGGCGGAGGAACATCTGCTGATGTGGGAAAGTATCCCTACCCGAATTATAATTTTGTAGTGCAACTACCTTGTGGTCCGGAGAAAGTAGATACGCTGGTAAAAGCAATTAAAAAAGAATTCAGCGAAATGATAGCGAAAGGTTGTGATACAACCTACCTGAATAAAGTTAAAAAGCAATGGCTCGAACAGCATAAGCTAAATAGTAAGGATAATGGTTTTTGGGTAGAGCGGATCTTGCAATACAAATTGCAGGGTGGCAATGCCGACCGGTTTGTTCATTATGAAAAATATGTAAAAATGCTAACGCCCGGTGATATACAACAGGCAGCGAAGTTGTTGTTGAATGGCAATGAATTCCTGGCAATACAAATGCCGGAAAATACAAAAGGAGGAAAAGGAGAGGAGCCTAAAAAAGGATTTTAGCAGCTAAATAACTAGCTTACAATACGTAAAGCCCTGACAAATAAGTGACATTTGTCAGGGCTTTACTATGATGGTTATGTGTATTTTGTTGACATGCAATACGATTGAACAATGCCGTAATGGAGGTTGAAATTAAAATTCATGATTCCGCGCAAACACTTGTCAAACAAGCAATCCATTGAAATTCTGCTCATTCGTTTTATTAATAAAATCCGCTAAAAAAATTTTTTTATTTTCTTTTTACCACTAACTTGCAGGAACAAACGGATATAGCAAACTCCTCCCTATTAGATCTTGTACTACGTTACTGTTGGCGTTTAACGCTGGATTTAATTATTAGTGTTTTAAGAATTTTTGCATGGCACAGTTTCAGTGTTGTGATTTGCTTTCAGATTTATTAATAGTTCGGTTCTAAAACAACCTGGGCTTTTCATGGGCTAATGCAAAAGGAAATAGAATACGTTGGCATGATACATGGTGCAGGCATATCGCCTTGCATTTAAGTGTTTTAAAATAACATAAATAGAATTATTGTAAAGATATCCCGGAGGTGAGAGGAGTCTTTAGTACCGGCTTTAATTAGTAGCGGGTAAAGCTTTGTTCATAGAAGCTTTCGTTAAGCTCTGTAAAATTACCCGTTTAATGATTTCGCTGGTTTAGGGGTTGCTAGATCACGACAGTCGGCCGCATGGCTGGCTGTCTTTTTTTATGCCTGTTGGTAAAGGGCGCGAGGCATGCAATTTGAAGTCATGCAGGTGAATCTTTAAACCAACGATTATGAAACGCATAACAGGCATATTGATAATGGCATGTATATTAACACTTTCGTCGGTCTCCATGGTAAAGGCGCAGGTGAATGTAAATGTCAATATCGGTGCGCAACCCTTATGGGGGCCCACCGGATATGATGTAGTGGAATACTATTATTTACCCGATCTGCAAATGTATTATTATGTGCCATCGCATCAGTTCGTTTACCTGAGCGGCGGCAACTGGCTATTTGCGAACAGTTTACCGGCAAGGTACCGGTCTTATAACCTGTATTCAGGTTATAAAGTAGTTATCAATGAACCCAAACCCTATTTGCAATTTACCACGCATAAAGTGAAATATGGAAATTACAAAGGAGCGAAAGGGAAACAGGTTGTTATCCGCGACAGCAAAGAACCCAAATACTTTGTAGTGAAAGGACATCCAGGTAATGCGAAAGGTCATTATAAACAATCCGGTGGCGGTAATAGCGGTAATAAAGGACAGGGTCAGGGGCAAGGGCATGGCCAGGGACATGGCGGCGGTAAAGGGAAGAAGGGATAGTTCACAGTGCTGAGTTCACAGTTTTAAGATCCACGATTCAAGTTTAAAGTTTGTGAACTATGAACTAAAGAACTATAAACAAAGAACTCTTAAAAGAATGCAAATGCTTGCTGCGGCAGGCATTTTTTATGCTGTTCTTAACTATTCAAAGCATTGTTAATCAGTTGATATCTTAATATTTGTTAATTATAAGGTTATGCACATTTTCATTTAAACCGGGTATGTAATTTGGATTCTCAACAGTAACCAAATTGATCATTTATGAAACGGGTTTTACAAGTTTTACCAATCCTTGCCATCTTAACAACAGCTTCCGTATTTTCTTCAAAAGCACAGGTAAGCGTTAGTGTAAATATTGGTGCACAACCCCAGTGGGGACCTGCCGGTTATGCTTCAGTAGATTATTATTACCTGCCTGATATTGAATGTTACTATTATGTTCCAAGACAGCAGTTCGTTTATCTGAGCGGACCAAACTGGGTATTCTCGGCCAATTTACCGTCACGTTACCGCGGCTACGATCTGTATGGCGGTTATAAAGTGGTTTGCGAAGGCCCAAGGCCATACAGTCACTTTTATGACCATCGTGTTCAATACGCCCGGTATAGAGGTTATAGAGGCCATCAGCCCGTAATTCGCGATTGTGGTGGCGGACGTGGTGATTATGGTCGACGTGGGGATTATTATGACGATGGCCCACGTGGTCATGGTCGCGGACATGGGCATGGACATTCCCGTGGACACGGTCGGGGGCATGATCGTTGGTAGTTTTTGGAGTAGGAGATAAGATAAAAACATAAAAGGTGAGCTTTGCTTTTAATAGCGAGCTCACCTTTTTATTATCTTCTTACTTCTTACGTCCTAATTCGTTTACCTATGCAACGGTAATATCCTTGTCAAGATATACATCCTGTGTAGCGTTCAACAACTCAACGCCCTCTTTAAAAGGTCGCTGAAAAGCTTTACGTCCCAGGATCAATCCCATACCACCGGCCCGCTTGTTGATTACAGCTGTATATACTGAATCGGCCAGGTCGCTAGCGCCTTTGCTTTCTCCACCGCTATTGATAAGCCCTACGCGTCCACTGTAACAATTCAATACCTGGTAACGGCACAGATCGATCGGGTGATCGGTAGTAAGCTTGTCATACACAAGGTTGCTAGTTTTACCATGTTTGGTAGCCAGGTAACCACCGTTATTGGTAGGTAGTTTTTGTTTGATGATATCAGCCTGCAGCGTAACGCCCAAATGATTTGCCTGACCGGTAAGATCAGCGCTGGTATGATAATCCACGCCATCTACTTTAAAACCATTGTTGCGGGTGTAGCACCATAAAATGGTGGTCATGCCCAGCTCATGGGCAATTTCAAATGCTTCGGCAACTTCTTTTAACTGACGCGCACTTTCTGCAGAGCCCCAGTAAATGGTAGCGCCAACGGCTACAGCGCCCATGTTCCAGGCACTTTTAATGGTACCGAACATGGTTTGATCGTATTTATTGGGAAGACTTAAGAATTCGTTGTGATTGATCTTTACAACAAATGGAATGCGGTGCGCATATTTTCGGCTCATGAGGCCTAATACGCCGTAGGTACTTGCTACGCCATTGCAACCGCCTTCAATTGCGAGTTTGATAATATTTTCCGGATCGAAATAAATGGGGTTGGGCGAGAAGGCTGAACCACCGCTGTGTTCAATACCCTGGTCGACCGGGAAAATGCTGCAAAATCCGGTATTGGCCAAACGACCATGGCCTAATAATGATTGCATGCTGCGCAGCACCGGATTGCTTCGGTTACTGTTCACCCATATTTCTTCAATGTGGTTGGGAGAGGGTAACGTGATGGTAGATTTGTCAATGGCGGTGCTTTTGTGCTCCAGCAAATAGGAAGCTTTGTCACCAAGCAGATCGATAATTTTTTTTGACGGCATACTTGTTTTTTTATTCGTGAATGCTGCGCAAAGATATGCCGTACAAGGGTGCGACGCAACGAAAGCCCCGGCCAGAGAGCCAGGGCTGATATCATAATCATTTAATCCTGTAAAGGAATATGAAATTAAATTCTAAACTTTATGCGTTTCTGTTGATGCAATTCAAATCATTAAACGCAATCTCTAAACGTTTAATAAATGTTTCTTCGCCTTTACGCAGCCATACACGCGGATCGTAATATTTTTTGTTTGGTTTATCTGCTCCTTCGGGGTTGCCTAATTGATCTTGCAGGTAGGCTTCGCTCTTTTTGTAATAGCCAAGAATACCTTCCCAGAATGCCCATTGCAGATCGGTATCGATGTTCATTTTGATAGCGCCATAGCCGATCGCTTCACGGATCTGGTTTTGAGGAGAACCGCTGCCACCGTGGAATACGAAGTATACGGGCTTTTCGCCGGTCTTGAATTCTTTTTGAATATAGTCCTGGCTGTTCTTTAAAATTTCTGGACGCAATTCAACATTACCCGGACTGTACACGCCATGCACATTACCAAAGGCGGCGGCTACAGTGAACAAACGGCCTACTTTGCCTAATTGCTCATAAGCAAAAGCAACGTGTTGCGGTTGCGTATATAATTTATCATTTTCAATGCCGCTGTTGTCAACGCCATCTTCTTCACCACCGGTAACACCCAGTTCAATTTCAATACCCATGCCCAGGGGCTGCATGCGTTTATAGAATTCAACAGAAGTATGAATATTTTCTTCAATCGGTTCTTCGCTCAGGTCGAGCATATGGGAGCTGAACAGGGGTTGTTTTTTCTCTTTGAAGTATTGTTCGCCGGCATCTATCAAACCACTGATCCAGGGTAACCATTTTTTAGAAGCGTGGTCAGTGTGCAGCACCACCGGTACACCGTAATACTTGGCTACATTATGTATGTGTAAGGCGCCGGAAATAGCACCGGAAATATTGGCCTGTAACTGGTCGTTGGGCATGCCCTTACCAGCAATGAACTGGGCGCCGCCGTTTGAGAATTGAATAATAACAGGAGAATTTACTTTTGCGGCTGTCTCAAGGGTCGCATTGATCGTATTCGTGCCAATTGTATTTACAGCGGGCAAAGCAAATTGGTTCTTCTTGGCATCTATATACAAAGCTTCCAGTTCTTCACCGAAAAGTACTCCTGGTTTGTATTTTTTCATCATTTTTTGTGTTAAAGCGTGTTGTTAGTTAATTGAATATCAAAAGCGTTGGAAAATATTTAATGAATTATGTCTTTTTTTAATAAGGCGCAAGATACTTATTTTAGCATTTAAAGCTGGTGTATTTGTTACATGTTACAGTGGAAGCTATTAAAACCTATGTAATGTTTATAGGTTTACTTTTTAATATATCTGTGTGTACTTCCCCTGGCAGTACCCTGAAAACCGGGATATTAATGGCATATTTTTCACAAAGTTCCCGTATCCGGCGGTCAATTTGGGCCGGTGAATACCGGGCTGAAAAATGGCCCAGGATGAGTTGTTCAATATGCGACCCGCTTACCATTTCCATCACCTCTTCCAGGTAGCTGTGTTTATTGCCATGGGCATAGATCTGATTATTTTCTTCATGCATAAAAGTAGCTTCATGGATCAGGATCTTTGAATGTTCCCATCGCGCCGGGTCTTCCACGGGCGTATCACCTGAATAGCTCAATAAAACAGTTTGTACCTCGGTATGGGTGTTTTCCCTGCCCTGCTCTTCAATAATCTGTCTTATCTGTTCACCGGGAAGCTGTGTTAGTTCAGGCTTTAATTTCATTTTTGATTGAATGACCTGATAGCTGAGACTTTTAACGCCTGCCTTTGTAGGAACATGCCCGTTTTGAATGGGTTTAATGATAATATCCTCTTTGATGCGAATGTCGGTTTCTGGTGTAATGGGGTTCCATACAACACCTGAAACATGCGGGTCGAATTTTGATGTGAAGTCTTTCAGCGCCGGAAAAGAACCGGAATCCCGGGGATAGTAAATGACCGGAAAGCCGGGCCGTGCATTCAACTGGTTAAATTGCAACAGGCCGGTCAAATGATCACGGTCGGCATGGGACACAAAAACATGTTCTATTTTTCTGCTTTTCTGCAGAAGCGTTGACGTAAGTCCTTCTCCTGCATCAAACAATATTTTAAGCTCTTCAATAAAATACCAGGTTGAAAAAAGGGCGGTTGAATAACCGGTTATGGTGAATTGCATGGTTGGGAATTTGTGAGAGGTGGGTCACCCTTGGCGGGCGGCTCACCTTATTTTGAATCGTGGATCAGGGTGAGCCGTCCGCCAGCTGGCGGAAGCGACCCACCCAACGTTCAGTCCTCAAACTTCCCCAGGTTCTTCTGGATCAGTTTTAAGTTCTTCTGCAAGGTTTGTTTCAATTGTCGTTTTACCAATTGACCCATGGAGGCGCATCTGTAGAATTGCGGGTTGTGAAAATAATCGCCCAGTTCGGTTCTTAACTGTTGTAGTTTTTCAGGAACCGAAATGTGGTCCTTTGACATAATGTTCAGCAATTCCATCAGCCGGAAACGGGAAGAGGCAACCCGGAATGCCATCATCGTGCGTTCTTCTGTTTGATACTGATGAATGCTTTCCGCATTGAGGTGTTTGGCGCATAGATCAACCAGCGTATAATTCTCTTTGAAGAATTGCGGCATGTATAAATTCTTCCGTCCTTCATACGATTGCTGATCGAAGTCGATGGCGCGAATGCGGTATTGATAGTCTTCAATATCGGGGGTAATATCAACCACAAAATTGTAAGAACGCATATCACCCAGCAAGCGTACAAAACAACGTTCATTGAACTTTACAAATTCTTTGGCCAGCCTGATCTTATTCGTAAACGGATCGGTGAGATGGTTGGTAATGAATACATCACCCGGAATACCGGGAATATGTTCTTCTACCAGGGTATTCTGATTGGTGAGATAGGTAATACGGTTGGGGGACAGGATATGCTCCAGTTCCAGCCCATAAATGCGCGAAGCATCGGCAATTTTGATATAGTAATGATCGTAGTTGTCATTGAACTTGTTCACGATGCGAATGCGAAATGGATTGCTATTGCCAAAGGTGCAATAGTCTATGCGCGCCACATCGAGATGAGCGGTAAATGTAAGATCGCCTTCTGTTTTTAAGATGGCATACATCTGTACCAGTCCACCGCGAATAAATTCCCAATCGCGCATATCATACACCACCGTTTCCCAATACGTATCATTGCCTTTTTTGTCCTTTAAAGGAATTGAATAGGTAATGCGTAACAGGTCGTTATATGAAACAGGCAGTTTTACTTCACGGCCATGGTTTTTCAGGTAGGCGCGTAACCGGTCATGCACCGGAAACATGGGCTTTTTGCGCGATGGATTATTGGGCTCGTGGTGATCGATGATGGAATGCATACTGGCTAATGTGATAATCCCGATTTGTCGGGACAGGTTATGATAATTTGCTAATGTGATAATGAAATACAGCCACTTCGTACTGCCACTTCTTAAGTATCACTTAATACAAATTTAAGTTATGCTTTGCAATAAACCGGTAAAGTATGCCGGTGCATGCAACAAACGGCTACCGTACCAGCTGAACATTTCACCATCAACCAAAATGATCTTTGTATTGGGCAAATGCGGTTGCAGTTCGTCAATATGTTTTTGCTGAAAGGGGAAAGGTTCTGAAGAAAGTAATAACAGATCGCAATGCGACAGTTGCCAGATATCAACGGTCGGATATCGCGTGGAATGGCCAAATATGTTTTGGAATCCGCACCGGGCGAGCATATCATGAATGAACGTGTCGCTGCCAATGGTCATGTAGGGATTGCGCCAGATCAAATAACCGGTTTTTGGTTTGTGCTTTGAGCCCGCACGCACCCCCGGGCCGGTTCGGACGGGGGGAACATTATTGGACGGCGTTTGTAGCCTGGTAAATGCCGTATTGATCTGACTTATTAAACGGGTTGCGCTGGGGAGCGTGCCGGTAAGGGTTCCTATTTGTTCGATCATCTCCAATGCATCTGTCAGGTTGTTTACGTCACTTATCCATACAGGATATTTTTTCGCCAGCTCTTCTATTTGGGCTTTTACATTTTCTTCTTTATTGGCTATTATGAGATCGGGTTGTAATTGTTGAATCACATTCGTTTTTATGTTTTTTGTTCCGCCTACTCTTGTTTTCTGCCTGAACCAGGTTTCGGGATGAATACAAAATTTGGTAATGCCGGTTACCTGTTCATCGAGCTGCAGGGTGTATAGTAATTCTGTTATGGAAGGAACCAGGGAAACAATGCTACGGGGAGTAGCCGGCAGCTCAACAGTCCGGCCCAATTGATCGGTATAGACTGGCATAATACTAATTAGCTAATGTGATAACCTGCCTGCCGGCAGGCAGGTTCGATAATGTGATAATGAAATACAGGAGCGAAGGTAGAGAAAACTAATGTGCTAATTTGATAATATGCTGATGTGCTAATGGAAGGCAAAAAGTAAATAAAAAGGAAAATAGGACAAGATGAAAAGTGGAAGGCGTGTTGTGTTAAGCGTTCGGCGTTTTGCGTACGATGTGGAAAGCGTGTTTTGTTTTGCGTGGTGTGTTAAACTTTCGGAGACCGCTGCTGCCTCCTGCTAAAAATCATAGGAAGTTTTAGCAGGAGGGTATTGGAGTTAAGCAGGCGGTTTTTAACACACAGGAATTGGAACTACCTCGGTCTTTGTTGGACGTTGGATTTTAATTTACTTGGTTAATCACAGGACTTGTACTGTTGGTTTTCAAGGATATTCGTTTTCACGGACATTGGATCTGGATAATGGATTTTATGAATGATATTGGATTATGCAAAAAAAGAAGTTGACTGGTACTGGATTTTTCTTGATTTTTTACTGGATATTGGACACTTATGGTTTTCCCTGAACATTGGAATAGATTGATTAGTAATCAATCAACTTCAGACACAAAGTTACGTCAGTTACAAATGTTAACAAGAGCAGAAACTCTCGATTTAAATTGTTCGGTATTTACTGCAAAAATAGTAGCTACCCACAACTGTTATGCGTAGTATTGCTGAGGTGGTAAGGTAGTATTACGAGAAGATAAAAAGTACCAGTTATTTTTTATTGATCCTGATCAAACATCTGATAAAACTATATGTCTGAAACGCTCATCCAGTAAGGGTTTCAGCGGATTTTTCCTGACTAATCTGTGTTTTCTTTGCATTAAACGAAGAAGGACTGCCATTGATCGAATAAAGTGCAACCTCCTCAAAAACATCAGCATCTTTGTACTGTCAACACGATGTTGACGTACCCTGAAAAAATCGTACCGAAAATTGCGAAACCTTAATCCCTGAACAGTAGAAGTGCCTCTAAACCCTAATTTATCTTATAATCGTTTTGTTTTGATCCGTACCCTGTATCCAATATCGTTGAAAAAACGTATCCAATTCCGAGAAACCAGAAATCTCTATCAGCAAACCAGTCCTTAGTAAAACCGTCCAAAGTACCTGAACAAGATTTCACAAAGGCGTCCCGCTAATAACGGGGCGCTTTTATTTTAATGTGCTTATTAGCTAATGTGCTAATGAAATACAACTGCAAGCAAAAGGCAGAGCGTTCACTATTGAGCGTTCTGCCTTTTCCATTAGCAAATTATCATCCCGGCTCAGCCGGGACTAATTACCCAACGCCTGCAATACATCGTATTTGGTAACAATGTGTAAATTTCCTAATTCGTCCTTACTAAGGACGGCGCCATTATCCTTATTAATTAAGGTCCGGAGCTTTTCTATGGGCGTGTTAAAATCAACAATGGGGAATGCCGGCTCCATCACTGATTCAATACGGGCATTTCTGATATCGGGGTTGGAGAATATTTTCTGAAATAAACCGCTTTCGCTGATGGCCCCAACCAGCCCGCTGTTATTGATAACCGGTATATGTTCAATATCGTACTTGCGCATTAATTCTACGGCCTCAGAAACGGTATTACCCGGGTCAATGTTTACCAGTCTTTGTTTGGCGCCCCGGTTGTTGATAATGTCTCTACAGGTCTTTACTTCCATAAAGCCTCTTTCCATCATCCATTGATCATTATATATCTTGGCAACATAGCGGCTGCCATGGTCGTGGAAGATACAAACCACCAGGTCGTCTTTTGTCAAATGATTTTTTGGGTCTGTTCCATTGGCGATTTGCATCAATCCCTGTATGCAACTGCCGGCGCTGTAACCACAGAATATACCTTCGTCCTTGGCAAGGCGTCGGGCCATAATGGCGCCATCTCTATCGGTTACCTGTTCAAAGTGGTCAATGACGCTCATGTCGTAATTATCCGGCACAAAATCTTCCCCAAAACCTTCTGAAATATAGGGGTGCACTTCATTCATATCTATTTCGCCTGTGCGAAAATATTTGGTGAGCAAGGAACCATACACATCGATCGCCCATATTTTAATAGCGGGATTTTTTTCTTTCAAATACATGGCCGTACCCGTCACCGTACCGCCTGTACCTGCCGTGCAAACCAGGTGGGTAATTTTTCCATCGGTTTGTTTCCATATTTCAGGGCCGGTGGTTTCATAATGGGCCAGCCGGTTGGCCAGGTTGTCATATTGATTGCAATGGAATGAATTGGGAATTTCTTTGGCGAGTCGGCGGGCTACGGAATAGTAACTGCGTGGGTCGTCGGGCTCTACATTGGTTGGACAAACAATTACTTCAGCACCTACTGCTTTTAAAATATCCGCTTTTTCTTTTGATTGCTTATCTGTAGTAGTGAAAATACATTTATATCCTTTTACACACGCTGCCAGCGCCAATCCCATGCCGGTATTTCCGCTGGTACATTCAATGATCGTTCCGCCTGGTTTTAGTTTACCTTCTTTTTCTGCTACCTCGATCATTTTAACTGCCATGCGGTCTTTGATAGAATTGCCCGGATTAAAATAATCTACTTTGGCAGCGATGGTGGCCGGGAGATGTTTCGTAATCTTGTTTAGCCTGATAAGTGGCGTATTTCCAATCGTTTCGAGAATATTATTCTTAATATCCATGTAGTGTTTGTTTGTTAATGGCAAAGGTAAGTTTTTAATGTCTTGTCAACTTTTTAACAGGTTACTGAGTAATTTTGTCGTGGAGATATTATTATGAAAGTGTATTTCATCAGTGGTCTTGCGGCCGACAGGCGGGTATTTAAGCATATCCAATTACCGGAAGGTTGTGAAGCTGTTCATCTTGATTGGATATCGCCTGAAAAGGATGAATCCCTGCCATCGTATGCTTTGCGGCTGGCTGCATCTATCAACAGGGAAGAACCTTTCGCCCTGGTGGGTTTATCGTTTGGCGGTATGCTGGCTACCGAAATCGCCAAGCAATACAAGCCTGCAGCAACCATACTTATTTCAAGTGTACCGGTATCGACCCAATTGCCCGGGTATTTCCGGATTGCAGGAAAAATGGGGTTGCATAAAATAGTGCCCATTTCGCTGTTGAAAACATCCGCTGCTACCAAAAGATTTTTTACCCGTGAAAATAATGAAGATAAAAAGTTGCTGTGGCAGATCATCAATGAAAGCGATACCGGTTTAATTCGCTGGAGCATGCATGCCATATTGAACTGGCAGAATGAAACCATTCCACATCCGGTATGGCATATTCATGGTACAAGAGATGAAGTGCTACCGGTGCGATATACACATCCTACACATACCATTCCAAAAGAAGGCCACATGCTGGTAATGACCAGCCCCGATGTGGTGAATGCATTCCTGGCAAAAGCATTACTGGAATCTACAGTGAATGCATGATCATGTTTTTTGTTATTTTATTTCGGTTGTAAATCAAGATTGTTTTTTCTGTTGCAATAGTAACTCCGTTTTTACAAGAATGTAAATGACTGTTTCCCATAATAAGAAAAAACCGGCACAATAAAAAAATTAAGGCGGATGAAATTCCGTCTTTTTATTGTTATTACGATAAATTTTATGTTTTCTAAACCGCTTTAAAAAAGAACTTTTTTATGCAATAAAAAATGTTCCTGAAATCAACCCGGATAATAGCCTAATTTTGAACGAGTATGGTATCAGAGATAAGGATCTTAAAAGTTCCTATTACAAAAAATGTTGTTAGTAAAAACAAGTTTTTTCTTTCGCATCATACCTTACATTTGCTGCCCCTAAGTTGTAATCCGAAAAGAGGAAGGTATTAAGGATAAGACCCGGAAAATAGGACCTTGTACCGTATGAACGTTCAACAGATTAAAAAAACTGCAAATTCTAATAAATGGAAGTAAAGTACATTCAGAAGATCGCTGAGAAATTATCGTTCAGCATTAAGCAGATCAATAATATCCACCAGTTGCAAAGCGAAGGGGCTACTATTCCGTTTATGGCCCGCTACCGGAAGGAAGCGACCAATAATATGGATGAAGTTGGTATTGGCCAGGTCGTGGAGCAGATCGCTTATTTTTCTGAACTGGATAAACGCAAAGAAACGGTTGTAAAAACGATTGAAGGTTTGGGTAAATTAACACCCGAATTAAAAGATCGTATCGAAAACTGTTACGATGCTACCGAGCTGGAAGATATTTATCTGCCCTACAAACCAAAACGCAAAACAAGGGCTACCCAGGCTATTGAAAAAGGTCTTGAGCCGTTGGCGAAACTGGTATTTGAACAGGGCGGTGAAAATCCGGATGAAGAAGCTGCCAAATTCCTGAATGAGCAGGTAAAGGATATCAAAGAAGCCATGCAGGGCGCCCGCGATATCATTGCAGAATGGGTAAGTGAAAATGAACAGGCACGTAATAAAGTGCGTCAGCAGTTTACTGAAACCGCCAAGTTGTCGTCGAAAGTACTCAGCAGTAAAAAAGACGAAGAGGAAGCACAGAAATACCGCGATTATTTTGAGTTCAATGGAGATCTGGCAGATAGCCCGTCTCACCGCATACTGGCTATACGCCGTGCCGAAAAAGAAGGCTACCTGGTGATGGATATAAACGTTGACAAACAGACTGCTGTAGATGACCTCAACAGAACGTTTGTAAAGAGTAATAACCCGTTTGCCAGTGAAGTAAAGAAGGCGATCGATGATTCGTTCGATCGTTTATTAAAACCTTCTATTGAAAATGAGTTCAGGCTGGCTAGCAAGAATAAAGCCGATGAAGAAGCCATTCATGTGTTTACCGAGAACCTGCGTCAATTATTGCTGGCTTCACCATTGGGTTCAAAACGAGTGTTGGCGCTTGACCCCGGTTTCCGTACCGGTTGTAAACTGGTATGTTTGGATGCGCAGGGAAACCTGGTTTACAATACGGCTATTTACCCGCACCCGCCACAGAACGATTGGCAGGGCAGTGTGTCTGAATTAAAATTCCTGGTCGATAAATATGAAATTGAAGCCATCGGTATAGGAAATGGTACCGCTGGCCGCGAAACCGAACAACTGGTACGCAGCATTGACTTTGGTAAACCGGTGAGTGTTTTCCAGGTGAATGAAAGCGGCGCTTCTATTTACTCTGCTTCTGAAGTTGCCCGGGAAGAATTCCCCGATCAGGATATAACGGTACGTGGTGCGGTAAGCATTGGCCGCCGTTTACTGGATCCGCTGAGCGAACTGGTGAAGATCGATGCCAAATCCATTGGGGTAGGGCAGTACCAGCATGATGTAAATCAAACCCGGTTAAAAGATGCACTGGACAGGGTGGTGGAAAGCGCGGTGAACTTTGTAGGTGTTGATGTGAATACCGCTTCCAAACACCTGCTGGTATACGTATCGGGTTTAAGCAATACCCTGGCAAAAAATATTGTTGAATACCGGGCCAAGAACGGACCTTTCAAAACCAGGGATGAATTGAAGAAGGTGCCGATGATGGGACCCAAATCATTTGAGCAGTGCGCGGGTTTCTTACGTATTCCCGGTGCTGAAAATCCGCTGGATAATTCATCCGTGCATCCGGAGAGCTATCATGTGGTTGAATCAATGGCCAAAGACCTGCAGGCGTCATTGGAAGACCTGGTCAAAAAGAATGAGTTACGCAAGAAGATCAACAAGAAACAATACATTACAGAAGCCATTGGTGAATTCACCATTGACGATATATTAAAAGAACTGGAAAAGCCAGGTCGTGACCCACGTGCACAGATCGAGGAATTCCGCTTCGATGACACCATCAAAGCTATTGAAGATGTAAAACCTGGGATGACTGTACCGGGCATTATTACAAACATCACCGCCTTTGGCGTGTTTGTAGATATTGGTGTTAAACAGGATGGGTTGGTGCATATTTCTCAGTTGAGCAATACCTTTATTTCTGACCCCAACGAGGTGGTGAAACTGAACCAGAAAGTAATGGTTACTGTGTCGGATGTGGATGTTCCCCGCAAACGAATTTCATTGACGATGAAAGATCAGCAAAAGGGCAGCAGCAGCGGTGGCGAAAAACGCAGTGGCAGTGGCAATACCGATCGCAAACCAACCGGTGGCGGTGGCGGCGGAAAAAGCCAGCCAAAGAAGCCGGAGCCATTGAATCCTTTCCAGGCCAAGCTGGCGGAGTTGAAGAAGAAGTTTAATGATTAATTATAATAGAGATCAAAGAAAAGCCCGACTGGTTATCCGGCCGGGCTTTTTATTTAGGGTTCATATCGTTTCTTTTTCTTGCTTTGTAAATACATATCAAGCAGCATTAATCCCAGCACCGCATTGATCATCATAAAAATGCTGGTATAGGTATTGTTGAAGAATTTGCTTACGTCGATTTTATCGAAGTTGATCTTATTAAGATTTAGTAAAGAACTATCAGTGCCGCCTGCTGACCAGTTCACCTGCGCAATGCCAGCTATTAATAAGCCAATGATGCTGACTAGAAAAAAGCCGGCAACACCCCAGATGATCCGTTTATTGATATACGTTCTGGCTGCAGGTGCAATATGTTCTTTACTGATCGCTTCCATGATGTTCTGCGTAAACCGCATAGAAGGTTCATCCAACTCCAGGCGATGTGCCATGAGGTCCTGCAGTTCCAGCAATTCCTGGTATTTGGCTCGCCATTCCTGGTTATCAGCAATCAGTTGTTCAATAAACAAGCGGTCCTCTGCAGGGCAGGCGCCATCAATATACTCCCACAAGCGTTCTTCCATATTTTGTTGCCTGTTCATACTTTTTGTTTAATGTTCAATTTGTCAACTATCCAACCATATCCTTCACTTCTTCTGTAAAATGCTTTTCCATTTTTTCCTTAAGCCGTTGCCGGGCGCGGTGTAGTTTAACTTTGGCGGTATTGGGATCAACGCCTATAATACGACCAATTTCTTCCAGGCTTTGTTCAGCCTGATAAAATAACGTGATTACGCGGGCATCATCAACACTCAGTAATTTGATCGCATCATTAATGACCTGCACTTTCGATTTTTGCTCTACCTGGTTTGCCCTGAACGTTGAATTCTGATTGTCTGCCACTTCAAATATATGTTCATTGTCGAGCGAATGAATGGGCAACTTTTTCTTGCGTAAAAAAGTAATGCAGGTGGTAGTAACGATCGTATACAACCAGGTACTGAATTTTGATTCGCCCCTGAAATCTGCCAGGCTGCGATAGGCTTTCACGAATACGTCCTGGGCAATCTCTTCGGCATCTTCCCGGTTAGGGGTGTAACGCAGAGCTATGGTAAAAACGAATGATTGATATCGTTTTACCAACTCAGCATATTGTGCCTGCTCGCCTTGCAGCACCCTGTTTATGATCTCATTATCACCCGGTCCGGTTTGCATTATTAATAGTATGACGATGTGGGAAGAAAGCAGGTTACAGAAAAAGGAATAAGGTTTAAGGGTTACATAGAAAAAATCATGGCTATACTTATAACATAACTCAACTAAACGCTTTGTTTTTCAGACCTGGGCCTGTAGCAACAAGTGTGTTGTTATATTCCAGCCCTGTGCCGCAATTCTGTGGTCCTGATTATCAGTTGTTTATTCAGATTAAATAGTTCGCGAGTGTCCGGTTTCGATACTTGTTCTGTTCACTTTTGAATAATTTGATGGAAAATGCTGTAACCAGCCGGCAGCAGGCGTAGTCATATTGGATGTAAGAAATAAGTAGCACTAAAAATAAATTACACAATATGGAAAGTCCACAATTAGCGATCATCTGGTTAATGCTTGCATCATTAGGGTTGTTTATCATGATCTTTGGCATCAGGTATTTAATTAGTCGCGAAAACCTGGCCATGATTGAAAAAGGCCTGAATCCCAAAGAAAAGATCAACCGCCCGGCGCCTTACACCAATTTAAAATGGGGACTGCTTTTGTTAGGCGCAGGTGTTGGCCTTACATTGTCCTATTTTATTACCCAATACATGCTGCATGATTATGAAAATCCGGCATTGTGGTTTGCCTTTATCGCCATGGGCGGCGGGGTTGGATTGATTGCCTCTTATCGTGTTGAAAAGAAAGAATTGCTTGACAAGCCGTGAAACGGCAAAATAAAAAAATGGTGAGTTCGCTACTTAGCGACACTCACCATTTTTTTATTTCAATACCCCCTTTAGGGGGTTAGGGGTGGTTACTTCTTCATCTCCGCCATTGCCTTATTAATCGCTGCATCATCGGCATTGCTTACTTCATAATAACCTTCCATGCGCCAGATCTGGCGGGCCAGCCAGGTTTTGATACGTTTTTCAACTTCCACTTTATCGCGTTCAGGAATGTTTTGAACGTTGATGGCGTTTTTCGTGGCATAACTCACCAGGCTGTTCCAGGCAGTGCGGGTGTCGGAAAAGCGGCGAATAAAATCAGCCGGGTTTTTAAACTGGTCGAAGTATGCTTTGTTTTGTTGATAATAGGTATAAATGAATTTGCTGAACAGCTGATTATCGAACAATACATACACATTGCTGCTGAAGGTAGCCGTATCGAATGGAATAAAAATATCGGGTGTAATGCCGCCGCCGCCATAAACGATCCTGCCGCTTTTGGTTTTAAAAGCAGGGCCGGTATGTTTGGTAACGGTATCGCCGTTTACCAGCTCCCCGTTCTCAAAACGTTCGGCTAATTCATCATTATAGGCATCCCGGCCTTTGTTGTATGGTTTTTGAATATTACGGCCAAGAGGTGTGTAATAACGGGCAACGGTTAAGCGCAACGCTGATCCGTCGGTAAGGTCATATTGTTCCTGTACCAGGCCTTTGCCAAAAGTACGGCGGCCAATAATAGTAGCCCGGTCCCAGTCCTGCAGCGCGCCGGCCACTACCTCGCTGGCTGAAGCTGAGCTTTCATCAACCAGCAGCACCAGCTTGCCTTTTTCAAATAAACCGGGGCGTTTGCTATTGTATTCTATTTTGTCCTGTTTATTACCCTTGGTATAAACGATCAACCGGTCGTCGGTTAAAAATTCATCCGCAATATCTGTTGCTTCGGAAAGTATGCCGCCGCCGTTACCCCGCAGATCGAAGATGAGTTTTTTCATGCCTTTTGCTTCCAGGGTTTCCATGGCCTTCATAAACTCTTCGTATGTAGTGCCTGAAAATTTGTTCAGGTGTATGTAGCCGGTAGCGGTATCTATCATATAAGACGCATCTACCGAGTACAGGGGAATGGTGCCGCGGGTAATAGCGGCTTGTATCTGTTTGCCATTACGCAGCACGGTAACCTGTACTTTGCTGCCGCCAACGCCGCGTAAAAAGTTCTTTATTTTATCGCCGTTGATGGTTTTGCCCGCCACCACGGAGTCGCCTACTTTTAAGAATTTGTCGCCCACCTGTAAACCGGCTTTATCGCTGGGGCCGCCTGAAAGTACATTGGTAACATGTACGGTATCGTCAATGATAAAGAATTCTACACCGATGCCTTCAAAGTTTCCCTGCAGGTCTTCGTTTATTTCTTCCACGTTACTGGCTGGAATAAAAACGGAGTGGGGGTCAAGGTGGGCCAGCATGGCTTGTATGGCGTCTTCGGTGAGGGTGTCGGTATTCACCTTGTCAACATATTTCAGGTTAACCAGGTCAACCACTTCCTGTAAAACCGAACGTTTGCCACTGTTAAAAATGCCGCGGGATCCGGGTACATTCTGCATTAATGCCGAACCAATGAACATGCCTGCGATCAATACTAAAGAAAATAACAGTGGCATCCATACTTGAAGTCTTTTCATCTGAAATTGTATAGTTTGTTTTAATAGAGCCAGATGGCTGGCCGGTTAAATTAACAAGCCTTACCATATACGGTTTTATTTACAATCGCGTTTGTTTCTTATAATTATGTTAATGCAACAATATTATTTACCGGCAGTCTTTACAATAACGTGCAGTTGTATGTGTTAAAGCGACAATATTGTTGGCCGGCTGTTTTGATCGCTATCCAATCTGAGCCTGTGAGTGAATTTGCCGGAGCAGCAACGAAACAGTACCTCATGGGATAGAAATCTTTAATTTTTGGGCGAAGTTCATAATTAATTTGCAAGTAACGTTTTTTTGTTTTGAATGGTTACAGCCCCCATGATTCCGGCACTTCAAACAAATGAGGGGTAATGGGAGATGTCGTACATACAGGTTGATTGCGTGTTTATGCAAGGTATATGCCTCTCTTTCAGCATGGTTGTTTCAGCTACGCGTCTTACCTTCGCAGGATGGCTATGTGTTAATGAGCCTGTTACAAAGGTTTGGAATTATACGATTAAACGGTTATAAATATATGGCTATACTGCTGGCAGATAGTGGCGCAACAAAATGTGAATGGTGTTTGGTAGAAACGAAAATGAACACCAAAACGGTTTTTACCCAGGGCATTAGCCCTTATTTTTTAAATGAAGAGAAAACGGTTGCCTTATTGCAGCAGGAATTGCTACCCAATCTGCCGGAAGCTACCGTTATTGAACAGATCCACTATTACGGTACCGGAATGCGCAACCCCGATAATGTGAGTATGGTAAAGAACGCCCTGGAAACTGTTTTTAAAGACGCGGCAGTTTTAATTAACGACGATATGCTGTCTGCCGCACGGGCTTTAAATGGCCGTAATCAGGGATTGGCCTGTAACTTGGGCACCGGTTCATTTGTTGTTTATTATGATGGTGAACAAATTAGCAAACAGGCGCCTGGCATTGGCTATATCCTGGGCGATGAGGGCAGTGGGGCCTACCTTGGAAAAAAAGTACTGCAATATTATCTATATAACACTTTTGATGAAGACCTGCGATTCAAATTCGATGACAGGTTTAATACAAACGCGGTAGCCGTTTTGGAAAATGTTTACCGCAAACCATTGGCAAACCGATACTTAGCTACCTTTTGCCTGTTTTTGTCGGAGAACAGGGGACATTATATGATAGAGAACATCATCGAAGACGGTTTGAATGACTTCTTCTTTACCCATTTATGCAAATTTACCGAAAGCTGGACCTTGCCTATACACTTTATAGGCGGCGTATCTTTTGCTTTCAGTGATGTTATTAAAGATTTATGTCATTCCTATGAATTTGAGCTGGGGACTATTTTAAAGAACCCCATGGAAGGTTTGATCCAATACCATATATAATGAAAAATAATATAGTGCCCAACCCGAATAAAACATTGAACAACAGAAATATGGCAGCAGATTTTACAAGAATAACAGAGCAGTCGAGCAATTACAGGCATCTCGATGAAATGAGTATTCATGATTTGCTTACCAATATGAATAATGAGGACAAAAAGGTACCGGATGCAGTAGAGAAGGCGATCCCGCAAATTGAGAAACTGGTGGCTGCCATTTCTGATAAAATGTTGGCCGGCGGCCGGCTTTTTTACATAGGCGCCGGCACCAGCGGCCGGTTGGGTATCCTGGATGCCAGTGAAATTCCTCCTACCTACGGTTTACCACAAGGACTGGTGATCGGCATTATTGCCGGAGGCGATGTGGCTATTCAACGCCCGGTAGAACAGGCCGAAGACAGCTGGGAACAAGGCTGGGCCGATCTAATGAAACATGCGGTTGATGAAAAGGATGTAGTGATCGGGATAGCGGCCAGCGGTACAACGCCTTATGTGATCGGCGCCCTCACCGAAGCCCGTAAAAAAGGCATTATTACCGGTTGTATTACATGCAATGCCGGGTCACCCCTGGCTGATGCGGCGGAACTGCCTGTTGAAGTAGTAGTAGGCCCTGAATTTGTGACCGGCAGCACCCGTATGAAAAGCGGTACCGCACAAAAACTGGTGCTGAATATGATCTCTACAGCTGTTATGATACAGATAGGCAGGGTAGAAGATAACAAGATGGTAAACATGCAACTCACCAATAGCAAGCTGGTTGACCGCGGTACCAAAATGGTGATGGAAAAAACCGGTATCAACAACTACGATAAAGCCCGGGAACTATTGTTGAAATTCGGCAGTGTAAAAAAAGCAGTGGATTCATATAAGTCCTGATAAATACGGAGAACGCCTGGGTGTAATACCTACATAAACTTCGGGGAAAATTTTTACTTGCTTCCGTCAACTTACGTTTGCCACCTCCCCAAAAAAGCTGTAACTTTTAGGTATATATCATTAAACTTTTACTTATGAGGTACAGCTACTTATTTACATCTATGGCAACCTGCTTGCTGCTGGTAACGGTTCAGTTATCTGCTCAACAAAAACAATCGATGGCTTATGCGATCACCAGTTCTGAAAAAGGAAACTTTAACTGGACTGATGTAAAGCAAATCGACTTTACAACGGGTTCTGTTACCCGCTCCGTCTTCGATGCGAAACAAACGAACTTCACGGTATTCAATGCACGAACCGGTAAAGAAATAAAACCAGTTACTGCACAAAACGGTGTAACCACTACGAATGCTACCATGCCGGTTGCTTCTTTATCTGCCGCCTGTGCATTTGATCAACGGCACAACCGGTTATATTATGCTCCTTTGTTCATGAACCAACTGCGGTATATTGATCTGGATGAAACAGCACCTAAGATTTATTATTTCGAAAACGAATCATTCACGCCGGTTACCGACCTGAACAATGAAGCCAATCATATTACCCGTATGGTTATAGGCGCTGATGGAGATGGCTATGCTTTAAGCAATGATGCCAACCACCTCATACGTTTCACCACAGGCCGTAAGCCGGTTATAACCGACCTGGGCGCATTACAGGATGATGCTACCAATGGTGAAAAGTCTATTCATTCAAAAACAACCGGCTGGGGTGGCGATATGATTGCCGATGCAGCCGGTAACCTGTATGTTATTTCAGCATACCGCCATGTGTTCAAAGTAAATATTCAAAGTAAAGCGGCTTCCTGGGTGGCCGAAATACAGGGGCTGCCTGCATCCTTCACAACCAATGGCGCTGTAGTTGATAACGAAGGCCAGTTAGTTGTAAGCAGCGCCAATACTGCAGAAGGCTACTACAAAGTTGATATGCATTCATGGCAGGCCACACGCATAGATATCAAAGGCACCGTGTTCAATGCTTCGGACCTTGCCAATGGCAACCTGGCTTTTGCCAACGATAAAACGACTTCGCCATTAATAAACAGGGCTATCATCCGTAATGATAAAATTGCGTTGTACCCTAACCCGGTTGCTACCAGCCAGGTGTATGTAAGTTTTAATAGTAAGGAATCCGGCCGTTATACCATACAACTGGCCGATCTCACAGGTAAAATAATTTCGGAGAAAATAGTGCAGATAAGTGCTGGCGGACAGGTTGTGCCTATGCCTGTTAACAACGGATTGGCGAGAGGGCCTTATATGTTAAAAGTGTTAAGTAATAGTAAAAAAGCGGTGTTTACCGATAAGCTGATCGTAAAATAATACAATAAAAAATATTTGGAAACGGTATTGCGAAGGCTGTAAATTGCTACAGCCTTTTTTCTTTTTATAATGCCTTCGTGGCATAATTATTAGAGAGGAGGTGAAGATAATAATGGATTATGCATGAAATAGAACCATTTTATAATTGGCGTCACATTTACACCAGTGAGCTGGACGAACGGTCACCGTTTTTCGGAAGGGTGTATTCTGAGTTTACGTTTTCACAAACTATATACAATTATTATATCCATCCTCAGTGGGACGATTTTGGTTCGCGCACGATGTATCTGAAAATACTACTGGCCGATTATGAAGAGAAATATGCGATCATAGAATTGATAGGCGAGTGGAATGATGCCATTGAAAATGATATCATGGAATTAAAGCGGGAGGTGATCGATCACTTTTTTTACCAGGGCATTACCAAGTTTATAGTCATAGCCGAAAATGTACTGAACTTTCATAGCGGCGATAAGGATTATTACCAGGAATGGTTTGAAGAAGTAACCGACGAAAGCGGCTGGGTCGTCATTCTGAACATGCCTGAACAAACGCAGCAGGATTTCAAACATGCCCGGCTTAACCGCTACATCGAATTGATGGAACTCGACAACTGGCGAACCTACAGACCCTTCCATTTATTCAAAAAGATCGATGAACAAATAATGAAAAGACTGGATTGAGGCAGGTTGGAAAGCGGTTTTTTAAAACGTTGTAATGCAGTCCTGGAAAGCGTTTTAGGTGTAAAAAGGACGTTTGAAAGAAGTAGATTTTCGGGAAAAAAGTTTGACCATAACTAATTAGTTATTATTTTTGATCTAATGAACATCGCAAAAGCATACGGTTTCTTTTACTTTTATTTTTACTTCTACTTTACAAGTAGGCCGGGAATGCTTTTGTTGACAACAAAATAAGAATAAAAAAAATCAACATAAGAAGTCCCGGCAGAAACGCCGGGACTTTTTTTTTGCTTTAATCAAACCCCCATTCATTGGGGACAGCATAATAAATAAGTTATGGTCGACCGAAAACAACAGGAGATTACCGATGCAACGCCAGGATCAAACGGCATGCAGGGCACGGGTATCAAGGTTTCTATCCAGGGATATGAAGGCAGTTTTCACCAGGTGGCCGCCCGGCAGTTCTTCGGAAAAAATGTAGAAGTGATCCCCTGTGCTACCTTTCGCGACGTGATCAAAATTGCCAGCAATAAAAAGGATAGTCATGGCGGCGTTATGGCCATTGAAAATTCCATCGCAGGCAGCATTTTACCCAACTACAACCTGTTACAAAAAAGTAGTCTGAAGATCATAGGAGAAATTTACCTGCCTATTAAACAACAACTGTTAGTTAATCCAGGAGTACAACTTGAAGATATACGCGAAGTACACTCACACCACATGGCCATTCAGCAGTGCCTTGAATTTCTTGACAAATACAACTGGAAACTGGTAGAGACTGAGGATACAGCCTTAAGCGCTAAACACGTTCAGCAACATCGCAGCAAACACATCGCCGCTATAGCCAGCAAACTGGCCGCCGATCTGTTCAGCCTGGAAGTGCTTGCGCCCAATATTCATACAATGAAAAATAACTATACCCGGTTCCTGGTATTGCAACCCGAAGAAGTGGCGCAACCGGTTACAGATGCCGATAAAGCATCGGTGAATTTTCATACCGATCACTCCCGCGGCAGCCTGGCCCGGGTATTAACCAGCATTGCCGAAGGCGGCATCAACCTGAGCAAACTGCAAAGCTTTCCCATACCTGGCAGCGACTGGCAATACAGTTTTCATGCCGATATGGAGTTTGATACCCTGGACCAGTTTAACCAGGTTATAGAAAGCATGCAGCCGATTACCCAGGAATTGAAAGTATACGGGGTTTATAAAAATGGCAAGAGCGTTGAATAGGCTGTTGCCGGGAACTGTAAATTGATCACGATTGATTCACGATATTAGAACAGAACGATATGCAAACTTCAAAGAGATTAGATGGAATAGGCGAATATTATTTTTCGCAAAAACTGCGGGAGATAGATGAGTTGAACAAACAGGGTAAGAACGTTATCAACCTTGGCATTGGCAGTCCCGACCTGCCGCCACATGCCGACGTGATCAGGACCCTGCAGGAAGAAAGCGCCAAACCCAATGTACATGCTTATCAGAGTTATAAAGGGTCACCGGTTTTACGTAAAGCCATCAGCGACTGGTACAAAAAATGGTATGATGTTGAGCTGAATGCCGATACGGAAATATTGCCTTTGTTAGGCAGTAAAGAAGGGATCATGCACATCTGCATGACGTATTTGAACGAAGGTGATAAAGTGCTGGTGCCTAACCCGGGTTACCCAACATACAGAAGCGCGGTAAAGCTGGCCGGTGGTGAATGTGTTGATTACGATCTTACATTGGCCAATAACTGGGAACCTGATTTTGACGCATTGGATAAGCTGGTTGCTTCCGGTGGTGTTTTCAAGCTCATGTGGATCAACTACCCGCAAATGCCTACGGGGCAGTTGCCGTCTGCCAACCTGTTTGAAAAAATAGTAGCCTTTGGAAAAAAGCATAACATCCTTATTTGCCACGATAATCCATACAGCTTTATTCTCAACGATAACCCAGCCAGTTTGCTGAAAGTACCGGGTGCAAAAGAAGTAGCTATTGAATTGAATTCGCTCAGTAAATCGCACAATATGGCCGGTTGGCGGGTAGGGGTGCTAAGCGGCGCCAAAGAACGTATTGACGAAGTGTTGCGGTTTAAAAGCAATATGGACAGCGGTATGTTTCTGCCTGCGCAATTAGCGGCTGCCAAAGCCCTGCAATTACCGAAAAGCTGGTACGAGGAAGTAAACGCTATATACAAAAAGCGCCGGGAAAAAGTATTTGAATTGCTCGATCTGTTGGAATGTGTGTATGATAAAAACCAGGCCGGCATGTTTGTATGGGCAAAGATCCCCGCTTCTTACAAAACCGGCTATGAGGTTAGTGATGAAGTGCTGTACAATACCGGTGTGTTTATAACGCCCGGGGGCATTTTTGGTAAAGCGGGTGACGGTTATATACGGGTTAGCCTGTGCAGTGCCGAAGAAAAGTTTGCAGAAAGCATTAAACGGATAAAAGCATTTTTACCAGCATTAAAAGTTAAATAAACTATGTTCAATACCGTTACCATAGTTGGTGTAGGATTAATCAGCGGTTCCTTCAGCCTGGCTTTAAAAGAGCGGGCACTGGTTAAAAAAGTAATTGGGGTAAGCCGTACGGAAGCCAGCGCCCAAAAAGCCATAGACCTGGGTTTGATAGATGAGGCGCTGCCCCTGGAAGAAGCCGTGAAGCAGGCCGATCTCATATACATAGCCATTCCGGTTGATGCCACCATTGGAGTGATGCAGCAGGTGATGGATATGGTAACCGATAAACAGATCGTGGCCGATGCGGGCAGTACCAAACACGCGTTGTGTGCCTCGTTGGCCGATCATCCCATGCGCCATCGTTTTGTAGCTACCCATCCCATGTGGGGAACGGAGCACAGTGGTCCGGAAGCTGCGGTGCGGAATGCATTCGTCGGCCGCACCTGTGTGATCTGTGAAAAGGAAAAAAGTGAAGCCGCCGCCGTTGCCCTGGTTGAAGAGGTTTACCGCCAGTTGGGTATGAACCTGGTGTACATGGATGCCGATAGCCATGATATGCATGCGGCCTATGTGAGCCATATTTCACACATAACCTCGTTTGCCCTGGCCAATACGGTGCTGGAAAAGGAAAGAGAGGAGAATGCCATTTTTGAACTGGCCGGCGGTGGTTTTGAAAGTACCGTGCGATTGGCCAAAAGTAATCCGGCCATGTGGGTGCCTATTTTCAAACAGAACCGGGAGAACGTACTGGATGTCCTGAATGAACACATCAGCCAATTACGGAAGTTTAAAGCCTGTCTGGAGAAGGAAAATTACACCTACCTGCAGGAGCTGATAGAACATGCGAATAAGATATCAAGGATCTTGAAGTAGGCCCGATCGTAAAATTCCGAACCGGCTTGCTAAAATGAGGTACGGAATTGCTATACCGGGAAGCTTTTTATCCCCGTTTTTTTATAAGAAACGTCGAATAGACAAGAGGTCTCAGGCGGTCGATTAAAGGCCTGCTATACAGGATATAATCAAAATGCTCTTTGAACAGGATTAATTAGGTCAACGGCCATAATAACAGTACCTTTGCGCCAAATTTTCTGACTATGATTACATTTGATGCATTGGGTTTGGATGAACGGCTGATACAGGCTACCAATGCTTTAGGATTTACTAATCCCACACCGATACAGGAAAAAGCCATTCCTGTGCTTTTGAGTGGAACCAAGGACCTGGTGGGATTAGCACAAACGGGTACCGGAAAAACGGCAGCGTTTGGATTACCCCTGTTGCAGGTGGTAAACGTGGATTCAAAACATCCGCAGGCACTAGTGGTTTGTCCTACACGGGAATTGTGTATGCAGATCGTGAATGAAATTGAGTTGTTCAAAAAGTTTATACCCGGGATGTTTGTGGTAGCCGTATATGGCGGTACACCGATAGGCCAACAGATCCGCGAATTGAGAAGAGGCGTGCAGATCGTAGTAGCCACACCGGGCCGTTTGATAGACCTGATTGAACGCAAGGCTATTGACCTGGAACAGATCAAGTATGTTGTGCTTGATGAAGCCGATGAAATGCTGAACATGGGTTTCCAGGAAGATATTGAATTCATTTTGCAGAACACCCCCAAACGCGATAGCACGTGGTTGTTCAGTGCTACTATGCCTCCTGAAATTAAACGGGTGAGCAAGCGCTACATGAAAGACCCGGTGGAAGTGACTGTTGGTAAAATGAATTCGGCCAACAAGAATATCGATCACCAGTACTTTATTACCAGCGCACAGCACCGGTATGAAGCACTGAAAAGGTTGATCGATTTTAACCCGGGCATCTATGGTATCATTTTTACGCGTACCAAGGCCGATGCTCAGGATATTGCCGAGAAGTTAACCCGCGAAGGATACGATATCGATGCCCTGCACGGCGATTTAACGCAGCAGCAGCGCGATAAGGTGATGAATGATTTTCGTGAGAAGTCTTTGCAGCTCTTAATAGCAACGGACGTAGCAGCAAGAGGAATTGATGTAGTGGGTATTACCCATGTCATCAATTACGAATTGCCCGATGATGTGGAGGTATACACACACAGAAGCGGCCGTACCGGCCGGGCCGGAAAGACCGGTGTATGTATGTCGATCGTTCATGGACGGGAGCTGGGAAAAATGAAGCAGATACAAACCATTGTGCAGGTGCCTTTTCATAAGCTGGAGATACCGACCGGCAAGGATGTTTGCCGCAAACAGTTCTACCACTTTATGGATAAACTGTTGCAAATGGATGTAAGTCACGGTGACTATGAAACTTATGTACCCATGCTGGCAGAGAAGTTTGCCGACATGACCAAGGAAGAAATTCTGAAGCGGGTAGCAGCCATGGAGTTTGACCGCTTTTTGAAATATTATGAGAACGCCGAAGACCTGAATGTACGCGAACAACGTCGCGGTGAACGGAGCGGTGAAAGATTAATGGTAAGAAGAGGCGGAGAGGGTGGCGACAGAAAAGCCTTTACAGATACCAGAGGCCGGAAGTTTGGCCCCAACGGTGGTAATGGCGGAGGCGGTGACTATACCAAGTTATTTGTGAACCTGGGTACAAAAGATGGTTTTTATAAAGCCAGTTTTCTGCAGTTCATTTTAGATATGAGCGAATTGCAAAAAGAGGTACTCGGTCGTATCGATATGAAGGAAATGAACAGCTGGATCGAAATTGATAAAAATGCAGCCCGTAAGATGATACAGGCTATTGATGGCCGGAATTACAAAGGTAGAAGGATACGGATGAATGAAGCGGATAGCAATAGCAGACGGTAACGTTAACCGGTTAACAGGTTGATAAGTTAACAGGTTAGCAAGCCGTGGAAATCTTGTCAACATGTAAACTTATTAACTTATCAACTTAAATAAATATGCAACAAACATCAACAACCATGAGAGAGACCGTGCAACAGGTGTGGAAAAAGCGTCCGATCATAATCAGCGGGCCTTGCAGTGCCGAAACAGAAGAGCAGGTACTGGAAACAGCCACCCGTTTGGCAAAAACAGGAAAGGTAGATATGCTGCGTGCCGGTATCTGGAAACCACGTACACGTCCCGGAAGTTTTGAAGGTATTGGTACCAAGGGATTACCCTGGATGCAACAAGCCAAAAAGATCACCGGCTTACCCGTAACTGTGGAAGTAGCTACTGCAAAACAGGTGGAAGATGCGCTGACTTTTGAAGTAGATGTATTGTGGATTGGCGCGCGTACCACTGTTAACCCGTTCAGTGTACAGGAAATAGCAGATGCTTTACGTGGTGTTGATGTACCCGTGTTGATCAAAAACCCTATTAATCCTGATCTGGAACTGTGGACCGGTGCTGTTGAGCGTGTAGCCAAAGCAGGTATCAAACAAGTTGGTTTAATTCACCGTGGATTTAGTTCTTATGGTAATACCGAATACCGGAATGCGCCTATGTGGCACCTGGCTATTGAAATGAAACGCCGCAATCCGGAATTATTAATGATCAACGATCCTTCACATATAAGCGGTCGCCGCGATATCCTGCTCGATGTAGCCCAGAAAGCCATTGACCTGGATATGGACGGTTTGATCATCGAAAGCCATATCGATCCTGATAAAGCCTGGAGCGATGCCAAACAACAGGTTACACCTGAAAGACTGGGCGAAATGCTTTCACAGATCGTATGGCGCAAAGAAGATATCAACTCCGAAGAATATCATGCCGCGCTTGAAAAATTACGTCAGCAGATCAATCACCTCGATGATGAACTGATGCAGATCTTAAGTCAGCGTATGAGCATTGCAGAAAAAATAGGTACCTACAAAAAGAACAACGACATCACCATCCTGCAAACCAACCGTTGGAACGAGATCCTCGAAAGGGCATTCAAAAAAGGCGAAAAACTAAACCTGAGCAAGGAGTTTATCACCAAATATTTTGATGCTGTACACATGGAGAGCATTAATCACCAGAATAAGATCATGAATTCGTAAGACGGCAATCGGCAGCCGGCAATTATCACGACTACCGATTGACGATCCACGATTGACGACAAAGTTTTCCAATATGAGCAGTCAGAATAACAAAGTGTATTTGTTCATTCATGTTATTACTTGTGTAAAGAACAAAGAACCCTTGTTAACAAAACCTGTTCGCACTGTTTTATTTGCACACATTAAGAAGCATGCAGTAGAAGGTGGTATCAACGTGCTGTCAGTAAATGGCACGGAAGACCATATGCATGTGGTAGTGCAAATGATGCCAACGCAGAACCTGGCGCAGGTCATGAAAAGCATTCGTACCGAATCGGCCGCCTGGATCAATGAAAGCAGGTTCATCAAGAGCCCTTTTGAGTGGGAGGAAAGCTTCGCTGCTTTAAGTGTAAGCCCCAGCAGTGTAAAACAGGTGTTGGATTATATTGAAAAACAGGAAGAACATCATAAAACGAAGACGCTGGATAGTGAGCTGGAAGTGTTTCAGAAAATTCAGATTTGATTGGTATGCAAACAAAAAGTTACCGGTTTTCATCTACCACCGTGAATTATTATTTCGATGCTGATTTTTCCAGACTGGAAAAAATGATCGGAAAGGAACACGCAGTACTGATCACGGATGAACATATATTTCAGGCCCATAAGAGAAAGCTGAAAGGGTGGAACTGTATTACCCTGAAGCCGGGTGAAGAATATAAAGTACAGGCCACGGTTGATTCTATCATTGAACAACTGATCGAATTCAAGGCCGACCGCAGCACCTGGCTGGTTGGTATTGGCGGTGGGGTTGTTACCGACATTACCGGTTATGTGGCAGCTGTATACATGCGGGGCATTAAATGTGGCTTTGTGCCAACCAGCATACTGGCCATGGTGGATGCTTCCATTGGCGGAAAGAACGGGATCGATGTAGGCATTTATAAAAACCTGGTAGGCACCATCAGGCAACCGCAATTTTTACTGTACGACTATAGCTTTTTAAAAACCCTGCCCAAACAGGAATGGATCAACGGGTTTGCTGAGATCATAAAACACAGTTGTATAAAAGACCTGCCCTTATTCAAAGAGCTTGAAAAGAACAAACTCACGCATTACCAGAAAAATAAACCGGCTTTGGCCAAACTCATTCGCCGCAATGCTGAGATCAAATCAACCGTAGTGCAGGCAGATGAATTTGAGAAAGGCGAAAGGCGTTTGCTGAACTTTGGTCATACCCTGGGGCATGCTATTGAAAATATGTATGAACTCAGCCATGGACAGGCCATCAGCATTGGTATGACGGCTGCCTGCCACATCTCTGAAAAACTGGCTGGGTTTAAAGACAGTGAGCGGGTTATTCACGTGCTTGACCAATATGGATTGCCTACGCTGGCCAACTTTGATAAATCAAAAGCTTTTGAGGTGTTGAAGATGGATAAAAAGCGCGAGCAGAAAGAAATGAATTACGTGTTGCTTGAAAAGATAGGGCGGAGTATAGTGAAGCCAATTCCAATGACGCAGTTAGAGAAGATCGTTCATGAACTTTAGTTAACTGGTTAACCTGCCGGCAGGCAGGCTAATCAACTTTTCAACTTATTAGGAGCATGATTGTAACAATTCAACCATCTGAAATAAAAGGGACCATACAGGCGCCGGCTTCCAAAAGCTCTATGCAAAGAGGTTGCGCTGCGTCGTTATTGTACCTCGGAACTACCATAATACGCAATCCCGGTCACTCAAACGACGATAAAGCGGCTCTCGGGGTTATTAAAGACCTGGGCGCTAAAGTGGAAACACAGGCCGACGGTTCTTTAAAAATTGCCGGTATAGGTGGAGTTAATCCAGAAAGCGGTGCAGTGAGCTGTGGCGAAAGTGGTTTGGGCATTCGCATGTTTACGCCCATTGTATCAATGAGCAATAAACGTATTACCATTAACGGCGAAGGAAGCCTGGTAACACGCCCCATGGATTTTTTTGATGAGGTATTGCCGCAACTGGGAGTAGAAATAATTTCAAAAGAAGGCAAGCTGCCCCTGCAGGTGAAAGGGCCGTTGCAACCTGAAAATATTACGATCGATGGCTCTTTGAGCTCGCAGTTCTTAACCGGTTTATTAATGGCTTATGCAGCTGCCGGCGCCAAAGACGTAACCATTACTGTAAACAACCTGAAAAGCAAACCATACATCGATTTGACTTTGCAGGTGATGAAACATTTTGGCTGGGAAGTGGAGAACAGGAATTATGAGGAGTTTCGATTTACGGGAACCACAAACAACAAACCACAAACAACAAACTATACGGTTGAAGGCGACTGGAGTGGCGCTGCCTTCTTATTAGTAACAGGCGCTATTGCAGGTGATATAACCGTAAAAGGATTGGATGTACAATCCACCCAGGCCGACCGCGCCGTATTGCAAGCCTTACAGGCTTGTGGCGCCAGGCTGTCGATTCAACCCGATCAAATAGAGATCGGTCCGGCCGCCCTGAGCGACGGGTTGAAAGCATTTCAATTCGATGCAACGGAATGTCCTGATCTGTTTCCGCCACTGGTAGCCCTGGCCGCTTATTGTAAAGGCACCACGGTGATACAGGGAGTAAGTCGCCTGGCGCATAAAGAAAGTGACCGCGCACTCACGTTGCAGGAAGAATTTGGAAAGATGGGTATATCCATTGAGTTGCAGGACGACCTGATGGTGATCAAAGGGGGAAACGGCGTAAAAGGAGCCAATGTGCATTCGCACCACGATCATCGTATTGCCATGGCATGTGCCGTAGCAGCATTAAAAGCTACGGGCGAAACCGTGATCGGCGAAGCACAGGCGATCAATAAATCGTACCCTGATTTTTATGAGCATATTCAGGCATTAGGTGCGGTGTTGAGTAAAGTGAAGGAAGGCGCGAAGTCATAATAATGCTATCATTCAATATAGATAATCGATGAACAGTTTCGGTCGCTTATTCAAAGTAGCCATATTTGGTGAATCGCATGGAGAAAGTGTGGGCGTGAATATTGATGGTATTCCTGCCGGTTTACCCTTAACGGTAGAAGATTTTCTGCCGGATATTGAACGCCGCAAAGGAGGTACGCAAAAAGGTACCACGCCGCGAAAGGAAGACGATCTGCCTATTTTTAAAAGCGGGTTATTCAACAATAAAACAACCGGGGCACCACTCACTATACTATTCGAGAACAAGAATACGCGTTCGGGCGATTATGAAAAATTACGTGACTTTCCGCGTCCGAGCCATGCTGATTTTGTAGCCCACGACAAATTTGGCGGCTATGAAGATTTTCGCGGAGGCGGTCATTTCAGCGGTCGCTTAACAGTATGTTTGGTAGCAGTTGGCGTAATTGCCAAAAAGATCTTACAGCATGAACACCGTACTACTGTTACTGCCAGCATCCTGGAAATCGGTGGCGAAAAGGACCTGGAGAAAGGATTACAAAAAGCCATTGACGCCAAAGACTCCATTGGCGGTATTGTGGAATGTCGCGTTTCCGGTGTACCTACGAGGTTAGGCGAACCATTTTTTGATTCTGCGGAATCCCTGATCAGTCATGCCGTATTTTCGATACCTGCTGTTCGGGGTATTGAATTCGGGACCGGTTTTGCAGCTGCCCGCATGTTTGGCGTTGAACACAACGATGCCATTGTAGATACAAACGGTACAACCCGCACGAACCATGCCGGCGGCATTGTGGGTGGCATTACCAATGGCAATGAACTGGTATTCCGGATTGCGGTAAAACCAACTGCTTCTACTCCCAAAGATCAAAATACATTGAATTGGACAACCGGTGAGCTGGAAACGTTTTCTGTTAAAGGCCGTCACGACCTGTGTATTGCCTTGCGGGTTCCGGTGGTGCTGGAAGCGGTAACGGCGATGGTACTGGTTGATTTGATGTTAATGGAACAAAAAGTGTATAGACTGATTACTCCCATTGTCCCCGGCTCAAACTTGTAAGCTATCAATCCATCAGGAAATGCATCAGTACATCATAAATGCTTCCATCCAAATAGTTCCCATCGTATTGGATAAACATCCTTATGAGTGGGTTGATGAGGCCATCGCCATTATACAAAAGGCAGGCATTAAATATGAGGTCACACCCTTTGCTACCATCCTCGAAGGCACCTACGATCAGGTAATGCAGGTCATTCACCAGGTGAATGAATTCCTGTACGAAAAGGGCTGCGCCGAATGGATCACGAACCTCCAGATCCAGGTAAGAAGTAAAAGCGATATCACCGGAAGCGAGAAAACAGCGAAGTTTAGTTGATTTACAATGTTTTGTGAATAAATTCAATTAAACTGGAAGCCAATTTTTTATCATTCAAACGACCTTTAATGATAAAAAATGTCAACTCTTTATCATTCAAAAGACTTCTAGTGATAAAAAAAGTCAACTCTTTATCATTCAAAAGACTTCTAGTGATAAAAAAAGTCAATTCTTTATCATTTTAATGACCTTTAGTGATGAAAAAAGCCAGTTTTTTATCATTTAAATGACTTCCCGTGACGAAAAAAGCCAATTCTTTATCATTTTAATGACTTCCAGTGATGAAAAAAGTCAATTGTTTATCATTGAAATGACTTTTAATGATAAAAAGATTCAATTCTTTATCATTAAATTAAAATCAAAAGTCAGGTACGTTACATTGAAAAGCGGCCTATTTGGTCAGTTCCTCAAACGGAATATCCAGCACCTCATACCCTCTGTCATTTGGCCAGAAATAATGCCACCACTCCGTTTCCAGTTTGGTAAACCCATGTTTTTCCATCGTTTCTTGTAACAGTTTCCTGTTCTGCAGAACAGCCGGCGGCAAATTGTTAAAATCATGATGGGCCGAATCGCTGAAATTGTCAAACCCCGTCCCCATATCCAGCTCACGATGACTCTTAAGATCAATAATGGTTATATCAACAGCCAGTCCGCGATTATGGCCAGATCCTTTGGCGGGATTCGCCACATATCTTTCATCCCCGATCAGTTCCCAAAAGCTAACCGTAACGGCATAAGGACGATACGCATCGAAAATTTTTAACCCATATCCCTGGCGCTGAAGCTCCTGCTGAACGGCCGCCAATGCGCGGGCTGCGGGCAGCCGCAAAAAGGTGCAACGGGTAGGAGGGGTATACATCAGCCGGTGCATAAAGTTATTGGTGGTGGCATAGCGCAGATCATAAATAATGCCCGGGATCGTTTTTCGCAGTTCTACCATTTTTTTGGCAGAGTCATTGCGTATAGAGGACTGATATTCAGTTAATTTATCAATTACCGGCACCCCGTATTTGCTAACACTTGTAGCCTGGCCAATGGCCGGGTGAACGTGGAAAAAAAACAGAAAGGCCATTACGGAAATACAGCGGTTAAGCACTATTTTGTATAACATTGTAACCGGTTTAAAGGCAGGTTAGTAAGTGAAAAGATACAAACTTTTATACCGGATAACCAGGATCAATAAACATGAAAAAATGTACTAATTCGGGCCTTCATTGGTGTCTGTTAATTGTAGTGTTATGTTGCTTTGCCTGCCATGGACGTGGAAAATCTACAGTTAAGCCGCCTGAGAAACCCAAAGAAAAAGACATTGTAGAACAACCTGAAGCGCTGAATGTAAGCATCGGGCGAAATTTACAATCTGCCCTCGAATTTATTCTGGCCAGCGGTGGGGTGTTGAACGATTCTATTGATCTGGCAAAAGACTCTCTCGTAAACAATATTTATCAAAAAAGGAATTATGAGCCGGTATGGTGCAGCCAGGAAAAATGGTTGCCGCTAAGCGATTCCCTGTTTGAATTTATTGGTCATGCCAAGGAATATGGCTTGTTTCCCGCTGATTATCATTACCGTATAATAAAAAACATCCGCACACAAACAACGGAAGATTCCCTGGGACAAAAGGATGCCGCCTTATGGTCGCGCGGCGAGCTGCTGTTAACCGATGCATTTTTCAGCATGTGCTATGATTTGCGCAAAGGCCGACTGCCCAATGACAGCGTTACGCTGCGAAAAGATACCATGACCACCCGTTCATACCTGAGTCTTTTTGATTCGTTGCAACAGGCAGGGGATGTAGCAGGTTTAATGCATACCCTGGAGCCCAAACATGCTGCCTATGATTCGTTAAAAAGTGGACTGAAAAGGTTGTTGCGATCCATGGAACCACTTAGGCGTTATACATATATTTCTTATCCTGTGCATATTTCCGCGGAATATTATAACAACCTGCGGCAACGGCTGTTTGAAGAAGGACTGATCGCATCGCCCAGGGTAAATATGGATACCACTGCATTTAGAATTGCTATCAGCCGGTATCAGAAACTGAAAGGATTAACGGAAACGGGGAAGTTGAATGCCAATACAGCGAGCAGTTTGAACAATACGAATTGGGAAAAATTTAAACGCATAGCCATTACCCTGGATCGATATAAGCTGTTACCCGATTCAATGCCAGCCACTTACATCTGGGTAAACATCCCCTCTTATAAGATGCGGATCGTTGATTCAGGTACTGTGATCATGGAATCGAGCGTTATAGTGGGGCAACCTAAAACCAGGACCCCGTTGCTGACATCTAATGTGGTCAATTTTATCACGTATCCGCAATGGACCGTGCCCTGGAATATTATTTTTAGCGAAATGATGCCTAAAATTCTGGTAAGCACCGATTATTTGAGAAAGCAGAACCTGATGGTGGTTGATAAGAACGACAGCGTGATGAATCCGGATAGCCTGAATTGGCGGAAATATAGCAAGGATAACTTCCCCTTTCTGATAAAACAACGGCAGGGCGATGATAATTCACTGGGGGTATTGAAGTTCAATTTTGCCAATAAATACATGGTTTATTTGCATGATACCAATGCCCGGTGGCTGTTTTCGAAGGAGAACAGGGCGTTAAGCCATGGTTGTGTGCGCATTAAAGAATTCATGAAACTGGCAGATTTTTTGGTACGTAATGACTCCCTGCGATTTCCGCCCGATACCCTGCGGAGCTGGATCTCAAGGAGGGAGAAACATGTGGTGTCGGGTTTTCCGAAAGTGCCTATTTTTATCCGGTATTTTACCTGTGAGGCGAAGAATGGAAGCATTAAATTTTATGATGATGTGTATGGGGAAGACCGGGTACTGAGTCAACGGTATTTTGATAATAAGCCCCTATAAAAATCTAAACCATGAAAAAAAAGTTATTGGTTGTATCAGTCCTGATGTGTGCTTTTTTTGCCACTATGGCGCAGAAAAAGATGGACAGTGTGGCATTGAATAAACAAAGAAATGTGCCTTCCACCCAATTTGGTGTGGCCAGTTTTTACGCCGACAAATTTGAAGGCCGGCCCACCTGCACCGATGAAATATTCACTCAGAAAAAATTAACAGCCGCCTGTAATACGCTCCCGCTCAATTGCTGGATCAAAGTAACCAATCTCCGGAATAATAAAAGTGTACTGGTAAGGGTCAATGACCGCATGCACCCGGCAAATCCACGGCTTATCGATATGAGCAAGTCTGCCGCTGTTGCTTTAGGCTATACCGGCCATGGTTTAACGAAAGTGAAAATTCAGTACATGGGTAAAAAGAAACCCGAAGAAGACGGGATCGCCGGCAACCTGCAATAATTAATTTCTCCAGTTTACACGTACCGGTTATTTTTGTTGGCTACGGGTTCCTAAACCAACCGGTTATGAAAAAAAAAGTAGGATTTCTGCTGGCCGTCCTGCCTTTACTGGCGCCTGCTTTTAGCCAGGACGATCATATACAGCGACCTACTTTGGGGATCTATTTCTTTTTCAACGATTTTAAAACAGCTGCAGCCATTCGTGCTACTTCCCTGCGGGAAGTTTTACGCAGTTCACAGTTTGGCAAGTTGAAAGAAATGACGCCCGGCCTGGCTTTAAATTATATGACCGGGTTCACCAGGCATTTTGATCTAAGTTCTACCCTGACCGGAAGTTTTTTAGATTATTATAGAAAAGATGGCTCTTTGCTGGGACAGGACAACCTGTTGCTGGAAGGGGATGTTTCACTGAAAGGAAAACTGTTTTCGAACCGGTATTGGATTAGTCCATTTGCGACAATTGGCGCTGGCCTTTCAAAATTCAGAAAATACTGGGGCGCTTTTATTCCTGCGGGTACCGGCTTGCAGGTAAATCTTTTTGATGAAGCCTATTTCATTTTTACCGCACAATATCGGATAGCCGTAACCAACGCAGTCAGTGATCATTTCTTTTACAGCATTGGCATTGCGGGGAATATTGGGAAGAAGAAGGTTGTTAATCATTCTACATTACCAGAATAGTACATAGTTCTTAGTTCATAAGTTATTCAGTTATTAAGTTCGTTAGTGAAAGAACTCAATAACTGAATAACTCAATAACTTCGGAATTTAGAAATTCTACAACACTCCTTTAGTAGAAGGAAGATAGTTTGAAAGTGGGTCTCTTTTCACTGCCATTCTTATCGCTTTTGCAAATGCTTTAAAGATGGCTTCTATTTTATGATGTTCGTTATCGCCATGACATTCGATATTCAAATTGCACCGCGCGGCATCTGAAAACGATTTAAAGAAGTGAAAGAACATTTCTGTCGGCATTTCGCCTATGCGTTCCCTTTTGAATTCAGCATTCCACACGATCCAGTTACGGCCGCCGAAATCGATTAATACTTTCGCATCGGCTTCATCCATAGGTAATGCAAAACCATACCGCTCCATACCACGTTTATCAGCCAGTGCCTGACCAAAAGCTTCACCCAATGCAATACCGGTATCTTCAATGGTATGATGTTCATCGATGTCCAGATCGCCATTGGTGCGAACGGTAAGATCCATTTTACCATGCCGGGCAATTTGATCGAGCATGTGATCAAAAAAACCAAGACCGGTATAAATGGCTGCTTTACCGCTGCCGTCTACATTCAATTCGATCTTTATCTGCGTTTCGTTGGTATTACGTTCATGCACAACTCTGCGCAATCCCAGCTTCAGGTATTCATAAATAGCGCTCCATAAAGTAGTTTCCAGTGCTATTACCGGACGAAGCTCCGCTACTTTATCCTTTATTTCACCGGCGCCCAGGTTGGGGTCAAGGTTTAACCAGATGGCTTTACAGCCCAGGTTTTTAGCCAGCCGCACATCGGTAATGCGGTCACCGATTACATACGAGTTAGCGATATCATATGCCGGGTTATTGAGGTATTGCGTGAGCATGCCTGTACCGGGTTTACGCGTGGGCGCATTGTCTTTAGGAAATGTTCTGTCAATATGCACCGCGCTGAAATGAATGCCTTCGCCTTCCAGACTTTTCATCACCAGGTTCTGCAGGGGCCAGAAGGTGTCTTCAGGGAATGCATCTGTGCCCAGTCCATCCTGGTTGGTAACCATTACCAATTCATAATCCAGCTCACGGGCGATCCGGCCCATGTATTCAAACATGTTCGGATAAAAAGTAAGCTTGTCAAATGAATCCAACTGATACGTGGGAGGCGCTTCGTTAATTAACGTTCCGTCGCGGTCAATGAATAGAATGCGTTTCAAAAATGTTATTTTAAGAGTTCAGTTTTTATTTCAGCTTTGCGCGCATGGCTTTTACTTCTGCAACAGTTACCATACTGGCCTTATTGCCAAAGCTATTACGCACAAAGGTTAATACGTCGGCAATTTCCTGGTCGGTTAAGGTTGATTCCATGGGCGGCATGGGATTATGGAATTTATCGCCGTCAATTTCAATTTCTCCACCCTGCAATCCTTTCAAAACGATCTTTGTCAGGGCCTTTTTATCACCCAGCACCCATTTGGTTTTTATCAGCGGCGGGTTCATGTTCGGCACGCCGCTGCCATCGGGTTGATGACAGGCCAGACAGGTTCCTGTTCCTTCATACACTTTTTTACCTCGTGCAATAGCAGCTTTTAAACCGGCTGGTTGTTGCATGGGTTGTATGGCAAAAGCGGTGGCAATACAAAAAACAATTACTATAAGCGCTACTTTTTTCATGCGAATGTTTAATTTTTTTTATTTGGCCGCATGGAATTTCCCATAAAAATTTTCATCGCTGTGAAAGCAAATTGCTCGAAAATTTTTATGGCTCATTTCATGCGAGAAATTTAACTGTGTTGGTTGGTTTTAATTTCAACTTTGTAATTGACCGGTTGACGGGAAATCCTTTTTTTGCGTTGCACCGGTTAGCGGCGATAACAATTTATTTGCTATAGTTCACTTTCCAGATGGTTCCATTACTATCATCGGAAATTAACAAAGAACCATCAGGACCCTGGGCCAGTCCGCAAGGACGGTATTTTGCTTTTCCGGTTGGGCCACCGGGTGTGAAACCAGAGAATCCATCAGCAAAAACTTCCCATTTGCCTGAAGGCATGCCGTCTTTAAAAGGAACAAACACTACAAAAAAACCAGCCTGTGGTTCCGGAGCACGGTTCCATGAACCATGGAAAGCGATAAACGCACCGTTCTTGTATTTGGCAGGAAACTGATTGCCTGTATAGAACAACAAAGCGTTTGGCGCTAAATGCCCGGGGAACTGTACAATTGATTTTGTTTTATCGGCGCAGCGGTCAACTTTAGTACGGTCACCACCATATTCAGGGCACAACAGTTTTTGTTGTTTGTCATTATCGTAATAGCAATAAGGCCAGCCGCAATCGGCGCCTTTTTGTAAACGGAACAATTCTTCAGCAGGGTTCTCTGCGCCTTCTTTTTGTGAAAATAATTCAGGAAAGTTCTGAAATAACTGATCGCGGCCGTGTTGCATGGCATACAATTCATTCACTTCAGTATTCCAATCGAGTCCCATTACATTACGCAAACCGGTAGCATATCGGGTCCCTTCTGCATATGATTGGTTGGTTTTATCGGCTTTAAACTGCCAGATACCACCTGCCTGTTCAAGAATAGGGCAGGGGTCTTGTCCGGGAGAACCTTTTGCGCGGTCCTGCACCTGGCAACAGTTGGAAGGTGCGCCAATGTTAACATAAATGTTTCCCGCATTATCCAATGTCAGTGATTTGGTATTGTGCTGGTTTTTCGCCACCAGACCGGTAACTATTTTTTGCACTGAGGCCGTATCTACTTTGCCGTCCTTTTCATTGATCCTGTACCGGAAAACATCATTATCTGAGGATGCGTACAGGTATCCGTTCTTAATGATAATGCCAGTGCCCACGTAATTACCAAAACCGGTTATTTCATCTGCTTTGCCATCACCATTGGTATCATGCAAACGAATAATGCCTTTTCCATCTTTCAGTTTTTCCAGCTTTACAAATACATCGCCATTCGCAGCTACTGTCAGGTGCCGGGCTTTTCCCAAACCACTGGTAACAACTACAGATTTAAAACCCTGGGGCAATGTAATAGGCGCTTCGTCTCTTGTAACATGACCGGTGGAAGATGAGGCCACTTTGGTGGTATCATTGCCAAATGCAGTAGCAGCAATAACTACTGTACATGCAAGAATCAACATTTTTTTCATTATGGAATATTTAATGCGCTTTTAAGAGCGGGTTTTAAAATTACTGTTTTGCTGACTATTATCAGGATGGTTTCCAGCTTTTCATGGCACTAACTACGGAAACGTTTTCTGCCGGGGTTCCCACTGTGATCCGTAAGCATCCGGCGCACAGGGCTACGCTGCTCCGATCCCGTACTACGATGCCTTTTTCCAGCAAATAGTTGTATATCGCTTTAGGTTCTGTTACCTGTACCAGTAAAAAATTAGCATCGGAAGGATAGATCTTTTGAACCACCGGAACCGTTAACAGGTCTTTGGCCAGCAGATCGCGCTGGGCCACTATTTCTTTGATCATATCATTCACCTGTCCTACTTCTTCCAACGCCTGCAGGGTCAGCTCCTGCGAAGCCTGGTTAATATTATAAGGGGGCTTTATTTTATTCATCACATGAATGATCTCTTGTGAGGCAAATGCCATACCCACACGCAGTGCTGCCAGTCCCCAGGCTTTTGACAGGGTTTGCAAAATAACCAGGTTGGGATAATCATTCAGCTCCTGCGTAAATGAACGGAAACGGGAAAAGTTAATATAGGCTTCGTCTATGACCACAATACCGGCGTAATTATTTAAAATAACCTCTATGTCGTCCCGGTTTAATGAATTACCGGTAGGGTTATTGGGCGAGCACAGAAAAATTATTTTGGTGTGATCGTCGATGCTTTCTTCGATCGCCGGCAGGTTTAATTGGAATGCAGGTGTGAGCGGTATTTTTTTTATGTCAACATCATTGATGTGCGCGCTTACTTCATACATGCCATAGGTAGGGGGGCAGATCAGGATATTATCTTTACCGGGTTCGCAAAAAGCACGCATCAATACATCAATGCATTCGTCGCTTCCATTGCCTAAAAAGATATTCTCAACAGGAACTCCTTTAATGGATTCCAGTTTTTCTTTTACTTTTAATTGCATTGGATCGGGGTACCGGTTATACCACCTGGTGAGTGGTGAGCCAAAACTGTTTTCATTGGCATCCAGGTAAGTATCGGCGGCTCCTTTGAACTCATCACGTGCAGATGAATAGGGAACCAGCTTTTTTATATTGTCCCGTAATAAACTATTCAAATCGAAAGTCATGTTGTTAATTTGAACCCGCTGACCGTGTCACGGTTGCCAGGCAACTTTAAATCAAAAATGATGAACCTGAACATTTTTTTAGACGAACAGCAATCACAAACCACAAACAGCCTGTTAATTGCCCCTCTATGGAGTAAGGTGGGTTAACCGAACTTTTACCGCGTTGGCATGTGCTTGTAATCCTTCCGCCTCTGCCATGGCTATCACTGTTTTACTGATATTTTGCAGGCCTTCCCGGGTTAATTGCTGGAAGGTGATCTTTTTTACAAAACTATCAACGCTTACGCCGCTGTATGCTTTGGCATAGCCATTGGTAGGCAGCGTGTGATTGGTTCCACTGGCATAATCGCCTACGCTTTCGGGCGAATAATGACCCAGGAACACGGAGCCGGCATTGATGATCTGTTCGGCCACCTGTTCAGCATTGTTACAACTTAATATTAAATGCTCGGGTGCATATTCATTCAAGAGATCAAGGGCTTCCGTTTCGTTGTTTACCACAATGAGCTTGCTGTTGGCCAATGCTTTTAAAGCAATATCTTTTCTCGGCAGTTCCTCAACCTGTTTGTTGATTTCCTGTTCAATGCTGTTTACAACTGACTGGTCGCAGCTTACCAGTACCACCTGGCTATCGCTGCCATGTTCGGCCTGGCTCAGCAGATCGGCGGCTACAAAAGCCGCGTTGGCTGATCCATCGGCATATACAGCTACTTCACTGGGGCCGGCAGGCATGTCGATGGCCAATCCATCCTGTTGCACCAGTTGTTTGGCGCAGGTTACATATTGATTGCCTGGTCCGAATATTTTTGAAACGGCGGGAATGGTTTCAGTGCCGTAGGCCATAGCGCCAATAGCCTGTACGCCACCCACTTTAAACACTTTGGTAATGCCCACTGCTTTGGCTGCAAATAAAATGGCAGGATGCAATTGCCCATTGGCATCGGGTGGAGAACACAGGATTATTTCTTTGCATCCGGCGAGCTTTGCCGGAATGCCTAACATCAATATGGTAGAAAACAACGGTGCAGTTCCGCCGGGAATATACAAGCCTACTTTTTCAATGGCCACATTTTTGCGCCAGCATTGCACGCCCGGCATGGTTTCTATAACCTCGGGTGCAGTGAGTTGCAATTTGTGAAACGTTTCAATATTTACTTTGGCAGAAAGGATCGCTGCTTTCAGTTTGGCATCCAGCGATTGCTGGGCGATCATAAACTCACCTTCGGCTACCATCAACTCGTTGATGGTGGCTTTGTCAAACTGTTGGGTGAACTTTTTTACTGCTGCGTCGCCCTGTTGTTTTACTTCCTGTAAAATGTTTTTTACAGAACTTTCCAGCGCCTCCACATTCATTGCCGGCCGTTGTAGCAAAGCCTTCCATTCGCTCCGTATTGGATATTGATAAACCTGCATATTGAATTAATTAAGCTTTTGTCTTGTATTCTTGTGCCTTGAACCTCTGAGCCTTTTATTCTTGTGCCTTAAATAATCATTTTCTCGATGGGCACTACCAGTATACCCTGGGCGCCGGCGGCTTTAAGTTGTTCAATGATATCCCAGAAAGTATCTTCGCTCAACACGCTATGAACACTGCTCCAGCCTTCTTCGGCCAGCGGCAATACGGTGGGGCTTTTCATCCCCGGCAGCAGGGAAATAATTTCCTGTACTTTATCGTTGGGCGCATTCAATAAAACGTACTTGTTGTGTTTGGCCTTTTTTACTGCCCGTATGCGGAACACCAGTTTCTCCACCAGTTTTTGTTGTTCTGCATTCAGTCCATTATTGCGAATCAACACAGCTTGTGATTGCAATAACACTTCTACTTCTTTTAACCCGTTCATCAGTAAGGTAGAGCCGCTGCTTACGAGGTCGGCTACCACATCGGCCAAACCAATGCCTGGCGCGATCTCTACCGATCCGCTGATCTCATGGATCTCGGCCTGGAGATTATTTTTTGCGAGGAATTCATTAACGAGGTAAGGATAGCTGGTGGCAATGCGTTTTCCCTGTAATGATTGCACGCCTTCATATTGTTGAATACGCGGAATGGCTACGGACAAACGGCATTTTCCGAAACCCAGTTTTTCAACAATGGTCGCTTGCTTGTTCTTTTCGTATAATACGTTTTCACCAACAATGCCAATATCAGCAACACCATCTTCAACATATTGCGGAATATCATCGTCGCGCAGAAAGAAAACTTCCAGGGGGAAATTATCCGATTCGGTTTTCAACCTGTCTTTCACATTGCGTAAGTCAATACCGCATTCTTTTAATAGTTGTACGGAATCTTCATACAGGCGACCCGATTTCTGAATAGCAATCCGAAGTTTCATTTGAATGTCTTTGTTTTTTAAGCCCGGTGTACTGGTTGCCCATGGTCACGGACAGTGTTTAAATGATAAAGGCTCACCTTGCGGTAAGCCCTTATAAATATCTGGCACTACACAAAGTACCATCGGCCTACCTGCTGGGGTAAGTATGATGATGGTGGCGAATGTGTATGAATATTGTCATAATGAGCCGCAAAAATACTACTTACCATCTACCAGCAAAATTTTTTTTACGGAGGGGCTGATTATACACCGCCTGTAAATTTATTTTGTGCGCATTCGTTTAATAATGTGTAACTTAGAATTAATCGATCCCTAATTAAACCTTGCAAAATGCCAAACCGATCGCGAGCCCAACGATTTGTAATCCTGTTGTTGCTGCTATTTATGGCCTGGTTTATCAGGTGAGGTGATTTGTTTTCAGGATATACAGGACATTAGCCAAGCCACCTATTTTATGAAAGAGCATCATTACAAAGTGAATATTACCTGGACGGGTAACAAGGGTAAAGGCACTGCCTCCTACACTGCATACGACAGAAATCATACAATTTCCACAAGTAATAAACCCGTAATACCCGGTTCCTCGGACCCTTCCTTTCGGGGCGATGCGGGCAGGTATAATCCGGAAGAACTATTGGTTGCATCCTTATCATCGTGTCATATGTTGTGGTTCCTGCATCTTTGCTCCGTTGCAGGAGTAATTGTGATGGAATACCTGGATGACGCCACCGGCACCATGGAAGAAACTGCGGATGGCGGCGGCCATTTTACCGAAGTAACTTTATTCCCTGTGATTACGGTTGCTCATGAAGAGATGATTGCGCGGGCAGACGACCTGCATGAAAAGGCCAACGAATTATGCTTTATTGCCCGCTCCTGTAATTTTCCGGTGCATCATAAACCCATTTATAAAGTAGCGGAAAACGCCTGACATTAAGGCAACGGGCCTTTGTTATAAGTGAAGGAGATATATCTTACAATGATCTTCTTTAAGTACAGCTTGAAGGATAGGTATAGTACATGTATCAGAAATACCGTCCACACCAGGAAGTCAAATACCCGGCTTATCATTTTTTCTGCTCCCGTGTTCATGACCGTGTCCCGCGGCAATCCCTTTGTTACGAACAATTCATCAAGGTAAACATAGGTACACACCAGTAACAGGAGTAAAAAGAGTTCCTGCATTAAAAACGGATACAGCATGAATGGCTTGCCGAGCTGTTTTTTGATCCGGTAATAAAAATAAACGCTTACCATATTATAAGGGATCAAACAAAGGAAAGCATTGGTGTTATTGAAATAAATAAAATTCAGAATAAGACAGCTTAACAAAATGCTTACTTCCATTCCTGGACTGTTGGCCAGTTCAGGATTAATAAATACTAGGTATACCGCGCTGAAAAGAAGTATTAAGAATAAGGCGCCTATGATCGTGTTTTTAGTCGTTTCAGGGCAGTCGCTGGTGAGACATACTGCTTCAGCTATATTAAAGCGATACAGTATGTATTGCCCTAACCAGGCCATTACAAACGAAATAACTACAATCAGGGTAATGGATTGTATCACATTACGGAGGGTCATAAAGGAACCATATTACCATATAAAAATAATAAAATTTATCAGTGTCTCTAATATTGTGCGATGCTCTTATGGGTTTGCATCAGCAGGCAGGCTCTCTCGCCTGATAATCAGATTGATTCATACTAGTATTACTTGTAATATGCGGCTTGTTTATTGACCCCGGTAAGCCATATGCTGCGTTTTTTGGCTAACTTTCCCCACATGGTACAAACTATTTCAATTACTGTAAGCGGCTTTGTACAGGGTGTATTTTACAGGCAAAGCACCAAAGAAAAAGCATTGGAACTGGGCATTTCGGGCATTGTTAAAAATCTGCCTGATGGCAACGTGCATATTGTAGCCACCGGCACGTCTGACCAACTCGATCAATTGGTACAATGGTGCAGGCAGGGGCCGCCACGGGCGAAAGTAACCGCGGTGAATATTGAAGAGGAAGCACCGCAGGTGTTTATGGGGTTTGTAATACAACGGTAAGCGGAATGTGCTGATTGGCGGACGGTTTCACGTTTTGTCCGCCAGCTGGCGGACTGTTTCACGGTTTTTCCTAACTTTCCTCCTCATTTTTAAAAAATCAATCACATGGGCCAACGATTCCTGTTTACCTTTTCCCTTCTCTTTTGCATGTATGCCCTGCAGGCGCAACAACAATTGCGGCAAGGCGATCCCAAACTCACCGAAATATGGCAACCCGAACCAAAAGTGATCACACCTGGAAAAACCAGTGCCGATCCGCCATCAGATGCCATTGTACTTTTTGGTGGTCAAAATGAGGATGCCTGGGCTTCAAAAGATAATGGGCCGGCCAAATGGAATATCGAGTCTGGCGTGTTAACGGTTGCGCCTGGCGCCGGTGAAATTCATACCAAACAGGGTTTTGGCGATTGCCAGTTGCATATTGAGTGGAGAACACCGGCCGTAGTAAAAGGTGAAGGCCAGGGACGGGGTAACAGCGGTATTTTCTTTATGGGCCGTTATGAATTGCAGGTGTTGGATTCGTACAAGAACAGAACTTATAGCAATGGACAGGCCGGAAGTATTTATAAACAATTGCCACCCCTGGTGAATGTCAGCCGCGGACCTGGTGAATGGCAAACCTATGATGTTATTTTTATTGCGCCCCGTTTTAATGAAGATAGTACGGTTAAGTCACAGGCTCATATAACCGTATTGCATAATGGCGTGCTGGTGCAGAACAATTCATCCCTGTGGGGCAGTACCCAATACATTGGTATTGCTACTTATGAAAAACATGGCGAGAAAGAACCGCTGGTATTACAGGACCATGGCAATCCTACCAGTTTTCGAAATATCTGGATAAGACCGTTGTAAATGGTTTGTGGTTTATAGTTTGTAGTTGCTCCGCGCTTTGAGATGGTTGCATGTACTCAGCGATCCGAGCTTAAAGAACTAAGAACTGTGAACTAAGAACTAAGAACTGTGAACTGTGAACTGTGAACTAAGAACTGTGAACTGTGAACTTGTATTTATTTTAACAGCTCATCCATGACCGAATAAAACTCTTTCTTATAGGCTTCGTAGTGAGTTCCGGTACCGGGGCCATAAAAGCCGGTATGCGTACTTTTAAGTTCCCCGTCACGGCCAATGAACAGGGTGGTGGGGAACATTTTTATCCGCGTTATCTCCGGTAATGTTTTTTCCGTTCGCAAAGTATCGCCCACTCGTACGCCCGTAATAAGCATGGGATATGTAATATTGAAATGCTGCTGAAATTTGCGCAGGCTTTTTTGAGAACGTTTGAAATCGGTGCTGTACTCATAAGCCAGTGCGATCATTTCAATGCCCTTGTTTTTATTGGCTTTGTAATATTCACTTAAAAAGGCGGTCTCGTCCATACAGTTTGGGCACCAGGAACCCATGATCTGAATGATCACCACTTTATTTTTAAACCGCTCGTCGCCGATGGAGACGAGGTTACTGTCCAGGTCGGGAAAACGGAAATGCAATTTGCTTTCTCCCGGTTTCAGGAACACCGCTACCGATTCTGCTACCGAATCGGGGATACGTGCGTTTTCATTCTTTTGGGCCGTCCAGTTTTCTACATAGGTGGCGCCGGAAAAAAAGAAACCATCGGTAATAACAGAATCCTGGTGAATAGTACCTCTGAAATAATACGCATGGCTGCCATCGAATGTACTCAACTGTAACGTGTCGTTGTTGACAGCGCCTTCGAGGTAGCGATAATCGCCCTTGGGTGTTAAAACGGTGCCGGTTAAGGCATTTCCATTTTGTTTAAACTCTATAACATTCTGCATGGGCTTTTGGCCATTTTCAATGAATGTAGCAGCCCAGCGGCCCGTGATCATCCGTTTTGTATGTTTTGCCTGCGGATATCGCTGCGGTTGATTGTATATGAACACAACAGGTAAAACCTGGGTGGAGGAGGCGGTGCCTTTGATCCACACCCCGCGTAAGGTATTATTGTTTACAGATTGTAACCTGAATTCCGATTCAAACAAAGGCATTTGCACAAAAATGGAATCCTGCTTTTGTTCGATAGCGGTCACTTCAATTTTTTCTGTTGCATTGCGAATAAACCAAACGGGTTTCCCTTTTTTATATTGAATAGCCACGTTAAAATCAATCGTGTTACCATCGGGACGTGTAATGGAAGCACGCCACCAGCCGGTGGGTAAGGGCAGGTTGGCAAAGGAAGTGGTAACAAGGCCGGTCATTAAACCGATAATCCAGGTAATTTTTTTCATACTATTAATGAAAACAAATGTAAGGGATGCTGGTTTACTGCAGTCGCTTTTCACAAAAAATTGGGGCTGTTTCATTTTTGTGAAACAGCCCCGGTGACAACACATAGCACTAATGCTCAAACAAAAAAACAGTGAATTATTTGTAAGGACCGCCGTTGCGGGTTGGTCTTTAATTAATCTGTAGAACAATCAGAAAGCAATTCTATAATGAATTTAATATACAATTCGGGTAATTCCAAATAAACATTGCAACCGGTAGGCGCACACGCATATACGCGCAAAATATTTATTTGTTACGAAGGTTTTCCAGCATATCCTTTGTCATTTTTATGAGATCATATTCATGCGTCCAGCCCCAGTCATTGCGGGCAACCGTATCGTCAATACTTTGCGGCCAGCTATCGGCGATAGCTTGCCGGTAATCAGGTTCATAACTGATGCTGAATTCCGGGATGTAATTCTTTATTGCGGCTGCAATTTCTTTTGGTGAGAAACTCATAGCCGAGATGTTATAGGATGTGCGGATGGAGATATCTGCAGCCGGTGCTTCCATGAGCTCAATGGTTGCTTTAATGGCATCGGGCATATACATCATGGGCAGGTAAGTATCTTCTCTTAAGAAGCAGTTGTATTTTTTTTCTTCCAGCGCTTCATGAAATATCTCAATGGCGTAATCGGTTGTACCACCACCGGGTGCAGATTTATAAGAGATCAAACCGGGGTAACGAAGGCTGCGCACATCAACCTGGTAACGCTGGTGGTAATAATTACACCAGAACTCACCGGCGTACTTACTGATACCATACACCGTAATGGGTTCAATAATGGTTTGTTGCGGACAGGCCTGTTTGGGCGAAGTAGGACCAAAGACGGCAATACTGCTGGGCCAATATACTTTGTATATTTTTTCTTCCCGGGCAATATCCAGTACGTTCAGCAATCCCTGCATATTCAAATGCCAGGCGAGGTTAGGGTTTTTTTCACCCGTTGCCGAAAGAATGGCGGCCAGCAGGTAGATCTGTGTAATGTTCTGCCTGATCACCTGTACGTGCAGCATTTCTTTGTTCATTACATCGAGGCTTACGTAAGGACCGGTGCCTTTCAACAGATCGTTCTCTTCGCGCAGGTCAGATGCCACGACATTATTATTGCCGTAGATCTTACGCAAGGCCAGTGTTAATTCTACACCAATTTGGCCCGATGCGCCAATTACGAGTATTTTTTCTCTAATCATTAATAAACGGTAGTTAGTTTTTGTAATGTAGTCGCAAAAGAAAGAAAAAAAACAATATGCTGATGTGATAATTTGCTAATGTGCTAATATCCGTTCAACAGGTGCCTGCGACAACAGGGTAACCTGAATATGCTAAAAATGATTCTATGACTAAACTTATTGATTATTAGTTGGTTATTAAGTTTTTATGCTGCTCAGATCTTGTGGACTCAATTAGCAAATTAGCACATTGGCAAATTAGCACATTGGTTTACTTTTGTCGCATGAAAAAAATGCTTACTGATCTTTTTGCCGGCCAGCGATATGATGAAAAGAACTTCTTTTTGGTTGCTGGTCCCTGTGTAGTGGAAAGTGAAGAATTGCTACTGGAAGTAGGAGATAAAGTTTCCACTATTTGCCGTAACCTCGGCATTCCCTATATATTTAAGGCATCTTACCGTAAAGCCAACCGCACCAGTGCTTCTTCCTTTACCGGTTTGGGCGATGAAACAGGATTGCAGCTGTTACAAAAAACAGGCGCAACCTTTAAGGTTCCGGTTACAACGGATATTCATGCCCACGATGAAGCGGCTGTAGCAGCCAAATATGCTGATATTTTGCAGATACCCGCCTTCTTGTGCAGGCAGACCGATCTGCTTATAGCAGCTGCCGAAACAGGTAAAATAGTGAATGTAAAAAAAGGTCAGTTCGTAAGCGGTCCTTCTATGAAATTTGCCGTTGAAAAAATTATAAAAGCAGGAAATGATAAGGTGATCTTAACAGAGCGTGGAAACACTTTTGGTTACCAGGACCTGGTAGTGGATTATCGCAACATTCCCTGGATGAAGGAACATGGTGCGCCGGTGGTCATGGACTGTACACACAGCCTGCAGCAACCCAATCAAACAACCGGTGTAACCGGTGGTAATCCGCAACTGATTGGCACTATTGCCAGCGCTGCTATTGCTACTGGCGCCGATGGATTGTTTATTGAAACACATCCTAACCCGGCTGTTGCCAAAAGCGATGGCGCCAACATGCTGCGGTTAGATCTGTTGGAAGCGTTGTTACAGAAGTTGGTGAAGATCAGAAAAGCAGTTGTGTAGGTTTGATCTGATTTCAATATAATTTGTTCTATAAAAAAAGCCCTCTCGACAATTCGGGAGGGCTTTTAAATTCTTATTAGTCCTTCAATATTACTTCTGTAAACGTACAGTATCAACAACGGTAACGTTACCAGTTGTTACAATGATGCCTGTTTTTGTCTGTGATTTGTAGGTTGTATCAGTAGGCCAGTATTTCATGGTGTACGAAGCGGCGGGTACACCTTTAATTAAATAACCACCAGTTAAGTCGGTAAAAGTGGTCATGGTATCGGTACCGTTAATGGCATAAACAGCTGTGACTACGGTGCTGGGCGTAACTGCGCCTTTAATGCTACCGCCCACTGCATTTAAAACGGTGCGGATAACCGGTTTCAAAATGAACTTGCCGTTACCGGTTTGTACAATTGATTTACCTGCATCAAAATCAAGCAACATAGTATACAGAATACCACCTGTTACGTTCTGCTGAACATTCAGCTTTAAACCGCTTTGTTGAGCGCTGGGTGTTTCGAGCGGGATCGTTATGCCATTTGCAACGATCGAGTTGTTGGTTCCCAACACCAGGCGTATCTGGTGCAATTTGCCTGTGGGAATATCGGCATTCACCAGCAGGGTGTCTTTGTTATTTACCAGGTTGAGCAGATTGTAAATACCTGCATGAACACCCGGTAATGATTGCCAGCCTTTGTCGTCGTCGCCGGTTACATTGATCTGTACATCTTTAATGTCAATGAAAACCGCATCGAAAGCAGCAGGATCATCCGTTAAGCGAACTTCCAGCCTGGCTTTCTCATCAGTACTTTTGTCGGAACAGGAAAACAGCGTTAACGACAAAAACGAACAAAAGAAAAGGGATGCGAGAAAATTGGATTTCATAGCGTGCATATATTTAATATATGCGCTAAAGAACCAATATTATACCACACATAAAAAGTTAATATGAAAAAAGCTCCCCCAAGCATGTCAGGAGAGCTACAATTAATTGTTAATCAAAGGCATTGCAATGCGGAAAAATATTTATAAACATTTTTTCACATTTGATAATGGATTTAAAAACGGGGATGGTAATAAATTATATCCTGGAGATTATACGGAAAACTGTACCGGAATTATACTATCTGGTAACCAATATAGTCATAACAATAGCCGCAAAAAGTTTACTCAATATTAATGTAGTGAATTTAACATTTAATAAACACATTTTATAGTTACACGAAGCCATATTTCTTACTTGAGCAACCAAAAACTGTATAAACTACATTTTAATTAGATCGTCTTCTTTTGTGTGAGTAACTGACTTGGCAGCATACCAAACTCTTTTTTAAATGCGATGGTGAAGTTGCTTAGGTTTGAATAGCCCAGTTCCATGGCTACTTCTTTTACAGAGAATTTACCCGTTAATAATTTATCCTGCGCAGCATGCATGCGGGCTTTCTGAAAATATTCATAAATGGGAAAGCTGTACATGGTTTTAAAATCTTTTTTCAGCTTCGATTCACTGATGGCAGCTATTTTGGCGAGCTGTTGTATAGATGGCGGTGTTTGTAAAACATTTCTCGTTAACAATCGTTCAATATGCATAACCCGGGCAATATCATCGTGGGTAAGTGGTAATCGGTAAGCGGGATTACTCATTTTTTCAAACAGGCTTGCAAAGAACCGTTCTATTAACAGCATCATCCGGTTTTGAAGTATCGTAATACGCAAGGGATTGTCTTCTTCTACCTGGCAAATGGTTTTCATCCATCTGCGATATCGCGCATCGAGCGGTACTATATTAATGCTCTCTGCTTTTAATGATATGTAGGCTGATAGCACTTCTTCTACCCGTTCCACTTCAAAATACTGGGCAAGCCATGGTTTACTGAATACAATATTCACGCCTTTGTAGGTGCAACCTGCTGTTCCCTCGTACGACCAGTTATACAATGAACTTGTGAGGTAAGCCAGTGCTTTATTGGTATTTTTTTCTCTTACTTTTTCTTCACCAACAGAAATGGTTAATGATTGAGGCACCACCAGTTCATCAAAACGCAGCGTATAATATTCTTCTGCTGTTTTATTTACATGTACATGCCAGTCCTGGTGCAGTGTGCAATCAATAATATACGCATGCAATCCATTAGGTACATGCAAATGCTGAAAGCTGCCTGTTCCGATAGCTTCGGGAAATAACAATTGGTTGTTGTGCACCGGGACCTTTAATGCAAAGGCCATCGCATGCACCAATTGTTCAAAATTGGTATCAGTATAATCAAATTCAAACACAGAGCCTTGTTTATAACATGCCCATAAAATCAAATGCCATTCCCTGTACGTTGCGGTTAATACACAGGAGTCAAAGGTTCTATTGATATTTCAGGGGGTTACGGCGAAGAGACCAGATGTACCGTTTAATATTCATCCAAAAAACCAGAATGAAATAAATAATAAGCGGAGAACCCATGGTAAGAAAGGATACGTAGATAAACCAGGTCCTAATGCGCGATGTGGCAATGCCCAAACGTTCCCCAATAGCGGAACATACGCCAAAAGCCTGCCATTCTATAAAGTGCCTGAACCGGTTCATGCCACTAAATTAAACTATTCGGCAAAAATCTGCAAGCATTCAATTTCACCCAACCCATTTTTAGGTAACTTTGGCAAAACATTTTTAACCGTTTAATCACTTCTTAAACGAAAAATCATGGTTTTTGATCTGGACTTAATTAAAAAAGTTTACGCCGCTATGCCTGAGAAGGTTGCAGAAGGGCGTAAACTGGTTGGCCGTCCCCTTACATTAGCAGAAAAGATATTATATGCCCACCTGTTCGTTCCGGCAGAAAAAGCCTACGATCGCGGGGTTGATTATGTGGATTTTACTCCAGACCGTGTTGCGATGCAGGATGCAACCGCACAAATGGCATTATTACAGTTTATGACCTGTGGCCGTGCAAAAGTGGCTGTTCCTTCAACCGTGCATTGTGATCACCTGATTCAAGCTAAAACCGGTGCGCTGGAAGACCTGAAAACCGCTAATGAAGTAAATAAAGAAGTATACGAATTTCTGGCCTCTATTTCCAATAAATACGGTATCGGCTTCTGGAAACCCGGCGCTGGGATCATTCACCAGGTTGTGCTTGAAAACTATGCATTTCCCGGTGGTATGATGATAGGAACCGATTCCCATACGCCCAATGCGGGTGGTTTAGGTATGATTGCCATTGGTGTAGGTGGCGCCGATGCTGTAGATGTAATGGCTGGTTTGCCCTGGGAGCTGAAAATGCCCAAATTGATCGGGGTAAAATTAACCGGTAAAATGAGTGGCTGGACTGCAGCGAAAGACGTAATCCTGAAAGTGGCTGGTATTCTTACCGTAAAAGGTGGTACCGGTGCTATTGTTGAATATTTTGGCGAAGGCGCTGATAGCCTGAGCGCTACTGGTAAAGCTACTATCTGTAACATGGGTGCTGAAATAGGAGCTACCTGCTCCCTGTTCGCTTATGATGAGAAGATGGCCGCTTACCTGAATGCTACCGGTCGCGAAGAAGTGGCTTACCTGGCTACGCAGATCAAAGAACACCTGCGTCCTGATGAAGAAGTATATGCAGATCCTGCAAAATATTACGATCAGGTTATTGAAATAAACCTCGATGAACTGGAGCCTTATGTAAACGGTCCGTTTACACCAGACCTGGCATGGCCTATTTCTAAATTTGCCGAAGCGGTAAAAGCGAATGAATGGCCAGCGAAACTGGAAGTAGCCCTCATCGGTTCCTGCACCAACTCTTCTTACGAAGATATCAGCCGTTCTGCCTCCCTGGCAAAACAGGCTATTGATAAAAAACTGAAGGCTAAAGCCGAATTCACTATTACCCCCGGTTCAGAAGTGGTTCGTTATACCATTGAAAAAGATGGTTTCCTCGATACCTTCTACAAAATTGGTGGTGTTGTACTGGCAAACGCCTGCGGTCCCTGTATAGGTCAATGGGCCCGTCACATCGATGATCCCAAGCGCAAGAACTCTATCATCACTTCATTCAACCGCAACTTTGCAAAACGTAATGATGGTTTGGCTTCTACCCACGCGTTTGTGGCGTCGCCTGAGATCGTAACTGCATTTGCTATTGCGGGTGATTTAACGTTCAACCCGTTAAAAGATAAATTGAAGAATGAAGATGGTAATGAAGTAATGCTCGATGAACCAACGGGTATGGAATTACCGCCTAAAGGTTTTTCTGTAGAAGATGCCGGTTATCTGGCTCCTGCAGCAGATGGAAGCGGCTTAGTGGTAAAAGTTGCCGGTGATTCACAACGTTTGCAATTACTCGCACCGTTTGCCGCCTGGGAAGGCACTGATCTGAAAGGATTAAAGCTGCTCATTAAAGCAAAAGGAAAATGTACTACTGACCATATCTCTATGGCTGGTCCATGGTTAAAATTCCGTGGTCACCTCGATAATATCAGTAACAACATGCTCATCGGCGCCGTGAACTTCTTTAACGAAGAAACCGATAAAGTAAAGAACCAGCTTACCAGCGAGTACGGTGCAGTACCTGCTACAGCACGCGACTACAAAGCAAAAGGCATTGGTTCGGTAGTGGTAGGTGATGAGAACTATGGTGAAGGATCCAGCCGCGAGCACGCTGCCATGGAACCCCGTCACCTGGGTGTTCGCGCCATTGTGGTAAGAAGCTTTGCGCGTATTCACGAAACCAACCTGAAAAAACAGGGTATGCTGGCATTGACATTTGCCAACAAAGAAGATTACGATAAAGTACAGGAAGACGATAGCATTGATATTGTTGGACTGGGAACTTTTGTGCCTGGTAAACCATTGACCATGGTATTAAACCATAAAGATGGTAGTAAAGATGAGATAACCCTCAACCACACCTACAATAAACAACAAATTGAGTGGTTTAAAGCAGGTGGTGCGTTGAACGTTATCCGTTCACAATTTGCAAAGAAGTAATAAGCCTCCGGCTTTAAATAATAAAAGGGGTAGAAGAGCGTTGTATGCTCTTTTACCCCTTTTTCTTTTCCTTCCTTTCCCTGTTTACATCCCTCTTCGGCACCATGTACTCCGCACTTACATAAGTAGTATAAAAGAACTATGCTTAATCGTGTAAGGGTTAATGATTAATGTTCCAATTACGGGCCTGCCACTGATATCCAGATCAATTTTATAGGTTCATTTTTGCCTTACCTATCAATGAACCAATGAAAAACCATTTAATCTTGTGTGTCCTTGCCTGTGCATGTATATCAACTACCCGGGTAGTTGGCCAGGTAAAAGCTGCTTTTTCAACTACAACCGTGGCCGGATGTTCTCCCCTGGTAGTACAATTCAGGGATGAGTCAACCGGTAACCCCACCAGTTGGCGGTGGGACCTTGGCAACGGTACCATTTCATTATTCCAGCACCCCTCGAGTGTTTATTTTGCACCGGGTACCTATACGGTAAAACTGGTTGTAAAAAATGCAGCTGGCGCCGATTCCCTGGTGAAGCACCAATACATCACCGTATACGATAACCCGGTGGTTAATTTCATGGCCTCCGATTCTGTTGGTTGCTTTCCGTTTCCGGTAACGTTCACCGATAAAAGCACGGTCAGCGATGCCGTCATCAACAGCTGGCAATGGGATTTTGGTGATGGAAATATTGCTACTGAACAAACCCCCGCACATACGTATACCGGTATAGGCAACTATTCCGCAACATTAAAGGTTACCAGCGATAAAGGCTGTACCCGAAGCTTTAGTAAACAACAGTACATAAAAATAGCTTCCGGTGTACTGGCAGATTTCGATTATGCACCCACTGCAAATAGTTGTAGCGCACCGGTTGAAATAAATTTTAATAACAGATCTGTAGAATCAGGTACAGTCTCCTATGTATGGGATTTTGGCGACGGACAAACATCTACTGATAAAGACCCCAGGCATAACTATACCACAAATGGTTCATACACTGTTTCTCTTATTGCTGTTAACAGTTCAGGTTGCCGCGATACGTTGCGCAAAACCAATTTAATTGTATTGGGAAACACCCTTACCCAATTTAATATTCCCGGTAATGTATGTGCGGGACAATCCTTTTTTGCCACTAATACTTCCAATCCGGCACCTGCATCGGTGCAATGGCATTTTGGCGATGGTACCCATTCAACGAATACCAATCCGCAAAAAAGCTACGCAGCAGCTGGCACTTATACCGTACAACTTGTAAACCAGTTTGCCACCTGCGCCGATTCAATAAGCAAAACCATTACCGTATTACCCAAACCAATAGCATCCTTTACTTCCGATCGTACTTATTCATGCAGCAGTCCTGCCACTGTACAGTTTACCAATACATCGGCTGGCATTGTCGGTTACTTTTGGGATTTTGGCGATGGTAACACCAGTACCGCTGCCAACCCAATACATGTATATAATGCTTTTGGAAACTATACTGTAAAACTGATCGTAACAGGAAGCAATGGTTGTACAGACTCTATTATAAAACCCGATCATATTCGCGTAACACGTCCGCAGGTACAGATCAACAATCTGCCTTTAAAAGGTTGTCTGCCCCTGACGGTTCCTTTTTCAGCAACTATTAATGTTAATGACAATGTAGTTGCCTATCGCTGGGATTTTGGCGATGGCACGGGTTCAACCCAGGTTGCACCTGTAAAAACATATACTACTGAAGGAAGTTATACGGTAAAGCTGGTGATCACTACCGCCAGTGGTTGTACCGATTCCATCACAATACCAAATGGGATAGAAGCGGCGCCGCCGCCAAAAGCTGATTTTACAGCTACACCCCGCGATGTATGCCGTAGCCAGAGCATTCAGTTTATCAACCAAAGTACACCGGCCGGCGATCAATGGGTTTGGTATTTTGGCGATGGCGGTTCATCGAGCCGTTTTGATCCATCTTATCAATATAACGATACCGGCTACTTTAAAGTGACCCTGATCGCAACGAATAAAGGTTGTTCCGATACCATGATCAGGGATCATTATATTCATATCAATCCACCGGTTGCCCGTTTTTTGGTCAGCCTCGATTGTGCTGATAAATACCAGCGAACTTTTGTTGACAATTCGATCGAAGCGCAAACCTGGCAATGGGACCTTGGCGATGGCGCCACCAGCGCCAGCAAATCACCTGTTCACAGCTATGCAGCAAAAGGAACTTACCGCGTACGGCTCATTGTTACCCACGATGGTTGCGTTGATAGTATGGCGCAGTATATAGTCATTGCCGATGAGCACCCTGATTTTGATGCTGATAAAAAAGAAATATGTAAAGGGGAAGAAGTAGCCTTTTCTATTAAAAACTACGACCCTGCCTATATCAATAATATGGTGTGGCATTTTGGCGATGGCACCATCAGCAATACACCAGGAAATAGTACCCATGTTTACAACCAGTCAGGCTGGTACAGGGTATCGTTGGTGTATACCGATGTAAATGGCTGTATAGACTCAACGGTAAAGCCGCAATACATTCGGGTAAATGGACCGGCTGCTACTTTTCAGGCGACACAACAAAAGATCTGTATAGATAATATAGCGAGCTTCCAGGATCTGTCTGTTTCCGATGGAATACATCCCATTGTTAAATGGGTGTGGGTATATGGAGATGGAAAAGAAGAAACATATACTGCACCGCCGTTTACGCATCAATACGATAATGGCGGAAGCTATACGGTTTCTATAAGGGTTACAGATAGTAAGGGGTGTACCGATCATGCATCCGGCGCCGCTGCTATTATTGTTTCAAATCCCAAAGCCGCCTTTACTACTGCCGATACCAGTTCCTGCCCCGGTAAACCGGTTAATTTCTCAAACACTTCTACCGGTACTAACCTGCAATACAATTGGGATTTTGGCGATGGCAATACCGCTACGCAAATGTCGCCGGTACATCATTATCTGCAGGATGGTTTATATACGGTTAACCTGTTGATCGCTGATCCGGTGGGTTGCCGCGATTCGGTTAAACGGGTGGAATATATTAAGATAGTTACGCCGCTGGCTGGCTTTACCATGTCCGACTCCATTGGAAATTGTCCGCCCTTACAGGTGAAATTTACCAATGAAGCAAAAAATTATGCGACCCTTCGCTGGGATTTTGGCGACGGTTCTACATCTACGCTGGAACATCCCGAACATTTTTATAACGTCCCCGGTGAATATACAGCTACCCAAACGATAGAAGCACCGGGTGGTTGCATAGACATAATGACCAGGAAAGTCATTGTAAAAGGTCCGCAGGGTTCTTTTACCTATACACCAACTACCGGTTGTGTGCCGCTTACTGTTCAGTTCACAGGAGCGGGGAATGGTATCAAATCCTATATCTGGGATTTTAATGATGGAAATACAACTGCTTCCACAACGCCATCGGCTGAATATATTTACAATGCTGCCGGCAAATTTGTGCCCCGCATGATCCTGATCGACAGTGCTGGTTGCCAGGTGCCGGTTATAGGAAAAGATACCATCAATGCCATTGGTGTAACTGCCAGGGAAACCATGGATACGTACAGGATCTGTAACAGCGGTTATATTCAGTTCAACGATAAATCGGTTGCTAACGATTATATTATAGCGCATCTGTGGGATTTTGGTGATGGTACTTTCAGTACGCTCCCAAATCCAAGACACAACTTTACGACCGCCCCGGCCACCTACAGCATTCTGCATATGGTTACAACAGCCAATGGTTGTAAGGATGTTGCCCGGCTGGCCGATACAGTGAAAATATTTGAAACGCCGAAAGTGGCGATAACCGGCGATAAAGAAGCTTGTGTGCCCGCACAACTCCATTTTAATGCAGTTGTCACCGGTGATGATATCAATTTAAAAAAGCATTGGGATTTTGGTAATGGACAAACGGCTGATACAGCCCTCGCCGTTACGCAAACCTACAACGGGGCCGGTAATTACCAGGTGCAGTTGCAAACGGTTTACCAGGATTATTGTCGCGATACAGCCCGTCACAATGTGATCATCAGGCCTTTGCCGAATATCTATGCCGGTAAAGACACATTTGTATGCCGCGGCACGCCTATACAATTACATCCTACAGGCGCAGATCAATATACCTGGACAGCTACGCCGGATATTTCCTGTACAACATGTACGGCGCCGTTCATTAATCCGGCAAACAATACAGCCTATGTTGTAACGGGTGTATCAACATATGGATGCGTAAAAAGCGACACGGTCCTGGTGCGGGTGCGCCAACCCTTTACGATGCAGGTACAACCGGGTGATACCATTTGTACAGGAGAACAGACGCGGTTGAGTGCTTCCGGCGCAGATCAATATCAATGGATACCAGTAACAGGGTTGGATAATACGCGAATTGCCTCACCCAAAGCTTCACCAACAAACACAACCGTTTACACCGTTGTAGGCAGTGATAATGATCATTGTTTTACAGATACCGGCCGGGTGAAAATAGATGTATATCCCATTCCTCAAATATTTGCTGGTAATGACACCACCGTGAATACGGGTAACACGATCCGCCTTACACCCACTTACTCGCAGGATGTTTCTGCCATCAACTGGACACCATCCGGCGGTTTAAGTTGTACAAATTGCGCAACGCCCATGGCAGCTATAAAAGGAAATGTTACGTACCGGGTAACCGCATCAAACCAGGGCGGCTGTACAAGTTCCGATGATATCACGATCGCGGCGGTTTGTAATGGAAACAACTGGTTTATTCCAAATACTTTTTCACCCAATGGCGATGGCGTCAATGACATTTTCTATGTGCGTGGAAAAGGATTATACAACATTCATTCGCTGCGCGTATTCAACCGTTGGGGACAAACTGTATTTGAAAAGAGGAATTTTATGGCGAATGATCCGGCTGCAGGATGGGATGGAAAGGTCAATGGCAAAATAGCCGATATGGATGTGTATGTATATATCGTAGAGATCGTTTGTGACAATTCGAACATTGTACCGTATAAAGGAAACATAGCGCTGATCAGATAGTAAAGCAGACAGGTTAACAAGTTGAAAAGTATTTAAGTCAATATCCAATCAATATCCAAACTATGAAAACCCTATTTAAAAAAATGCTGGCAGGCTTTGCTGCAATTTCATTGCTGCACACTGCCCAGGCCCAGGACCTGCACTTCTCCCAGTTTTTTGAAGCGCCCTTGTTGCGCAACCCGTCGCTGGCGGGCATATTTACCGGCGATATCAGGGTGCAGGGCGTTTATCGCGATCAATGGAACAGCGTTACCAATGCCTATCGTACCGGGTCGTTAAATGCAGAGTATAAAATGCCGGTAGGGGTGAGCAATGATTTTATAACGGCCGGTATGCAAATGTTGTACGATAAAGCCGGTACCGTTGGCCTGACCACCACGCAAGTACTGCCTGCATTGAACTACCATAAATCATTAAGTAATGATAAAGTATCATTTTTATCATTGGGTTTTATGGGCGGTTTAATACGCAAGAGCATCGATGTAACGAAAATGACCACCAACAATCAATATAATGGGGAATGGAATCCGACGACGCCAACCGGTGAAACATTTACTATGCCCAATTTCAGTACCTGGGATGCTTCAGTAGGTATGAGCTACAACACCGCCTTTGGCGCCAATGGAGCAAACAGCCTGTTTGTTGGTGCAGCGTACCATCATTTGAATAAACCTAAGAATTCATTTTACCGCGATGCTACTTCAGCATTAAACCCGAAATATGTTTTTTCAGCAGGGGTGAAGTGGTTTGTCGACGACTATTCTTCATTCACTATGCAAGCCGATCATTCGCAGCAGGGAACCGTAAAGGAAACGATTGCCGGTGGGTTATATTCTTACAATACGGGCAGTTTTGTTGATGATGACGCCTGCGTATTACATTTCGGTGCCTTTTTACGCTGGAAAGATGCATTTATTCCCGTTGTGAAAATAGATATGCGGGCATTGTCGGTAGCCCTTAGCTATGATGTAAACGTATCGCAATTGAAAACGGCCAGCCAGGGCAGGGGAGGTTTTGAACTTTCTTTATCTTATATAGGATTTTTTGACCGGGATAACGCAGCGCGTGATGCCGTGATGTGCCCCAGGTTTTAAAACGTGAGACGTGAAAAATGCAACGATTCATCAACTGGTAACCAGCAACCGATTTATACATTTCCGTAAGGCCGCTTTTTTATGAGTGGTGATCATTGAATGTGTGTTCAGCTGTACATTACATTTTTGCCGGTTTCGGCACTATTAATTACAAAACACACTACCAATGACACGCACTGCAATAAAAATACTGTTCCTGCTTGCCATCTATACCAACGGTTTTTCGCAATCTCCATCGAAAAAAGCAGGCAAAGGGCAACCGCTGGCAGTCATTGCGTATTATTTGGGCCCGGTAGCCCAGGTTGATAGTTTTGCCGCTGAAAAGCTGACCCACATCATATTTAGTTTTTGTCATTTAAAAGGTAACCGGCTTACCGTAGATAATGCCAGGGACTCCCTGACCATTCAACGGCTTGTAGCCTTAAAAAAAAGAAATTCGCAATTAAAGGTGTTGCTATCCCTGGGCGGATGGGGTGGGTGTGAAACCTGTTCCGATGTGTTTTCTACTGATAATGGCCGCCAGGAGTTTTCGAGGTCGGTGAAAGGGCTGCTGGATCATTTTAAAGCCGACGGTCTCGATCTCGATTGGGAATACCCGGCCATCTCCGGTTTCCCGGGCCACCGGTTTGTTCCGGAGGATAAACCGAATTTCACCAAACTGGTTATAGAATTGCGTAAAGCGATCGGTAATAAAAATGAGATAAGTTTTGCCGCAGGTGGTTTTACCAAATTCCTCGAAGAATCTATTGAATGGAAAAAAGTAATGCCAATACTTGACCGGGTAAATTTAATGACCTACGACCTGGTACATGGCTATAGCACGGTTACCGGTCATCATACCCCGTTGTTTTCCACGCCTCAACAAATAGAATCAGTAGACAATGCCATCCACTTTCTGGATTCAATAGGTATTCCGGCCAATAAACTGGTGATTGGTGCGGCATTCTATGCCCGCATTTTTGAAAATGTGGATAGTGCCAATAACGGGTTGTATCAACCGGGTAAATTTAAACGTGGTGTTCCATTTAAAGCATATCCAAAGGTGTTTGCCCCTGATAGTGGTTTTGTTTATCACTGGGACCCTGTAGCAAAAGCACCCTGGATGTATAATGCTGCACAAAAACTGTTTGTAACATTTGATGATACTACCTCTATGCGGCTTAAAACAGCCTATGTCGCTGATAAAAAACTGAATGGTATTATGTTCTGGCAATTGGGGGAAGACACCTTTAGCGGAGGACTGTTGGATGTGATCTATAATGAGAAAGTGAAGAAAGGGAAGAAAGGGAAGTAGGGTTATGCTCTTTTGCCGAGTTCAATCACCTCACAATCTCTCATGTTTTTTTCATCGATAACAAAGCGGATCAGGGTACGCACTTTGTGCCAGCCCTGCATGCCGGCTGCGCCGGGGTTCATATGCAGGCATTGCAGTTTATCATCGAACATGATTTTTAAGATGTGCGAATGCCCGCAAATAAACAGCTGCGGTGGATTGGCTACCAATTCTTTTTTAACAACCGGATTGTATTTTGGCGGATATCCGCCGATGTGGGTCATAAAAACAGCTACGCCTTCACAGGTCCAGCGAAGGTTTTCCGGATAAACGGTTCTTACATCCTGGCCATCAATATTACCGTATACACCTTTCAGTGGTTTAAATGCGGCCAGTTTATTGGCGAGTTCAATGTTCCCGAAATCGCCGGCATGCCATATTTCATCACAGGATGAAAAGTGGTTGAAGACTGCTTCATCCAAATGGCCATGCGTGTCGGATATCAACCCTATTCGTTTCATGATAACTAATATAGCATGAGCAATGCTTTCAAATGGCCGGCTGCCTTTTTACGGGCGGTAAACGGCTTCTTCTTCGGCCAGTTCTTTTATGGTATCCAGTGTTTCTTCCCAATTCTTTTCGGCATGTGCCACCATTATCTGGGAAGGGAAATTAACATGTGTCATTTCTAACACGATGCCCGTTTCATTCGGAGTGATCGTTAACGTGATCTCCGAATAATTCTCCGGACTATCTTCTGTAGCTGAAAAAATACTCCAATAAGTATAGGAAAGCTTCTTTTCCGGTTCAAATTGAAGCAGGGTTCCTTTGTCTTTTACTTCTTTATCCTTGTATACAAAGGTGAAGGCGATAGGGCTGCCCGGTTGCCAGTCGGTTATCATTTGAACGCCCAACCATTGTTCAATCCATTGATTATCGGTTAAAATGGTCCAAACCTTTAACGGTGTAGCGTTAATGTGTCTTTCTTTGGTAAGGATTAAGTTCTTTTTCATCTGTAATATTAAATTGGAGGTTGCAAAAATACGGGATGCAAGATAAGGTGCCGATGCAAATAGCAATCCATAATACCCTTAAAATTTAATCCACTGGCTTTTCACTACCAATTTCCGGCCGGAATTAAGCAGCTTTGCCTGTTTCTTGCCCAATTTTCCCAATTTGCATATTTCAATGGGGGTATTTATTAACTTTAGGTGAACGATTATTGCCATGCCATTCTTTCGCAATTTTACATATTGGATCGATAAGCGGAGCTGGAAATATGTATTTCTGCTAAAAACGCTTGAGCTTTCTTTATAATAGTCCGAAGCACCCCACCATCTTTACTGTTTTCTGCCTTTGTTATTCCCGACCTTGTCGGGATTAGCACTTCATCACATTATTAAATTATTATCATGGCCTACTATTATAAGTTAGGGAACATCCCACACAAGCGCCATACACAATTCCGCAAAACGGATGGTTCATTGTATGCGGAGCAATTATTTTCTACCGAAGGATTCTCCAATGATTATTCGTTGTTATACCATTGCCTGCCGCCAACGGATATTATTAAAACAGAACCTTCTTACGATGTATCGCCAAAAATTGCCGAGGAAAAAATGCTGAAGCATCGCTGTTTTGAAGGGTTTAACGTAAAGCCGGCGATGGATTACCTGCAAAGCCGTACGCCGGTGTTGGTGAATAGCGATTGTCATATTGTGCTGGCTGCACCACAGGAAGGAATGCACGATTATTATTTTAAGAATGCTGATGCCGATGAAATGATCTTCGTACATGAAGGGGAAGGTGTTTTACGCACTATGTACGGTGAGTTACCATTCAGTTATGGCGATTACCTGGTTATTCCGCGCGGAACTATTTACCAGGTACAGTTTAAAGATGAGAACAACAGGCTCTTTATTGTGGAATCATTCAGTCCGATCCGTTTCCCCAAAAAATACCTGAGCAAGAATGGCCAGTTGCTGGAGCATTCCCCTTTTTGCGAAAGGGATATTCGTCCGCCGCAGAACCTGCCCACCTTTGATCAGAAAGGCGATTTTTTGATCCGCACCAAAAAACGCGGCATTATGTATAACCTGCATTATGGTCATCATCCATTTGATGTAGTGGGGTGGGACGGCTGTTGCTATCCGTTTGCTTTCAGCATACATGATTTTGAGCCAATTACCGGCCGGGTGCATCAGCCACCGCCGGTACACCAGACATTTGAAGGCAATAATTTTGTGGTATGCTCTTTTTGTCCACGCTTGTTCGATTATCATCCACAGTCAGTTCCGGCGCCGTATAATCACAGCAATATCGACAGCGATGAAGTATTGTATTATGTGGATGGCGACTTTATGAGCCGTAAGAATGTAACGCGTGGTATGATCACCTTGCATCCAGCCGGCATACCGCATGGTCCGCACCCGGGATCTGTGGAAAAAAGCATCGGTGCCAGGGAAACAAAAGAGCTGGCGGTGATGGTTGATACGTTTCATCCGCTGCAATTAACTCAGGAAGCGCTGGGTATTGAGAATGCTGACTATACGATGAGTTGGGCGGAATGAGGAAAGGAAAAGGCAAAGAGGCAACAAGGCATAGGCAACGAGGAATTGATAGACTAAATATTGCTATTTCACGATTAAAGCAAAAGCTCCTGATTGTGCCGGGAGCTTTTTATTTGCGTCAGGCAAATCGATGAAGAAATGTCATTTTTACCCTCCATGACATTGGAATTTGTTATTAAGTGGAATCTTATTTAGATCGCTGTGTAATATAATGTACATTAATTACCTTTGCAAACTAGCATCAAAAAAGAAAATTATATGAGCCTTTATAACGAATACCTTAAAGAAAGCGAAGAAAGAAAAGGTCAGGAACTTCATCCGAAGCCGATTGATGGTGCCGAATTGCTGAGTGAGATCATTGAACTAGTAAAAGATCTCAAAAATGTTCACAGGAAAGCTGCGCTCAATTTCTTTATTTATAATGTATTGCCAGGAACTACGAGTGCTGCTGGTGTAAAAGCTACCTTTTTAAAGGAAATCGTTCTTGGCACATCCGTAGTTGAAGAAATTTCACCTGCTTTTGCTTTGGAGCTACTATCACATATGAAGGGTGGTCCTTCGATTGAAGTGTTGCTGGATCTGGCGCTGGGTAATGATGCGGCTGTTGCGAAAGAAGCTGCAAAAGTTCTTAAAACGCAGGTTTTCCTCTATGATGCCGACACAGATCGCCTGAAAGAGGCTTTCAAAAACGAAAATAAAATAGCTAAAGAGATACTTGAAAGTTACGCAAAGGCTGAGTTTTTCACAAAACTACCAGACGTACCTGAAGAAATTAAGATAGTAACCTTTATTGCCGGCGAGGGCGATATTTCAACTGATCTGCTTTCCCCGGGTAACCAGGCCCACTCCAGATCAGACCGTGAATTGCATGGCAAATGCATGATCACTCCCAAAGCACAAGCCGAGATCAAAGCGCTGCAGGCACAACATCCCGGCAAGAGCGTGATGTTGATCGCTGAGAAAGGCACCATGGGGGTAGGTTCATCAAGAATGTCTGGCGTAAATAATGTGGCACTTTGGACGGGCAAACAGGCAAGTCCCTATATTCCATTTGTTAATATTGCCCCCATTGTAGGTGGCACAAACGGAATTTCACCCATTTTCCTCACTACTGTTGACGTTACCGGCGGAATTGGTATTGATCTCAAAAACTGGGTGAAAAAGGTAGACGCAAATGGCAAGGTTGTTCGCAACGAAAATGGTGACCCAGTTCTGGAGGAAGTATATTCTGTTGCTACCGGCACCGTTCTTACGATCAACACCAGAACGAAGAAATTATATAATGGCGACCGGGAACTGATTGACATTTCAAAGGCGCTTACGCCTCAGAAAAAGGAATTTATCAGGGCCGGCGGGTCATATGCTATCGTATTTGGTAAAAAGATCCAGACGATCGCAGCGAAGCTCTTAGGTATAGAACCTACTCCTGTATTTGCTCCGTCAAAAGAAATTTCTCATGAGGGTCAGGGGCTTACAGCAGTAGAAAAGATCTTTAACAGAAATGCTGTTGGCATTACCCAGGGTAAAGTTTTACATGCCGGTTCGGATGTTCGTGTAGAAGTGAATATCGTAGGTTCTCAGGATACGACGGGCCTCATGACTGCCCAGGAACTGGAGTCTATGGCAGCCACTGTGATTTCGCCTATTGTTGACGGTGCTTACCAATCAGGCTGTCACACCGCTTCGGTATGGGATAAGAAGGCGCAGGCAAATATTCCAAAGCTCATGAAATTCATGAATGAATTTGGATTGATCACTGCACGTGATCCGAAAGGGGAGTATCATTCCATGACGGATGTAATTCACAAGGTGCTCAACGATATTACGGTAGATGAGTGGGCGATCATCATTGGCGGTGATTCTCACACAAGAATGTCGAAAGGCGTTGCTTTTGGTGCTGACTCAGGTACCGTTGCGCTGGCATTGGCTACTGGTGAAGCATCCATGCCAATCCCGGAATCAGTGAAAGTAACCTTCAAAGGCGATATGAAGGAGCACATGGATTTCCGTGATGTTGTACATGCTACCCAGGCGCAGATGCTTCAGAAATTTGGCGGCGAGAACGTTTTCCAGGGCAGGATCATTGAAGTACACCTCGGAACGCTTCCTGCCGATCAGGCGTTTACCTTTACCGACTGGACGGCAGAAATGAAGGCTAAAGCTTCTATCTGTATTAGTGAAGATGACACCCTGATTAAATCACTGGAAATTGCAAAAGGCAGGATCCAGATCATGATCGACAAGGGCATGGAGAACAGCAGACAGGTGCTTCAGGGATTGATCAATAGAGCTGATAAAAGAATCGCAGAAATTAAATCAGGTGAAAAACCCGCTTTAACTCCGGATGAGAATGCCAAGTATTACGCTGAAGTGGTAATTGACCTGGATGTGATCGTTGAACCAATGATTGCAGACCCTGATGTTAATAATGCAGACGTTTCCAAGCGATATACCCACGATACCATTCGTGCGCTCTCTTACTATAGTGGCGAGAAAAAAGTGGATCTTGGTTTCGTGGGATCCTGCATGGTGCACAAGGGCGATTTGAAAATTGTTTCTCAAATGCTCAGGAATCTGGAAAAGCAACAAGGAAAGGTTGCGTTCCTTGCACCGCTTGTAGTGGCAGCGCCAACTTACAATATCATTGATGAACTTCAGGCCGAGGGAGATTGGGAGATATTGCAGAAGTATTCAGGATTTGAATTCAATGATAATGCTCCGAAAGGCGCTGCACGTACCGAATACGAAAATATGATGTACCTGGAGCGCCCGGGTTGTAACCTTTGCATGGGTAATCAGGAAAAAGCAGCTAAAGGGGATACTGTGATGGCAACTTCGACCCGTCTTTTCCAGGGAAGAGTCGTTGAAGATTCCGACCGCAAAAAAGGAGAGTCCCTTCTTGCGTCCACACCGGTAGTTGTCCTTTCTGCAATCCTTGGAAGAATTCCTAATATGGATGAATATAAAGCTGCAGTGGTTGGTATCGATCTCACTAAGTTCGCGCCTCCCCTTAAGAAGTTAACTTCGAAAGACAATCTTTCTTATTAACACTTTAAACCGCCATAAATCATTTTAGAGACAGAAGGTTCACAGAAATGTGAACCTTTCTTTATCAATTTGTTTTAATGTGGCGGTATACGTGCAATTCGTCGTATTTTTCTTTATAGTTATATTTACATACCGTAAATATGGGCGCAATTGGAGCTTATTGCAAATGCTGCATCCTACTTGACTTAAAATTTTATATCCGCCTGATCGTCTGCCTTTAACAGGGGCAGACGATTTTTTTTGCAGAAAGCTTGGCGGTATCGGCGATTTGGTATTACCTTTGTGTTTAACCAAACGGTTAAACTACATGGCTAAAGCAATTAAAGAAGATATAAGTACTGAGCAAAAGATACTGGATGCCGCCAAACAGGTGTTTATGGAAAACGGGCTTGAGGGGGCTCGCATGCAGGATATTGCCGATAAGGCAGGCATTAATAAAGCCCTGTTGCACTATTATTTCCGCAGTAAGGATAAGTTGTTCGAGCGGATATTTATGGAAGAGGCGCAGAAGTTTATGCCCAAGGTGGCAACGATTATGCTTTCGGAACTTCCTCTGTTTGAGAAGATTGAAAAGTTTGTAGGCGAGTATATAGATACCCTGGCACAGAATCCGTTATTACCCATTTTCATTCTGAACGAAATAAACAGGAATCCGAAGGAAATGATTAAAAAGATCTGGGGAAATCAACGGCCACCCATTGATAAAGTAGAAGAGCATGTGGCCAAACTGATAAAAAAGGGTGAGATCAAACCTATAAGGGGATATGAATTAATGATCAATATGGTTTCCCTGTGCATATTTCCGTTTATTGCCAGGCCCATGGTGCAATGGATTACCAAGACAAATGATGAGGAGTTTTTGAAAATGATGGAGCAGCGCAAAAAGCATGTGGTAAAGTTTGTAATAGACTCAATTAAGAAATAAAAATTTTTATCATGCAATTAACTAAATGGTTAAACCTAATGATTAAATTTTGTTTACATATAGCGGTGCTGCTACTGGTTGTTCATGTACAGGCGCAGGACAGCAGCCGGCTTACCTTGCAACAGGCTTATGACCTGGCCCGGCAGCATTATCCCGTTATCAGGCAAAAAGACCTGGTGCGCCAGACCGCCAACCTGACTATTGAGAACCTGTTTAAAGGTTACCTGCCTCAATTGAATATTTCCGGACAGGCTACGTATCAATCAGCTGTAACCAGTGTACCCGTTAGTATTCCTGGTATTAAAATAGACGAGCCCAGCAAAGATCAGTATAAGATCCAGGCTGAGTTAAGTCAGGTGGTATATGACGGCGGCAATATAACTGCCCAGAAAAACGTACAAAATGCGAATGCATTGGTAGAAGATCAGAAAGCGGAAGTAGAACTGTATAAAGTGAAAGATCGCATTAACCAGTTGTACCTGGGTATTTTATTGGTTGATGAACAATTGAAACAGGTAGCCCTGGTAAAAAATGATATTCAACTGGGTATTAAAAGAGTAGAAGCGCAGGTGAAGAACGGAACAGCATTTCGTTCAAGCCAGTTAACGCTCGAGGCCGAGCAGATGAAGAACGATCAGCGCGTCATAGAGCTGAATGCCAACCGGAAAGGATTGGTTGATGTACTATCCCTGTTCATTAACCGGTCACTGGCGGCTTCTGTACAATTGGAACAACCTGCCGTTGTAATGACGTTTGCAAAGGAAACGGTTGCTCGTCCTGAATTGAAATTGTACAACTACCAGGGTGAATTGTTCAAAGTGCAAAACCAGTTGATCAGTGCTAAAAACCGTCCGCGTACCAGTTTGTTTGTACAGGGAGGTTATGGGCGCCCTGGTTTGAATATGTTGAAAAATGAATTTGAGCCTTTTTATATAGCCGGCATGCGATTGAATTGGGGACTGGGAAATTTATATACCACAAAAAAAGAACGGGAATTGCTGCAGGTCAATCAACGGATGGTAGAAGTGCAGAAAGAATTGTTTATGCTCAATACCAACACGCAACTCAAACAGCAACAGGCTGAATTGGATAAACTCTCGCAACTGGTTCAGAGCGATCAGCAAATTATCAGTATAAGAACGCAGGTTAAAGAAGCTGCCAATGCGCAATTGTCGAATGGAGTGATCACCGCCAATGATTATCTGAAGGAAGTAAATGCCGAAGACCAGGCGAGGCAATCACTTATTGCGCATCAGTTGCAGCTTATACAGGCGCAGATCAATTACCGTACTTTATCCGGCAACCAATAATTACCCTTTCTCTCTATTAAATAAAAGATCATGAACAAACTTATTGTAACTCTTATTAGTGCTACAGCAATGTTGTTTGCTGCGTGTAACCGTAACGCCCCCAAATTTGATGCTTCCGGAACATTTGAGGTAGACGAAGTGATTGTTTCTGCCGAACAGAGCGGGAAGATATTATCGTTCAATGTATTTGAAGGACAGGCAATCCCCAAAGAACAGGTAATAGGAATTATAGATGCCGAAAACCTGTCGTTGCAAAAAGAACAAATGCAGGCCAGTATTGAAGCGTTGCATGAAAAAACGTCCGATGTATTGCCACAGATAAAATTATTGCAGGAACAACTGGCCGTTCAACAATCGCAGTTGAACAATCTGCAGCATGAACGTACCCGTATTGAAAACCTGCTTAAACAGGATGCGGCTACCGGCAAGCAACTGGATGATATTACTTCACAGATCGATGTGCTGCAAAAGCAAATGGATGTTACCCGCCAGCAGATCAATGTACAACGTACCAACACCAGTACCCAGAACCGTTCCGTGCTCAGTGAAAAGAAACCCCTTGAAAAAAGAGTTGAACAATTAAGTGAACAAATAAGCAAGGCCCAGATCATCAATCCGGTGAATGGCACTGTAATAACCAAATACGCAGAAGCCGGCGAAGTAACCTCTGCGGGAAAAGCATTGTATAAGATCGCTAACCTCGATACGCTTACACTGCGGGCGTATATTACGGGTACACAACTGCCGCAAATAAAATTGAATCAGCTGGTAAAAGTTATGATCGATAGCGGCGCCAAAGCATACCGCGAATATCCTGGAACAATTACCTGGGTAGCGGACAAGGCAGAGTTCACGCCAAAAACCATTCAAACCAAGGAAGAACGCGCCAACCTGGTATATGCGATTAAAGTAAGGGTAAAGAATGATGGGTATTTGAAGATTGGGATGTATGGGGAGGTGTTGTTTGTTAAATAGTAGATAAGTTGATAGCGTTGATAAAGGTAATAAAGGAAAACGCTTTCAACTGTATTAACTCTATCAACATTATCAACTCTATTAACTTTTCAACTGAAAATAACATGCCTTCAGTAATTGCAAAAAATATCACGAAACATTACGGAAAGAAAAAGGACACCGTGCAGGCCCTCAAAGGCATTTCCTTTTCTGTAGAGGAAGGTGAATTATTCGGGATCATTGGTCCCGATGGCGCTGGTAAAACATCTTTGTTCCGTATTCTCACTACGTTATTAATACCCGATGGCGGTACGGCTTCGGTAGATGGTTTGGATGTAGTAAAAGATTTTAAAGCCATTCGCCAACGGGTAGGATATATGCCGGGCCGTTTCTCCTTATACCAGGACCTCACCATTGAAGAAAATCTGGAGTTCTTTGCAACCATCTTCAATACGACCATCAAAGAAAATTACGATCTCATTAAAGACATCTATTCGCAGATTGAACCATTCAAAGACAGAAGGGCGGGTAAATTGTCAGGTGGTATGAAACAAAAGCTGGCCCTGAGTTGTGCGCTTATACACAAACCTTCGGTGTTGTTCCTGGATGAACCTACCACCGGTGTGGATGCCGTATCGCGGAAAGAGTTCTGGGAAATGTTACGCAGCCTGAAAAAACAAGGGATCACCATCCTGGTATCAACGCCATATATGGATGAAGCCAGCCTGTGCGACCGGGTGGCATTGATACAAAACGGCGAGATATTATCGGTAGATAGTCCGGAAGGCGTGATCGATTCATTTAAGCATCCGCTGGTAGCGGTAAAAGATAGCAACATGCTGCAATTGCTGAATACCCTGCTGAATTTTGAAGGCGCGCAGGATGCCTATCCATTTGGCGAATGTCATCATGTGGTGTTAAAGAACGGTTATACGGCAAATGCCGTTTCGGATTATTTACAGCAACATCAATATGTGCAGGCCGATGTGCAGACTATCAGGGCTGACATAGAGGATTGTTTTATAGCGTTGATGAAGCAGGGTTATTAGTTGATAAGTTAATAAGCAATAATTATGAGGTAAGTAGTAAAAAGTGATGTAAGAATTTGTGCGTTTCACGTTTCACGTTTGCCGTTTCACGATTTACCACCATTGAATTCAAAACAATGACTACAAACAATACAGCTATACAGGCGGAAGCACTTACAAAGCGGTTTGGTGATTTTACTGCGGTAGACGCCATCTCCTTTGACGTAAAGAAAGGGGAGATCTTTGGTTTCCTGGGCGCCAATGGTGCGGGTAAAACAACGGCCATGCGCATGTTATGCGGGTTGTCGATGCCTACATCGGGTAAAGCTTCTGTAGCGGGGTTTGATGTATTTAAACAAACCGAGCAAATAAAAAGAAGCATCGGCTATATGAGCCAGAAGTTCTCTTTGTATGAAGACCTTACCGTAAAAGAGAACATTCGTTTCTACGCCGGTATTTATGGTAAAAGTGATGCGTTTATTAAAGAGAAAACGGCTTTTTTATTAAAGGAGCTACACCTGGAAGCAGAAGCCAATAAGCTGGTGAGATCATTACCCCTTGGCTGGAAACAAAAGCTGGCTTTTTCAGTGGCCATATTTCATGAACCGGAGATCGTGTTTTTAGATGAACCAACCGGTGGCGTTGATCCGGTTACCCGGCGTGAGTTCTGGAATATGATCTATAAAGCAGCCGAATCGGGCATTACGATCTTCGTGACTACCCACTACATGGATGAGGCGGAGTATTGTAACCGCGTTTCTATTATGGTGGATGGACGTATAGATGCCCTGGATACACCTGCCCAATTGAAAAAAACATTTGATGCGCGCTCGATGGATGAAGTGTTTTTGAAACTGGCAAGGAAGGCGAAGCGCAGTGATTAACTACAAACAAACTTTATGAAGCAATTTGTTTCTTTCGTAAAAAAAGAATTCCATCATATAGCGAGGGACAAACGCACGCTGTTTATTTTATTGGGTATGCCCATTATGCAGATCCTGATTTTCGGGTTTGCGCTTACCAATGAAGTAAAGAATTCCCAAATCGCCATCTTCGATCAGGCAAACGATTTGAGTACCCAGGCGATCCGCAGTGAGCTGGATGCCAGCCGGTATTTTGATATAACGCAGGACCTGCATTCTTACCAGGAAATAGAAGCTGCCTTCAAAAAAGGAAAGATCAAACTGGCGGTCATTTTCCCGGAAAACTTTTCCAACGACCTGGATCATTTTAATACGGCACAGATCCAACTGGTAGCCGATGCATCGGATCCCAACGTGGCGAATACATTGACCAACTATGCCACTGCCATTATACTCGATTACCAGGACCGCATCACCAACAACCGGCAATTACCCTATACCATTAAAACCGAAATGCGCATGTTGTATAACCCGCAGCTGAAAGGGGCGTATAATTTTGTGCCGGGTGTAATGGCCATGGTGCTGATGCTGGTATGTACTTTAATGACGGCCATTACCATTGTGCGTGAAAAAGAACTGGGCACTATGGAAGTTATGCTGGTATCGCCCATGCAGCCTTTCAAGATCGTGGTAGCCAAAGCAGTGCCGTATTTATTATTATCTATTGTAAATATCACCAGTATCCTGTTGCTGAGCGTGTTTGTGCTGGATGTACCCATCAATGGCAGCCTGTTGTTACTTATAGCTGAAAGCATCCTGTTCATACTTACCTGTCTGGCATTCGGCTTACTGATCTCAACCGGTACCGACTCGCAGCAAACCGCCATGTTCATTGCATTGACCGGCATGTTCCTGCCAACCATCATGCTCAGCGGTTTTATGTTTCCTATTGAGAACATGCCATTGCCGCTGCGGATCGTTTCCAATATAGTACCGGCCAAATGGTTTTATTATATCGTAAAAGAAGTGATGATCAAGGGACTGGGTATCGGCGCTGTTTGGAAAGAGACGCTGATACTTACTGGTATGTTGGTGTTTTTATTGGCATTGAGCATTCGGAATTTCAAAATAAGACTTGCTTAAATTATTAATATGAGAACCTTACGTTTTCTATTGCAAAAAGAGTTCCGGCAAATATTCCGCGATCCATCTATTATCCGCATCATATTTATGATGCCTTCCATACAATTGTTGATATTACCCTGGGCGGCAGATTATGAGGTGAAAAATATTCAACTCAGTGTGGTGGACCATGATCATTCGCAATACTCGCAGCAACTGGTTAACAAAGTCACTGCCTCCGGTTATTTCAGGCTGCAGGATTATTCCGGTTCTTATACCAATGCTATGCAACAGGTTGAACATGATGATGCCGACCTGGTGCTGGAGATACCGGCCGATTTTGAAAAGAAGCTGATCAAAGAAAATGAATCCACTTTGTTCATGGCCATCAATGCCATCAATGGCGTAAAAGCGAATTTAGGCGGCGCTTACCTGCGCAGCATTATACAGGATTACAACCGGGAAGTACGGTTAAAATGGGTGCAGTTGCCGCGGTTCAATCCCGAATTGCAGGTAGAGGTCACTTCTTCCAACTGGTTCAATCCTTCCATGAATTATAAATATTTTATGGTGCCCGGCATTTTAGTGGTGCTGGTGACCATGGTAGGTTCGTTCCTGGCATCATTGAATATTGTACGGGAGAAAGAGATCGGTACCATTGAGCAGATCAACGTAACGCCTGTTAAAAAATATCATTTCATATTGGGGAAACTCATTCCATTCTGGATCCTGGGCTTGCTTATTTTAAGCATCGGACTAACCATTGCGTGGTTAGCTTATGGTATTCTGCCGGCAGGCAGCCTGTTTGTGATCTATATATTTGCGGCGGTGTACATGCTGGCGGTGCTGGGCCTGGGCTTATTGTTATCAACCTATACCAGTAACCAGCAACAGGCCATGTTGTTATCGTTCTTCATGATGATGGTGTTTATCTTATTAAGCGGTTTATATACACCCATCGACAGTATGCCGGCGTGGGCAAGAGCCATTACAAAGATCAACCCGGTTACTTATTTTATTGATGTCATGCGCATGGTGGTATTAAAAGGAAGCGGGTTGAAAGATATCAGTACACACCTGTTCACCATGCTTGGTTTTGCAGTGGTCTTAAACACCTGGGCGGTGATCAATTATAAGAAACGTTCCTAAGATAAACCTCAAAAAAAAGAGCCCCGACTCACCGTCGGGGCTTTCATATTTTTAGTCAGGCAGGTAAAAGATCAATAATACATAAACCCGCTTTCTGAATAAACAAAGGAAACAACTTTTGTTGATCTGTTATAGTTGACGCCAATGTACAGATCGCTGCCTTGCATAAAGCTTTCGGTTCTGACAATATTGTCGTTTACAACAACTTTAATAGTATGATAGCCTTCGGTGTTGGCGGTAGAAATGCTGGTGGCCAGTCCTAATAACTGGCTTGAAGATACCAGTGTATTCAGTAAAGGCTGATTATCAATAAACACCTGCACATTATCCTTATCAAAGGACGACTGAATGTCTACCCCCAGGTCGAACACCGCGGGGTTACTTGTTTTACGGCATGCCGCAAAAAGCAGCAATACCAATGGGATAGACAATAATACTTTTTTCATAATATTTGTAGTTCATGGCTAAAAGCAGTACGACAACCGGATACCCATTTTCGTTGCCTGCTTATAAAATATGTGACGTGCAAAGTTACGTTAACTTGCACCATTTCAAAAAGATTAATGGTATAAGTCACAATAAATTAAGCCACTACTAAAAATCATAATATGGAATACAGGCAATTGGGTACTTCTGCGGTAAATGCTTCGGTAATTACGTTTGGCGCATGGGCTATCGGTGGCTGGATGTGGGGTGGGGCTGATCGTAAGGAAGCCATTGCAGCTATACAAGCGGCTTATGACAATGGCGTTACGTCTATTGATACCGCACCTGCCTACGGGCAAGGGTTAAGCGAAGAAATTGTAGCGGAAGCTATAAAAGATATTCCACGCGACCGGTTGCAGCTAATGACCAAGTTTGGTTTGCGCTGGGATGTGCAACAGGGTGAATTCTTTTTTAAAAGCAAAGACAATGAAGGCCGGGATATAGATATTTATAAGTTGGCGTCCAAAGAAAGTGTGATGAAAGAGTGTGAGAATTGCCTGCGTCGTTTACAAACAGATTACATTGATCTATTCCAGATCCACTGGCATGATACCACGACGCCCATTTCAGAAACGATGGAAGCATTGTTGCGTTTGCAGGAGCAGGGAAAGATACGTGCAGCAGGGGTGTGCAATTATTCAACGGCGCTGGTGAAGGAAGCGGAAAAAGTGATTAGCCTGGCATCGGACCAGGTTCCCTATAGTATGGTATTGCGCGATATTGAAAAAGAACTGGTACCGTATTGCATAGAGAATAAGAAAGCGATCATTGCATACAGTCCGTTGCAACGTGGATTGCTGACCGGTAAAATAAAACCCGGCCATACATTCGCAGCAGGCGATAGCCGGGAAAGCAATCGTTTTTATACAACCGAAAACGTGACCCGGATAAACAACCTGCTCGATACCCTGCGTCCGTTGGCGGCTGAAAAACATGCGACCCTGGCGCAACTGGTGCTTCGCTGGACTATTGACCAGCCCGGCATAACCATTGCCCTGGCCGGCGCCCGCAATGCCGAACAGGCCATTCAGAATGCAAAGGCTGCCGAAATTCAACTTACCAAAGAGGAGATCGGGTTTATTAACCAGAAGCTGGATAAGCTGGAGTTGGTGACGGCCTAAACAATGGTATCGGTGAATAGGGAGTGGGGAAGGGCCGGTTTTTTTAATCGGCGGGCACAAACCCGGACGGGTCGTTTCTAACTGAAGCTGGATAGTTCCCCCTAAACGGGGGTAGAAGTAATCGGGGCAACCTGGTTTGCGTTTACAAACCGGCCGAAAATAATTTTCAGCGCATAATTTCAAACTTAAAATGGGGTAAAATAAATTTTAAATGGGTCGTTTCAGATTTATTTTGGGTCATTTCCAGCTGAAAACGGGGTAAAAAAAGTTTTAAATGGGTCGTTTCCAGCTTTTTTTGGGGTGTTTACTATCAGTAAAGGGGGTGAAATAAATTTATTTTGGGGTGTTTACTGTCAGTAAATGGGGTGAAATAAATTTATTTTGGGGTGTTTCCAGCTGAAAATGGGGTGAAAAAAGTTTTAAATGGGTCGTTTTAAACTGTAAAAATGAGGTCGTCGGTCAACTAATGTATTGATAGTAAATAATTTTTGTAATATATCCAGTCCCGAAGGGGTATAATTTGAGTCATTCCTGCCTGCTTAGTTGAAGGTTCAACGTTAATTCCCCCAATACCATCTTACATGAACACCGGTTCGGGATCGGGTATAAAATGATGACCATGCGCCAACAGTAAGGCATTCTTTGGGGTAGCAGTTTCTTTCGCTTGTCTTATACTGAAATGACTTTACACAAATGGTACAGGAATGGTAGCCTGATGGCCTGGGTATTGTACGGAGACCCTCCAGGGACCCTCTAGAGACCCTAGTGCGCTAGACAATACCCAGACAATACTTAGACAATACTTAGACCATTCCCAGAGCATTCCCCTACAATTGCCCTACAGGTACTGCGGAACAAAACAACTACCTGAAATCCCCTAACTTTTCAACCTGATCCCCTTTCTGGGATAGTCAGCGAATCTTTTCCGACATTAATTAACGAGTCCTTTCCTTCCACTTCTTTCGGCAAAACCCCCTAAAAAGCCGGTGAAGCATTTTATAAGTGAATGAATATTCATTTATATTTGCCCACGATGCGGACAAGGGATATCAATAAAGAAAATACGATCCGGGAAAAAGCGATTGAAACAATCGTAAAAGAAGGCCTTGACGGTTTCAGCATGCAGAAACTGGCCAAAGCTGCCGGCGTATCGCCTGCCACCCTGTACATTTATTACAAAGACCGGGACGACCTGATCACCCAGATCGCGACTGAGATCAGTAACCGGTTAATGGAAAGCAGTTTGAAAGGGTTGCATCCCAAAATGCCGTTTGCCGATGGCATGGCCATTCAGTGGAAGAACCGGATGGAATTCTTTCTGAAATACCCCCTTGACATTGAGTTCATTGAGCAAATCCGGTATACGCCCATCTACAATACCATAAAGCAAACGATAAGAAAGAAATTCGGCGAAGTGCTGGGCAAATTCATGCACAATGCCATTAACAGGGGAGAGGTATCGCCTCTGCCTTTTGAAGTATACTGGTCCATTGCCTTTGCCCCCCTGTACCAGCTGATAAAATTTCATACACAGGGAGAAAGTCATGCAAATGATACTTTCCAGATATCAGATGAAGTGGTTCAACAAACATTGAAGCTGGTATTGAAAGCCCTGAAACCCTGATCAATTTTTTTGTCCAATTAAGTAAATGAATGTTCATTTTTATGAATACCATCGTTAAACCACCATCTTATCGAAAACAATCCATACAGGTATTGGTTTTTAAGACCAACCTGGTATCGGCAAAAGACATCCATCGCATTTCACCATTAATGGGTAATGCGCCCGGCATTGTAAAGTGGAATGTTGACCAGCATGATGTTGACAATGTGCTGCGCATTGAAACTGCCTGGTTATTGCCGCAGGATATTATCCGGATGGTGACCGGCGCAGGCTATTTATGTGAAGAACTGCCAGATTAATTAAAATTACAAACCGAATCAAATGTCTACAACCAAACCAAACAATCCGTCTAAACCTTCTTTTACGGGATACGAGGTCTTTGTGATCGCTATTCTGGCCTTTTTACAATTTACTGTTATTCTCGACTTTATGGTCATGTCGCCGCTGGGCGCCATCTTAATGCCAACGTTGAAAATATCCCCGTCCCAATTCGGCTGGGCGGTATCGGCTTATGCCTTCAGCGCCGGTACTTCGGGCCTGCTGGCCGCGGGATTTGCCGATAAGTTCGACCGCAAAAAACTACTCATCTTTTTTTATACCGGATTTTTGATAGGAACCGCACTGTGCGCTATGGCAACCAGTTATCACTTATTGCTGGCTGCCCGTATTGTAACCGGTTTGTTTGGCGGCGTTATCGGTGCTGTTGGCATGGCCATTATCACCGATCTATTCAGCATTGAGAGAAGGGGCCGGGTAATGGGCTTTGTGCAAATGGCTTTTGGCGTAAGCCAGGTGTTGGGATTACCCATAGGACTTGTGCTGGCTAACCATTTCGGCTGGCATGCTCCTTTCTGGATGATCGTGGGCACTGGTCTTATACCCGGTATCATCATATTGTTGTATATGAAACCGGTAACGGCTCACCTGAAATTGCAGCATGACCGTAATCCGTTCGAACACCTGATAAAAACCGTTTCCCATTCGCCCTACCTGTTGGCATTTTTGACCACCACCTTGCTGGCTACCGGTGGATTTATGCTGATGCCGTTCGGTAGCGCTTACAGTATCAATAACCTGGGAATTACACAGGCCGACCTGCCTGTGCTGTATGGCGTTTCGGGCGTGTTCTCCTTTATTTTTGGTCCGCTCACGGGGTACCTGAGCGACAAGTTGGGCAAGTTCAAGATCTTTGTAGCAGGTACGATCATAACGATGATCATGGTAGCTATTTATACCAACCTGGGTGTTACCCCGCTTACCACCATCATTGTTATTAATGTGCTCATGTTTGCCGGTATTATGGCAAGGATGATCTCTTCTACAGCCCTGATAAGCGCCATACCGCAACCGCAGGACAGGGGCGCCTTTATGAGTATCAATTCATCGGTTCAACAATACTCCGGCGGATTGGCGGCGGCATTGGCCGGCATGGTGATCGCTGAAGGTCCCGATAAAAAGCTGCTGCATTACAGCACCCTGGGTATTATTGTGATGGTAAGCATGACGGCTTGTGCGATCATGATGTACTTTATAAATCAGCAGTTTATTAAAAAGTTAGCCATGACAAATGCACCGAAACCAGCACAAATGCCTGCGGAAGCTTTTTTGATAGAGTAATTCTAAATTGGTCATATCGACGGCCTTTTGTATATTAGAAATCAACAAAAAATGCTGTCATATGATCAAAATTTCAGATCTTAAATTCGGAGATATCGTTGTGGTTGAATATGAAGGCCAGCAAAGGGTTGGCATGGTAAAGGATACTGACCGGGCAGAAGGGAAAGCGTGTGTGGAGGACAATGTGCAGGAGTTCTGGTATAGCCCCGACCAGCTGCATCCGGTTACCCTGAATGATGAGCAAATGAAAATGCTGGGCTTTACAAAAGCCGAGAACGGAGACGGATCGGCAAAGTACATGAAAGACTCTTTTCGGGTGCTTTTACCTAAAAAAGACGATTTTTCGATGATGGAAATATGGTGGCGCGAAGATCACCGGTATTTAAACAAGCCTATCTTTGTGCATGAGCTGCAGAACCATTATTATGCAATGACCAAGATAGAACTGATGCCGGTTGCTGCTCATTAAAGTGTTTGTTTTCAAATGATTATATAGTAACAAGGAGTGTTGAACCAGGAGGTTATTTGTACTTCAGAATTCAATATTCCTTGTTTCTTTTTGCCCGGTTTGAACCGGGAATTAAAGGGAAAAGGACCAAATATTTATAATAATTTCTTATTTTTTTCTTTTTTAGGTCGATTATCATATCTTTGCGCTCCTTAAAATTATATGGGTAAACAACCGCTGATTAAACAGGATGGAGTTATAACTGAAGCTTTATCGAATGCCATGTTTAAGGTTAAACTTGAGAATGGACATGAAATACTGGCGACAATTTCGGGTAAAATGCGGATGAACTACATCAGGATTTTACCGGGGGATAAAGTAGGAGTAGAGATGAGCCCTTATGATTTGACGAGAGGAAGGATCATCTTCCGTTATAAATAAGTAAGCACAGTAAAAAAAATAAATGTTATGAAAGTTCGTGCATCTATTAAAAAGCGTAGCGCAGATTGCAAAATTGTGCGTAGAAAAGGCCGGTTATATGTTATAAACAAAAAGAACCCGCGCTTTAAGCAAAGACAAGGTTAATTAGCAATTGGATTGTTTTCGTTTGAGCGCAATCTGAAATCGTAAATCAATTAAATTTAAATCGAAATATGGCTCGTATTGCCGGTGTAGACTTACCCAAGAATAAAAGAGGTGAAATAGGCCTTACCTATATTTTTGGGATCGGCCGTTCAACTGCCCAGTACATACTTACCAAAGCTGGTATACCACTGGACAAGAAAGTGAATCTCTGGAATGATGATGAACTGAACGCTATCCGTAACATTATCACCAACGAACTGAAGGTAGAAGGTCAGTTACGCTCTGAAGTGCAAATGAGTATCAAGCGCTTACTCGATATCGCTTGCTACCGTGGTTTACGTCATCGTAAAGGATTACCTGTTCGTGGCCAGCGTACCCGCACCAACAGCCGTACCCGTAAAGGAAAACGGAAAACTGTTGCCGGTAAGAAAAAAGCACCTAAGAAATAGAAATAGCTATAAGCTACAAGGCACAAGATACAAGGTTCAGGTTATTGAGTCTTGTGCCTTGCGGCTTGTAGCTTGAGCCTTTTATATTTGCACCATTAAAAACAGATCAGCTACGGATACCTGGTGCAGGCGGAGTGTTGATCTGGTTCCCACACGAGCGGGATTATTTTTTAAAACACAAAGATTACCTGTAAACAATTATGGCAAAAGCACAAGCCCCCAGCGCAAAAGCAGCTGCGAAGAAAAGAATTGTGAAAGTCGACAACTATGGTGACGTTCACATTTCAGCAAGCTTCAACAACATTATCATCAGCATTACCAACAAGAACGGCCAGGTAATTTCCTGGAGCAGTGCCGGTAAAATGGGTTTCAAGGGTTCTAAAAAGAACACTCCATATGCCGCACAAATGGCTGCCGCAGATGCTGCAAAAACAGCATTCGATGCAGGTGTGAAGAAAGTTGATGTATATGTAAAAGGACCCGGCGCCGGTCGCGAAAGCTCCATCCGGTCTCTTTCTCAAAATGGTATTGAGATAGCTATGATCAAGGATGTGACCCCGCTTCCACACAATGGTTGCCGTCCTCCCAAGAAAAGAAGAGTATAGTATAATTTCTGATTTAGAGATCTGGTGATTTTGATCCGCTGGCTAGCGGACAGAAATCGCCAGATTTCAAAATCTCTAAATATTTAAAAAGGATACACGATTGATTTTTAAGATTTTTAGGATCGTGTATCGTCACCAAAAAATCTAACTTAATAACAACATGGCACGTTACACTGGTCCAAAAACAAGAATTTGCCGTATTTTCGGCGAGCCCATCCTGGGTAATGGTAAATATCTTACCAAAAACAGCACGCCTCCCGGTCAACATGGTGGTACACGTAAACGTAAAGCACCCGGTGAGTATGCAATACAGTTAAAAGAAAAGCAAAAAGCCAAATACACATACGGCGTTTTGGAGAAACAATTCCGCAAAACCTTCGATGAGGCAGCTCGTATAAAAGGTGTTACTGGTGAAAACCTGATCAAATTGCTGGAATCACGTTTGGATAATGTAGTATACCGTTTGGGTATCGCTCCTTCTCGTCCAGGCGCTCGTCAGCTGGTTTCTCACAAACACATTACCGTAAACGGTGTGGTAGTGAATATACCTTCTTACCAGTTAAAGGCCGGTGATGTGATCGGTATCAAAGAAAAAGACAAAACGAATGTTTCTATTACCGGCGTTTTCCGCGGTAAGAACCAGAAGTTTAGCTGGCTCGACTGGAACGAAACTGAAATGACTGGTACATTCGTAGCTTACCCTGAGCGGGAAAGCGTTCCTGAGAACATTAAGGAGCAGTTGATTGTTGAGTTATATTCTAAGTAATCGTGAGGCGGAAGCCTGAGGGGTAAGTGCGGTAGAATAAGAAATAAACAATCAAACCGACCACTTATAAATCATTGGTGGTTAACAAATAAAAATCGAAATTTTAAAATATGGCCATTTTAAATTTCCAGAAACCTGACAAAATAGTATTACAGAAAGCAACGGAATTCGAAGCTCAGTTTGAGTTTCGCCCGTTGGAACCTGGTTACGGTGTAACCATCGGTAATGCTTTGCGCAGGGTATTGTTGAGTTCATTGGAAGGGTTTGCCATTGTAGGTATTCGTATTGAAGGTATCGACCATGAGTTCGCTACCATCAAAGGAATTACCGAAGATGTGCTGGAGATCATCCTGAACCTGAAGCAGGTTCGCTTTAAAAAGAAGGTTGATCATGAAGTGAGCCAGGAAAAAGTGACGTTGAGCATCAAGAATAAATCAGAGTTTACAGCCGGCATGATCGGAGAAGCTACACAGAACTTCGACATCATGAACCCCGATCTGTTGATCTGCATACTGGATTCATCAGCGAAGCTGGACATTGAACTGACCATTTCAAAAGGTCGCGGATATGTTCCTGCTGAAGATAACAAAGTGAAAGATGCACCATTCGGTTACATTCCTACCGATGCTATCTTCACCCCCATCAAAAACGTAAAGTACGCTATCGAAAACACCCGTGTTGAACAGCGTACTGACTACGAAAAGCTGATCATGGATGTTTCTACCGATGGCACCATTCACCCTGAAGAAGCGGTGAAACAAGCCAGCCGGATCCTGATCCAGCACCTGATGATCATTACGGACGAGAACATCACGTTCGATAATAAAGAAGATAAGAAAGAGGATGTGGTTGATGAGCAAATGTTGCAATTACGCAAGATCCTTAAAACACCACTCGAAGACCTCGATCTGTCTGTACGCGCTTTCAACTGTTTGAAAGCTGCCAAGATCAACAGCTTAAGCGAACTGGTTCAGTACGAACAGGAAGACCTGATGAAGTTCAGAAACTTCGGTCAGAAATCACTTGCTGAAATTGAGCAGGTGCTGGCTGAAAGAGGATTGCACTTCGGAATGGATCTTAGCAAGCTTGGTCTCGACAAAGAAGAGCTTTAGTTAATTAGCTAATTATCATATTAGCACATTTATAAACGTAGACTGTAATTCCTGACACGGTACAGTCGGTAAAATCAAATCGTCATGCGTCACGGAGACAAAATCAACAACCTGGGCAGAACGTCATCACACCGGAAGGCGTTACTGAAGAACCTGGCTTGTGAACTGATTACACACAAGCGTATCAATACCACGCTGGCAAAAGCAAAAGCATTACGCAAGTTCATTGAGCCGCTGATTACAAAGGCTAAAGAAAATTCTACCCATCAGCGTCGCGTAGTGTTCAGCTACCTGCAGAGAAAAGAGGCCGTTACCGAATTATTCGGACCTATTGCCGAAAAAATTGGTGGTCGTCCCGGTGGTTATACCCGCGTAATTAAGTTGGGTATCCGCGTAGGTGATAACGCTGAAACTGCCATGATTGAACTGGTTGACTTTAATGAGATCTACGGTAAAGGAAAAGGTGAAGTTAAAGAAGCTGCGAAGAAAACACGTCGTGGTGGTAGCCGCAAAAAAGCTACTGATGAAGAGGCCGCTCCTGCCGAAGAAAAAGCATCAGAAGAAAAGCCAGCCAAAAAAGCAGCAAAGTAAAAATGATCGAATTGGTTTTAATAATGGAGCAAGACTTTTATTAGTCTTGCTTTTTTTTGCCTAAATCAGACTATTATCCAGTCCTGTGAACAATTAATGAAATGAGATAGTTAATTATTATTTTTCTTTGTAAAATTTTTTATCAGAACAATGTCGAATCCGCTTCAAAAACCCGCTGTACTGCTGTTGGAAGATGGCTCTGTTCATTATGGCAAAGCCTTTGGAAAAATTGGCACTACAGCCGGTGAAATTTGTTTCAATACCGGAATGACCGGTTACCAGGAAGTATTTACCGATCCCAGTTATTATGGTCAGGTCGTTATCATGAACAATGTGCATGTGGGCAATTACGGGACGAAAGACACCGACGTTGAGTCGGATAGTGTTAAGATCCGTGGCATGATCGGTCGCAACCTGGAAGAGCAATATAGTCGTAAACAGGCCACTGAATCACTCTCTCAGTACCTGATAAATAATAACATTGTGTGTATTGAAGGAGTCGATACCCGGGCGCTGGTAACCCATGTGCGTGAAAAAGGCGCCATGAATTGCATCATTTCATCTGACATACTGGATGTTGAGCAACTCAAAAAGGAACTGGCAAAAGTGCCCAGCATGGCCGGGCTTGAACTGGCCAGCAAGGTAAGCACCACCGAACCTTACACACTGGGCGATCCTAATTCACCGGTTAAAATTGCAGTACTTGACTTCGGGACCAAACAGCATATTTTGACATGCATGGTTGAGCGCGGCGCTTATGTAAAAGTATTCCCGGCTAAAACATCCATCGCTGAATTAAAGGCATTTGCGCCCAATGGATATTTTATCTCCAATGGTCCCGGCGATCCGGCAGCTATGGATTATGCCATTGTAACGGTAAAAGAAGTGTTGAAAGAGAAGAAGCCAACTTTTGGTATCTGTCTTGGTCACCAGTTGCTGGCATTGGCCAACGATATTTCTACCTTTAAAATGCACCATGGCCATCGCGGGCTGAATCACCCGGTTAAGAACCTGGCTACCGGCAAATGCGAAGTAACCACCCAAAACCACGGTTTTGGGGTTGATCCGGAGAGTGTTAAAAAGGCAATGAATGTAGAGATCACGCACATGAACCTGAACGATAATTCCATCGAAGGTATCAAGCTGAAAGATCAACCTGCCTTCTCGGTGCAATACCACCCCGAAAGCACGCCTGGTCCGCATGACAGCCGTTACCTGTTCGATGATTTTATTAATATGATCAAAGAATACATGAACTAATATAAAAGGGGAAACTTCCTTTTAAATAAGGGTGGGTCTTCTTCTGATAGGAGATTCACCCTTTTTAATATTCATTATGAAAATTGCCATCATCAACGGACCTAACCTGAATCTGCTGGGAAAACGCGAACCTGGTATTTACGGCAGTACCTCATTCGATGATTACCTGGTAAAGTTGAAAAGCTTATATCCCCAGGTTGATATTCATTATTACCAAAGCAATGTTGAAGGCGAACTGATTAATGAATTGCAACGAGTAGGGTTCCACTATGATGGCATTATTATGAACCCCGGCGGTTATACGCATACTTCAGTAGCTATTGGCGATGCCATAGCCAGCATTAAAACGCCGGTGGTAGAAGTACATATCTCCAATGTACACGCGCGCGAGGAATTCCGGAAATTATCCCATGTTTCAGCCAAAGCGGCTGGAAGCATTATCGGGTTAGGCCTGAAAGGGTATGAACTGGCGCTTCAGTTTTTGATCAGTAAATAGGCCGCAGCCCTCTCTTCCTATATTACCTCGTTAAAATAATAAGTAAATTTATGAATGGGGCGAATTAATATACTACTTATTATTTTACTGTTTGTATCAGCAATGAATCTTAAAGGGCAGTCAAGAGAAGATTTGCAGAAGCAGAATAGTAGTTCAGATACAATTTCTGTTCGATTTTCTATGTGTGGAACGATACGGGGCGATACTGTATTATTTGGTGATACTTTATATAGAGATCGCTTACCTAGATATTTTAAAAGGAATTTACGGTATCCGTTTGAAGATTCTATGATAACAATCTCGTGTAAGCTTTACTTTATTATTGAGAAAGACGGGCAAATAACCGGGGCATGGTGCGGCGCCGGTACTCCCGAAAAAATGAATAAAGAAATTACACGGGTTGCAAGAAATCTGGGTGTTGTGAAACCGAGTTATATTAAAGGAAAGGTTGTTGTTACGCGAGTAGAGACCCGGATTGCATTTGTTGAAGATGATAAAAGTATCATTTCAAAATGGGATAATTATGAAACAGATATTTTAATAATTTATAGTGTAATGCATCGTAGGCGTAATTCAGCGGCGGGAACTACGTTAAGAAAAGAATAGAATCCGGAATTCTGCGTCTTTTTAGTTTGTCAGTTGGGTTTTAATCATCGTATTCCTCCTTTCTTAACACCACGGCAGTATCGGGCCTGATTTTTTTCTTCAATACATCCTTTGTTTTGTGCATAGCCGGTAATGCCAATGGGCAATAACGCCCGGTAAGCTGGCTTTGATAAAACCAACGAGGATCAAAGGAAAACCTGTTGTTACAAACGTAATGGCAACAGTAGTCATGATGCATAACGAGGCATACGATCGAATAAGCCCCTGCAAGCAGATATCGTTGTTATTGGTTATGGTGAGCAAAGAAAAAAGCAAATAGCAGCATTCTGAAGCAAACCCAACTTTGTTAAAAAAAAGCAAAAGCAGCGAATCCGCGGAGCTAATTGCCGGTTTCTGAATAGTTTATAACTTTGTAATACCACCGTAAACCATTTTCTCATGGCAATGAAAGCGCCATGGTTGGCGTTATTATTGCGACAGTAAGGAGGTTTATTTACCATTATCAAACCTGTTAAAGATGCGATCGATATTATTTGTGTTCCTGTTGTTTTCAATAAACAGTTTTGCCCAATGGAAGTCGTATAAACTTACGTCATCGGGCGATACCCTGAACCGGATTGACAAGATTGACCGGAAATGGGGCCCCTGGAAACTGCATTATGACCAGGTGCGGGGCGAAGCCGGTTATGAAGAAGAAGGGTGGTTTGAAAAGAACCGCAAAGAAGGGGAGTGGCGTTTATATACGCTTATGGGCGACCTTGTAGGTGTTGAGTATTATAAATGGGGTTTGAAGGACAGTGTCTGCCGCTATTTTACCAAAGACGGTCAGTTAAGGCTGGAGCAAAGCTGGAAGGCTTTAAACCCCGATAAGGAGTATGATACCCTGGAAGTGGAAGACCTGGACAAATTTGATACCTACCGCACGGTGATCATTAAGAATGAAGGCGCGGCCATCAAGCATGGCATTTGGAAGTATTATGACCCTGTGAGCGGCCGGGTGATGCGTTCGGAATTGTATACACTGGGTAAACTGGAAGATGAAGCAAAAGCCGCCCCGGTAACAGAAAAGAAAGCAGTCGCAAAACCGAAGGAAGTGTTGGAGTTTGAAAAGAAGAATTCGGGTAAGAAGAAGGTGAGGTACAAGGATGGAAGCACGGGAGGTAATTAGCTAATATGCTAATGCAAAGACAGAATACAAAATACAAAAAACATAATGACATGAAAATGGCCCCGATTGATCATCGGGGCCTTTTTATGCGTTTCAATTAGCATATTAATTTACTGCTGCTTCGTGAACCTGCTGATCACTGAAGTATTTCCAGCCTGTGCTTTTAAAACGTACACACCGCTTACCAGGTTGGTTACATCCATGGTTGTAGAGACGGCGCTGCCATCTGATGCCAGGTTAGTTCTCTTTACTATACGACCATTCATGTCAATGACCATTAAATTCACATTACCATTCAGGCCATTGGGCAATTGTATCTGCAGCACGTCTTTCACGTAGCTTGGGAATAATTGCATGTTGGTGGTTACCTGGCCATCGAATTTAACGATGAGTATTTTGCTGTATTTGTAATTACCATCAACATCTACCATTACCAAACGATAATAGTTATTCGCAGGTACAAAGGGCGACTGATCGGCAAATAGGTAGTCCTTTTTGGTAGTGCTGTTACCCGCTGCTGCTACCTGACCGATCGCTTTATAGGCTTTACCATCACTGCTGCGCTCAATGACAAAATGCTTCACATCTTCTTCGCTGGTAGTTTGCCATTGCAATATCACTTTGCTGGTTTGCTTTTGCGCATAGAACTGTGACAACACTAATGGAAGCGGTGCTGCGGCGTCGTTCTGGATAGCAGCTATGGCAAAATCCGATGGCCCACCGCTATTACCGGCCAGGTAAATGGTGCTGCCGTTCAGTGCAACCACCAGACCGTTATCATTATCCGTAACGCTTATATCATAAGCTGCCTTTCCATCTCCATGAAAGGAAGGGTCGAGCACACCGGCAGAAGTAAAACGCATCAGCATTAAACCATATGGTTTGCTGTTTGAGTTAGTGAATGCATCAACGCTGCCACCCAATATGAACTTGCCATCGCTTTGCAGGGCTACGCTGTGGCAGTCATCATCAGAATTTGAGCCTACATAGTTGGCGGTTAATTTGCCACCGGTACCAAAAGTTGCGTCCAGGGCGCCTGCTGTCGTTAACCGGATAACAGCCACATCATGGTTAGTTACGCGTTGCGTATTGCCGGCCACTATCAATTTCCCATCGGGTTGAACCGCCAGGCCATGCGCATCATCCTTTTGACCGGAGGTAATATCGAAAGTTGCTATACCTCCTGTGCCAAAAGTATTGTCGGGCAAACCAGCAGATGTATAACGCACCACGGTGAAATCTCCATTACCGGTATGATGGGTTCCGTAAAAGTCATAGTCTGCATTGCTGGTGCCGGCTATTGTTATGGCGCCAGTGGTGCTATTGATCGCAATACTTTCCGGAATATCGTAACTATTGATGTTTGTTTTTGCAATACCGCCGGTACCAAATGTATTATCCAGTACACCAGCTGCCGAATAACGAACTACTGCATAATCGGCATTGCCCGATGCGTTGAAGCTAAGGCCTGTCACCACGATCTTGCCATCAGATTGCAGGGCCAGACTGCGTGCTTCATCATTGCCGGGTCCCAGATCGGTAGTAACTTTTCCTCCTGTACCAAAGGTATTGTCAAAGCTGCCATTGCTGTTGAAGCGCATTACACAAAAATCTACATTGGCATTAGGCCAGTTCCAGCCTGCCATCACTATTTTACCATCGGGTTGTAGCACCATACCATAACCCAGCGCTGCGTTGTTGGTCTCGGAACGCACCTTGACTACACCACCGGAGCCAAAGGAATTATCCAGTAAGCCGGTGGCAGTATACCGTACCAATAGAAAATACTCGCCGTTTTCAGTGCGTCCGCCCACTAATATTTTTCCGTCTGTTTGAAATGCCATTGCAGTTACCCAATCCTTTTGGTCCGGCATGCCGGTTGGATTATCGATCCTGAATCCAGGCGTGCCCGTAGCGTTGAAATTAGGGTCCAGGCTGCCAATTTGAGCGTTCAGGAAAAGGCATGAGAAGGCCATTGTGATCGTAGAGGTAAACTTCTTCATAAATATATATTGTGTCTTAGAATAAGCAAAGGCACATAAGAAATTGGGGAGCGTATTATTTCAAAGGAATATGGGTAAGCAAATACTTAGAAAGGAACATCAAAGCTTCAGGATCAATTAAAGGAAATTTATAATAGATCCAAAGGTCGTTGTGGAAGATTGGGACTAAAAAAATGGGAAATTCACAGGAGGGGGATCTGAGTTGAACGCAATATTAGAAAGAAAAATCCAGATTTGAAAGCGTTTACCGGGTTTTAATAGACAATAAGTCACTTAAAATAAGAAAAGCCCTCCCGACAATTCGAGAGGGCTTTTCTTGTGCATTTCAATTAGCAAATTATCTAATTAGTTTTTAGTAAATCTACTGATCACAGCTGTATTTCCAGCCTGTGCTTTTAAAACGTACACACCGCTTACCAGGCTGCTTACATCTAATGTTGTAGACAGTGCGCTGCCATCTGATGCCAGGTTGCTTCTCTTTACTATGCGACCGTTCATGTCGATGACCATTAAATTCACATTACCATTCAAGCCATTGGGCAATTGTACCTGCAGCACGTCTTTCACGTAGCTTGGAAATAATTGCATGTTGGTGGTTAGCTGACCATCGAATTTAATGATGAGTATTTTGCTGTATTTATAATTGCCATCAATATCCTGTATCAATAAACGATAGTAGTTATTGGTGTTCATAAATGGCGACCCATCAACATATGAGTAATTCTTTTTTGTAATGCTGTTACCGGCAGCAGCTACCGTACCGATCGCTTTGTATGTTTTACCATCATTGCTGCGTTCGATCACAAATTGTTTCACATCTTCTTCACTGGTCGTTTGCCATTGCAATACCATTTTGCTGGTTTGCTTTTGTGCATAGAATTGTGATAATACTAAAGGCAATGGGGCGGCAGCGTTTTGAATAGCTATCAGCAAAACATTTTTTACACCACTAGCTCCGGTAGTGCCGGTAAAATAAATGCGGTTATTGGATAAGGCTATGGCATTTCCATAATCGCGGGTGTTTGTAATGTCGTAAGTGGCTACCCCATCATGATCGAAACTACCATCGGGCGTGCCATCTGAATTATAACGTATCAGCAAAAAGGAAAAGGTGGGCGTGCCATCTGTATCACCGCCTACAATGATCTTTCCATCGCTTTGAAGGGCAATGGTACGAGTGCCTTCATCGGTATTGCTGGGACCATGATTAAAAATTGCAATACCGGGTGTTGAAAAGCTACCGGCTCTGCCTACAATAGCACCTGTTGGATTAAAAGATGCATCCAATACACCACCTGTGGTTAAGCGAATAGTGGTTACATCAAAGTTTGAAGTGCCAAGTGGTTTGCTCATCCCGGTCATCACTATTTTGCCATCCGGTTGAATAGCTAACACATTACCTACGTCTTTGGTACCGGCGCCATCATTGGCTATATCAATATCGGCTATACCGCCGGCGGCAAAACCGCCATCCAGCGATCCATCTGTATTATAACGTACTACCGCAAAGTTTGAGGTATTGGTATTATCATTGCTTGTTCCGCTAACAACTATCTTTTGATCGGCTGGTTGTATGGCTACACCTAAGGCATTATCAATGCCATTGATAGGGGTAACTACTTTGCCGGTGCCGCCGCCAAATGCACCAACGCCGGTTTCAAGAATACCATTGGAAGAATAGCGTACTACGGCAAAGTCATTGCCAGTGGCGCCCATATTACCAACTCCTGCCAGTACAATTTTTCCATCGGCTTGTACCGCCAGGCTGTGCGCCTCATCGCTGGCAGAACCAATTGCGGTAAGTACCCAACCATTTCCCTGGGGACCAAAGGTTGTTATGGGGGCGCCACTTTCATCCAGTTTCACCAACGCCATATCATAGGAAGAGTTGGCCGGGTTCCAGGCATAACCGGCTACCAGGATCGTATTGTCGCTTAATATCTTTATTGCAAAAGCTATAGCGTCGTCATTAGAATTTCTGACCTTAGCAATGCCACCTGTACCAAAACTGTGATCCAATGTGCCATCTTGCATATACCGTAATAAAGTGAACCATTTATCGGTATTGTATGCTGCAACTATTACCCGGCCATCGCTGTGGGCGGCAATTGCATCTCCATGATCATCACCGCCATGCAGCGAGTGTGTTACATGTCCGTGGGTATTAAATCCCCCATCCAGGGTTGCCATCTGTGCGGTCGCTCCCAGGCATAATAATAGAGTCGTTAGCGTAGAGATAATCTGCTTCATAAATATATATGTGTCTTTCGGGTTTTGCAAAGCCTTGGTACACAGGAATTGGCGTATTGCTGTTTCAAAGGAAAATGGGTAAGTAACTACTGAGAAAGTATCAACAGATTGTTGTTGCGGGAGATTGGAGCCTTAAAATAATGGGATATTCACAGGAGGTAATCTAATCAGGGCGCAATATTAGAAAAAAAATCCAAATTTGAAAGTGTTTCCGGATATTTAATAATAGACAAGAGAACACTTAAATAAAAACGGACCGCACTTATAAAAAGTAAGGCCCGTTTTTATGCTTGTTGTTATTTGTCTATTGTTTGGTGAACCTGCTGATCACTGAAGTATTTCCTGCCTGTGCTTTTAAAACGTACACACCGCTTACCAGGTTGGTTACATCCATGGTTGTAGAGACGGCGCTGCCATCTGATGCCAGGTTAGTTCTCTTTACTATACGACCATTCATGTCAATGACCATTAAATTCACATTACCATTCAGGCCATTGGGCAATTGTATCTGCAGCACGTCTTTCACGTAGCTTGGGAATAATTGCATGTTGGTGGTTACCTGGCCATCGAATTTAACGATGAGTATTTTGCTGTATTTGTAATTACCATCAACATCTACCATTACCAAACGATAATAGTTATTCGCAGGTACAAAGGGCGACTGATCGGCAAATAGGTAGTCCTTTTTGGTAGTGCTGTTACCGGCCGCTGCTACCTGACCGATCGCTTTATAGGCTTTACCATCGCTGCTGCGTTCAATTACAAAATGCTTCACATCTTCTTCGCTGGTGGTTTGCCATTGCAATACCACTTTGCTGGTTTGTTTTAGCGCATAGAATTGTGACAACACTAAAGGCAGCGGGGTAGCGTCGTTGGTAAATGCAGCTATTACTACATCCGGACTGCTTTGGGTAGAACCTGCCGTGTATATTCTGGTGCTATACAATTGCATGGCTGCGTCGTTTATATTGACACCCACAGAAGCGCTGGCTTTACCGTTGAGGCTGGCGCCGAAAGTAGGATCCAGGCCGCCTGTGCTTGTATATCGTAACAGCATGAAATCGAAAGTACCGCTGCCACTTCCGTCGGTGCCGCCGCCTACCACTATTTTATTATCGTTTTGAATGGCTACGACATTTACTTCTTCATTACTATTGAAAGCTGCATAATTGGTGATTGCAATACCAGTGGTGTTAAATCCGCCATCCAGTACACCCGCAGCGGAAATCCGAATAACGGCTGCGTTTTTCGGATTGCTCGATTGGGTGGTGCCCGCTACCAATATTTTACCATCGTTTTGAATAGCTACAGCAGTCGCTTCGTCCTGGCTTCCTACATTCACATCCTGGATCAGGATCCCATCACCATCAAAGCCCGAATTGAATGCACCCGCGGAGGAAAGGCTAAGAATGGCGAAATTCGAAAGGGCATTGCCAGAGTTACTGGTACCGGCTACTATGATATCGCCGGTAGTTTTGTTGATGGCTACGGCCTGGGCATAATCCTGGGTATTGATATTTTGTATAAAGAAACCGGTAGGATTACTAAATGTATTATCAAGAGCGCCTGCGGCTGTATAGCGGGCTACTGCCATATCATCGTCTGTACCACTGGCTGCAAATCCTACTGCCACTATCTTATCATCGCTTTGAATAGCCAGCGCATGAACTTCATCTGTACCACTGATACCACCAACAGGGCTTATTGCTGTGGTTGTAGCACTCAATACGGCTCCGGTAGTGCCATCAAAGCGGCCAACAAAAAAGTCGTGGTTACTGCCAGGATAGCTCCAGCCGGCTACTACTACAGCACCGGTACTTTGCAAACCGATGGCAAAAGCGCGGGTGGTGCTGCTTGAATATCTGTATTTTACAATACCGCTGGTACCAAAACCGGCATCCACTGTACCATTTGCCAGGTAGTGGACAATAAACAGGTCGTCGGTACTGGAGTTATAACCAGTTACATAAGTACTGCCATCGGCGCTTTTCGCCACCATGCCTGTTGTAATATTATTGATACCGTCAATATCGGTTATTCTATATCCCGGAGTTCCCGAAGCATTGAAAGTAGCATCCGGCGTACCGGGTTGGGCTGTAAGATAGAGGCATGCGAATAAGATAGAAAGTGTAGAGGTAAACTTCTTCATAATAGTATATTGTGCTTTTAGAATTTATCGAAATCCAAGGCACATAGAAATTGGAGATATGTCATTCAAAGGAATATGGCGAAGCAAAAACAAAAAGAAAAGGATCTTCAGTACCTACCACACTTTATTCAAAAGTATAATGATTACCGTCAACAGGTCATTGTTGGGAGATTGGAGACTTTAAATGGTGGGAAATTCAAAGGATCAGAACACTATATTAGAAAGAAAAACCCAGATTGAAAAGCATTGCCGGATTTTAATTCCAGGTGTCGCAAAAATAAAGTATAACTAATCAATGTACCATATTCATTTATCCCCATAAGAGTTTACCTGCATTGCATATATCGTTGATATTCTTGATGCTAACCAAATTATTCAGAACCATGTATAATAAAGGCAGTAAAAAAAACGAATGTGTTTTTTTTACTATGCTGGAAATAAATATGAGCGGTATAGGATTGTATTGGATTGACACTACCTTTATGCTATGAAAAATAGCTATGCTTTCTTTTGGATACCTTTTGTGGTAGCATTGGCTGGCATCTTTATACGGGCCTGTCATTAATAAAAGCTACACGCCACACGCTGCACGCTGCAAGCCAGCCCTGACGGGTTGTTTGTGGGTATGTTCCTTCATTCGAAAATGATATTCCAGTTCATATGCTTCCAAAAAAAATCGCTCCCTGTTTTGTTTACAGGAAGCGATCATGCATTTGGAATTATTATTAAAATCCTTTTTTCTTCTCTTGCGCTTTTTGCATGGGTGTTATGCCTGTAGATTGTCCGCGCTGTTGTTGTTGTTTCTGTTTATATACAGCAAACTTTGAAGGCGCCGGCATGGTACCCCAGTTATTGTTTGTTTCGTCAATATCGGCGGTTTCACGTAATGGGTCCAGTTTCAATGAAACCACTTCTTTGTCCTTCATAAACGACTTCACCACATTCTTTTCATTATGGCGCCAAACCTGTGCCGGAATACGGTCTGTTTGTTTCGTTCCATCTTTAAACGTCCATTCAATAATGATTGGCATTACCAGTCCGCCCTTATTGCTGAATGATACTTCATAAAAATATTTAGCGGCCACTTTTTCTTTGGTAGTTTCATCCGGCGCTTCGGTTGTGGCGGGCACAGGGACCTTGTAGTTAGTGGTATCGATAGGTTCCAACCCACGGGCATATCGCCAATAAAAATCGTGCAGGGTAGTATCCTGATCTACCAGGAATTTTATGTTTTTGTCGTCGCGGTTACGCTGTTTTGAAATATCATCAAATGCCGTGAGCATTGGTTTATCTACTTTTCTATTAACTTCTGTATCTCCCTGTGGTATTGTTGCAGTTACATCGGCTTTGAAGGCTTTCACTGAATCAATGGCCAGGTCACAGGCATCGGTTCCAAAGAACCATCCGCGCCAGAACCAATCAAGGTCTTCACCGGATGCATCTTCCATCGTACGGAAAAGGTCAGCCGGTTCGGGATGTTTAAATGCCCAGCGTCTTGCATACTCTTTGAAGGAATAGTCAAACAGTTCGCGGCCCATGATGGTTTCACGCAGCATATTTAAACCGGTGGCTGGTTTTGTATAGGCATTGGGACCAAAACCGATAATGTTTTCTGAGTTTGACATAATAGGTTCCAGCTGGTCTTTTGGCAATTTCATGTAATCAACAATGGCCCAGGCCGGTCCTTTTCCGCGGACAGGAAATTTATTATCGTACAATTCTTCCGTCAGGTATTCTACAAAAGAATTCAGGCCTTCATCCATCCAGCTCCACTGGCGTTCATCGCTGTTGATGATCATAGGAAAGAAGTTGTGACCAACTTCGTGTATGATCACACCCAGCATACCGTATTTGGTAGCTTCGCTGTAGGTGCCATCTTTATCGGTACGGCCATAGTTGAAGCAGATCATTGGATATTCCATGCCATTGGCCGCTTCTATACTTTGCGCTACCGGGTAAGGGTAGGGGATCGTGAACTTAGAATAGCTTTTAATAGTATGTGCCACTGCTTTGGTAGAGAATTTACTGTACAGGTTATAGGCTTCTTTACCGTAAAAGCTCATGCACATCACTTTCTTGCTTTCTACATAAGCAGGTAATGCATCCCACACATATTTGCGTGAAGAGGTCCAGGCGAAATCGCGAACGTTATCTGCCTTGAATATCCAGGTTTTCTTTGTTTTGCTTTTTTGGGTTTCTGCTTTTTTAGCTTCGTCGAGGGTTACTATCTGAACCGGTTCTTTAGCGGTTTGGGCTTTTGTCCAACGCGCCAATTGAACAGGTGATAATACCTGTGTATAGTTCAGGCATTCGCCGGTACTGCCTACCATATGATCGGCAGGTACGGTCATTTGCACTTTAAAATTGCCAAAGGTCAAAGCAAATTCACCCCGGCCGGTGAACTGGTGGTTCTGCCAGCCCTGAAAGTCGCTGTATACGCACAACCTGGGATACCATTGGGCCATCGTGAACAGGTGATTGCCATCTTCGGGGAAGAATTCATAACCGCCCCGGCCGCCATATTTAAAACGATCGGCGATCTTATAGTTCCAGGTAATGTTGAATGCGAATTTTAATCCGGGTTTTAATGCGGTGGGTAATTCAACCCGCATCATGGTTTTGTTGACGGTATATTTCAGGGGGTTACCAAGCGCATCTGTTATTTTGATGATATTGAAACCATAACCATTATCTGAATTTGCTTCTTCCAGTCTGTCTACAGTTGCCGCATTCAATTGTTTGGGCATGCCATTGCTGCCCTGGTAATTGGCATTTTTTGTTGTGCTATGCTGGTTCTCATCCATCTGCAACCATAAATAGGTGAGCGTATTGGGCGAGTTGTTAAAATAGGTAATGGTTTCGCTGCCGGTTAATTTCAGGTTGGTTTCGTCGAGTTCGCATTTTATATCGTAATCGCAACGTTGCTGCCAGTATTTTGGACCGGGAGCGCCGCTGGCGGTGCGATATTCGTTGGGTGTTGGCAGTATGGTACCCAACTGTTCAAATTTATTACCGTGATTGGACCCCGGGTTGTTCTGTATGTTCTGGCCTTGTGCGCCATTATACAGAGCAGCTACAGCCAGCGCCAAAAACAAGAACTGTTTTTTCTGATTCATCATTGTAGTTTTTATGATATGGGAATCTTTTATAAGCCCAAAAAAGTGAAATGATCAAAATTACGGCAGATGCACCCCTCAACCATACCATTCGTGATAATTTTAATAGCTGAACTACCATAAATGATAATAGCAGTACGAATAGTACGATCAGCAGCTGGGCCGCTTCAATGCCAATATTAAAGGCCAGTAAATGCGCTATCAAACCTTCTTTTCCTTCCAGGCTAAGAAACTGGCCGGCAAAGGCAAGTCCGTGGATCAGGCCAAAGAACAGGGCAAAGCAATAGATCAGCGGTAACCGTTTCTTTTGCTCTGTGTTGTGTTGAAATATATTGTTGGCGCAGGTGGCCGCAATGGTCAGGGGAATGAAGAATTCAATCCACTTTGCATTGATATGAATATAATTCAGGGCGCTCAGCGCCAGTGTTAATGAGTGGCCGATGGTAAAAGCGGTCACCAGCACCACCACTTTCTTCCAGTCTTTCCACAGATAGCGGAGGCACAAAGCGGTTACAAACAGGATGTGGTCCAGTGCATCCGGCGAAAGTATGTGTTCTGTGCCCAGTTGAAAATAAAATGTAAAATCCTGCATATTGCCTCTATGGTGTTAAAATAAATAAGAGATTTGTATCCTTAAAATATTCATGTTCAATGGTAATACTCCTGTATAAATGGTTGTTCCTGGCTTCGATGTTAACAGGTAACGGGCATGCGGCCGACTTGCGGGATAACCACGCCCGGCACCCGTTGTTTATTAGTGTTACCGAAATGAACCATAACGCTGCGGATAAAAATGTTGAAATAAGCTGTAAGATCTTTACCGACGATTTTGAGAAAACCCTGTCGACTATTTATCATACAAAAGTTGACCTTACTGCCCCTGCGAATAAATCTTCGGCCGATAAAATGGTGATGGAATATATTAAAAGCCATTTGCAATTGAAACTGGATACTAAAGCGGTGACGCTGGAATTTGTTGGTTTTGAGAAAGAGAATGATGCGGTATGGAGTTATTTTGAAGTGAAAAACATAAACACAGCGCCCAAAAAAATAGAGGTGGTCAATTCCATTTTATACGAGTTGTACGATAAACAAATGAACCTGATGCATGTGTCGGTAGGCGGTAACCGGAAGAGTACGCGGCTCAACTATCCTGATAAAGAAGCCAGTTTTCAGTTCTAAGTTTACAGTTCACAGTTCATAGTTCATAGTTCACAGTTCACAGTTCATAGTTTACAGTTCACTGTAGTTTCCGTCTTTCCTTTATCAACTTGTCAACCCTGTCAACTTTTCAACTTAACTTTCGTCTTCCTCATTATCTTCCATATCGTCCTTTATGGCTTCAGAAGCGGCCACCAGTACTTTATCAATACGCTGGGCGTCCATATCAATGATCTCAAATTGAAATCCTTTCCATTCCATGGTATCGCCGATATGCGGAATGCGTTCGAGCTGGTGTAAAATAAAACCTGCCAGGGTATCAAATTCCTGTTCTACCTCACTCATCCATTCGGCTCTGGAAAAATAGCTCAGGAAGTTATAGAAAGGGATCTGTGCATCTACCAGGTACGTACCATCTTTCCGTTTTACAATTTCATAGTAATCGTCATCCGGTTGCGGCATTTCACCAACAATGGCCTGTAAGATATCGTTCAGGGTGATCATCCCCTGCAGGCTACCGTATTCATCAACAATAAAGCAGGAGGTGACCCGCTGTTGTTTAAAACGTTCGAGCAACCGGTAAGCCGTAATATTTTCCGGCACGAACACAGCCGGTTTCATAATGGATTTGAACGCCGTAAAATCGTTGGTAACGTACAGGTCTTTTAAGGTAACATTCCCCTTGATATTATCGAGGTCTTTATCGCAAATGGGGTATACCGAGTGCGGTTCTTTGATAATTTTATCACGGATGGAATCTTCCGTATCGTTTAGATCGAACCAGATAATATCACTGCGATGGGTCATTAAAGAGGTGATGTTACGATCGCTCAGGTGAAAAACCCGCTCGATGATCTCCTGTTCCACTTCTTCAATGGTGCCCTGTTCGGTGCCTTCACTGATGATGGCTTTTATTTCTTCTTCCGTAACGTTATTATCTGAGGAGGTTGATCGTACATTCAGGATCTTCAGGAACAAGTTGCTGGTTTTGTTCAGCAGCCACACAAAGGGATGCGTGGCCCTGGAGAAATATAATACCGGCAATGCCACGAGGCGGGCTATTTTTTCAGCTTTTAACAAGCCTATCCGCTTGGGTATTAATTCGCCAAAAACAATGGATAAAAAGGTAACGATTATAACAATGATGGTAGTGGATATGGTTTGGGCGTACGGACGTATCGCCTCAATTTTTTCAAGAGAGGGTTGCAGGTACCTGCCAAAACGTTCACCGGAGTACACACCCGTAAGGATGGCAATCAGCGTGATGCCAATTTGTGCTGCCGATAAAAAGAGTTCAGGGTTATTGGCAAGGTCCAACGCCCTGCGTGCTGTTTCATCACCTTTGTTGGCCAGGTTCTCTAACCTGGATTTGCGGGCCGATACCAAGGCTATTTCCGACATTACAAATAAACCATTCAAAAAGATCAACGCCAGTAAAATAAAAATTTCCATTAGCCGGTTGGTTTGGTTAAACTAAGATACTGTAAGCGGTCCTATTCGTTTATGAAATAATTTGCTTAGCATAAACCCTATTCCGCAACCCAGGAGCGCCCCGCAAAATACGTCAAATGGATAATGTACACCTACATAAACCTGCGTATAAGCAATAATAAACGCCCAAATGAAAAAAACACCGGCCCATTTGCCCATAACAGGTCGCAATGTTGCAAAAAAGAACATGGCCTGGGCAAAATGATTGGTGGCGTGGGAAGATGTAAAACTGGAGCTATGTGGACAATAATTAATAAAAAATCGTAATTGCGGGCCCATAACTTCATCACCACAGGGCCGCATTCTGAATATGTTGGGCTTGATCAGCTGACTGCTGATCAAATCGCTCAGCGCTGCGCACAGCACCACGCCCATTACCCACCACCAACCTTTTATGCCGTAATTGGTTGTTACGAATAATAGCAGGAACAAATACATGGGCACCCAGAACATGGTTTCACGCATAAAAGGCAATACGGTATCCAGAAAGGTGCTGCTCCAATCCTGGTTAATATGGGTAATTAACCAGGTGTCGAAGGGCTGAATAAGTTGCCAGAATGTTAAGAGACAAACGGGAGGATCAACAATCATAATACAAAAATAAAATACTATAATTTTAGGGCTTGATTTTTTTATTTATTACGTATGGTGAAAATTCCTAAACTGATCCGGTGGATCTTATGGACTGGCTTGATTTTCCTGGTTTTATTTACTCTCATGCGCTTGGGGTTGTATTTTCTTTCCAACCAACAAAGTTATGGCCTACGCCAATTGGGTGGTGCTTTTTTCCTGGGTCTCCGGTACGATTTACGGATGATCTCGATTTTGCTGCTGGCTATGCTGATTGTAGGCAGCATACCACCGTTGCACCCTTTTAGCAGTAAACGCGGCAAAAAATTCTGGATGATCACGCTGGGTGTGGTCGTCATATTTGCACTTTTTATCTTTTCAGTTGATTTTGCCCATTACGCCTACCTGGAACAGCGGTTGAATGCCAGCGTATTGAACTACCTGGAAGATGCCAAAATTTCTATGAGCATGGTGTGGCAATCGTATCCCATTGTGCGGATGGTACTGGGGGTATTGCTGGTGGCGGTCTTATTGATCTGGCTGATGCACCGGGCGCACCGGCTGGTCAGTAAACAATCCTTTACCGGAACACGCCGCAGCCGGATCATTTCCTTCATACTTTTATTTGTTGTCAGCGGATTTTTCATATTTGGCAAGTTTGGTCAATACCCGTTGCGTTGGAGCGATGCTTTTTCACAGGGCAGCGATTATAAGGCTTATGTAGCGTTGAACCCGTTTGAGAGTTTTTTCAGCACGCTCAAATTCCGGCACAGCACCTATGATGAAAAGAAAGTAAAGGAACTGGCCCCGGTGATCGGCAGTTATTTTAACTTTAAACCTTCTGATAATCCTTTACAATTTACCCGCATTGGTACCCCACGGCCCGGCGCCATTACTACCAAACCGAATATTGTACTGGTCATTTGCGAATCGTTCAGCGCTTACAAAAGTTCCATTTTCGGCAATCCGCTGAATACGACACCGTTTTTTGACAGCCTGTGCCGGCAGGGGATATTTTTCGACCATTGTTTTACCCCCACTTACGGAACCGCCCGGGGTGTATGGGCAACCATCACCGGCACGCCCGATGTTGAAATGCCCAAGACTGCCAGCCGTAATCCGGCTGCCGTAGATCAGCATACTATTATCAATAATTTTACCGGTTACGAAAAGTTCTACTTCCTGGGTGGCAGCACCAGCTGGGCAAATATCCGCGGCGTGCTCACCAACAACATAAATGGACTGCATTTGTATGAACAGGAGGATTATAAAGCGGAAAAAATAGATGTTTGGGGCATCAGCGATAAAAACCTGTTCCTGGAAGCCAATAAAGTGTTGGCCAGTCAGCAGAAGCCATTTTTCGCCATCATTCAAACAGCTGATAACCACCGGCCTTATACTATACCGGAAGAGGATCTAAAAGAATTTAATAAGGTGCAGGCGCCGGCCGATTCATTGCATAAATATGGATTTGAATCCCTGGCCGAAATGAATGCCTTCCGGTATACCGATTTTGGCTACCGGAAGTTTATGGAAGCTGCGCGCAAGGAGCCCTATTTCAACAACACCATATTTGTGTTTATCGGAGATCATGGCATACCCGGTAATGCCGATGCCCTGTTCCCGCATTCGTGGACGGCCCAGCGGCTAACCACCATGCATGTGCCTTTGTTATTTTATGGCCCCGGTTTGCTGAAGCCCAGGCGTATAGAAACCATCAGTTCGCAAACGGATGTGCTGCCCACGATTGCCGGTTTATGTGATATCAGTTATACCAATAAAACCCTGGGCAAGGATATGCTGGATTCAACCACCAAAGGGTTTGCTTTCGTCTTTGATCCCGATAATAAAATGGCCGGCGTGGTAAAAGGAGATTATTTATACCGCAAACAGTTTGATTCAAAAAAAGAAGAACTGGTATCTATCATCCACAACGATCCTGTTCCTAACGATGCAGCGCATGCGGCCATTGCTCATGACATGCAGGTGCTTACCGATGCCCTTTATGAAACAGCAAAGTTTATGATCCTCAATAATAAAAAGAGCGGGAAGTAAAATACAGCTACAAGCTATAAGCTATAAGCTTTAAGCCATAAGCAAATACAGAACATTGTATTGCTTACAGCTTACGGCTTATTGCTTTTCTTTGCGATCATGATCATCCTCGGCGATCGTTTAACATCGTACGGGTTTAAGGTGTAATCGCCGTACACTTCTTTCAATTGCAGGTGGTAATAGGCAAACATATCGTTGAAATCGCCCAATGAAAATTTGGCTACTTTCTCGGTGTACTCCAGCGGCGTGCGCAGCACTTCGTCCTCCACTACAATTTTCTTATAAAAATGGGTTTCATCAAACCATTTGGTCAGGTAGAAAGTAATATCATCGATCACTTTTTCCTGTTTATGCACCAGGTGGTCTTCGGCATAATGTACGTTCAGGTAATCGATGACCAGGGTACCGTTGGGCTTTAGGGAGTTGGCAATGGTCCTGATGGCGTTGTAATGTTCCCGTTCTGTTCTGAAATAACCAAAGCTGGTAAAGAAGTTAAAGGCGCAGTCGAAATAATTTATCCAGAAGGGCAGCCGCATATCATGCTCAAAAAAATGAAGGTGGTCGTTTTCCAATGCTTTGGCAATGGTGATGCTTGCGGGGGCGAGGTCGATACCCGTTACATCAAAACCATTAGAAGCCAGCAACTTTGCATGCCTGCCCCGGCCGCAGGCCACATCGAGTAACCTTGCTTTTTCTGCCGGTTTCAGCTTATTCAGCAACCTGTTTATAAAAGCAGTGGCTTCCTTTTCGTCGTGTTCAAAATATAATTTATGGTAATAAGGAGAGTTGAACCACTCCTTAAACCAGTTACTGCTGTTGAACATGAATGGCAAAGAATTTAAGCAAAAGTAGGGGAGTAATACATACGTTGGCCATGTGCCGGCAATGGAATATACATAAACTCCATTTTTATTACAACAAAAATTTAACTCATAATGAATTGATATGCCTTTTTTTATTCATTGTTTTCCACATGTAGTTTTTCATATTCAAAATGTCTTTAATTTTCACTTATCTTCACTTTTCTGATACCCGTCTGATTCCCATCCTGTAAAATACCCGAAACTGGTAGTCCCTGCTAACGGCCAAACACTTATTTTTGTAAATTATTACTGTTAAACCCTGTATTGTGGCATTGATAAAAAGTATATCGGGAATTCGTGGAACGATCGGAGGTAAAACCGGAGAAAATCTCACTCCCCTTGATGTGGTAAAATTTTCCGCCGCCTTTGGTAGTTGGTTGCTTGAAAAAAAATCAGGTAATAAAGTTATTGTCGGCCGCGATGGTCGTATCAGCGGAGCTATGGTGCAGCAATTGGTAGTTAGTACGCTAACAGGGCTGGGCATAGATGTGGTTGATATCGGGCTTTCTACTACGCCAACTGTTGAAATGGCAGTTGTGTGGGAAAAAGCGGCCGGTGGAATTATTATTACCGCCAGCCATAATCCAAAAGAATGGAATGCATTAAAGCTGCTTAACGAAAACGGTGAGTTCATCAGCGGCGAAGACGGCGCGCTGGTGTTGGAAAAAGCACGTAATGAAGATTTTAATTTTGTATCTGTAGATAAGTTGGGTTCCTATTCAGTCAATGACACTTATTTACAAAAGCATATTGATACTATTGTTAACTATCCGCTGGTAGATGTGGAAGGCATACGCCAGAAACAATACAAAGTGGTGGTTGATGTGGTGAATTCAACCGGTGCATTGGCTATTCCGCCATTGCTTACCGCATTGGGTATTGCTGAAGTGATCGTATTGAATGAAGAGATCACCGGCAAGTTTGCACACAATCCCGAACCATTACCAGAAAATTTAACGGGTTTAAGTAATGCTGTACGCAATCATAAAGCCGATCTGGGTATTGCAGTTGATCCTGATGTTGACCGCCTGTGTTTTGTTTGTGAAGATGGCAGCATGTTCGGTGAAGAATATACCCTGGTTGCAGTTGCTGATTATGTACTCAGCAAAACAGTAGGTAATACGGTGAGTAACATGAGCAGCACCAAAGCGCTGAAAGAGATCACCATTAAACATGGCGGGGAATATTATCCTTCTGCCGTTGGCGAGGTGAATGTGGTTGATAAAATGAAACAGGTAAATGCAGTGATAGGGGGAGAAGGAAATGGCGGCATTATTGTACCCGATCTGCATTATGGCCGTGATGCGCTCATTGGCATCGGTTTATTCCTGAGCTCGCTGGCAACTCATAAAAATGGTATCCGTTCGTTCAGGGCACGCTATCCTGATTATTTTATCTCAAAAAATAAAATAGAACTGCAAAACGGCATTGACGTACGGGAGATCTTTGAGAAGATCAAAGTAAAATACAAGAATCAGCCTGTCAATACGGAAGATGGTTTAAAAATAGAGTTCGATACTGACTGGGTTCACCTCCGTACATCGAACACGGAACCTATCATTCGTATTTATGCCGAAAGCAGTTTTGAAACAACGGCCAATAATATTGCGCTGCGTTTGATGCATGATATTAAAGAGTTTATGTAAGCCCAGGTGGCGCAACCTGTAAATCATCAAATGATCAGCCGTTTCTATTGAATAATTTCAGGTGAACTGCATAGATCTTTAATCATTTGATCGTTCATCAGGCTTTTTGATGCGTTGTATGTAATTCCACGATATAAGAATTTCTTTTCAGCTTTTTTTTTCAATTTTGCTCCGCTTTTAGCGGAGTTTTTTATTAAATAGCAGAACATGGTAAACCAGCCTACCCGGATATATTTTGATAATGCAGCAACAACGCCCCTGGACCCCACGGTTTTGGAAGCGATGATGCCTTATTTTACCGATAAGTTTGGTAATCCTTCTGCTATTTATTCATATGGACGGGAAAGCCGGCTGGCTATTGAGAATGCCCGTAAAGTAGTTGCCAAAATCCTGAACGCACACCCTGCAGAGATATTTTTCACCTCGGGCGGAACTGAAAGTTCTAATGCAGCTATCAGCGCTTCCATACGCGACCTGGGTTGCAAGCATATTATTACTTCAGCTATTGAGCACCATGCTACTTTGCATACGGTAGAGAGTATTTATCACCATGGAGAAGCGGCATTAAGTTTTGTAAAGTTGCTGCCCAATGGTCATATTGATATGGAAGACCTGGAGCGGCTGCTGGCCAATAGCAATGAAAAATGCCTGGTGACCCTCATGCATGCCAATAATGAAATTGGCAATATGCTCGATATGCATGCTGTAGGTAACCTTTGTAAAATGTACGGCGCTATCTTTCATTCCGACACGGTGCAAACAGTAGGGCATTTTCCATTCGACTTACGCAATACACCGGTGCATTTTGTTACCGGCGCCGGACATAAGTTCCATGGGCCAAAAGGCGTGGGCATATTGTACATCAATGAAAATGTGAAAATAAAACCATACATCCATGGCGGATCGCAGGAGCGCAATATGCGGGCCGGTACAGAGAACCTGTATGGTATTGTAGGTTTTGCCAAAGCGCTTGAATTGGCTACTGAACAATATGAAACACAAAGCGACTATATCAAAGGGTTGAAAATATACATGATGGAACAGGTGAAAAAGAATATCCGCAATGTATTCTTCAATGGCGATCCGCTCGGTCGCAGTCTGTATACCGTGTTGAGCATATCATTTCCAAAAACCGAAAAATCGGAAATGATCCTGTTTAACCTCGATATAAACAATATCTGCGTCAGCGGCGGCAGCGCCTGCACCAGCGGGGCCGACCAGGGTTCGCATGTTATACGTGCCGTCAATAATAATCCCAACCAGGTAACGGTTCGTTTTTCATTCAGTAAACATAATACCAAAGAAGAAATTGATTACGTGGTAGAGAAGCTGAAGGATATGATCTAAAGTAGTGCTTTCATTGCTCAACAAATAAGAACTGGCGGGTCGTTTGCCTTTGGCAGATGGCCCGTCTTTTTTTATGGTTTGATGGTTCAATGATCTCATAGCTAGGATGTTTAAAAATATGGGGGTACTTTTGAAAGAAGGACATTGAACCATCAAACCATTTATTACAGATGCACATTATCATCGGCGTAGATATAGGGACTTCAGGGACCAAGGCCATTGCCTTTACCAGCGAAGGAAGGGTTACCAGCAATGCCTATATGTCGTATAACCCGGTGATTAGCCCGCCCGGTCATCATGAACTGGACCCTGAAGTACTGTTCAATGCTGTTATGACCTGTATTGAAAAAGTGGTGAAACAGGTAAAAGCATTACAGTATACCATAGATGGGATTAGTTTCAGTGCGGCCATGCATAGTTTGATAGCCGTGGATAAAGCCGGTAGCCCGTTAACCAATGTGTTAACCTGGGCCGATGCCCGCAGCACCGCTTATGCGGAGGCTTTAAAACGAACGACTGCGGGCAATGATATTTACCGCCATACAGGAACACCGATCCATCCCATGTCGCCCTTATGCAAGATCATGTGGATCGGGGAGAACCAGCCGGACATATTCAGGGCTACCCATAAATTCATTTCCATAAAGGAATTTATTTTTTACCGGTTTTTTGATCAATACCTGATCGATCATTCCATTGCTTCCTCCACCGGGTTGTTTGATATTTATAAAAAAACCTGGTTCACGCCGGCCCTGGCGGCGGCAGGCATAACCGTTGATCATTTATCGCAACCTATATTCACCACGCAAATAATAAAAGGACTAAAAAATGAATATGCGCAACAGCTGGGCATTGACGCCGATACGCCTTTTATCATAGGCGCCAGCGATGGTTGTTTGGCTAACCTCGGCAGCAATGCCACACAACCCGGCGATATGTCGGTTACTATAGGAACCAGCGGTGCCGTGCGAATGACAACCACACAGCCTGCCTACGACCAACAGGAAAGAATTTTCAATTATATACTGCGCGACGATCTGTATGTTTCAGGGGGCGCCATAAATAATGGCGTGGTATTGTTGAAATGGTATTCAGAACATTTTTTACAAAAGCCATTTGCGAACGCCGGTGATCTGGCCTCGTTTGTACAACAGGCAGCGGAGGCCCCGGCTGGTGCAGACGGATTGATCTTTCTGCCGTATATACTGGGCGAAAGGGCCCCGGTATGGGATGCTTCGGCACGAGGCGTTTTTTTCGGAATACATGCCGGGCATACGCAAGCGCATTTTATGCGTGCCATTATTGAAGGCATTAATTATGCGTTGTACCAGGTGGCCGCGTCGGTTGATGAAACCGTAGACGCCATACAACATATTTATGCCAGTGGCGGATTTATTAACTCCCCGTTATGGCTGCAGTGGCTAACCGATCTTTTTGGAAAAGAAATAAAAGTAATTACGAACGAAGATGCCTCTTCTGTTGGCGCGGCCATATTAGGATGGCAGTCATTAGGTATCCTTGACGACAGCGAAACGGCGGCTTTTTTCCACATTCAACAACAATACCAACCCAATCTCACCCTGCATACCAGTTACCAGCGTTACTACACTGTATATGCTGGTCTGTATAATAAGTTAAAAGATGATTTTCAAACGTTAAATAACATACGGGCAGAAGGCTTAACGCCGAACGCTTAACGCCGAACGCTAAAGGTTTAAGCCAAAGCCGCCAGCCTTTAACATTTTCTTTAATTTATAATGCACAACTGGCACCATTTTTTGAACTGTTATAGTGAAAGGTTGCACAACTCTGCCTTTCATCGCTGTGGTTAAGTTAAAACAAGTCATCCGCCAGCCGGCGGATGATACAATTGCCCCCTCGGTTCTGCTGAGGGGGCAATTTTTTGCAAGGGATGGGAATAGTTGTAAATTGTAAACGTCAATCCCTTAATAGAGCCGGTATGAACCAACTAACTGCAGTCAAAAAGCGCGTACAATCTATTGATATATTACGAGGTATCGTAATGATCATTATGGCGCTGGATCACGTACGTGATTACTTTCATAATGATGCTTTTCAACACGACCCGCTTGACCCGGGTACCACCACACCCATATTATATTTTACCCGCTGGATCACCCATTTTTGTGCGCCTACATTTGTATTCCTGGCCGGTACTTCAGCGTATATGATCGGATTAAGAAAAACAAAAGCTGAATTAAGCAGCTTTTTGATAAAGCGGGGTTTGTGGCTGGTGCTTATTGAAGTGGTTGTCATTTCCCTGGGCTGGACTTTTAATCCTCTCTATAATACCATCATTTTTCAGGTTATATGGGCGATAGGTATCAGTATGCTATTGCTGGGTTTAGCCATACGGTTGCCCTATGGGGTTATTTTTGCGATAGGCGCATTGATCGTGTTCGGACATAATATACTCGACTATCCGGAAGCTGCCCATAAACATGAGGTCGGTTTTCTCTGGGACCTGTTGCATGATAGCCGTTTTGATACATTTACTTTTGCGCCCAACCGGGTATTGATCGTTGCCTATGCATTTTTGCCCTGGACGGGTATTATGTTTATGGGCTATGCTGCCGGTAAATTATTTGAACCAACTGTAGATACGCACAAACGTCAAAAAACACTGTTGATGTTAGGCACGGGTTTAATCGTATTGTTTATTGTATTGCGGTTTTTAAATGGCTATGGCAATCCTTTACCCTGGACTTCGCAGCGAGATGGCATGGCTACTTTTCTGTCGTTTATGAATGTACATAAGTATCCGCCATCATTGATGTACGCCTGTATTACAATTGGTCCGGCGTTGGTTGTGTTGGCCCTGCTGGAACATGTACAGAACCGTTTTACGGAGTTTGTGAAGGTCTTTGGCCGCGTACCTTTCTTTTATTATGTACTGCACTTATACCTGATCCATATATTGACGGTGATCTTATTTTATGCATCGGGCTATGGCTCGAAGGATATTGTTGGCCAAACCCCCTTCCTGTTCAGGCCGCTTACATTTGGTTATGATCTCTGGGTGGTATATATCATCTGGATAGCGGTGATCCTGATATTATATCCGTTATGCAAATGGTACAACAAATATAAAAGCCAGCACACGCAGTGGTGGTTGAGTTATATGTAAGCGTGAAACGTGAGACGTCAAACGTGAAACGGCAAAAGGCAGCCGACAAAGCTGCCGCTATATTTAGCTAATTAGCATATTGTTATTTCACCAGCCCTTTAATTTCATTAAGCTTCATTAAAGCCTCCACCGGTGTTAATCGGTTAATGTCGATATCCTGCAATTTTTTACGAATGTCATCAAATGTTTCGCTGTGGGCATCGAAAATAGAGAGCTGTACCTTTTGCGTGGCAATTTGTTTTACCTGGTCGGTCAAATTGTTTTGTGCACTTCCTGCCGGTTGATCTTCGTGCTTTTTTTCGAGGACTTTTAATATTTCATTGGCCCGGTCGATGAGGGCAGGCGGCATGCCCGCCATTTTAGCCACGTGAATACCAAAACTATGGGTACTGCCACCGGGCGCCAGTTTACGCAGAAAGATGACCTTATTACCCACTTCTTTATTGGTGATGTGATAATTTTTTATGCGGGCCATTTTGTTTTCCAGTTCATTCAACTCGTGATAATGGGTGGCGAACAATGTTTTTGGCGCGTGCGGCGATTGATGCAGGTATTCCGCAATGCTCCAGGCAATGGAAATACCATCATAGGTTGAAGTACCGCGGCCAATTTCATCGAGTAATATCAAACTGCGGGTGCTGATATTGTTTATGATGCTGGCCGTTTCATTCATTTCCACCATGAAGGTAGATTCGCCGCCGCTTAAATTATCGGAGGCGCCTACCCGGGTAAAAATTTTATCGGTCAGAGGAATGCGTGCTGACGCAGCCGGCACAAAGCTACCCATATGCGCCATCAGGGTTATGAGGGCGGTCTGCCGTAGTATGGCGCTTTTACCGCTCATGTTCGGACCGGTCAAAATAATAACCTGCTGTGTAGCCGGTTCCAGAAAAACATCATTGGCAATATAAGGTTCGCCTGCCGGTAAATTGCGTTCGATCACGGGGTGACGGCTTTCTTTCAGATCAAGTACCCCTTCCTCATGCAACTCCGGTTTTTTATAATTAAAGTGCAGGGCATTATGGGCAAAACATAAAAGGCAATCCTGAATGGCCAGTACATTGCCATTGACCTGCATGGGCGCAATATAATCCTGCAGCTCCAGCATTAACTTTTCATAGATATCCTGTTCTATGGCCAGTATTTTTTCTTCGGCGCCGGTTATTTTTTCTTCATATTCTTTTAGCTCTGCGGTAATGTATCTTTCCGCATTGGCCAGCGTTTGTTTGCGCATCCATTCGGCCGGTACTTTACTTTTATGCGAGTTGGTTACTTCGAGATAATAACCAAATACGTTGTTGAAACCGATCTTTAAAGAAGAGATACCTGTTTTCTCAGATTCCTTTTGTTGCAGTTGCACCAGGTATTCCTTGCCATTGGTGGCAATATTTCGCAGGTCATCCAGTTCGGCATGAATGCCATTGGCAATAGCGCCGCCTTTGGCCACTGCTACCGGCGGATTATCCATGATCTCCCTGGTGATCTTTTCTTCAATGTAGGGGCAGCCGTTTAACGAATCTGCCAATCGCTTCAGGTAAGCGTTCGATGTATTGCTGCATATCTGTTTGATCTCTTCAACATGCCGCAGTCCCCGGGCTATTTGCAATACTTCGCGCGGGTTGATCTTCTTTAACGGGATCTTGCTCACCAACCGTTCAATATCGCCGCATTGTTTAATGAGCTGCACCAGTTTGGTGCGCAGGTCAACTTCTTTGATAAAAAATTCAACAAGGTCGAGCCGCTCATTAATACGAATGATATCTTTTAAGGGCAGCAAGATCCAGCGTTTTAGCAAACGGGCGCCCATAGGCGATACGGTGTTGTCAAGTACCTTATGCAGGTTATTTCCATCACCCATGCCAGCGCTGATCAGCTCCAGGTTGCGAATGGTAAAACGGTCCATCCAAAGGTGATCATCGCGATCAATGCGTTGGATGGAAGTGATATGTTGCAGGTTAGGATGTTCGGTATCTTTCAGGTAATGCAGCACGGAGCCGGCGGCTACAATACCGAGGTGCATTTCTTCTATCCCAAACCCTTTTAAGGAGTGGGTGTTAAAGTGTTTCAGCAGGTTTTCGGTCGTATATGCCTCATCGAAGATCCAGCTTTCCATGGTGTAGGTATAGAAGCGGGAACCAAAGACTTCTTTAAAATGCTTTTGAAAGCTGCGCTGAAAGATCACTTCAGCAGGCTTCAGCGTTTGCAGTAATTTATCAATGTATTCTGCATTGCCTTCTGCCACAAAAAACTCACCGGTAGAAATGTCGAGGAATGCAATACCGGCATTCCCTTCCTGCGTAAAATGAATACCCGCCAGGAAATTATTGCTGTTATGCTCCAGCAGTTTATCGTTGGTGGCCACACCAGGCGTCACCAGTTCGGTGACCCCGCGTTTCACAATACCTTTTGCTGTTTTTGGATCTTCGAGCTGATCGCAGATGGCTACACGGTAACCGGCCCGCACCAGTTTGTGCAGATAGGTATCGAGGGCGTGGTGCGGAAATCCTGCCAGTTCGCTGCTGAAAGCCGCTCCGTTATTGCGTTTGGTAAGGGTAATGCCCAGCACCTGCGAAGCAATGACAGCGTCCTCGCCAAAAGTTTCGTAAAAATCACCTACTCTGAACAACAACACCGCATCGGGGTATTTTTGTTTAATAGCCCGGTGCTGACCCATTAAAGGAGTTTCTGTAGTAGCTTTTGACATGGTGGGCAAATTTAAAGGGTTTGGGAGGGGATAAAAAAGGCAGGAGTGGGTATGTGGAGAAAGAGTTGAAAAGTTGATAGGGTTAACAAGTTGATAAAGGGGAAGAAAAGCAGGAAGTTAACTAGTTGACTATGAAGAATCTTTATCAACTATATCACCTCTATCAACGTTGTACTTTTTCAACTTACCTTTGCGCCATGCGCAAGTTGAGCATGGATGAACTGAACCGCAAATCGGTTCATGAATTTAAAGAAGCGGAGAAAATGCCCGTGGTGGTGGTGCTGGATAACATCCGCAGCATGCACAATGTAGGCAGTGTATTTCGTACGGCCGATGCGTTTTTGTTACGCGGCATTTATCTGTGCGGGTATACGCCGCAACCGCCGCATCGCGATATTCACAAGACAGCGTTGGGCGCCACAGAAACCGTGGAATGGAAATATGCGGAAACCACCGTTGAGGCCGTACAAAGACTGAAGGATGATGGCTACCAGGTTTATGCCGTAGAGCAGGTAGAAAGCAGTATTCCTTTACACCAGTTCGATATGAACCAACACGAACCGGTGGCTGTTGTATTTGGCAACGAAGTGAGCGGGGTAGAGCAGGAGGTAATTAAACTGTGCGATGGTTGTATTGAAATTCCACAGCTGGGCATGAAGCATTCGCTAAACATTTCCGTTGCAGCGGGAATTGTGTTGTGGGAGTTGATTAGAAGTAAAATCTCAAATCACAAATAACAAGAACCAAATAAAAATCCCAGGAACCAAATAAATACAAGAACCAAATTCCAAATGACAACCGTTAAGAAATACCTGAGCCTGATCAAATTTTCGCATACCATTTTTGCCATGCCGTTTGCGTTGATCGGATTTTTTTTGGCTTTACAAACTGTGTATCCGGTAGCAGTTGTACCGGGATGGCATACCACTATATACCCTGCTGGATTTAATCCTAATGTACCTACAACAACGAGTCAGATTGTAACCCGATTAATTTTGGTAATCGGCTGCATGATCTTCGCCCGCAGCGCCGCCATGGCCTTTAACCGCTATCTCGATCGCCACTTCGATGCACAAAATCCAAGGACCGCCATTCGCGAAATTCCGGCGGGTATATTAAAGGCAAACAATGTATTGTGGTTCACCATTATCTGCAGCGTATTGTTTGTGGTTTGTACCTGGTTCATCAATCGCATCTGTTTCTTCTTATCACCGGTAGCATTATTTGTAGTATTATTTTATAGCTATACAAAACGGTTCACCCCGTTGTGTCACCTCGTTCTGGGACTAGGGTTGTCGCTGGCGCCTATCGGTGCGTACCTGGCAGTAACCGGTCAATTCGCATTGTTGCCCATCCTGTTCTCATTCACCGTTATTTTCTGGGTGAGTGGGTTTGATATCATTTATGCTTTGCAGGATGAAGAATTTGACAAGTCGAAACAATTGTATTCCATCCCGGCCTGGCTGGGTAAAGCCAAAGGGTTGCGCGTATCTGAATTGTTGCACCTGTTGAGTGCTGCCTGTGTAATTTTGGCCGGCGTTCTGGGCAATTTTCATTGGATGTACTGGGTGGGCGTTGCCATATTTGTGAGTATGTTGGTTTACCAGCATTCTGTTGTAAAACCAACCGATCTGCGCCGCGTGAACCTGGCTTTTATGACGGCCAATGGAATAGCGAGTGTGGTATTTGCTGTGTTTGTTATTACTGATCTATTAATTGGGTAGAATTTTAAAAGCTACAAGCTACGAGCTGCAAGCAAAAAGCCCACAAACAAAAAACAATTAATGGCCCGGATACTGTCTATAGATTATGGCTTAAAACGTACCGGCCTCGCCGTTACCGATCCATTGCAGATCATTGCAACGGGATTAACAACGGTAGAAACGCCTAAACTGATCCCGTTTTTGAAAGATTACTTTAGCAAGGAACCCGTGGAATTGATCATTATGGGCGAACCGAAAAACTGGGATGAGTCGGATACACATGCCACGCCCCTGGTAAAGAAGGCGGTGGAAAGACTGAAGAAAGAATTCCCTGCCATGCCTATTAAAATGGTAGATGAGCGCTATACTTCCAAACTGGCCTCCCAGGCCATGATCGAAATGGGGATGAAAAAAATGCAGCGCCGGAACAAGGCGCTGGTCGATGAAATTGCCGCAACCATTATGTTACAGGAATATATGCGGAGTATTAGTTGATTTTCAGTTTATTATAAGCAAAGCGCCAACCGGAAGCCGGGAAGGGGCCTTTAGTGTGGCAAGACCGGCTGATTTGGGTCATTTTCCCCTTTGGCAATTGACCTATTCACAATTCTTTGAAGTAAATTTGCAAACTGAAATAAAGAACCTGTTAAAAAATCAAGGAAACTGATATCATGATATTACCGATCGTAGCATATGGCGCTGAAATTTTGAGGAAGGAGGGTAAGGAAATCACCCCCGAATATCCCAATCTGGCTAAATTGATTGCGGATATGTGGGAAACAATGTACGCCAGTAATGGCGTAGGGTTGGCGGCGCCCCAGATCAATAAAGATATTCGCCTGTTTGTCATGGACAGCCATCAGATATTTGAAAACCAGGAGGAAGATGAAAAAGGGAAATATCCCGATGAGCCTGGTATTAAACAGGTATTCATCAACGCCAAAGTAAAAGCCCTCAACGGCGAAGTGTGGGCGTATAACGAAGGCTGTTTAAGCATTCCCAAGATCAGGGAAGATGTATCGCGTAACGAATCCGTAACCATTTCATATGTGGATGAGAATTTTGTTCCATATGAAAAAACATTCAATGGTATAACTGCCCGTGTCATTCTTCATGAATACGATCATATAGAAGGGAAATTATTTATTGATTACCTGAAGCCGTTGAAGAAAAAATTATTGCAGGGTAAACTGGCTGATATTTCCAAAGGCAAGGTGCGGGCTGATTATAAAATGATCTTCCTTAAATAGTGTTATGATGTTACCGGGTTGCTGGCGCGTACTTATTTTTCTCATTATTTCTTCTCCCCTTATTGCGCAGGATTCCCTGGTAACTGTTCAAAACAAAACGGTTACTTTGAAAGAAGTGGTTGTGCGGAACAACCTCAATGTGGCTGCTTTTATTGAGCGCATCAAAAACGACACAACATTTTACAAAGCATTCCGCAATCTGAAAGTGCTCGGTTATACGTCGCTGAACGACATCAGGATGTTTGACAAGAAAGAAAATGTGACTGCTTCTTTGTACAGTAAAACCCGGCAACATGTAAACGACGGTTGCCGCTATACCCAGGTGCTGGAAGAACAAACCAGCGGCGATTTTTACGATAAACATCACGAGTATAATTATTATACAGCCGGCATGTATGCCGGCTTATTTTTTGCCGCCGATACCATTTGCGGCGAGACCAATATTGTATCAAATGCGGCCTTTAGCACCCAGGGCAAAAGCGGACTGGCTAAACACAAAGAGCAGCTGAAGATGTTGTTTTTTAATCCGGGTAAGAAGATACCCGGCATTCCATTCATCGGAAACAAGATCGCTTTGTTCGATGATGAGGTGGCCGTTCGTTATGATTTTACTATTGATATGGAGCCCTTTAAAGGCGAAATGTGTTATGTGTTTACCTGTAAACCCCGGGCCGACCTACCGGGTAATGAAAAAGATAAAATTGTAGTGAACGACATGACCACCTGGTTTCGCATTGACACCTGGGAAATTGTTGCCCGTAATTACGATCTCAGCTATAGCGCCGGCGTGTACGATTTTAACGTACGCATGGAAGTTGAGATGACGAAATTCGGCAACTTCCTTGTACCAAAACTGTTGCGATACAATGGCAACTGGGATGTGGTTCTTAAAAAACGGGAGAAATCAATCTTTACTGCCACACTTTTTGATTTTAATAAAAGTGAGTAATGTATTAAATTAATTCATCGCGCCAGTATAACAATACCCCGGCTGCTGTCTTTTTGCCCGTCTTTATCAGTTAATGAAATCACCCAGGCATATGCACCGGACGGTTGATCGATCCCATTCCAGGTCCCGTTCCATCCCTTGTTAGGATCATAGCTTTCGAATACCTTTTCGCCCCAGCGATTGAAGATCATCATATGAAATTCCTTAATGTACCACGGATGTTTGATCCTGAAAACATCGTTCAATCCGTCGTGATTCGGCGAAAAGGCATTAGGCATTACAAGCAAACATAACCCCTGGTCAATAGCTATTTGATCGCTCCTGGACCCACATTCATTGGTTACAGTCACTTCATATATGCCGGGCGCGGTAACGTTGAACGATGAACCGGTACTTCCGTTTTGCCATTTGTAGGTAGAACTGCCATTTACATTAAGCAGTAGTGTAAATGTTTGTCCTTTGCATATCGACGTATCATTGCCAAGGTCAAAAACCGGTTTCAATGTATAGGTAATATTTGCCGTATCAGCATTGGCGCATCCATTTAACAATACGCGAACCCAGTATTTACCGGAGGTGTTCACTACATAGGATGGGCCAGTGCTGTTATTTTGCCAGGTATAGGTAACATTGTTATTGGTATTGGCATTCAACTGGTAGCTGACCCCTTCACACAATGTGGTATCGTTGCCCAAACTTACCTGTGGTATGGGTTTGTACAATACAGAAACGCTATCCCGTTTGCTGCAGCCTTGCTGGCTTACTTCAAGCCAGTAAATGCCCGGTTGATTAATGGCCTGCTGTGCCCGGGTGTTGCCGGTGCTCCATATATATGTTGCATTGGCAAGATTAAAATTATAGGACAGCTGTTGTTGCTCGCAAAGGGTGGTGTCATTTCCTAATGTGAAACCGGGAGGAGGCTTTTTATAAACGTTTATCGTATCAGCGTTTGTACAACCGTTCATTCCGGCAGCTTGCACCCAATACGTTCCCTGTGCGTTTACAAGATACGTGTCGGCTGATGAATTATCGTGCCACTTGTAATTGCTGATGAGGCTATTGCCTGCCTGTAACAGCAGGGATGCATCATGGCAAATGGTGGTATCGTTACCAATGAAAACCGGGGGTATTGGTTTTGTGGTGAGGAGAAGCGTATCCCGGTAACTGCAACCTTGTTGGGTTACCTGTGCCCAGTACAGGCCGGCCGCCGATGCGGTAAGCTGGTTATTTTTACTTCCATCCTGCCATAAATAAGAAGCATTTGAAATGCCTGTATGTAACGGAAGCTTGTTCTTTTCACAAATGAGGGTGTCACTGCCCAGGTTGAAAAAAGGAATGGGGTTAAACGTAACAGAAATGGTGTCGGAAACGGTACAGGCAGCATTGTCGGCCTTTACCCAGTATTGCCCGCTGGTTTTAACGGTAACCATGGCATCGGTAGCGCCTGTGTTCCAGAGATAATTGCCATTCAACACGTTTGCGGTCAAATGAACTGAATCGCCTGCACATAGCGTGGTATCGGCGCCCAGATAAACCGCTTGTGCATTAACATAACTTACATTAACGGTATCTGAACGGTAACAGCCATTGTTGCCGTATACGTAAACCCAGTACTTGCCAGCAGTTGTAACATTAAATGTGCTGTTGCCTGAACCATTCTGCCATCTATAAAAGCTGGCGTTGGCAACACCCGGGTTCAGCAACAGGGTTTGATTATTACAAAGCGTTGTATCGTTGGGTAAGCTAAACGTAAGTCCCGGCCGCACCGAAATATTGATGGTGTCAGACATTGGGCATCCGTTGTGATTGAATTCTGCCCGAACCCAGTACTGTCCGGCAGTTTTTGCATAAATATGATCTGTTATGTCACCGGTGTTCCAAAGATAATCGGCCCCGGGGGAATATGCGCTTAGCCTGAGTGAATCTCCTGTACAGAGATAGGTATCTGAACCCAGTGAAAAAGCAGGTGAGGGTAGAACCGTTACTTTGATCGAATCTTTTCGCGTACACCCGTTGCAGCCGTTCTGGATCATTTCAACCATATAGGTACCTGAGGATGTAATTGTAAAGCTGTCGGATAAAGCGCTGTAAGTATAGAGGCCATCGGCGACTTTCGTGTGCCAGGTAAAGATGCCATTAACTACATTCAGTTTGAGTTTTAATGTTTGCGACTGGCACATTACAGTGTCTTTCGGATAGTCATTCAGCAATCTTTTTGCCGGGTCTTTTATTTCAACGAGCGATGAAACGGTTTCAATAAATCTGCCATCCGATGCATACAGATCGGCGGTAACGGTGTAAAAACCGGGCGCGGAAAAAACATGGTCTTCTTCCTTATTGGTTGATATATTATTACTTCCACTGGCTGCGTCTCCAAAATTCCATTCCACATGGTTGATGGTATCGTTGGTTATTTTAAAATGAAGCGGATTTGGATGGCAATCTCCTGTATAAACGATATTATTGATCACCGCTTTTTGCGTATAGGCATGGTAAAAGTCGGGAAGATTAAGTCCATTATTGACGGGTATATTGTAGGCATTATGATTCATGTCGCAGCGGGTGCCAATGATGTTGGGGTTTTCAATGGCCGGCAAAATAGTAGAACCATAACGCATGTAGATCTTTTTGTTGGGCGCCAGCCTTGTTTTAGCCAGGTACAACATACCACAGAAAGAAAACGTTGAGGCAACTATTGGCGCATAATGGCTAAAGCTGCCGGAATCGGTATAACATAAATTGAACTGGTAAATATTAGAGGCGCCATAGCCGCAGGGTTGTAAGCCGGGGGCATAGTGCGAAAAGTTGGCATACAGCAACCGGTTGTCGGGCGAAAACTCCAGGAAATTGGGCTGTTGGTATATGTACCTGTTTGTAATCGACTTCACTCTGTTGGTAACTGAACCGCTTTGTCCGTCAACATTAAAAACTTCTACAAAACGCATATCGTAGGAAAATATGGGCACCGGGATATACTTATATGAAATCCCTGCAATCATTTCTCCGTTCGGAGAAGTCTTCATATCTACAAAATTGTAATCGGTCGGGTTGGAGTTGGTACCAGCCTGGCTGATTACAGGTATTGAAGCAATGCCGGCTGCGCTCACCAGCCAGCTGTGAAAAGTATCCGTGTATTGTACATGCGTTACTATCCAGAAATCGTTGGTGCCCTTTTTTTGTACCAATGTAAATGCTAAAGAAACAGTATTTTCAATTACGTTATTGGCGCTGATCACCTGGCCCAGGCCACCATTCAGTGATAGATCAACGATGGCATACCGTAAGGAGTATTGCTGGTTAACCGGCGATACTATGTAAAATACATAGAACTGATTCGCATTGGCCGGAGAAGCCGCTGTTAAAGCAATATGATAACTCGCCCCCTGGTTAAATGGAAAAAGGTTAGAGCCCGGCATTACGTTATAATTGCGGTCGAGCACCTGGTTACCGGCAAAAACAAATTTCAGGTTGCCGTTTGCGTCTGAATAGGAAGTGCTGATATATGATGAACCATTGGTAACGCCCGATAGCGGTTGCGGGTTGCCATTGACAAACGTAAGGCCAATGTCGTAACCAATGATCCAATTATTAGTTTCCTTTTGGGCAAATAAGGGCTGAATGCAACATGCAAACAGGATTAGGGTCAATAAGGGTTTCATCAGGGTTCTAAAATAATTTAAATTCGGCGTTTATACTAGCTTGTCTGATTCACCGAATTCCTTTCTTTTCAACCCATTAACTTATACTTTTTGTTTTTATATAGCCTCTCCACTTCTCAAACAACTTTTGCATATCCTCAGGCATTTCACTGTTAAATACCACCTCTTTGCGACTGCGAGGATGAATAAAGCCGATCGTCTTGGCGTGCAGTGCATGCCGGGGACAAATAGAAAAACAATTATCTACAAACTGTTTGTATTTGGTAAAAACGGTTCCTTTTACAATTCTGTCACCGCCATATAATTCATCGTTAAACAATGGATGACCAATATGCTTCATATGCACACGTATCTGGTGGGTGCGGCCTGTTTCCAGTACGCATTGAACGACGGTCACATAGCCAAGGCGTTCCAGCACTGTGTAATGCGTTGTGGCATCTTTGCCATATTCGCCATCGGGATAGGCATCGAAGATCTTGCGAAAGCGCTGGTGCCGGCCAATGTGCGCCCTGATGGTGCCGGTATCTTCAGCTACATCGCCCCAAACCAGGGCAATGTACTGGCGGTGAATGGTATGATCGAAAAATTCTTTGGCCAGGGAGGTGACTGCTTTTTCGGTTTTGGCCAGCACCATTAAACCGCTGGTGTTTTTATCAATACGATGTACTAACCCAAAGCGGGGCAGGTTATCGGCAGAAATATCTTTGTTCTGTTGCTGTAAATACCAGGCTACGCCATTAATGAGCGTACCGCGAGGGTTACCGCTGGCGGGGTGTACTACCAGTCCAACCGGTTTATTAATGATCAGAATGTCGTCGTCTTCAAAGACAATGTTCAGCGGCATTTGTTCCGGGATGATCTCTTCCCCATGCATCTCTTTGTCGGAGTATACAATGATCTCCTCGCCCGGTTTTATTTTGTGATTGGCCTGTACTGATTTGCCGTTTACGGTAACACGGCCGTTTTCGATAGATTGCTGCACCTTGTTCCGGGATGCGCCCTCGATGCGGGCTACCAGAAATTTATCGAGCCGCATGGGTTCCTGGCCTCTATCTACCACCAAACTGAATCGTTCGTATAGCTGCTCTTCCGCAACATCAGCACCTTCTACACCTTCCACATTTTCATCCTGATCGTTAAATGTATTGGCATCCTTTATAGTCATGGAGTATCACTGTTTGTGGCAAAGGTAAGCAACCACGGGGAGTTGTATAAAGTAGTACATTTGTTATTATATGCAAACCAGTATAAAACAGGAGGTTTTATTCCGCGATCTGGGCCAGATCGAGTACCGGGATGCCTGGGATCTGCAGGAAAAGCTGTTGCAGGAGAATGTACAGGTGAAATCTGAGCTCAGAAACAGGCTGACTGCCCTGGAAAGCCAGGGAGTAACCGGTAATGCCGGCCCGGAGAACCTGTTTGAACCCATTGACAATGAGGAGAATAGACCATTTACCCAACATCACCTGCTGTTTGTTGAGCATCCGCCTGTTTATACACTGGGAAAAAGCGGCGCCATTGAAAATGTGTTGATCAGCGAGGAAGAAAGAGCGGCCAAAGGCATTAGTTTCTACAATACCAACCGGGGTGGCGATATTACCTTTCATGGTAAGGAGCAACTGGTGGGATATCCCATTCTGGACCTGGAAAAATTCTATACAGACATTGGCAAATACCTGCGCAACCTGGAAGAAGTGATCATAGCCACTATGGCTGATTATGGCGTGAAAGGGGAGCGGTCACCCGGTGAAACAGGAGTATGGCTCGATGCAGCTATTCCGGGAAAAGAGCGGAAGATCTGCGCCATGGGCATTCGTTGCAGCCGGTGGATCACCATGCATGGTTTTGCCTTCAATGTAAATACCGATCTCTCTTATTTTGATTATATCATTCCCTGCGGTATACAGAACAAACAGGTTACCTCACTGCAGAAAGAATTGGGCCAAACACTCAATATGAATGAGGTGAAAGAGCGGGTGAAGCGGAATTTTGAGCGGGTGTTTGATGTTGAATTGATAAGTTAACAGGTTAATAAGTTGATAAAGATGATAAAGTGCCGGGTTAACCTTATCAAGCTTTCAACTTTATCAACTTTTCAACTATTCTTTCGGTATAAAGAATTTATGCTTCTCCTTCAGCTTTCCATCTTCATACAACTCGAATTTATACCAGCCGGAGCGTAAAAAATTAACCTTGTCTATTAACAGGGTCGATTCTTTGACTTCAGTGATATCAAAAAGCGGAATACTTTTTTCGTCGAAGAATTTGATGGTATAATGGTGATAGGCTACATTGGGCACGCTGACAGAAATATTGCCATCCCGCTCAGTATACACATACTTCGAAGGTTTGAATACTTCTTTGGGAATAAATGGTTTTAATAATATGGTATCGCCGGTACTGAAGGCAATGGTATCTTTTGTTTTGGTGACAACAGAATCGCGGAATTTCTTTAATGATGAAGCACTGATGGTTGCAACCAGGGTATCGCGTTTTTTAATAAAGTAGAATTTTTCCGGCTCAGGTACTTTTACAACAGGTGTGGTAGCTGGCTGCAATTTTTCTTTTATTTCTTCTGCCTGTTTCGGCGTAACGCTTTCTGTAATGATCACCCGCCGGGCGTTATCGGCAGGTTGTTGTTTATTCACTATCACCCGAACGGTATCCCAAAATGGCCGTTTTGAACGGGTGAAGACAAATTTGCCATTATCGAGTACAATGAACAACCGGTAAAACTGTTTGGCATCCGTTGCTTTGGCATCCACAATACCATTCTGTGGCGCGGTAGGGTCGGCCATGGACAGGATAGTAGCAAAACCTCTTGTGCTGTCTTTTGAGCGTTGAACGCTTATTTGCGTAACTACAGGATAATTGTTGACCCAGCTGATGATCACTTTTTGATTTCCCTTGGTAACTACGGAAAAGTCAGGCAGAATACCCTGCGCCATGCTGGTGTTAAATAAGGTACAAGTTAGTATAAGTAATGCTGCCAGTTTGCGCATGCGCCAATATTGAATTTATCGGTAAAGGATTTGGCGTCGCAAATATAATAGTTTTGCTGTAGCGGTTTTATATTACCATTTACAGGAATGTTAATGTTCCTGCGGGCAACGACCGGTTGCCCTGTAACCCGCCGCTATGTACTACTAAAATGCGACTACCAGGTTGAAAATAACCTGTTTTAACCAGGTTCAGCATGCCAAATAACAATTTCCCTGTATATACGAAATCGGTGGGCAGATCATGTTGCTGATAAATTGTATTCATAAAACGAATCAACTCATCGGTTTTCCGTGCATAACCGCCAAAATGATAATCGTAAAACAGGGTGTAATTTTTTTTGTTGGCTGCGTATGGTTGTATAAGGGTGTTCAGACTATTTTGTTCGCCGGGAGGCAGCTTAAGACTGCAAATACCAATTACCTGCTGATGCGGTAAAGCGGCGCACGCTAAACCTGCAAGCATAGTGCCGGTCCCGGCAGCGCAGGATACATGTGAATAACTTTCTATTTGTGCCAGCTGCAGGATCTCGGCGGCGCCCCGTACGCCAAGAGCGCTTTGTCCTCCCTGCGGAACAATAAAATATTCCGGATATTCTATTTGTAATGCAGGAATGATGGCTGATTCATTGCTATAAGCCGCCCGGGAAATAAACTGTAACAGCATGTTGTATTGCTGCACTTCCTGTAAGGTATCGGATAATACTACAGGCGCTTCGCCGCGAATAATGCCTATACAGGCCAAACCGGCCTGGTGACATGCAAGGGCCGTAGCTACCAGGTGGTTACTCCAGGCGCCGCCAAAGGTGAGGATGCCTTTTTTGTTTTGTTGCAGCGCCTCCTGAATATGATATTTCAGCTTAAACCATTTGTTGCCCGAAATAACAGGATGAATACGATCGAGTCGCAATACATCCATTGATATGTCCTTCTCCCTCAACAGATCACTGAAGAGGGGCTGTATTACTGCCTTTGATAAGTCAACCGGTTGATTTAATACTTTGTTTGTCAAGATTAATTTGACCACATATTTTTATATTTTCGTGGCTCAATTTTTAAAAATACAATAATGGAACCAACTCTCTTGATATTGGCAGCAGGCATGGCTTCCCGCTATGGCAGTATGAAACAGATTCAGTCTTTTGGCCCTGGTGGTGAAACCATCATGGATTATTCAATTTATGATGCAATACGGGCTGGATTTAAAAAAGTAGTGTTTATTATCCGTAAAGAGTTTGCTGATGATTTCAAGGCCGTTGTAGAGCCGCCGCTGAAAGGTAAGATCGCAATTGATTATGTTTACCAGGACCTGAAATCATTTACCGAAGGTCACCCGGTGCCTGCAGACCGTACCAAACCATGGGGTACCGCGCATGCCGTATTGTGTGCTAAAAATAGTATCAATGAGCCATTTGCAGTTATAAATGCCGATGATTTCTACGGTCGTGATGCTTTTGAAAAGGCGTATAAATTTCTTACTCAGGATGTGAATGACAATACCTATTCAATTATCGGTTATGAATTGCTGAAAACATTATCCGACAATGGGACCGTAAACAGGGGCGTTTGCGTGGCTAATGGCAATGGTAACCTGGTATCTATTGCAGAACGGTTGAATATTGCAAAGAAGGACGGAAAGATCCTTACCGACGATAACCAGCAGCCTAAAGAATTACCTGTTGATTCGCAGGTTTCTATGAACTTCTGGTGTTTTTCCCCATCTATTTTCCCTTACTCAGAGAAATTGTTCAATGAGTTTTTGAAAGAGAATATTACCAACATAAAATCTGAGTTCTTTATTCCCATTGTTGGCGACAAATTCATCAACGAAGGAGAAGGCGTCATTAAAGTGATCCCTACCTCGGCACAATGGTTTGGTGTAACGTATAAAGAAGATGCGCCGGAAGTAAAGGCAAATCTGGAGCAGCTGGTGAAGGCGGGTGAGTATCCGGCTTCTTTATGGAAATAAGAGAAAGGCATGGGCTACACGCTGCAAGCCACACACAAAAAAAACAATTAAATAAAAAAGCCCCCGATTTTATCAGGGGCTTCTTCTTTATATGTTTTCGCTTTTGGCTTTCGGCTGTTTGGGCTTGAAGCGTGTAGCGTATAGCGTGCGGCGATTTTAGTAGCTTTTCACCATAAACACCGCTTCTTCAATTTTCTTGATCTGTTGCACTCTATCCATGTTCTTGATAGAAGAATTCACGGTCAGGCGGATATTCTGAAAGGTGGAATCTTTTTTAATATCTTCCAGGCTGCGGAAAATGTTTTTCGCCGTGATGGCAAATACCACGCCTTCGGCGGCTTTCTGGCGGGCATTTATAATGCCGATCACTTCGCCGTTCTTGTTGAATACAGGTCCGCCTGAGTTACCCGGATTAGCTGATACACCGATCTGGAACGACAGGGTATCTCCATTAAAGCCCGTTTTGGCGCTCATATAGCCTTCATTATAAACAATTTCTTCGCGGGGATAGCCTAAAGTAAAAAGAGGCTCGCCCAACTCAGTACTACCTTTGCGGATACCATAGGGCAGGGGGCCAATGCTTCTGAAATCAGCATCTTCTATCTTTATAAATGCCAGATCGGTCTCGAGATTGTTATAAATAATGCGCGATCTGAATTCCTGTCCTTTGCTGTTTTGCACCACTACCGTAGTAGAACCGTTTACCACGTGGGCATTGGTAATAATAATGCCCTTGCCATCGACCAGGAATCCGGTACCACCGAATTTAACGGGGGTGTTTTCTGGTGCTTTGGTAATTCGGGCCTGTACCTTATTAAATACTTCGTTGGTTTTTTTAGCTATTTCCTGTTTGTATTCTTTTCTTAACCTTTCAATGTCGGCGCCGGTTTTCTTCTGCGAGTAGTAAGTGGCCATTCCGGCAATAAGAAGGGTCGTGATGCCGGCGATGGAGGCGGCAACCGCCATTACGCGTTTGTATTTTCTAAAAAGCTGAATGACGGTAGCTTTGGGCGCTTCTTCGGTAATATCGCCCGATTCAAGCAAATGATTATGTACGTCGTGAAGGGATGATTTAAAGTTCTTCCACTCACTAAACTGGTCCATTTGTTGCAAAAACATGGTGTGCTCTACAACTTTTTCATCCACTTCCGGATTACCTTTTCGCAGCTGCTCAAAAGAAGCTAATTCCTCGGGTGACATTTCACCGCGCAGAAATCGTTCGATGGCATCTAATAATTGTACATCTTGCATCACACGTTGTTGTTTTTAAATTCGGCAAAGAAAAGTTTCCGTAGCCGCATCAGACATTTGTATTTCTGATTTTTGGCGTTATCAGCGTTTGTATATCCAAAATGGCCGGCAATGTCTGTCATATTTCTTTTCTGCAAATAGAAAGCCTCGATCAAACTTCTGCAGGGTTCACCCAAATGCAACAAGGCTTTTTCCATCATCTGAAACTCTGAATGGCGCTGGCTGTGACCTTCAATTTCATCTTCAACCGGTACCGTTTCATCCAAACCGTTAATATTTGGAACGTACCGCTGTTGTTGTTGCAATTTTTTGAGCCACAGTCGCCGGCTAACCGAGTAAACATAGGTTTTAAGCTGACAGTTTAACTCGAAGGAGCCGGTTTTCGCTTTTTCGTAAAGAACGATAACAGTTTCCTGAAATATATCCCGTGCATCGTCCGAAGATCCATTGTTGTTGATTATCAACGATTGAACCATATTATAAAATAACTTATATATGGTTTCAACGGATTTACGGTCGTTCAGTGCCAGTCCTTTTAACAATGCTTTTTCGTCGGTAGAATCAGTTTTCACGCTTTGAACCTTTAATTAATACCCAATTTAAGTAGAAGTAACCCAAACCGACCCTAAAATTCAGGCCAAAAAAGGGCTGTTTGTGCCATGTACCGGAAAGATTGAACTTTTTTTAAGAAAAATAAAAAATTTTAAGGTGACCGGGGTTACCTTTCCCCGTTTTCTGTATTAAACTTCAAATACATTTGTTAACAAACAAAAAACGGTACAATGAAAAAACTGTTATTGGTTTTAGCTATCGGTTCATTCGTAGCTTGTAATGATGGCGGAAGCGCTGATGCAGAAAAAACTGCTGATTCAACTGGTACACCAACTGTTGATACTGCTGCTCCTGCTCCACTGGTAGATACAACTGCACCTTCTGCTGTTGATACTACTAAGAAAGTAGACACTACAAAAAAGAAATAAGTTTTTTTTCATATGGCAAGCAATCGTTAGAGGCCGTCCGCCAGCTGGCGGATGGTTTTTTGATAAGCCATAAGAAATTTGACACCCCACCTGTTAATACGGTTGGGGTTTCTTTTTGCCTGGCCGGTTCCCCGCTTTAGGGACCTGGTGAAATAAAAAAAGGCTACCTCGCGGTAACCTTTAACATAATATCAGGGTTAAATAAATTTAGCGGCTGCCATATCCAATATATCCTGCTGTCCCTTTACATCCAGTCCTACCCTTTGAAGCTGCACAGGAGGTAATAGCTGCGCAAGCGAAAATAACCATTGCTACGATAACGATAGTCCGTTTCATTTTTGTGATATTTAAAGTTTACAATTTGCCTGATGAATACAAAAGGGCTGAACGATCATCAGGTCATTCAAAGGTTAACGGACTTAAGGGGAAGAATAATTCTAGAGGATTGGATAGTAGAGGCTCAAAATAACAAAGAATATCCGGCTTATGCAAGCATGTGCGCAAAAATAATTAGGGTGTACATAAAAAGTTTTTGGTAATCGTTCCACCTTAAATACATTTAGCCGCGAATCCGTTGCCTGAAAAACTCCCCGTCCGATGCCCACTGAGGCAGGGGTATTACCGGCAGGCATCTGGTAAACAAAAAATAACATATTTAGATGAATGTACATTTTATAGCTATTGGTGGAAGCGTGATGCATCAGTTGGCCCTTGCTTTGCACAAAAAAGGATACCAGGTTACCGGCAGCGATGATGAAATATTTGAGCCGGCGCTATCGAATCTGCAAAAAGAAGGCATATTGCCGGCCGCTACCGGCTGGCATCCCGAAAAAATTACACCCGGTCTCGATGCGGTGATCCTGGGTATGCATGCAAAACAGGACAATCCCGAGTTGCAAAAGGCCAGAGAACTGGGTTTAAAGATCTATTCTTTCCCCGAATACATATACCAGGAAAGTCTTAATAAGACCCGCGTGGTAGTGGGTGGAAGCCACGGCAAAACCACCACCACCTCCATGATCATGCATGCATTGAAAAAAGCCGGAAAAGATTTTGACTACCTGGTGGGCGCCCGGTTAGAAGGTTTCGATCAATCTGTTCAGGTTACCCACGCACCCATTATTATATGTGAGGGCGACGAATACCCGGCCAGCGCCATAGAAAAACGCCCGAAATTCCATTTCCTTTTCCCCCATATTGCCATTCTCACGGGCATAGCCTGGGATCACATAAACGTTTTTCCAACATTTGATTTTTACCTGGAACAGTTTACCATTTTCATACAGAAAATTGAACCGGGCGGGATATTGATATATAATGAGACCGATCCCGTGCTGAAAAAGCTGGTGACGGAAAATAAACGCGCAGACATCCGCTATCAACCTTACCAGGTTCCTCAACATACTATTGAAAATGGGAAAACCACCTTAACCATTGAGGGACAAACCAGCGAACTGCAGGTATTTGGAAATCACAACCTGCTTAATTTACAGGCTGCCTGGTATGTGTGCCGTGAGTTGGGTATGGATGCCGCCACTTTTGTAAAAGGCGTTGCTGACTTTACAGGTGCTGCCAAACGGTTAGAACTGCTGGCCCGCAATGAGCAAACCATCGTATATCGCGATTTTGCCCATGCGCCATCCAAAGTAAAGGCAACTATTGAAGCGGTAAAACAACAATACCCCCATCGCACACTCATTGCCGTGTTGGAGTTACATACTTATAGCAGCCTGAACGAACAATTTATGAATGAATACAAAGGCGCTATGGACAAAGCCGACAAAGCGGCTGTATTTTATTCGCGCCATGCCCTGGAATTAAAGCGCATGCCAGAATTGCCGGCCGATAAGGTGTACGCCGGTTTTGGTAAAGAGGGGTTAACTGTTTTGAACGATAAGGATACCCTGATGCAATGGTTGCAGCAACAGCCTTATAAAAATGCCTGTTTGGTTTTAATGAGTTCAGGTAATTACGATGGTGCAGATATACTTACATTTGCACAGCAAGTAACATCCTGATCTATACGTCTAATTTTATATAACCATTATCAATCATCATAGTTGAATGTTGCAGTTAAAGAAGCCGCTGGCAATCATTGATCTGGAGACAACCGGCGTAAACCTGGGCTCAGATCGTATCGTTGAAATAGCTATTGTAAAAGTTCAGACTGATGGCACCCGCCTGATCAAGCGTAAGCTCCTCAATCCCGAAATACCGATCTCGGTCATATCACGCGAAATGCATGGTATCTCCAATGAAATGGTGAAGGATGCGCCTACTTTTAAACAGGTCGCTAATGAGATCAAGCAATTTCTTGATAATTGCGACCTGGCCGGTTATAATTCCAACCGGTTCGACATTCCCTTGCTGGCAGAGGAGTTTTTACGGGTAGGACTGGAGTTTGACTTTACCCATCGCAGACTGGTAGATGTGCAGAAAATATTCCATATGATGGAGCAGCGGACGCTGGGAGCGGCTTATAAATTTTATTGCAACAAGAACCTGGAAGGGGCACATGGGGCCGAGGCAGATGCCGTGGCCACCTGGGAAGTGTTACAGGCGCAGATTGAAAAGTACCCGCAACTGGGTACCAGTGTTGATTCTATTATCACCTGTATTGGCGATGATAACATCGTGGATTTTGCCCGGCGGATGATCATGGAAAACGGGGTAGAAGTGTTTAATTTTGGTAAACATAAGGGCCGTTCGGTAGTAGAAGTGCTAAAAGCTGAGCCGCAGTATTATGACTGGATGATGAAGGGCGATTTTCCCATGCATACCAAAGTAAAGCTGACCGAAATTTTTAACAGAACTTTGTTAAAGAAGGGATAAATAAATGCAAACGTGCAATTTATATAATTGCACAATTTGAATTATTGTATTTTCGTACTCCAATATCAATTGATCTGTTTGGAAAACATCGTTATCATACCGACTTACAATGAAAGAGAGAATATCGGTCATCTGATTGATATCATCTTTGCGCAATACAATAATTTTCACATACTTGTAATTGATGATGGTTCTCCCGACAATACAGCTTCACTGGTAAAGGACCGGCAGGCGAAATATGCCGGCAAATTATTCCTCGAAGAACGCAAAGGCAAACTGGGCCTTGGTACCGCTTATATTCATGGTTTTAAATGGGCTTTAAAAAGAGGTTATCCCTATATTTTTGAAATGGATGCCGATTTTTCGCATAACCCCAAAGACCTGCAACGCTTATACGAAGCATGTGCAACAGGCGGTGCTGATGTAGCTGTGGGTTCGCGGTATGTAAAAGGGGGTGGAACGATTAACTGGCCCCGGAACAGGATCATGCTTTCCAAAGGCGGGTCGTTATATACCCGACTGATCACCTGGATGCCGGTGAAGGATACTACTGCCGGTTTTGTATGTTATTCAAAGGAAGTACTGGAGTCGATCAACCTCGAACAGATCCGGTTCCTGGGATATGCATTCCAGATTGAAATGAAATTTGCCTCCTGGAAACTGGGGTTTAAAATAAAAGAAGTGCCTATTATTTTTGAAGATCGCAAGTTTGGCGTATCAAAAATGCACAAGGGCATTGTAAAAGAAGGGATCTGGGGCGTATTGAAACTGCGTTGGCTCAGCCTTTTCAAAGATTACCACAACAAACTTAAAAATACCGGTTCAGCAGATTATTCCACAGTAGCTCAACCCGGCGAAAAAGTATTAGCGAAATCAAAATAGGTTTGAAAGATACTGGCGTGGGGGGGGGGGGGGGGCGCGCCGGGGGGCGGGGTGTTTTTTGTATTT
>CBIHPP010000007.1:0-490378 GCA_966212235.1 uncultured Niastella sp. | reverse complement strand
ACCCTAAAAAGCAAGGGTGACAGAACGCTGATCCTGACCAGCGGTTTCTATGTAAACGGCGAAACCAACTACCGCAGTAACCAACCCCCTTCTATCGAAAAACTGGAAGTTGAACTGGGCCAGGCTGGTGTGGCTACAACCATCGCCAGAAACGTTACAGGCGCAAAAGGCTACGCACATCAGTATACTAAAGAGCAACCCAATGCACACACCGAATGGATGGGAACTGCCAGTTCACATGCCAGCCATACCTTCGAAGGATTGAGTTCAGGTCAGCAATACTGGTTTCGCGTTATAGCCATTGGCTTAAAAAGACAAAGGGCCTATTCGCCGATTGTTTCCAGGTTCATCCAGTAGCCTGCTACATATTCAAAATGTCCTGAGAAAAAAGTCAAGGGATCAACGGGGCCGCGCAAGCGGTCCCGTATTTTTTTGGAGGAGTCATTATATGTATACTAAATATTTACTAAACCCGCATAAAAGTAATTTTATGCGGGTTTAGTGTTTGTGAGAGTGAATCCTAATAGATCTCTCCTATTTGAATAAGCGGACTTTCGAATGTTTGCTCAAGTTCACTAAAGAACTTTTCATTTTCCAATTTGAATAATTGATCACCTAAGGCAGCAGGTAGATCTTTACCAAAGTCCAGAACGATCACCGTGCGCCAATACCCCAAAAAGTTTTGTTCACCAATAATCCTTTCTTTGTCCTCAACAGAAATATGTACTTCCGGAGGCCTTGCATTCATTGAACAGCTGTAGGCTTCCGCATGCAAACCATACAACTCATCGAATTCGCAATAAGGCTTTACAGATTTTCCGTCTTCTATGGGCGGTTTATTAACTTTTATATAAACTTCCTCACTACCCGGGTGAATTCTATAATCAGTCCCAACGATCAATGTAATTCTTTCAATATAACGTTCTTCATCTGACACCTCATCTCCATAATAACCCGGACCAACGACCTCCCTTACCTGCCGACCTTCAATTCCAGGATATTGAACGGCAACACCGTGGCCAATTTGAATGCTGTTCAGGTCCTGGTGAATTGATGTATTTTCTCCATTGGTCAGGTTGAACACTTTTGGGTTTCCTGTTTTTAAATTCCACCTGGATAGTAGCGCATCAACCTTAATTAAAATTTCATTTTGTGGAATAAATGCAGGATCAGCAGGTATAAGGAATTGTTTGTATTCTACGCCCATGACTTATTCAGGATTTGATATTAGGATAGGTTATGTATTTCTAAAGATAAAATAAAGTGGTTATGCAGGGCCTTATTTTCGAAGTATTCCTGGATAAAAAAGGTTGATCTAATAAAATAACAATGGACTGGCACCAATGTTGCAGCTCACGGTAAGCAATAATTTATTATTAATCCGTTAGCCAGTAAAATCCAACTCAAGTATGATCCGCTCTCATTTGATCCCTGTTTTGGCGTTGCTATTTTCCCTGATCGCCTGTTCAAAAGACGATAAATCACCAGACGATAACCCATCACCAACCGGCTCAGGTAAAAAGGGAGCAGATTTCTCTACCAATATGGTCTATGGTACCTGGAATGACGATATTGTGGCATTGAAAGCATTTTGGTACTATACCTGGGGCAAAGCTCTTCACGCTGCTTCCCCCAAAAATTGTGAGTTTGTCCCTATGTTCTGGGGACAGACCGACGCAACACCCACTAATATCACCGCCGTGAAATCCCTAAAAGAACAGGGCAAAATTAAATATGTGCTCGGTTTTAACGAACCCAATCGCGCAGACCAATCCAATATGACCGTATCACAGGCACTGAAACTGTGGCCACAACTGGAGAGCATTGGATTGCCCCTGGGAAGCCCCGCCGCAGACTGGCCCACCCGGCAGTGGATCTATGACTTCCTCGATTCCTGCAAACTGCAGAATAAACGTGTTGACTTCATCTGCGTGCATATGTATGTGGGTACCGATGATAACAGTTTCATTCAAACGCTGCAGAACCTGTATAACAAATACCAGCTTCCCATCTGGATCACCGAATTTGCTACGGCTGACTGGAACGCCACAACGCCTGGCGCCAATGCCTATTCACCTGAGCAAGTGCTGGCCTTTATGCAGCGGCTGTTGCCCAGACTGGAACAACTTGAATTTGTAAAACGCTATTCCTGGTTCTCCGGAGATCCTAAAAGTGCACAGATGTGGTCATCAGCGCTGATCGATGTAAATGGAAATCTGACGGAGCTTGGTAAATGGTATGCCAATTATCAACCCAATACGGCTATTGCAAAATGATCTTTCATTAGTAGATTTTCGTCAGAGGGTGGCTTATTATTCTTTAATTTTAAATGATTGCATCATTTTCTCAGCTATCACTATATACTTATCAAACTGATCTTCTTCCGCTACAAAAGTCACAACAAATGCCTTTTCATCCTTTATAAAATAATACTGTTCTGTTTTTAATGAGAAGACACCTTGTGCTCCTAAATAAATTAATTTATGAAATTCTAATCCATTTTGATTTATTCTTTTGCTCTCCAGGACTTTTCCATTTGTTACGTATGTTTTTACCTGGCTTTCGGAAACCTGAACAAATTTGTCCAAATCAAGGTTTAACCCTTTTAAGTTCTGGATCATGACATTTACGTTTTCTTTGAATTTATCCATCTCAGACTCATTAGGAGACAAAAGGAATAGATCTGATCCAAATTGCCTGCTTGTATCTATTATCCATGCCAGTGGATATTGAATGGAATAGCTTCCCCGATCAATAGTGTGAAAGTTTAATTTATCTTTTGATGCCGGCGTTTGTCCGTATCCCCAAATGGATATTGATAAAGAAATAATTGCAATTATATATTTCATAATGTATCAAATTATTATATAACGTGAAAACATATAGATGGCGCAATACAGGTAAATTTATAACCCATTGGTGGAATTTGCAAGATTCTAGCATTTGGAATACTCTTTCATTTTCTGCAAAAAGAAGTCTTTTTTTCTTTTTGCTACTTTTATTTCCTGGCCATTGGTCATGGTAATAGTACCTTCTTCACCACGACGGTACTCTTTTACATGCTTCAGATTGATGAGATACGACCGGTGCACACGTACAAAAAAAATGTCGGCCAGCAAGTATTCATATTCTTTAATAGTCTTTGAGGTGATAACCATTTTTTTATTAGGCAGGTAAAACCTTGTATAACTGCTTTCTGCTTCACAATAGATAACATCCTGCAAAAGGATCACTTCAAATCCATATTGTGAAGGAATACATAATTTCATTTCTTGCGCAGGCAATTGCGGGCGCAGATTATGTACAAGCACGTTTAGGCCATCCCTTTTTTTCTTTTGATCGATGCGCGCAAAGGCCCTGTTTACGGCATCTTCCAGTTCCTTTTCATCTACAGGTTTTAGTAAATAATCCACTGCGCTGAATTTGAATGCCTGCAACATGTAGTCATCATGAGCGGTAACAAAGATTACTTCGGGAACAGCCGTAGTAAGTTCCTGCAGTAAATCAAAGCCATTTTTCCCAGGCATAGAAATATCCAGGAAAAGCAGATCCGGTTGCAGCCCGTTAATATCTTTCAGCGCATTGATGGCATCACTGCACTTAGCGATTACAGTCACCTCTGGACAATTCTTTTGTAGCAACAATGCCATCGCATTCAGGCTTTTAATTTCGTCATCAACTAAAATTGCAGTCATAGTTTTATTCGTAAATAAGAGGAAGCGTTAACCGGGCCAGGGTGCCGCTTGTGGCATGGTCACCCCCGCCCAAATCTTTAATCTCCAGGTTGCTGTTAATATCATATTTTGAATTCAACAGCCTGATCCTGTCTTTGATATTTTCAATGCCTACCGAATGATGAGTTCCTTGTTGTTTTCTTAGCGACGACTGATCAATACCAATACCATTATCTTCAATTTCACAAACCAACTGATCGGGCTGTTGCAAAAACCGGATATCTATTTTTTTATTTCCCTGCTTTGGTTTCAATCCATGCCAGATAGCATTTTCTATCAGGGGCTGCAATAGCATGGCAGGAATTTCAATATTCGTGGTATCCAGTGCCTGATCTACGGTTATAGCGTACGTAAAATCATCAAAGCGAAGTTTTTCTATTTCAAGATACCGGTGCAGGTGTTCTATATTCTGTTGCAGTGAAATTAAATGATGCCGGGAATGATCGAGGTTCATGCGTATCAGTCGTGCAAAGCGGGCCAGGTAATGCGAAGCCTTATCATTTTCATTTTGTAGTATCAGTTCTCTGATACTGTTAAGGCTGTTAAAAATAAAATGGGGGTTCATCTGCGCATGCAGCGCTTTCATTTCTGTTATAGCTACCAGGTTATTCAATTCAGCGGTGCGGCGGATGTTTCGTATACGCCACCGAACGCCAATGAAGATAATGGTAGCCGCCCCCAATAATACAAACATATAGAACCATGCAGTTTGCCAAAAAGGCGGCTGAATGGTGATCGTTATTTTCTGCACCGCTTCCTGCCAGCGGCTGGATGCGGAAGTTAGTTTTATTTCAAGCGCATAAGTGCCTGGAGCCAGGTTATTAAAATTAATGGTGTTTTGTTTTTCCAATACTAGCCAGGGCGCATTGCCGGCTATGCGATACCAAAACCGGTTGTTTTGTACATCATGGAAATTAATGGCTGCTATATGAACACGAATATCATTATCGTAATATGGCAATTTCAGTTCATTACCGGGATAAAAAATGTTACGCCCGCCTGCGGTACTGATGGCATCAATAAAAAAAGGAATGCTTTCCAATTTAGTAGGTGGTATGGTGTCAGTTACCCAGGCCATGTAATTGGTGCTATAACCAATCAATACCCGTTTGGCAATCGTGTCATGATACAATGTTATGGGGATACCCCCTTCCTGCGGAATCCCGTCTGCAAAAGAATAACTGATCAATTTTTGTGTTTGCTGGTTCAGTGCGCTGAGGTAATTACGGCTGGCTATCCATAAATGATCATTATTAACTCCAAGCAACACGCGAATACTATTTTCAGGCAGGCCCTGTTCAGTGGTGAGTTGTTGTTGATATTTTTTTAATACGGGGTTATAAAATACAACACCATTGTAGACGTTACTAAAAACAATCCCGGGTTTTCGGCCATTTGTTATTGAAAGAATATGAATATTATTTCTGTTAAAACCGGTATACTTTTCTATTAATGTATCAAACTGCTGTTTTTGCCGGTTCCACCGGGTTAACCCGCGGGATGCCAGCCATACATTATTTTCTTCGTCTTCCGCAATATAGCTGGGGCCTTTAACAGGCAAAGGATTCCTGGTATCTCCGCTTTCAAAAATGCGGACATAGTTTGTATGCGGATCATACTGTATCACCCCGGTACCCCAGGAGCCCTGCAGCCAAATAAGGTGATGCGAATCCTGAAAAGCAATACTGATCGGTTTTGCATACAAATAGGGTTGTATGGCCGGTGGCAATGCCACATAGCCAAAATGTTTATTACCGGTATGCAGCCAAACCAACCCATTTTGCGTGGCAAACCATAACGTGTCTTTCGCTATTGATAATATATGCCATACCAGGTTGCATTTCGGATCAAGCCCTGCAAAACTGATCTTTTCCTTTAAAGAAAGAGAAGCGGCATCCAGTACATAAATAGCATCACTACCATAAGTGCCTACATACAGTTCATCCTGATGCCGGAGAAAAGCCATGATCTCAAAATTCTCTTTACTGCTGGCAGGTAAAAATCTTTTAATATCGGATATCTGCACCGGTTTTTCAAAAAGGTCCTGTTTCAGCAGTCCTTTTTCTGTACCAATCCATAATCGTCCTTCATTATCTTTCAGAATAGATGCACAAAAAATGTTGGCAAAATAACATTTGGGCTCTACCCGTATTGCTCCTGTATTGGTATTAAAATGGCAAATAAATAAGCCATTTTTTGAGCCCGTAACCATTGCCGTTGTATCATTTACGGCATACCAGGTCATTCGCCACCCTACTGCGGCACGAAAAATTTCAGGTACAGCCTGGCACCGTTGCAGGTGATCGGTTTGTCCGTCATAAAAAAATAACTGACCGGATTTTTTATCATACAGCACCATTTTATAGGCGCCAATGGAGGCGGTCAATTTAAACATTTGCATACTTACGGCAGCCAGGTTAGGTAATTTATGCTTGTATTCAGATGCAGCAATGTATTTTTTTAACCGGCTGTTGAACAGGAATATTCCTTCCTTGTTGGTAAAATGAAGAAACTGATCATCGGACAGGGCAGTAAGACCACGGCTATAACCCCAGGCCGGATGATCGCCGAATTTCCTGTATCTGTCGTACCTGAATTTCAACCTTTTGTTTTTCGCAAATAAATACAATCCCGAGTGGGAAGACATCAATATATCTCCTTCTGGTGTAACCAGGCCTGCATTCGCATCATTATCATATACAGTACCCGATTCCGTTTCTGCCAACCTGTATGTTGTTAACAGCTCGTTTTGAACATTCACCGATTGTATTCCTCTTCGCGTAGTAAGGAATAGCTGTTGATGATTAAGCGATAGTTGTAAAATTTCATCAATACTGCTATTGCTATCGGCCGACTGGAATAGTTTCCTGAATTCCTTTCCATCAAAACGGTTCAAACCGTTTTGGGTGCCTATCCATAAAAATCCTTTTTCATCCTGTGCCAAACCGGTCACCGAATTATCACTCAGTCCATCCTGGATGGTGTAATGGGTAAATTTTTTTTCATCCAATTGGCCATGGGCCATTGTATTGCACAAAAGAAATAGCAGTAGGCAAAACCCGTATGAAATTTTTTTACTCAAAAGCAGGCGATAAAAAAGGTGCGTACAAAAAGATACTTCTTATTTAAACCCCTGTTATTTCTAAAACACCAGGGACGTTGATCATCTGTGATTTCAAACAAAAGTAAATCTTTGGGTGAATGTAAGAAAAGGAATATGGACTGCTTGTCCGGTTTATTCACATCGTTGCATAGCAGCCATTTCATCCATTAGTTTACCCTGCCCGTTCACAGCCCGAAACCGGCTGCTCGCTATTTTATGGCCCCGGCAAAAAAAACTACTGAATATTTTGCGCCGAATCAGAACAAATAAAAGAAAATCAAACGCATGACAAAATTTTACATTGTATTTATGGCATCGATCTTATTCATGATGCCGTGCTTTGCTCAAAATGTGGCTATTAATGAAGATGGTTCGTTACCCGATCCCCATGCCATGCTGGATATAAAATCGAATAACAAAGGGTTATTGATCCCCCGGATGAGCTCGACCAACCGTCTGTCTATCTTAGCCCCACAAGGTTTGCTGGTATATGATATAAACACCTTTTCGTTTTGGTATAGCCAGGGATTGACTTTAAATGCAACGCTGGATACTGTGACGCTTTGGAAAAACCTGGCAACGGGTAACAACTGGTCGTTGACAGGAAACGTTGATAATAATTCTTTTCTGGGAACAATCACTAATCTCCCATTGAATATAAAGGTAAATAGCCTGGCATCCGGCCGCATTGATCCTATCTTATTCAATACTTACTGGGGTTACGAGTCTGGCCTTTCAAATACCATCTCAACAAGTGCAACCGGCAATGGAAATACAGCAAGCGGATACCGTTCGCTGTATTCAAATATTAACGGAAGTTTCAATACTGCAACCGGGATAAACACGCTGCAAATGAATACCGGCGGGAGTAACAATACTGCAAGTGGCGTTTATTCCCTGGGGGCAAATACTACAGGCAGCAATAATACGGCAACAGGCCAAAAATCCATGTATTCGAATACGACAGGTAGCTATAATACGGCAAACGGAATATCATCGCTGTACACCAACTCTACGGGTAGTTACAATACAGCCATTGGCAACAATTCATTGACTACCAATAGTACCGGATCACATAATACAGCCATCGGGGATAATGCAAATGCAAGCAGCGGCAATCTTACCAATGCTACTGCTATAGGGTCTGGGGCAACGGTCAACGCTTCCAATAAAGTTCGTATTGGTAACACCGCCGTTACCAGCATAGAAGGGCAGGTGGCCTTTTCCGTTCCTTCAGATGGCCGTTTCAAATTCCAGGTAAAAGAAGATGTAAAAGGGCTTGATTTTATTTTACAACTGCGCCCGGTTACCTACCAGTTTGATGTAAAACGATTCAATACCCAATATAGCCAGACAGTTGCCGGTAATGAAAGCAGTAACGGGAATTATGCGTTGCAGGCAGCTTATGATGAAGCAACCAGTTTGCGTCGCAGCGGGTTTATTGCCCAGGAAGTAGAAAAAGCAGCTAATACCGTGGGATATAATTTCAGCGGTATTCTTCGGCCTCAAACTGCGGAAGATCATTACAGCCTCAGTTATGAAGCATTTGTTGTACCACTGGTAAAAGCCGTTCAGGAACAACAACAGGCCATTGCTGCACAGAACAAAATAATAGCCGAACTGCAACAGCAACTGAAAGAGATCAAACAATTGCTGCAAGCGTCGAAATAGATCTTCCTGACAAATAAAAATATTCCTGAGATGAAATTTAAAAATTGTGTACGGGTTGCAACCATACCCTTGCTGTTAGCTGTACTTCCGGTAGGGTTATCCGCACAGGGCGTTCGCCTTACGCCGGGATCATACATGATCATGAACGGGCCTGTAAACCTGGTATTGGATAATGCGGGATTTATTACCGATGGAGGTTTTAAACAAGGTACAAGCACGATCATATTTACGGGAAACGCCACTACTGTTCAACCATTGCTGGGAGGTAGCAACACGACTGCCTTTAAACATGTTACTATCAACCGCCCCTCGAATGATGTGCTGTTGAATGGCGATATTGTAATTGAAGGAACCCTTACCATGATCAATGGCAATCTTCAATTGAACAACCATACCCTCGACCTGACGAGTGAGGGTAGTATAACAGGCGAAAGCAACCAGTCGCACATTACAGGCGTAACCGGGGGAGTTGTCCGTAAATCAACCAACCTGAATTTGCCAATAGCGGTGAACCCCGGCAATATTGGTGTTGCCATCTCAAGCCCAGCTAGCCTGGGCGCAACAGTGATTACACGAGGGCATGTACAACAAACGCTTTCCAACGGCACGCAGTGTATTCAGCGCTATTTTGACATTACGCCAACCAATAGTGCTGGTTTAAATGCTACGCTGCGTTTTTTTTACCTGGATACAGAGCTGGCAGGCGCCGCTGAATCCACCCTAACACTTTGGTCGCGCGCCGCTTCGGGAGCAAACTGGCTGGAGACTGGAAAAGATAATAGTGACGTAACCAATAATTGGGTATTAAAAAGCGGTATTAATAATTCCACCCGTTTTACGCTTGGCCCCACAGCATCCCCCTTGTTACGTGTAAATACGAATACCTCTTCGGCAAACAGCCTAGATAAAACAGCAATAGCGGTACAGGTATACCCCAACCCTTTGCATGAGCAATTTATTGTGTCGCTTTCGAGCAACCAGGAAAAAGAATATGTAATCAGTCTTTATAACCAGTACGGGCAATTGCTACAATCTAAAAAAACATTATGCCGTAAAGGAATGAACCAAATATCCTGGAATATAAACAATTATGCCAACGGTGTTTATTACCTGGTATTTGAAAACAAAGAACTGGAAAACATAAAAGTCATAAAACAATAACAGGTTTGTAAAAAAACCGGTTGAATGTACTAAGCCCCTATGCCCTATTGAAAACAATCATTTGTAAACAAAAATCAGTACCAATGAAATGTATCATTATGAATCGACCTGAGCTAACAGCAATGCTTGTTGCGGCCCTGTTAAGTCTATTTTCCTCTTGTAAAAAAAACAGCGGCGAAACCGGCCCGGTTATAACCAGCTATAGTGCCGATTCTGTATGGATTGGCAAGATCATATCCATTAATGGTAGCGGCTTTAGTGCCACTGCAACAGAAAATACGGTGCGCATAGGCAACACAGCAGTCACAGAAATTTTAGAAACTTCTGCCACCGCATTAACCATTAAAGTGCCGGCCGGTGCTACCAGCGGAAAAGTGTTTGTAAAAGTGAATGGAGTAGAAAAAGAAAGTACAAAAGACCTGGTTATCGTTAATCAACTGGTTTGGCAAAAAGCACTGGGAGGAACCGGAGGAGATTATGCCCAGTCGGTGAAGCAAACTTCAGATGGCGGTTACCTGGTGGCAGGTTATACAAGCAGCACCAATGGCGATGTAACCAGTAACCATGGCGTCACGGATTTTTGGGTGGTAAAGCTGAATGCCGACCGCACCATTGCCTGGCAAAAAACACTGGGTGGAGCCGGAAGCGATTATGCAACCGACATTATACCCCTGGCCGATGGTAGCTGTGTGGTAGCCGGTTATACAAACAGCGCGGATGGTGATGTAACCCGTAGTCTTGGCGGTGGTGATTTTTGGATAGTAAAGCTAAGTGCCAGTGGCGCTATAGTATGGCAGAAAACCCTTGGGGGTACCGGCATCGATAATCCCTTATCTATTATAGCCATTTCGAATGGTTATGTTGTGGCAGGGTATACAAGCAGTAATGATAATGATGTAGCCGGTAATCATGGCGGCTTTGATTTTTGGGTGATAAAGCTGGATGCAAACGGGACCCTCACCTCGCAAAAAACATTCGGCGGAACAGGCCTTGACTATGCTTATTCTGTAACAGCCACTTCAGATGGCGGTTGCCTCGTAGCGGGCAAAACAAACAGCACGGATGGAGATGTAACCAATAATCATGGCGATGTTGATTATTGGGTGGTGAAACTGAATAGTGCGATTAATATCGAATGGCAAAAGACATTGGGTGGTACAGGAAGTGATGCAAGCTCTTCAATCATAGCAACATCAGATGGCGGCTCCATAGTAACAGGTTATACGAATAGTACAGATGGTAATGTAACCGGCAACCATGGTTTAACTGATGGTTGGGTGGCGAAATTAAATGCCAGCGGCGCCATCGTATGGCAGAAGACGCTGGGTGGTTCCGGAAACGAACAGACTATGTCAATAGCACCGGCACAGGACGGAGGTTGTGCTATTGCTGGTTTTACAACCAGTACAGATGGAGATGCGATCGGCAATCACGGCAGTATCGATAGCTGGGTTGTGCGGTTAAATGCCAACGGCGCTGTCGTATGGCGAAAAACCCTCGGCGGCACATTGGCTGATAATTCTTTGGGTATTGCAGCCGCATCCGGCAACAGCTTTATAGTAGCGGGCAATTCAAACAGTACAGATGGAGATGTAAGTGGCGCACATGGCGGCTATGACAGTTGGGCGTTTAAAATATTGGATTAGGTAACAAAGCACCGATTAATACAGCGTTACCAGTAACGCGTCACATGAGAATTTTTTTCTGGCGGATTCCGAAAAGCCAATAACAGAGTAGGATTAACTTTTAAAACCATTTGTATGATCTCTTCATTCTTTTCAGAGATGCTAACCATCATTCTTGAAGGCATCGGTACCTCACCAACGCGTAAGTAAACTAAAATAACTATGGAGTTGGTGTAAGAGCCGGCCTCATCGGTGAATGTTTTTAATTAAGCCGCACAGATCCTTCATGTGCCAGTTTCAATTGGAAATGGATCCGGTGCAAACGTTCAACGACTGTAATGCTTGACCCGAAAGGCTACCGGGAGAATTATTTGTCGAAACGTTGCTTACTTAAATTACATTGGTTATTACGGGTTGTAGAACCCCGGCATTTGTCGGGGTTCTATTATATAAACCAATCCCCGTTGTATTTGGGATGGTGGTTGGTTCTATAGTAAATGAAAAACTGTATTACAATGAAAAAATTTTATGCATCTCTAACAGGCCTCCTCTTATGTAGTATGTCTTGCCTTGCCCAAAATGTGGCTATTAATGAAGATGGTTCTTTACCAGATGCCAGTGCCATCCTGGATATAAAGTCGGGTAACAAGGGAATATTAATTCCCCGCATGAGCACGGCCGCACGCCTTTCTATTACAAGTACAGGCGCAAAAGGGTTGCTGGTGTATGATACTACTACCAGTTCTTTCTGGTATAAGCCGGACAATGATGCAGCGACCAGCGGCTTCTGGAAAAACCTGGCAACAGGAGAGGCCTGGTCGTTGTCGGGTAACAATAATATTGACACCAATGTACATTTTCTTGGAACCACCAATAAAATTCCGTTGATTATACGGGTCAATAACAAGCCATCCGGCCGCATTGATCCATTTTATTATAATACTTTCTGGGGTTACCAGGCCGGGTCTTCCAATCTCCCCGGAATTAATCCTATCGGAGGAATCAGCAATACCGCAATCGGAAGCAGTTCTCTTTTTTCCAATACCAGCGGGAATTCTAATACAGCAACCGGAGAACGTTCTCTATATCTCAACACAACCGGGAGTAGAAATACGGCATACGGAATCAATGCCCTTTTTCATAATACCGCCGGAACGTATAATTCTGCATGTGGATCTGGTGCAATGTATGAAAATACCACCGGGAGCTATAATACAGCAACCGGCCCAATTTCATTGTATGCCAATACCACCGGGAGCTATAATACAGCGACGGGTATATTTGCAATGAACAAAAGTACTGTAGGGAGTAATAATACGGCAACCGGGTACAGCTCCTTACTTTTTAATACTACCGGGAATTATAATACGGCAACCGGGTGCGGCTCTTTAAATTCCAATACTACCGGGAATTATAATACGGCAACCGGGTGCGCCTCCTTAAATTATAATACTACCGGGAATTATAATACTGCAATCGGGCGCACCTCTTTAAATTCCAATAATACCGGGAATTATAATACTGCTATTGGATACGATGCTGATGTGAGCGTCGGAAACCTTACCAATGCTACTGCCATCGGCTATGGAGCAAAGGTCGATGCTTCCAACAAAGTGCGCATAGGTAATGCTTCAGTAACTGTTATAGAAGGGCAGGTGCCTTTTACCACTCCCTCCGATGGCCGTTTCAAATTCCAGGTAAAAGAAGATGTAAAAGGACTGGATTTTATTTTACAACTGCGCCCGGTTACTTATCAGTTTGATGTAAAACGATTTAGTGCTCAATACAGTAAGGCTGATAACAGTAATGAAAACAATAACGGGAATTATGCGCTGCAGGCTTCTTATGACGAAGCTGCCCGCATACGCCGCAGCGGATTTATTGCCCAGGAAGTAGAAAAAGCAGCTATAGCATCGGGTTACAATTTCAGCGGCATCATTCAGCCCAAAACAGCACAGGAACATTATAGCCTCAGTTACGAATCTTTTGTAGTTCCGCTGGTAAAAGCCGTTCAGGAACAACAGGCTATTATTAGTGTACAGCAAAAGAAAATAACAGAGCAACAACAGGCGAATGAATCACAGAACAAAATATTAGCCAACCTGCAACAGCAACTAAATGAACTTAAACAATTGATGCAACGGTCAAAACAGTGATCACTGCAAAACAAATATATTTCTGACAAGAAACTAACCCATAATCAATATAAATATTGCTGATTGGTTATTTACTTCCTGCCAAAATAAAAAGCCCGTATAAAATTGTGATTTTATACGGGCTTTTTGTTGACATAACGGGTTGTCTGAACGCCAGCTGTTTAACCCTTCTTTATCGCAACCTCTTTTTTTACCACATTCCCACTTGTCGTATTGGGTTCATCGGGCTGACTACCGCCAACAGCTATTTGCACTTTCCCAGTCAGGGGATGCCGCTGGCCATTGGTATCTACATAAGAAAGGTCTTCGGGCGATAATGTAAAACGAACTATCCGGCTTTCAGCAGGTTTTAATCCTATCCGTTGAAATCCTTTCAATGATTTGAGCGGCGTTTTGATGGCGGTATTTTGATTTACTATATACAATTGCACAACTTCATCGCCTGTTTTCTTTCCGGTATTGGTAACCCGTACCGAAACCCGGATGGATTTGCCGCTTTCATTTGCTGCTGGCATTTGCAGCTGATCGTAACGGAATGAGGTATAACTAAGTCCATACCCAAAGCCATATAATGGCTTTCCGGTAAAATAACGATAGGTGCGGTTTTTCATTGAATAATCTTCAAACGACGGAAGATCGCTATCACTACTGTAAAAGGTAACCGGTAACCGGCCCGATGGGTTATAATCACCGAAAAGAACATCGGCTAAGGCTGTACCTGCAGACTGTCCGCCATACCAGGCATTTACAATAGCTGGAATATTTTCAGATTCCCATGGCGTGGCAATCGCACTACCCGTCATCATTACAAATACAACAGGTTTGCCGGTAGCCTGCAAAGCTTTCATCAGATCTGTTTGTACCGCCGGAAGCAAAATACTGGTTCTATCGCCGCCTCTAAAGCCGGGATCGCTTACTTTCATCTCTTCGCCTTCCAGCTGCGGTGAAATACCACCTGCAAAAATGAATGCATCTGCGTCACCGAACTTTTTAACCAATGCATCAAAATCTGTTACGGTACGTTGGCCCGTATTCATTTTCATGGTTGCTTTTCCTTCTCCCTGCCAGTATTCTATTACCAGGTTATATATAGAATCCTTCTGCGTTGTGAGTGTGTACGATGCAATATCCCTTGGCTTTCTTCCCCAGGAGTCAATGATCGTTTTCCCATTGACGATAAAGCGTAATCCATCATCGGCTTCCAGTTCAAAAGTGATGGAGCCATTAGCGGGTGCTTTGAAATCGGTAGCATACCGCGCTGAGAAATTATTGGCCCGAAGACTTTCAACCACATTCTCTCCTTCCTGCCAGTTATGATCTAATTGCTTTTCAAAAACAGTGGCAACAGGCTCTCCTTTAAGTTCTCTATTGTTGTAATAGATTGCTTTGATCCCGGGCTTTCCATCCATGGAACAGGCACTGCTGATATCTGTATATTCAAGTATGTTCTTATTGGTATAATTAACTGCTTTTTCATACACCACCTGGGTGGTTGTGCCTACCTTATCTTTTATGCCCTGCAAAATGGTCGTGAGCTTTGAAGGCGTTCCGGAATAATTACCTAATGGGGAGATCACATTATCAGCATTCGGACCCAATACAACAATCTTCTTCGCGTTCTTTGCAAGTGGCAGCGTATTGTTTGTATTCTTTAATAACACGATCGATTCATGCGCCATATCCAACGCATGTTTGCTATGTATAGCTGCTTCCAATGCGGTTGCTGGTGTTTGTGCATATTTCACCATCGATGGCGGATCGAACATACCCAACCGGAACCGGATCATAAAAAGACGCTTTACAGAAATAGCAATTTGTTGTTCGCTTATCTTTTTATCATTAACTGCCTGCACGAGTGCTTTATAGGCAGCCGTACCGCAGTCAAGGTCCGTTCCATGAAACACCGCATCGGCTGAGGCGGATGCTGCATCGGGATGGGTTTTATGATTATTAAAGAAGTCGTCAATGGCCCAGCAGTCGGAAGTTACATATCCTTTAAAACTCCATTGATTACGCAGAATATCCGTCATTAACAGATCACTGGCGCAACAGGGTTGTTTTCTGAAGGCGTTATAGGCGCACATGACGCCTGCTACTTTTGAATTGATCACCAGTTTTTTGAATGCAGGCAGGTAGGTATCCCAAAGGTCATAAGCGCTTACATCGGCATTAAATACATGGCGTTCCGGCTCCGGACCGCTATGTACAGCATAATGTTTTGCACAGGCAGCAGCCTTCAGATACTTTGGATCATTTCCCTGCAAACCACGTACGAAAGCATCGCCGAGCATAGCCGTGAGATAGGGATCTTCGCCATACGTTTCCTGTCCCCTGCCCCACCTTGGGTCGCGGAAGATATTGATATTGGGCGTCCAGTAAGTGAGTCCGACATAGCGGGCATTTGTTTTTCCGGCAGCTACCGCTTTATTAAAAATGACCCTTCCTTCCATTGCCGAAAAATCGGCCATTTTAAAAAGGGCAGCGGTATCGAAGGTGGCCGCCATGGCAATCGCCTGGGGGTAAACAGTTACATTATAAGGGGTCCTTGCCACGCCATGCAGGGTCTCGTTCCACCAGTCGTAAGCAGGAATATCGAGCCGGGGAATGGCCGGGGAAGCGTTGAGCATTTGCGACACTTTCTCTTCCAATGTCATGCGGTTGACCAGGTCATCGACCCGTTCTTCAAAAGACAACGTAAAATTCTGAAAAGGGAATTTCCAGTTCTGGGCGTTTGCACCCGTCCACATTAGTAAGCAAGCCGTAACTAATGGATAAAGAAGACAACGTCTGATTTTCATATGCAAGATGCCTTTTAGCAACTGCAAAGTAAGATTTAAAGTGGATTAGAAATGTTTCAAAGAAGGTATAAGTATTGGTCAAAAAGGTACAAAAATGTTCAAAACAGGCAGGTTCCCTCCTTTTGATGTGTCGTCGTTTCACCAGCGCCAATCTTCTTTTCACTGCTGATGTGCAGTCTTTTGCAACGCATCCCTTACCAACAATGGCAATACAGGGCTTGCATAGAAGGACGAAAATCCATTTTTAGAGCCAGTGATGTGTGTGATAAAAAACCCATACAAATGATTTTTAACATCGATCCAGGGATAAGCGCCCGCCCATGACGGACTACTAATTAAAGTAGGTTCGCCTAGTGCATTTACTTCTTCCCGCCATTCCCCCAGTCCATAAATATCATTTGAGCGACGGTTGCGGATGTTCATAATAAAGCGTTCTCCGGTTGCGTCAGCCGTCAACACCTGGTTCGCCTGCATGGCGCGGACAGCTTCCGCTGTCAGGACCCGTTTACCTTTATATACGCCCCGGTTATAGATCATGGAAAGAAATTGCATGTAATCATTCAGCGTGGTGCGGGCGCCGCCACCCAACATGGGGGCATGACCGCCGGCTGAATCAACGGGTGTAAAATGGGTGGACTTCATGTTCAAGGGTATGGCTATCTTTTCACGAAACAGCATTTCCCAATCTTTACCGGTAGCCAACTCGGCCATACGCCCTGCCACCTGCATAGCCAAACCGCCATACCTGAATTTTGTTCCAGGTAATGTTTCGGCAGGCAACTGTACTATATGGGCAACCGATTCACGTAAAGTTTGGTAAATATCTATTGGCTCACCAGCCGGCTGATAATCGGGATAACCTGCCGTATGTGATAGCAACTGCGCCAGGGTAGCCTGCCCTTTTTCGTCTGTAAACTCCGGTAACCATTTATTTACTTTATCATTCCAATGTAATTTACCTTCATCAACTATTGCTGCTATGGTAGCCGCTGCCAGCCATTTACCTGCCGATGCGATAAATACAACTGTTTCCGGCCGGTAGTTTCCATAATACTTTTTATGAATTACCTGGTTGTCTTTAACCAGCATGAAACCCGCGCCTTTGTAATAACCACTGTCTATCCAATTATTTATTTTGGCATCCACTAGCGAAAAATCATAATGTGATTGAACGGCTTCAGACTGTGCATTACCTGGGAGTGTGCTAATTATAAACATTAAAAGAATAGATACCCTGACATTATTCATGCAACAACATATGATGGTTTGTGATAAGAACCGGTGAAAGCCGGGCTGTAATTTGCACCGATTTACCTACCAAAAGATATTAATCTGGGCAAACGTTGGCCTGAGGGGTTTGGGATTGATCTGAAGATCGGATATTTGCATAAATCTGAACATCTAATCAAAACAAAGAAATAAAAAGCAACATGAGCAAGCGAGTGATCCGCGGCCTTTATGACGATACTACTATCACTGTTTACCAGGCCTATAACAATAACATTGGCCAGCTTGCTGCTAAACATAAAACGTTTATTTCGCCGCCTTTTAAAAAAGATAGAATGACCTGGATAAAGCCTTCCTTTCTCTGGATGATGTACAGGTCGGGATGGGCAACAAAAGAAAACCAGGAATGCATATTAGCCATCAAAATAAAGCACGAGGGGCTGGTGTGGGCACTGGAAAACTCCTGCATTGCCCATTACGATCATACGATCCATACCTCCAATAAGATCTGGCAGGATGCTTTAAAAAGATCACCGGTCCGCATTCAGTGGGACCCGGAAAAAGATATTTTACTACAACCATTACCCTACCGTTCTATTCAAATTGGGTTGACGGGCATGGCCGTAGAAAAATATCTCACGGAATGGATTACTGATATTGAAGACATAACGGCATCATGTAAAAACATCCGTCACCTCATAAGTACGGAAAAAACAGCGCAGGCAATGGAACTGTTGCCCGTTGAGCGTTTCTATCCCATTTCTGGTGCACTCGTGTCAAAGATCAACGCCACTTTGGGCCATAATTAATCCCCAATATTCTAACTACTTGTTTTTCAATCCCTAAAAAATTCTTCCTATTTATTTGTCTGCCTAAATATTTAGGCATAATATTGCCTAAGAAATTAGGCAAACCGATAATCATGAAAAAATTGACCGCAGCTGAAGAGCAGATCATGCAAACACTCTGGAGTTTAGGGGAGGGTGGTTTTATGAAAGATATTCTGGAACACCTGTCCGATACCAAGCCTCATTACAATACTGTGGGCACATTATTGAAGATCCTGATAGAAAAAAAGTTTGTAGGTGTAAAGAACCCAAACCGTAACAACTTCTATTACCCATTGGTTTCAAAGGAAGAATATTCTGCCAGCGGCATAAAGGCACTTACAGAAAATTACTTCCAGGGGTCGTATACAAATGTTGTTTCGTTCCTGGTAGATAAAAAAGAAATGTCCATCGAAGACCTGGAATTTTTATTGAATCAACTTAAAAAGAAAGGCAATGAATAGTCAGGCTTTACTACTGTATGTATTGAAATCATTTTTCATTTCCGGCATATTCGTAGTTTATTATTGGTTGGCCTTAAGGAATAAAAACTTTAATTACTATAACAGGTTTTATTTGCTCCTCAGCATGGCATGCAGTGTATTCATTCCTCTTTTTAATTTCAACTGGTTTACCATCGAAAAGCAGGATCTACCGGTTTCGAATGAAACACTCCACTTTATTTCGACCCAAATCACCAGTACCAGATCCACATCGTTTTCCTGGCAGGAGATTGTTTTATATGTTTCCATTGGTATTAGTCTGCTCCTGTTGATCCTGTTCGCCATTAATATTTCCAAAGTATATCAACTGAAAAAACGATCAGCAATCGTAAAAATGGACGGTGTTGATTTTGTATATACCAACCTGGATGACGCTCCATTCTCTTTTTTAAATAACCTGTTCTGGAAAGAATCCATTTCGCTGGACGAAGATTATGGTAGAAAAATATTCAAACACGAGGTCACCCACATACATCAAAAGCATACGCTTGATATCCTTTTTTGCCAGGTCATCAATGCTATTCTATGGATGAACCCATTTAACTGGCTTATTCAAAAAGAGTTGAAGGTTATTCATGAATTCATTGCAGATAAAGAGGCTGTTGGTAATAATAACGTAGAAGAATTTGTGACACTTCTTTTACAGGCTCATTACGGAAAACATTTCTTAAAGCCCACCCATTCATTCTATTATTCATCTATTAAACGCAGATTACTTATGTTAACGACAACGAACAAAGCAACATTCAGCCGTGTGCGTAAATTACTGGTGTTACCCGTTACCCTACTGGTAATGGTAACCATGTCTGTTTCAACGATTGAAAGCAAGGCAAACACGATGATTGCACCAGCGATTACTGTGGCACCAACTCCGGTTACCCCACTGCCAGCATCAAAACCCTCTGTCATTAAACGACAGCTGGTAAAGCCCGTACAAAAGAACGACACCACTCCTACACCTGCCAGGATTCGGGTGAGAAACGCCAAAGTGGAATCTGATGTGAAAGGCGAAAAGGTTACAATAACGGCAGATACAATTATAATCACTGACAAGGCAAAAGGTAAAAAGATACTCGAAAATGTGCTGTATTATATTAATAGCAAATTAGCTGTTTACGAAGATGTGTCTAAACTGAACCCGGGCGACATCAAATCAATTACTGTTTGGAAAGGGGATGAAGCCATAAAAAAATATGGCCAGGCTGGTGCTGACGGAGTCATAGAAATTACAACAAAGTTGGTTTTATAAACGTCCTGCAATAAAAAAGGGGTCCGGCGGCAACCGGACCCCTTTTTTATTGTAATACCTGTAATGGTGGAGGGACAGCCCACTACTCTATTAATTGTTTGAATTTTGCAATATTTTGTTTGAATCGTATAAAGTAATGGCCATTTGACAGTTGTAATTTTACAAGGAAAGGCAGAAAAAGACTGACCGGGATAACAGACAAATTCGTTAAATTTACTATATGGCCAAGACGGAAACACTGGAAGATTTTTACCGCCAGAAAATGAATTGGTTACCAGATAATCTGAAAAATGATATCGGGCATTTCAATGTGTTTAAATTGGAGGATTGTATGGGGCCGGGGAAAACGCCGGCAACCTACACGCGGAGGGAGTATTACAAAATCGCCTTAATGCAGGGTTCGTACGTGTATCATTATGCCGATAAAAGTCTTGAAGTATCAGGTTCTACTCTTATCTTTTTTAGTCCCAATGTGCCATACACATTTGAGTCATTAACCGACAACCCTACAGGATGTTTCTGCATATTCAAAGAGGAATTTTTTACAGAAAAGATCCGCGGTGGCATTAAAGATCTGCCCATGTTCGTAGCTGGTAATAAACCAAGCTATGCACTTGACAAAATGCAGGATCAATTCGTGAGTCAGGTATTTGAAAAAATGCTTACTGAAATAGGATCTGATTATGTGTATAAATATGATCTGATCCGTAATTACATCATGGAGATGGTGCATTACGCATTGAAAATGCAGCCGACCGAAAACCTGTTTCAACATACGGATGCCAATGCCCGGATCACAGCCGTTTTTACCGAGTTGCTTGAACGCCAATTTCCGATTGAAACGCCCACACAACGATTTACCTTACGTTCGGCCCGGGATTTTGCCGAGCAATTATCGGTGCATGTAAATCATTTGAACCGCGCTATACGAATAACAACCGGCAAAACGACCACCGAGCATATTTTTGAACGGCTTATCAGTGAAGCAAAAGCTTTATTAAAACATACCAACTGGAATGTTTCTGAAATTGGTTATTGCCTGGGATTTGAAGAACCGGCTCACTTCAATCATTTCTTCAAGAAACAAACCAGTTTAACGCCATCGGCATTCAGGAGTTAATACCAATCGCATTACAATATATTAGTGTATGCCTCATCAAAAAAACGATGAGGCATTTTTTATTGATCGTCCTAACACACTTGTATTATTCAAACCAATAAACAATCACCACGCCTTGTTTGAATTATGCAATTATCTGTTTGAAAGTGATAATAATGCAGGCATTAGCTCACTATACCTTTGTGTCATCAGTTCATGAACAACACAAACAGATTACAAAAATCAAATCAAAAATAATTAAAATGAAAAATAAGATCTGGTTCGTTACGGGCGCTTCCAAAGGATTGGGACTGTCTCTTGTAAAAAAATTATTGAAAGAAGGATATCGCGTAGCAGCTACTTCCCGTAATGCCAATGAACTGCAGAAGGCAGTAGGCGCCAAACGCGAAGTATTTCTACCGTTAGGAGTTGATCTTAAAAATGAAAGCAGCGTTGATAAAGCAATAAAGGATACGGTCGCTCATTTTGGCTCCATTGATGTGGTGGTAAATAATGCAGGCTATGGTTTAGTGGGAAGCCTGGAAGAATTATCCGATGAAGAAGTACGGCAAAATTTTGATGTCAATGTTTTCGGCGTATTGAATGTAATTCGCAAAGCTTTGCCTTTTATGCGCAAGCAAAAATCGGGGCATTTCTTTAACATCGCTTCTATAGGCGGGTTCGTAGGTACATTCCCGGGATTCGGCAGCTACACAGCCACCAAGTTTGCCATGCACGGTTTTTCAGAATCACTGGCTGCTGAAGTAAAACCTTTTGGTATTACCGTATCCATTGTATCGCCAGGCTATTTCAGAACAGAATTTCTGGATGCCTCGCTTGGTGTTCCCAAAAATGAGATCGCTGATTACAAACTGGTGCGGGAAGTGCAACATACGCACCAGAACGATTATAATTACAAACAAATTGGCGATCCCGATAAAGCAGCATCGGTAATGATTGACATTGCTGAACAGGCAACGCCACCAATACATGTATTCCTGGGTAAGGACGCTTATCAATTGGCCGATGCCAAAATAAAAGCAGTACAACAGGATATGGCGAGCGTGAAAGAACTGGCTACGTCTACCGACTTTGTTCAATAAGCAGGAATCGTTTTTATAAAAAAGCCTCCCCCCGGCTGAGCCGAGGGGAGGCTTTTTTATTATCAGCATTTATTGATCTACTTAATCAATAAGGTTCGTGTCATTTTCTTTTTCCCATCAATCCATAGCAGTTTATATACACCGGTATGCAATCCACTTACATTTACTGTTGTTTGCGAAACGGCTTTGCCAACAATTACCTGTTGAACTACTCTGCCGCTTATATCAATTACCTGCAAACGGGTCGCATGATCTGTAACGGGGTGTTGCCAGATCACATACGTTGATGCAGGATTTGGATAAAGCGCAAATGATTTCGGGCTTGTTGCTATACGTCCGTTTTCAGCACCTGAAAGCGTATAAACAAATGAAGTATCCCCAATGGTTGAATCACCGATAAATACAAAGCCGGGTTTGGAAGCAGTTCCATGTGATGTGGTTACCGATACATTACCGGTAGCGCCTGTACCTACAATGGCCACGATAAGAGTATCCCTTAATAATACAGTATCTGCCAGGACGCCGCCAAAGCGTACGGCATAGGCGCCATTTAAACGCTTACCATGGATTGTTACTATAGTTCCCTGCTGGCCGCTTGTTGGTGTAAAGCTTGTAATTACCGGCGCTGTGGTATCGGGGATACTTGTTGTGTCTTTTATAAACGTAAACCCAGCCTTTGAGGCAGTACCAAAAGGCGTGGTTACTGATACATTACCAGTAGCACCGGTATCTACGATAGCTACTACAACGGTATCGGACAGAACAATTGTCGTATCAGCCAATACGCCACCAAAACGCACGGCAGTTGCACCTGTAAAATGTGAACCAAAGATCCCCACAGTCGTTCCCTTTCGCCCGCTTGTTGGTGTAAAGTTTTTAATAACCGGTGCAGCGGTGGTATCGGGAATTGTATCCCTGATAAACATAAACCCAGGCTTTGAAGCAGTACCATATGGCGTGGTCACCGATACATTACCGGTAGCGCCTGTATCTACAATAGCCACTATAACGGTATCGTTCTTAAATACAATACTATCTGCCAGTACGCCACCAAAACGTACGGCAGTCGCACTCACAAAATTTGAACCTAAGATGGTTACGAATGTACCCTTTTGACCGCTGGTTGGGGAGAAAGTACTGATCGCTGGTGAAGTGGTATCGGCACTGAATGGAGTGTTACCGTTTGATTGCGCAACAGAGGATAATAGCAATAAAATAATTCCTACACTTTTTTTAAGTGCGAGGTAAACATTTCTCATAGATAAAGTTTATGTGATTAAATAAAAAATGACATTACGTTAGGCATTAACGTTGCATTACGACACATCTATTTTCCTGATAGTCTTTCTGGTTAAATAATAAGAAGTCGCCGGAGACCTTATAGAAGATTATGCTTAAGCACTGTGAAGCTGATATCGGAGGCAATTTAGCAAATCAAAAAGATATTCCTCTTAAAAAAGTAAAATATAATTTTACCATAACCGTTACTAAATAATTTTAACACGGTTATAATCCTTTTATTATAATTTCCTGTATTATACCTATTACAACATCTGGTGTGTATCTTTCAGTATGCCCATAACAAAAATGCTTTGCATATGACTAATGCCTTTTATCTCACTTAATTTGTTCACATAGAATTCATGGTAAGTTTCCATATCTTCTGAAACGATCTTTAGCATAAAATCAAATTGCCCGGAAATATTATAACATTCCAGCACTTCGGTAAAGCGGGTTACCGCATCAATAAACGCCATCCCTATTTTATGGCTATGTTCTTTCAGTGATACATAGCAAATAACCATGATACCCTTTTTTACTTTTCGATGGTCGATCAACGTGGCATATTGTTTAATAACGCCGCTTGCCTCCATGCGTTTGATGCGTTCATGTACCGGTGTTGCGCTCAGGTGAATACTGGCTGCTATTTCCCGCACAGTAAGCTTTGCGTTTTGCTGTAGCAACCGTAAAATAGCGAAGTCCTTTTCATCGAGGGTTATAGTAGCGGGCGCTGGTTGTTCTGTTTTTGATTTCAGTCGCATAGGAAACTATGTGTTTGTTCTAATATACAGTCCAAATTTAATCATTTGTTCTAAATAAATCTTTTATATCCGTACAAGTGAACATAAATATAGATTTGTATAGAACAAAGAAGGGTACGATGCGAAGAAAACAGATAATACTGATTGTAGCTTCAACGGCTATTTTTTTTGAAGCACTGGATATTGCCATCCTCAACCTGGCTATTCCTTTAATGCAACAGCAATTTCATTTAGATGCTGAAACCATTCAATGGGTGCAAACTGTATACGTACTTTTCTATGGCGGCTTCCTGATAATAGGTGGAAAGCTTTGTGATACCATCGGGCGCAAAACTATCTTCCTGACAGGCGCAGGTCTTTTCTTATTTACTTCGCTTGGCGCCGGTCTTTCAGGCAGTTTTATTTTGTTAACCGCGTTCAGAGCCCTGCAAGGTTTGGCTGCCGCCATGGTAATGCCATCTGCCTTATCAATCATTACCAATACATTTACTGAACCGGCAGAAAGAAACCGGTCCATCAGTATTTTTAGTTCTTTTGCAGCTATTGGTTCGGGTTGCGGATTGGCCCTGGGCGGGATGGTGGCTACTTATTTAGGCTGGCAATGGATCTTTTTTATCAATGTACCGGTGATCACCGTAGCATTGATCCTGGCCTATAAGTATATCGACAAAGATGTTAACAGCAAAGGAAAGCAGTTCCCCGATTTTATTTCCAGCATCTTACTTACGCTGGTCATTGTACTTGTCTCGTACGTAGTGCACAACCTGCCTGATTTTTCTAAAAATTATAAACTGCTGTTGTCTTTAATAGCCATTATTATTGCTGCCTGGTTTTATTTCATGCGCAGGGAACGCACCCAACAACAACCGCTGATTGATTTTTCCTTATTCCGCAGTACCGGTACCATTACCGGCAACATAATAACTATTTTATTAGGCGCCTTCTTTTTAAGTTATCTGTTTTTACTATCCCTGGTGTTGCAGCAGAACATGCATTTCAGTGCAGCGCATGCAGGCCTGATGCTTTTTCCTTTCAGCATGTTGTCGTTTTTAGTATCCCGTTATGTGGTGCCAGCTCTTTTTAAAAAAATGACAGTACTACAAACAGGCATACTGGGTATGTGTCTTATGCTTTCCGGTTCTCTGCTACTCATGATAGCAATTATTAATGGTCATAACCTGCTGTTGATACTTTTATCAATTGCTTGTGTTACGGGCAGCGGCATGTCGGTTTGTTATCCCAGTTTAACCGCCCTGGCCATACGCGATATTCCCGATAGCCAGCAAGGCATGGCCGCGGGTATTTGCACCACCTCCTATTTTATTGGGGCCGGTCTGGGCCTGTCGCTATTAGCGCTGGGCATGCAGTTATTGATGACTGCTACCGAAACGGTCAATTACATTCCTGTATTACTGGTCAGTTGTTTTGCTTTGCCGGGCGTAATATGGCTGGTATGGGTACGAAAGAGAATTCCCCCAACCCCTAAAGGGGAGTAAGTTTTAGGCGCGCCACGGTTGGAACCGTGACACGCCTAAAAGTGTTCAACTCTTTAAAAAATGTATCTCAACCCTATCTGCATTTGCCAACGCGATGGCAGGTCAGGGCTTGCTGAGAAGGTAGACGTTAAGGACGGATCGAACTGATAAACAGGTGAATTACTATTATAATTAACAGACAATGGTTGAAAATACCCTGATGTAGTTGCATATTTCACCACACCCCAATTGCTGTTTAATAAATTACCCAGGTTTACAAAATCAATGCTCACTTGAATGGTGCTGGGTTTTTTCTTCGATGGAATTATAAAATCCTGTAGAATGCGCAGATCAACCTGGCTTAACCACGGATTTTCGCCGGCATATTTCTCTGTGAATTGTCCACGGTGTTTACTGAGGTATTTATCATTGCTGATAAAATTCCTGAAAGCCTGGCGTTGTGCAGCTGCATTTTGAATATTTCCATTTACATCTGTTAAAGTAGCAAACTGCATGTTATTGATCTCTGCATCTGTAGGCACATACAGCAGGTCATTTGTACCGGTTCCATCGTTATTGATATCGCCGCCATATACATAAGCAAACCGGTTACCTGAATTCCACGAACCAAATAAAGAGATGGTAGTGGCCAGGTTTTCGTAGTAGGTGAACTTCTTTGAAAACGCAGCCACAACACGATGGGTATTGCCATACAGCGAACGCGACAATACCGCCTTATTGGCATTATTCAGTATAGGGTTGCGATCGAAGGCATCGCTCGATATTTCAGCAGAAATAGAGCTGGCATCTTTTGCAATCAGGTAGTTGTACCCTGCCATGCCATAAAACCCACTCCCCAAATATTGCTGTGCCTGGAATGTAACATTGAACTGATAGCCTACGCTGGTATTGGTAAATGCATAGGTATTGGCGGCTCCCTGATCGGCCGGCAAATACACTTTACGATTATCGCCCGTACCGGAATTTAAAGTACCGCTGGGCGTTCCCAGTTTATAATTACGTACCATCATGCCGTTCACATCTTTCGTGTAAGCAGCATCAACGGTAAATATGGTTCCGAACGGGATCTTTATATCGGTACCCAGATTTGAACGCCATACCTGCGGCCATTTAAAATCGCGGTCGGTTACATTATAGAAAAAACTGTAGGGATTACCGATATGATTTCCGAGCCATACAAATGGAAAGCGGCCGGTGAATAAACCGGAACCACCACGAACCTGCACCGTTTTATCGCCTTTTACATCCCAGTTAAATCCAATACGTGGCGATAGCAATAGTTTTTTGGCGGGCAACCGGGTATTGTCAACGTCCTTACCCGGACCATTGGTAAGCGATTTTCCATTTTCATCATATAAAACAAGATTGTCCTTATTAGGCAATGTGGGCTCGCCTTCATCAAATTTGCCGCTGGCCGTACCATCGGCATTCATTACAGGGCTTCTAAAACTGGCATTAAAGTAAAAAGGCATATCCGCACGCAGACCTGCTGTTACCCGAAAATGTTCTGCCACCTGCCATTCATCCTGCACATAGGCAGATGCCTGTCCCACGGTTAAATAGTACCAGGTCCATTGGTTGGCAATACCCCGGTTTCTGGCATAAGCTACATCAACATCCAGCGGATAAGCGCCAAAAACGTACTTGCCGCTTGCCGGCACACTGTCGATAAATGTTTTTATATCTGCTTCTGAAAACAGGGTTGCGCCATAACCGGTTAAATTAAATGAATTCGCAAACTTGAACGACTCAAAAGAAGCGCCTGCGGTAATGGTATGTTTTTTAAAGAACATGTTGAAGTTATCTGTTACCTGGAAGGCATCCTGGTTTAAGCGATTGTTGATGGAAAACGGTTCATGACCGGCAATAATATACCGTACGCCGTTTTTGGTAATATTAAGAACCGGGAATGGGGCAGAGAATGGATTGCGCTTATCCCGGAACGTAGTATAAACGACTCTTAGTTTATTGGCATAATCGCTGCCGAAGCTGGACTTTAATTCTGCGCCAAAAGATTGCAGTTGGTTTACGATCTCATACCCGGAATTCCTGAATTGCAGGGTAGTGAAATCGGGGCCGCGCCTGCCGATAGCACTGGGGTGCGCCGGTTTATCTTTATGGGCATCCAACCCGTTATAGGTAAAAGAAAGCCGGTGGCTGGCATTAATATTCCAGTCGGCTTTGATCAGCCATTTGTAATTTTTTTGATCCAGTGTATAACCCTGGTAAGGTCCTGTTTCATAATTAAACTTTGACTTTAATATTGAACTTACCTGTTGCAGGTCTGATTCCAGCACCCGGCTTGTATTGGTTTTACCAACATTGCCGCTGTTTTGAGCCACATACGATGATGCCTGATCACTCCGTTGCTCCGTTTCAAAACTTACAAAATAGAACAATTTATTCTTTATAACGGGCCCGCCCAGTGCAAAACCAGCCTGCAATTGTTTCAGGTCGGGTAACACCAGCTTGTTCTTTTCAACCTTTGATCCGGTGAGCGATTGATTCCGGTAAAATGCATAAACAGTACCTGAAAAATTATTATTACCCGATTTGGTTACGGTATTAACACCAGCGCCTGTAAAGCCGGCCTGCGTTACATCGTAAGGCGCAATATTCACCTGTATCTGGTCAATAGCGTCCAGTGAAATAGGCTGGGCATTGGTTTGTCCGCCGGGTGTTGGGGCATCCAATCCAAACGGATTATTGAAAACAGCCCCATCCAGCGAAAAATTATTGTATTGACCGTTGCGGCCGGCAAAAGAGAGACCATTATAAGTAAACGAAGCGGAAGGTGTTAACCGGATATAATCATCGGCTGACCGCGAAATAGTAGGTAATGCGCGTATCAACCGGCTATTGATATTTGTAGATGCGCCAGTTTTCTTATTATCAAAAATAGCCGACCTGCCTGTCACCGTTATTTTTTCCAGTTCGGCGGCCTTCTCGCGCAGTTGAATGTCGAGTGAATTATTCTGTCCCAATTCCAGGAAAACATTATCTGTAAGGGAACTCTGATAATTTATAAAACTAACCGTAACTGTGTACGGACCACCCACCCGCAAATTGGGAACCGTAAAACGGCCATCGCCTTTTGTAGCCAATGCCTGCCTAAAACCGGCATCAACAAATTCTATAACTACTGTAGCACCAGGCAAAGGTACACCCTTGGGGTCTTTTACTATACCGCTAAGCGTGGCCGTGGTAACCTGTGAAAATAAAGCAGGAGAACATAAAAATAAGAGCAGGAAAATAATGGCGTGCTTGCATGCATCATTTCTCATAGCAGTTGTTTTTTGTTTATGAATACCAGTCTGACTTTACTGATTATTTCCAAAAAATTGAAGGGAGGGGATCGGGGTATGAGACCAATCAGTTTTTTTCAAAAGGCCTGGCAATATGTGATACAGATTAATTTAAGCCCTTAGACTTTTATAGAGGGTAGCTGCCGGACTTACAATGGATAGAAGCTTTCCATGCGCTTATCATGTGACACGATCCGAACAGGTTGATGCTAACAGTATCGTAATATAAGAAAAATAAATTGATTTGCTTTCCGGAGCCGTTTTAGCGTCGCCGCCCATCCAAAACCATTTTCTAGCAAGGATTTTGTATATATTATGATTACCACCCTCTCCAACAGGGTGAGCCCCTTAAAAAATCAATAATATGAAAAAGATCAGTTTTTTTCTTGGTTTCCTCTGCCTGGCCTCCGTTTCCCTGGCTCAATTAAAAGCTTCAGTAGCCTGCCCGCCCTTTGAGGTGGATATTCTGGATGGGAAAGTGGGTGATTTTAAAGCCAATGTAATAGCAGGCATGATTAAAAAAAAATGGCCCTGTTTTTCAAGCGTTACCACCGATAGCGCCAAATGCGGTGAAGGTGTCTTTTACAAGGACAAGGGCATTTCGTTTTATACCGCCCGTGACTATGTGGAAATTACGGAAGGCTTTAAGGGAAAACTCAGCGTTCCTTTACTGGGATCTGCCCGGGGAAGCTTATTTAAGACATTAGGAAATCCCCACATGAAAGATGCCTCATGGGATGCTTACCAAACAAATTATGGCACCCTCATCTTATATTACAATAAAGCCAATAAAGTGCGGATGATACAATTCAGTACCAATAGTACAGCGACGATTAAATTATGTGAATAAAATTGTGAGCGGTGAGTAGTGAGTGGTGAGAGCTATTTTCTACTTACCCTTTCCTTTATTTTTTACTTCTTAATTTCTTATTCTTCATTTCTCATTTTCGAACCTTATACTTCCGACTTCAAACTTCTTAAAAATTGTTGCTTGAAATTTCTTCCAATAGGCAATGAAACAGACTGCACATTCACTTCTTCATTGTTATAACTAACAATCTTGTCAACTGATATTATATACGATTTATGAATGCGCACGAATTTGTTTTCCGGTAATTTTTCTTCCATGTACCCAATGCGCTGGTAAGTAATTACACTTCGACCCGGTGTTACTATTTTTACATAATCCTTGATGCTTTCGATATAGATAATTTCTTTCAAAAATATTTTCACCAGTTCCTTGTTCACTTTAAAATACATATAGGCTTTCTCGAATGCTTCTTCCTTTGTATCAATAGCGGCAGGTTGTTTTAATACATTATACTGGTGATACTTCGAGATAGATTTCAGAAAACGTTCAAAAGATATTGGCTTTACCAGGTAATCCAGCACATCCAACTCAAATCCTTCCACCGCAAATTCGCGGTAAGCCGTTGTAAGAATGATACGAGGACGTTCCTGTAGGGATTTTATTAATTCCAGCCCATTCATACGAGGCATTTGTATATCGAGGAATAAAATATGGACCGGGTATTTTTGAATAAAGGCAAATGCCTCCAGCGCATTCCCGCACTGGCCGGTTACTTCCAGGTCATCCATTTTCTCAATGTAGGAAACCAGCAGTTCCCTGGCAGGCGGTTCATCATCTACTATCAGGCATTGTATTTTCACATTAGCTCTTTTTGATTTTCAGGATAGTTAAAAACGACTGGCCTTCACTCAGATATTTAAACTCGTGCCGGTCGGGATATATAATTTCCAGTCGCTTTTTTACATTTTCCATGCCAATGCCTTTATAAACTGCATGTCCGTTCATAGCATCGGATACGCGGCTGTTCTCTATTTTTACAGTAAGCCAGTCATCTTTTACCGACACATCAACCCGTATCCAGCTGTTGCCAACATCGTTGCTAACCCCGTGCTTGAAACTATTCTCAACCAACGGCAATATTAAGAGCGGCGGAATGGTGTATTTGTCCACCGCATCAAAGCAGTTTACAGCTACATCCAATCGCTCACCATACCGTATTTTTTCCAATTCAATATAGTTATGAATGTATTCCATTTCTTTACTCACCGGAATAAATTCCTGCCTGCTGTCGTATAACATATAACTCAGTAAGGATGATAACCGGTATATGAGATCAGATGTTCTGGGATTATTTTTCAGTGACAGCGAATAAATATTATTCAGGGTATTGAAAATAAAATGGGGTTGCACCTGGTTCTTTAAAAGCTCTAGCTGGGCAACTGCTTTGTCACGCTGCAGTTCCTGCGCCAACCGCTGTTGTTCATACCAGGCCCGGAGAAAATAGAACATGGTATACAAAGCCACGATCAGATATATATTAACCGCTTCAATAATAACTTTGGGAACGAACAGGAATGGCATATAAGAGCCATTTGGCCAATAGGTGGGATACGTATAATAATAATTAAAAGAGCGGCGGATGAGCGTAAACACCACGACACTTACAATAAAACCGATGCGGAAGGCGGTGGTCCTTTTTTTCAGCAGGTATTGCTTTATTAATACCTGTGTGGTATACCAGGTGGCCAAACCGGCAATGGGAACAATTACGAGGGCATTGATGAGGTAGCGGCGGTATTCATTGCCAATAGACGCCTGCCCTATCCATTCGTACAAGAAGTAAAGCAGCCAAAACAAAACACTTAACCTGACATTGCTTTTGTTGTAGTTCATAACCCCCAAAATTCAATCCTAAATTACCTCATAATCAACAAAAAGCAGGGGTTTCTTAGACAAACGACCAATCTGCACCACAAACGGCAAGCCATTCGGGCAGGGATGGGACGCTTTTAATCGCCAGCAGGGAAAACGTTACACCAACGCATCAAACAATACTTCTACCGGGTGCAAGGCATGTTTTCCTGTACCATCCTTTACCTGGTGACGGCAGCTGGTGCCGGGTGCAGCAATGATCACTTCATCAGGCTGGCGACGAACGGTTGGGAATAATACCAGCTCCCCTATTTTCATAGACAACTCGTAATGTTCCTTTTCAAAGCCAAATGAACCGGCCATACCACAACAGCCCGAAGGAATGGTTTGCACGGAATAATTTTCCGGCAACGACATCATTTTTGCCGAGTGGGTAACTGAAGACAATGCTTTTTGCTGACAATGCCCGTGTAATTGAATGACCCTTTTTTCTGTAGTGAATTGTTCTTTTCGAATGGCACCTTTTTCTATTTCGCGGCCAATAAATTCCTCGAAAGTAAATACATGCTTGGCTAGTTGCCGGGCTTTTTCAAGCTGCTCATCCGTAGCCAGATCAATGTATTCATCGCGGAAGGTAAGAATAGCGGAAGGCTCAATACCAATGAGCGGAGTTTCTTCCGTAATGATGGAATGTAAAAGTGAGATATTTTTATTGACGATCTCTTTTGCTTTTCGCAGCAACCCTTTCGATAACCAGGTTCTGCCACTTTCGATATGTTCAGGTATCACCACTTCATAGCCCAGCTTCTCCAGCAATTGTATAGCTTTTATACCAATCTCCGTATCGTTATAGTTTGTAAACTCATCACAGAACAGGTAAACCCGGCGGCTCTCTTTATTGCCAGCCTGGGATGTAACCGCCTTTGCATTTTTCTTATACCAGTTATGCAACGTTGTTTTATACATCGTAGGCATAGACCGTTCTACCGCAAAACCTGAAAACTGTTTGATCCATTTACCGATCACCGGATTGGTAACGGCGAAATTGTACAAACCGGGGGCAATGGCGCCCAGTTTTGCCGACTTTGAAAAACCGGCAATGAGCTTTGCCCGCATAGGCACACCGTTCGCATCGTAATAATGTTGCAGGAATTCTGCTTTCAGTTTTGCCACATCCACATTCGACGGGCATTCCGACTTACAGCCTTTGCAACTCAGACACAGGTCCATGACCTCGTAAATTTCCTGATGATCGAACCGGTTCAGTTTGTCGGAACGGGTAAGCATCTCGCGTAAGATGTTAGCCCTGGCCCGGGTAGTATCTTTTTCATTCCGGGTAGCCATAAATGAAGGACACATCGTTCCACCCGACAAATGCGTTTTACGGCAATCGCCCGAACCGTTGCATTGTTCTGCATGTTGCAGTACATCCTGGTTATGATAACGGAATACCGTTTTGAAATCCGGCGTTTGCTGACCCGGTGTATACCGCAACATACTGTTCATGGATGGGGTATCCACGATCTTGTTGGGATTAAAGATATTTTCCGGGTCCCAGGTGTATTTGACCTGCTTAAGCAGTTGATAATTCTTCTCACCCACCATTTGCGCAATGAATTCACCGCGCAACCGGCCATCGCCATGTTCGCCACTTAATGAACCGGAATATTTTTTTACCAGGGTAGCAATTTCTTCAGCAATGGTGCGGAATAATTCATTCCCTTCTTTTGTCTTTAAATTAATGATGGGTCGTAAATGTATTTCACCAGACCCGGCATGCGCATAATGCACCGAGTACAGGTTGTATTTTTTCAATATCTCATTGAAATCGCGGATATATGCCGGCAGGTCGTTTACATCAACGGCCGTATCTTCAATAACCGGAACCGCTTTTTCATCTCCCGGTAAATTGCCCAACAATCCCAACCCCGCTTTTCGTAAAGTCCATATCTTTTTGGTATCGTCGCCAAACAATAACGGAAAGTGGTACCCCAAACCGGCAGCACGCATATCGGCTTCCACTTTTTTGGCAATCTCAATAATTTCTTCCCGGTTATTCCGTGAAAATTCTACTACGAGAATGGCGCCCGGATCGCCCTGTACAAAAAAGCGGTTTTTGCGCTGTTCTATATTATCTTTTGTACATTCAAGAATATAATGATCGATCAACTCACTGGCGCTGGGACCGTATTGCAACGCGATCAAATTGGCGCGTAACGATTCATCGATTGAATTAAAGTGAACGCACAACAACCCGCTTTCTTTGGGAGGAAGCGGCACTACATTCAATTTTATTTCGGTGAGAAATGCCAGGGTGCCTTCAGAACCGGCGATGAGGCTGCAAAAATTAAATGCAGGCCCACCGGCGGTGAATGGCGCCATATCGAGCATCACATCCACTGCATACCCGGTATTCCTTCTTTCTATACTTTGCTTGGGAAATTCTTTCCTGATCTCAACCTGGTTGTTATAATCACTCAACAGGCTTCGAACTGTTTTATAAATAGTTGCTTCCAGCGTTAGCCCTTCGCATTTGCTGTGAAATTCCTCAATGCTCATGGCCGTAAACACCGATTCAGACCCATCGCTCAGCAATGCTTTTACTTCCAACAAATGCTCACGGGTACTGCGATATACCACAGAATTGGAACCACAGGAATTATTACCTACCATACCGCCGATCATGGCCCTGTTGGCAGTAGAGGTTTCGGGACCAAAATAAAGGCCATGCGGCTTCAGGAACATATTCAACTCATCGCGAATAACGCCGGGTTGAACCCGCACCCATTTTTCCGCTTCGTTAAACTCCAGTATCTGTGTAAAGTTTTTTGAAACATCTACCACAATGCCATTACCCACCACCTGACCTGCCAGGGAAGTACCTGCCGTTCGCGGTATCAGTGACGTTTTATGCGTATGAGCAAATGCGATCAGCTTCTTAATATCATCTACATTTCGCGGTATGGCAACAGCCAGTGGCATTTCGCGATAGGCCGAAGCATCTGTGGCGTACAGTACCCGCATGGTTTTATCAAAATACAATTCACCTTCCAGGTCCTTAGCCAATTGCTGTAAAGAATTGTTCATGAATCTTTCTCCTTTGATTGCACCGCGAGAGCGGCGCGCAAATTTACTGGTTTACGGGTGGTTTGATGCATTTCGGTAAAATATTAGATATTTTTCAAAAATTATCTACCTGATGTTCAATTGGTTAAGAAAAACAGCCAGGCGGTCAGCTTCGACAATATTTTTATCCGAGACGGACCTACCGCCTGGATCAGCAAATTATCCTTTGCAAAACCGGGTTCGGTACGTTTCTTTTCCGGGCTGCATTTTCCGGCAAAAATCCATTATCGTCCGGCCCCTTATCCTTGTAACCATGTATTACAACCGAAAATAATAGTAGTTTACTCAGTTGATTCACAAAAAAGATTAATATTTCAGTTAATGGGACATTAACTGAAATTAATTTCTTCAAAATCGGTCTTTCATACATGACATTAATTAAATTGTAAGCGCTTAAACCCACAGGCGTCTTCAAACAGGGAAGTATAGTGTTTCAGGGCAAACACATCAGAAATAATCATCTATCTGAATAATGATAAAACACGTTGTTTTTGTACTATGTTTTGCGGCCGTATCAAATACAGGTAAGGCGCAAAACAATATAAATTTACCTGCTGCAATACCCACCATTGTAAAGGCCGGCGATGTTTATAATCCTTTTATCTATAAACAATCCCGGTTGTATAATGGGATAGAACATCTGGGATATTCCATTAGAATAAAAGGGCATGCTTATTTTCTGCAAAAAGAGTTGCAAACCGGGAGCGTCGTATATGATGAACTGGAGTTTGTGAAAGTGCCCATGCTATACGATTTGTTGAAAGACCAGGTTATAGTACAACACTCAAATGGCTTTAGCAAATTAGGATTGGTGTCGGAAAAAGTAAAAGAATTTACCTTACTCAACCATCACTTCATTCGCCTGGAGGGCGATAGCCTCAGCAGTTCACCCATTATTACCGGGTTCTATGATGAATTATATACAGGAAAGCTAGCGGTACTGGCTAAGAGAATAAAATTTGTCGACGAACAGATAAAGGATGAACTGGAGCGGGAATTTCTTCAACTTAATTATTTCTTTATAAAGAAAGAAGGCGTGTATTATGCCGTCAAAAATTACAAAGGTTTACTTGGCGTATTAAAAGATAAAGCCCCGGCGGTAAAACAATACCTGCGTAAAAACAGGATCAAATTTAGAAAAGGGCCTGAAAATGCCATTGTAAAAGCTACTGCCTATTACGATTCGATAAAGTAAGTAACATGAGAAAATTTCGACTGCTTATATTATTCAACCTTATTCTTTTTATAACGTGTGTTTCTGTAAATGCGCAACCCAATACCAAAAGAGTGAGCGTAGAACTGAGAGAAGCTTCCATCGATAGCCTGGTACATGAGCTGGAAACGCAAACAGGGTATCACTTTTATTACGATCCTGTTCAGTTCGATAGCCTGCGGGTAAGCCTGTCTGTAACCAATATATCCCTGCAGAGAGTACTGGAACTGGTGTTTGCCAATTCAGATTATCATTTTGCCATACCCGAAAAACAATCCTACGTATTGCTCACTAAAGGGGCTATTATAAAAACAACCCTGCCAACTGGTTTCTTTTCCGGAACAACCGTCGATAGCCTGCAGGCCGCAACGCCAGGGTTTGGTGATAAAAAGAAAACAAGAACAGACGCTTCCATAGAAAATAAATTATTTGAGATCGGTATCAGGAACAATAATCCCGGAACAGGCTCCGTAGCCATGGCCGGTTATGTGCGGAATGTAAAAACCGGTGAACCGGTTGCGGGCGCCATCATTACACTCACCAGCCCGGCTATCAGCGCAGCCACCGACCAATACGGCTACTATTCCATCACATTGCCCAAAGGACGGGGCCTGTTAACCATACAGGGAATAGGTATGAAAGATACCAGACGCCAGGTAATGGTATATTCAACCGGCAATTTTGACATTGATATGGATGAGCGGGTAACATCCCTTAAAGAAGTGATTGTATCGGCACAAAAACTGGCCAATGTGCGCAACGTGCAAATGGGTATAGACCGCTTAACCATAAAAGCCATCAAGCAGGTACCTACTGCATTTGGTGAAGCTGATATTTTAAGAGCCGTGCTCATGCTGCCCGGGGTAAAAACAGTTGGTGAAGCCAGCACCGGTTTTAATGTACGGGGCGGATCAGCCGACCAGAACCTGATACTTTTTAATGATGCTACTATTTATAACCCTTCGCATTTTTTTGGATTCTTCTCTGCATTCAACCCCGAAGTAGTAAAAGACGTGGAATTATATAAAAGCAGCATACCAGCCAAATTCGGCGGACGACTTGCTTCGGTGCTGGATATAAGCAGTCGCGAAGGCAATAAGAAAAATTTTGCCGGAACCGCCGGTATTGGCTTGCTGACGAGCCGCATTACCATTGAAGGACCGATAAAAAAAGATAAAACTTCTTTTATTCTTGGAGGAAGAACTACGTATGCCAACTGGTTACTTCAATTTTTGCCCAGCGAGTACAAACACAGCAAGGCTTCTTTTTATGATGTGAACCTGAACATCAGCCATCAGTTCAACAAAAAGAACAACCTGTATATTACCGGCTATCTGAGCAAAGACCGGTTCAATCTTAACAGCGATACAACGTATGGTTATAGTAATCACAATGTATCTGTAAAGTGGAAGCATACTTTCAGCAACAAGCTCACCATGGTGCTAACCGGTGGCTACGATCATTATAACTACGGCATTTACAGCGATAAAGACAGCTTGTTCGCCTACAAGATGAAATTCGACATCAACCAGTATAATTTCAAGTCCGATTTCAACTGGTACATCAATGCAAACCATACCGTTGACTTTGGCGTCAGCTCCATTCGTTACCGCTTACACCCCGGCACTTATGAACCAAACAGCAAACAATCGCGGGTAGTTACAGATAACATGGAAACAGAACATGCCCTGGAAAGCGCGGCCTACATCAGTGAAAAATGGAATATTACCAATTCGCTTTCGCTGCAGGCGGGGCTTCGCTATTCCATATATAATTTCCTGGGGCCCAAAACGGTGAACGAGTATACGCCCGGGTTACCCATAACGGAAAATAACCTGGTTCAATCAAAAACCTACGATAAAAATAAATTCATTCACACCTACCACGGGCCTGAATACCGGCTGGCAATCCGTTATAGTCTTACCTCCAGCTTCTCCCTGAAAGCAGGCTATAATTCATTGCGGCAGTATATTCATGTGTTATCAAATACCACTGCTATTTCGCCTACTGATATCTGGAAGCTCAGTGACCCCAATATTAAACCGCAATATGGCGATCAGGTTTCGTTCGGATTATATAAGAACTTTAAATCAAACACCATTGAAACTTCAGCGGAAGTTTATTACAAACGCATAAAAAATTACCTGGATTACAAAAGCGGCGCACAGCTGGTTTTGAACCATCATATTGAAACAGATGTGATAAGCACTAAAGGAAAAGCCTATGGTGTAGAATTAATGGTTAAAAAACAGAACGGCAAATTGAATGGCTGGATCAGCTATACCTGGTCGAGAATACTGCTTAAAATGGATGATTCAACCGCCGGTGAAATCATCAATGGCGGCAAGTATTATCCCGCCAACTACGATAAACCCAATGATATAACCATGGTCGGCAATTACCGGTTCAGCCACCGGTTCAGTGTTTCCATGAACATTACTTATAGCACCGGTCGCCCCATAACATTGCCCATTGGCCGTTTTTATTATGCAGGTTCCTGGCGCGCTTTATATGCCGATCGCAATGCGTACCGTATTCCCGACTATTTCCGTACCGATCTGTCGATGAATATTGAGGGCAATCATAAAGTGCATCAAAAAACACATAACTCCTGGACGATAGGTATATACAACCTCACAGGTAGAAAAAATCCATACTCGGTATATTATGTGTCGGAAAATGGGGCCATCAACGGATATAAGTTATCCATTTTCGGAAATGCTATTCCGTTCGTAAACTTTAATATCAGGTTTTAAACAATATACACATGAGAAAGATTGCATACTGCTGCCTGACGATATTGCTGTTTTGTTGCAAAGAAAAATATGAACCACCGGTAAACGCACCTGTAACCGGTTACCTGGTCATAGAAGGATATATCAGCGCCAACGGGCCTGCTGAAATACATCTTTCACGCTCCATTCCTTTAGATGATACGGCCAAATTGATTAATGAAACACTGGCCACGGTGCGGCTGCAGGGTCGCGACAATTCTTCTTATAACCTAACAGAAAATGGCGGCGGCAACTATATCAATACACTGATCAATCTCAACAACAGCCAGCAATACCGGCTTTATATAAAAACAAGGGAAGGGAAAGAATATGCATCGGATTATGTGAATGTTAGAATTGCACCGCCCATTGATAGTGTAGGTTGGATACGCGAAAACAACAAAAGCTTACAGATATACCTGAATACCCACGATCCTAAAAATAATACCTGGTACTATCGCTGGACAACCGAAGAAACCTGGGAATTTCATTCTGTATATTATACCAGACTAACTTATACGAGAGATCCCGTTACTAACCGCATCAATGGGGTTAAATATCGCCGACCCGACAGACAGGTAGAGCCCAAATTATTTACCTGCTGGAAAGGAGAAAGCTCAACCGGCATTGTACTGGGTTCTTCTGCCAAACTGAGCATAGACAGCATACACAAACCATTGATCAATATCCCATTCGGCTCCTGGAAACTGAGCGTTTTGTACAGTGTGATCATAAAACAATATGCGCTCACTAAAGAGGAATATGAATTTCTTGATAAGATGAAAAAAAATTCAGAAGAGATCGGTAATATCTTTGGCCGCCAGCCTTCCGAGCTCAAGGGAAATATTCATTGCCTTTCCAACCCCAGCGAACCGGTTATCGGGTATATTGGGATTGCCAACCGCCAGGAAAAAAGGATCTGGATCAGCCGGAGCGAGGTGCCCGACTGGCGATATTTTATGGAGTGTGAAACATATGATGTACCTATTGACTCCGTAGAGCAATATTCTATGTATACGCCGATAGCTCCCACTTTGATCAATCTTTCCGGGGATATAGATACTTATATGGTTGCGACTCCATCCTGTGTAGACTGCACCGTTCGCGGCACAAATATAAAACCATCATTCTGGCCATAACCATGAAAATATTCAACCACATAAAAAGATCTGCCGCCCTGATACTGGCATTGTTGCTTTTGTATAAAATGCAAACCAATGCACAGGATGTTTTTACGGGCATACCGGAGCAGTTTAAACAATATTGCAACAGGAACCAGCCCGAAAAGCTGTATGTACATACTGATAAGGATTTTTACCTGGCCGGTGAGCTGTTATGGTTTAAGATATACAATGTAGATGGCGCCACACTTCACCTGGTTGACCTGAGCAAAATAGCCTATATCGAAATTCTCGATAAAGAAAACAAACCGGTGATGCAAGCGAAGGTTGCGCTCCAGAAGGGAAAAGGCAACGGTTCATTTTATTTACCGGTTTCTATCAATTCAGGCAATTATACCTTACGGGCGTATACCAACTGGATGAAAAATCTCCCGGCTGCTTATTATTTTGAAAAACAGGTAACCATCGTTAATACCTTAAAAACATTAACCGCACCGGCTGTAGATTCAAACAACCGTTATCAGGCTGCTTTTTTTCCTGAAGGCGGTAACCTGGTAAAAGATATCATCAGTAAAATTGCCTTCAAGGTCACTGACCGGTTTGGAAAAGGTGTCGACTGTAAGGGCATTATACTATCGGCCAACAATGATACTATGATCGATTTTCATACATTGAAATTTGGCATGGGGCATTTTATGTTCAAGCCGCTAAGTACCGAACGTTACAAAGCATCGATCACCCTGCCCGATGGCAGCACCATTACGCAACTGCTACCTGCCGCTTATGAGCAGGGATATGTAATGCAGTTGGCAGAAGATGAATCGGGTGCTATGAGCATTACAGTGAGCGGCAGGTCGGTACCTACACAAGGCCTATTTTTGCTTGTGCATAGCCGCCAGGTAATTCAGATCGCCGAAAAACAAACATATACAAACGGCCTGGCGAATTTTTTGCTTGATAGAAATAAGCTGGCAGACGGTCTCTCGAACATCACGATCTTTAATGAACAACAACAACCCATATGTGAGCGGCTGTATTTCAAAAAGCCGCAACAGGTTTTATCGATTGCAGCCAACAGCAATGCTGCAACATACGGAAATCGTAAACGGGTGGCGCTTTCGGTGAATACCCAACATGCCAACGCCCAGGCTGGCACACCCGCTAATTTGTCTTTAGCCGTTTATCGCCTCGATACCCTGCAAACTGTTGATCCTAATTCTCCGCTCAGTTATTTCTGGCTTACCTCAGAACTTACCGGCAGCATTGAATCACCGGGATATTATTTTTCAGCCAGCAGTTCAGCCATTAAAGAGGCTACCGAAAACCTGGTATTGGTACATGGCTGGAGGCGGTTCAATTGGGACCAGGTATTAAATGACAAACGCCCTGCCTTTGAATATGCACCTGAATTCGATGGGCATATCATCACCTGCCAGCTAAAACATAGTATGGGTAATGCAACCATGAGCGGAATAGATGCCTGGTTATCGATACCAGGTGTTCAGCTGCAATTCTATAACACCAAATCTAACAATGAGGGAAAAATATATTTTGATGTAAGGGATTATTATGGACAGAATGAGATCATTGTGCAAACCGAGGCAGTTGATAGCAACTACCGGCTCGATGTATTGAACCCGTTCTCGGAAAAATATAGCAACAGGCCGCTGCCTGCATTTGTTTTACCGAAGGCTGCACAACATACGCTCAATGAACAAAGCATTGGCATGCAGGTGCTCAATACTTATGATGCAGGCAAATTAAGCCACTTTGCCATACCGCTTATTGATACATTGCCTTTTTATGGCAAGCCGTTTAAAAAATATAAGCTTGATGATTACACCCGTTTTACCACGATGGAAGAAGTGTTGCGTGAATATGTACCCGAAGTAGCTGTACGGCGTTATGGGGGTCAATTACACCTGAAAGTATTTGATTTTGATGTACGGGATTTTTATGCTACTGACCCACTTATTTTACTAGAGGGCGTTAAAGTAGACAACAGGATCCTGTTGGCCTACGACCCATTGAAAGTAAATAAGCTGGAAGTAGTAGTCAATAGATACATCAATGGAGAATTTGTTTACCCCGGCATTGTTAATTTCACCACCTACCATGGCGATATGCAGGATCTGAAACTCGATTCAAAAGCAGTGATCCTTGATTATGAAGGGTTACAGTTAAAACGTGAATTCTACTCACCGGTATATAAAACCGAGCAGCAGGCTGCCAGCCGCTTACCCGATTTCAGGAATCTTTTATTCTGGTCGCCCGATGTGCAAACAAATACCAGCGGACAGGCGACCGTGGAATTTTATACATCGGACATGAAAGGAAGATATGTAGCCGTTTTACAGGGTATCGATGATGCTGGTTATGCAGGCAGTTATTATTTTACATTTGACGTAACGGATAAATAAAGAAAAGGGTACGGAATAAAAAATGATAGGGTACGGACCGGTACTTAAAAGGTGCAGGAATCCCCCCTTACCTAAACATACATCTAAAAGCTGCCATAAATAACCATCTTATTTGTGCAAATCCGTTAGGCTTGTGAAACAATGAAGGAATAAGGCGCTGGCCATGCAGTACTAAAAATAACGGCTGGTTTACAGATCCGTTCTTTGATTAATTAAGTAGGCTGCCTCTACCAAAGCTTCCATCTTTTCATAAAAATAGATGTGATCATTTCGTTGCTGCCCTTCCTGGGATATGCTACGGCTACTGCTTACAATTTCTACCATCCAGTTCCACAACATTTGGCGAACTTCCTGTAAATGGTAGCTCTCAAAGAAATTTTCAATGGTTAGCCGGGGATTCTGTAGTTCTTCTTCACTTAATCGAAGGGGTTGATTATGCCATTCAGGGTGATTATTTAGCGTCCTCATACAATTGAGTTAAAGGTGAAGGAATAATCATTAAAACTGATATGTACCAATGAAAAACAGTAGGTACAACCTGGCAATCCCCCTGATAATGCCTAAACGAAGATAGGAAATTTTTTAATATGATGTACTATATCACAGCCGAAAAATTAAAAAAAAACATCATCTTAACCTTCTAATACTAAACCATTGGCTGCTAACCATCAGATATTGAAAACGTTTGGCGCTAATTTGCGCCACTTCAGAAATGAAAAGGGCTTAAGCCAGCGCGATTTGTACGCACTTTGTAATATTGACAATGCCGAAATAAGCAGAATGGAGAACGGCGAGGTGAATGTTACACTCAACACACTGGCTCAGTTAGCCGAAGCATTGGATATTCCTCCGTTTATGCTCTTAAAACAGTAATATTCCTAATGTTAGGAGCAGAAGGACCTCATTTTTTCCTGTAAATAAAAATCCCCCGTAAAACGAGGGATCCTGGTAATTTAATGTACCTGTAAAGGAGCTTGTACAAATCATTCATAGATATTGGATATGTTAACCTGATAAAGGTCCTGGGCAAAACAATACGATTACATTCATAAGATACCGCTTTCAAAAACGGGGCCTACTTCGCAGGTTTATTGGACTTTGCAAATCAAAAATACCCTCCCCATAGCAGGTTCAGGCTACTTTTGCTCATCAATTCAATAAAATGCTCAATATGTTTACAGGTGACTAAGTGTGTTTCTGTAATAATTACAGGTAAATGGCCGATGGTGCTTAATTAAAGAATTTTTCATTCTTTCACCTTTTACAGATTTTAACTTATAAAGCTATACCGCCTTATTCAATAGATTTTCTGAAGCCCATTGCTGCACTTTAGGAAATGCAATATTGAACCAGGCTGTATATTTTTGGGGATGAGATAGCAGTGTAGCTTCTATTTCGTCAAGGTTTTTATAACAATAATCTTTTACTTCCATTGGGTCGGGCGATATTTTGCCATCATACGTACCAATAAAAACATGATCAAATTCATGCTCTGTGAGACCATGCTCAAATTCGGCCTGGTATACAAAATCAAAAACTTTTTCCAGTATAGTAGTAAAGCCCATCTCTTCGTTTAACCGGCGGGTGGCAGCCTGTAAGGTATCTTCGCCCGGCACCGGGTGGCTGCAACAGGTATTGGTCCATAAACCTCCGCTATGGTATTTACCCAGGGCACGTTGTTGCAGCAGCATTTCACCTTTACTATTAAAAATAAAAATGCTAAAAGCACGATGCAGCACCGCTTTACGGTGGGCTTCCATCTTTTCCATTACGCCAATAGGTTCATCCTGTGCGTTGACCAATATTACATCGGTTACTTTACTCATTCTACAAAGTTGCTAAATAATCATGGTGTTACCATATCTGCCTGCACAAAATCCTGTCATCAAACCCGGCTACCCGAAAAATGGCAACAATACCATGCTTATTGAATAAAAGAATTCAATATAATAAAGGAAAATAAATAGAAGTGTAGCCGCCGGAAACGATTTCAGATAAATACAGTTTATCCCGTACCGGTTCAGTTATATAAACTGGTAAGACTATTAGTGCCGTTCTATTTGTGTTTTTAACAATTTACGGGCAAAGTGAATTCGGCTTTTAATAGTACCTAATGGCTCACTAAGCATATCTGCAATTTCATGGTATTTAAAACCATCAAAATACAACAGGAATGGGTTTCTGAATATCTGTGGCAGGTTATGGATCGCTTCCTGAATATCTTTTAATCGCAAATTTGATTCGGCGTTATTAGCAACAACACTTTGGGTTTGATTTATCAGAAAATCATTAGGAGTACTATCAAAAATAGTATTCTGTTTAACTTTTCTCCGGTAATTGTTGATAAAGATATTGCGCATGATAGTATATAGCCACGCCTTGATATTAGTGCCTACACTATACTTGTCCTTGTTGGCCAATGCACGGAACAACGTTTCCTGGAACAGGTCTTTCGCAGCCTCAGAGTCTCTCGTCAACGTTATTGCAAACGGCTTTAAAAACTCCGCATTGTTCACCAGCATTTGATTAAATTCAACCGTCGACATAAAAAATATTGTTTAAATAATTACAGTACAAATTTAAACATTAATTGCAAATGGGAAAAATCCGATGGCTTAATTATTCTTTAATAAAAATATCGAACCAGCCAGGCCATCTTTGAACCCTGTCGTTGACAGTGCACTTTTGCTAAATGTTTAGCGACATAGGTCGGCGAAGGCTTTTAGCATCAGTTCGAAGGGTAAGACATTTCAAAAAGGATGATCCCCTACCAGATTGACGATTAAACAGCAGAAATATTTGTTAAGAAAATCAAAATTCAGCCTCTCAATGAGATATTAGCTAAATAATTAAAGCATTGAAATAAATTCTAATACTTCGGTTAAAGAACGTTTTAACAGAATGCCGGGGGGTAGTTTTTTAAGATTACAATTTGCCAGCTGACCTGAAACAATAATCTGAACCTGGGGAGCGTGTTGTTGAATTTTTGAGAGGAACTTTTCAAAATTAAAATTGCCGGCAATACAGGTGAGGTGGGTATACAGGTAATTGGGTTGTTTGCAGGAAGTTATAAACTCGAGGTCGTGAAAAGGCACATTGGCGCCCAGGTATATCACCTGTGCACCGCGGCTTTTGAGTAAGTAGTAGGTATACAGCAGCCCCAGTTCATGGTATTCTCCTTCAGGCAAAAAGAGGATCACTTTTTTGTTAACAGAAATATGGGAAACCACACTTTCAATTCCCACGATCAGTTTTTGCCTGATGATATTGGTAACCACATGTTCCTGGGCCGGGTGAATATGACTGGCCTGCCATAATATACCTATTTTATCAAGAAATGGAAAGATGAGAAAACTGATGGTCTTGTCAATTCCTTTAGCCATGATGTAATTATCCAGCACATCTTCAAATTTCTCCAGGTCAAGATCTATCATGTATTGTAACAAATCGTTAACCAGTCGTTCCTGTTGCGCTTCGGCGTGAGAGAGAGATACAATTTTTTCCCGTACTTCCTGGGAGCTCATTTTATCGATATGGGAAATTTTATACCCGTATTTATTAAGCAGGGCGATATTCAGAACGATCTTTAACTCTTCATTGGTGTAATAGCGGATATTAGTAGAAGTTCTTTGTGGACGCAGAAAAGAATAGCGCTGCTCCCATATACGAATAGTATGGGCTTTAATACCAGAAAGATTTTCCAGGTCCTTTATGGTAAACGCATTCATATACAATTAACTACAAAGTGCAATATTAAATTGTTTAAGTTAATACAAAGAAACTTTAAACCGGAAATTACGAATTCATTGATCAATTCTTATAAAGCTGATAATCAAATTGTAAAAAATACTGAAAATAAATCAGGAAAGAATTACAGCGAGGGATTTAACAGCATGCCGCTGTCGAGAAGTGATTCAACCGGCCCCATAATATCATTGCCGGCAGACTGTAGAGTATGAAGGTGGCGAAAATGATGGCAATCGGTGCCCAGTAGATTTATATATCCTTTGCTCAGGAGGTATTGGGCCAATTGCAGGGATGCTTTCCCGTAATAGCCAGTGAGCGACAAAATATTCAACTGAAAATAGCAACCTGCATTTTTAAGTTCATCATACCATCGTTTGTCGCTCATGAAATACAAATAGCGCTCGGGATGTGCCAGCACAGGCTGGTATCCCTTCATTTGCATGTTGAACAGTTTTTCTTTAAAATTCAGTGGCGTAGTTACAAAGGAGAATTCAACCAGCACCCAGTTTTCATGCAGGGTAAGTAATGGAATATTGTTTTGGAGCAACTCATCAAAGTGTTCATCCAGGAAATATTCAGCGGCAGCTTTAACAGGAACAGCTGAGTTACTTTGTTGCAGCGCCTGCTGTAATTCCTGATGCGCTGTCCCAATAGTAGCTGCATCGTTCTTATACATGTCCCACAAAATATGCGGAGTTGTAATAAATTTCCGGTACCCCAGTTCCTGCAAACCGGCGATCAGCTGCAGTGAAGTTTCTGCATCAGGTGATCCGTCGTCGATACCGGGTAGCAAATGCGAATGCATATCAGCCCCGAGACCACTCAGATCAACACGCGTTCTTTTCTTTTTTTTAAAAATAGAAAACATACAAGATTCCTTATAAATATGATACCAGAAACAAATCTACAAACCTGCCGCCTGTAATTGCGCAAATTCGCGATATACTTTCTCAATACCTTCCCGCAATGCGGTTTGGGCCTTCCAGCCCAGGAAATTCAATTTTTGAACATCCATCAATTTGCGTGGCGTACCATCGGGTTTAGAAAGATCATGTTCAATACTGCCCGTGTAACCTACTACATCTTTAACCATTAATGCAAGATCTTTTATCGTAATATCCTCGCCGGTTCCAATATTCACAAATCCTGGTTCATTATAGTGCTGCATTAAAAAATAGCAGGCATCGGCAAGGTCATCCGCATGCAAAAATTCCCGCCGGGGTTGCCCGGTTCCCCACATTACAACGGAAAGCTCATTATTTAACTTTGCTTCATGAAATTTTCTGATCAGCGCAGGTAAAACATGGGAAGTTTGCAAGCTGTAATTATCATTTGGCCCGTACAGGTTCGTAGGCATTACCGAAATAAAATTACATCCATATTGGGAGCGATAGGCATCGCACATTTTTATACCTGCAATTTTTGCAATAGCATAGGGTTCATTGGTTGACTCCAGCTCACCGGTGAGCAGATATTCTTCCTTCAGCGGTTGGGGAGCCAGTTTGGGATAAATACAGGATGAACCGAGGAACATAAGCTTCTTAACACCATTCACCCATGCGTTGTGAATAATGTTTGATTGAATCATGATATTCTCATAAATAAAGTCAGCGCGATAGGTATTGTTAGCCAGAATACCACCCACTTTAGCAGCAGCTACAAAGACATGATCCGGCTTTTCCTGTTGCATAAAATCCTGCACGGCCTGCTGATTACGCAGGTCCAGCTCAGCCGAGGTGCGCAATAACAAATTATTAAATCCTTCCTTTTGCAATTTGCGAACAATGGCTGAGCCTACCATACCCCGGTGACCAGCGATGTATATTTTATCTGTCTTATTCACACTAAATATTATTTATTGAATATCGAAGAAGTTCCCAGGTATTAGCTACTGCCCGTTTAATCTCATGCTATTCAAACTGATTACGTACATAATAGCCGGATTGTTGCAATAATCTTTCCTTTTTAAACAACTCCACATCATTTTCAACCATTTCCTTAACCAGGGCAGGGAGATCATATTTTGGTTTCCAGCCCAATTGCGTTTGTGCTTTGGTAGGGTCGCCAATCAACAACTCAACTTCTGTTGGACGGTAATACCTTTTATCTACAGCTATTACTTCCTTACCAATTTCAACATTGAATTCAGAGTTGTTACAGGCTTTTACAATTCCCACTTCATTTTCGTTTTTGCCTTTAAATTCAACTTCAATGCCAACTTCCTGAAAAGCCATCCGTACAAAATCCCGTACCGGGGTTGTTACCCCCGTGGCAATTACGTAATCTTCCGGTTTCTCCTGTTGTAAGATCAACCACATGGCTTCAACATAATCTTTGGCATGGCCCCAATCACGTTGAGCATCCAGGTTACCAAGGAAAATTTTATCCTGTAATCCCAAAGCTATTTTTGCTACACCACGGGTAATCTTTCTTGTTACAAAAGTTTCTCCCCGCAAAGGCGATTCGTGGTTAAACAGAATACCATTTACTGCATACATATTATATGCTTCCCGATAGTTTACCGTGATCCAGTAGGCATATAATTTAGCAACAGCATAAGGGGAGCGAGGATAGAATGGCGTTCTCTCTGATTGAGGCACTTCCTGCACCAATCCATATAATTCTGAGGTGGAAGCCTGGTATATTTTTGTTTTTTTTGTTAAACCCAACAAGCGAACGGCTTCCAGAATACGCAATGTACCTATACCATCAGCATTGGCTGTATACTCCGGTGTTTCAAAGCTTACAGCCACGTGGCTCATGGCCGCAAGATTGTAAATTTCGTCGGGTTGCGTTTCCTGTATGATACGTATAAGGTTGGTTGAATCTGTCAGATCGCCATAATGCAAGGTAAGTTGTACGTTCTTTTCATGCGGGTCCTGGTATAAATGATCGATCCGTTCTGTGTTAAATAACGAGCTTCTGCGTTTAATGCCGTGAACAATGTATCCTTTTTTTAATAACAGGTCGGTTAAATAAGCTCCATCCTGTCCGGTTACACCTGTAACCAATGCTACCTTTGCCATATGATTTTATTTAAACCTGTTCAACTGCAAAATTATTATCTAATATTTATAGACTCCAATATTTAATCCCGGATAGTTTGTTACGGTAAATGCCTTTCAAATCTGCAAACAAAGCACCGGGTTTTGTGATGCTTAACAAATACGACTCTGAGAAGTTTTTGTATATATCGTGGGCAACTGCAATAATTACTGCGTCATAATTTTCACCAATTTTCGATGCCATATGTAGTCCATATTCACACTTCACTTCCTCGGCATCAGCATGTTCGTCAACAAAATCAACATGCAGGGAGTAGTCGAGCAAATCTTTAACCATGTCAGCTACTTTCGAATTGCGGATGTCGGTCACGTTTTCTTTAAACGTCGCGCCTAGCACCAATACTTTTGCTTTGGATGTATCTTTAGAATATTTAATAATGTGCTGAACCACTTTTTTTGATACATAGCGCGGCATATCATCATTCACAAAACGTCCGGCAGAAATAACCTTTGAGTTGTAGCCAAGTTGTTGCGCTTTGTACGTTAGATAATACGGATCAACACCAATGCAGTGGCCGCCCACCAGCCCGGGAAAATATTTTATAAAATTCCACTTTGTGCCTGCCGCCTCTATTACATCATTGGTGTTAATACCTATTTTATCAAAAATGATCGACAGCTCGTTCATTAATGAAATGTTAAGGTCCCGTTGAATATTTTCGATGATTTTGCCCGCCTCTGCTACTTTTATATTAGGAGCCCGGTGAACACCAACTTTCACCACCAATTCATATGTTTTGGCTATTTCATGCAAAGAAATATCATCACAACCTGATACAATCTTCACGGTATTGGTTAGTGTATGTACTTTATCACCGGGGTTAATTCTCTCAGGTGAATAGCCTGCCTTAAAATCATCGCAGCATTTCAGTCCTGATATTCTTTCAACAATGGGTAAGCAATCGTCTTCCGTACAACCGGGATATACGGTAGATTCAAATACCACGTAGTCGCCTTTCTTAATTACTTTACCAATGGTATGGGAGGCGCGCTCTACAGGCGTTAAATCCGGCACTTTATAATCATCAACCGGTGTAGGGACGGCTACGATAAAAAATCTTGCTTCGCGCAGCACATCAAGATCGCAGGTGAAAACGATGTCCCTGTTCTTAAACGTTTCACTGTCCACTTCATTACTGGGATCGCGTCCTTGTTTCATCAAATCAATCCGCTTTTGATTAATATCGAAACCGACCACAGAAACGGTTTTTGCAAATTCAAGGGCGATTGGCAATCCTACATATCCTAACCCAATAACGGCTAATTTGGCTTTTTTGTCTACTAAATCCTGATGAATTAACATGGTGGTAAACTTATTTTTTCAGGTACTGAAAAAATTTGCGCAAAGGTTTTAAATATAAAGTAAAAAAATAAGGACTTAATTCATTTAGTTTCCAGGCTCTGCGATCTTCCCTGTTGGCTTTTATGCGGTGTTGTAAAGAAGCATTGCTAATTCCTCCCGTTCTCATTTTAACCAGTACTTCCGGAATATAAGCTGCGCTATATCCGTGCTTTAATAATATGCGTAACATTAACTCATAATCCGCAGCGCTGCGAAGTTCAGTTGTAAATAATCCTATTTCGTCATACACTTCCCTGCGAACAAAAAAACTAGGATGCGGGGGCATCCATCCATAATAAAAATTAGAGCGCTTATACTTACCTGATTTCCAGTTACGAACAACCTTATTAAGATTTTCCGGCTTTACATACTGTAAGTCTCCATACACAGTATTTGCACCACTGGATTGAAATGTTGCTGCCACTTTCGACACGACGCTGGTATGGGCATATACATCATCCGAATTCAAAATACCAATAATATCTCCTGTAGCCATTGTCAGCCCTTTATTCATCGCATCATAAAGCCCTTTGTCCGTTTCAGATAACACCCTGGCTACATGAGGGAACTGGCGCACAATATCAAGGGTGTTATCTGAAGATGCTCCATCTATAATGATATGTTCAATACATTGATAGTCCTGGGAGGAGATGCACTCAAGTGTATCCCGGATGGTGGCGGCAGAATTATAGGAAACGGTGACAATCGAAATCTTCATATTATACAATCGTAATTAAATTACTGACGCTCAATCACACAATTTTCCAGAACAAGCATATCCATTTGTGTACGTAAAAAACAATCCAATGCCTCTGCCGGTGTATTTACAATCGGCTCGTTTTCGTTAAAGGAAGTATTTAAAAGAATTGGCACGCCCGTCTTTTTCCTGAATGCGTCTATTAATCCATAGTACATGGGAGATACCGTCTTATCAACCGTTTGCAGTCGCCCTGTCCCATCTACATGGGTAACAGCAGGTATCACCTGGTGCATTTCAGGCCTGATAGGAAAAACTTTTTCCATAAAAGGAACTTCATCAGGCTTTGTAAAATATTCGCTTGAATACTCTTTTAATATAGATGGAGCAAAAGGTCTGAAGCTCTCCCTTCGTTTAATCTTAAGGTTTAACAGATCTTTTGCTTTCGAATTCCTGGGATCTGCTATGATGGATCTTGCGCCCAATGCCCTTGGGCCAAATTCTGCTCTACCATTAAACCATCCTACAACACCAGGCTCTATTAGTTTATTTGTTACCACATCATATAATTCCTCATTGCTTAATCTTCGATAAGTAATGCCCCGCTTCTTCAAAAACGCCTCTATTTCGTCATTTGAAAACCGGCTACCTGTATACGCGCTATAAATTGGTTTACCCCTTGGCTGATCTAATACATGATTATAGAGATAGAGAGCAGAACCCATAGAAATTCCCGCATCGTGCCCTGCCGATGGAATATAAACAGCTTCAAAACCTGTGGCTTCCGCTATTTTTCCATTTGCAACCGAATTCTGCGCTACTCCGCCGGCAATGCATACATTTTTCATGCCGGTCCTTTTCTTGAGATGCTTTAGAATATAAATGATCAGTTCTTCTGTTACACGCTGCACAGACGCAGCCAAATCCTTATGGTATTGCGATAACGCTTCGTTCGCTTCTCTGGGAGCACCAAATTCTTCTACAAATTTTGAAGAATAAAGATTACCCACGGACGGGATATTGTTTTCATATTTGAATCCCGCTTTGGTAGGTTGAACAAAGTACTTATCGTTCCAGCTATACAATCCATTGGGGAGAAATTGCAATACCTTCTTAACCTTATCTGTATATTTCGCTTCCCCGTAAGGAGCCAGGCCCATTACCTTATATTCATCTCCGTAATGAGGGAAGCCCAGAAATTGCGTAAAAGCTGTATAAATCAACCCGCAGGAAACAGGGAAATCAACACTGTCCAACACCGTGATCTTATTTCCTTTTCCGGTCGCTATCATAGTAGTGGTAAAATCGCCGGAGCCATCAATTGAAACAATAGCCGCTTCCTCAAAAGGGGATGCAAAAAACGCTGAAGCGAGATGGCTTCTATGGTGTTCAATATTTTTAATCTTATCTTTTAATTTGGCATAATTAACAGAAGGGTCTATTTTCTTAAACTCATTTTCAAGGCTGGTTACTTCTTTGCTGTTTCTATATCGACCAATAGCTCCTATAATTAGAGAAGGATTTTTCCTCAGGTAATTAATTTTATTGAGAAATTTAGCCTTTGGATCGCGTCCGATTGTGATATAATCCACATCATTCAAAGTAATGCCTGCTTCCTGCAAACAAAATCTGATAGCAAGTACGGGAAATCCTGCCCAGTGCTTCACTCTGGTAAATCGTTCTTCTTCTGTTGCGGCAATCATTACGCCATCTTTAAATATTGCTGCTGATGAATCTGCGTGATATGCATTAAGACCGAGAATGTACATACTTAAATGTTAACTGAATAAATTTTTATATGAATATTTTAGTTCATTGCCAGCAAGATATTTTTCAACTAAATGCCTTGAACCATAAACCCATTTATTAAACATCGTTTGATCCCATTGAGTTACTTCCTCAATCACTTTAGCGAAATCAACCGGTCTGTTTAGTGACAAGTCCCATCCTGCATAATCAATTTCAAGATTTCTCCACGGAGTTTGATCACTAATTAAAACAGGCCTGCCTACACTTAACGCTTCATAAATAGCATGCCCAAAATTTTCGCCCATTGTTGGCAGCGCGAAAATGTGATGCTCCCTTAAAATGCCTTCCAACTCAGCATGGGCAACCTCACCTTTATAATTAACAGAAATGATACCAGGAAGGGTATTAATGATTTCATTACAATATTTCCAATATTGCAAATCCTCAATTACGCCAATTATTGTAAAATGAATATTGCATTTTATCGATTGCAATGCCTGAAGTAAAAGATGCAATTGTTTAATAGGATGTATACGGCCAATAAAAATGATCTTTAATTCACCAATTCTTTTCTCTATGCTGGTAATATCTTCGGGCAATGCTGACGGTGAATCGAGTATGGAATAAATTTTTACATTCCCAAATTGCGTGCTAATATCCCGGCTTTCGTTAATATCCGTTGCATGAAAAGATATTATTTTTTGCAGTCCCAATGCCTTAAAAAACTTTATGAAAACCTTCTTCTTGAATGGCTTAAATGCAAGAGCAGTTGGCTTAAGCATTCCTTTCGTTGACAAAATGACCTTACATTTAATCAGCCCAAGTCGTTTCATTAATAAGGGATAAATAGTATAATATTTGGAAAACATACTATTCAAGTAGATAAAATCAGGCTGTATATCATGTAATTGTTTCAAAATATTACGCCATGCAGGTTTCTTTGGAGAGGCATAATAAACCTTTACACTGTCATGATAACTCATCCAAACATCAGGCTCAACATTTTTTAGTGGTTCGGTATCTCCTAAATCCCTGTCACTTGTAAATACATAAACATCATAGTCATCCTGTAAAAACCGAACAAGGTTGACTACAGATCTAATTGGCCCACCTGCTTTATATGCAGGATCGAACCAATCAATAAAAATAACGATAACAGGCTTTTTTAACATTAGTATTTATACAAAGTATGCACAGGTTTCAATTTTTTTGGTTTTTCAGGATGCTATTATAAATACCCTGATATTGTTTTGCAACAAAGGAGGCTTCAAATCTTTTAATATTCAGAAATCCCTTTTCAACCAGCTCATTTCTTACAAGTTCTTCTTTAATAACTTTTGTAATTCCATTTTTTATTGAATCAGAATCGAATGGATCCACCAGCATAGCTCCATCAGCAGCAACTTCCCGCATAGGATCTATGTTACTTGTGATTACAACCCGTCCTGCTTTCTGAGCCTCAATAATTGGTAAACCAAAACCCTCAAACGTGGAGGGGAATAGCAGTATATCGCATTCTACAAACTTTTCATACATTCTTTCTTTTGACAATCCTTCTGCAACGTTATAGCTGATTTCATGGTATTGTAGCATTTCTCTTTGTGAGCTATTTATTTTACCAATGACTTCAAGCCGACACTCAATATTTCGAAGTGCAGGAATAATTCTGTCGAGATTTTTGTTTGGAGTAGAACCGATGAAAAGTATTGTTGGGCACTGTACATTAAACTTTTTGGGTACAAATTGGATTGCTTCATCAACGGGGTTTGGAACAACAATTATCTTATCAGGGTCACATTTACAGTGGTGCAAAATGTCCGCTTTCGTCTTTGCCGATATCGTAGTTACTATGGCAGCCCTCTTTACAGGCATCTTAAGGTATAACCATTTAAAAATAATTCTTTTAAGGCGTGAACCCCGTTGTAAAAAAACACAATCATGGATGGTTAGTACTGTTCTGGAAGTCGGAAGCCCCAGTATAGCATAATGAACATCTCCTGTAATATGATAGATATCGGCTTTTTTATTTCTGATAAAAAGAATATTTTTTAATACGGCAAGTATACTCCTGGTATGAAAGGGCAAGTTAACTGCAATAACCTTTGCTTCCTTTTTTACAAAAGGAGTAATTACATCAAATACTTTTTCAATACTGAAATATGCATCAGATGATTTTCTGTAAATAAGTAAAAGTGAATGCATCAGAAAACGTATTGATCGGAAGGCATCGTTTGAGACTTGGTTGGAAAAATGGCTGGAAAAATCTTATATAAAATAAATAAGAATACAGCCCCTTTGATCAATGAATTAAATGCCTGCAAGGAGTCTGTTTCAATTACATAAAATGTTTGAAAAAACATTGCCGGCATCCAAAGGAAAAATATTGGCCGTTTATAACAAATTGACAAAAACTTTATATAAACAGCGCGTATAAAAAAAGCAAAAGCAAATAAATATACCCACCCTCCCCAATAGCCAAAGTTGCCATAAGCTTCGCCTATTGGTCCTACATTGGTTGACCAGGTTTTAATAATATACCCTGTATAAATTCTCATATTTTCCTCTCCTCCCGCTTTAGGTTTATCAGACCAGAAAAGCCGTGGAACAAAAGAAGATATAAAACACAAACCCAAATACTCCCCATTCAGATAATTTACTTTGCTTGGTATTCTACGCTGCACAAGGGCAATATTGAATCCCTGATTCATACGGTGATACAGGGGGAAAAGAATCTCATCAAACGAGGCTTGCTGTCGCTTTCCAACGACATTCGTTGCAAGTTCGGTTATTGAAACATCTTGCTGCATTTTACGAGATTTTCTCAAATCAACTTTGAATAATTGAATGAATGAAATAAGTAAAATACTAAAGACAATTAAACCTATTTTATGATAAAAATAAATCCGTTTTCCTGCAAGCAATAAAATAAGGAACAGCCCTCCCATATAGGCAATGATTGTAAACATACCATACCTTAAAGCATCCAACACTATAAAACTTATAAAGCCTGCTATGAAATAGATTTTACCGGGGAAATTTTTATAAAAAATAATATAGAAAACACCTGCAAATAAACTGTAATATAGAAATGAATTAAGTTGTTGTAAAGAATCTGGAAGAAAACCTGATATGTTATATGCAACTAGCGAAATAAAAGTTAAACCTAAAATAGATTCTGGCTTTACCTTAAGTATATCTTTTTTTAATTCGGTAGTTAAATAACTTATAACAGGCCCATCATCGGGGCTGTTTTTTCGAAATAGAAAAAAGCCCCATCCAAGGCTTATCACTGCAGGTAAAGTGAAAGAGAAGTACTGTTCTGCTGGTATAGGCATACTTCTTACCCAAATTGCCGCTATCGAACTTGTACTATTAAAGTATACATATCCCAATACGGGCATCAATAAACAAGTAAAGGCGGCATAAACGTATACCAGTTCTAAGAAAAAAGAGCCATTTCCAATTTTTAAAACTAATCTTCCTAAACTAACAAAAAAAAGGATCACGGCTAAACTGGTATGCAGTTCGGGATAAAGACATAAGATCAGTAGAATGGATTCTAATAAAATTAATATCCAGGAGGCAGAAATTTTCATCAATGTACCGAAATTTAAGAAGCAAATAAATTAGCGTCCTTTTCAACAAGTACTGAATGCTGTTTAGCATCGGGGATAAAGTTATAATCCAGGTATTGCAACTTATATCCTTTTGATAAAAGAAATGATTGGGCCATACCAACTTCAAATCCTGCAGATTTTTCCGTCCATTCAGAAAATTCAAAAATGATTTTCGGCTTTGAAGATTGTATAACATTTGCCATTCCCTGAAAAACGCAAACCTCAAATCCTTCTACATCAACCTTCACAAAATCAATGCGCCCGAGGTTAAACACATTGCCGATGTCATCAACAGTTATTGTATTCACTGTTTCACTTTCAGTTGTATAAACGGGTTTTAAGCTACCCTTCCCAAACAGTTGCTTAGGCGCATACATTGGCAGTTGCTTATTTGATTCATTGTATACTGCATAGTTTTCCGCCCTAATATTTGTAACATGATTTAATTGGATATTCTTCTTTAAAACTTTAAATATCCAGGGCGATGCTTCAATAGCAACTATTTTAATATCTGGCCTCGCCAGTGCAAGCGGAATAGAGATGGAACCGATATTTGCGCCTACATCTATGAACGTTCCATTGGTGGGTATATTATTTTTAAGTAGCTCTACCAGTCCATTTTCATAACCACCATTCACAAATAGGTCAAATGAAATGATCTCGACAAGATTGGGCAATTCAAACGTCCCTGATTTTGTACGAATAATTATGTTTTGTTTTTTCGAAAAGCCTAAACTATCTAATATCACTTTGCAAAGTCTTCGTTTACCCCGGAAAGATGATAACTGTTGAAAAAGGGAGCTTATGGATTGTGCCGTATTCATTCAATAAATTATTTTTAATTGGGTTCGCTTTCCCTATTCCGCTTAAATTCCCATTTGTTTAATGATCTTTTTTAATATCTCTACATAACTGTACCCGCCATTTATTACTTTCTGATGACCCTGGATGGTCAATGCTTTTAATTCATCTGTATGCGCGAGATAATAGGAAATTTTTGGTGCAACATTATCAACATCGCTGTAATAAATCACATCTTTATCAGAGAATACTGAACCTATCTCGGCATTCATTTCAGTAACCAGGGCTGTATTACAAGCGGGTATTTCAAATGTTCTGGTTGTGTGCAATTCGGGAATCCATTTCGATAAAAATCCTAATCCCATATAAGCTTCCGAAAGTGCCTTTGCATACTGATGCCCATAAACCCCTTTACCCTTATATATCAGATACTTATTGTTTTGCTGCTTTCTGGCAAACTTATTCCAGTGATTACCGGCAATTGTAACCTGAATTTTCGCTTCTATCAACTTAGCAATTATGTATTCCCTTTCCTCTTCTCTATGCCCTATAAATACCACGCCATTTTTTTCCTCCCAATTATGATAAGACCGATGCAGTTTAGGATCGTATCCCTGGGTACAAAATATTGTGTTTACCCCATACGCTTTATAATGTTCAATCTCGAAAGATTTTGTTGTTACACAATAATCATATTGATTAAGTGCCTGGTAAAATAGTTTTGATTGATGATAGGTAAATGCAGGATCCGGGGTAAAGTGAACAAGTTTATTAGAATTGTGCTTTAACCTGCAAATTATTTCCGGGTCAATAAATACCCCTTTATCAATCCAAACCAGGTCATAACTATAATTTCCTTTAATAGATTGTATAATATGATTATTGATATTCTTAATTAACGGGCCAAATTTATATCTCCAGCCAAGCGATCTAAACAATCTTCCTGTTTCTGCCAAAGGAATATCAATATTCACTACCTGAAATTCCTCGATGGATAATACTTCTTTTATATACTCACCACGCATCCGGGAAGTACTGCCTTCATTATAATGACCAATATATAAAACCTTCATCTGTTGCTAAATAAGTTCACAAGCCTCTGCTTTAGAAATTTTAAATTTCTTTCCTGCATAAGGTATCTTCTATTAATCCTATCAAAAAAAGATCTCGCATTTCCAACTCTTGAATAATAAAAGTCTTCATAAAAAGAAAGAATATCTGCGCGCGGAAGGTTAGCAACTTTTTTGGAATGCATGCCCGCCCAATGTATAATATGTGGGTATGCATCCATTCCTTCTTTAATTTTTGATATATCTATGAAATCTGCATTACCCGCATTTGGCCAAATCATCAATTTCATTTTAGCTATGGAAACATTACCAGTTTGCTCCAACCAATGCAAAACAAAATTTAAATGCGCCTGATCACCATTAAATACGATTTCCGGGAATTTAGGTCTGGGAGGTTCTGTCCAATCCAGCGCTTTGCTAAAATCGTTTCTGGTCAAAACATTTGATGTTCCAAACCACTGGCCGGAATTAAAACTATAACCTGGATAAATGAATTTTTCCTCCAATTCATGAATTCTGTCAAGATTGTAATATATTTCATTAAACCTTTCTGCTGGTTGCACTTCATCATCTACAATAAACTGAGAATTTATATCTTTTACGGCATCAATTACCGGGCCTATCATTACAGTATCTGAATCAAGAACCAGGAAAGACTCTTCATTTTCAAGAAATAAGGGCTCCAATTTTCCATAGCCCCATCCAAACAACTTTCGCGGGATATCAAGTATCTGGACGTTCCATTTTTCCTCTACAAAACTTGTATCAAAATCACCTGCAATAAACTCTTTAATTAAAAAAATTGGAATATCAGGATACCAGTACCGGATGCTTGCAATACATATTTTTGCAAGGTTAAAATCATACCTATGAGTGTTGACAAAAACTTTCTTTACGTGCATGTTCAGGGGTATAGATATGAATGAGGTTATTGATGGAGTTGTGAATTGAAAATGGAGATGCGTCTATTTTATGCGCATAGCTTGATCTGTTATATTTACTATTAGAAATTCTGACAATACTCTCTATCCATTCTTTTATTCCATCTTCCAATTTTTTAACAATAACTAACTCATCGCAAATGATTGCCTCCATTGGAATAGTTTCAGACATGATTATCGGCAATCCGCAACACTGCGCTTCCACTGCAACCATTCCAAGTCCCTCCCATAAAGATGGGAAAATAAGAACATCAGCGGCAGACATGATGCCCGGCACATCATTTCTTAAACCGAGAAATTTAATTCTATCCGCAACTCCAGCATTCGTTACTTCTGTTTCCATGTTGCTCCCAAGATTCCCTTTATAACCAACAAAAACAAATCTCCAATCATCATTAAGAGAAACAAGTTCTTTAGCAACTGAAAATGCAAATGCAGGATTTTTCTGATTTGCCGCAGTATCACTATCCTGTAATCCGATTCTTCCAACAAATAAAGCAATTTTGCATTCTTTGATTTCCCATCCAAGTTCTTTGCACAATTTCTCTTTTCCGTGGCTATTATATGTAAACTTATTTACATCAAATCCACAATAAGCGGGATTTGTTCTTCTTTTACTGTATGGCCATTTATTATAATCATACTCATCCATGACAGCATTAGATGTACCGGTAATTTTTGATGTTAATGCTACAGTAAGCAAACGACCTAAGTGATATGAAAACCATCTTACGGGGTTTACAACGTAATTATCTATAAAATTAAATGGATTATGCAGGTGTGCGATTCTTACTTTAGGCAGATAACCGATACCTAACAAAAAATGCCACCCCGAAATAAAATCCTGATGGTCATGAATGGCATCATATTCATTTGAAAGAAGAATACTTTTCAAATTTGCTCTAAAGGCAAATAAAGACTTGAATGAATATTTTACATAAAAAATTTGACATCCCTGCTCTTTAATCTCCTCATCAAATAAACGAGCTTCACCACCAGTTGCTAAAAAGTCAAATTCCAGATTTAAGTGAGGATGTGTTTTCAAATACTTTACCGTAGCAAGCAACCACGTTTCTGCTCCTCCGGCGCCAAAACCATCAATAATGTGTAATACTCTTTTCTTACGCACAAAAATCAATTTTCATATAGATTCACAAAATTCCTTGTAGCGATGCTTAATTCAAACTTTGATTGCTTCATTTTGGAAAGTGCATCTTTTCTTGAAATAGGAGCACCATTATTCAATACGCCTGAAATCTTTTCCGACCATTTTAAAGGATCATTTAAATCGGTATAAAAAGCAAGCTCTTCTATAATAATAGCGTCTTCCACTATACCTTTTGTGATAAACATTGGCAAACCAGCAGCCTGTGCTTCAACTACAACTAATCCAAGCCCTTCCTTTGGAGATTCGTTTCTTGGAAAAACAAAAACATCTGCATTTTTCATAATGCCGGAAATGTTATCATGCCAGCCAAGCAATCGTATATGATTGGCTATACCCAATTCCGCAGCCTTTTTTGTGATAATGGCTTCCTGATCACCCTTTCCTACAAAAACACCATACACATCATTCCTCGATTTTAAAAGGGCTACCAATATATCGATGATATAAACCGGATTTTTTAATTCATTCAACCTGCCTACAAAAAGCAAGATTTTACTATGTTGGGGTACTCCTAAATTGTTTCTGAATTCTGCGGCGCTAGCATTTTCTTCAAACCGCCTTAAATCAATACCGTAATATAATACCTTAAACTTTGGACTTCTTAATTCCTTTCCCCCGGTAAATTCAAAAAGAGTATCTTTCGATATTCCCACAATTAAATCGCTGAAATAGAAACCTAATCTCTTGAATGGACTTAACAGCATTTGATGAAGTAACCGGTTGCCCACAGGCAATGCTTTATCTGTGTTATGAATCTGAAGTATTCTTTTTTTAAAACGTATTCCCGCACTTGCCAGCAAATAAAAACCGCTTAAATAATCGTGGTGCGCGTGTATAATATCATAGCTGCCATTTTTCAGAACCGATCGTAAATGACGTAAAAAAGAAATTTTATGACTGATGGTTACCGGTGAGTAAATTATTTCTCCGCCAGCTTCTCTTACTTTTTCATCCAGTCTACCCTTTTTACCAAGTATGCAATAAAATGTCCAATGCCAATCAGGCCTCGTCATTCTGCTTGTCAGGAAAACATTTACAAGCCAATTTTCCACCGCCCCTTTATCCAAATTTTCCACAATATGGATAACGCTCAACTTATAATGTTTAGGATTTGCCATTTTTATCACTCATTAGTTTATAGCCCGCTGCCTAATTCAAGACGGCCACCATATCTTCGCCACTGTCCTGGGCAACTTTATAACCATAACCCATCAAATAATGTAAAAGCTGTTCCAGCTGTAATTTGGGAATATGCTTCGACTCAAAATGTATTATTGCCGGCTTAAGCTTTTGAAACGGAAACATTTTGAGTATTTCGGCATCGTAACCCTCTGTATCTATCTGCAACAGGTCTAAATGATCAATTGAATGCTTACGCAACATATTCTGGAATGTAATTGTATCAATCTCGATCTTTTTGATATAGCTCTCTAAATTCTCAATGAGATTCGTATGCTTAAGGATATTTTGCTTATTAAAAGAAGCCATTCCCTTTGACCATTCAGGAAGCGTATCTCCTTCTAAAATAAACAGATGTGTTTTACCTTCCATGTCACTTAGCGCTGCATTCACAATAATAAGGTTATTCCTGTCTTTGTATTCCTCTTTTAATTTTTGGTATGGTATTGGCTGTGGCTCCAACATAATTCCTCTCCAATTAAATTTCAACAAATACTTTCGGAGAGGATCACACTCTACTCCGTCAAATGCTCCAATTTGCATGAATGTAACCTCCGATGGGTTGGTTTTACCCATAAGGTATTTTGAGAGAACATGATCAAAATCCAATTTCAGAATATTTTCATCCAGCAAAAACTGCTTTAGTATGTATTTGGTGCTTATAACTTTGTACCCCGTTTTTGCTATTAAGCTTTTGATCAGCTGCTTCATAAATTTTTAAAAGATAAATTAAACTGAATTCAGGAAATTAATTGGTTCTTCTTCTATGCTGTTAAGGGCAATTTGTTTGTATGCAAACAAAAGAACAAAGACCCTGAAATGATGAAAGTTAGCACTATAAACAGTATTGTATACTATGCGTTTAATTGCAGTTTTAAACCAGCATATTGTACATGCCAACGTATAAGAAAATAAAGAAGATGTATCAATTTTTGTAATTATTTATAAGAAACAGCGAATGCACTCAATGAGTTCAATAACATAAAATTTTTGAGGCTTTATTCTTAGTCAATTCTGGTTCTAAATAAATAGTGCATTTTTATTTTTGCAGTTGGCTTAAAACTATTTTCCGCCCTTCGTCAGTCCCTTTTAAAACAGCTTTAAAAAATGAACGATCAAGAGGCGACTTAAGCATTAATCTTAACAGGTTTGCCCATTTATTTTTTAATGACGGCAATGCAGGATATTCATTCCTAAATGATTTGAATACAATTGCGGAGGCAGCAATACCGGCTGCCAATTTCAGAAGATATTCTTTTGTTAGCCTACTTGCCGGGATGTAATGGTCAATTAGCAACTCATCAAAAAGCCCCACGCCTAAGCCAATATCACATGCACATGCAGCCAAATCATTATCACCACCTGAAAATAAAGAGTTCTTTGTTCTGTCCAATTGTATTGCCCTTTTACCGGTTTCATGTAGGTGCTGATAATGGGCGGCAACGCTTCTTCTGATAAAAAGCCCGGCACCACAGGGCATAGTTTCAGCAAGATGAGGAAAATTTGACCATAAGTTTCCTTCAAACTTACGATGTACCAGAAGCCCCCAATACTTCTTGGTCCAGGCTTCGGGTTCTTTTTCAAACAACAATGCTACCTGCCCGCTCCATGCACCTATATGCATTTGTTGCTTTGAAATTTGCATGCCTTTCAAAAAAAAGTCATCCCTTATGAAGTTATCGTCATCAATGAATACTAAAAGATTTCCAACAGCTTCTTTAATGCCTCTAAGCCTTGCAGGTGTAAGACCCTGTTGACGTTCAATAATTACTTTAGCGTAACTGGTATTTTGTAAAAATGTTTGAATGTATTCTTCCTGCGATAATTGTTTATCTGAGTTGTTATCAATTAGTATTATTTCTTCTGGTTTATACACTTTACAGGCCAGCGTAATAGCCTCCAGGCATTTGCTTAATATGTGCCTGGTTGGGTTATATGTACAAATTATTACTGATAACTTAGATTCTATTGCGGTATCCTTTTCCCCTGTTTTATCAATAGTCATTCTTGCCAATTAGTTTATAGCTGTACCAGTCTATCAATTACGTTAGTGTAGTTATCAAGACTAAAAATCTGTTTTGCTTTTTGCCGGGAGAAATGCACTTCCCTTACTGTTTCTAAATACTTTCCCCTTACTTCAATTAATTTCTGTAGAAATATATCGCCGATGGAAGCATCTTTTACATCCTCTATTAACAAGTGAGTTAGTCCTACTTGTTGCGCAATTTCCCCGATACCACCTTCATTTATTCCCAACAACGGAATGCCAAAATCTATAGCCTCCAGAAATATTCTGCCTAGCGGTTCTTTTGAGGTTCCATGAACTACACAATCAATTTGGTGGTAAATCTTATCTTTTTCTGACAGGTAACCTTTAAATTCAACATTTGTATAGCGCTTTAACTCCTGATATCTGTCTGTATCGAGTATATCATTGTCTATGTCTCCAAAAAATCTGAAATGGAAATCATTAGTTAATTGTTGATGATTAATACTCCGTAGGAGCGCTAAAATATTATCAATTCCTTTTGTTATTGCAATTCTACCAACTACTCCAACAATGAACGGCCTGTTACCAATTGCACAATCAGCTACTTTCAAGGCGTTTTTGTCATTAAAAGGATATGGATCATAAAGCAACGTACTATTGCCGCGAAAGTGATTTTTCACATACTTTGAAATAGCGAGAATTGTAACGTTTTTTGAAATGTTACCTGGCCATCTCTGGAAACTTGTATCCTCAAGTAAGCGTATATGAATAATGAATCGGATTCGGGGAAACAATTTTGCCAATAAGATTATATATTTATTATGACCAGCTTCATTAATATAAATTGTTTTGACTTTACTAAAAATGCAAAAGAGCAGCATTTTAAAATATAAAACGCGAATATTCGAGAAACTTGTCACATCCTTAAACCGAGTCGTTTTTTTTAATTTTGTATAGAACAAGTCTTTTTCAGCAACAAAGATTGAATAGTTAACATTTGAATTAGTCAAATAATCGAAAAGAACCTGCTCGCTTCCATAAAATTTGCCCGAAGGGCTTATAATTATCATTTTATGCAATTGCTATAACATTTATTATGCAAACTATTAAGAGAAATCACAGCTTTCTAACAGCAACAGAATTTTTTAAAATCCGTAGCGATTCTTTCAAATAATTCTGTTGCTTCTCAAAGGTTAAATGTTCAAATACATGTTCTGAATAAACGTAATCAAAGCTGTCAGAAAGGATTGGGAAAGGTTTAGATGCAGACCAAGGTAATATACAATAGTCTGGAAAGTTGGTTGTAAAACATCATTAACGAAATCGATACCTCCTTAAGATTCAGGAGATCATTGAATGATTTGTTTTTAATTTAATGCACTATTAATAAATGCGTTGATATTTTCTACTTGTTTTGAATAGGTGAATTGCTTCGCAAAATTGATTCTTTTATTTTGGTTATCCTGGCTGTTATAGTAACTTAAATTACTTACTACTTTATTAAATAAGTCAAATAATTCATCATTATTTTCTTTGCTTTTAACCATTTCAATGAAGCCTGGATATTTAATACTGTACACGCTCATATAAGATGATATGATAGCCTTTCCTGTACCCAAATATTCCAACACCTTATGATGGTTTTGGTCATTTCTTAAATTCCCTTGCTTATTATGTAGTAAATAGCAAATTAATAACGCATCCATTCTCTTTATTCCCACGGCTAATACCTCAGGATTAACGGTACCATGCAATATAACATTTGGTAATGCTTTCAAATCCTCAATAAATTTTTTTGCATCATCACTGACATCCTGTGGCAAGTGTATATTAGATTTCAGGTAGTCATATTCTCCCCAAAACTCAAATATTTTATCACTATGAAACCGTATTATTTTGAGAAAGTTCTCTGTATCCAAATCATTTCTTACAAGGCTCCCTGAATATCCTATTCGCACAGGATTGTTAATTTTTTCATTTACTTCTTCATTAATAAAAACCCCTGAAACTCCATGATTTATTTGAAATTGGGGCTTATTAATTTCTTTATATCTCTCCAGTATTTCCCTGGTAATAGATACTATAACGTCGGCCTTATCGGTTGACCTTATTTCATCTTCCAGCCCAAAAGGCCCATCAACGGGCATAAATATTTTAACCTCACACTGAGGAAAAAATTTTAGCGGCAGAGAGTTGCCCGGATCAAATGTCCACACAATATCAGGCCTGTTTCCAATTTCTCTTACAATCCTTTTTATATGGAAACTGGTAAAAAAATTATAAAGGCTGTTATATTTTTCTTTGAAAAAGAATGGATGAAACAATCGGCTATTAACGGAAAAGATATTTTCATAGTTCGTTGCCTCTACCTTTACAGCACCTCTTTTTAGTTTTTTTCTTAAATCGGGATGATTAATAAAGTAAACCTGGTTTCCTCTTTTTGCCAATTCCAATGCATAATGTTGTTTTGACATTAACATACCGCCCCAACTTTCCCTTGAAATGATATAGATAATTTTATTTTCAAATTCCATATTAATGATTTTGTAGTTTCACTGAAATCAGGAAATCATTTTGTTTACGTGGCTCACATAATTAAGTGCTGGTCTTTCTACATAGACAAAAGATAATACGCCAATGATAATTACAATTGGAACAGTGAACAACATGCTTTCATATGCTGTTAAATGAAAGTAATATGCAAATAATTGCTGCACAGGCCAGGCATATAGGTAAATACCATAAGATGGATCAATCTTATAATTGTATTTATGCAACCTCTTTATTCCTGCAAACAGAAGCACTCCAGATACAATTATCACAAATTCCATAATCATACCCAAATATTTAATATGCATAATATTGGATATTAGAAGCACGGCAACCAAAGCAATAAAGAAGACAAAGCTCATCTTAATAATTCTCCGAAAACGGTATAGCAACATCCCTGATAAGAAAAAAATAAAAAGCTTTATTGGATTGTTAGTAGTGTCAAAATGCCCATTGAAGCCTGTTATCAATCCCTCTATTCTTGAAAAAATATACTTACCATTAAGTAAATAGGAACCAAAATAAATGGCCAGGAGGGTAATAAAAATCTTATAGTTCCTGGAAAACTTTAATGAAAAATAGAACTTAACGCATGAAAGGCCTAAGAAAAGAAAAATATAACAAACCAACTCAAACGGCAATGTCCATAACGAACCATTAATCACATTGGGCATTTTATTTTTTGTAAAACAGGATGGTATATTAAATAAAAACACCTCGTTGTTAAGAAATGCGTTATATAGATAGCGATAAGTATTTCTTGATAAAAAGTATTCTTTTACAGATAAATCTGTGCTTAATGGGCCTACCAAAAATATTGTAAATAGTATGCAAACAATTAATGCTGGGAAAATCCTGAAGATCCTTTTTAGTATAAATTTTATTTTGCTTGAAGATTCATTGTACGATTGCGTCAACAACATACCGGAAATAAGAAAGAACACACATACCGCCAAACTACCTGAATCAAAATATGTAAAAACATAGTTCGTTATATCCTGATTGCCATTCCCATAAAAAATCACAAAGGAATGGTTATAAAGAACGGCTAAAGACATTAACAATCTAATTATGGTAAAATTGTTTTGTCGGTTATCCGCCAAAATATCACCCAGTGGTTTATTCGTTTTAAAGAGGGGGAAGGTATTGCTCATTATTTAGTGGCCTTTCTACAATTGGTCGAGAATAATGTCTGCAATTTTTTCAGCAGCGTTTCCATTTCCATACAATTCTGTCCAAGTAGCCTTGTTTACCACGACATTCACAGCGCCAAGTATTTTCAATTGATCAGGTCCGGTCAGGATATTCCATTGATTGTTCAATGTTTCCACCCACTCTGTTTCTGTGCGGATGGTTACACAAGGTTTTTTAGCCCAATAGGCCTCTTTTTGCAAACCTCCTGAATCAGTTAATACCTTCTGCGCGCCGGTCAGAGCAACCATCATTTCAAAATATGAAAACGGCTCACACAGTATTATATTAGTGGGGATGGCTAAGTTTTGAATTTTTGATTTGGTGCGCGGATGGATGGGCCAAACGATGGGAGTTGACAATGCTGCCAGAGCCTGCAGTATTTCCTTTAAATTGTCTATATCATCCGTATTGGAAGGGCGGTGTATTGTTAAAAGATGATAATTATCAATAATGGCTTCAGGAATAATATTTTTAAGTTGAATCTTCTCTTTAGCAATATCGCCATAAATGGTAAAAGCATCCAGCATAAGATCTCCCACTACATGAACGCCGGCCGAGATACCTTCTTTTGCTAACTGGTTTTTTCCCTCATCGCTGGAACAAAAAAGCAATCCGGAAAGGTGATCAGTTACAACGCGATTGATTTCTTCAGGCATTGATCGGTTAAAGCTCCGTAAACCTGCTTCAACATGGATAATGGGAATATTCAATTTTGACGCCGCCAGGGCTCCTGCAAGGGTACTGTTCGTATCGCCGTATAGCAAAACGTGAGTTACCTTGTCAATATTTTCTACAAGCACCTTCTCAATGCCTGTAAGCATGTCGGCTGTTTGTCGGCCATGTGTGCCCGAACCAAGGTTCAGGTTAATATGTAGCCCCGGCAGACCCAATTCTTCAAAAAAAACCTCACTCATTTTATAGTCATAATGCTGACCTGTATGGATGATCTCTTCTTTAATGCCCTGCTTCTTAAATTCATTTGATAAAACAGCTGCTTTTACAAATTGAGGTCTTGCACCAATAACCGATATAATCATTGATAAATTTTATTATGCGTATAAAAAAGCATGTGCCGCGTTAGGACCAGGAAGAATGCTGCTGTTTCTATTTAATCATTTATTGAATATTTTTCTAAAAGGTTTTAGATATGAAATTTCATCAAAAATTGAAATGCTCAATTCGTAATCCGAATGCGGCACTGCAGGTGCATTCAGATAGGCCTCAAACTGTTCGCGGCTAAATCCAAGCTTTTTTAACACAAATTCATAATCCGATTTGAATACCTCGGATGGATATATTGGCTCATTCAGTTCCTTAAGTGCTTCTTCTTTCGTTAGCTGACCTGAAAATATAAGATTAGACAAATGCGCTTTTCTTTTATCAACCTTAAATTTTTGAGGAAGAATATACCCCTGATAAAAGCGTGTGAATACCGATTCATAATGCTTTCCACCATAATCCCTCCAATCGAGCTCGGATTGAATAATTTTTTTAGCTTCCTTTTTATTATAGGGCATATAGTTAATAAAAAGCCAGTTATTAAATGGTTTTGTTTTGGCAACAATTCGTCTTCTTATCGGGCTCATGATAGGATAAGATTTTAAAGGAATTGTGCCCCATTTTTTATGAATATCTTTTAAATTAGAAGTATTCTTACAAATCCATGCTTTTGGCAGTGTTATTTCAGTTGCTACATTTAAGCCTATTATCACATGCTTAATTTTTTGCTCCATGCAAATTTTGTCCAATGCAGCCATAATAGCGATATCCGTTACCGCTTCGATATCTATAACGTTGGCTTTAAAATAAGATAGCTGAATGTCTTTAAATTCTTCCCAGTTAATTACATAAGTGTACAAATCAAATCCGCATTTTGTCACCAAATTCTCTATGTTCTTTACAGACAATTCAGAGTTCCAGCCATTATCAAAATGAACGCATAAAAGCCTTAAACCCGCTTTTTTGGCATAATAAGCAAGAAAAGTGCTGTCAACGCCACCACTAACACCCAAAATGCAATCATATTTTTTACCAGCACCGTCTTTTTTAATTTGACCAATAATTTTCTGCAATTCTTCTTCACCTTCTTTTCCTTTTTTAACTAAGGCTTTCTCGGCACTGTTATATTCATAATAATAATTGCAAATACCTTTTTCATCAAAAGTGATATCTGGATCGGCAATGTTATCCATTACGCTAATTGAGCATTGCCTATAGTTAGGATCATCTTTACTTGTAACCATCATATTCTATCAAATATTTCTTGTTTCAATATTGCCTGATTTGGGTAATTTATCAAAACGGCGTTGTGCGGTCGTTGATAAACAAACATACTACCGGCCGCTACTGCTGAGGCTCCGGCCTCAACGGCAAGTCTAAAGTCTTCCACTTTTGATGCTCCACCAACAGCAACTACAGGAACTGAAATAGCCTTGCTAACCATTTCAATCATTTCCAGGTCGTAGCCATTATACGTTCCATCTCGTTCAATACTATTTAATATAAGTTCCCCTGCACCATAATCCACCATTTTACGTGCATAATCCAGTACTTTCTGTTTCGTGGAGGTTGTTCCATTAGATATATAAACAGTAGCCTTACCGAAAATGTTTTTCTTGTAATCAATACTCGCAACAACGCTTTGACTGCCTACACGTTTTGCAGCGTCTGAAATCAAAGTGGGTTTATTAAAAGCTGAATGATTGAGAATGACTTTTTCTACGCCGAGATAAAACAGTTTTTTGATCTGTTCCAGATCATTTATTCCGCCTCCATAGGCAAGAGGAATGAATGCTTCACCAGCCAATTCTGCGATTTGTTCAAAATTTGGCCCCCGGTTTTCCCTGCTTGCATCAATATCCAAGACCACAATTTCATCAATCTCCTTCTCATTAAAAATTTTTACAGCGTTGATGGGGTCTCCAACGTAATTGGGCTTATTAAACTTCACCGTTTTGTATAAACCGCCTCTATGCAATAATAATACTGGTATAACTCTAATTCTTCGCATTAGGTCAATTCAGCAAAATTTTTTAATAATTGCATCCCGAATTTGTGACTTTTTTCAGGATGAAACTGGACACCATAAATATTCCCGCTTACTGCTCCAGCAATAAAAGGATATCCGTAGCAAGCATTTATCCACTCATTTTCGCTTTTATCTACCATTACATGATAGGAATGAGCAAAGTAAAATCGCGAGTCTTGTAAGTTATCAGAAAGCAGCTGTTTGTTGGCAAAATGTATATCGAGCCAACCCATATTAGGAATTTTTTCATTGGTAGCTAACCTTGACTGATCAAATCGTACAGTTTCACCTTCAATCCAGTTCAATCCTTTTTCGATTCCCTCTTCACTAGAACGGGTAAGCATTTGAAGGCCTACACAAATGCCAAGAAATGGCTTTTTAAGTGATTGCACCTGATATTCCAATTCTTCTCTAAGCCCTGATTGATTGAGTGCTATCATACATTTATCAAAAGATCCCATGCCTGGCAATATTAATTTATCGCACACCTTCATTCGGGAAGTGTTCTGTATAAATTCGGTAGAATAACCTAACCGCCCAAACATGTTTTGAATGGATCTTAAATTTCCAATGCCGATATCAACAATACCAATTCTCATTTAACTATACTTTGAAGCTACCATCTGGTTCAAGACAGCTATTTCCCCGGGGTAAGAATAAGCAGGAGGCAACGTAAACTTATTTATAAAAAAGTCGGGGTAATAATCAAAATCTCCGTTCTTATCCCTTTGTATGCTATTAACTATCTTGGATGCCATTGACACAAAAGTATTATGTGTTGCAACATAATCTTTCGCTTTGTATACAAGCGTTTTTCTCAATTCAATGTTCTGAATCAATTGTCTTAAGCCATCCAACACAGATTTTTCATCAATATAAAAAATGGAAGCATCATTAGTTAATTCATAATGCTTAAAATATCGGGTAGCTACTGCACATCCTGATGCCATTGCCTCTGTACTTAACGTTGCAGGACCATGTAAAAATAGCTGGTCAACCAAAATATCGGCTTGTTCGAGTCTTCTTAAAATTGTTTGATTATCCAGATTTTCCAATAATTCAAAATCAAATGCTACTCCTTCTTTTCTTAACTGTTCAATTGCATTTAAGATGATACCAGTGCCTTTAATATCTCTTTTGGAAGGAGCATGAATGATCAAAGGTTTTTTGCGGAATGTAGGAGAAAAGGTTATTCCATTGATATCAATGGGCATAAACATATGATAATAGCCTCTGATAAATAAAGTTGATTGGTCCGGTACAGAGAATATGGAAGATGCATATAATTCACCCATCCTCATCAGCTTGAACTTACGAACCCAATCTTCATTCACATTTCCCTTGTATGGATTATCGGGAAATTCCTGGTGAAATGCCTCTATCCATCTAACATCAGAACCGATAAACAAAAAAACAATGTCCTTTCCTTTCTCCCTAAGAATTTTCAAATCAGAAAAATCAGCCCTGAATGACTGCCACGTAAAAATGTATAGATCGTATTTAAAAAATGTAAGCTTCTCGAATGCGAAAAGTTTAATTCTCCATTTCAGGAGGTCAAAAAGATGCTTGATTTTCGTAAAATATTTGTTCCCGCTGATTCTTTGCGGCCTTTGAAAATTATAGTCATACTTGTTCTTGGAAAAAAATGGATCTGCCTGGCAAATTGCTGTGTTTACTGTATATCCTCCCAATTCATTAAACCCCTTACAAAGATTGTGAATTAGGCCACAATTTTCATTGCCAAAAATTAAAACCCGTCGAGGCATTATCTTTTCACTTACTGCCATTTTCTTCTGATTACTTTGTCAAACGCATTTGATCAGGAGTTAGCCCCTGGTCCTGATTATTTTCCCCGGTGCGCCTACCACTACTGAGAAATCAGGTATGCTCATATTCTTTACAATAGAGCCGGCTCCTACAACTACGCCATTACCGATTTTTGTATTACCGAAAACTTTTACATCAAAGCCAAACCAAACATCATCACCTACTTCTATTGATTCGAATTCAAGGCCCTGATCGTTGATGGGGATACCGAGCTCATCAAAATTATGCCTGGAGGTAATTATTTTTGTTCCTGCTGCCAATAGCAGATTGTTGCCGATCCTCAAGCCTCCCTTACCCACAAAATAGCTAAACTCACCTATTTTACAATTGTTGCCCAATTCTATTTCAGATGGATATTTGAAGGTGACGCCATCATTGATTTGTATATTTTTACCAAATTTCTTAAAGAAAGGTCTATACAGTAAAGAACGCAATTTAATTCCCCAGTTGAAAGAATTATACTTTATGCAGCTTTGTATAAAAAAGAATACACGATCCTTATTCATGCAGCATTAGCTTTATTTCTCTATAAATGTCGTTCTCCGAATAGTTTCCACCCAATGTAGAGTTAACAGCTATCGTTAACTCTTTGTCATTAATGAGCAGCGCTTTTTTTATACCAAGGCTTTCCTGCATAAAAGTTACAATGTCTGGCAGGAATGTTTCAATGTTATTGGAATAATTAATCTCCGTTTCCGTATGATCGATTATTCGCCAAAAATCATTTAAGAGCGCTGGCATGGGTGTAAGATTAAGCTTAAGTTTATCAACGGAGATCATTTCACCCGACTTAACCTTACCAATCAGGCGTGATATCAATCTATTGCTGTTTTCTCCTCTGCCAAAGGGGAATATGAGCCTTATGATCTTATGGGCAATAATATTGTCTTTTAAATATTTCTCGGCTAAATATTTGGATTTCACGTACCCGTTACTGCTAACTATCTCAGGTATACAGGTAGAATACGTTGAAAAATATACATATCTATACGCTACATCGAATATTTTTAGATAATCAATAAAGCGCGAAAATCCTGAATAATTGACTGCATTTACTTCCTGTTCGTCGCCATCTATTCTGGCAATACAATCAATAATAACGTCCCCGTTTAAAGGGCTATAATTCACAAATGTCTCGGGTTTAGTAAAGTCAATAGCAGAGCGGTCAAACCCTATAACGTTGTAAGAGGGGGTTCCCACATTAATGAAATTGAAGACATTCCGCCCAATAAATCCATTAATTCCCAAAACTATTAAACGCATTAAACCTGGTTGTTTTTCAAAAACCAATTTGCTGTGGTGCGAATCCCTTCTTCCAGATCAACCTTAGCTTTAAAACCGAGTAATGCGAACGTTTTTTCAACACTGGGAATCCTCAATTCAATATCAGCGGATAAAGCAGGCTTGAATACAATTTTAGAATCAGATTTTAAAACCCTGCATACTGCTTCTGCCAATCCTAATATAGTTGTAATTGCACGGGCATTCCCAATATTAAAGCTTTGTCCGATTGCTTTTGGATCTTCCAATGTTCTGAATAAACAATCTACAAAATCATCAACATAGCACCATGCCCTTATCTGGTTGCCATCTCCGTTTATCCATATATCTTCATTCTTCAAAGCCTTTTTAATAAATACCTGTATAGCGCCTTCGCCTGTTTGCCCCGGACCGTACACATTAAAAGGCCTTATGGTAACTACAGGCAATTTATATTGATGATAATAAGCATGGGCCAAATGTTCGCCTGCAAGCTTACTTACCGCATAAGTCCACCTTGCCTCACCGGCTGAACCGGAAACAGTTTGATCACTTTCTGCAGACTTGTATGCCATTGACCCGAATACTTCGGATGTAGAAAAATCTATAAAACGCTCGCTGATTCCATTTACCCTGGCTGCTTCCAGCGCATTTGCAGTACCCATTGTGTTTACCCGCATTGTACGAACCGGATCCTTAATTACAGTATCAATACCCGCTATGCCTGCGGCGTGCACTACAACATCCATATTGGCCATTGATTTCTCCAACAATGGATAATCGAGTACATCGCCTTTAATGATTGTTATATTCTCATGATTAGCAACATCACTTCCCGTTAATGTATCTCTGTGAAAATTATCATAAACGACTATATGATTATGACCTACCAGTTTTTTAATCAACGTATTGGCAATGAAGCCGGCACCCCCGGTGATAAAAATTCTCTTATTTGTTAGCATAATAATTGTTCTTTTTAAGAAGCCATTTTGATTTTGGTCTTACATAACCATATATAAAATTGAAATTATAGTCTGTTTCATTTTGATCATTGGAGATCTTGGTTACCGTAAAGTTGAAAACATTTTCTACATAATCAATGGTAGCGGTACCATACGTTGAATTATGAAGCCCTATGGTTATCGAATAATTTCCAGGTTGCAGATTATTTTCCAGTTCGAGAGATAATTCATGCTCTCCAGTTTCAAACGAAAAGAGCCCTGCACCATCCAGTACATTCATGGAATGCGTTATTACTATTCCATCGGCAGTACAAATTTTTAAATCAACCAATGCATCCTTTATTGTCTTAAAAACTTCAAGGCCTAAGTTGAATTTAAGGGATTCTTTAAAATAAATTTCATTGACAATATTATTACTGGAGTCTAAAAGCACTATGCGTCTGAATTTTGCTTCACCAGTATTGTAACGTTCAATAGCATCAGGAATAATTCCAAATTCATTAAGCCTTACAGCAGCTTCAAAGTACCTTTCAATGGTATCCTTAACATTCCCTTTGAAATCTACACTTCCATTTTTTAAGATTATTCCTTCTGTACAAAGAGCTTTAATGGAAGGCATATGATGGCTTACAAATAAAACTGTTTTCCCTTCCCCTTTACTCACTTCATTCATTTTCCCCAGGCATCTTTTTTGGAATTCTGCATCGCCCACAGCAAGTACCTCATCTACAATTAATATTTCACTTTCCAGATGGGCTGCAACTGCAAAGGCTAGCCGAACATACATTCCACTGCTATACCTTTTTACAGGAGTGTCAATGTATCGTTCAACACCACTGAAATCAACGATTGCCTCCAATTTCCTGTCAATTTCCTTTTTACGCATTCCCAGAATGGCCCCGTTCAAATAGATATTTTCCTTTCCCGTTAACTCAGGGTGAAAACCGGTTCCAACTTCTAACAAACTTGCTACCCTTCCCTTAATATTTATTCTTCCTGTAGTTGGAGAGGTTACTCTTGATAGAATTTTTAACAGTGTGCTTTTCCCTGCTCCGTTGCGTCCAATGATGCCTACTGCTTCCCCTTGCCGGATTTCAAAATTCAAAGAATTCAAACTATATACTATATCCCCACCCTTTTTTGTTCTGTCATTCGCTTCACCGATTTTTAAAAAAGGATCTTCTTTACCACGCATTTTAGCTATCCAACGCTGCAGATCATAACTGATGGTTCCGGTACCTATCTCTCCCAAACGGTAAATCTTTGATAGGTTTTCTACTTTTATAGCAATACTCATTAGTATGAAAGCTCTTATCTACTTCTCTATTTGTGATTTGAATTATATATTCTTTCAATGATATCCACCACTTTCATTCCCTCTAAAGCATTGGTAGAAATACTGCTGTTGCCATTGATTACTTTAATTACATTGTCTATCACATAATTATGGTTTTGTGCCGAACCTTTATAAGGACCATAATCATTCCCCGGGTTGGTAGGAGCGAGGACAGGCATTTCATAATCCTTGATATGGCAATATTCCACTTCATTCATGTATTGCCCACCAATTTTTATACTTCCGTTTTCAGCAATAATGGTCATGCTGCTTTCCATATTTTTATCCCATATAGAAGTGGAGAAATTTAGCGAGCCTATACCGCCTTCAACAAAATCGAATGAAACAAAACCACTGTCCTCAAATTCAGTTAAATGTTTGTGATTGTGGCAAGCAATCTTCGATTGAATGTTATGAATATCTCCAAATAACCAATACATCATATCTATAAAATGCGAAAACTGGGTAAATAAAGTACCACCATCCAAGGCCCTCTTACCATGCCATGAATCAGCTTTATAATACCGGTTATCCCTGTTCCAATAGCAATTAAGCTGCACCATAAATATCTTTCCCAACCGCCCGGATTCTACAAGGTCTTTAACCCACACTGAAGGAGGAGAAAAGCGGTTTTGCATAACCGCGAACACGTGTTTATGAACATGCAGCGCTTTAAATATCACTTTTTCAGCATCCTTTTTGGTGAGTGCCAGCGGTTTCTCAATTACCACATGCTTTTTGGCTTCGAGGCATTCAAGTGCCTGGTTGGCATGAAACCCATTTGGAGTGGCGATGTTTATCACATCTGCATCCTGGCCAGAGTTAAGAAAGGCCGATACAGAATGATACACTGGTACATCAAAGCCGTTAAGATTAAGTTCTTCCTTTCTTTTAATGTCAATCAATGCCACCAATTCTGCTTCCGGGGCCCTTGTGATCATTTCGGCGTGCCTTTTACCTATGTGGCCGTAGCCTACTACAGCAAACTTAATTTTCTTACTCATATTATTGATTCTTATAGCTGAACGGAGTTTATATGATTGGCTAATTAAACGGTATCCACAAAGTTTTTCTCCACCCTACTAAAAATTACCGTACCAAATACCAAGAAGATGATGGTAACAATAGCGCTATAACCAAGCGACTCCCAGGAGAAACTGCCTTTTCCCAACAATCCATATCGCATGGTTTCAATGATGCCAGTCATTGGATTAATGGCAAAAAGCCAGTGATATTTCTCCGGTGCGCTGCTTAAAGGAATAATTACAGGGGTTGCATACATAAACAATTGTACACCAAAAGTAACCAGGAAGGCCAGGTCACGGTATTTGGTTGTAAGCGCGCTGATGATCATGCCCGATCCAAGCCCTAATGCTGCCATCAGGCAAACAGCAACGGGGTATAGTAAAATATACCAATTTATTTGAGGCTGGTAATTTTCGAAAAAAATATAAAACAGGAAAACCAATAATAACAATAGCAATTGCACACCAAAACGCACAAGATTACTCACTACAATACTTAAAGGCATTATGAGCCGGGGAAAATAAACCTTTCCAAAAATATTCGCATTGTCTTTAAATACAGTACTGGTTTTCGTTAAGCTTTCTGAAAAATAATTCCATGCAACAATTCCTACGAGGTAAAACAATGGTGGTGGTAATCCATCGGTACTTAAGCCGGCCAGCTTACCAAAAATGATTACATAGGTAAGCATGGTAAACAGGGGTTGGATAAAAAACCAAAGAGGACCAAGGATAGTTTGTTTATAGAAAGAGACTACATCGCGCTTTACCAACAATACGAGCAGATCCCTGTATCGCCATACATCAATTAACTGCAGGTTGAAAAGAGAAGACCGGGGCTCAATAACCAAATCCCATTCTTTTATAGCTTTATCGTGGTCCATTTTCTACTTAAATCAGTAATAATTATGATTTGTGAATTGCTCCGTTTAATAGGGCATACCCTTGTTGCTCTGCTTCACACCAGGCTTTATTATCTTCTCCGAAATGAAGCCGATGTCCCTGTTCACTCACCCAGCCAATTTGTCGTGCAGGATTGCCTACCATTAACGCGTATGCAGGAACCGGCTTGGTAATTACAGAACCTGCCCCTATTAATGAATATGCCCCAATCTCAACACCACAAACGATCGTAGCATTGGCGCCGATAGTAGCTCCTTTGCGAACAATGGTAGCTTTAAACTCATCTTTCCTTTCGATAAAGCTTCTGGGATTAATAACGTTGGTAAAGACCATTGATGGGCCAAGAAATGCGCCATCTTCTATAACTACTCCTTTATAAACAGAAACATTGTTTTGAATCTTAACACCATTTCCTATTACTACATCGTTATCAATAAATACGTTTTGACCAATGTTACAATTTGTGCCAACAGCAGATCTTGGCATAAGATGGCAAAAATGCCATATACGCGTGCCCTTTCCTATTTGGGTTCCGGCATCAGCTATAGCAGATTCGTGAATAAAATAATCTAAGGGCATTAAATTTTATTTTTTTTAGAACTTGAAAACCATTTGGCGAATCGCGATGACTTATTCTCCTCCTGCTCAAAATATCCTGCGCCATTTTTATTCGTATCAAAACCATAGCCGTAACCATAACCATAACCGTAATCGCCATAGCCATAATAACCGCCATAGCCACCCTGGGCCTGAATGTCATTTATAATAATTGAAAGATGGGGTAGTTTATTATTCCGGTACAGATCATCAATCAAATGAATTTGTTTTTTCATTGTGTAGCCATGCCGTACAATATATACTGATGCATCAGCATAGCGACCCAGCGTGATGGCATCACTTACCAGCCCAACCGGCGCCGTATCAATTATAATGGCATCAAACCTTTCCTTAAGCTCCGCGAATAATTGATCCACCTTTTCATTCAATAGCATTTCGGCAGGATTGGGTGGTACTGGTCCGCAAGGGAGCACGTATAAATTTTCCACATCAGGTACCGGATGAATAACTTCCTGCAAGTCAATGCTACCTACAATATAGTTTGTAATGCCTTTTCGTTCATGTAAACCCAACCCTTTTAATATTTTAGGTTTGCGGATATCAAATTCCAGGATTGCAGTACGCTTGCCCGACAAAGCCAGCACTGCCCCCAGATTTGTACTGATAAACGACTTGCCTTCGCCGCTAAAGGAAGAAGTAACAATAAGCACAGGCTTTTCTACTTTTGGCAATACATACTGCAGATTGGAACGAACAATGCGGAATTGTTCAGCGATAACTTTCCGGTTGTTACGGGTAACAACAAGCGCATTGGCCTGGTCGGCATGACCAATTTCACCCAATACCGGCGCATCCGTACTTTGCTGAACATCATGCTTGCTTTTTACTTTATCGTCAAGGTACTCTCTGATAAATATAAAACCTACAGGAATAGCAATTCCTATAAACAGCGCCATTATATATATCGCTTTTTTATTGGGGCTCACCGGAACATTTGATTCTATAGCCGGTTCAATGACCTTAATATTGGAAATAGTAGAAGCAGAGGCAATAGCAGTTTCAAGTTTTTTTTGTAGCAGATATTGATACAATTCCTGTAAAATACTTTGCTGTCGGGTTACTTCCAGCATCTGCTTTTCTTTTGAAGGGATAGCCGTGATTACCCGGTTTGTTTCCCGACTTTTACCGGATAATTGTTCCATTATCAATGTCTGCGTTTGCTTTACATTCTTCAACGACTCAATCATATCCAGCCGCAACTTTTGAATGACCCCTTCCATAGACACTATGCGAGGGTTGCTGGGGGTTGTGTTTTTAAGGGCCGTTTCCCGCTCAAGTTGTAGCTTGTTAAATTGACTCGTCTGTTGCAATAAAGTAGGGTCTTCAATACCCAACGTAGATGGGATGATACCAAACTGATTCCTATTGTCTGAAAGATAATTAATTAAATAATCGATCACCTTTAACCTTACCCCGATGGCAGATTGCTCTTTGCTGTTATCAGAAAATTCATTTAATGTTAACTCTGCTTGCGTTTCGGGTCTGAATATCCTATTCTTTTCACGGTACTTTTGCAAATTCTTTTCCACGCCTCCTAACTCATGAAACACAGTATCCAGTTGCTCATCAATGAACGAAAGTGTTTGTGCAGCAATCTGCTTTTTATCTTCCAGGCTGGCCTGCTGATACTCCTTCATATACTGGTTCACTACATCAACGCCCTGCCTGGAGTTCTCTGTTGAATACGCAAGGTTTAGTACATTAGTAACTTCGTTTATACGTACTACATTAATTCCTTTGCTTAATCCCGGCGCCAGGTTTTCTGCTGGTTGCCAGGTTATAATAAAATCGTTACTGCCAAAGGTTCGGCGGTCCTTTCCGTTAGCCGTTATTCGAAAGCTAACATTGGGAAAGTTGATGGTCTCATTAAAAAAATGCTTTTGTTGTTTTTCATTTAACAAAAACTGATCTTCACCTGAAAATGTTACCAGCACACTAAAACCATAGGAAGAATCCGTCATTGATAAAATATCAAAATTAAAAGGAATATCTGCAGAGTGAATGACTGAAGAACGGATCTTCCCTTTATTATATACCTGTTTTTGTAAACCCAGCGAACGAATCACCCTTGTCGCCATATTCCGGGATTTGATGATCTCTATTTCATCGTTTAGCTTGTTATTACCCCCCTGCATACTGAATATGTCATCAAATTTATCCCTTCCAGCCGGTGTTTGACTTGTTACTAATAATTTGCCCGCTACACTGTATATAGGCGTGGAATAACGCAGCTTTATATAGGCAACTACCAAAGCCAGGGAAATCGAAATTATCACCCATGGTAAATAGCGTATATACCGGAAAATGATTTCACGTGGGCTGATAGTTAACTTCGGTCGTTGATTAGATTTTATTTCTTCTGACATAGATTATCTTCTGAGAATACTAATAAATACGGCAGCAATTGACAAAAGGGTAGCACCTATAGAAACATACTGCATGGTGCTCTGATTGTTTACTGATGCCTTATTCTTGGCAACATCGACAACCACCATATCGTTTTGTTGCAGATAATAATAAGGAGATAAAAATACATTAGGGTCCTGGAGATTCAGGCGACCAAATGTACGAACTCCGTTAATTTCTCTTACTACCAACACATTATCCCTTCGACCAGATACTGTGATATCGCCCGCCAAGCCAATTGCTTCAAATGCACTGATCTTATCAGTTGGAACCGTAAAAGGGCCAGGATGGCCTACTTCTCCAATCACGGTAATCTTATAGTTCAAAAAGCGCACCTCAACATACGGATTCTTTAACAAATCCCTTTTTATATAAAAATATTCAAGGGTATCTGCTAATTGATATTTTGTTAACCCCTCTACCCCAATTGGGTCCAGCTTGTATAACTGTAAATTGCCCTGTTGGTCGACAAGATATCCAGATGCAACTGAAGCCAATGAACTACTACTACTGATTTCAGTTGAAAACGCTAAAGGAGAGGCGCCACCGGCCTGTCGTGTTACTGCTGCTGTAGCCTGGGGGTCATCACTATATACTGTAATAGCCAGCAAATCTCCTTTCTGTATTACCGGTTCAGTTAATTGTACTTTGCTTAGACGAGCAGAATCAAAAGAGCCCTGTAAATACTGGAAGTTTTTTACATTACCACATGAAGAGGTAATAATCGTAACAATCAGGACATTTATTACAACCGTAAAATATTTCATGCCGTGATTAAGTTTATACAATTGCTTATTTTTCAAGAACTACAATTTTCGATTTATCAATATATACCTAATTAAAACCAGTATCAAGACATTTCCTTATTTTCTGATAGCCCGCAACATATCAAGATTCTCTCTTCCATGCTTAATGATCTGGCTCATGATCTGTTGCGGTGCAAACGAAGGTTGCCAGTTCCAGTATTGCCTGGCCTTCTGATTATCGGTAATGTACAATGGTATATCAAAACCGCGGGTTTCGGCAACACTGTTAATAACTTTACTAATGCCTAATTCCTCTTTACAAAACATATCTAGCTGCAACAAACTCCATGCGCTGTTTATGCCACCTCCTATATTAATTGTTCGCGGCGCTCCGGAAGCAGGTTGATCAATTTGCTTTTGCACCAGGTTGAATACATCAATAGGATGTAAAAAATCCCGAACCTGCTTACCCTTTCCACCAAAACCAATAAACGAAACAGGAAGATCAAGCAAATACTGGTATACCCAAAAAGAAAAAATACCCTGGTCAATTTTTCCAAATTGGCCTGGACCTGCAATTACTCCACACCGGTTAATCCATACTGGAAATCCGAATGTATAATAATACTCAAGCGCCAGCACTTCTGAAGCCAGTTTGGTAGCGCCGTATAACGAAATTGGGGCGGCCGTGCTGAATGTTTCTGAAACCCCAAATTCAGAAAACCCATGCGGCATTACTTCATCTGCATTAATTGCTAAACAGTTGTCTTTTTCAATCAGCGGTATATTGCATAGCGCTTCAATACTATATACACGGCTGGTGCTTAAAATAATAAACCCTGCATTATCTCTTCTGCATTTTTCAAGCAGATAGATAGTACCGGTTAAATTATTATTTATCAATTGATGGGTACCGCCTTCAACTCCAGCAGTCACAGTAGGAATAGCTGCGCAATCTATAATCCAGTCTGCTTTTGGCAAATCATCAATATCTTCTTTACTACGAATATCACCATGGATAAACTTACAGCCCAACTCATGTAATAATGGAACGTTATATTCACTACCTCTTCTCGAAAGGTTATCAATACCAATCAGTTCAGCGTTTATATAATGCTCTCTTAGGTATCGTATGATACTTGATCCTACAAAGCCCGCAGCTCCGGTTATTATTACTTTCATATTATATTGATAACTATAAAGGCCTTATCAACAGGGCAGGGTTGCCGACGTAAATACCTTTTTCTTTTAGATCTTTTGTAACTACAGCACCAGCACCAATTACTGCCCCATCACAAACTGATACAGGAAGTAAAGTTGCATTGGAACCGATCGAAACATTATTTCCTATGTCTGTCGTCTTCCAGGCACTTCTGTCCCCGGCAGGTCCTCCATTGGCAAATACATCATTAATAAACATCACTCCATGACCAATAAAACAATCTTCTCCAATGGTGACACCGTCGCAAATAAAGGTGTGCGATTGAACCCGGGTACGATTGCCAATTACTACATTACTTTGTATTTCTACAAAGGGACCTACAAAACAGTTATCTCCGATTTTGCATTCATACAGATTAACCGGTTGCACCAGCTTTACATCCTTTCCAAAAACAACATCGCGTAATTGCGATGATAATATGATGGGCTGATTCATATTAAACGGCAGCACTGTAAATTTTTTCAATTATGGATACCGTCTTTAATCCATCCCATGCACTTGTCGTCATTGTACCATTATTAAGCAACACGTCGATAAGATTATCATATACCTTATCATGGTTACTCATGGAGCCCTGGTAAGCACCATACTGATTGGCAACATTGCCTGCAGGTAGTTCACCAATTGTATAATCCTGAATGTTCTGGTATTCCAATTCATTCAGGTATTGACCACCAATCTTCACCGTTCCTTTTTCTCCAAAAATGGTCAATGAGCCTTCCATATTTTTCCCGAAACTATTCACTGTATAATTAATAGACCCTATAGCGCCATTAGCAAATTTCAACATGGCAACACCGGTATCTTCAAATTCAATAGTTCCACGGTGTGAGTAATTATGCATCATCGATTGCACATCAATGACATCACCTATCATCCAATATAAAAGGTCAATAAAATGGCTGAATTGAGTAAACAAAGTACCGCCGTCTAACTTCCTGGTTCCTTTCCAGGAGTTGGCATAATAATCAACGCCTCTATTCCAGAAACAGTTAAGCTGAATGTTGTAAATCTTACCAAGCCGATTTTCATCAAGCGCTTTTTTTACAGCTACCACCGGTGGATTATACCGGTTCTGCTTTATAATAAACAAACGCTTTCCTGCTTTTTCAGCCGAATTGATCATCATCTCACAATCAGCTACACGTAAAGCCATTGGTTTTTCGCATAATACATGAAACCCGGCCTTTAGCGCTTTTATGCTGTGCTCTGCATGCAATCCGTTAGGTGTACATACAGATACAACATCTAAACTGGTTTCTGCTTTTAGTAATTCGTCGATACTGTAAAAAGGTATCGCATTATATTCCTTTGCCAGTTGATCCGCTTTCTCCTTGACCACATCGCAAACAGCTGCTAAAACTCCTCTGTTTTTTATATGTACTGCATGGCGTTGAGCGATTCTTCCACAACCTATAATAGCAAACTGGATTTTCTTCATGCGATCGTATTCTTAATCCAATTGACTATTTTTCAAGAAGTACAATTTTTGATTTATCAATATAGGCTGAAAGAACAAACCCAATACTTTCAATAATTACTTCTACTTTTTTGTGCATTACTTTCTTCACCGTGCCTTCTTTTCCCATCAGTATACCACTTTGCACCATCACCTTTTTACCGGCTTTAATATCAATAGAACGCACTTCTACATCATGATGATCGTTCAGGAATTTTTTGATGATCTCTATTTCCTTTTCCTTAATTATAGCCGGCTTTCCTAACCAGTAAATAAAGTTTACCACACCTTGTGTCATTCGAACAAGTGTTTTTTCTTCTTCATTCACTTTTACAAAAACATACGACTTAAAGAGTGGCTCATCAACAATCTTTATACGATCGCTCCATTTGCGATGTACTTTGTTAAGCGGGCAATAACTTTCAATTCCTTTTTCTTCTAATAGCTTATGCACCTTCTTTTCCCAGCGTGGCCGGGTATAAACAGCAAACCATTTTTTTGATGTAGGTGCAGGCATACGAAAAATAACAAAACAAGCGGTAACAATTCAGCCGCCAAAATTGTAGTTCATCTAAACAAAACAAGAAAAACCCTGACATCTGAACCACGCATAGCTTCGCCTCGTCGGTCACAGATTTTTATCGCAACCGATTGATTATAAATTAATTGAAACTACATCTACTCCATACAGACACAATAATAAAAGGGCATAAGTGGGTCACTTCAAATGAAGTACTCCTTATACCCTTCCACAAAATATATTTAGCGTAACAATTAGTTCTACCACAGGAATTCTTTCCATGTTTTTATTCTAAAGCACATAGAAGTTTAACCACTCGGTACTTCCATCGGCAAAAGCCTGCAATGCTACCGGAACGGGTGCAAATATAGGTGTTTTTTAATGTGTATAAACATGTGCAAAAAATCTTAAACCATTATTTTTCAATCAAAAATGTCATTTTCTCAGTCCCAATCATTTATCAATAATTGAAAAAACACATTAAAGCGGAAATCAGCTATCCTAATCAGCACCCTTCTTGCAAAAGCCGCAAGGTAAATAATCATTTTAACAATAGTATCTTTTCTATAGCAGCAAAACATGGGTATTATTTGAAAAACCAGACAATCCGAGTATAAACAGAAGAAAAACCAAAACCCCTATACACAACTATTCCAGGTTCATTATTAATTATCCTTATCATCAATTAAAATTTATGCAACATGCCTGGGATAATATAATACCAGGCCCAAAAACGTATACGAATTAATAAATATTGCTGCCTGGTAAAAGCTGCTGAACGTTAGCAAAAACCCGCAAGGTTTTAACAGAGCAAGCTACACTCGCTTTGTTCTCATTAGCTTGTTTCCTGTTCGTTGGTTTCTTATCTTTCCTTTTCAAATTAATACCTTGCAAAAACGCTTCTATTCCCTTGATGTTTTTCGCGGTGCAACAGTAGCATTTATGATACTGGTAAATAATCCCGGAAGCTGGTCAAATTTGTATGCACCGCTTGAACATGCGCCATGGCATGGTTGTACGCCTACAGACCTGGTTTTTCCATTCTTTTTATTTGCTGTAGGAAATGCTTTAGCTTTTGTAATGCCCCGATTGGAAGAAGCTGGAACTACCCCCTTCCTTAAAAAAGTACTCACTCGTTCCCTGCTCATCTTTCTCATAGGTTTTTTTCTTAACTGGTCACCCTTTGTTCGGTGGGACGGTGAACACCTCACTTTTAAATCCTGGGAATATGCAGGAGCAAATGGCAACCTGATCGGAATACGTATTTTGGGTGTATTGCAACGCATTGCGATCAGTTATTTATTCGCTTCCCTGATCATATATTTCTTTAAAATACGCGGCGCATTTGTTACCTCTGTTGTTCTGTTGCTTGGTTACTGGATGTTATGTTTATTGCTGGGGAATCCTGCTGATCCATATAGCCTAAATGGCTATTTTGGTTTGCATGTAGATAAAGCCATATTGGGGGAATCGCATATGTATCATGGCGAAGGAGTTGCCTTTGACCCTGAAGGCCTTACCAGCACCCTTACAACCATCGTCCAGGTGATATTCGGCTATTTCGTTGGCCTTTATATTCAACAAAAGGGAAAGAATTTTGACATGCTGGCCCATTTATTTGCAGCCGGCAGTATTTTGATATTTACCGGCTTTGTCTGGGATATGGCGTTTCCCATCAATAAAAAAATATGGACAAGCTCTTACGCACTCTATACTACAGGCCTGGCTTTACTATTGCTTTCTATTTGTATCTTTTTTATTGAATTCAAGGAAGCAAAAGGTTGGTGGAGCCGCTTTTTTGATGTGTTTGGCAAAAATGCATTATTCATTTTTTTCCTGAGTGGGTTTTTACCCCGTGTTATAGCACTCTTTCGCTGGACAGATCACTTAGATGATAATGGCAAAAAAGTATACACCAGCGCATTGCCCTGGTTTTACGAGCATGTTTGTAAACCTATATCCTCCAATCTGAAAAACGGATCATTACTGTATGCTATTTGCATGATCATGTTTTATTGGTTGATCGTGTATTTTATGGACAAGAAGAAAATCTATATTAAGGTGTGATCTGCAGCCAGATTATCTTTCACAATACTACTTTTCGCAACAACCTGAATACCAGGCAAACGGCAATATATAGCGCCGATAAAATTACCATAGAGAATTTGGTAGTTGCCATATCATATGCCAGTAAAACCGACCAGCGGGTAGGTATGCCTTGCAGGCTTTTTAGCATGGCTATATTTTCAATGACATCACAAATCCCTGCTATTATTAACAGATAGGTTACAAATTTACCCGTACGCATCAAGATCTCATGGCCACTTAAGCGGCCGAAATAAATACTTGCAACCGACAAACCGGTAGTATAAAAAACGATAAATAGAAAATCAATGTAAATACCGATGATGGCATGCCTAAGTTTTCCATATGTTTCCCATTCCAGAATAATCTTTTCTGCTACCGACAGTTCTTTGGCCAGTTCAAAACGAACAATTTCATCCGTTGACAACGGCATATACCATTTTGACGCAATAATAAACAGGCAATTGATGGCCAACAGTACCCAAAACCAGCGTTGCAGATTGGCAGGTGGCGCAAACGATAGTTGTTTCATCTAAGCTTGTATTTTTATTCGCAGGCATTCCTGATTTTAGATCGGATTACCTGATTGAAATAGTTGGGCAGGATTCAGGAGAGAAGCCGACATGTACCTATTTGTATGCCAGGCCATACAGTCAACCCGTATTGATTTGTTAATGACTGTGATTTGCTATCTTACTAAAGTAATAAATTTCAGGCAATTGAAAAAAATCTGATTTTTCAATATGAAAAAGATAGTGCAGCGTTTATTTAAAAAACCGGTCACCTGGCTGGCTGAACGGATCTCTTCTTCCCCCAAAAAAGAGCAGATATTCGCTTCATTATCAGCGTTACTCAAAAATATACAGAAAAAAAAAGAAGGTTGTGGCATTAGCATTCCATTTGATTTATCAAGCGGCAGGTTTATCATCTTTTCCGATGAACATAAAGGCGCACGGGATTTTGCCGATGATTTTCGTCTGGCTGAAAAAAACTACCTGAACGCCCTGGATTATTATTTTAACAACGGCTTCAATTTTATTAACCTTGGTGATTGTGAGGAGTTGTGGGAAAACAAACCGGAGGTTGTAATGGAAAAAAATAAAGCCGATTTTCAGGTTGAAATGCGCTTTTTACAACAGGGCCGTTATTACCGGGTTTTTGGCAATCATGATCTGCAATGGAAATTTGAGTTTCCGCGAACCCGTTACCTAAAACCCGTCTTCGGTGATGCATTAAAAATATACGAAGGCATTCTATTGACCACTACCTACAATAATCGACAATATTCTATTCTCTGTACACATGGTCATCAGGGCGATCAAAAAAGTGATGGCAATGCTTTCAGCACCTGGTTTGTAGCCGCCGTGTGGACACCATTGCAGCGTTTTCTTGAAATCAGCATCAATTCAATCGCTGACTCTTTCGAACTGGTTGACAAGCACAATATCATTATGTATGAATGGAGCGCCACGCAGCAGGATCTGCTGTTTATTTCAGGCCATACGCATAAACCGGTATTCGCATCTCTTGACCACATAGAACTCCTTAACAAACAACTGGAAAAAGCAAAAGCCAAACAAGATCGGGAAGCCATTGAAAACCTCGAAGCTGAATTGGAAAAAAGAAAAGTTGAATATGCTGGTAAGCAATTTCATAAGACCATGGTAATTCCATCGTATTTCAATAGTGGTTGCTGCTGTTTTGCGGATGGTGATATTACCGGTATTGAAATTGAAGGGGATAATATCAGGCTGGTGAAATGGGAAGAAGAAAACGGACAATCGCGCCGGCTTGTACTGGAGCAAAGTCCGCTTTCTTATCTTTTCGAAAAAATATCAAATCCCTAACTAAAGGATATTAAATGACAATGCCGTCCCGGTTGAACCGGGACGGCATATATCATTACTCACCGTCCAGGGAATTTGTTTTTTGCCATTTCTTTGGCACAGTTCCATCCATCTTAACAATTTTGGGCAAGAATTTGCCTACAATATCCACCAGTGCCGACTGACTCTTCATCACTACTTCAATATCCTTATAAGCATTCGGCGCTTCATCTAAACCACCACCCAGCAGCTTTACGCCATGCCTTTGCAATTGTTCATTTAATGCACTTTGCGTAATGGAATTTAATGCTTTGCTACGGCTCATTTTCCTTCCTGCTCCATGCGATGCGGATGAAATGGAAGCAGTTTCGCCTTTCCCTTTTACAATAAATCCGGGAGCGGTCATAGAACCAGGAATAATTCCCAGCACGTCCTTACCCGCAGGCGTAGCGCCTTTTCGGTGAACGATCAGCTCCTTCATCTTTCCATCGGATCCAATCATCATTTCCTTCCAGGCAAAGTTGTGATGGTTTTCAACCATCGTTAATGGCTTTTCACCAATCGCCTTTGCCAGTTTAGCATGAATTACATTATGGCAGGCAGAGGCATAATCACCAGCCAGGTTCATCGCCATCCAGTATTCTATACCTTCTGTTTCGTCTAATTGTAACCAGGCCAGGTTAGCCGCATCGCCAGGCAAACGCCTTTTCTCTCTTGCTATTTTAGTATAGTGGTTAGCAATATTGGCGCCCAATCCTCTTGATCCGGAATGAGTTAATAACCCTACATACGAACCGGCATCAATACCTAATATGGCGTCTTTCTCACTTACTTCAATTACACCAAACTCTACAAAGTGGTTTCCCGAACCGCTTGATCCCAACTGCTTCCAGGCTCTTGTTTGCAAACTTTTCAATAAAGGCAGTTCATCAAACTCCTGGCGCTCCATTACTTCATGGTCAGATGCAACATCAAATACGCCTGGGCTACCAAACAAGGTGGCTTCATTTAATTCCTGTGTATAGAAATGTTCGCGCTTCAATAATTCCCGCGGATTTATTGGGAAAACACTTAAACACATTCTGCAACCAATATCAACACCAACCCCGTAAGGGATCACCGCATTTTCTGTAGCCAGTACGCCACCAATAGGCAATCCATAACCCGCATGCGCATCAGGCATTAACGCACCTGCTACGCTTATTGGTAAGCGAGCCGCTTGTTGCATCTGGTGCAAAGCCCCTTCTTCAATATGTTCACCGCCGAATACATTGAATTGAATACCTGTATTGCTCAACGCAATTGCTTCACCAGCTTCCACTATTTTTTTGGGTATCAGTTGTTGTGCTATTAAACCCAACACGGCATCATTTTCATATTCTACCGGTGCACTCAATATTTTTTTCAATAAATCCATCACATCCTCCTTTTTCTCATGCTTATAGTTCTTCTCCATTATATTCATGGCTATACTTATCACCGGTCCTTCGGGATAACCAATAGCCCTTAACTCTTTTCCTGATATTTTTAATTTTGCCATAGTTTTTTAATTTAAATCCCCAGATTAAATTCAACCTCAACCCTTGCCATTTGGGTTATATGCCTTTTCGCATGCTGAACCAGAAAATATATGTAATGGTACACATCTATTTTGCCCAGGTTATTTACATTCATCATGATCTTGTATAAAACGCCTTCCCCATGCTGCAGCTTTATTAAATGCGTACGGCACTGTTGCAATTGTAATTCCAGCTCATGTCTTATTTCATTAAGCGACATTCTGCCACGTGGCTCCATATGACCGGGCCGGCTCCATTCAAACGAATGATGCTGACCTATCACCTTCATTCTTTGCCAATCAAGATCATAATCAACCAAAATGCCCGAATAATCTTCCTTTCTTGATCTTTCCAGCGCCTTTTTGGTTCCCTTGCTGATCAACATCAACAAATAATGGTTAGTCAGCGATACGTGCTCCAGCACCTTCCGAATGCTCCACCCTTTATTATGGGGAGCATAATGCATTAACTCCTTATCAATATTAAACCATTTGAACATTTCATCAAAGGTCTGTGTGAGTTCTGCATCGATAATGTTAATCACCTTAGTCATCTTACATTTTTTCTTACTGTTTATTATTATCAGGTAACGTCAAATGATTGAAAAAGCATCCGCCTTCCGGCGGATACTTTACTTCTCAAGGCTATACAACTTACAAGCTACCTGCCCACTCTGGCGGCTACAGGTTTTATATTTCACTTATCCTATAAATAAGTATTAACCGACAGTTCCCGCTTTTTTGCCCACATGTCCATACATTTTCTTACTTCATTAGATACGGGCTTATTCAGCTTTCCTTTTGCCTGAACAATTCTTTTTAAAGAGATGTTAACTTCAATAGTGGCCAGTACTTCCTGCATTAATCCGGATGAATATTTTCTAAAAGAATAAATAGCTGTTCTTCCTTTAGCGCACATATGAGCATAAGAACCTACACAATGCTTCATTGTTTTTCCTTCCTTAATTAATTCTTTTGTCGAAATCAATTCTTCTACAACAATATCCCCATCCTGTTTCTCAAATCGATAGCCCTCAATTCCACAAGGCCGCCAATATTGCAATACACCCGAATAAGAAGATCTTTTATGCCACTCATCGCTTTGTTTCAATAACGAGGGTAAGGTTCTTCCTTTAAGCGAATACCCGGCGTTTGTTCTTTTCATCTCTCTCACATAATCTATTAATTCACCTATTTTAGAATGATTGAACATTCCGCCATTCGACAGTATCTGTACAAATCTTTCCCAAAAGGATTCATCTTCAAAGGACTTGCTTCCAATCCAGGATAAAGCAATCCTATCCGCCATCCGTTCATCACCTCCCAATCCACGCACCTGGGCAAACCTTAACGCTTCGCTGATTGTTAACTTAGCCGGCGCCTGCAAAAAGTAATGCCCCATTTTTTGAGTAAATGGTATTGGCATTTTTTTTAACTCTTTTACTTTGCCACCTCGTCCAAGATGAATAAACCATTCAATAAACAACAGATTCGATGCATAAAAACTCTGGTACAGAAAATCAGGAACCTTGTATTTACAAAATAAGTAACCGGCTAACTCTTTAAGTTGTTGCTGGGTTTGTTTTGATTTTGGCTTCCATTCAAAAATGTCATTTATCCACCAGGTTTTGAACTGAATCATGTTATATACTGACTGAATATATTCTACTCCTGAAACTAAAGCAGAGAATTTGTCAAGGTATATAAGCACATCTTTCAACAACTTTTTTTCAGGAAAATTCCTTTTCGTTGATAATCTGCTAAAACATTCACTGATCGATAATATCCGTACATCTGAATTAAAGAAACGGCTAAGGTTCCCACCTGCATACAATTCCTCAATTACCTCGTCAAATTTCTTGAACCGCTTTTTTGAAAAACGCAATACATCGTCAATGACCTGCTCACGTTCCTGCTTTAACAATAATTCCTGTTCTCTTTGGCTTTTTTGTTTTTTTGCCATTGTAGTAATTTTATTTCATCAGCTAATTCACTGAATAATCGATAACAGTGATTTACTTCTTCCCGCTCTGAATAATTACTACCCCGTAATACCTTTCTCATGATTACTTATTTTAAATTATTTTAAATATTTTTTAAATCGGAAAAAGGCTATGCTTACTGCACCACCTTATTCGCGCAGCTTGAGCTGGCAAAAGCATGCGGCTTGGCTTTAAACACAAAACCCATTCCCATAATATAGCCCATGGCTTCTTTCAATGCATCGTTACTTTTAAAGTTGGGGTTGGTATTGATGTCGGCATGCACCTCCATATCTATATTATAAATAGTAAACAAGCGGCATAGCGCGTAGGCTATCTCAATACTTTTAGAAACTTCCATAAGCATACGTTGTTTAATGCTCATCTTTTGTTTGGAAGTTTCATTGTGTATATACATGAACCCACCTTTCCCTTTACGAATGAACACGATTACCGTAGCGAATTCCGTTTCCTTCCCCTTAACCTGACTGTCGGTACCTATACAAACTTTTAAAGTATGCCCCATTTCCTTTTCCCGAACCAAAACGGCCCTTACTTCATCTTCAATAGGTTTAATAATTCGCGTACCATCCAGCCGCCTCCAATGCTGTTGTTCCATGGTTTACCTCCACTCTGTGTATTTTAGTTTTGTATCAAATTGCGTCTGAAACCAATCACTTCTATCTTGCTTGCCGGCTGCTCTTTTTCATGCGGGTTGGCAATCTCTGCTATTGTCATTGGTTGATTAATTACTGTATTCAACCCCAGATGACTGCTTAACCGCTGTGCTTTTGCAACACTCAATTTTCCGAACTCATATTTTGCGATCAGCCTTCCTTTTCGCATCAATGCGCTATCTACCAGCGTGAGCGAATTGTTGAAAGTGCATATAAGCTGTACGTTTAAAAAGTCGGCCAGTAACCCATCTGAAATATTCAGCAGATTCGATACCGCTGAACCGGAATTATACCTTCGATCCATGATTATATTCTCAGCATCTTCTATGATGACAACCGTATTCGGGTTGTCGATCAGCATTTCAATAAAATCAGGGTTCATTAAGTTACCTGCTACCGTGGGTGACAGGAACATTACCCTTTTTTTAATTTTCCCTATCAGGTATCGCAGATAAGTTGTTTTTCCTGTACCTGGTAAACCATGCAACAACACGATTCCCTTATCATTATTTTTGTTCAACCGTTGCCTGATGATATTATCCGTTTCCTTGAAATCGTCATCATAAAAAAGATCCAGGTCCAGTTTCGTGCGCCTGATCTCCATAGCTTTTAATTCAAGCCTGCTTCCGCTTTGCACTATTAAGTTGATCTCAAGCGGTTGGCGTCTTTGCCGTTCCTTGAATTGAAAGGCTAATTCGGTAAGAGCAGCTATTAATTCAGGACTGGAGCCATCATGCAGTATTTGACAGTAATAGGTATCAATTTCTATCAGACAATTACTTTCCAAAACGATGATCGTTCTATCGAATTCATATTGTTTCTTCTTCCTTTTAAACCACCTGTACTGATGTATGTGTTTTATTTGCTCACTAAATTTTTCTTTCAATGCGCCGAACGTTTTCTCTCCATCTATATATTTGATAAAGTTCAAGCTGGGCAACATGTTAAAATAGTACAGGTATAATACTTTAGTATCCAGAAAATGGTCATCGAATACATTATTGGCGTTGATCACTTTCTGCGTAAATAAATTGTCCATATTTCTCATTAAATAGTTAATAGATGTATTACGCTTTGCTTACAAAGAATGTATCCCTAACTATTTCATTACACGAGTGCACATAACCTGTTATTTTAGCACGAGCACTTCGACTCGAACGAAGACGAATAGTTTTGGAGACTATCATGCTGCCATTACATCATGCTCGCTTAAGTGGTGCCCCATGGAATCGAACCACGATGATCCCGGCTTCAACGGGATGCAATAGAACCATCTCTGCCAAAGCACCTGGTAGTCTGTATGAGATTCGAACTCATGCAACCGGTTCGAAAGACCAGCGCCCTGACCAACTAGGCGAACAGACCATTTGCGGATGAAGAAAGATTTGAACTTTCGACCCCTCCCTTAACAGGGGAACGCTCTACCACTGAGCTATTCATCCATTGTTATTTGTCGGCCCGATGAGATTCGAACTCATGATCCCCCGGTTAAAAGCCGGGTACTTTTGCCAACTAAGCTACGGGCCGTTTGTTGCGATCTCCGGAATCGAACCGGAATACTCACCATATGTGAGTGATGTGCTAGCCTTTACACCAGATCGCAATTGTGTGATGACTGACAGACTCGAACTGCCAACCGGTACCGTATCAGAGTACTGCTCTACCAATTAAGCTAAGTCATCATTATTGTTGACCCGACCGGACTCGAACCGGTAACCTTGTGCGTATAAGGCACCTACTCTCACCATTGAGCTACGGGTCATTGTTGTTGGCCCAATGAGACTCGAACTCATGATCCCCCGGTTAAAAGCCGGGTACTTTTGCCAACTAAGCTACGGGCCAATTTTGCTGACTTAGAAAGATTCGAACTTCCATCCCTGCGTTCGTAGCACAGTATTCTTCCATTGAACTATAAGTCATTTTCGAGTGCACTGCGGGGTTCGAACCCTGTTCTTCCCATTCACAGTGGGACACTTTACCAGATAAGCTACAGCCACCATTTTGTTGTTGAGGCTGGATTTGAACCAACACCATCAGGGTCAAAGACTGATATGCTCAACCATTACACTACTCAACAATTTTTAGCGGTCCGTATGGGAATCGAACCCATAGCATCAGATAGACAATCTGAAATGTTAGCCTTTACACCAACGAACCAGTGAGCAGCACCAGAGATTCGAACTCTGTCCTCCTGATTGGAAGTCAGGGACGCAACCATCAACGCTTGTACTGCTTTTGGTATAGGAGACAGGACTCGAACCTGCAACCTCCCCGCTCCAAACGGGGTATCCGACCAACCGGAATACTCCTATATTTTGTAGCGGCCATGGCTACCGCTACAAGTTTTCATAAGGTTTAATTTTAGTCAGGTTTAATGGTGATCTGTTTTACAATTTTTTTTATGCGGCCCCGGCAGGCCGGGATCGCTGATCTTACTTACTATGGGTCCCCAATTATTCACCATACTTCAATAAGAACTCATTACTGATAGCTTTAAAAGAAACCATTTCTTTACTTTCCTTAAGCCTTATAACAATACCTTCGGCCATTGCACTTAAATTAATCAGTGAAAAGGTTTCTGACATGCTCAAAATATCACTGATATTGCTTTTTAACCGGTAGTTATCGGTTATAACAGGCACACATGGCATATCCAGATCTTCCATCATCTTCATCCATTCATGAAACATAGCGTACCTGTATTCATCAATTAAAAACACACTAAAAACAAACACATGTTGCCCTTTCAGCTTCAGCTTGTTTCCCTGAATACCTTCACCTACCAGCTCTCCCTGTATGGCAATGTTGCATCCAACACTTCTAAGTTTTTGCTCAATATTGAATTGACGCGCAGCTTTCCAGTACAGATTGTTTTCAATTTCTTCCAGCTCCATATTGCGGCTGCAAACTCCAAACACACCATCCTTTACAAAAAAGGTTACCGAGGTACCATCCAACTTTTCTGTGATGTAGCATAATGAATCTTTATGGGTATTCAGCAGATCCTGTAACACCTGAACACGGGTTTCATCTGTTTTAGGAATAAAAGAAGGAAACGGTCCTTTCATTATTCCCTGCATATTAGCCGGGACCGGAGGTTCATACTTTACAATGTTTAAAACATCAGTAACATCTGCACCTTCATCAACCTGTATGTTGTTTGGAAGAATATGCAGTGGAAAGCAAATTCCCTGCGAAACCTGTCCGCGCATTTTGATCGTACGAATTCTGAAATTTTTATTTCGAAGAAATTCAAACTCAGGTTTATTGGGCAGTATGCTGTCTATTTCAACGTATACGCACAAGTCGCCTGGCTTAAACTCATCTTTCTTTATCACCAGTTGCCATCCCAATACTGTTGCTTTCAAAATGGTATCGGCATTAGCAATGGGCTCAATACTTTTTATCCTTTGTATACTTGCCAGTTTTCTCATAGCGGTAATGTTTTTGGAAAAGCATCCGCCAGCCGACGGACGCTTATTTTCCTCCTTTTAGAACCTTTTATCTTTATTTATTTCTATCGAACCTGAAATGCGGCAGGATGTCTTGCTTCCCCTTCATCTGTATACTTCTGCCCGTTTTTTTTATTTCCTTTTGCTTTATTATCGAATAAAGCCATAATGAACCTGATCACAAATACACTCATTAATAATTTCATCATCTACCTCCTTTTCTTCTCATTTGAAGCTTTTATATTTTTTAAAATTGTCTTCCCGGGCTAACGTCAATAAAAAGCCCGGTCGTTTATTTCGACCGGGCCATTTATTCGATGCCTGTTTTTACAGTACTCGTTTAAACACAACCTGGTCGTATCGGGATACTATCCTCATGCTTGCCACCTATCGTATACATTCCCGTTTTCGCAATTACACACGAATTCCATTGGATAGATCGCTCTGTATTATCCATCATCATACTTCGTATTTGTTGCATTGGTTTTAGCATCAATTCGTATCCGATTATTTAGATGTTGTTATTAATAAATTTCATAAGTCCTTATAATTATTTTCAATCTTTTTAAAAGTACATACTAACATCTACACACATATGATTACACGCTACCCTTTCCAGCCAGACATGGAATTTCCTTTTAGGCTTTATCATTATTGCTTAGCCTATAAACAAAAAACCCCGCAATCTCTTGCGGGGCCTGTGTTATATCGAATTCGTTTATCCAACTTATTCCTTCGCGTAACACGCCCCGCAAACTGTAAAGTAACTAATCGGCATCCAGCCGTTCAGTACTTCTATGTGTGATTGTTTGCGTAACATGTTTTTTGTGTTTGTTAATTTGTATTGCAAAGGTGTCAATAATTTTTCAATTACACCAAATTTTTTGTAAGGTTTTTTTAAAAAATATTTTCACGCCCTGTTCTTCAAACGGGAACTTCGGTTATACCTTGGGATTAATATTGCAGGAAATGAATAGCCAGAAAGGATTTAAAACCAAACAGGTTTATATATGGCTCGGCTTGTAAAGATTGCTTTTTATAGCATAAATGATAATGCCGGCGGTATTTTTTACTTCCATCTTTTCCATGATTTTCAGCCTCAACCCTTCCACAGTACGCACGCTTAAAAATATCTTTTCAGCAATTTGTTTGCTGGTTAAGCCATTGCATATATCTGCAATAATGTCGATCTCCCGTTCATTAAACTCAGGTTTCTGCTTCTGCTTATAAGGATTGAATTTGCTTTTGGCAACCATCTGTGCCAGCTTGTTGGAGGTATGACGGCAATAGTAAGGTTGTTGCTGGTAAACCGATTTGATGGCTTCTACGATCTCATTCTTATCGGCATTTTTTAAAAGGTAGCCCCGGGCGCCCGCTTCCAGCATATCAATAATAAGATCTTCTTCATCAAACATTGTCAATGCGATGATACCTACATGCGGATAATGCTCGGCAAGATGGCGGGTTGCAGCAGCTCCATCCATCACAGGCATCTTAACATCGCTGATCACAATATCCGGTTCCTGCGATTTTACAAGCTCTATCAATTCTTTCCCATTGGCAGCTTCTGCTACCAATAAAATATCCGGTTGCTTTTGCAACATTGCCCGCAATCCATCGCGAAAAATTTCATGATCGTCTGCAATAGCAACTTTTATATTGCCATATGTTTTCATATAAACACCTGGTTCTGGTCAAAAAGGAATTTCAATCGTATATGAGGTGCCTTTACCTGGCTCAGACTGACAGGTAAGCTCACCGCCCATCACCTCTGTTCTGCTCTGCAAGTTACGAAGTCCAAGTCCGGGATTATCTTTTCCTTTGGCAAAATAATCAAATCCTTTCCCATTATCGGCCGTCATGAGCAAAAGGCGGTCGCCTTCCGTCACTATTTTAATGATCAGCAGGGAAGCCTGGGCGTGTTTTATGGTATTGTGAAGTATTTCCTGGATGATGCGGTAGATGTTTACTTCTTTTTGCTGGTTTAAGTGCAGATTCTGCTCACATATGAATCTTATTTCTAATCCATAAACATTGCGGTTATTATCAATAAATTCGGTAATAGCCTTTTGAAGTCCTTTCCGTACCAGGGTATTGGGCATGAGGTTATTCGAAATTTCCCGCAATTTCCTGATAATGCTGTCAAGGTGGGTGCTTGACTTACTGATCACAGCTTCATCGTCGGGGTCGGTGGTATTGAGGCTGTTAATTTGAAGTTTGACGGCAGATAAAAGGGGGCCTAATTCATCGTGAAGGTCAGAGGCAATACGCCGGCGCTCTTTTTCCAATGTATCAATTTCGGCCTGTATCTTTTCCTTATGCAGTTTCAGGCTGCGGCGCTGATAGCGTATAATGGTGATAATGAAATATAGCAAAATTATACCCACTACACCTACAACTATCAAAAGAGACTGGTAAAGTTCTTTTTCCTGGGTATCCATATTACTGCAACTGCATACAAAATATTAACCAAAAAATTAGAAAATACACTTATTGCCTGCAAATCCCTTCTGAACTGAACGCTTACGTTATTCCTGAACAAAGATATGCCGGTAGTTACGGTCAATATAAAGAACGGATAAAAAATAATTATTCCCAAACATATCCAAAACTTAGGATTCCTGAATATGCTGCTGCGCTCATGAACTACCACCTTGTTAAATGTACTCACACTGAAAAAGATCAATGCAAATGCATACAGCATAAAAAAGTATAAATTATGCCTTACAAAACCGGTTAGTAAAGCATTCTCTACGATCCATATGATGAAAAATATACCGGCAATAGTAATAAAGGTCGACTTTTTCCTGTTAAACAATCCCCAGTTGTGAAATAACCAGAGGAATAAGAAAAAGTCAATGTAAGAAAAAACATTCAAGACAAAATTAAAAGCCACTGGGTGGCCCGTATCTGTTAGCCTCTTGTTAAGTATCTCTACAATCAATGCTATAATAGCATTATAAATGAAGGGATAGTAAGCCGAATCTATCCTTCGAAATCTTACTATCCCGATTATTACAGCAAAACCGATGCTTAAACTAAAAATAAAACGTAAGGTATCATCCATTGTATAGGAAAATCTCAGTCATTGAAATACGAATAAACCATTTAATCTCATTATACTAAGGCTCCTCATCTAAAGTGCAGGGAGGGCTGCATTGGCCATATTCCACACCGCCATCTTCATTATCGACCTGCGCTGCAAGGGCCGACCTCTTGCCTTTTATATATACATTGTTACCTGCTGAATCAACCCCTACTATCATCATTCGTAATGATTTCTTTTTATCACTACTGGGTTTAACTCCGTAGTAGAATTTTAGTCCCACAACTTTTGGGTTTTTAAAAAATTCAACAATTGATGCTTTGTTGAAGGTTTCACTATTCGGTAACATAAGGTCGGGAAACGCCCTTGTAAGATTGACACGTGTAGTGTCAAAATCTTTCTTATAAATATCAATGCTCATTACAGGAATAAAATGATTCTTGCGGCCAAGCGCTGATGTGTCATTCGGCACGCTGATACATACCAAATCTTTTCCTGGTGGTTGTGGTTGATCATTACAGGAGCCGATCAACAGAGCTCCCATTAAGAAAATAAGTAACCGAGGGTAAGTCATAAAAGACTTTTTTGAGTTAGTTGCCATGTTTAAAATTTTGGTTAAACGGGGCGCTAAAGGTATTGGTTAATACCTGCTGGAAAATCCGTAGAACTACTTATTTTATGTACAGCTACTACTTGTATCTTTTGGTACTTTAACTCTTGCTGTTCAAGGTTATAAAAAAGAACTTTGAATCAACAAATACCCCCCATTTCCCTGATCAACAGTAGAAAGATTCGGCCCAATTGAACATTTATAACTTTTAATTTTAATTCCATGAGACAGCAACACTCCTCCATTAGTAAATCAAACCCTGTTTCGCCAAAGGAACTGGCCCCCGAATCCTTTCAAATGATCATGGCCGATTCAGTGGAAGTAATGGAATATTATTACAGGGGAAAAATTCAGGAACTGGACCAATCCCTCGCCAAACTTAACTTGTTAGAGAATGCCCGGGAAATTGCCAGTCTTTGTAAAGAAATTGTACGCAATAAAGTAATACTGCAGAAGATCATTATAAAAAAATGAGGCGGTGCTCTACTCAAACTTCAATCAAATAACCTTCCCTGTGCACCAGGCCTTCTAAAAGTGGTCGTATCCACATCTATCTCATCAGCGTTCATTCCATACAATTTACCGTATTTGCGATATTGCTGAGCTATTATCTCGGCAATATCGCCCTCCCCTCTCATACGTACCCCAAATCTGGAATCATTCACCTGCCCGTTATGGCTTTGTTCTATCATATGCCATACTTTGTCGGCCCGGTCAGGGAAATTTTTATGCAGCCAGTCGTGAAACAATAACTTAACCGACCCGTTCAATCTGATAAAGGTATAAGCTGTAAAGGATGCACCATGCTCTTTGGCGGCTTTCATGATGTCATGCATTTCATGATCGTTTAATCCGGGTATCATAGGACCCATCATTACGCCCATTCGTATGCCTTCCTGGCTCAACTCCTGTATTAACCGTAACCTTTGTTTGGCCGTGGTAGTGCGGGGTTCCATAACCCGGCGCAGGTCTTCATTAAGCGACGTGATGGTAACCAATGCAGAAACCAGTTTCTTTTTAGCCATTTCTTTCAAAATGTCTTTATCATGTACCATGCCGCCATTTTTGGTAATAATGCCTACCGGTTGGTTAAACTCATTGCACACCTGCAATAATGACCTGGTCAAGCCATATTTCTGCTCAGCCGGTTGATAGCAATCGGTATTACCGCTTAAACTAATAGGTACACCCTGCCATTTGGGGTTCATTAAAAATTTGCGTAACAATTGCGGCGCATTCATCTTTACAATGATCTTTCTTTCAAAATCCAGTCCGGCACTATAACCCCAGTACTCATGGGTATTCCGTGCATAACAATAAATACAACCATGTTCGCAACCCGTGTATGGGTTCATGCTGTACCACATACCTACGTCGGGGCTATTTACTTTATTAACCAGGCTTTTTGCTTCCTGTTCAATGTATTGAGTAGGCTCCTGCTTTTCGCTCCAATCATCAATGCCCTCAACATGTTCCTGTACATGCTGATCTTTTAAAAATCGGTTTTGGGTATTGATCTGGGCGCCCCGACCTTTTTTGTAATTATCATCCTCTTCCATTTTTCTTGGAGCAACTCTATAATGTATTTGCTTTCTCTCTTTCATTTTTTCAGGTTTTACGGTGCACTATACCATACTTACCGGATGTTTCTTCCCGTTCAATATTTCCGCAGACCCGTACGACACTCCTACCCCGTTAATGCGGAGCAGGAGGTGGTACACATTTTTTAAAAGAAAGGCTGAAACAACACCACAACAGGTATGACTATACAAACAACTCCCCTTGTTTTGTCGTAACGGGTAAATTCATAAATTCAAAACGCTGTGCTATTTGCCAGGATCTATCTCCAAGGCGTCGTTTTAATAACAACATATTATCGGCAATAAAGGAACCTGTAAATTGCCGGTGCGAAAATTCGAGCCAGCCCTTTTCATACTGCCAGGGCAACAGTCTGCGGCCAATAACAATAAACGGCTCATCTATAAAATGTGGTTTATGTTCATTATCCAGTTTCATCAATCGCTGTGCACCACGTATTTCACGCACCAGGTTATGAACAGGTACTTTGGTAGTAACATTAATGTGTATAGTATGGGAAGGAAAACTTCCGTAATCTTTTAATGCAGCTTTAAATGGCTGAAATCCCATTCCTATTACTTTTAACCGGTTTACGATCCGGTCTTCCATCATTTCCAGTTGCGTAAACCGTACCAGTGCAATATGTGGTTTACTGAGCAGCGCAGTCGAATTTTTATAGGTTTCACTGAACTCATTTCTTACCCGGGCGATCTTATTGCGCAACTCTTCATGAGGGTTCAGCACCAACATATATTCATTAATTCTGCAACCGGGTATAGACTGAATATTGATTTTCATGATTTTTCTTTTTAAGATGAAGTAATACGTCAGGCCACTTCGCTATATGATGTATGGTTAGCTGGTAAAAAACGAAATACTGTTATGGTTTTACTGGCAGCAAATGGATGATCACGCCCAAGCAAAACCAGCTCGGTTGCCATAAAACGGGCACGAAAAGTTTTTCGTGAATACACAGGCATGGCTTTCTGGTAAACCGGCTCTGGTAATTCATTGGCCAGGGCAACATGCGGAATACGATCATAGGCATTTCCAGTCATGGCTTGTACATGGCCATCGAGCATTCTTAATTGCACGGCCAATTGCTGCAGGGGTTGTGGATCATGAATACGCAGGTAAATACTATGTTGTGGAAAACCGCTGTAATTATTAAGCGCCAGCTCAAAACTGTTTTGCTGGCTGCAGATACGCTGTATCCACCTGATCAATGTTTCTTCCATGCCTTCGCCCGCATAAAAACCAGCCACCATTATATATGGAAAGGATTTAGTCACAGCCTCTACCCCATAATTCATAAAAAACCGTTGCTTTTCCGCCATAATCTTTTCATATACAATGGCATCAGGATATATGACCAGCCTGTACTCCCGTAGACCGTTCCCGTTCGGGGTAAAAGAAGCATTTTTTACTAACCCGGTATTCATAAAACTTATTTTATTGGATCATAAATTTAGTATAAATTTACTAAATAATTTAGTACATCAAAATTTAAATTATATGGAGGGGGAATTATTTAACGAAACATCGTACCGGGGGACGAAGAAGTTCTCGCAACAGGATGTTAAAACAGCCGATGCAACCGGCTTTGGTGCAGCTGCTGATGATTATATGGAACGCGGCATTGATCTCAACGAACAATTGATCGGAAATAAACCAGCTACTTTCTTTTTGCGTGTACGCGGCGACGCTATGAGTGGTGCAGGCATCTTCGACGGCGATACCATTATTGTAGATCGAAGCCTGAAAGCCGAAAGCGGTAAAGTGGTGGTCGCTACACTCAATGGAGAAATGCTGATCAGGCGGCTTGAAAAAACATTCAATAAAGTACGATTATTGTCCGAAACCTCAAAGCACGCGCCCATTGAAGTAGATGCATCCTGCGATTCGTTGGGAATCTGGGGTGTGGTCACTTATAGTATTCATTCGGTATAGCATTTTTTGGTACCCGGCTATTGTGCTGCTATAAAGCTTTTGTTCCGCCAGTTGGCGGATACTTCAACACCTTTGTCGCTATTATACACAACATATTGAACCATTCCATTAAGCCATCCTACGCGTTTATGAGTAGCCCCGAAATGCGGGGCTACTCCAAACCCAGAAACAGCCATTCCATTAGGTGAAACACCAGAAACGTAAAATCATTGTATTATGAAAGCAATTGTTGATTGTAACAGTTTCTACTGCTCATGCGAACGGTTGTTCAGGCCCGACCTGCACGAAAAGCCGGTTGTGGTTTTAAGCAATAATGATGGTTGTATTGTTTCGCGCAGCGATGAAGCAAAGGCAGCCGGTGTAGGCATGGCCGTTCCCTACTTTGAAATTAAACAGTTGATTCAGCAACACGATATTTCAGCGTTTTCTTCCAATTATAATTTATACGGCGATATGAGCTGGCGTGTAATGGAAACATTGCGGCAGCTGTTAGGCGATGCTTCAAAAGTAGAAATATACTCGGTTGACGAAGCTTTTATTGACTTGGACAATGTACCTCCCAATGCACTGTATGATACTGCCATGAACATTCGAAAAACTGTTGAACAGTGGACAGGTATTTCTGTATCAATAGGTGTTGCGCCTACCAAAACACTGGCCAAGCTGGCCAATTACCTCGCCAAGAAAAATAAAATAGCCACCCAATGTGTAAAGGTATTGGCCACTCGCGAAGAACAGGTAACGGCTATGCAGCAGACCAAAGTAAGTAATGTTTGGGGCGTTGGCTGGGCCTATGCGCAAAAATTGATTAACCTGGGAATTACCAGCGCCTGGGAATTAAGCACCATGCCCTCAGCATGGGCGTACACCCATTTAGGTGGTGTTACCGGCGCCCGGTTGGTCAGGGAATTAAATGGCCTGCCATCACGCGAAATGGAAAAGCCGCTGATTAACAAAAAAATGATTGCCACAACCCGTATGTTCGGTCAACCGGTAACCGATATCAATGATATAAAAGAAGCTATTGCTACCTATACGTCCAGAGCGGCCGAAAAATTGCGCCGCCAACACAGCGCCGCCAAAGTGATCAGCGTTTTTATTGTGCCTAAAGAGCAGAATTATGAAGTAAGTTTTCGCCGCGGCGCTACCATTAGTTCACATGTTACTTTACCTGCTGCTACCAGCAGTACCAATGAATTAATAAAACCGGCCGTACAATTGGTAGAGGCTATGTACGAACAGGGCAAAATATACAAAAAAGCAGGTGTCATGCTGGGCGGGTTGGAACCGGATGAATCTATTCAGGGAAATTTATTTTTACCGGAATCGCAAAAATATCAGCGCCTGTTAATGGATATGATGGATAACATCAATTTCAGTATGCGGGACGATGTATTGAAATTCGCCACATCAGGCCTCTCCCGTAACTGGAAGATGCGGCAGGAATTACGCAGCAAACGATACACTACCCGTTGGGAAGAATTACATGAGGTTCGCTGAGTAGCAAAAGGCTAATCAAAAAATGTTATCTGCGAACCGGCGGGCTTGCCTTCCGGTTCAATAAAATGTGGCTGCGCTAACTGCAATCCGCATGCGGCATTGAGTTTATCAGTAAGATAAATGATCAGCTCAGGGGAATATAATTCATCTTCCATGTGCACAAAAAAATACAACTCCTGCAACCCCTGTTCTATCCAGTTTATGATACGCGCAATCCAGGCATCCAGACGTGCATAATCCGTAGGATGCAGGCTATTAGCCACAAATCGAACAAATGCTTTAGGAATGGTCAGGTGCATATGCGCACAATCTCTCCGGCCCGCAGTATCAGTGATTACGGCTCCCGTTTTCAGTAAATACAACGTATTAAATAATTCCTTTTTCACCAATTCCTGCGCAAACCAGTCGGGATGGCGAAGCTCCAGGAAAAAGGTCATATCCTTTGGCAGGGAATGCAGAAAAGCAAAAAGCTCTTCTTTCCGGGCAGGACCGAATGAATCGCTTAATTGCATAAACACCGGACCCAGGTGTTCTTTAAAAGCTTTTATACCCTGCAGAAATTCAGCAATCATCCCTTCCTTTCCTCTTAAGCCGCCCTGGTGGGTTATGCCCTGGTATAGTTTCGGACAAAAAATAAAGTCCCGGCCATGGGCTTTATCGGCCCATTTGGTAATGGCTGCCTGATCGTAAATTTTATAGTGCGTGGCATTCAGTTCAATACCATTAAAATGCTGTACATAGTTGGCCAGAAAATCTTTCTCCCTGGCTTTAAGCGGATAAATTTTACCCACCCAGCCAGGTACACCCCATTGCGGGCACCCGATATGAATGCTAACCGGCTTGCTCTTTACCCCACCCAGTATCTTTATATTGCCGGCAGGTTCCTGCGGCAGGCCAAAATCAACCTTATTCAGTTCATTTTCAGGGAGTTTTCCAAATTTCATATTAGAATACGTTAACAGGTTAACGAACTAACAAGGTAATAAGTTGACAGGAATTTTCCACCTTTAAAGCCTGTCAACTGGTTAACTTTTCAACTTTTTCACCATCTTTAAAATATAACTATCCGCTGGTCGTCTACCTTGATATAATACATGGAGGAGACGCTGACGATAGCACCCGGCATGACGGCAGACAGGAAACGCAATATAACGCAGGTCATCACTGACTATAGCAAACGCCTCATGGGCTTTATCCGGAAACGGGTAAATAATGAAGCTGATGCAGAGGATATATTGCAGGATGTGTTTTACCAGTTTATTGGTAACACGCAGCCTATTGAGCAAATGACTGCCTGGATGTTTACGGTAGCACGCAACAAAATAATCGACCGGCAACGAAAAAAACGGCCTGAGGCCCTGGAAGATCTGTTTGGGGAAGAGGAAGGCGACGAAGGTGGGCTTAACTGGACTGAATTTTTATTCGACGCCAGCGATAACCCCGAGAAAGATTATTTGCGAAATCTTTTCTGGGAAGAATTGAACAATGCACTCAATGAACTGCCGAAAGAGCAAAAACAGGTATTTATCCTGAATGAACTGGAAGGAGTACCATTTAAAGAAATTGCCGAACGAACCGGAGAAACAGTGAATACACTGCTTAGCCGTAAACGGTATGCGGTTTTACACCTGCGCAGCCGGCTGAGTGCATTGAAAGATGAATTATTAAATTATTAAACAACGTGTAACATGAAACGTAGATTCTGGTTTGGCAAAGCTGTTATGATCCTGGTATGCATTACAGCATTTGTCATGTTGTTCAGCTTTATAGTAATGAGCTTATGGAATGCGATACTACCCGATGTACTGGGTGTAAAAATAATTACCTTCTGGCAGGCATTGGGCATACTGGTATTATCAAAGATATTATTCAGCGGCTTTGGTGGCTTTCACCATAAACGGGAGCAATTTAAAAACCGCTTCCGGCAAAAGATGCGGGATAAATGGGAAAAGATGACCCCCGAAGAACAACAAAAGTTCAAAAATGAATGGAAGAACCGATGTAGGGGCTGGGGCGGCCGCTTTGATGATAAAAATTTCACGACCAATGAACCTGACTCAGCCAATAAATCCGATTTTTAATACAGCCCTGTACGTTATGGAAGTGCTTGTATTTAAAACCAACCTTCGCTTTAAAAAGCAGATCACTGCTTTAACGCCACATATCAACAACCTGCAGGGCATTAACCGCTGGAATGTTGACCTGGATGACAAAGACAAAATACTTCGCATTGAATCCGTTGATCTTTGTCCACGCTCGGTGGAAACAACCTTGCAGGAAGCCGGGTATTTTTGTGAAGAACTGCAATAAATTCCCTTTTAAAAGTAAGGTATTAGCATGCAATCGTAGTAACTTCAGCAGTAATAACAATCTGCCGTTTTATGAAATTACTGCTGTTGTTAAGTACGTTGTTGACCCTGCATGGTTTTGCCCAACAACGCCCGAATATCATTTATATCATGAGCGACGATCATGATGCGAATGCAATCAGCGCTTACGATAAAAAATTCCTGCAAACCCCATCTATCGATCGCTTAGCCAATGAAGGCATCCGGTTTACCCGGTGTTTTGTGGGAAACTCTATTTGCAGTCCGGCCCGTGCTACCCTGTTAACCGGACAGCACTCCCATAAAAATGGCGTTAAAGACAATTTCACCCGGTTCGACAGCAGCCGCATATCCCTGCCCAAATTATTACAACAAGCCGGTTACGAAACAGCCGTTATTGGTAAATGGCATTTACATTCATACCCTACCGGTTTCGATTACTGGAAAATATTACCGGGACAGGGTTTGTATTTTGCGCCCCGCTTTATTGATATGAAAGGGGACACCAGTACTATTAATGGCTATGCCACCGATGTAATTACCAATGAAGCCATTGCCTGGCTAAAGCATCGGGATAATAACAAGCCTTTTGTTTTATTACTGCATCACAAAGCGCCTCATCGAAATTTTCTACCACAGCTGAAATTTCTGGAGCAATACCATACTAAAATATTTCCAGAACCAGCCACATTATATGCTGATACTACTGGCCGCGGCAGCGCATGGCATACACAAACCATGAGCATTTTGCGCGATATGAAACTGTGCAGCGACCTGAAAGTAGACCCGGATCTTTTGAAAGAGAATGCGGAATATAAACCCGACTCAGGTGAAATTGCATACTATAATGCTACGATGAACCGCATTCCCGAACCCGATCGCGGCCGTATGAAAGCAATATATGCCGAAAGGGGTAAACAATTACAGCAACTACAGCCACGTGGAAATGCTTTATTAAAATTGAAATATCAATGGTATATGCAGGACTACCTGGCTTGCGTTGCCTCCATTGATGAAAACGTTGGCCGTCTGTTAAGCTACCTCGATGAATCGGGTTTAACAAACAATACGGCTGTTATTTATACCAGTGATCAGGGATTTTATCTTGGTGAAAATGGCTGGTTCGATAAGCGGTTTATGTATGAAGTTAGTTTTCAAACTCCGTTGTTGATGCGCTGGCCACAACACATTAAACCGAAAACAACGACCGCTGCCATGGTGCAAAATATTGATTTTGCACCTACCATTTTAGATATCACAAAAACACCTGTACCCACCGACATGCAAGGCAAAAGCTTATTGCCGGTAATCACCGGTAAACAAGCTGGTCTTAATCGGCCTTATTTGTATTATCATTATTATGAATTCTCAAAAGATCATACGGTATTACCTCACCTGGGTTTACGGGGCGAGCGGTATAAACTGATTTACTTCTATACCGTAAACGAATGGGAATTATATGATTTGCAATCTGATCCGCTGGAACAGAAAAACCTGGTTCATTCACCCAAACACCAGTCGCTCATTACGCAACTAAAAAAGGAGCTGCAGAAATTGCGCTCGGCGTACGACGATCATGAACCGGCCGGCGAATTACATTAAATTATTGATACCTGTGTGAAAGATCAAAAAGGATCTTTTTATCATCTTCGGTTAACGTACGAACTGCAATCGTATCCTGCGGTACAAAATGTAATTTAAATGAACGGATGGCGGCCAGGGTATCCTTTACGTTATAGCCAATGATACGCAAGGCTTGTGGCGCATTAAAATATTCCGGTACAACAACCGCCGTGGTATCATACCATAAACCAAAACCACGTTGCGATAATGTTTGCCAGGGGAAGAAAGCGCTTGGATCAACTTTGCGGCCGGGCGCTATATCTGCATGACCAATAAAATTGGCCGTTGGTATTGAATAGTTCCTCTTTAAGGTATCCAGCAATTTAATTAAACTGATGATCTGTGTTTCCGGAAAAGATTCTTTCCCGTTATTGTCCAGTTCAATGCCTATACTGCTTGAATTGATATCAGTAAAATTGCCCCACTTGCTTACACCTGCCTGCCAGGCACGCAGGTAATCATTCAGCATATGATGTATGGTTCCGTCTTTACATATAACGTAATGCGCGCTTACCTTGGTTCGTTCCAGCGTAAACGTTTTTAATGTTTGCTCACATGAGTTTTGCGCCGTATGATGAATGATCACAAAGTTCGGCTTTCGCAGATCGAAGTTGGTAGTACCTACCGCATACACCGGCAATATGGCTGAATCGAGCAGCAGTTTATTGGGAACAGGTTGCAGGTCCCTGGCTAACTGTTTCGCCTGTTTTTTATACTGCTTGTTTGTTTTGGCATAGGGATTATGCGCACAACTGTATACAAAGGCTGAAATTGAGATGGCGAATAGCAATGAACCTGCAAATACACGCATAGTGAACAGTTTTGTTTACAACACCTGCAAAGTAGGGAAGATAATAGTATGCCAAAAAAAATCCTCCCCGGTTAAGAGGAGGATTTTTACTGCTATCGGAATCATTTTTTATTTCTGATTACCACCACCGCCTATGCCACCACCACTTTCAGCTGCACGTTTGTTCTCTTCCTCCTGGCTTGTTTTTCGCTGGCGGGCAGCTTTTACCTGGCTATTACCAAACCGGTAAGTAAAGTTTAATTTCAACTGACGGCTTTCGAAATTTCCGTTTGCCACCAAACTCTGACCGGCAAAATTACTGGTCCCTCTCCATTTCAACGTTCTGAAAATATCGCTTACAGATGCTTTTATATTTCCTTTTCCTTTCAATACGGTTTTTTGGAAACCACCGTCTACGCTCCACATTTTACTGCTTTTGATAGTACCCTGCCAAATGGAAGGAGAAGCATAAAATCCGCTCATTTCACCTGTCCATCCTTTGCCTAACCGGAATGTTTGTTGTGCAAAGAAGGTAAAGGCAAATACATCGAGGTCAACTTTTCGGTCAACACCCAGATCTGCTTTGTACTTGGAATAGAAAGCATTCATGTTACCAAATATGCTATACCATTTGTACATGAACGGGTAGCTGATATTCAGGCTTACGATATCCTGGGTAGCCAGGTTCTTTTGGGTCATGAACGACTTCGACTTATCGGTCACATCAACCAGTGCAGCAAAGATGTCTTTTACATGGCTATAATTCAGGGTTGTATTTAACCGGTATTTATACGTATGGGTAATGCCAATGCTATTGGTATACTGCGGCCTTAACTCCGTATTTCCTTTTCTGTATGTATACTCGTCCAGTTTGAATTCAAAAGGATTCAGGTCCTGGTAGTTTGGCCTGTCGATACGACGACTGAAGGTTAAGTTGAACGTGCTCATCGGTTTTTTGTTAAACGTGATGGCTGCGCTGGGGAACAGGTTGGTATAATCACGGGTGAACGTGGAATCGTATGCTACATAATTACTTCCATCCCATTTCAAGCCCGTTGAACGGCCCGTGGCGTGTGTATTTTCTACCCGTGCACCAACTTGTATCATAAACCCTTTAAACTGCCTGTTATAGTTGATATACCCGGCATTGACATTCTCTTTATAATTGAAATCATTGCTGCGCATAAGATCCAGTGTTTGGGCGCCTGAATTAGGATCCACATCGTACCGGTTAAAGTCATTGCTGCTTTCAACGAATGATATTTTACCACCCAAACCTAAACGGCCTTTTTTAAAGTTCTGTTCATAATCGGTTTTAACGCTGTATATATCAATATCAGTGGGCGCAATCATATTATATATGCGGCTGTACAGCGGGTTATTGCTGGGGTCGAAGTAGTAGTTAGGCTGAAATTGATCGCTTTTATTACGGTAAGCGCCAAAATCAGCATCCACATTCAACTCATGACCTGAAGAATCGGCATACCGGTAGTTCAGGTTTCCATTGATGTTGTTCTTCTTGTTCTTGTTTGTATTATCAGCGATCAATATGCGGTCGAGCTGCTTGTTTGGAATATATGAGATCTCGGTACGGCTGTAATTATTGAAATCCTGATTAGAAAAGGAGCCGTTGGCCATTATACCTATGGTACTTCTCTTATTTATGAAATAATCCACACCAGCTTTGAAATTATGGCTCCTGTTGTCGATGTTCAGTTTGGATTTTTGATCAAACAATGTATCCAGAATTTCACGGCGCAGGTTGATGTTGTTTTCGTTGGTATTATCATTATAGCTATAATTACCAAACACGTTTACATACTTATTGCGGTTGTTTAAAGTAAACCCGCCATTGTATTTAGGCGTAACCCCCTGATTATAACCTGCATTTATTGAACCGTTGGTACCATACGATTTATTTTTCTTCAGCCTGATATTAATGATACCGGCATTACCCGCCGCTTCATATTTGGCAGAAGGGTTGGTAATGATCTCAATAGCTTCAATAGATGAAGATTGAAGGGTTCTAAGGTAATCCGACAGGTCTTTACCAGAAAGCGGTGTAGGGCGTCCATCTACATATACCTGAACACCATTTTTACCACTTAAGGTTAGATTGTCGTCTTTATCAACCATAACACCGGGCGACTTACGCAAGAGCTCAAGTGCATCCTGGCCTACTGAATTTATCGTTCCTTCCACATTCAGGATCATTTTATCGGCTTTTACTTCTACCATGGGCTTACGGGCCGCTACAACTACTTCTTTGAGCTGACCAGTAGCTTTAGGAAGTGCCACTTCAGGTACAGTGATATCACCGGCACCACTTACTTCAAATGCCGCAGAAGTTTTGGCTACATGACCTGTGTAGGAAACAGCAACAAAATAGTTGCCTGCAGTAATACTGGTAAATGAGTACTGGCCGGCCGCATTGGTGGCTGCCAGCTTTACCAGCGCAGAGTCCTTTACTTTTTTAAGTGTAACGGTTGCTCCGGATAATGCTTTCCCCTGATCATCCTTAACATTACCGGTTATTTGTTGTGCACTTGTAACAGCTGCACAAAACAACAAAGGCAATGTTATCAATATCAACTTTTTCATGAATAAAAATTATTTGCTGTTTTAGTCGGCAAAAGTATCTGCGTATTACACCTTGTTCCGCTTGTATACACCAACGGTTAATTACAACTATCAACGGTTAGGCTATAACACAATGGATTTATAACTGGTTGTTATAATATTTCTATTTATTAGGTAGATTAATAAATAAACAGAATAAATGTTTAATCATTGAAGATGAAACTTATTCTTATAACTCCCTGTTTATTTATACTTACAATTGTTTGTTTGCATCATCCTTCATAACTCACAGCACATGCATTACTTTATTTTCACATTCCACCACCTTAAATGATACATTCACATGCATAAACCTGCAGTTCACACACATTGCTTCCGAACACACAAAACTACATGGTAGATTTGATCCCTGATTGATCAATGACCAATTATATTATTTAATGGAGACCTTCTTCCAAATAAATAGAGCGCAGGAAATTGCTGGTCAATAATTCAGTTTTACTGAAGGAGCCCCGGTAGAAAAATATCCTTGTTGGTTACGGCCGTTCGCCACAATGCATATGCGAACGTACATCGTATACCTGTTGAAATACCTAAACCGGTGAACATATCAGGCCCCTATCTGAATCCACAAGCAAATCATCACAGCAAGGAGTGGCTGGGCTGGCCACTCCCTGCGCTTAACTAAAGTATTTTTAAAAACAGCCGCTTACCAATTGTTTATTTACGATCACATGGATTATAATTCTGCAATAAATCAAATAAGAGAGTAGTTCATCATCATAAACGGGGTTTCACAGGTTAGTCCCGCTTCGGCGGGATTTTTCATGCCCCCAATCCGCCAGCTGGCGGAGAATAAATTCACTTCTTATTCTTCTGATCAATTTCATACCTCGCTACTTTTCTCATTTTTTACCTGCCGGCAAAGATAATGACCATTTTGACGCCGATTAATATTTTTAGCATTTATTTACTAACTTTGTTAGTATCATGAAACGTTCAGGTACTGCTGATCTTCCATTGCATTATGGCGCTGTTCCGCCCTGGCTGGCCGAACGCATGGCCAAGCTGGGCCTTGCCATAACAGAAGTGATCTTAATGGAGTATGGAAAAGCAGATTGGATCCGCAGGCTCAGTGATCCATATTGGTTCCAAAGCCTGGGCGCCGTCATGGGCATGGACTGGCATTCATCGGGCATCACTACTTCTGTATTAGGCGCTTTAAAAAAAGCGATCAATCCTTTATCAAAAGAACTGGGGATTTATATCTGCGGTGGAAAAGGAAAACACTCCCGGCAGACACCCAATGAATTAATAGCGATCGGTGAAAGAACCGGTCTGAATGCCCAACAACTTGTTCAATGCAGCAAACTAAGTGCAAAAGTAGATAATACAGCCATTCAGGATGGGTTTCAGTTGTACCTGCACAATTTTATCGTAAGCACAGAAGGCCAGTGGACGGTAATACAGCAAGGGCTGAACGATAATACCAGTACGGCAAGGCGCTATCATTGGCATTCGCAACAACTGCAATCATTCGTTAATGAACCGCATACAGCCATTTGTGGATTTCAATCAGGTGACATTTTGAATCTTGTTGATAAAGAAGCAGCTCCCGCCCGGGAGGGCATTCTCACCATATCAAAAGAATCTCCCGCTATTCTGTTACCTGAAATACAACAACTTATTTTACCGGCCCATCACGATGTACGGGCCAAAGATGTGGATTTGAAAAGGCTTGGCGCTATGTTGTGGTTAACGCATGAAAAAAAGCCAGCTGATTTTGAAGAATTATTGCTACTGGAAGGTATGGGTCCACGCACGTTACAATCAATGGCGCTGGTAAGCGAAGTCATACATGGTACTACCACCCGGTTCAAGGATCCGGCCCGGTTTGCATTTGCACATGGTGGCAAAGACGGGCATCCGTTTCCGGTTCCCACAAGGGTTTACGATGAAACCATCAGCACTTTGCAACATGCTGTTCAAAAAGCAAAGATTGGTCAAAGCGATAAACTTCAGGTTATTAAAAAGCTTACTGAACTTGCGCAAAAAGCAGAAGACAATTTTACGCCCAATAATAATTTTGAGCAGCTCATAGAAAAAGAACGCAATGAATCCTGGCGGTATGGCGGAAGGACTGTAATGGGAAAATCGCAACCACCAAGACGATCAAAAGGAGTGCAGTTGCGATTGTTTTAAGAAGTGTTACCAGTTGCAGGTTAAGTGCAGTTGCATTATGTTTTTGCATTCAGCGTTCGGTATTGGCATTAGGCAATTCACGATTCATGTTTCCCGTTTCACTATCCATGATTATAAAACTGCCATTGCCGTTTCACGTTTGCCGTTTGCCGTGACTTACCTTCTCCTCGGCTTTCCCTGATGAAAGTTCCGGCTTTTGTTTCTATTACCCGAACGTAATTGAGGTTGGTATTCAGGTGTTTTGCCTAATTCTTCCGGCACTGCAGGTTTATCAACCAGCTTATCAATCAATTTCTCAATGACAGCAAAACGGTTTTGTTCAGTCTGGCTGACCAATGTAATCGCCATACCATCAGCTTCGGCCCTTGCCGTACGTCCAATGCGATGCACATAATCTTCTGCATCCCGGGGCACATCATAATTAATAACCAGGTCGATGGTATCAATATCAATACCACGGCTTAAAATATCGGTGGCTACGAGTATGGGTATACGTCCACTGGTAAAACCATTCAACACATCTTCGCGTTGTGACTGTTCCAGGTCACTGTGTATTTCTTCAATGCGAAGCTTGGCACGTTGCAAATCTTTTACCAGGGTCTTCACACTTTGTTTACGACTGCAAAATATAAGCGCACTTTTAAATGGAACATTACTTAAAATATGTTTCAGTAAAGGCAGTTTTTGCGGTTCATAAACCACATAAGCTTTCTGCACAATTTTCTCTGGTGGCTTTGAAATGGCGATATTGATCTCTGCAGGATCTGTAAGTATCTTTCTGGCCAGTTGCCGGATCTTATCGGGCATGGTAGCCGAGAATAATAAAGTTTGTCTTTTGGCCGGCAACGAAGCAATGATCTTATTGATATCATCCTGAAAGCCCATATCAAGCATCCGGTCACCCTCATCCAGCACCAGGAACTGCAATTGTTTCCATTGTACATAGCCCATATTCAGGTGGGCGATCATCCGGCCAGGCGTGCAGATTACGATATCAGTACCTGTTTGCAGTGCCTTTTTCTCGGAAATAAAGCTACTACCATCATTACCGCCATATACCGCAATAGAACTGAGGTTGGTAAAGTAGGCAAGCCCTTCCAGGTGTTGGGCAATTTGTATGGCCAATTCACGGGTGGGTACAATAACCAGGGCCCCTATTTGTCCTTCAATCCGATGATTTAGCAGGCGATGGATTAACGGCAGCAAAAAAGCGGCTGTTTTACCAGTGCCGGTTTGGGCAGATGCGATAATATCTTTACCAGCTAAAATTGGGGGTATTACCTGCTCCTGTACAGGAGTAGCATTTTCGTAGTTGGAGGCTTCAATTCCTTCTAATAAGTCAGGGTGAAAACCAAATTCTGTAAAGCGCAAGATGAAATGATATTTAAGTGTTTGCGGAGCATGGGTCCTGCAGAAAAATTATATAATAGCAAATATAATGGAATTTGGCCATGTAAATCAATAAAGTACGCCAGCTCCCGCCCGGGCATATCCTTTGCCATATTTATCATAAACATATTATGGAAAAACGAGCTTTGGGAATTATACTCGCACTGGCCGGCGTAGTGGGACTAATACTAGCCGGTGTCAACTTTATTAATGGGGGCGCCAATACGCATAATATCAAGCAAATCATTCTATACGGAGTATTAGGCGCCATCTTTTTCTTTGCCGGCATTGGCCTTATCCGCAATACCCGTGATAAAGCAACTTAGTATAAATGTGGAAATCTGTACTCAGCAATAATTACTTGCAATCGGTTCAAATGCTGCATAGTTAATGATCAAGGTCAGCCACTTATGCAGCATTTTACTTTTCGCCTTGCCCTTACTCATACCGCAATGCCTCAATAGGGTCCAGCCGGGAAGCCTTCTGTGCCGGATAATAACCAAAGAATACGCCAGTGATTGCACAAACCATAAACGACAGCATAATCGATGATTGCGATACCAATGTAGGCCACGACAAAAAGAAGGTCACCAGCCGCGAGGCAGTAATACCCAGCACCACGCCAATAATACCTCCTGTAATGCTTATTAAAATGGCTTCAATCAAAAATTGAAAAAGAATATCTATGCCTCTGGCGCCAATACTCATCCGCAATCCGATCTCTTTGGTACGTTCCGTTACCGACACATACATAATGTTCATGATACCAATACCGCCAATTACCAGCGAAATCCCGGCTATAGCTGTCAGTAATACAGTTAGTAACTCGCTGGTAGAACTAAATGTGTTGATCAGTTCAGCCTGTGTACGTACCAAAAAATCATCATCATCTCCCGTTTTTAATTTATGCGAAGTACGCAGGATATCTGTAATCTCCGCCGTTGCCAGGGCACTGCTGTTTTCATCCCTTGCAGAAGCATATATATTTTGAATGTATGGAATAGCCAGGATCCTTTTTTGTACAGTAGTATAAGGTGCTATTATAATATCATCCTGGTCCTGCCCAAAGGCATTCTCGCCCTTCTCACCCAATACGCCAATGACCTTGAAGGGTATCTTATTAAACCGGATGATCTTTCCAACCGGGTCTTCCGAACCAAAGATATTTTCTACTACTGTTTGCCCGATCAAACATACTTTGTCTGCCGTATTCACATGCTCCTGCGTAAAAGTAATGCCGTCTTTTAGTGGCCAGTTGCGGATGGTTAAATACTCCGGGCTAACGCCCTGTATGGTAGTAGGCCAGTTCAGGGCGCCATTGATCACCTGGCCCCTTGACTGTACTGCAGGGGATACAGATGTTATGTAAGTCGCCTGTTTTTGTATAGCCTTAATATCATCCAGGGTGAGTGATTGCAGACCAGATGCATCTAAACGGGCGCCACCGCCTACAGTTTGATTACTGTTGGGCCGTATCGTTATCATATTTGATCCCATGCTGCTTAGCTGGTCCTGTATACTTTGCTTTGACCCCTGCCCTATAGCTACCATGGCTATTACTGCCGCCACCCCAATGATGATGCCCAGCATGGTTAAAAAAGCACGCAGTTTATTACGCTGTAGTGCTCTTATCGCGATTCGTATGAGGTTAAATAGTTTCATTATTTTTAAATTAATAATCTGCTGTCACTGGCAACGCAGCCAGCATTTCTTTGGCAGAACGCACCTGCGTATTCTTACTATCTTTTATCACTTTACCATCTTTTAACGTGACCGTTCTGCTGCTGAAGGCAGCGATATCTGGTTCATGTGTTACAAATACGATCGTTTTGCCCTGTTGCTGGTTTAACTCCTGTATCAACGCCATAATTTCATAAGAGGTGCGCGTATCGAGGTTACCGGTAGCTTCGTCGGCCAGTATCATCACGGGTTCATTGACCAGGGCGCGGGCAATGGCCACGCGCTGTTGTTGCCCGCCCGATAATTGATTGGGCAAATGATCTAACCTGTCTGCCAGCTTTACCGCTTCCAACGCCTTTACAGCTCTTTGATGCCGCATTTTAGTTGAAATTTCGGAATTGTACAACAAAGGCAATTCTACATTCTCCAACGCTGAAGTGCGCGCCAGCAGGTTGTATGACTGAAACACAAATCCTATTTTATGATTGCGCAATACGGCCAGTTCATTACGGGATAATTTCCCTACATCTACTCCATCCAGCAAATAGGTGCCATCTGAAGGTTTATCCAGGCAACCCAATATATTCAGCATAGTGGTTTTACCCGAACCGCTACTGCCCATGATCGTTACAAATTCCCCGGGTTCTATATCAAAGGAGACGCCTTTCAATGCCCGCACTACTTCAACGCCCATTTTAAACTCACGTTTCAGATTCTGTATCGATACTATTTTGTTAGCCATGTTATTCATTTTATGTATCCGTTTCCTAATTCCTTCTGTTACCACCGCCACTACCTCCGCCGCCTCTTCGAGGTGGCATAAACGGACTCCGGGTTGGGTCTGATGTTCCTTTAGCAGCAGTTCCTGCTGAATGCGAACCCGACACCACCATATCATCTACACTTAATCCTGATAATACCTGCACATAGGTATCATCACTTAATCCAATCTTTATCCGTCGCCGGGTGAGGGTGCTGTCTTTCTTGATCCATACCATAGCTGTTTTGGCCGATCCATCGGTTTGCAATGAATCTCTTTTCCCTTTCCGCGCCAAGCCCGAACTGTCTTTGGGTACTGCACTGGCAATACGCATCGATCCTTTCCGATCACCGCCAGGAAAGTGGCCGCCTTCAATGGTATATTTTTTATACAAACTGCTATCGGGTCTGTACCGTGTGGCCTTTGCAGAGATGAGCATCGCATTTTGTATCTCCTCGGTAAAAACGGTAATGTTGGCCGTCATACCAGGCTTTAACTTCATATCGGCATTCGGTGCATCAATGATGGTGGAATAAGTCACCACATTCGATGAAACGCTGGGTCGCAACCGCACTTCGTTCACACGACCTTCAAAGACATTATCCGGAAATGCATCCACCGTAAACGTTACGCGTTGTCCGTTTTTCACATTACCTATATCGGCTTCATCAACAGCCGCCTGTACCTGCATTTTGGTAAGGTCATTTGCAATCACAAACAAGGTTGGCGTATTCAGGCTGGAAGCTACTGTTTGCCCTACGCTTACATTCCTGCTTAAAATCGTTCCGTTTATGGGCGAGTAAATATTTGCATAGAAAAGATTTTGTTGCGATGCTTTTAACTGTGCAGAAATACTGTTTACATTATCCCGGGCGGCGTTAATTTGATTTAATGCAGTTTCATATTCAGCCCGGCTGATAGCGCCTACATCGAGCAATTGCTTTTGCCGGTCGTAATTACTTTTCTGATAATCCTGGTTGGCCCGTGCCGCCCGCAGGTTGGCACTGATCTGGTCGCGCTGTGCCTGCAATATAGTTTTATCAATTTCTGCTATCAACTGCCCCTTCTTTACTTTGTCATTAAAATCAACATATACCTTACTGATGGTACCCGATACCTGTGTACCTACCGATACGGTATCTACGGGTTGAACGGTCCCTGTAGCGGTAACGCTGGTGGCAATAAAGCCATAATGCGGCTGCTCCGTTTCCAACACAACAGGTTGTTCTTTTTCCCTGAACTTCCACAACCAGATCCCAACGCCGGCAATGATGATTACTAATACCCAAACGATCCATTTATATTTTTTCATCTGAATATATTTTATTGATATTATAGCGCAACAGGCACGCCTGTATAAAATTCATATATCTTTTTATTAAGAATGTTGTTGTACTTGGCCTGCACATACGCCTGCAATGCCTGCACATATAAATTCTTCTGTGTGAGCAGGTCAATAGTATTCAATGCGCCCAACCGCAACTGCTCATTGGTTATGCGATAACTTTCCTGGTTGGTTTTCCATTGGGATTCCGCTGCTGTCAATTGGGCCTGCGCATTTAATACACTGATGTATGCCTGCTCTACCGCCTGATCGAGCGTTGTCTTTGTTCCCTGCAACGACAATTTTGCCTGTTCAATTTGTATTTTCGATCGTTCGATATTGCTTTTATTAATACGGTTGGCGAAAATGGGGATCGCTACAGTTACACCCAGCCGTTGGTAGAAATTATTATTCAACTGAGAAAAATACTTAAGGTCCTGGTTGTCTGAATAACCGCTCGACAACCCTGCGCCCAGACTAACAGAAGGCAACGCACCGGCCCTGCTTTTCTCCAATTCCACCTGTGCTGATTTTACACCCAGTTCACCGATTTTGACTTCCGGCCTTGAAACCACGGCTGCATTTTCAGCTTCCGGTAATGAAACAATGGATTGATTGGTAACTAATGTATCCGGTTGTACCACATCAAACGCAATTGATGAAGGCAATTGTAATATTTGCTTCAATACAATAAGATTGGTACGGTGCGCATTAATAGAAGTTACCAGATTATATTGATCATTAGCCAATGTAGCTTCCAACTGTAAATAATCCTTGCGCGACAAACTGCCGGCATCGAACCGTTGTTTTCCCAACGCCAGTTGTGACTGTGAGGTATTTACCAGCTCCTGTAGATAAACTATATTTTCCTTTTGTAATAATATATTCAGGTAAGCCTGGGTAATCTGCAGCGTTATATCATTCTCCGCCTGTTGCACATTTAAATGCGCGCTCTCCAGCAGGATATTTTTTTGCTTCACATCATTGTTCAGGTAGCCGCCATTAAAAATGGTCCAGGATGAATTCAATGAATAATTACCCGATGCATTGGCCTGTGTTTGAAAACCGCCCACTACCGGATTGGCATTATTGCTATTCACAACAGATTGAGAAAGGGTACCTGTTAAATTGGGTAGTTTTGCAGCTCTTGACTGCAACAGATCCTGCTCACTGCTGCGCGCATCCCAACGCAAACCCTTTATTGTGATGTTATTCTTTTTCGCATAGTCGAGACAGGTTTGCAAATCCCATTTCAAAGGCGCTTTGACTGTATCCTGTGCCTGCAATGAAGCAAACATCCCCGACCATAGACCGGCTATTAGTAGAAAATATTTTAACATGCTTTATATATTTAAATCAGTTCATTCCTACTGTTATTTGAAGTGTTTAGAGAAGATTTCTGGTGAATAGTTAAACAGTTTATACTCAGCTTAACATTTCGTTTACCGCAGTATCCATTTCAACTGATAAACGGTTTGGCATCCTGATAGATGGGAAATAAAAATGCCACACCTTCCGACTGATGCCGGAATGGTGTGGCATTGAATAATATGGCTGAATGAGGAAATTATTCCTCAACCCACCTGCATTACATGTTTCTGCGATATTGACCGCCTACCTCAAACAGGGCATGGGTTATTTGCCCCAAAGAGCAATATTTGACAGTTTCCATCAACGCCTCAAAAATGTTCCCATTATTAATGGCCACTTTTTTAAGCCGGTTCAACATGTCGGCGGACTTGCTTTCATTTCGTTTCCAGAAAGCATTTAGGTTATGGATCTGTTGTTCTTTTTCTTCGGTAGTACTGCGAATGACTTCGCCTGGCAAAATGGTGGGACTTCCTTTTTTATTTAGAAAAGTATTTACGCCAATGAGCGGTAATTCACCATTGTGTTTCAAACTTTCGTAATACAGACTTTCTTCCTGGATCTTGTTGCGCTGATACATTCGCTCCATGGCGCCCAGCACACCACCGCGTTCTGTGATGCGATCAAATTCTACCAGCACAGCCTCTTCAACCAAATCGGTCATTTCCTCAATCAGGAAAGATCCCTGTATAAAGTTCTCTGTTTTGGCACTGCCCAATTCCCGGTTAATGATCAGCTGTATGGCCATGGCCCGGCGAACACTTTCTTCAGTAGGCGTGGTAATAGCTTCATCATAGGCGTTCGTATGCAAGCTGTTACAGTTGTCGTAAATAGCATACAAAGCCTGAAGGGTAGTACGAATATCATTGAAGTCAATTTCCTGCGCGTGTAAGCTGCGCCCGGATGTTTGAATATGATACTTCAATTTCTGACTGCGATCATTGCCCTTGTACTTGTACTTCATTGCCTTGGCCCATATACGTCGCGCCACCCGGCCAATCACGCTGTATTCAGGATCCATACCATTGCTGAAGAAGAACGACAGGTTCGGTGCAAACTCATCAATATGCATCCCCCGGCTCAGGTAATATTCAACATATGTAAAACCATTGGACAGAGTAAATGCCAATTGCGTAATAGGGTTGGCTCCTGCTTCTGCAATATGATAACCGCTGATGCTTACACTATAAAAATTACGCACCTCTTTTTGAATGAAATATTCCTGTACATCCCCCATCAACTTTAAAGCAAACTCGGTGCTGAAGATGCAGGTATTTTGCGCCTGGTCTTCTTTCAGGATATCAGCCTGCACAGTACCACGTACCTGGGCAAGCGCTTCTGCTTTTAATTTTTCATACACTTCTGCCGGCAACACATGTTCACCTGATACGCCCAGCAATTTCAATCCCAATCCATCATTACCGTCGGGTAACCGTTCCGGCGCAGAAGGGTTATAATAAGTTGGTTTGGGTAGAAGCCTGAATGTTTCGGCAAGCTTTTCATTGACCATTGGCCATTGACCATTGGCCTCGATCCATTTTTCGCATCTCTGATCAATAGCCGCATTCATAAAGAACGCCAGGATAATGGGGGCCGGACCATTAATAGTCATACTGACAGACGTCTTGGGATCGCAAAGATCAAAACCGCTGTACAGCTTTTTGGCATCATCAACGGTAGCAATGCTCACGCCACTGTTTCCTACCTTACCATAAATATCAGGACGATGAGCGGGGTCTTCACCATACAAGGTCACACTATCAAAGGCAGTTGACAATCGCCGGGCGGGTTGATCGAGCGATACATAGTGAAACCGTTTATTGGTACGCTCAGGTCCGCCTTCGCCGGCAAACATTCTCGTTGGGTCTTCCCCTTCGCGTTTCAGGGGAAACACACCTGCTGTAAAAGGATATTCGCCGGGAATATTCTCCTGCAACTGCCAGGTGAGAATATCGCCCCAGTCATTGTATTTTGGCAATACCACTTTGGGTATTTTTGTTCCACTGAGCGATTGGGTGGTCATCGGCAGTTTAATCACTTTATCACGTACCTGGTATTCAAAAAAATCAGCTTTGTATTTGGCAACCAATGCAGGCCATTGATCGATCAGCTTTTTACATTCCGGATGTAATTTTTCTTCCAGTGCTTTTTTAAGGGTTGTCAACTCCTCTTTTACGGCAGCAGACAACGTAGTAATGGCAGTCAGCGTTCCCTGCACCTGGTATAACTGAGAAGCCAGCGCGCCCTGTTCTTTCACCCAGGCATCGTAGCTCCTGTTACTATCGGTAATTTCTGAGAGGTAACGCACCCGTTTGGGTGGAATGATCTGCGATTTGGTAGTGGTATCTTTAACGTGCGCATGCACATCGATCTGTCCGAATTGAGCACCTGTTTTCTTTGAGATCGTAACCACTAATTTTTCAAACAACTCGTTAATTCCGGTATCATTGAACTGGGAGGCAATAGTACCTATAACCGGTAACTCCTCGTCTTTGGCTGTCCATAAACTATGGTTTCGTTTAAACTGTTTGCGTACATCATGCAACGCATCCAGCGCACCGCTTTTATCGAATTTATTAATGGCGATCACATCGGCATAATCAAGCATGTTGATCTTTTCCAACTGGGAAGCAGCGCCATATTCAGGCGTCATCACATACAGGCTCACATCGCAATAGTCCAAAATGCTCACGTCGCTTTGTCCAACCCCCGCCGATTCCAAAATGATGAGATCAAAAGCAGCTTCTCTACACACATCAATAGCATCCTGCACGTGTTCACTTAACGCAACGTCGCTATCGCGGGTAGCCAGTGAACGCATATATGCCCGGGGAGAATGAATACTGTTCATGCGAATACGGTCACCGAGTAAAGCGCCGCCTGTTTTCTTTTTAGAAGGATCAACAGATACAACGGCGATCGTTTTCTCAGGAAATGCATTGAGATACCGCCGTACAATTTCATCAGTAACAGATGATTTGCCGGCGCCGCCTGTACCTGTAATTCCTAAAACGGGAGCTACGACCTCCCCCCGTTCTCCGCCGGCTATTGATTTGACTGCCGGCTTATTGCCATTCACCTTATTTTCTGCATTTGAAATAGCGCGTGATATTTTCCTGATATCTTTCCACTCACCCAAAGTCTGTCCGTTTTTAAAATTAGCCGGATTGCCATTCACGGGATAATCACACAGGGTAATCACCTCCTCAATCATGCCCTCCAGCCCAAGCCGGCGGCCATCATCCGGACTATATATCCGGGTAATGCCATAATTATGTAGTTCGGTAATTTCCTGCGGCAGAATGGTTCCACCTCCACCACCAAATATCTTAATATGCCCGCATCCATTCTCTTCCAGCAGGTCCTTCATGTATTTAAAAAACTCCACATGACCACCCTGGTAACTGGTAATGGCAATGCCCTGGGCATCTTCTTCTATAGCACATTCTACAATTTCAGCTACCGACCGGTTATGCCCTAAATGAATGATCTCGGCGCCTTTCGATTGTAAAATGCGGCGCATTATGTTAATAGCAGCATCATGACCATCAAAAAGCGAAGCGGCGGTAACTATTCTGACTTTATTAACTGGCGTATAACTCATAGTTGCAAACATTACAAAATCGGCATAAAGTTAGTTCAAAAATGCTAATGATCGTTAGTATTATGATGTACTACCAATCAAACCGGCTTTTCTTGCATAAATGGAATAAGGAAATGCAAAAATTCCGGGAACGTTTCCGCATTTTTTCGTTTGGTTTGCAGTGAAAATGAAATAGTTTCGGCCATCAATAAATTATACTGGTAAAATGAAGCTTATACGTTTTGGAAAATCAGGGCAGGAAAAGCCTGGCATTGAATTGCCCGATGGAAAAAGAATTGACACCAGCGCTTTCGGTGAAGATTACACCGAGCAATTTTTTACCAACAATGGTATTGCCCGTTTAGCCGCCTGGTTAAAAACAAACCAGTCGACCTGCCCGGCAGTTGATGGCAGCGAGCGTTTGGGTGCTCCTCTGGGCCGTCCCTCTAAAATTGTGTGCATCGGTTTAAATTTCCTTGACCATGCCAAAGAAAGCAACATGGCATTGCCTACCGAACCGATCGTATTCTTTAAATCTACCACGGCCATGTGCGGACCTAATGACCAACTGACGATCCCTAAGAATAGTACAAAAACCGATTGGGAAGTAGAGCTGGCAGTAGTGATCGGCAAAAAAGCATCTTATGTTGAAGAAAAAGATGCGAATGATTACATAGCAGGTTATATGCTGCATAATGATTATAGCGAACGCGCTTTTCAGTTGGAACGCAATGGTCAGTGGGTGAAAGGTAAAAGCTGCGACACATTTGCGCCGCTTGGTCCCTGGTTAGCCACGCCCGATGAAATTGCAGATATCAATAATGTAAAAATGTGGCTTACCGTCAATGGAAAAAAGATGCAGGATGGTAATACCTCCAACCTCATATTTAAAGTTCCGTTTTTGATCTCCTACCTGAGCCAGTTTATGACCCTGCTCCCGGGCGATATCATCAGCACCGGTACACCTGCAGGTGTTGGATTGGGCCAAAAACCCAACCCGGTTTATTTGGTGCCCGGCGATATTGTAGAGTTAGGCATCGATGGTTTGGGTAGCAGTAAACAAGTGGCTGTAGCCTACAAATAAACAGTTTGTGGTTTGAGGTTTGTAGTTTGTTGTTGTTTACAGTCGAAATGACTAACAAAACTCAACCTTCTGAAATTTGAAGTTTTTACCAATTCGGTAGGCTGGAAAAGCGTAAACCTTCCCGAATAAAAGAACCACAAACCATAAACAACAAACCAGAAACAATGAGACATTGTCTTGCCCTGGACCTGAAAGATGATCCGGAATTAATTGCCGAATACGAGCGCCATCACGATCATATATGGCCAGAAATCATACATAGCATCAAATCATCCGGCATAAATGTGCTGGATATCTACCGCACGGGTAACCGCCTTTTCATGATCATGGAAACCAATGATCAGTATTCTCCTACAGAAAAAGCAAAGGCCGATGCCGCCAATCCGAAAGTACAGGAATGGGAAACGCTTATGTGGAAGTTCCAGCAGGCGCTTCCCTGGGCTAAACCCGGCGAAAAATGGGTAATGATGGAAAAGATATTCGGACTTCCCTGAAAAACGTAAATGTTGTCACACATGAACATGAAAAAACAGTACGATGCTGCCTTATCCGCCACCGGTGGTGATCCGGAGCGGACTGCCGTGATTGATTCACACGTTCACTTCTGGAAATACGATAAGGTAACTTACGACTGGATAGATAATTCCATGAAAACCTTGCAGCAGGACTATCTACCTGAACACCTCTCGCCCACATTGAATCGAAATGGAGTAGATGGTGTGGTTGCGGTACAGGCAACGCAAGCGGAAATGGAAACACATTTCCTGGTTGAACTGGCCAAAACGCATCCGCTTATCAAAGGCGTGGTAGGCTGGATCGATCTGCAGGCAGATAACATTGCAGACCGCCTGCAATACTTTTCACAGTATCCTGTCATCAAAGGATACCGCCATGTAGTACAGGGTGAACCGTTGGATTTTCTGGCCAGGGAGAAATTCCGTCGCGGAGTAGCTGCTTTGAAGGCATACAACTATACATACGATATTCTCATCTTTCATAACCAGTTGCAGCCCGCTATTGATTTTGTACGGGCAATGCCTGATCAGGCATTTGTTATTGATCATTGTGCAAAGCCCGACATCAGGCGTAAGAACATGGCCGAGTGGGAAAGATTGATGAAAGAAATAGCCACCTTCCCCAATGTATGTTGCAAACTGTCAGGGTTGTTTACTGAAGCTACCTGGAAAGCATGGAGTGCGGCCGATTTTTATCCGTACCTCGATGTGGTGTTTAAAGCATTTGGCCCAAACAGGTTGCTGTTCGGCAGCGACTGGCCGGTTATGTTGCTCAGCGGTATTTATGTTCAGTGGAAAAGTTTACTGGACAAATACATGGAAAATTATTCGCCCGAAGACCGGGAAAAAGTTTTTGGTATCAACGCTATTCAATTCTATAATTTATAAGTTACATGGATTTACATCTCACCAACAAAGTATTTATTGTTACCGGAGGAGCCAAAGGAATTGGTGCTGCCATTAGTAGTTCAATTGCTGCCGAAGGTGGTATTGTAGTAATTGCAGGAAGAAAGAAAGAAGACAACCAGGCTAAAGTAGATGAAATTATAAAAGCAAAAGGAAAGGCCACCCACATTGCCGTTGAGCTGGCTGAAACAGCTGCCTGTAAAGAAGTGATTGATTTTACCATAAAGGAATTCGGTCGCATCGATGGTGTTATAAATAACGCCGGCGTGAATGATGGTGTTGGGTTGGAAAGCGGTTCGCCCGAAAAGTTCTTTCAATCATTACAAAAGAACCTCAGTCATTTTTATAACCTGGCGCATTATGCCTTGCCCCACCTGAAAGCGACCAAGGGCAATATCATCAATATAGGTTCCAAAGTAGCAGACACCGGTCAGGGAAATACTTCGGGTTACGCAGCGTCAAAAGGCGCTATCAATGCATTGACCCGCGAATGGGCCGTTGAGTTGTTACCCTACTCTATCCGGGTGAATACCGTGATACCTGCTGAAGTGTGGACACCCCTGTATGAGAACTGGATCAATACCCTCCCGAACCCGAAAGAAAAACTGGCGCAGATCGTTTCCAAGATACCATTCGAAAAGCGATTCACTACATCAGAAGAGATCGCTGATATGACGGTATTCCTGCTGAGCGACCGTTCGAGCCATACAACCGGGCAAATTATTTATGTTGATGGCGGGTACACACACCTTGACCGGTCATTGACTTAATGTTATATAACCCAATTAAAAACAACTAACATAAATTCCCGATTGCATGGCCCTACCAACATCTTCCAGTGCAACCCTTGATCAAAAACAGCAAAAAGGTTATCTGTTTCCCTTTATACTGGTAACCAGCTTGTTTTTCTTCTGGGGCTTTGTACATAATCTGGACCCGATCTTAATACCACATTTGCGGGAAGCGTTTACCCTTAGCTATCTGCAATCATCATTGGTTGACTCCGCAGTATTCATAGCCTATTTCGCCATGGCGTTACCTGCCGGATTTGTAATGAGAAAATATGGCTATAGGTCAGGAATTATTTTGGGGTTACTGCTGTTTGGTATCGGTTCCCTGTTATTCATTCCCGCTGCGAATACAAGAGAATATGTTTATTTTCTGGGCGCCCTTTTTATTATTGCAAGTGGCCTCACATTTTTAGAAACGGCGGCAAATCCTTATGCTTCCTTGCTAGGGCCAAAGGAGACTGCCACTCAACGGTTGAACTTATCGCAGTCATTTAACGGACTCGCTACTGTACTCGCACCCCTGATCGGTGGTAAATTCATTCTATCAGGAAGCGATTTAACCGATGCACAAAAAGGGGCTATGACGCCACAGGAACTCGATGCCTATCTGACTGCGGGAGCATCTGCGGTAAAAGGCCCGTATTTAATTATGGGTATCATCATCCTGTTTGTAGCACTAATCTTTGCATTGACAAAGTTGCCTGAGATAAAGGAAGAAGAAGGTAAGAAATCCAGTTTCGCCAATGCAATTCGTCACAAGCATCTTATATGGGCAGTGGTCGCTCAATTCTTTTACGTAGGCGCACAGGTTTGTGTTACCAGTTTCTTTATCAATATTGCAGTAAAAGCCGCCCATATTGACAAACAAACGGCATCAGTTTACCTGGGATTAGGATACGGATTGGCTTTCATGGCAGGTCGCTTTGCTGGTACATTCTTTATGAAGTACATCAGCCCCAATAAACTGCTGGCCATTTACGCAGCGATAAGTATTGTATTATCTGCTATTGCTATCGTAAGCAGTGGTATGATAACCGTATATGCATTGATTGGTGTTGGATTTTTTATGTCGATCATGTTCCCAACCATTTTCGCATTGGGTATTCAGGGAATAGGTGTTGATACCAAAATAGGTTCAAGCCTTATCATTATGTCCATTGTAGGGGGTGCATTAATACCACTTGCCATGGGCCGTATTGCTGATATCACCCATAATATTCAGAACGGGTATATCGTTCCGCTGATCTGTTTTATAGTGGTGGGTTATTTCGGCTGGAAAGGATACAAAGTCAAATCAGCCTGATGCCAATTGATAATATTAAAAACAACTAAATGATAACGGCCACGCCAAAAAGGTTTGGCCGTTAATATATAACTTCGCACCCATGTTTCGACTCGATAATAAAACGGCCATCATTACCGGTGGCGGAAGTGGTATTGGCAGAGCCATTGCCACTGTATTTGCCCAACAAGGCGCTACCGTGCATATTTTTGACATGGATGAACAAGGCGCCACCAACGTTGTAAATGAAATCACAACAGCCGGTGGTAAAGCCCAATTCCATAAATGTGATGTATCAAAACAAGCAGAAGTAAAACAATTGGTCGATGCCATTGCAGACAGTGGCTCTATCGACATCCTCGTTAACAATGCCGGTATCGCCCACATTGGCACGGCCGATTCCACCGCCGAAACCGACTTCGACCGGCTCGTGAATGTGAACGTGAAAGGGGTGTATAACTGTTTACATAGCGTTATACCGCACATGAAACAAAACGGCGGTTCTATTGTAAACATGGCCTCTATTGCCTCACTGGTTGGCATACCCGACCGGTTCGCCTATTCCATGACAAAAGGAGCTGTTGTGGGCATGACGTTATCTGTAGCCAAGGATTATTTGAAATACAATATCCGCTGCAACTGCATTTCACCGGCTCGCGTGCATACCCCTTTTGTAGATGGCTTCTTATCAAAAAACTACCCGGGTAAAGAAGAAGAAATGTTTGAAAAGCTGTCTAAAACGCAGCCTATCGGCCGCATGGGCAAACCCGACGAGATCGGCTACCTGGCCCTCTACCTCTGTTCAAACGAGGCTTCTTTCATCACAGGTTGCGATTACCCGATCGATGGTGGGTTTGTGAAGTTGAACAACTAAAGACTAGTAAATCAATATTTTATAAACGCTCCGATGTGTCGGGGCGTTTTTTTTGTGCCTGACACCCGCTACCAAAGTGCTTACTCAACCGTTTCATGTTCGTTCCTGCTTCGTTTTTTGACTACCCAAACACTACCCATTTACTACCCCTTCCATAGGGAAACACTACCCTTTTACTACCCATTTACTACCCCCGTACCTATGAAATGGGTAGTGCAGGTACGGCCCAAATACGACCCCAGAACGAAGCCGGGGTAGTGCATCTTTCGGTGAAAAGTAGCGAAATAGTATATATCGCTTTTATTTAAAACCCCTTTTTTTTGATTACAAACTCACCGTTATCATGCACATATAATTATAGACCGCAAACTGCTTTCATAACCAAAACACAGCTAAATTATTTTGGCTTACAGCATTTTCATACCCCGAATTGTCTTATTTTGTGGTAACTCAAAGCGATTGCTTCTCGGATGAAACGAGCTGCTGCCATATTACTGCTTTTCATCTTCCTGTTTAACTGGTTTGGATATCGGCTCCTATCCGATTATCTGCAACACCGGGCTGACACACATTTAGAATCACAACTCGATCAGCATCAATACAATGAAGCCAGTCTCGTAGAAATTCGCATCCCGCTCAACATGCCTTACCAGAATGTATCTTCCGATTTTGAACGTTATGATGGCGAAATAGAATTCAATGGCATACATTATAAATATGTAAAACGTAAAGTAGCTAACGGTGAGCTTGTACTGCTTTGCTTACCTAACGAGAACAGGATGCGGCTAATGAACGCCCGCGATGAATTCTTCAAACTGGTGAATGACCTGAAAAACCCTTCGCAGGAAAAAAGTTCTACACCTGTTCATTCTATCCCAAACCCGGTAACCGAATACTGGCAACAACAAAATAACTGGCACCTGGAAGCATTGAACATGCAACAACGCCAGTATACCAGCTATGTCATAGTTATACCTTCTTCTCCACTCATTACAACCCCTGCACAACCACCCGAATGTTAATGGTAGTTATTGGTTTTATAGGGAAAGTATAGCCTTTCATTTATGCAATTTTTGATTCAATAAAATTGAAGCTACATCATGCGTGTATTATTGTTTGCTATCACACTGGCAGGCGCTGCCTCCTGTACACAACGTGCTGCTGATTACCAGCAAATACTTCACGATCCTGTTCTGTACAGTAAGGTTACCGGTCAGCTCACCGATGTAATTACATACGATATCTTTTCGCCACCGGTAGCCAGCCGTATTTACGCCTATACGCACCTCGCTGCCTATGAAACCATGGCGCATGGTGATAGCAGTTATTCGTCCCTGAATGGTCAGTTAAAAGGCTTTGCCGGGGCGCCGGCGCCTGAAGCAGGCAAACCGGTCGACTTTCCATATGCGGCCCTCATGGCTTTTATGGAGGTAGGCAAAACACTGACTTTTTCAAAGGACCAGACCGATAAAATTGTTGACTCCTTAAAAATGCTGGCCCGGGAGCATGGTATGCCGGAAGCCATGCAGCAAAATTCTGAAGCGTATGGGGTAGCAGTTGCCAAAGCCGTGCTGGCCTGGAGTAAAAAAGACAATTATGCACAAACCCGTTCTGCAGCCAAATACACGGTGCCAAATGATGAAGGCAAATGGGTTCCCACCCCACCCGGTTATTTTCAGGCGGTAGAACCTTCCTGGAAAACAATTCGCACCATTGCATTGGATAGTTGCAACCAGTTTGCGCCACCACCGCCCTGTGCTTTTAAAAAAGATTCTACTTGCGAGTTTTATAAAATGGCCAAACAGGTTCAGGATACGGGTGTCAATTTAACGGAAGAACAAAAAGCCATAGCCAGCTTCTGGGACTGTAATGGTTTTAAGCTAAACGTGGTTGGTCATACCATGTATGCCACCAAAGCCATGACACCCGGCGGTCACTGGATGGGTATTACCGGCATCATTTGCCAGGACAAACAAGCCAATTTCAATAAGACCGTTTACTCGTATGCAACAGTTGCTTTTGCCGTAATGGATGCATTTATTGCCTGTTGGGATGCCAAATACACGTTTAACCTGGTGCGTCCCGAAACAGTGATCAACAAATACATTGATCCCAGCTGGAAACCTTTTCTGCAAACACCACCCTTCCCCGAATATACCAGTGGCCACTCCATTATTTCAACGGCCGCAGCCACTGTTCTGGAACATATCTATGGTAAGCAAACCGAATTCAGGGACAGCACAGAACGTCCATGGGGCTTTCCCGACAGAAATTTTAATTCGCCCAGGCAAGCAGCCGACGAAGCAGGCATGAGCCGTTTCTATGGCGGAATTCACTATCGCCCCTCCATATTCGTAGCGCGCGAGCAGGGCATTAAAGTGGGTAACTATGTTTTATCAAAGCTAAATATGAGAAAAGAACAGCTTGCAAGTAAATAATTAAACATCCAACCACACCAAAACAACTATTATGAAGAAGATTGTCATTACATCGGTTTTATACCTGTTACTGGCGCACCAGGCGCAATCCCAGGGTTGTGTTGCCATAAGAAGCACCGGCGGTTTTTGTACCCGCGACCAGGCCATGCAACATGACGACACGAAATGGATGTTCACCGTTAGTAACCGGTATTTTAAATCGCATCGCCATTTTGTAGGCACAGAAGAGCAGAAAGAACGTATTGAAAAACATACCGAAGTAATCAACTATACCTATACTTTAGATCTTGTATTGACCCGCAATCTGAAAAACGGCTGGTCCATTGCACTGGATGTTCCCGTTACTTCCAATGCGCGTTCATCCCTGTACGAGCACGGTGGCAATAACAGTGAAAACGGCCGGCATTTTACCCGCTCTTTTGGAATTGGTGATATCCGCATAGGAGCATATAAGTGGCTGCTAGATCAAACCAAATCGCACAAAGGGAACATCCAGGTAGGCCTGGGCATCAAACTGGCTACAGGTGATTATCGCTACCAGGATTTCTTTATCAAAAATGATACTACCAAAGTACTGGGTCCCGTCGATCAGTCTATTCAATTAGGCGATGGCGGAACCGGCTTCACTACAGAAATAAATGCGTATTACAACTTCACATCTGTGATCGGCGTGTATGGCAATTTTTACTACCTGTTAAATCCGCGTGAACAAAATGGCGTATCAACAGCCAGGGGCGGAACATTATCCAATGATGCGATCAAATATGGCACCACCGTAATGAGTGTCCCTGATCAGTATATGATACGGGGCGGCGCCAATGCAACCGTTGATAAATTCACTTTCTCAGGCGGAATACGTTTGGAATGCCAGCCATCAAAAGATCTGATCGGTGGCAGTAGTGGTTTTCGCCGGCCGGGGAAAATTCTCTCTATTGAACCGGGCGTGAATTACCAGTTCAAAAAAGCTACTGTGTATGCGTATGTTCCCTTCGCTGTTAAACGGGACCGTACACAGAGCAATGCCGACAAATTAAAAACAGCAGCTACCGGGGTGCATGCCCAGGGTGATGCTGCCTTTGCCGACTACCTCGTAAATATTGGCTGCTCATTCAAATTTTAATGGCTACAATCAAAACCTTTCTGCTTATGACACAACTTTGGAAGGCCTGCTGGCGGTATTGCATACTATTGTTTATCCTCATTTCCGGCATATTACCGGCAACAGCCCAAACAGACATAGATGCTATTATGATGACCAAAAATAATTTCTGTGTGGGTGCTATGTATGGCTATAGCAGCTGGAAAAATTATTGGGAGGGAACCATGAAAAGGGAGAACCTGAACCTGGGTACCGTTTCCACCCAAATGGTTAGTGTGATGGGTAACTACGGGTTGAGCAATAAATTAAATATACTTTTTGGCGTTCCTTACATAAAGACCAAAGCCTCCGCAGGTACACTGCACAGTCAGAAAGGCATTCAGGATGGATCGTTATGGTTAAAATGGATGCCCATTGAAAGAACAGTTGGGAAAGGTGACCTTTCGGTTTATGGCATCGCAGGCGTCTCTGTTCCTCTCTCAAATTACGTAGCAGATTATCTGCCGCTGGCAATAGGAGTAAGAAGTAAAACAGTTTCGTTGAGGGCCATGGCCGATTATCAGGTAGGCAAATTCTTTGTAACTGCATCAGGTACGTATATGTTCAGAAGCAATATTAAGATCGACCGCGATGCCTACTACACCACTGAAATGCATTTGACCAATGAAGTAGCCATGCCCGATGTATTTACGTATAATGTTCGTACCGGCTACCGCCAGCCCAATTTAATAGCTGAGGTTTTTCTCGACAACCAGATCACCCAGGGCGGGTTTGATATCACGCGCAACAACATGCCCTTCCCCAGCAATCAAATGAACGCTATGCGGCTGGGCGTATATGTGAAGCATGAATTAAAGGTGATACAGGGTCTTTCAATAATCGCCACAGGAAATCAGGTTGTTGCCGGAAGAAATATGGGTCAGGCTACCACCATAAGCGGCGGCATGTTCTATATTCTCGATTTCAATAAAAAGAAACCTGTACCCACATCGCTACAAAAATGACAATCATGAAAAAGTTATTCTACATCATAATATCACTGTTGGTCATTACCGCTGCTATCATTCCGTTTGCGTGTTCAAAAAAAGCAAGCGGTCGCACAGATGACCTGCCGGCACTGCAACCTGGCAAAACAGATATTGACGCCGGTAGCTGGAAACCGATCTTATTAACTTCGGCCAATGAATTTTCTGTATCGGCTCCCATAGCCACAACTACTCCTGAATATATTGCCCAGATCAACGAGATCAAAACCTGGCAGGCATCGCTAACCGATGATGAAAAAAACAGTGTAAAATACTGGAGCGCCGGAGCTATTCTGCGTTGGAATGAAATATTGCGCGAACTGGTTGCCAAACACAACCTGCCACCTTACCAGAACGATGACGGAACGTATCCTTTTCCCAGTGCCAATAATCCATTGGCTTATCCGCAATTTCCATTTGCCAACCCACCCTATGCCGCCCGCGCTTATGCGTATGTGAGCGCAGCTCAATATGATGCGCTGGTGGCCGCATACTATTATAAGAAGTTATACAACCGGGCAGCGCCCTATAAAGTGGATGCTACCATCAATACATTGGTGCCGCAATCAGACCTGCCATCTTATCCTTCAGAAGATGCAGTAGTAGTGGGTGCAGCCGTTGAAATGCTAAAACTGTTATTTCCCGGTGACCAGGACTTCATTCAGCAAAAAGCAGAAGAACATAAACGGGCACGCATCATTGCCGGCGTCAATGTGCGCAGTGATATAGAAGCCGGTGAAGCATTAGGCAAAGCGGTAGCGCAAAAATTTGTAACCCGCGCCCGCGGCGACCGGGCCGGTGCTGCAGCTGGTACGCAAGTTGACTGGACAAAACTGGAAACCGATTGTATTGCCCGCGGCGAAATACCCTGGTACAGTCTTGAATCGCCCAAACGCCCGCCCATGTTACCCATGTTCGGAAAAGTAAAAGCTTTTTTGTTCGATTCATTAACGGCCATTTCATTACGACCCGGTCCACCGCCGGCAACGGCCAGCCCCAAAATGAAAGATGAAACCGAAGAAATATATGCGTTGATAAAAGATGATTCCCGTGATCATTATCGCATTGTACACTTCTGGGCCGATGGCGTAGGCACTTCTACCCCGGCCGGTCACTGGGATGCCATAGCCGCAGAAGACTTTATTAAAAAGAACTACAGCGAAGTGCGTTGGGCGCGCAATATGGCCCTGTTAAATATGTCGCTGATGGATGCGGCGATCGTGTGCTGGGATACTAAAATGTTTTATTTCAACCCGCGCCCATCACAAATGAATCCCAAAATAAAAACACTTACCGGTGTGCCTAATTTTCCGGCTTACATTTCCGGTCACTCCACATTCAGCGGAGCAGCGGCTACCATTCTGTCGCACATTGTTCCCGAACAGGCAAATATATACAATGAAATGGCCAGGGAAGCCTCCTTATCAAGAATGCTGGCTGGTATACATTACCGGGCTGACTGTGAAGTAGGATTGGAAACCGGGAAAAAAGTAGGTGTCTATGCCATACAACGCGCCCAAGCCGATGGCGCCGGTAATTAAACACATTTATCAAATTCGGGGAAATAACCCAGACCCCGGTATCTGGCCTTCTGATGGCCGGTCATGGTACATAACCGTGGGATGCCGGTTCTAAAAGAGACCAACCTTTTTCTTGAGAACATAAATTGAAGTTAAACGTTACCGTTCCGATGTCTATCGGGACGGTTTTTTATTTATTACATTTGACACAGAATAACCCCCTCCCTGGTCATTAAAAGTTGTACGGATGAAAAAATTGATCCTGTGCCTGCTGATAAGCTGGCAATTTGTATATACGATTGCCCAACCGCCGGCTACACCCGATAAAATTTATGGTGATCTATTCCGCGATGTGCAGTTAGGCAAAGTATTTCCCGACGGGAAAACCTTTGTGGACTGTGTGCCCAAAAGAAATCCAAAAAATATTGTTGCAGATTACAACCAGCAGAAAGGCACGGCCAAATTCGATCTGAAACAGTTTGTGCAGAACAATTTTGAAATACCGCAAACGCCGCAGCTCAACTATATTACGCAGGAAAAAGATGTGGTCATGCACATCAAAAACCTGTGGGGGGTGTTACGCCGCGACCCTGACACCGTTGTGATAGGAAGTTCTTTACTGGCATTGCCCAACCCGTATATAGTACCTGGTGGCCGTTTCAGGGAGGTTTATTACTGGGATTCTTATTTTACCATGCTTGGCCTGCAGGCAAGCGGAGAAGGCGAAATGATAGAGAACATGGTAAAAAATTTCGCCTCGATGATTGAGATTTACGGCCATATTCCCAATGGTAACAGAAGTTACTACGTCAGCCGCTCGCAGCCGCCGTTCTTTGCATTAATGGTAGAATTACTGGCGAACCTGAAAAGCGATAGCATATACCTAACGTTTATGCCAGCCCTGGAAAAAGAATACGAATTCTGGATGGATGGATCCGGCAAATTAAAAACCGGTCAGGCTGTTAAACGGGCCGTTAAAGTAAATGACAGCACGGTGTTGAACCGCTACTGGGATGATTATCCTTTTCCCCGCCAGGAAAGCTATAAGGAAGATGTGGAAACGGCTCAACGATCGGGCAGGGATAAAAGTGTCATGTATACCAACCTGCGTGCCGGCGCCGAAAGCGGCATCGACTTCAGCAGCCGCTGGTTCAAAGACAAAAAGAACCTCACAACCATCCATGTTACCGATATGGTTCCGGTTGACCTCAATAGTTTGTTATATGTATTGGAATCTGCGCTGGCAAAGGCCAAGTTCATGGCGCATGATGCAAATGCATCAAACGACTTTACCCGTAAAGCTGAAAGAAGAAGAGTGGCCATTGATAAATACTGTTGGAATAAATCACTGAAATATTATACCGATTATAATTTCAAAACCCGCAAAGCATCGGATGTAGTTACACCGGCCGGTATGTATCCCTTTTGCGTGTACACCAAACAATTGGATTATATGAGTTTGCTGGCCCGGCAGGCTGCCGAACAGGTAAAAGCCAAATTATTACAACCCGGTGGCATAACAGCTTCGCCATTTACTACCGGTCAGCAATGGGATGCTCCTAATGGCTGGGCGCCGCTGGAATGGATGACTATTTGGGGACTCGATCGCTGCGGTCAACGGGAACTGGCACGCGACATTGCCGAACGCTGGATAAAACTGAATGTGGATGTTTTTAAAAGAACCGGCAAGCTCATGGAAAAATACAATGTCGTTGACCTGAACCTCGAAGCCGGCGGCGGCGAATATCCTTCCCAGGATGGTTTCGGCTGGACCAATGGGGTGTTATTGGCACTTATCAATAAGTATGGTTTACCTAAATAAAGATAATAACGAGTTCCTGGGCTCTTGAGTTATTTAGTTCATTAGTTATTAAGTTATTCAATTTTGCCACTTAAAACTAAATAACTTAATAACTAATGAACTTGGCTGTTTGCCTTACTTTTGCCCAAATTTCCACTATGCTTAAATGGATCTCCGGAAGCCTGTTTGTAATCCTTGCCTTTGCAGCCTGCTCACCCAATAATGTTACTGTAGATAATAGTCTGAAAAAATATTTCGACCAAAATAAAGTGACCGGCTGCTTTGGCCTTTTTGACAATGGGCAGGGGCATTTTTCCATTTACAACCTGCCGCGGTACAGCGACAGCGCATACACACCCGCTTCTACCTTCAAGATCGTAAACTCGCTGATCGGCCTTGAAGAAGGGATCGTAGCGGATACCAATACCATTTTTGCCTGGGACAGCGTAGTACGCGCCCGCACCGAATGCAACCGCGATATGACCATGTGGGATGCCTTCCGCATTTCGTGCCCGCCATGGTACCAGGAACTGGCCCGCCGTATTGGTCAACCAAAAATGCAACACTGGCTCGATACGCTGGGCTATGCGCACCGGTACGACACTTTTAAATTAAAGAACAACCTCGATACTTTCTGGCTCGATAACAGCGCCAAAGTAACCGCCGATGAACAGTTAGGAATGGTGAAGAAATTGTATTTCGATCAGCTGCCTTTTCAAAAAAGATCGCAACGCATCGTACGCAGTATGATGTTGTGGGAAAGCAATGCCAACTACAAACTGAGTTATAAAACCGGCTGGAACACGACAGACAAAGGCAATCAACTCGGCTGGATCATTGGCTGGATAGAAGAAAATAAACATCCTTACTTTTTTGTGCTGCAGGTAGAATCGCCCGATAAAAATGTTGATTTCGTCTCCATCAGGGTCAACCTGCTCAAGGCTATTTTAAAACAATATGGCTTTTTTGACGGAAAGAAGTAAGACGGAATTAGCTAATTGAAAACTGGAGAACTGCTGCTAATGATTTGAATTTGTTAATTATACGATGTATTTTAACTAGCAATCAATCGAATTAATACTTAATTTGGATTGAATATCAATTTGGTTTAATTCTTGCAATTATTGAAAGTCAATTTGCGGTTTCTAATTAGCAAATTGACTAATTATCACATTAGCACATTAACCTTTGAATTACCGTTTTCAACATATCGAGTACCTCGTCGCCCTGGCCACTATCCCCCTGCTGGTAGTTCTGTATTTTCAGCTTCTGTACTGGAAAAAAAATACCATTAAAAAAATAGGGGATCAAAGACTGGTTCAGGCCCTCATCGTCAATTATTCGCCCACCAATTTTCTGTTTAAATTCATGTTCTTTGCCCTGGCCCTGGCAGCTGTTATTGCAGCATCTGCCAATTTGCAAAAACCAGGCGCTATGGACAATGTGCAACGCAAGGGTGTAGATGTAGTGATTGCCATTGATGTAAGTAAAAGCATGCTGGCTGAGGATATAAAACCCAACCGCCTTGAAAGAGCACGGCAACTGGTTTATAAATTAATGGAACAGTTACCAAACGACCGGGTTGGTCTGGTTCTATTCGCAGGAAGGGCCTATTTACAAATGCCCCTCACCACAGATCATGGCGCAGCCCGCATGTACATTCAGCAAGCAGGGCCGGAAGTAGTACCTACCCAGGGCACTATTATTTCAGAAGCATTACGCGCCAGTAATTCGGCATTCAATAGCAAGGAAAGAAAATTCAAATCGATTGTATTGATTTCAGATGGAGAAGACCATGACCCACAGGCTCTTCCCCTGGCACAACAACTGGCCCAGGATGGTGTTATGATCAATACCATTGGTATTGGTTCGGCAGAAGGAGCGCCTATAATGGACCCTGCTACCAACGAAAATAAGAAAGACGCCAACGGCAATACAGTAATATCAAAATTGAACGAAGCAGAATTACAGCAACTGGCCAGCGCTACCAAAGGCGTGTATGTGAAACTGAATGAAGTAGATGCTGCAGTCAATGCCATTACAAAACAGTTAAGCACTATAGAATCTTCATCGCTTGATGATAACGCCTTCAGGGATTACAAAAGTTATTTTCAATGGTTCCTGGCCATTGCCTTTGCATTGTTGATGATAGAATTCTTTTTGCCTGAACGTAAATTTAAAGCAGCTTGAAAAAACATTGTTACATAGTATGGCTGATGCCTTTATTCATTATACTGCCTGCGTTGGTAACAGCGCAGGATGAAAATGCGGCTATCAGGGAAGGCAATAAACAATATAAACAGGGACAGTTTGAACAGGCGTTGCCTGCTTACCAAAAAGCGGTAGCGCAAAATCCCAAAAATGCAATAGCCCGTTACAATCTCGCCAATGCCCGTTACCGCACCGGTAATTTGCCGGAGGCAGAGAAATCATTTGATGAATTAATTGAGAAGATCCCTGAAAAGGACTATAAAGAAAAAGGCTATTACAACAAGGGCGTAACCTTAACAAAACAAAAAAAGCTGTCGGAAAGCATCGAAGCCTATAAGGATGCTTTAAAGCTGGACCCTGCCGATGAAGACGCCCGGTTCAATCTGCAAAAGGCATTATTGGAGCAGAAGAAACAAAACCAGGGTCAGGAACAAAAGCAACCCCAACAAAAACAGCAGCAAAAACAAAAGCAACAGAACAAACTCGATAAGCGGAAAATTGAACAGTATCTTAAATCGCTTGAACAAAAAGAACAGGAAGTTCAGCGGAAAATACAGCAAAACCGCTCCCGCTCTGTAACACAGCCTGAAAAAGACTGGTAGGTATGCCCCCAACCCGCCGCGGCGGGGAAGAGTAACCGGTTACCAGTTCCGGGGCAGAGTACAAGGTACATGGTAACCAGATACCAGTTTCCCGTTTACGTTCCATATTCTTACGCTCATTCTTACTATCAAAAACTTATTACGTACGACTTCTAAACGCTCCTCGTTAAACGTTCAGTATTAGCATTTTGCCTTTACTTATTACTTAACACTTACTACTTATTACTTTATTGTAATTTTGCAGACATTTTGCCGCTGTAACAATGGCAATCACGAATTATTAAATCTGAAAAATCACATGCAGCTTTACTGCGATTCATTAACTGAATATAAACGACTGGCTACCCGTGAAGTACGAATTGGGGACTTGTTGCTGGGCAACTTCAACCCTATTCGCGTACAAACCATGACCACAACCGATACCATGGATACCATGGCTACCGTTGAACAAAGCATCCGTTGCATTGAGGCTGGCGCTGAATTGGTTCGTATTACTGCACCCAGCAAAAAAGAAGCGGAAAACTTACTTAATATAAAGAACGAGCTGCACAAAAGAGGTTATAAAACACCCCTGATTGCAGATATACATTTTACCCCCAATGCAGCTGAAATAGCAGCCCGCATTATTGAAAAAGTGCGCGTGAACCCGGGTAACTACGTTGATAAAAAGAAGTTTGAACAGATCGATTATACCGATGCGGAATATGCCGAAGAAATTGATCGCATTCGCGATCGCTTTACGCCGTTGGTAAAGATCTGCAAAGAATATGGTACCGCTATGCGCATTGGTACCAATCACGGTTCGCTCAGCGATCGCATCATGAGCCGTTATGGCGATACGCCTATGGGCATGGTAGAAAGTGCGATGGAATTCCTGCGCATTGCCCGCAATGAAAGCTATCACAATATTATTTTGAGCATGAAATCCAGTAATCCCCAGGTAATGGTACAGGCCTACCGGTTGCTGGTGAACGTAATGATGGATGAATTTAATGAATGTTATCCTTTGCACCTCGGCGTAACAGAAGCCGGCGATGGCGAAGACGGCAGAATTAAATCAGCCATCGGCATTGGCTCCCTGCTCGAAGATGGTTTAGGCGACACCATTCGCGTGTCATTGACCGAAGATCCTGAATTCGAGATCCCGGTTTGCCGCGACCTCGTGAAACGATATACCAAAAGACAATCGGCAATTAACAATAGCCAGGTTGAAATTCCCGCCATTGCTAAAGTTCCATTTTCTCCATTTGAATATACAAGGCGGAATACAGGCACGGTATCAAATATTGGCGGCAAGCAGGTACCCGTGGTTGTGGCCGATTTTATGAAATCGAAAACCATTCGCCATGAAGACCTGCAGGCTATAGGCTACACCTACAACACCGAAACCGATAAGTTTGCTATTGCCGATGCAGCAGCTGATTACTTATACACGGCTAAAAAAATACTTGACTTTTCCCTGCCCGGTACCCTAAAAGTAATTTGCGATTATGCTACCTGGTTGAATGCAACGGATAAAGAAAAATATTATCCTTTATATCAATCAACGGAATACCTGCAATGTACCGATCGTTCAGGTATCCTGAACTTTGTAGCAGCCGATGTAAATGCACCTGCTTCGCAGGAATTGTTACAGGCCATTCGCAAAGACGGCACCGTGGTGTTGTGTTTGTATTCATCGCATCCGCATGCCATGCCATCGGTGCGGCGTTACATCATTGAACTGATGAACCAGGGCATTACCTGCCCGGTAATACTGGCTGTAGAAAGCAACGATACTACCATTGATGAGCAGTTGATCCATTTTTCAACGGATAGCGGCGCTCTACTGCTCGATGGCATGGGCGACGGCATCTGGCTGATGAATGAACCGGAAAAACTCCTGAATCAAAAAGTAAGTGGCCGCACCTACCTCGAAACAAAGAGCAATCACCAGTTCATCAATAACACTTCATTTTCTATATTACAGGCCACCCGTACACGCATATCCAAAACGGAATATATTTCCTGCCCTTCGTGTGGACGTACTTTGTTTGACCTGCAGGAAACCACGGCCAGGATCCGTTCGGTAACGCATCACCTGAAAGGCGTCAAGATCGCCATCATGGGTTGCATTGTAAACGGACCGGGCGAAATGGCCGATGCCGATTTTGGTTATGTGGGCAGCGGCGTGGGAAAGATCACATTATATAAAGGAAAAGAAATTGTGAAACGCAATGTCGACAGCGCCATTGCTGTTGAAGAATTGATTAATTTGTTGAAAGAAAGTGAAGTGTGGGTGGAGAAGACAGCTTAAAGCTATAAGCATAAAGCTGTAAGCCAATACCACGAATTAAAAGCTTATGGCTTAAAGCTTACAGCCTGCCCTTAATAACCAAAATATAAAACTTTCAACGGAATTGAACAGAATCGATAGACTACACGCCATCCTCACCCACCTGCAAAGTAAAAAAAGGGTAACTGCGCAGGAGGTGGCCGATCGTTTTAACATCAGCTTACGTACCGTGTATCGCGATGTTAAAGCATTGGAAGAAAGCGGCGTGCCGGTCATAGGTGAAGCAGGTAGCGGTTATACCATTATGGAAGGTTACCGTTTACCGCCCGTAATGTTTACCCAGGAAGAAGCCTCCGCGTTACTGCTGGGCGCCAAACTCGCCGAATACCTGTCAGACGAATCAATAAAAAAACATTTCAATGCAGCCCTCTTCAAAATAAAGGCGGTGTTACGCACCTCCGACAAGGAGCATATGGACCAGTTGAATGATAACATTGTGGTGTTGTCGCGCCTCCCGGCAGATGATTCAGCAGGCCGCTACCTCGTAGACCTTCAAAAGGCATTGGGCGATAAAAAAGTAATTCAGATCCGCTATCAGTCGGGCCAGGATGCCGTGACCGAACGCACCCTGGAGCCTATCGGACTTTGCCATTACGGCCAGGCCTGGCACCTCATTGGCTGGTGTCATTTACGGAACGGTTACCGCGATTTCAGGGTTAGCCGAATTCAGAACCTGCAAATACTCGATAAAACTTTTGAGCCCGAAACGCACCCTTCCCTGCAGGAATATATGCAAACCATGATCAACAGCTCCGAGTTGCAGGAAGTGGTTGTACGGTATACCAAAAGCGCTGCACGTCACCTGGGAAATCAAAAGTATTATTATGGCTATGTGCGCGAAGAGGTGCAGGAAGATCATGTGCTCATGTATTATGTAACTTCCTCCCTGGAATACTTTGGCCGCTGGCTGCTGATGTACACCAATCATGTCACCGTTGAATCGCCCGAAGCGCTGGCGACGGTTATGAAAGAATTAACCGAAGAGATCCGCCTGCATTACCTGCCTGTAGAACACCAGTAGCAACCGCAATCGCCAATCAATGTCGTTTAATTAAGTCGCGTTTCGACCCTTTGGCTCCGCTCAGGGCCGGGAACTGGTTACCAGCTACATATTTCACCTTTGACCATTCAGGATTCACCTCCCCTTTAGGGGCTGGGGGTAAAATATTTTCACTTCTTCAATTCCTGCTGACATACTGTTGTCACAACCTGCCTGTTACTTTGGTCTTGTAACCTTCACTTTAAAATTTAATCAGATGATACGCACCATCCATGACTTTCTTGAAAATTGGAAATATGAATCAGAAGCCACCCTGAAGATCTTTCGCAACCTGACCGACGAATCCCTGCAGGTGGCTATTCCCGGCGGCCGCACGTTGGGGCGGCTGGCCAATCACATTGTTGAAACGGTCACTGAACTGCCCAGCAAACTGGGTTTGCCGATAAAGGAAGAATATATCACATACACAACTGTACAGGAACTTATAACACATTACAAAAAAAACAGCGATCAACTGGTAGCGGCTATAATCAGCAACTGGGATGATAGCAACCTGGAAGTAGAAAATAATTTGTACGGGGATAGCTGGAAAAATGGCACTTCACTAAACATTTTGCTGATTCACCAAACACACCACCGGGGCCAAATGACCGTGTTGATGCGCATGGCAGGTTTAAAAGTGCCGGGAGTATATGGCCCCAGCAAAGAAGAATGGGAAGCCTGGGGAAAGGAAGCGTTGGCTTAAGGCCCGTACCTCTTACGTCATGTTTCACCCCCTTAATTTCCGGTTTCGGTTAAAACATGTCCAATCCTTCCCGTTTCAAACGTTATTATTCCAGTACAGCGTGGTCATTTATTCACTTTAAAAGTTATTTGCATGCATATAAAAACTTTTCCGTCGCTTACCGTTTTATGCAGTACTCATCAAACTACAATTGCCCAATTACATCAGTTTGGTCCGGTTATGGCTGAATTATATGTAGAGGCTGGCCGTAAAAGTTTTATCAATGGCCCGCTGCATTGGATATATTATGGAATGGATGGAAACCCTGACACGGAGTTTACTTTAGAAATTGCTATTCCGGTCAGAAAAGCATTTCATTCATCGAAATTCAGGATCAGGGAGCTGGACTTTTTTAAGGCCATCACTTTTCCGCATGAAGGTCCCTGGGAACAATTGCCTGGTAGCCATGCCCAGATCAAAGAACGGCTCGCAGAGCACCATATACCGGTGACCAATGAGTGTCGTGAAGTTTTTTTAAATATAGATTTTGCACAGCCTGAAAAGAATATAACAGAGATACAAATCGGGGTATCGCCAGGAAAAACACAAAACCGGCCAGATGCCCAAAAGCGTCTGTTGCCGGTTTATATCTAAGCGTTGTAATAGTGCCGCACCTTACTGGTGTGGCACTATTAATTTATGCATTTTGCCTTTTGTATTTGTTTTCCATTAGCTAATTACTTTCGTGCCGTCTTCTATCTGCGTAACATACACTTCAGGTGTTGTTTTAAACAAACCATTAAATGAAGCCTGTATCTTTTGCGTGAAAATTTCCACGGCTTCGGTTTGAACAATATTGATCGTGCAACCACCAAATCCGCCGCCCATCATGCGGGCGCCAGCCACACCCGTAATTTGCTGTGCGCATTCTGCCAGAAAATCAAGTTCCGTACAGCTTACTGAATACTTTTTGCTCAGTCCTTCATGCGTGGCAAACATCAGTTTGCCAAAAGTTGTGAGGTCATTTTTTTTGAGGGCTTCGCAACCTGCCAGCAATCTTTCTTTCTCGTATACCACATACGAGCAGCGATCAAATACAACCGGCGACAATTCATCCTGGTGTTGCATTAATTGCACCGGTTCTATATCCCGTAATGAAGTAATACCGGGGTAATGCTTTTTTAAAATCTCTATGCCTTCTTCACATTGCTGACGGCGAATATTGTATTCGCTGCTGGCCAGTGTATGGCTTACCATACTGTTTACCAGAACGATCTTGTAACCGGGAAAATCAAAGGGAATATATTCATAGTCGAGGCTCCGGCAGTCAAGTTTAACTACATGCCCTTTTTTACCGTGCAAACTGGCAAACTGGTCCATGATGCCACATTTCAACCCAACAAACGTATGTTCGGTTTTTTGGCCAATGAAGGCCAGGTCCATACGGCTCAATCCCAGCTGAAACAATTCGTTCAATGCAAATCCGTAGGCTGAGCATAATGCAGCGGAAGAGCTCATACCGGCGCCTACGGGAATATCGCCATCGATGACTATATCAACCCCGCCAATTTGTTTCCCCTGCTGTTGAATATGATAAGTTACCCCCAGCAGGTAATTCATCCAGCCCTGGTGCGGCTCGGAAACATCTAAAGAAAATGAATACGATTCGTTGAACTGGTTGGCAAAAACATTAACTGTGTTGGAATTATTAGGCGCAATGGCTACATATATCCTTTTATCAACCGCACCGGGTAACACAAAACCATTGTTATAATCGGTATGCTCCCCAATCAGGTTTACCCTCCCCGGCGCTCCAACGATCATGGGTTCTTTATTAAAACGCTCGCTAAAGGCCTTTTGCAACTTTTTGATCATGCTACTATCGTTAGATGAATTAATTTTATAAAATTTTCCGTTGTACCTAAATTGAATACTATGAGTTTTAGCGTTTCCCGTATCACCAGGAACGGGTTATCATTGGTAAAGCTGCAAGATAATGCAACAAATACAATCATAACCATACTACCTGAATTCGGCGCCCTGCTTCACAGTTTTGAGATCCCTGTAGAGGGCGAAATTCTGAATATCATTGATAATTATTCCAACCGGGAGCATATTGAGCAGGACCTGGCCACATCCTACAAAAGCAGCAAATTATCGCCTTTCGTTTGCCGCATGCGCGATGGCAAATACACCATCGACGACGAGGCGTTCGAGATCAGCAATAAGTTCACCGATGGCAATGCCATTCACGGTTTATTGTATAATAAACCTTTTAAGATCGTAGATGAATTTGCCGACGATAACCAGGCCAATGCATCACTCAGGTATCACTTCAAACGGGAAGACCCCGGTTATCCCTACGATTATATTTGTGAAGTACGGTATACACTGTTGCCTCAGCGCATCTTACAGGTTGAAACCGTATTGTTAAACCTCGATATGGTAGAAATACCGCTGGCAGATGGCTGGCATCCTTATTTTAAATTGGGTGGCAGCATTGATGATTATGAATTTCAGATCAGCTCCGAAACATTGGTTGAATTAGACCAACATCTGTTGCCTACCGGTAAACTCGTTCCCGATAAATCGTTTTCTGTGGGCGACCGAATTGGCGACCGGCAACTGGACAACTGTTTCCATGTGCAGCCGGTTGAACAAAATCCCTGTGCTGTGTTGTATAATCCCGGCAACGGCGTGTATGTTTCTATTTTTACCAATAGCCGGTATCCCTATGTACAACTCTATACGCCACCACACCGCAAAAGCATCGCCATTGAAAATCTCAGTGCCGCGCCCGACTGCTTTAACAATGGATTGGGCCTGCTTATGTTAGCCCCCAGCCGTTCACAAACATTTACAGTTTGGTATCAGGCGGGAGTGGCTGAAAACGATTAACTTGCGATAAATAAACCGTAATGAAGAAGTATTTCAAATATGTTCTCACTGTAGCGCTCAGTATTTTTTTAGTTAGCTGTTACGAAGTGAATGAAGAAATTGAGATCAAAGCTGATGGCAGCGGAACATATGTTACTAAAATGGACATGGGTCAACTCATAGATATGATGCAAACCTTTGCCGGTGAAGAAGAATTAAAAAAAGACGGATTGGATAAAGTGCTTGACACCACTATTTTATTTAAATCTTTGCTCGATTCAGCGAAAGACGTTACTGCTGAACAAAAAGAATTAATGAAAGATGGCAAAATGAAAATGCAAATGAATATCAAGGAGAAGGTATTCAAATTGGATATGAATTTTCCGTATAAAGACCTGAACAGCCTTCAACAGTTGATGGCCGGTAAAGGCGGCAGCGGAACCGGTATGAGCAATGCCCTGAAAAATATGTTCGGTAAAAAAGAAGGCGATGCCGAACAACCAGATGCACCTAAAGGACCCGACATGGGCGATATTGCCGCTATTTACGATGTTACTATAAAAAATGGCCTTATCGAAAAAAAGGTAAATGCAGTAAAATATAAAGAGTTTAAAGAACGCCCTGAAATGGCGCAAATGAAACAGTTAACGGGCTCGGGTATGGAAATTTTGTACACCACTACTATCAAATTACCCCGCGCTGCAAAAAAGGCCGATAACCCCATGATCAAATTATCGGAAGACAAAAAAACAGTAACAATGAGATACAACCTGCTTGAGTTACTGGAAAACCCCGATAAGTTTGCTTATTCCATTCAGTACTAAGCAGGGAGCATAACATTGGATTAATGATCATTTTTAACTAGGTTTGACGTCTTGGAACCCAATATTTATGCAAACTGATTTTCTCGTTATCGGCTCCGGTATTGCCGGATTGACCTTTGCACTCAAGGCAGCTCAAAAATTTCCAGATAAAAAAATTCTGGTCATTACCAAAACCCAGGCAGATGAAACCAATACAAAATATGCCCAGGGTGGAATTGCCGGTGTAACTGATTTTGAAAAAGACAGCTTCGATAAACATATTGAAGACACCCTCATTGCCGGCGACGGCCTCTGCAATAAACAGGTCGTTGAAATAGTGGTAAAAGAAGGTGTCGATCGCATCCAGGAATTGATTGACTGGGGCGCCCGCTTCGATAAAGAATCGGACGGTGATTACAAACTCGGCAAAGAAGGCGGGCACAGTGAATTCCGAATTCTGCATCATAAAGATATTACCGGCAAAGAAATGGAGCGCGCCTTGCTTGATGCGGCACACAGTTTTCCCAATATCGAGATCGTAAAACATTGCTTTGTTGTTGACCTGCTTACGCAGCACCACCTGGGTTACCTCGTTACAAAATCTACTCCGCATATCGAATGTTATGGTGTGTATGTGCTGAACCTGCAAAATAACCAGATAGAAAAGATCCTGGCGAAAGTAACGGTATTGGCCAGTGGCGGAAACGGACAGGTATACCGTTCTACCACCAATCCCAATATTGCTACCGGCGATGGTATTGCCATGGTATACCGCGCCAAGGGACGCATCGAGAATATGGAGTTCATTCAATTTCACCCCACCGCTTTGTATGAACCGGGCGTTCGCGGACAATCTTTTTTGATTTCCGAGGCCGTACGAGGTGATGGTGGTATCCTGCGCAACAAGAACGGGGAGGCTTTTATGGAACGGTACGATCCGCGTAAAGACCTGGCCCCCCGTGATATTGTAGCCCGTGCCATTGATAGCGAAATGAAGATCACGGGTACGGAACATGTATTCCTCGACGTTACACATATTCCTGTTGATAAATTCATTGAGCATTTCCCGAACATTTACGAAAAATGCCGGTCCATTGGCATCGATGTGGCAACGCAACTTATACCTGTAGCGCCTGCTGCGCACTATAGTTGCGGTGGCATTAAGACCGATGAATGGGGACGCACTTCCATTAAAAATCTATACGCCGCCGGAGAATGCGCCAGCACCGGTTTGCACGGCGCCAATCGCCTGGCCAGTAACTCGTTGCTGGAAGCCATGGTATTTGCCCACCGTTGTTTTATAGATGCGGCAGAAAAAATAAAATCACTCAGTGTTTCAACAGATGTGCCCGACTGGAAAATTACCGGCACAACACAGCCAAAAGAAATGATCCTCATCACCCAAAGCCTGAAAGAATTGCAACAGGTGATGAGTGATTACGTGGGTATTGTTCGTACCAACATCAGGTTGGAACGTGCTGCCAAACGCCTCGACCTATTGTGGGAAGAAACAGAAGCCCTGTATCAAACCACTGCCCTATCGCCCCAACTATGCGAACTGCGCAATATGATCTCGGTCGGCTACCTGATCGTAAAAGGTGCGCATTTCCGCAAAGAAAGCCGTGGATTGCATTTTAATACCGATTATCCATATAAGAGCACACTGGTGCAGAATATTGTATTGTAGATCCTGAGCAACCTGAGCGTAGTCGAAGGCTCGAAGGACCTGCAAAAGCGCCGAGTGCAGTCGAGGCGCGGTATAACCAACAACAATTATGAACGATAACAAAAATATTTCTCTTACTAATCCCCCCTTTAGGGGGGCTGGGGGGGTGGGATTACAGGGCATGATCTTCGCCGCGGGTTTGGGCACCCGGTTCAAACCATGGACCGATAAGCATCCCAAAGCATTGGCTGTTGTTAATGGCAAAAGCTTGTTACAACGCAATATTGAATATCTGCAACAATATGGTATTGACAATGTAGTGGTGAACGTGCATCATTTTGCCGATCAAATCATTACTGCGCTGGAAAAAAACAAAGGCTGGGGCAGCACCATTACCATCAGCGATGAAACCGATATGGTTTTGGAAACCGGTGGTGGAATCAAAAAAGCAGAACCGCTTTTTACGGCAGACAACATTGTGGTGATCAATGTTGATATTTTGACCGACCTCGATCTGGGTAAGCTGATTGCATTTCATCAACAACAAGCGCCTTTATCAACCATCGCTATTACCAATCGTACTACCTCCCGTTATTTTTTATTCGACGAAGACAATACCCTTTGCGGCTGGCGAAACACAAAAACCGGTGAAGAAAAAATTGCCCGCTCAGCCACAGCATACATCCCCAAAGCATTCAGCGGTATACACGTCATCAGTAAAAAATTATTATCGCTTATACAACGAACCGGAAAATTCTCCATCGTAGATACATATCTGGAACTGGCCGCCAACGGAATCATAAAAGGTTATGATCACAGCGGCTCGCGGTTTATTGATGTGGGCAAACCCGATTCAGTAGCGGAAGCTGAGCTGTTATTTGGCGAATAGCCTTGTATGGCAGGCGGATTGGTAAAACGTCATTTTATTGATCATACCACGCCCGCAACTCGCTTGTAACTCCTTCCAGTTCCTTACCTGCCACTTATCTGTCCCTGGGTTGCTCCTTACCTGACCCATATTGGTGCTATATCATTGCCGTATCGCTGCCCTATCCTCGGGTAGAAAGCAGCCTTATTTGGGGAAAATTAACTGCGTTTTTTTGCGCCCGCTCATGACATTATTGCATTACTTTTACTGACCCAATAACACTATGCAATCAATAATCGACGGAATCAATAAACTATACGCTGAGTGGAGCGGCTCAGCCTGTGAACGTATAGAAGTTTTACCGCAATCCGGCTCAGACAGACGCTACTTTCGTATCTATTCGTCGAAAGGGACCTTTATTGCCACCCATGGCCATAACGTTCCGGAAAACGAAGCTTTCCTTTATTTCTCGCAACACTTTTATAACCGCCAGCTTCCGGTGCCGGAAATATATGCTTTGAGTGATGATAAAACCATTTACCTGCAGCAGGACATGGGCGATGTTTCTTTACTGAACCGTCTTGAGGCAGAAGGATTTAGCGACAATGTATACAACCTTTTTAAAACGAGCCTGCACCAACTGGCCCTATTGCAGATAAAAGGTCACCAGGAGCTGGATTATACCCGTTGCCTTACCAACCAGGAATTTGGCAAACAGGCTATTATGGCCGACCTCCTGTATTTTAAATACTATTTCCTGGATGCCTTGCGCAAGCCTTACGATAAACAAAAACTGATCGATGATTTTGAGGCGTTGAGCAATTATCTCACACATACAGAATACAAATATTTCATGTTCCGCGACTTTCAAAGCCGCAACATCCTGGTGTCGCCCGACAACTCGGTACACTTTATCGATTACCAGGGTGGCATGCAGGGGGCTCCGCAATATGATGTGGCCAGTATGATCTGGCAGGCCCGCGCCAATTTGCCCGACGACTGGAAGGAAAGCCTGCTGAACGATTATATTGATTCCTTTGAACAAATTAGGAATGAACAGGTTAACCGCGAACTGTTCAAAAGTCAATACAACGGGTATGTGCTCATCAGGCTGCTGCAGGTGCTGGGCGCTTATGGTTTCCGGGGACTGTTTGAGCGCAAGGCTCAATTCCTGACCAGCATTCCGCAAGCGCTGAAGAACTTGCGGTCGTTTATCAATGACCAAAGCATGGGCATTGCCGTACCGGAATTCAGTAAAGTGTTACAGGTTTGCGTAAGCGATGAGATCGTAGACCGGTTTACGCCCCTTACAGCCGATGACGAAACACCGCTGGTAGTGCGGGTTCAAAGTTTTTCATTTAAAAAAGGCCTTCCTGCCGACCCTTCCGGAAATGGCGGTGGGTATGTATTTGACTGCCGGGGTATTTTAAACCCTGGCCGGCTGGAGCATTTCAAAACCCAAACAGGTCGCGATAAAGGCGTTAAAGATTTTTTGGAACAACAAACGCGCATGTCGGAGTTTTTGAACAGCGTGTTTGATATTGTAGATATGTCAGTTGAAGATTATATCCGCCGCGGCTTTGAGAGCCTTACCGTAAGCTTTGGCTGTACCGGCGGCCAGCACCGGAGCGTATATGCAGCCGACTCCATGGCCCGTCACCTGCGCAACAAATTCAGGGTTAAAGTTGAATTAATGCATGTTGAGCAGGAATCGAAGAATTGGGTGAATGGCTAGGAAATGTATCTTTGCGGGCTCATGTATTACATCGTTTACGGTTTTTTATACCTGGTTTCTTTATTACCACTGCGTGTATTATATATCCTGTCAGATGGATTTTATCTATTGGTATACCGCCTGTTAGGCTATCGGCGGCATGTAGTTCTCGATAACTTGCGGATTGTCTTTCCCGAAAAGACAGAGGCAGAACGCAGGAAAATAGCCAGTAAATTCTACCATAATTTTATCGATTCCATTATTGAAAGCCTGAAAATGGTGTCGGCCAGCGATGCCTATATTCAAAAACGGGTAAGCGGCAACTGGGAAGTATTGAGTGATCTGTATAAAACAGGCCGCAGTTGCCATATTCACCTGGGGCATACTTTCAACTGGGAATGGGCTAACCTGGCAGGCGCCAAAACAATGCCCTATACTTTTCTGGGTGTGTATATGCCCATAACCAACAAGATATTCGACCGCATGTTCAGGAAACTCCGCGCTAAATCGGGCTCGGTATTAATACCTGCTACAGACATGCGCAAGGCAATGCTGCCCTGGCGCAACCGGCAATATTGCATTGGACTGGTGGCCGATCAGGCGCCATCTAACCCCGAGAAATGTTTCTGGCTGAACTTTTTTGGAAAACCTACCGCCTTTGTAACCGGCCCCGAAACAGGCGCCCGCGCTTCCAACATACCCATTGTATTTGCCAATATTGAAAAACCCCGGCGTGGTTATTATAAGGTCGTATTTACGCTGGCTGAAGATCAGCCGGCTTCTGTTGAACGGGGCGAACTCACCCTGCGTTATGCCCGCTACCTCGAGAACGTTATCAGGCAGCAACCCGATATGTGGTTGTGGAGCCATCGCCGCTGGAAACGGGAATGGAAAGAAGAATACCGCCATCTTTGGATAGAATGATCTGCATCTGCTATGTCAGCGTATAATAGCTTTATGGCTTTTCTGCCGTAGCGATAACCCTTTATCTTCTATTTACTGTAATTACCAGTTTTAATAAGAAGCAACAGCTTTATAGCTGCATGTTAAAGGTGCTTTTATGTGCTTTATAATGGCCTGCATAAACTGCGCATCCTTTATGTAGCAACCGGTTATGTTTTTCTTACTCTTTTATGCATAGCTTTTTTTCCTACATGATGCTTATAAACGATCTGTTTAAAAACCATTTAGCCATCGGATCGGAACTATTACCCTATTGTTAAGATTTTAAACTTTGTATTATACTCCTGCCTTGACGGATATGGGTCTACTTCGTTCTATTGAATATGAACCGCATCATTCAGGAAGTGTTTAACAACATAAAAAACACATGGAAGCAATATAATTCTTAATCCTGATCAAGTTTTCACCTGGGGTATAACAATAACTATAACGGACAATTGAAAAGGTTTTGATTTTACGTTGCAGGATATAAATGAAAATCCTAATTTTGGATTAGGGCTTCGGAAATGCAGAGCCGGGCCCAATTAGTCGGTGCACAATTCAACCTTACCAGTATCCCCCGAATAGGAACTACCGTGATTCTCTCCCTACCCTTTTCCTCACCATAAACCCTTAACCATTATGCTAAAGACTAATGCCAGCGTGGCCATTGTAGATGATCACATTCTGCTACGCAACGGACTCGCCAATCTTATCCGGGGCCTCGAAACGTACGCCGTTCTTTTTGAAGCCAACAACGGAAAAGATTTTATCAAACAGTTACAACCCAGGTACTTACCGGACATTGTTTTGCTCGATATCAATATGCCGGAGATGGATGGTTACGAAACAGCCCTGTGGCTTAAACGTAATTACCCGGGTATCAAGATCCTCGCCCTGTCTATGTACGACAATGAGAATTCAATTATCCGCATGATGAAAAACGGCGCCAAAGGTTATATCCTGAAAGACATTGATCCCATGGAGTTTCGCAGTGCCCTGGATTCGCTTATGCGTAAAGGGTTCTACTACTCCGAACTGATCACCGGTAAATTGATACATGCCGTTAGCAAGCTTGATGATCCAGGTGAACCTTTTAAAAGCCCTTCTTCGCTGAATACCCGCGAAATAGAGTTTTTGAAATTGGTTTGTACAGAAATGACCTATAAGGAAATAGCAGAAAAAATGTTCCTGAGTGCGCGCACCATCGACGGTTATCGCGATGCATTATTTGAAAAGCTGAATGTAAAAAGCAGGGTAGGCCTCGTATTGTATGCCATTAAGCATAACATTGTAAACGTGTACGAACAGGTATAGCCAGTAAGCATGTAGCAAAAAATTTAAAGCCTATAAGGTTTTAGCGAATGCTGTAACCTTATAGGCTTTACTATTGTATGTTTAACACATTTCGATTGCCCCGGTGTGTTATGTACGCACCTTCGACCTATTTGCCTGCAGGCAGATTTCGCTCAGCAGACAACCCCCACTTACCTTAGTTCAACACACTATTGTCTTTTACGATCTCAATTCCTTGCTGCAACTGGATGGCATTAAAACCACCCAATACATTTCGTAAGTTATGAATGCCCTGCCGCTTCATCAACGAAGCTGCAATAACACTACGGTAGCCGCTGCCGCAATACAGGTACAGGTTCTGAAAGTCATCGATATTAGCCATTGAGGCGGGATCGGTCAAATCGTTTAACGGTATATTGGTAGCGCCCCGTACATGACCATCAGCAAACTCAGTTTCGCGGCGAACATCTATCGCTATCAGGTGATCGTCGTACGGCAGATCCATAGCCAGCTCATCTACTTCTACATCTATGATCAGGTCTATATCTTCACCGGCTTTGCGCCATGCTTCTATTCCACCGGCCAGGTAACCATGTATTTGTGAGAAGCCCACCCGGGCTAACCGAACTACACTTTCTCTCTCCTGCCCTTCTTCGGTTACCAGTATAATGGGTTTATCAAACGGCAATAAACTACCGGCCCATTCGGCAAAGCGTCCTTCAAGACCAATGCTTATAGAACCTGGTACAAACTGTTTGGTGAAATCACCTGCCTTACGTGTATCGAGGATGATGGTCTCTTCATCTTCCATCCACTTTTTGACATCAGCCACGCTTAAAGGCGTCAGGGCCACTTCCATGATCTTTTCCAGTGGGTCGTATCCTTCCTTATTGATTTTTGCATTAATTGGGAAGTATAACGGAGCAGTCGGCAAATCGGCTGTAACGGCCTTTATGAACGCTTCCCTTGTTTGGGGTTGCAGGGCATAGTTAGATTGCTTTTCTTCCCCTATAGTGCTTGAAGTACCCGGACCGAGGTTTTTACCGCAGTTGCTGCCAGGCCCATGAGCGGGGTATACAATGACATCATCGGGCAAAGACGCAATTTTCTGGTTTAATGAGTCGTACAGCAACGATGCCAGTTCATCTTTATCCATATTGCCGCTGCTCAGGTCGGGCCGGCCCACTTCCCCTACAAACAATGTATCGCCGGTAAAAACAGCATGGGGTTTACCGTTTTCATCACGCAGTAAATAGCAGGTGCTTTCTACCGTATGACCCGGTGTATGTAATACTTCAATAGCCGTTTTGCCTAATTGGAATATTTCGCCGTCTTTAGCCAGGTGAATGGGAAACTGGGTTTCGGTATGCGGACCATAAACGATAGGCGCCCCGGTAGCTTTTTGCAGATCGAGGTGGCCACTTACAAAATCGGCGTGAAAATGGGTTTCGAAAATGTATTTGATAGTCGCATTCCGTTCCCGGGCGAGTTGTAGGTAACTATCGATGTCCCTGAGCGGGTCCACAATGGCTGCAACACCATCACTTTCAAGGTAATAGGCTGCTTCACTTAAACAGCCGGTATACAATTGCTTAATAAACATGTAGACTTGATTTCAGGCAAAAGTACACCATAACAAGTTAACCCGTAGTCGTTTGAGGACTACAGGTTAACTGTTTTAACAAATTTGTCGAGTCTCCGTCTAATCAGATGTTGAGGTCGTCCACGCATTTCATGATATGAGCGACTCGTGAACTGTTGACAGAATAGTAAATAAATTTACCATCCCGGTCAGTTTTAACGATGCCGGCTCTTCGTAAAATAGCGAGGTGTTGGGATGCAACGGACTGTTCCAACCGCAGACGTACATAGATCTCCGTCACGGTAAGACGCTTGTTCTCATCGATCAGTTTGACGATCTGTTGACGCAGCTTGTGGTTCAAGGCACGAAGTATCATCGCCGCCTTTTTCAGGTTCAGGAAGTCAACTTTTACCGATTCACCATCCCCACCATCTGCATTTAAGACCATGGAGTAATTGGTTGTTACGTTCATGTGCACATCAGAGCTTTTAAGATATTTAATAGGATAACGCTAAAAATCAAATTTACAAGAAAATCTATATGCTAGGGATGAAAGGAGGATAAAAGTTTCATTTGGTCATTTTTTGATATAAGTGTAAAATTCTTTTAGATAAACGGGCTCAGCATACGCTAAGTTGGCAAAATTCTTCTCTAAATACAAGCTGGAAGCCAGTTTAGCAAGGGATTTAGCAATATCTATTTTTTCATCTATAAATAGAACGTTAGGATACCTGCTTACATTTTTCCACTTAAAACTGCCATTTCCAAAGCATATCAGGGATCTGTCATGCAACTCCGGCTGAAATGATAATTCATCAAGGATCATCGCTTTAGGAGATACAATTTCTTCTAACGCCTCATTGTATACCGCTGTAAATACTTCCATGCGGCGAGCATCTATCATTGGGCAAAAACACAGCGGCTGCTTCATATTTTCAGCCAGTGAACGCCATTGATTAATGGCTCCGAATGCCATTACCTGTAACGTATTAATTGTTATGAGTGGTATCTGCAGGGCGAAGCAAATTCCTTTCGCAGAAGCCATACCTACCCGTAACCCGGTGTAAGAGCCAGGACCCTGGGTTACAGCTACAGCCTGTATTTGCTGCATGGTGTACCCTTCCTTTTGTAATAACGTGTTGATAGCCACCTGTATCCAGGCTGCATGATCTTTCTGGCTATCATTTAAAAGTGTACTAATTACATTTCCATCCTGTGATAAACATACACTGGCCTGTTCGGTAGCTGTATCGATGTTTAAAATCATTTTTATGCTCTTAATTGTGGATATCTTATTCAAGGTTATGATTCGCTGTAAGTAGGTACAGCTGCGCACTTCGAGCTGTAAGCAAATACAGCTACACGCTGCACGGTACACGCAAATACAGCGGAAAGCGAATACAATTTATAATTTGCTTTTGGCTTTTCACTTTATGCCTCATTGCATTTTGTATTGTTTGCCATTAGCATATTAGCTAACTATCAAATTATCACATTGTCTTCGTTGCTTCTTCTTCCAGCATCGGCGCCGGTGTATAACGCTTATCAACACCGCTTAATTCAGTTAACAATTCATAAATACGGGCCAGCCCTATTTTTGCGCTCCACTCAAATGGTCCATATGGATAACTGGTACCCAGCTTCATGGCAATATCAATTTCTTCCCGGGTACTCACCTGTGCGCCTAAGGTATAGTAAGCCTCATTAATAATGGCAGCCAGCACGCGGGCAGTGATCATACCGGCAATATCAGGCGCCAATATATATTTCCATTGTAAGCTGTCAAAAAATGGCTGTATGAAGGCTTCAGACATACCAGCCGGTAAAGCGATTTCGGTTATTGGTCGCTGCAGTAAACCCGGCCATGCATTTATACGAATGAAATCAGCACCAATCTTTTTTGTTGACCAGCTTACCGCATTTATAAATACTGGCCTGGGCAGCAATTGCTTTAAACGCTGCGTTCTTTCTGCATCCATTTCAAACAACAGATCCATGTATACATCTGCTTCGGCAATGAGTAATGCGCGAATCGAATCAACCCAAACTACCGCAACATCTGCCGGTAGCTTCCCGCCAAGCAATTCCTGTTTTAATACATCATCGGCTAATATGGCCACTGTCATGGGCGTCATTAATTTTATCCGCAAAGAAAACCTATTATCATGAATGGTGAATGGTAGCTTTTTTCAATATTTTTGAATTATGCAAAAAAACATCATCAATACAAGCCAGGCCCCAGCGCCTATTGGTCCTTATAGTCAGGCTGTACAGGCTGGTAATTTGTTATTTATTTCCGGCCAGGTTCCCTTAAACCCGGCTACAGGCACTATAGAAGCAACTGATATCGCCGGCGAAACGGAGCAGGTTATGAAAAACCTGAATGCCGTATTAACAGAAGCAGGGTACGATTTCAGCCATGTTGTAAAAACGACCATTTTCCTGAGCGATATGTCGTTGTTCAGCGCCGTGAATGATGTATATGGAAAATATTTCTCCGGTAATTTTCCGGCCCGGGAAACGGTTGCCGTAAAAGGACTGCCCCGGAATGTGAATGTTGAAATAAGCATGATCGCGGCTAAATAAATACAGGCAGAAGGCTCAAAGCCAGAAGCTTAAAGCGAAAGGCAAAAACGCGGAACGCAAAAACTGTGAACAGTGAACTGTGAACTGTGAACTGTGAACTGTGAACTGTGAACTAAAAAGTCCGGAAGGTGCATTTATTGAAGCATCTCCCGGACTGATATTTTACTATTGACCTGGCATTTAACCCAGTCAGGTTATTAACTGATCTAATTAGCAGCAACTGTCTTCAACACACCTAACTCTTTACCAATCTTCGCAAATGCAGCAATGGCTTTATCCAAATGCTGCTGTTCATGCGCCGCACTCAATTGCACCCGGATGCGGGCCTGTCCTTTGGCTACCACAGGATAAAAGAAGCCAATTACATAAATACCCTCATCCAGCAAGCGGGCTGCAAAGTTTTGGGCTATAACGGCATCATATAGCATTATAGGCACTATAGGATGGTCGCCGGGTCTGATATCAAAACCGGCTTCCGTCATTTTGGTGCGGAAATAGTTGGTATTGAATTCGAGCTTATCGCGCAATTCGGTGGTTTCGCTCAACAGGTCGAGTACGGCAATAGAAGCGCCTACAATGCCGGGAGCGAGCGTATTGGAGAATAAATATGGCCGGGAACGCTGCCGCAGCATGTCAATAACCTCTTTTCGTCCGCTGGTAAAACCGCCCGAGGCGCCACCTAACGCTTTACCCAGGGTTCCGGTAATAATGTCAATTTTACCCATTACCCCGCGGTATTCATGCGTACCCCTGCCCGTTTTACCTAAAAAACCGCTGGAATGACTTTCATCGATCATAACGGCGGCATCATACTTTTCAGCCAGTTTAACAATGGTATCAAGCTGTGCAATAGTGCCATCCATGCTAAAAGAACCATCCGTAACAATGATTCGGTTGCGGAGTGACTGCGATTCCTTCAGTTTCTCTTCCAGGTCGTCCATGTTATTGTGCTTATAACGGTAACGCTGGGCCTTACACAAACGAACCCCATCGATAATGGAAGCATGGTTCAGTTCATCGGAAATAATGGCATCCTGCTCATTATATAAAGGCTCAAAAACACCGCCGTTGGCATCAAAGGCAGCCACATATAGAATCGTGTCTTCTGTACCCAAAAAGGCCGATATTTTTTCTTCCAGATCTTTATGAATATCCTGGGTACCGCATATGAACCGCACACTGCTCATACCGTATCCCCGGTAGTCAACATATTTTTTAGCGGCTTCAATTACTTTGGGGTGCGAGGATAACCCGAGGTAGTTATTGGCGCAAAAATTAAGCACCGTTTTGCCATTCACCCTTATCTCAGCGCCTTGCGGCGATTCTATAATACGCTCTGTTTTGTATAAACCGGCAGCCTTGATCTCTTCCAGCTCACCGGCCAGGCGTTTTACTAATTTTTCATTCATGGAGCATGTAGTTTTTTGTAATGTCACAAATGTAAGAATTTGGAAATGGCCGCCAAATCCGTGTTCGAACAGTAAGGACGTAATTTATTCATATCGTATAACTTAAATTCCATATTTGCCTTATGTCAAATAAATCTTTAAATAATTCTAACTTTTTATTATAAAAACTGTAACAAAATCAGAATAACTTCGTCTTATAATACAAAACGACTCATTATGTGGAAGAAAACCTTTATCCGTTCAACCCTCATACTATTGGTGGCTTTGGCTGGTATATTTGTTTTTGCCACAACCCACACGACAAAAAAACCGGCTGTCCGGGATTGTTTAAAATCAGACAAAGATTGTTGTAATAAGAAAAACCAGAGTGAATTCCTCATCTGGGAGTCGCTAAGCCGTGCTATTGCAGCAAATGCTCAATTTTAAAGAGATGACAATCAACATTTCAATATAAAAAGATCCCGCCTACGGGGTCTTTTTTATTTTTATTGAATTCCCTGTAACTATTTAGAACCCTGGTACGTATCACACCCAATACAAACAGAAACAGCAGGTTCTGCTTATGACCGAAAAAGAATACAATCAATGTGTGGCTGAGTATGCGGACAACGTGTACCGGTTTATCCTTAAAAATCTTCGCCATGAAGAGGATGCCCGGGATGTTGTTCAGGCTGCGTTTGAAAAAATGTGGCGCAACAGAGCAGATGTAGATAATGCCCGATGCAAAAGTTACTTGTTTACGGTCGCTTATAACCAAATGATCGATCACCTGCGGAAAGTAAAACGTATTCAATTACGCGATGAGTTCAAAGAGGAAACACCCGTGTACGACAAACCCATGTATAACGCCCGTAAAATTCTGGAAGAAGCATTGAGCCGGTTAAACGAAACACAACGTTCACTGGTATTACTGAAAGATTATGAGGGATATTCGTATGAAGAGATCGGACAAATTACCGGGCTTAACGAAAGCCAGGTAAAAGTATATCTTCACCGGGCGCGTATTCAATTAAAAAACTATCTGGTAAAACCTGAAAATGTCATTTAACTTTTATCATATCAGAACAGATGATTTCTCTGCACATGCCGGTGGCGGACAGCGGGAGGTTATTACCCGTGATAATTACGAGGCATATTTTGTGATGTACGTTGATGATGAATTGAGTGCCGCAGATCGCAAAGCAGTTGAAAATTTTATACAACAGCATCCTGACCTGGAAGAAGAACTGGTTATGTTGCAGCAGTCGGTATTACGGGCCGATGAACACATCGTTTTTGAACAAAAAGAACTCCTGTTTAAAAATTCAGCCACACCCATACTGGTAAACGAGCATAATTATGAACAATACTTTGTGCTGTACGGCGATGATGAATTAACGAATGAAGAAAAAGACAGGGTTGAACAGTTCGTTTATCACCATCCACAATACCAGGCCGAATTTGAACTGATACAACAGGTGAAGCTGGTACCAGATAACACGCTCACCTTTCCTGATAAAGCATACCTGTATCGCACGGAAGAAGATGATTCCCGGATAATAGCATTCCCCTGGTGGCGATTGACTGCAGCAGCCGTTGCCCTGCTGGTTATTGGCGGCCTCACCTGGTATATATCTGTACACTCCGGCCAAACGGAAGTAGTCAAAACGGCTCCCGCAACAAAATCATCCAGCGATAACAATGCAAAGACGGAGATTACACCTAAAAACAATATTGAGGAAAAAACAACAACACCTGATAACGAAATGGCTGTTACTGAAACACCTGTTTCCACTGACCCTGCGCGTGATAACAAACAAACCGGTGAAACAAATACGCAAAACGACAGCAAAAAAAATATTTCAAGACCACGTAACTTTCAGAAACCCTTATACGTAAAACAAGAAAGCAACAAACTACCGGGGCAGGATCCTGAAAATATCGATATCGCTTATAAAGCCAAACCGGTTGATGTAGCTCTTGGCAAATCGTATGATCGTCCAGCTGTTAAAACCGCCATCGTTCAACAAACCATCAATGAACCACTAGCGGTTAAAACAGTAGCAGAAAAACCCGAAGATGAAAATGAACAAACACCAACGTATGTTTTGAATACGTCAATAAATAAAACACCATTACGAGGTTTTTTCCGCAAAGTATCGCGTGTCGTTGACAAGGTAACCGGCGACGACAATGGCAAAGGCGGCATACGTATAGCCAACCTTGAAATAGCTTTAAAATAATACCATTAAATAGTTAAAACAAAGTAAGATGAAACAGGTAATTATACTCCTGATAGGAATTAGTATGTCCTTGACTGGCCTGGCCCAAACCGATTCAACAGAAACAGAAAAAAGCGATACCATTCGCGTAGGCGGTATGATCATTATTAAAAAACACAGCCGTGATAAAGACACGGAAGTAAAAACATACCACCGCAAAGCAAAGAACCCGAACATAAGCACCAACTGGTGGATCGTTGATCTTGGTTTTGCCAATTATACCGATAACACAAATTATCCTTTAACGACCTTTGCACCCGGCCTCGGTAAAGACGATTTCAAATTACGCACCGGCAAATCAGTGAACGTAAACATCTGGTTGTTCATGCAAAAACTGAACGTCATCAAAAAGGTGGTGAACCTGAAATATGGCCTGGGGGTGGAATTAAATAACTACCGCTACAAGGAGCCAATAAAATATTTGACCAGCCCCACTACCGTGATATATGATGTTACGAGAAACTACTCAAAAAATAAACTGGCCGCCGATTATGTAACCATTCCTTTAATGTTGAATTTCAATTTTACCCCAAAGAAAAAGAGAGGATTTGGCTTTAGCGTAGGCGCCAGTGGCGGTTACCTGTATGCAAGCCGGCAAAAAACCGTCACCAATACAGATGGCAAGCAAAAAGAGAAGGATGATTTTGATCTGCGCCCCTGGAAGCTTTCCTACATAGGCGAATTAAGCTTTGGGCCTGTAAAATTTTATGGATCATTAGCTTCACAAAGCATGTTTGAAAAAGGACCCGATCAAATACCTTATACTTTAGGATTACGATTAAGTAACTGGTAACATGAAGTAACATAGCCATGAACAGAAGCCGATCCGCCTATAGCGGGTCGGTTTTTTTATTTATTCAGAACTCTGGATGCAAATTTGTTTGTAGGTGCGCATGAATACGATCACTTGATTTTCAATGATTTTTATTTTCCATGCTTATTATTGCAAAAAAATTCTGTTAAAAGCCATTCACAAAAAAATAAGAATAAGCAATTGACGTTTTGATTTGTGCACTATCCATTATCCACATAATGGAGAAGTGATACAATTTTTTTTTATTTTTAAACCCATTAATCAATTGCTTGGTCTTTACGTTTAAAACCAGGTTTACTTATGAAATCTAAATGGCTTTTTGCAGGCTTAATCATTATTTCCGTTACCGGATTAGCGGCATTTAAAACCATCGAAAGAAGGGTTATTAAAAAGAATTTATTGAGATCGAAGCCCGTAGGCGACGTGTATGTGGTGGTAGATAAATCTGACTATGAGTTGCAGGTATTTGATGCAGAAGGATGGTATGCTACCTATCCCGTTGTATTTGGCAGCAAAGACCTATCTGACAAACTCGTAGAAGGTGATCGCCGCACACCCGAAGGCACGTTCAAGATCACTTACAAAAAGCCTCATCAGAAATGGCATAAGATGCTGATGCTGGATTTTCCTACCCAGGAAAGCTGGAGTAAGTTCAAAGAACGTAAAGCCAAAGGAGTAATACCATCAGCCGCTAAAATAGGGGGCGGTATTGCCATACATGGCACCTGGCCTCATGATGACCTGGTGGTTGACGATTTTACCAACTGGACCAACGGGTGTGTTTCGTTAAAAAATGAAGACCTTGATGAGTTGGATGAGATGTTACCTGTTGGCGCAAGGGTGATCATAAAAAGATAATTACACACGCTCTATATCAAAAACCTTTATGGAGTTTCGGGGCACCCTGATCAAAAAGGGTTTTCACGGGATTTAATAAAGGTTTTTACGCGTTATTGTTTAGTACTATTACCAGTTTGCCTTTTATTTTTAGGACAGCAGCAACTTTCCATGGTTTTTTAATGTCATGTTGATATATATTAGCAGGCATTGACCAACCGGTTTGCTATTTCGCTCGTATATTGCATAAGCAACATCCCGCCAGGCGGGACCCAAACATGTGAGACCATAACAATCCATACAAACATTGGCTTTAGAAAACGGTCAATGTTTCCGTCTCTATGAAGACCCCACAACCTCCAGCCAGTGGGGTTTTTCATTTTACCTAATTCATTAATAGCGTAGATCGGTATTATCTTCTATGGTAGTAATGACTGTTGATCGAAACAGGATCGCCTGTTGTATTAAATTACATGAGGGAAAGTGTATACGAAAAGGAAGCTATAGGGGAGAAAATGCGTTATGCTTCTTTCAGCAGTTTCATAAACAGATTTGCCTGTTCCTTGGTTTTAATCACTCTATGTAACGAAGAACTGACAGCAACCTTTACTTCTGGTTTTCTGCCATTTTCTTTGGCTTTTTTGGTAAGCGCTGCCAGTTTGCGTTCTATCGTCTTATTCATAGTAACCAAATTTACAAAGTTTTTTCGATTTTTTATTCACCAGGTCTTATTCCTTTAAGTTAAAAATGAAGTAATTGTACATCTGGTCCTGCGATACCCTGGAACCTTTGTCAATTCTGAAAGGATAAGGCATAATATCCTCAAAATCAAAGGGGTTATCGTATTGGGTCTTTCCAAACCGGGTAATCCGAACAAAATACTTGATGCCAAACATCCTGAAATGGTGATCAAGGTACCTGAAATTACGCTGAATAGCCCGGTAATAAAAATAGGCCCGGGCGTTATCTGAACCATCGATCCCCAGATAATGATCGGGATTGTTTTTTAAATAGGCAAATGCTGAAAACAAAATAGTTGAAAATACCTTCGAATAATCACTATGCCTGAGTTCTGCTTTGTCATCGATCTTACCTTTCGAATTCAGGGGCCCGAATGCCAGATTATAAACATTGGGCAACAGAGCATGAGATTCGTTACTTATTTTAACTACGAGAGGAACTTGCTGACCAGAATTCAGACTGCTTTTAAAACTACTGAATTTGAGATCGGTTGAAATATTATCAATTTCATACAGGTTATTAAAATCAATCTTTAAAGACACTGACATAAATCACCATTTTGAAGATAAAGATATTGGTGTAACTGCCATGGTTACTAATCGGTCAAAAGCATACGCATTGCTGAACTGAAACTATAAACCCTGCCGGTAGCAGGGTCTATATATTATAAAGTAATTGATCACAATCTTCCTTTGGCAATTTCATCAACCACACCAGGATCTAACAAAGTAGAGGTATCACCCAGTTTATCAACTTCTCCTTCGGCAATCTTGCGCAAGATCCTACGCATTATTTTACCACTTCTTGTTTTGGGTAAGCCGCTTACAAATTGAATTTTATCAGGTTTGGCAATGGCGCCTATGATACGTGATACGGTTTTAGTGATATCCTGCCGCGCCAGGGTATCATCGCCATGCGTTCCCTGGTAAATAACAAAAGCATATATACCCTGTCCTTTAATATCGTGCGGATATCCTACTACAGCACTTTCAACCACACCAGCATGCATGTTGATGGCATTTTCCACTTCGGCTGTACCAATACGGTGTCCGCTTACATTCAGCACATCATCAACCCGGCCGGTTATCCGGTAATTACCCACTTCATCGCGCAAACAACCATCACCGGTAAAATATAAATTTTCGTACGTAGCAAAATAATTCAGGCGACAGCGCTCATGATCGCCGTAGGTAGTGCGCAACATGCCCGGCCAGGGAAATTTGATGCAAAGGTTGCCACTTACCGAATTACCGGTAATTTCTTTCCCATTCTCATCTACCAGCAGCGGTTGAACGCCCGGCAGCGGCAATGTTGCATGAGCCGGCTTGGCGGGAGTAACCCCTCCTAAATTGGAAATAAGTATGCCGCCGGTTTCGGTTTGCCACCAGGTGTCAACAATGGGACATTTCTTTTTACCGATATGTTCATCGTACCAGTGCCATGCTTCTTCATTAATGGGTTCGCCCACGGTTCCTAATACTTTCAATGAATCAAGGCTATGCCCTTTAACGGGGTCAAGACCAAAACCCATCAATGACCTGATAGCTGTTGGGGCTGTGTACAGGACGTTTACTTTGAATTTATCAACGATGTCCCAAAACCGGCCTGCATTGGGCCAGGTAGGAATGCCTTCAAACATCAGGGAAGTAGCGCCAGCGCTTAACGGGCCATATACTATATAACTATGACCGGTGATCCAGCCAATATCGGCCGTGCAAAAATGCACATCACCCGGCTGGTATTGAAACACGTTTACAAAGCTATAGTTCGTATACACCATATAACCGCCGCAGGTATGCACTACCCCTTTGGGTTTACCGGTTGAACCGGAGGTGTATAATATAAACAGCATGTCTTCCGCATCCATTTCTTCTGCGGGGCAGTCGGGGTTGCCCTGCGTTTCAACGATCCTGATCTCATCTTCCCACCACACATCGCGTCCTTTGATCATGGAGACCGCCGTGCGGGTCCTTGTTAAAACGATCACCCGTTTTACAAAAGGGCATTGTACAAGGGCATCGTCAATTACACTTTTGAGGGGCACTTCTTTATTGCCACGGAAACCACCATCACAGGTAACTACAAACTCAGCTTTAGCATCCTGCAGGCGATCGGCAATACTTTGTGCGCTAAACCCGCCAAAGACGACGGAATGAATAGCGCCGATACGTGCACAGGCCAGTACGGCAATGGCCAGTTCAGGAACCATGCCCATATATATACAAACACGGTCTCCTTTTTGAACGCCGTTGTTTTTAAGTACGTTGGCGAACTGCACCACTTTGGTATGCAGATCGCGGTAGGTTAAAACGCGGTGATGTTCATCGGGATCATTAGATTCCCATATGATGGCTGGCGTATTTCCTAAAGTGTCGAGGTGGCGATCGAGACAGTTCTCTGTAATATTCAGCTTACCACCCGCAAACCATTTAATAGTAGGCTTTTTGAAATCCCACTCCAGTACTTTATCCCATTTTTTACGCCAGTAAAAGCTGGCAGCCACATCACCCCAGAAGCCTTCCGGGTCGTTTACACTTTTTTCATACGCTGCATTGTATTGGTCTACTGATTTTATCTGATAAGGATATGACATAACAAATCTGTTTAAACCCCCTATTTAAATTTAGGGCGTTAAAATACGAAGAAAAAGGGACAAGAACCAAGGCTCAGGGCACAAGACTTCAACTTTGAGATCACTAACATTATTCAGGTGTTCCGAATGTAAGCTCTTAGGCCTTGCACCTTGTGTTTTATATTTTGTCTTCTTATATTTCCCTTACACCTGTTAGTAAATTTTTATTTATTCCTTGTGCCTTGTGTCTTGAATCTTGTGCCTTATATTTATAGCTTAAACAGGAGTAAACCCGCTTCCCATATGACGCAAGGATCAGAATCAAAAAAAATCTGGCAGGTGATTGCCGCCTCTTCGGTAGGAACCTTAATTGAATGGTACGACTTTTACATTTTCGGTAGTCTGGCAACTGTTATTGCAAGCCAGTTTTTTCCAAAAACAAATCCAACAGCCGCCCTGCTATCAACACTGGCAACATTTGCAGCCGGGTTTATAGTACGTCCGTTTGGCGCATTGGTATTTGGCCGTCTCGGTGACCTGATAGGCAGAAAATACACGTTCCTGCTGACGCTGATCCTTATGGGCGGTTCAACATTTGCCATTGGTCTGGTACCTGGTTATGCTACCATTGGGTATGCAGCGCCCATTCTTGTACTGCTTTTACGTTTGTTGCAGGGGCTTGCACTGGGTGGCGAATATGGTGGCGCGGCTACGTACGTGGCAGAACATGCGCCGGCTAACCGGCGAGGATATTTTACAAGCTGGATACAAACAACAGCTACCCTGGGTTTGTTTCTTTCACTGGGCGTAATATTAATTACCCGTCATTTTCTGGCGCCTGATCTCGATACCTCTATTCAACGATTTAACGATTGGGGATGGCGCATTCCGTTTTGGGTATCTATATTATTGGTAGTTGTATCGATCTATATCCGGTTGCGAATGAACGAATCGCCCCTTTTCGCCAAGCTAAAAACAGAAGGTAAAACATCAGTAAACCCCCTGAAAGAAAGTTTTGGAAATAAAGCCAATCTTAAAATGGTGTTACTGGCCCTGTTCGGCGCTACTATGGGACAGGGTGTTGTATGGTATACCGGCCAGTTTTATGCGCAATCCTTTCTCGAAAATGTTTGTAATATAGATTTCGATCAGTCGCGCACCATATTGATCTGGGGCATTTTGTTTGCCACCCCGTTCTTTGTGGTTTTTGGCGGCTGGAGCGATAAAGTAGGTCGTAAATGGATCATGCTCGTAGGTATGCTGCTGGCAATATGTACTTATCAATACATTTTTAAACAATTTATTAATTTAACTGATCCCGCAGGTAAAACAGAATTGACCGGTCACAGAAAGTTGCTGGAAGAAAAAACGATCGTTAGTGAAAAGAATGCTGCCGATTCCATTCACCTGGTTACATCGGAAGTACATTACAGCGACGGTGCCGTATTTAAAGAAGTAAAAACAGATACTTTATTCGCCGACCCCGCCCGCGCCGCGATTACCAAAACAGCTATTAAGTATAAAGATAAAAAAGTAGATACCTGGACTTATCGCAAACTTGCAGCCTGGATATTTGTGTTAATACTGTATGTAACGATGGTATATGGGCCCATTGCCGCTTTTCTGGTGGAGCTCTTCCCTACCCGCATCCGGTATACCTCTATGTCATTGCCTTACCATATTGGTAATGGGGTATTCGGCGGATTAACGCCTTTTATTGCCACGCTGCTGACCACTATTAATGTAACTAATAAACTATCGGGATTGTGGTATACGATAATAGTTGGCGCGGTGTGCCTGTTCATCGGCGCTGTTTACATTTCCAATCGCATTGATCCCGATGTTAACGATTAAATAATATTAAAAGAATTCAAATGAATAACATAAAAAGATGGCTGGGAATAGTATGGATGATCCTTGGTCCGGTTGCCATATATTTTCTTATTAAAACAGCCGCTGAAGAAATTGCCAAAAAACCGGTTTTAGATACGAAAATACAATGGGCTGTGTTTGTAATTGTATTTTTACCAATCGCTATTGGCATGATTATTTTCGGGTATTACGCAATAAAAGGTGAATACGATCATTTGCCGGAAAGCTCTAAAGAAATATAAAGTATACTTCTATCGCAACAATATTTAACCCTGCTTGTAGTACCATCATCAGGCAGGGTTAACTATTAGTTGTACATTTAGCGATTATTGCATAATTATAGACTATTAAAACAATTGTTAACAAAATTTAACGTTTGTGTCCTGAGGAATGATCCCTTATTTTTGCATCGTTAATTGCAAGCATGAATAAAGTAATACAAAAAGAATATACTGTCTCCGTTGCGAAAAAGATCGTGGCTTCTGTCATGATGCTTTTATTGCTGTGGATCACCAGTATTAATTTTTTGTATGCTTCTAAAGATTACTCAGCACTCATTACCTGCATTGATGCTGATGGCGATGAAGAAAGTGGCGCCGATTGCAATACCTCACCTGCCGGCCCTGATGAAAAATCGCCCGATGCTCCGATAACTATTTCTGAAGAATTTCTACACGAATATCACAATCCGGTAAATCCCGATTGGATCAGTATGTTTTTTCAGCATAAAGTTCATGAAGCTGAAAAACTCTGCATTTTCCACCCGGAATCCTTTTCACCGCCTCCCGAGGTATAGTTTTTTAATTAATTCCCTTTTTACATTTAATGTTCCTTGTTACATCCCCGCATAGCGGGAATACGATTGTTTGTTGATATGAATTCTGCATCTGGCCAGAAACAGCATTTGTTTCCAGATGCAGGATCGTATTCGACCTGGTATCTTATTGTTAAACCTGGCAAGCCATGTGCTTCTCATAAAACATTTATTATGGTTAAGAAAGTTAAAGATTACGCAAGTGCGTTGCGATATGATTTGCCTGCTTCGGTAGTCGTATTTCTCGTTGCGCTTCCTTTATGTTTAGGAATTGCCCTTGCATCCGGTGCACCGCCATTTTCAGGGCTTATCAGTGGTATCGTCGGTGGTATTGTTGTTGCCAGTTTCAGTGGTTCGCAATTAAGTGTAAGCGGCCCGGCAGCAGGTCTTAGTACCATTGTTGCTGCAGCCATCATTTCCTTTACTTCGTTCGAAACCTTCCTGGTGGCCGTAGTTGTTTGCGGTATCATTCAAATTGCATTGGGCTTTGCAAAAGCCGGTATTATGGGCGATTATATACCCAGCACTGTTATTAAAGGCATGCTGGCGGCTATTGGCCTGATATTGATCATAAACCAGTTCCCGCACCTGTTGGGCGACGATTCTTCTTTTGAAGCAGATGAGTCAACCTCCATAATGGTTGAAAAGAAGAATATTTTTAGTACTTTTTTCAATTCATTCCGCCATATTACGCCAACCGCTTTTATCATTGGTGCTTCCTGCCTGGTATTTTATATACTATGGGAAAAAATAGTGTCCAAGCAAAAGGGGTTTGTCAAATTAATACCCGCACCGCTGATCCTGGTGGCGCTGGGAGTTGGTTTAAACGAGATCTTTAAAGGCTCAGGTTCATTTCAGGCATTAACTGGAGGTCACCTGGTTAATATTCCAATTGCCTCAAACACCTCTGAGTTTATGTCATTTTTTACCACGCCCGACTGGAGCCAGATCTTTAATGGAAAAATATGGTTAACAGGCGGTACACTGGCATTGGTAGCCAGTCTGGAAACATTGCTTAGTATTGAAGCTGTTGACGACCTCGATCCCTATCAACGGGTAACCAATACCAACAGGGAATTAAAAGCACAGGGTATTGGAAATGTGGTAGCCGGTTTAATCGGTGGTTTACCAATTACCAGTGTAATAGTACGGTCATCAGCGAATGTTAATGCCGGTGCCAAATCAAAAGTATCAGCCATTTTGCATGGTACACTCTTATTGTTGTGCGTAGCGATGATTCCGGTTGTGTTAAACCTAATTCCCAAAGCGGCACTTGCTGCCATTTTGATCTTTACTGGTTATAAGCTGGCAAAACCCTCCTTATTTAAAGCGCTCTATAAAAAGGGTTGGGATTCATTCTTACCCTTTGTAATTACAATCGTAGCTATCCTGGCTACCGATCTTTTGAAGGGCGTTATCATTGGATGTGGCATTGGGTTATTTTTTGTCATTCGCAGTAACTTTAAATCGGCTGTATTTGTGGTAAACGACCACAATAAATACCTGTTCCGTTTACGTAAGGATGTATCTTTTTTAAATAAACCGATCATTAAAAATAAGCTTGAAAAAGTACCAGCCAATTCTTATGTACTTATAGATGCTGCGCGGGCTGACTTTATCGACAAAGACATTGTTGAAGTGATAGAAGACTTTTTAAAACATGCCCCTTTGAAAGGAATTACTGTTGAACTGAAGAAAAGCACCTATAAAGAACAGGGATTTTCAAGTGACGTAGATAATGTTATAATGCCGGCAAAAACTGTTAAAGAAAAGGAAGTTCTTGCCGAAGCATAGATCTGATAATTTCAGATCAACGGCCTGTGCCAATAAACTAAACCACACCCGGACCTATTAGTAGAAGGTTATTTATATTTATAAGACGAAAAAAGAATGATCATGCAATCATACGAAAAATTATTACTGGAGAATAAAGCCTGGGCCTCGGAGAAAGTAAATGACGATCCGGATTACTTTAACCGGCTTGCCCATATACAAACACCTGAATTTTTGTGGATCGGTTGCAGCGACAGTCGCGTACCGGCCAATGAAATTACAGGTACGCAACCAGGTGAAATTTTTGTGCACCGCAACATAGCCAATATGGTGGTGAACACCGATGTGAATTTGCTGAGCGTGCTTGATTATGCCGTCAATCACCTGAAAGTAAAACACGTTGTCGTGTGCGGCCATTATGGGTGCGGAGGGGTAAAAGCAGCCGCTACTCAAAGCGATTTCAAGCCTGTTTTAAACATGTGGCTGCGTAACATTAAAGATGTATACCGGCTCCACCGCGAAGAATTGAATACGATCAAAGATGAAGAACACCGAATCGACAGACTGGTAGAACTGAATGTTCGCGAGCAGGTAAACAACCTGGCTAAAACATCTATCATTCAACGCGCCTGGAAACAAAATGATGCCCCGGACCTGCATGGATGGGTATACGGGTTAAAGGACGGCATTATTAAACCTGTATTTGAAATGAAGGCGGGCACCCATATTGACCCGGTGTATGAATTTGATGGTTTGGATTAACAATACATTATCACGAGGCCGATTAGTCGGCCTCTTTTTTTAACCCTATATGCCTGAAACTATACCGTTTCCTGTAAACGCTGACCCTGTTTTTGGGCACGCACAGGAACATCCTGCAACACGGGTCTTTTCACCCAACCCAATATTACCATAATTACAAAAATTACGATAGCTGATAACACAGCCGGCATAAACCCCCACAGGGGTACTGCAACGGCCGTATAGGTCATCAGCAAAATATGGTAACGGTTTTTTGCTCCAAGCACTTCCCTGATCTCGCTTCTTTTAACCATGCCATTCGCAACATATAAGAGTATGCCCCCTATGCATGCCATGGGTACCTGCTCAAGGTAAGTGGCTAAAAAAGCAGCCATCAGTAATTTGAAAGTAAACTTGGCAATACCCGCCAAAGGCGATACGGCGCCTACTTTAATATTTACCGCCGTTCTTGCCAGGGCGCCGGTATGCGGAAAACCATTACACAAAGGCGTTATAATATTGACTATCCCCTGGCCCCACAATTCTTTATTGGGATTATAAGGTATGCCTTTATTGTTCGCCAACCTGTCGGCCATGCGGGAACATAATAAACTTTCAATAGCTGCAACAATAAATATCGCCAGCACATAATACACCAGATCGAACATTACAGCTGTAGTCATAGCCGGCATTTGCGGTGTAGTGAATACTAAAAAATCAGTAGGTATAGCGCCATATTTATCTTTGATAAGAATAAGTCCTTTGTCTTTCCACAATGTTGAGCTAACCAGCCAGCCAACGCCCAATGCAATCAGGGGAGCTGGAATAAAAGCAGAGAATTTTATTAATGTTCTACAAAGTGCAAACGTAACCAGCGCCAAAGCAAAGGCAAACCAGTTAGCGTCGGGTAAATAGGCCATTGTTTTCGCAACCTGGTTCAACAGACCGTATCCTATTTTTTCTTTAAAACCAAATATTTCGCCCAATTGCGAAAATGCAATCACAATAGAAATACCAATTGTAAAACCTACTACGATAGAATGCGGCACCAGGGCTACTATGCGGCCAAATTTACCAACCCCGCAAATCATCAGCAGCACGCCGGCCAATATTGAAACCAGCACCAGGAAACTATGATTATAGGTAGCCATCAATCCGCCGATAACAGGAATAAAAGCAGCCGTAGGTCCATATACCTGGTATTTTGAACCACCAAACAAAGCACCCAGCAAGCCGGCCACGGCTCCCCCAACGATTCCCTGTTCGGGCCGCAGGCCCGAAGCCATGGCAAACCCCATGGCCAGCGGAATAGCCACCATAGCAACTATTAACCCCGCTGTGAGGTCTTTGATAATATTGAGTTTTTTATTCCCTTTTAAAAGGTCTTCATAACGTCCATCCAAGGGGTTCATAAAAAAAGCAATCCTGCTTAATATGCCCTCAGATTTTGTAAGCGTCTTTTTCATAAGCAAGGCTTTTTTCGTTTTGATTTTGGATAAATTCTACACTTCCGGTTTCCACATCGTAGATGGCCCCGGTTAAACTAATTTCACCGGTATCTAACATGCCGGTGATGATGGGACTTCTGCGAAGAATGATATCCATGTTATGATGCACGTTCAACCGCGTTACATTGTTTACGAATTTTTTATTGTGCGAAGTACGATCGAGCAATGTTTCCGTTTCTGCTTCAATGGAAGGCCGTATATGATTGAATATCTCATTCAAATTATCCATTTCCAGTCCATCACAGGCGCCCTTAACGGCCCCGCAGTTAGTATGCCCCATTACTATAATCAACTTCGACCCCAGGTATTTGCAGGCATACTCCATACTTCCGATCGCATTCACACTGGCGATATTACCAGCCAGGCGTATACTAAATAAGTCACCGAGGCCCTGGTCAAAGATCAGTTCAGTAGAAATCCTTGAATCGCTGCAGCTGAGTATGGTGGCAAATGGAAATTGCTGATCTTTGGTATCATTCACCAATTGCAGCAGGTTGCGATTCATACGCAGATTATTGATAAAGCGTTCGTTTCCTTCCACTAAAAATTGTAGTGCTTTTTGAGGCGTCATAGACTGGCGCGACTCCCAATAATGATTCTTCATAATAACAGTAATTTATTATCGTAGTGAAACTATTGAGGATAAAAAACCGGGTATTGTGCATAGTAATATATAGCCATGGTAAAGCCATATATAACAGGCGTATTATTTCCTGTTCAAAGCAATTTTTCTTTGCTCACATTTTTACTGATTAGCACAATACAATTTGATGGTATGTTTCACTTACGCTTCGGGAGGCTGATCGATGAGCGCGCAGTGTCCTTTGAGGCAAAGGCCAGATTTGCGAAGGTATTTCTTTTGCCCGGCAATAAAAGTTAACAGGCTGGCGTAATCGAAATCATAGTGATGCTTTTCGAATTTGAATTTCTTGAAGTCTTTTTCTGATTTGTTTTCTTCTTCCGATTCCGAATCATCATTCAAAACAACAGTTTCCGCCTCAGTTAAATGGAATAACTGACCCAGGTTACTGTATTCAGCAAAGAACAATATAGCAGCTATGACTAATATAAATCGCATTCGAATGTTATTATTTTAAATCACGCTACCTTAAATATAAACAACTAAGGTGAATGTTGAAGCCATTGTGCAGAAAAATGCCATTATTTAGACCAACGGCTTATACATACGACAAACGCATGCTTAACAGGGTGAGCAGACTGAAATATTATTTTTCTTTTCATGCAGCAGCACATTAAATTTGCTTTATGTCGATTGAAGTAAATAGGCTTACCAAACTATATGGCGAGCAAAAGGCCATCGATAATGTATCCTTTACCATAAATAAAGGTGAGATCGTTGGTTTTCTGGGACCCAATGGCGCTGGTAAGTCCACCACTATGAAGATCATCACAGGCTACCTGCAGCCCGATGAAGGGGAAGCCGTGGTATCGGGCATTTCTGTAAAAAAACAACCGCTCGAGGCCAAAGCTACCATTGGTTATTTGCCAGAAGCCAATCCGCTTTACTACGACCAGTATGTGCGCGAATACCTTGATTTTATTGCAGATGTACATAAAGTACCCGCTAAATCAAAAAAGGAGCGCATAGAATCGGTCATCCAAACCGTTGGATTAAACCTGGAAAGCAAAAAAAAGATTGGCCAGCTATCCAAAGGATATAAGCAGCGCGTAGGGCTGGCAGCCGCCCTCATACACGACCCGCAGGTGTTGATCCTCGACGAGCCCACAACCGGTTTAGACCCCAACCAGATCATCGAGATCAGAGATGTTATCAAAACGTTGGGGCAGAATAAAACCGTTCTTTTTTCTTCCCATATTTTACAGGAAGTAGAGGCCATTTGCGACCGGGTGATCATCATTAACCGGGGCAAGCTGGTAGCTAACGATAAATTAAGCAACCTGCGCCAGCAGGTTGACAGCAATAATATATTGAAAGTAGCCTTAAGAGAACCGCTGGAAGCAGCCTGGCTGGAAAGATTGAGCGCTGTACAAACGGTCAATAAGATCAGCGCCAATGAGTGGGAACTGGTTTGCCGCGATGCCAACGAAGCCAAACGGCAATTGCTGGAGCTTTCCCTGCAGCACAACCTCAACATTGTTTCCCTGCAATCGGGTGGACAAAGTTTGGAAGATGTATTCAGAAGTTTAACCGCAACAGAAAAATTGTAACACAAACTTTGTTTCTTTGCACGCTGAACAACCCCGCCCGAACGTGCTGTTCGATACGGGCGGGTAAAACCACGAGCTCAGAACTCTTATAATTAAAAATTAATACCAATCATGAGTTACATTGCAGACATTCATGCCCGCCAGATCTTAGACAGTCGCGGCAATCCCACAGTTGAAGTAGATGTAGTTACAGACAACGGATTTTTGGGAAGAGCAGCCGTTCCAAGCGGTGCTTCTACCGGTAAACACGAGGCAGTTGAACTGCGCGACGGCGACAAAAAAACTTACCTGGGTAGAGGCGTTTTGCAGGCAGTAAAAAATGTAAATGACATTATTGCAGATCAACTGATTGGTATTGAAGTAGTAAAACAAGCCTACATCGACGACCTGTTGATAAAAATTGATGGTACTGAAAATAAAGCCAAACTGGGTGCTAATGCTACCCTGGCCGTTTCTATGGCAGTAGCCAAAGCTGCAGCAGAAGAAAGCGGTCTGCCTTTGTACCGTTACCTGGGCGGCGTAAATGCTACTGTACTGCCCATGCCATTGATGAACATCCTGAACGGCGGTGCTCACGCTGATAATAAAATTGATTTTCAGGAATTTATGATCGTTCCAATTGGCGCTACTTCATTTAGCGAAGGTTTGCGTTGGGGCGTTGAAATATTCCATACACTGAAAACAGTTCTTAAAAAGAAAGGCTTCAGCACCAACGTAGGTGACGAAGGTGGATTTGCGCCTGATATTCAAAGCAATGAAGAAGCTATTGAGATCGTATTGCAAGCCATTGAAGCAGCCGGTTACAAAGCAGGCGAGCAAATTGGTATTGCCATGGACGCAGCCAGCACCGAAATGTACGACGAAGCTAAAAAAACCTATAAGTTCTATAAAAGCTCCGGCAAAACCATCAGCAGCGATGAAATGGTAGCCTATTGGGCTGATTGGGTTAAAAAATACCCCATCGTTTCAATTGAAGATGGAATGGCAGAAGATGATTGGGATGGCTGGAAAAAACACACCGAAAGCGTTGGCAGCAAATGTCAGCTGGTAGGTGACGACCTGTATGTAACCAATGTAAAACGCCTGCAGGAAGGTATCAATAGAGGAATTGCCAACAGCATCCTTATTAAAGTAAACCAAATTGGTACCGTAACCGAAACCATCAATGCGGTACAATTGGCGCAAACAAGTGGTTATACCTCAATTATGAGCCATCGTAGCGGTGAAACCGAGGATACGACGATTGCCGACCTGGCCGTTGCCTTAAACTGCGGACAAATTAAAACAGGTTCTGCCAGCCGTACCGATCGTTTGGCCAAGTACAACCAGCTCCTCCGTATTGAAGAAATGCTGGGCGAAAACGCCATTTATCCCAAAGGAAGAATTAAATTTGGTAAATAATTATTTTTCATGGGGTTGACCTTACAGGTCAACCCCATGATTTGAAATTTGAGATTTGAAACTTCTTACACATATTCCTGCCTGGCTAAAGAACAAATACCTGCTCACCCTGCTGGTGTTTTCGGTATGGCTTCTCTTTTTCGATGATCGTGATATAATTACTACCCACTTCAAGCATCGCAACGAACTCAGGCAATTAGAGCAAAGCCGTAATTATTACCTGCAGCAGATCGATACTACCCAAAAAGAGCTGGACGATCTGAAGCAAAACCCTGACATGCTGGAAAAATACGCCCGCGAAAAATACTGGATGAAAAAGGACAATGAAGATTTGTTCATATTACCTGAATAACTTGTTTTGATGCGTCCTATTGCATCATTCACCGGCATTTTCTATCTTTCCACCGATTTCCCGCATTCCTATCCAATTTCCTGCACAATAAGAGAAACCTAATATCGTTTTAAACACGGACGGACTCCGAAATTGACTCTTTCGGAATTTTTAAAGGACATAAATGGTTTGCCTATGACTATTCTCTTTACACCGGAGGACCTTTTGCGCTATTTGTACAAAGAAACCTCACCGGCAATGAATGCCGCTATTGAAGCCGCATTGGACGAAGACTGGACGCTTCGCGAAAAATTAGAGGTTTTAAAAGCATCTGCACACAACCTGGACAAGATCATTGAATCTCCCAGAACAGAAGTTATTATGAACATTTTGCAGTATGCCCGTGAATCGGTTACTGCAACTGCTTAAAAAACTTCAGGCAGAAAATTGTAGCCCACAATTATGTAATGATCATTGGGCTACGTTGATCCACTCCCTTAATTTCGCAGTCATTCTACCTGAAACGGAATGACCAGAAAACAACGTTATCAGTTTGTAATCGACTATTTTTTGCATCATGCACCCGATGCGGAAACAGAGTTGCTGTATGATGATCCCTACCAGTTACTGGTGGCGGTAATTCTGTCGGCACAATGTACCGACAAGCGGGTTAACATGACTACTCCGGCTATTTTTGAAAAATATCCGGACGCGGCCAGTTTATCAAAAGCCAGTTTTGATGAGCTGTTCCCGTTAATAAGAAGCATTTCATACCCCAATAACAAAACCAAACACCTGATTGGAATGGCCCAAATGCTGCAGGAGCAGTTTAATGGCCAGGTCCCACTCACGGTGGATGAATTGGTTACGTTACCCGGCGTAGGCCGTAAAACGGCCAATGTAATTACCTCAGTAGTTGATCAGCAACCCAATATGGCGGTAGACACCCATGTTTTCCGCGTAGCTGCCCGCATTGGCCTGACCCTCAACGCAAAAACGCCACTGGCTACCGAAAAACAACTCATTCAACACATTCCGCGCGAACTGATCCATATAGCCCATCACTGGCTTATTTTGCATGGCCGGTATGTTTGTGTGGCCCGCAATCCCAAATGCGAAAAATGCGGTATTACAGAAGTCTGCAAATATTATCAGAAGGAGATTAAGCCTAAAAAGCAGTAAACCCCATGAATTTCGCCCGGGTTTCATGAGAACTGATATTTTTATTTAAAGGAATTGACCTCACTTCACAAAAATCTTTCGTGTTAAAAAATGAGCGTTTCGTGTTAATGAAAAATATTAGAATGAAACTGCATTGACCAGCATCACAAAAAGTATTTTCTGTGATACTAAATAGACTTTCTGTGTCATTAAAAGTTATTTGAATGACACAGAATGGACTTTTTTCATCACTAAAAGTCTTTTGAATGATAAAGAATTGACACTTTTCATCACTAAAAGTCCTTTGAATGATAAAGAATGGACACTTTTCATCACAAAATGTGTTTTGAATGATACAGAATGGACTTTTTTTATCACAAAAAGTATTTTGAATGATACGGAATAGACTTTCGGTTTAATTGGATTCATTCATAAAATATTGCAAATCACATAGTTAAATGGCCTGAAAGGGCTGTTTAAGTTGAAAGATATGATAAACCAACCCGGAACCGGTAATCGGCACCTGGTAACAGGCAACCTCTATTGTAGACGTTTTTCTACACTTATCAATCATCATCCTATTGACAAGTTGATTCAAACCCACTACAGAAGCATATAAAGGCCCAGGACCATAAGCATGGCACTAGATTTTGACACATTCCCTATTAGCCATTATGTTTCACTATGCTTTACAGATATGCCTGCTACTTAAGCCTATTCATTGCTTTTATCAATAGCCGATGCACACAATCAGCTGAGAACCACTTTGCATATGCGAGTCCGGACGGTTATAATTTAACCAAACCCTTTATATTAAAACTACCCGTTGAGCTGGATGAAATTTCAGGATTGGCCTTTTATGCCAGGGATACCAGTGTTTTCGCCATTGGCGATGAATTCGGCTGGTTGTATAAAATCCCCTTAACAGCGGGTAAACCGATCCGGAAATGGAAATTTTCAAATGAAGGTGATTTTGAAGACCTGGCTATGGTTGATAAAGTTTTTTATGTGCTTCAAAGCAATGGAAATATTATCGCCTTTACTTTTGATGATCACAATAAGATCCTGACGCAACAACTGGATTTTCCGACTTCCGGTAATGAATTCGAGATCCTGTACTACGACCGGCACCAGTTTAAACTCATTTTGATTTGTAAAGACTGTGAAACTGATAAAAAGAAAGCACTGACGGCTTTTTATTTTAACCTGCTTTACAAACGGTACGACGATTCTTCTTCCATCAATGTGACTCCCATTGCCAACATGATAGGAGAAAAAAAGATCAAATTCAAACCCTCTGCGGCAGCCATTAATCCCGTTACCGACGAACTGTTCATTATATCGTCGATTAATAAACTGTTGGTAGTCGCTGACCGTAAAGGCAATCCGAAACAAACCTACCCCATCGATGGCGCTCTTTTTAAACAACCGGAAGGAATTACTTTTACACCGGAAGGAGATATGATCATTTCAAACGAATCGGCCGATCGCGGAGTAGCCAACCTTCTTTTTTTTAAATATAATAAGAAAGTGAAACCATGAAGTTCCTGCTTGCCTTTTATATGGTATTTATTGGCCATGCAATATTTGCACAAACAGACGACACTGTTACTGCGCGGATCATTTTAATTGGCGATGCCGGTGCGTTGGTCAATGGCAAACATCCCGTTGCTTCAGCTGTGAGACACCATCTGCATCCCGACAAAAAAACAACCATTGTTTACCTGGGCGATAACCTGTATCAGTTTGGCCTGCCCGATGAAGGCAACAGAAATTATGTATTATCAAGAACAGTGCTCGATTCGCAAATGGCAGTAGCCGCCAATACCCCGGCCCATGTTTACATGATCCCTGGCAACCACGACTGGGCCAATGGCAGAAGCTATGGCTGGGAAACCCTGCTACGCCAGGAAGCCTATGTAAATCTGATGAAAGAAAAAAACGTACAATTTGTTCCCAGCGAAGGCTGTCCCGGACCGGTTGAAGTACCCATTAGCAAAGATGTGGTTATGATCGTATTCGATAGCCAGTGGTTTTTGCACCAGAACGATAAACCCGGTATGGAATACGATTGCGATTGTAAAACCGAAAGCGAATTCATGACACAGCTTTCTGAACTGCTGCGCAAAAACTATAATAAGCTCGTAATAATGGCATGCCACCATCCTTTTATGAGCAATGGCATACATGGCGGTTATTTCGGCATAAAGCAACATATATTTCCCTTTACCGACATGAAAAAGAAGTTATATATTCCACTACCGGTAATAGGTTCAATTTATCCAATCAGTCGCAGTGTATTTGGCAGCCACCAGGATATCAGCTACCCCGCTTATACCAATATGGTGAATATGATTCGGGCAGAAACAAGATTACATCCCAACATTATTTACGCAACCGGCCACGATCATAGTTTACAACTGCTCAAAGATACCAGCCACTACTATATCGTGAGTGGCAGCGGTTGCCATACCAGCCGGGTTGAAGACAGTAAGAACTCTCTGTATGTCAATGGCGATTCATTGGGCTTTGCCGTACTGGAAATATCAAAAAATAAAACGGTCAGGTGCAAGTTCTATACAGTGGATATCGATTCTGCTACAACAAAAGAAGCTTTTTCAAAAAGCATTATTGATTTTTCAAAACCACCCACCCTGAAGGAAGATACCGCCAAATTAATAATACCACCTTACACGGATTATTATGAAGCTGCTGCCGGCCTGCGTTATAAAAAGGCATCGGCTTTAAAACGACTGGTGTTAGGTAACAATTACCGGGATGTTTGGGCACAGCCGGTAAAATTGAAAGTATTCCGCCTTAAAGAAGAGCACGGTGGTTTCAAGATCAAGAGCATAGGTGGTGGTAAACAAACCAAATCGCTGACACTGGAAGATAAAAACGGCAAGGAATGGTCGTTGCGCACCATTGATAAAGACCCCGAGAAGGCATTGCCCGAAAACCTGCGTAACACCATGGCCTCAGAAATTGTACAGGATATGATCTCGGCCGCCCAGCCTTATGCGCCATTACCTATTGCTTCACTGGCCGCCTCGGCCCATATAGCTCACCCAACACCACAGTTTTACCTGGTGCCCGACGACCTGGCCTTTGGCGTGTACCGGCCCATGTTTGCCAATAAGGTTTGTATGCTGGAAGCAAAGGATGCCAGTTGGGATGGCACCGATACCAAAGGTTCCATAAAGGTTTACAATGAACTGATAGAAGACAATGATAAACGCGTTTTACAAAAAGAAGTACTGAAAGCCCGCCTGCTCGATATCCTGATCGCTGATTGGGACCGCCACATGGACCAATGGAAATGGGGCGTTCGGGATACCGGCCGGGGTAAATTGTACTATCCTATTCCAAAAGACCGCGATCAGGCTTTCTTTCATTCAAACGGTTTATTACTCGCTTATTTATCCCGCAAACGTATGCCCTTTTTAAAAGGACTGAGATATAAAATCGCTGACGTAAACCACCTGACAGCAGTATCAAAAGATTTTGATCGCGTGTTCTTAAATGACATAGATAGAAAAGAATGGGATTCGGTTACCACTGTTTTCAGAAGGCAAATGACAGATACTGCCATTCAAAAAGCAGTGAAGCAAATGCCGCCGGAGATATACGCTATCGATGGCAAACAAACCATTGCTAAACTCATCAGCCGCCGCAACGACCTGGAAAAAAAATCATTGATGTATTACGATTTCCTGGCCAAACAGGTAACCGTACTGGGAAGCAACAAAACAGAACTGTTTAAAGTATACAATGAAGGAAAAAACGTGCGTGTGCAGGTGTTGGCGCTTGAAGGCAAGGATTCGGGATTTGTTATGTACGACCGGTTGTTCGATCCCAATAAAACAAAAGAAATACGGTTATACGGGTTGCGCGGAAACGACAGGTTTAATATAACTGCCAATGCGCCAAACAAAACATTTTTACGAGTTATAGGCGGCAAAGGCGATGATACCTTCCATATAAACGGTAATATCAAAAATTATTTATACGACCTCAGCACAGAAAAGAATTTTGTAGATAAAGGGAAGTATACAAGGAACCGTTTCAGTACCCAAACAGACGTTAATAATTATGATTTAAATGATCAATTTAAGTATGACATTTTCCATTTCCCCCGTATAAATCTCGGCTATAATGCCGATGATGGCTTTATGTTCGGTTTTGGCCTATGGTATCGCAAACATGCCTGGCGCAAATCGCCCTTCTCGTCAGAACAAAGGCTTTCCGTACTGTTCGCAACCAGCCAAAAAGCTATGCAGGTAAAGTACCGGGCATTGTTTGTAGATGTGCTGCCTAAAACAGATTTGGTGATCAATGCAGAATTGATGAACCCGGCGTTGAATAACTTTTTTGGTTTTGGAAATACTACAAAGGTCAACAACGATTCAACCATAAAATATTACCGGGCACGCTACAAAAACATAGCGGGCGATTTTTTATTCAGGTATAAAGTAGCTTCTGTATTCAGCGTGTTTGCCGGTCCCTCTTATTACCGGTACTGGAATAAACAGGACAACAACAAAGATTACATTCTGGGCAAACCCTCGTTGGTAGGTCTTGATTCCAACGATGTATATTCCGTAAAATCATATGCAGGCGGCAAGGCAGGATTTCTGATCAACAACCTCAACAATGACTTGTTCCCTACCCGCGGTATAAACTGGATCACCACCTTTACTCAATTGCAACCGCTCTCCAAAAACAGTTCACCGTTGACAAAACTGGAATCAGACATGGCCGTTTATGCCAGCATGAGTTTTCCGGCAAGATGGGTAACCGTTTTAAGAGTAGGCGGCGGACATATTTTTAGTGACAGCCTGGAATATTTTCAAGCTATGACATTAGGAGCTAATAATTATTTACGCGGATTTAGAAAGAATCGCTTTTCAGGAAACTCCCTGGCATATGCCAGTCTTGAATTCAGGGTCAAACTGTTCGATAGCAAGTCATATGTATTACCGGGACAGGTAGGGTTGGTAGCTTTTAACGATATAGGCCGGGTATGGTTAAAAGGTGAAAATAGCCGGAAATGGCATTATGCCTACGGCGGCGGCTTTTATTATGTACCATATAACATGGTATTGGTATCTGCCACCGTTGCCTTATCCAACGAAGAACGCCTGGTGAATTTTACACTGGGTACCAAACTGAATTTAACATTTTAATACTGTTGGTATGTCAACCTACAATGCGTTACTAATAGACACAGAAAGCTATGTAAAAGGTCTGTTTAAAAATTATAACAATGTAAACCTGATTTTTCATAATCTGGAGCATACTCAAAACGTGGTAGAACACGTACATGAAATTGCATCGCACTATGAAATATCCGATAAGGATCTGCTTGAACTGTCGATAGCTGCCTGGTTTCACGATACAGGCCACCTGATTACAGACCCCTCCGGTCATGAAGAAAAAAGTGTCGCATTGATGGAAGAATTCTTTAAAACCAGAACAAACGATGATGAACTAATTGATAAAATCGCTTCGTTAATTCGCATCACCAGGTTTCCCCCATCGCCGCAATCAATTCAGGAAATGATCATTTGCGACGCAGATACGTATCATTTCGGGCTTGACGAGTTCAAGCAAACCAATAAGGCCATAAAGAAAGAACTGATCCTGCGCAATATGAATACCATGGTAATGGATTGGGAAAGAAACAGCCTCGAATTGTTGGAAAAACACCAGTTCTTTACCACTTATTGTATCGACTTGTTACAGCGGGGAAAAGAAAAAAACATCCGCAGGTTGAATAAAAAATTAAACAAGCAGGAAGGCATGAACGTCAGCGAAACCCTGCTTGTACCCAGCGATGAAAAAGATGAAACAAATAAACGAAAGAACTCTCTGCTTGCAAGAGGTATACAAACCATGTTACGGTTAACATCGGAAAACCATGTGGAATTAAGTAATATGGCCGATGGAAAAGCAAGTATCTTGATCAGCGTTAACGCCATCATCATATCGGTCATTCTTTCTGTATTGATCCGCCGCATTGAAGTAGACACCCATTTAACCATTCCTACCTTTATATTCCTGGCTTCATCACTGGCCACCATCATTATTGCTATCCTGGCTACCCGGCCCAAAATTTCACAGGGTAATTTCAGCAGGGAAGACATTCTTAATAAAAACACGAATCTATTATTTTTTGGAAATTTTTATAGCACCAAAGTAAACGAGTACAAGTGGGCCATGAATACAATGATGCGCGATCCTGACTACTTATACAGCTCCTTAATTATGGATATACATCAGCTGGGTGTAGTACTGGCCCGAAAATATAAACTCATCAGGCTGGCTTATACCGTATTTATGATCGGTATATTGATTTCTGTGCTTGCATTTATGATTGCCATTATGGTGCATCAACCGCAACAACCTGTTATTAATTCGTCATCGGTTTCTCCATACAGCTAAAAAAGATATGGATAATAACAAAAGAATCAGATCAGGAGCGATCAACAAATACCGCACTAAGCTGGTATTGGTAATAGCATCGTTATGGACAATTATTGACACAGCTGTTTTCCTGTTTAAATTTTACCGCGACCGTGTTGATCAGGCAACAGCTCCGTTCGATATGCATTCAACAACCGTTTTGATACTTCGCCTGGTGCTTATATTTTTTATCTGCCTGGCCATGGCTTATCTGCTGATTTACCAGTTAAAAAATCTGGTCAGGAACCTGCCCTTGTGGTTAGGCCTGCTCATAAAAATCATCATCCTCGTAACAGCTGCTTTTTTATTAAATTATATTTTACACTTTACATACATCTGGCTTATTGAAAAAGAGCCTCTTACTACCGAGCTGGGGCATTCGTATTATAAGATCTTTCAGACCTCGTTGTTTGTTAGCCAGATGTTTCGCTGGCTCATCACCTTTTTAATTACGATCCTGTTAATTGAGGTAAATGAAAAATATTCACCGGGTGTTTTTTTCGATATACTTGCCGGAAAATATTTAACTCCGAAAATTGAAAAAAGAACCGTGATGTTCATTGACCTGGTTGATTCAACCGCCATAGCAGAGCAACTGGGCCACAAAACATATTTCCGTTTCATTCGGGATTTCATCTACTTCATATCCATAGCTTTACTCGAAAATGATGGCCAGATTTACCAGTATGTAGGTGACGAAGTAGTAGTTTCCTGGATTGTGAAAAAAAAGAATGCCAACAGGAAATGTTTGCAGGCATTATTGGATTGTAAAAGAATATTACAACGGAATAAAAACTATTTTAAAAAACAATATGGCCTTGTACCCGAATTCAGAGCAGGTATTCATACCGGTGAAATCACCATCGGCGAAATAGGTGTTATTAAAAAAGACCTGGCCATGAGTGGTGATACCATGAATACAGCCGCCCGGCTGCGTTCGGCTACCAGTGAATTTGATCAAAAGGTGATCATTTCAAAAGATTTCGCCGCACAAACCAATTTAAAGAACTGGCAGGTTATGGAACTTGGCCTGGTAGATCTGAAAGGAAAAGAATCCGCAATGGAATTATTTGCATTGAAATTTTAACGATCCACTTCAAGCTGTAGCCGTTTTTCCCCAACATTCCATTAATTGTAACATTCCTCGTATCGCATAATAATTGCTTACACTGCTATAAATCCTTTATGAGTACAATCAAACAATTATTGGTTATTACGGGCAGTGTGATGATCATAGCATCCTGCCAGGAAGCAAACAATCAAAAAGATATTGCAGCTGATTCCATGGCAACTGAACAGCCAGCGGCTGAGAACACACAAACAGCCAACACTAAATATGTTGATTTAAAAACCGGGCAGCCTGTAGATCTTTATTACAACTCAAAGAAAAAAAGAACCTATTCTGAAAGCACCAACGAACCCGTTGACCTGTATGTAAATGTTGCTACCGGCGATACCATTTACGGTCAGGGCAGGTATGTGGTGAACAATTACATAGTCAAAACAGAAGATGGCACTTACAAACTGGACGACAAAAAAATTAAGATCCATGGAGATGAGATCAAAATTAAAGACGGGGATAAGAAGCTTAAAATGGAAGATGGCGAAATAAAGATCAAGGACGGAGATGAGAAGATGAAAGCAGATGCAGACGAATCAAAGATAAAAACAGATGAGATGAAGACTAAAACAGAAGACGGAGAAACAAAGACTAAAAAGGACTAGCCACCTATTCTTCCGCAATACGAGCGGTGCCAATCTTGTTTTGTTTATATATAAAAATCCCCCGATGGAATCATCGGGGGATACTATTTTTAAAGAATACCAATTCTTAATTCACCCGGCCCAGCATCTCCTGCAGCTTCATGATCAGCTCTGTCTTTGTAATGGGTATACCCATGATCTTATTATAGCCTTTCGCATCTACAAAATACTGGTCACGGATTATTTTTATCAGTTGTCCGTTATTGATCTCGGGTATTAATACCTGTTCAAAATTTTTGAGTATAGCGCCCAGATTTTTAGGGAATGGACGCACATACCGTAAATGCGCATGGCTCACCGCATAACCTTGCTCTTGCAACTCAGCCACCGCGCTTTTAATGGCGCCATATGTACTTCCCCAGCCCAGCACCAGTACCTTACCTGTTTCAGGGCCGCTGTCTAAAGTTTGTTCCGGAATATAATCAGCTATTTTATCTACTTTCTCCTGCCTGATCTTAACCATCAATTGATGGTTCTCGGGCTCGTAGCTTACGTTACCGGTATTATTTTGTTTTTCCAACCCACCAATGCGGTGCTCTAACCCCGGTACACCCGGAATAGCCCAGGGCCGAACCAGTTTCTCATCACGCAGGTAGGGCTGGAATTTATCTTCTCCATGCCCCAGTTCCGTTTTGAATTTAACCATTATTGGTGGCAGGTCATCGCTTTGAGGAAAACGCCATGGCTCAGCGCCGTTGGCAATATATCCATCGCTCAGGAAAATCACAGGCGTCATATGTTGTACGGCAATTCGAACGGCTTCATACACCGCACCAAAACAATCGCTTGGTGTGCTGGCTGAAACGATCGGCATGGGACATTCGCCATTACGGCCATAATAGGCCTGCAATAAATCACTTTGCTCTGTTTTAGTTGGCAACCCGGTAGAGGGGCCGCCCCGTTGAATATCGCAGATAAGCAATGGAATTTCAAGCATCACTGCCAGTCCCATCGCTTCTGCCTTTAATGCCATACCGGGGCCAGAAGTAGTTGTAACGCCCAACGCACCGCCGTAAGCAGCGCCTATGGCAGCAGTAATACCGGCGATCTCATCTTCCGCCTGAAATGTTTTTATGCCGAAATTCTTGTACCTGCTTAGTTCATGCAAAATATCTGAAGCGGGCGTAATGGGATACGAACCCAGGAATATAGACAATCCGCTTTTTTGTGAAGCGGCAATTAAGCCATAGGCTACAGCCTGGTTCCCCATAATGGAACGGTACTCACCAGGTTCCATTCGGGCTTTATCTACTTTATAGCGGGTAGTAAACGTTTCAGTAGTATCACCAAAATTATAACCAGCCTGCAATGCCTTTACATTGCTGTCCAGTATTTCGGCTTTCTTGCCAAATTTGTCTTTCAGGAACTGGATGGTGTTTTCCATATCACGGTTATACATCCAGTATAGAAAGCCCAATACAAACATGTTCTTGGCACGATCCTTTTCCTTAGTGCCCATGGTAATTTCCTTCAGCGCCTCCCGCGTCATCTTGGTCACATCTATTTTTATGACCTCATAATTACCAAGGCTGCCATCATCAAGCGGATTGACACCATCGGGATAATTGGCCAACCGCAGGTTCTTTGCATCAAAACCATCGGTATTGGCTATAATCCTTCCGCCTTTCTTTAAACCTTTCAGGTTCGACTTCAAAGCCGCCGCGTTCATAGCTACCAGTACATCGCATTCATCGCCCGGGGTAAAAACCCGGTCGCTTGAAAACCGCAATTGATAACCGCTCACACCTGGTAAGGTTCCCTGTGGCGCTCGTATTTCGGCTGGAAAGTCAGGGAAAGTGGCAAGGTCAATGCCAAGCATCGCAGTATTGTTAGTAAACTGGGTACCGGTTAACTGCATACCGTCGCCGGAATCGCCGGCAAATTTGATCACTACGTCCTGCAGGACCTCTTCTTTACGAATCATTTGACTGTTGTTCTAGTTAATTTGCAAAATTAGTATAAGTTAAGACAGATTGTTGATTTTATTGCTTTTGGTTTATACCCCCGGTTTCATATAACATATGCCGAATGCCCGCTTAACAAGGACCCACCCGGTTTTAGGCGTGTTTACTTTTAGGGAGAAGTATGCTTATAATTTGATTTTCTGGCATTTCCGTGACATAAGCCGGTTTGACAGGATTATAATTTTACCATTTTCGTTCATTTACCCTCCGACTTATAACCTTTTTGACACATTTTATTTATTTAATATTCCTGCAGCTGACTTTCCGATTTATACATTCTTTAACCAAAACCCATTACACAATACGCCGCACTCATTATAAATTCATACTACAAAATCCCCAAAACAATTTATGGAAACAAATGCTGAAGAAGGCGATTCTAATACCGCCGCCTTCTTTTTCAGGCCCCTTATGCTCTTACTGGTATTCGTAACAACCACCAAAACCGCCCACGAGGGTAAAATCAATTCCAATTACAACAAAGTGCCCAACGACCAGCCCAAAGAAACGGTCAGGGCATCACCGCCAAAAAAGCAAAAGAAGAAGATCTATCTCACCTTCGATGATGGCCCCAACAGAGGCACCCGAAAAGTTTTACGCATTGTACAACAGGAACAGGTTCCGGTTACTTTTTTTATTGTAGGCGAACATGTATTTGCCAGCACTTCACAACACGCCACCTGGGACAGCCTGCAGATCGCCGATTCTATTGAACTGTGTAATCACAGCTACACGCATGCGCACAATCACTATGAACGGTTTTATCAAAAACCAGATTCCGTTGTCAATGATTTCAAACGTTGTCACGACAGTCTGCAGCTTGATAATCCAATTGTACGAACGCCGGGCCGAAATATCTGGCGGGTTGATACGCTCACCTTTACCGATCTGAAAAAAAGTGCCGCTGCCGCCGATTCTTTACAACAGGCAGGTTTTACCATAATGGGTTGGGATCTGGAATGGCATTACGATCACAAAAATTTCACGCTTAAAAACAGATCGGAATTCCTGATGCAGGAGATCGACAGCCTGTTTGCATATAACAAAACAAAAACGCCTGAGCACCTGGTACTGCTTGCCCACGATCAGGTATATGACGACAGCGATGACAGCTGTGAACTGCACGAACTGATCAAAATATTAAAAAGGCGGGAAGAATATGAACTGGTCGTTGCCAGTAAGTATCCGGGGGTGAAATAAAGCATTAAGTCCAGTAAGGTGGGTCCCTCTCTTAAGAGGGGCTCACCTTAAAATGTTATGAGGCAGAAGGTGAGCCGCCCCTTAAAGGGCGACCCACCTTTTTATTTATTCATTATTCAATATTTTCACAGTTACCATCAATTGCCCTGTATGACGCATTGTGTGCTCAGCTGCATGAAATAATAACCCAAGTACAGTGGAAGGAAGTTGATGGCGGCCAACGCCTCTTGGTTCTGTTAGCGTAGTTTCATCGATTAGCATTAATTCATCGATCGAAGATGTGATCTGATCATCCAGGTTTGTAAGCAGCGAGGTTACAGTGATATTTTCTACCCCTGTAGCTTCAGCTTTTAGGTAATCCAGTTGTTCCAAAGTAAGTGGCTGGCCCGCAGCATAAGTAAATAGCCGGTCGAGCACGCCCGTTATATGTTTCAAATGAAACCCTGGCGATGCCACCCCTGCCGGGCGTTGCCACAACAAGGCATCCGGGAAATCCTTCATTAATTCATGGATCTCTTCTTTCGCCTGCATTAATGTATGAGCTATCGGTTGTGTTAAAGCCGGTATTCCGGGAAATGGCCCACGTAGCCATACTTCAGGTAGCTTTTTTGGTTCCATAACTTGGTATAATAGACATTAAAGATACGGCCTTAAACAGGAAGGCCATCCCTGTTCAATCGGGACGGCCTTCTCATTTATAATTCGATGCTTACATTAATATAGTTTCATCGCCTGATAAATGGCTTCATGCACTTTCGGCCGCACGCTCATCCGCAGGAATTTATTTACATCCGGACTGTTAACCCGGTTCGACAGAAAAACAAATATCAGATTGTACTTGGGATCAACCCAGAAACAGGTGCCGGTAAAACCCGTGTGGCCAAATGTTAACGGCGAAGCAGAAACGCAGGGATACGGTTCTGCGCGGGTGGCATTGTCTTTTTCAGGTTTATCAAAACCCAGCCCACGACGGCTGATGTCACTATGATACTGATTAAAATAATCAACGGTTTTACGGCTAAAAAAATTCTGTCCATTCAACACCCCGCCATTCAGCAGCATCTGCGCCAACACACCCACTTCGTAGGCATTGCTGAACAAACCGGCATGGCCGGCTACACCGCCAAACATAGCAGCGCCGGGGTCATGTACATAACCATGAATTAGCTGAGCGCGGAATTCTTTTTCGCGCTCCGTGGGCGCAATATAATCGAGCGGAAAACGCTGGGCAGGGTTAAAGCCGGTAGCAGCCAGGTTCAGCTTATCGTAAAAGGTTTTCTTTACATATTGGTCAAGCGTCATGTGTGTGATCGATTCCACGATCTTACCCAGGAAAATATAATCATTATCGCTGTAGATATATTTTCCATTCGGCGCCAATTCGCTTTTCAGGATGCGGTTCATCATAGTATCTTCCCAATCTTTCTTTATATATAAGTTCGCGGCTACAGGAACATTATATATTGAATCGGGCGAAGTGCGGTATAAGGTAGAAAGCGGTAGGTTGCCGTTGGCCGCATCGAGCGTTTCCCGGTAAAAAGGAATAAAAGCTTTCAGCCCTGCCTGGTGTAATAAAATATCCCACAATTTCAACGGCGCTTTATTACTGCCGCGTACAGTAGGTATATAATCACCCAGCGTTTTCTGCAGATCAAGTTTGCCCTCATCGTATAACTTCATAACCGATAAAGTGGTGGCCATGATCTTGGTAACAGAAGCCAGGTCATAGATGGTTTCAGGATAAACCGGTTCTGTACTGTCATATGTAAGATAACCAAAGGCTTTTTCATAAGCTATCTTCCCGTCTTTTACCACCATCACCACAGCACCGGGTATGGCCTTTTGTTTAATTGCATCATTTACGATGGAATCAATGGAAGTAGTCAGTTTAGCAGCATTAAAACCCAGTTGACTGGCAGGAACCGCTGGCAATAACTTTCTGGCAATAATGCCATCGCCATATTTAAACGAAGGGCAAACCGTTACCGGTAATTTACCACTTGCCAGAAAACGCCCGTGCAGCAGATCGCCGGCTGTAACCTGGGTAATATCATCATCTTCGTAAGCCACCACCAGCACCGGTGAATTGCATAAATTTTTGATGGCATAGGGATTGCCAAATACAAACGTGATCGTTTTTTGCTGTGCCTGTATTCCGTTTATCAATTGCAGCGCCGCTTTACTGATACCAAAGTTATTGGCCGGATAACGGGCCAATTTGTGCACCCCAATGATCACAATATCATAGGCACTCTTCAACTTTTCCAGCATGGGTGCAACCTCGGTGCTGTCTTTTTTAAAATCAAAATAAAACACCCCTGCATTGTAGTCCTTCCGTACATGTTCTGCAAAAGCGTTATCCCCCGTTAAGCCAACACCAACATAAGCAATGTTCAATCCCTTGAACAGCGGGAAAATGGCAGGCTCATCATTTCGTAACAGGGTAAGCGCGTTTTTGGCAATCGCACGGCGTGTAGACGCCACTTTGCTGTTAAGATCGGCCAGCAGGTTGGCCGTATCAACCGGTTGCCAGTTGGCCAACCCATATTGATACTTGGCGTATAACACCTTTCTTACGTGCTCATTAATATCATTCCAGCTGAGTTTTCGTTTGCGGATGGCTTTGCGTATTTTCTTTATGCTGCCGGGGATATCGCCAGGTAAACAAAGCATGTCGTTACCAGCTATTAACGCCTCGCGGGAAGCTTCTCCATCGGGGTAATATTTTGCCACGCCTTTCATTTCAAGCGCATCGGTAAAAGTAAGACCGTTATAATTGAGTTCTTTACGCAGCAGTTGGGTAACATTGTTATAGGAAATAGAAGTAGGTTTATGCTCGGTATTGTCAATAACAGGAACAGATAAATGCGCCACCATTACACTACCCACACCGGCCCTGAATATCTGGTTGAAAGGATATAATTCCAGGGAGTCGAGCTGTTGCCTTGATTTATTAATAACCGGCAGATCGAGGTGCGAGTCTACATCAACATCGCCATGGCCGGGAAAATGTTTGGCGCAACCCATTACACCTACATCCTGCATGCCCTTCATGTAAGCAATACCATATTCAGCCACTTTGTATTTATCTTCCCCAAACGACCGGTCGTTGATAACCGGGTTATTGGGATTGTTATTGATATCAACCACCGGCGCATAGTTCACCTGGATGCCTATCCGTTTACATTGCTCGCCCACTACCCGTCCATATTCGTAAATCAAAGAGCGGTCCTGTACAGCACCCATCATCATTTGCCTGGGCAGTGGCAAAACGCTATCCATGCGCATGCCTACCCCATTTTCGGCATCAATGGTCACCAGCAGCGGGGTTTTGGCAATGGCCTGCAGACGATTAAGTATCGTTGCTTGCTTTACCGGCCCGCCCTGGAAAAGACAAAGTCCACCGATATTGTATTTACGAATGGCTTCCTCCACTTCCTTATCAAAAAATATGATCTTACGGTCGGCGCCAATAGACGACACCCGTACCACCATCAGTTGGGCAATTTTTTGCTTTTTCGATAAAGTTTTAAAAACGCTGTCAACCCAATGATCGGCAGCCGCATTACCCGAACGCTGTGCTAAAACCTGGTTACCAACAAAACTGATCAATAGAATAAAACCAATTGTTCTTAACATATTCCTCATGAAAAAGAAGTGATTTTAGTAAGGCAGAAAAGAATATCAAATTTACTGTTAATAAGGCGGTTGGACCATTAAAATTCTTCTAATATTGAGTGCGTTTTTATGCGGATGAAGCCTTCTAAACCATTGAATGTATAACACATAATATGAATGTTTTTTCTGCATTGCCTTCAAAGGCCAGTAGCAACAAGCCCCTGTTTTATTGCCGGCTTTTGAGCGCTGTTATATGCAATCAAATAGTATTACATTTGCCCATTCAAAATCAGGAGTAGCCTTTGGCGGATATCATTCAATTATTACCCGATAACATTGCTAATCAAATCGCTGCCGGCGAAGTGATTCAGCGACCAGCCAGCGCCGTAAAGGAGTTGCTGGAAAATGCTGTTGATGCCGGCGCTACCGAAATAAAATTAATTATCCAGGATGCCGGTAAACAGCTGGTACAGGTAATTGATAACGGTAAAGGCATGAGCGAAACCGATGCCCGTATGTGTTTTGAACGCCATGCTACCTCCAAGATCCGCAATATCGACGACCTCTTTCATATTCGCACCATGGGTTTCAGGGGCGAAGCCCTGGCTTCCATTGCCGCCGTAGCGCAGGTAGAATTGAAAAGCAAACGTGCTGAAGACGAAACAGGGACCTATATAGAAGTAGAGAACAGTGTGGTAAAAAAGCAGGAACCGATAGCCGCAACCGTTGGAACCAGCATTGCCATGAAGAATTTGTTCTTTAATGTGCCAGCCCGCCGTAACTTCCTAAAAAGCAATGCTGCTGAAATGCGGCATATAGTGGATGAATTCATGCGGGTAGCCTTGTCCTTTCCCGGTATTTTTTTCTCCCTTACCGGTGGCGGACAGGAAATATTCCACCTCGAAAAAGGCAGTCTTAAACAACGTATTGTGCAGGTAATGGGCCAGCATTACAATGCCCGGCTGGTAACTGTACAGGAAACGACCGATTACCTGAACATTTATGGTTTTGTAGGCAAACCTGATACCGCTAAAAAAACGCGTGGCGATCAATACTTCTTTGTAAATAACCGGTTCATTCGAAGCGCTTACCTTAACCATGCCGTAATGAGTGCATTTAAGGATATGATACCGGCCGATAGTTTCCCGCTGTATGCCCTGTTTATTGATCTGGACCCCGCACAGTTGGATATCAACGTACACCCTACCAAGCAGGAAATTAAGTTTGAAGACGAAAAGATCGTATATGCTTTTGTGCAGGCGGCCGTTAAGCATGCCCTGGCCCAGTTCAGCATTACGCCTACCCTTGAGTTTGACCTTGACCCGGGTATTCAAAAACTGGATGCAATCAATAAACCTTTTACTGAAGAAAAACAGGACGCCGCCCTGTCCTCATCACTATATCAAAACTTTTCCCAGAAGAACCAGGCCCACTTTATTCAACCCACTGATAAAAGCGATCTGAAGCATTGGAAAGATTTTTTTGAATCCGGTAACTCCGGGCAGTACACGCCGGTATCGAACAGGATCAGCGGGCAGCCGGCAACCGGTAATGATCAAAAAGAGGAAAAGTTTGAGTCTTTACTGGATCAATTAAAGAAACAGGATGCCGGTGCAGGCACTGCCATTCCCATACAGTCATTGAACCCATTTACCAAACAGCTGGTAGATGACAATGCCCTCCTTTTTCAGCTGCACCATTCATATATCGTAGCGCCTACCGCCAGGGGGTTTATGCTCATTCATCAACAACTGGCGCATGAACGTATTTTATACGAACGTTTTGCGGCAGCTACAAATGGTAAAAACATTGCGGCTCAGCGCAGTTTATTTCCTGTTACCCTGCAACTATCGGCTTCTGATGCGGTATTGTTACAGGAGTTGACAAATGACCTGAATCAGCTGGGATACCTGATTGAACCATTTGGCGCCAATGCTTTTGTAATACAGGGTACTCCGGCCGATGTTTCGGCAGGCAATGAAAAACTGGCCATTGAAAGTTTGCTGGAACAATTCAAACATTTCAGCAGCGACCTCAAATTCTCACGCCGTGAAAAACTGATACGCTCACTGGCCTGGCAACAGGCTATTAAGCCCGGCACATCACTTACTTTGGAAGAAATGCGTATGCTTACAACTGATCTTTTTAAATGCGCGCAGCCAAATGTTACCGCCAGCGGCAATCCAACCTTTATTGAATTTAAAAAAGATTACCTGGAGCAACTATTTAAGCGTTAACATAGGTTCTCCTTTTGACTTTTTCCTTTTTTTATCTTCCCAGATATTATACCGCAGATAAAACTGAAGGCTTTTATTTTTATCAAATGTATAGGCCGAAGAAGGTGTTACCTGTAAGCTGACATAATTATTGAATGCCTGGTTATACTGTAAACCAACCGTAAACCGGCTCCAGTAATAACTCATGTCGAGCAACAAACGCACCTCGTCACTGTTCAACCGGCGCGAAAGCATGTCGTTCTTAAACCTGGTAACATTACTTTTTAGCACAGTTTCCTGCGCAGGTCCCATTGTATTATAACGACGTTCAACTTCCTCAGTATACGCTATACCACTCAATAACCTGGAATACTGTAAACCGGTACCCATATAAAAATTCCTGAGTGGGCTATGATAAATGGTAATCGGCAGGTTAAAATAATACAATTTACGGGCAGTTACAGACGTAACATACTCCCTGACAGTTGGCCCCGGCGGACCCATTTGCTGGCTTTGATACAACAGGATTGGCCTGATAAACTGGGGCGACGAAAACTGCACCCCCGCCTGCATATAGGTTTTATTATTGAAGTGATATTGGAAATGCGGTGATGGAATATAGTCGGAAATGGTATTCGCTCCGCCCTGGCTATTATAACCTAAAGCAAGTTGATCGCCTACAGGAAACGCCAGTGGTAATGATAATCCTATGGCAAATGTTTTATCTTCCTGTGATCTTGTTGCATGGGACGATTTTTTACGGCCCGATGTTTTGGTATGGGCAACCATATCGGGGAACAGTTCGGCCTGGGTATAGTATGTAAACTCTCTTTGCACTACACCCGAAGGAGATATAACCAACGAACCGGTATAATTAATATTGATATCAACCGGCGATTCCTTTAAACCTGATCCTGTAGTAGGTTGTGAAGGCAAAGAAATCGTTGGCTTATAAGTGTACCCGCTTTCTTCCCGCTCTTCTTTTGCAGGTTTGTTTACATCAGCACCAGCTTTTTTTACCGGCTTCTTTCCTTTGCTATTTTTATTTTTAAGCCTGTCGCTGGCAGCATTCGATGCAACACCATCGGCATCGTCAGACAACTGATCACCGGTATTGTTCTTTAAAGTGCGGTGGTTATTTACAATCCGACGATCATTGGTTGTGCCATCATTACCGGTTCTCTTACGATCATTCTTTGTAACAGGAGTGTAGATTTTATTTCTATCAACGGTGGTTTTATTGTTTCGGTTTGTTGGGGTTTCGTTCGCTCCCTTGTTGTTATCATTGGGTGTTAACAACCGGGAGGTATTTTCATTATTATCACTACTTCGCGCTTTTTCAGCTTCTTCAATAGTTAAAGCATTGCCTTTACCAGAATTATTGGTAACGGCTACATTATTTTCCGTAGCGGTACTGTTGTTAACATCTGTTTTATTTCCGGCAGCTTGTTGCTGCTGATCCGATGTGGAAGCAGTGCTACTGTTGGGAGTACTGGTAGTGGAAGCATACGCCGCACCCGGCAAATTGTTGTTCGCCTCAGTAGTTCCGCCCGTTGTGGGGTTAGCAGAAGAAGCCCCTTTCTGTTGCCCGGCATTTTTATCTGTCGACGCAACGGAAGGTGCATTTTTGTTGTTAACGGATTTTATGGTGCCGGCAACATTTTCATTACGTTGCTCTTTGGAAAGGAATGTTTTGCCGCCAAACCATGTCCCTACCACCACGGCTACTATAATAGTGCCGGCAATCCACCAGCGGTATGAACCGCCAGATCCGCCCCCACCTCGTGGCATATTTTTGTCGAGCAACACCTTCATCTGCTGCCAGTTTTGGTCAGGGTCATCAGGTGGCGGAAGCTGTACCAGTTTCTCCGCTAAGTGTTTTTCGTATGGATGTTTAGAGTTCATCACATTTACACTTGCAATGTTTTTAATAGTTTTTGCAATTGTTTCCGGGCTTCGCTCAGGTGCCATTTACTGGTACCCTCACTAATGCCTAATAGGTTAGCAATTTCTCGGTGATTGTATCCTTCAACTACATACAGGTTAAACACCGTTTGGGTAGCCGGTGATAACTTTTGTACGAGTAATAAAACTTCATGGGAAGACATTCGTTGTATGGCATCTGCATCAATGGATGGCTCGTCTACTTTTTCCAATTCAATATGCGTATGAAATTTACTACGCTGTCTCACAAAATCAATGGCTGAGTTAATGATTATGGTTCTTACCCAGGTATACAAAGACGCCCTGCCCGTATCATATGTATGAATGTTTTTGAATACTTTCAAAAAGCCATTATGTAATACTTCTATCGCATCTTCATGGTTGCGGGTGTATCTCAGGCATATAGATGCCATTGGCCCATAAAACTTCTTATACAAGTGTTCCTGGGCCTTACGGTTGTTATTAATACAACCGTTTATGAGTTCAATATCCGTAGCATTGGTGGACAATCAAGCCTGTTATTTGGTGTTCTTTACCCCGTCTTATATACCTGAAATATCTCATGGGTGGTAGTTCTTCCATTCCCTTATAGTACATAAACAGGTACAACAACGAATTATTGTTTCTAATTCTCGTTCAAACAGGAAACCTGTTAAACTGACTTGTTCTTTGAATGCTTATTTTCTCCTTAGTTTAACGGCTAATTGCCAGTTGCTGATAATAATACGGGGTATGATAGCTCTACGGTTGGGGAGTAAAAGAGAAAATTTAAAAATTTTGTTAATACCGGTTCCGGATACCGGTCAGGAATGCTTCAACGCTACGGCGAATATCTCCTGCGCTGCCTGTGTGATTGTTAATCAACACAGAAAAGATCAGCAGCTTGTTCTTTTTTGTATATAAATATCCGCTCAACGCTACAACGCCCGACAAGGTACCTGTCTTGGCAAATATATAATTACTATCCTGTTTATACAAATTGCTTAAAGTACCCCTGCCGCCCGTTGGCAGAATCACCTGAATCCTTTTCATGCCAATTTCCCGCTGCATTTTTTGTAAAAGAACTACAAAATCATTGGGTGTAAACAGATTATACCGGCTCAATCCACTGCCATCTACCCAACGGGGTTTTTGCGGCAGATCGCTGAGATCGGTTTTCAGCAGGGTATCTATTATCTTCCTGTCGCTCATTTCGCCCAGTTTTTCCTGGCTAACCATCAACAGTGATTGCTCGGCATAGAAATTATCGCTGCGATGCATCATAGGCCGTAACAACGAGTCGGTAGGCTGTGAAAAGATGGTGGTCAGTTTTACAGGTCGTTTTTTAGGCTCGGGCAAATATGTGATCTGCTTTCCAATTGTATCGGGCAGTAATTCAATGGCCGATTGAATGCCATGCGTAATAAAGGGCACATCCTGCTCTTTTTTCTTTTCCTTTCCCTCGGTGATCAAAAAGAAATTTTCATCGCGGTTGCGCTGTACAAAAAAAGCCTTACGTGTAATGCCGGGATTAAAGCGCACTTTCCAGTTTATTTCAGGAATGGAATAAATAGCAGGTGTTTGATCTTCCTGGGCAGCATTGCTAACGCCACTATCACTCATCTCCTGCACCCAATGAACCATATTGCCATACACAGGTAATGCACTTCGTTCGGCCATATAGTTATCGTTATAATCATTCCACGACCAGCCGGCGCCCAAAGGTTCGTCCTTCCAGTTACCATCCGTTATATAAACATGCTTGCTGGTTTTTTGCAGGAAATCGATCACCGGATTCTTTTTGAAATCAGTGTGCAACAGGCTGGGATCGCCGGTAGCAACCAGGTACACCGCCGTATCATTTTCCCAATACCGGATGCCGGGCAGGCTATCGCCCAGGTATTTTAAGGCTGCGTAACAACTAAAGAGTTTTGTATTGGAAGCCGGTACAAAATACTTTTTGGCGTTATGATCATAGAGGTATTTATTACCCGATGCATCAAACAGGCTGATGCCTACATGAGCGTGTTGCAAACTGGTATCCTGTAAAAGAGCAGTATTGGCAACTTTAGCAATCTGGCGTTGGGTTGAACAGGAGAAGATGAGAAAACAGCAGGCAAGAAGCTGCAAACTATTATGTGTAGAACCGGTCAATGAAAAGGAACGAGTAAAAAAAAGGAATCTGCTTCTGTTGCGCATGCTGAAAATTAATTATTTATTCTGACAAAGCAGTTCGCGTTTTATACGTGTCGCCTGTGTATTTCATTATCACATTAGCAAATTATCACATTAGCTAATTAGTCTCTCTCCTGCGCCCTCAACCACCTTTCCGGAATTTCATTACTGCTGGCCAGCAGATAATCTTTATAAGAACAGGCTATGTATTTTTTATCAGGTAGCTGCATCCACCAGCGACCGGTTTTTTTGCTCTGTAAAAAAACCGTTTCTATTTCGGCAAACGCCATATGGAATTCATTAAACGAGTCTTTCTCCTCCAAACGGGCTTCGCGCTGGCCCTTGTTATAGCCATCTATCAGGTACCATAACATATGGCTGATCTGTTTGGCTGTGAGATCATCTTTGTCGCGCTGGGGCACATACCCGTAAATCCCGATTGTATTCATAGAAGGACTCAAGCCCGCAAAACGGGTCAACACACAGGCCTCTTCACCGGTAAGTCCGTTGGGGGTTACCAGATTGGAAGGCGCAAAGGCATGGGCAATAGCAGCAATGTCAAAACTGAACATTTGCGAGTTGCGTATCACCGGTTCCATTTCCTCAATATTCTCTTTCACATGACCCACCCTGAAACAATCAAACCGCAACTTATCCATCGTTTCCAGCATATGCGGATGTACATAATAGCTCTGAAAAGCGATATGATTATAATGTTTAATAAAATTGGGCTCGCCGGTCAAAATTTCCATTAAAAAGTTCTCCGACCGGTTTTGCGATTCTATGCTCAGGTCTATAAGCGCATCGACACAAGTGGCTTCAATGATCCTGTTGCGACTTGTATAGGAATGGTATTGTGCCAGGGTAAGATCGTGCGACCCACCCAGTATTACAACGGTTTTTCCGGCATCCGTTAATTCGGCCAGCACCGTTTTCAAAGCGGCGTATGTGTCATTCAAAGCTGCACCGGGGATGATATTACCAATATCTACCAGGTTAATATCAGAATGCCATTGGTATAGCGAATAAAACTGGCGACGAATGGCATCGGGGCCCGACACCCCGGACTGTATTTGACCGCTCCCCCTTACTTCATTGCAACCCAGCAATACAATATCGGCAGCCTTCAGATCGGGTATTTCCTCATCTTCATAAACCATGATCTTTTTGCCGATCTGCCCATCTTTATAGCCTTCATCTTCCGATATCATGTACCGGTTAACCGGTTGTAAAAAATCCCCGATATATAATGCATCTGACATGGCTGCAAGATAAATGAATAAGGCACAAGACACAAGATTCAGGGCATAAGGAGTTCCCGGTTCGGTACCCGGGGTCCAAATGAAAGCGCTTGAGCCTTGCGACTTGAACCTTGTACCTTAATCTCTTATCTTTGCCGTATGGATGAATTGTTACAACAAATTGCAGCCTATAAGCAGGAAATAGAGAACCAGCCAACCAATGGGGCTGATTCACTGGAGGCTTACCGTATTAAATTCCTCGGTACAAAAGGGATCGTAAAGAACCTGTTTACCGAAATGAGGAACGTTCCGGCCGATAAAAAGAAGGAATTTGGATTGATCTTAAATGAGTTCAAACTACTGGCCGAAACCAAATACGAAAACTGGAAACAGCAACTGGGCGGTGACAGCACTACCACTGCGGCTGCTATTGATGTAACCCTGCCCGGCGATCCATTGCCTTTAGGTACCCGGCACCCCATCAACCTGTTCCTGAATCATGTGATCAGCATTTTCAACCGCCTCGGTTTTTCGGTTGCCGAAGGTCCTGAGATAGAAGACGACTGGCACAACTTTACTGCATTGAACCTGCCTGAGCATCATCCGGCCCGCGATATGCAGGATACTTTTTATATTCAGCAAAACCCCGATTGGTTGCTGCGCACCCATACCAGCAACACCCAAATACGGGCTATGGAAAAAGGCCAGTTGCCGATAAGGATCATATGCCCGGGCCGCGTTTATCGTAATGAGACCATCAGCGCCCGCAGCCATTGCTTTTTTCACCAGATCGAAGGTTTATATATTGATGAGAATGTTTCCTTTGCCGACCTGAAACAAACCCTGTACTTTTTTGTGCAGGAAATGTATGGCAAAGATGTAAAAGTGCGGTTCCGCCCCTCTTATTTTCCATTCACCGAACCCAGTGCCGAAATGGATATCAGTTGCCAGTTATGCGGCGGAGAAGGCTGTGCCGTGTGTAAACGTACCGGCTGGCTCGAAATATTAGGTTGCGGTATGGTTCACCCGAAAGTGCTTGAAAACTGTAATATCGATCCCGAAAAATACACCGGCTTTGCGTTTGGAATGGGTATTGAACGGCCCGCCCTGCTCAAATACGGCATCAATGATATTCGTTTATTCAGCGAAAACGATGTGCGATTCCTGCGGCAGTTTACGAGTGCAACCTAACTATTCACCATTCATTATTGACCATTCTCCATTATGGTTCAAACTATATGTATATGCGGCGCGGGTACTATGGGCAGTAGTATTGCCCAGGCAGCAGCCCAGCACGACTTTTATGTATTGTTATACGATGTAAGTACGGAAATGCGCGAAAAAGCCAGGGTAGCTATGGAAAGCAACCTGCAAACCCTGGTACAGAAAAACAAGATTTCTGCCGAAGAAAGTACTGCCATTCTGGGACGCATTCAATTTGTTGGCGACATCAACGACTGCCTGGCCGACCTGGTCATTGAAGCCATTGTTGAAAAACCGGAAGTAAAGATCGGGTTGTTTAATCAACTGTCTGAAGTGAATCACAGCGAAGTGGTTTTTGCCACCAATACATCATCCTTGTCGGTTACTGAAATTGCCAAAAAAGTCGTGCATCCCGAACGGGTGGCAGGCATGCACTTTTTTAATCCGGCAACCATTATGAAACTGGTAGAAGTAGTAGCTACTCCATTCAGTAATGCGCAAACGATTGAAACCATTGTACAAACAGCCCGGCAAATGGGAAAAACATCGGTTCTATGCCAGGACGCACCGGGCTTTATTGTAAATCATGTTGCCCGTCCGTATTACCTGGAAGCATTAAGACTGGCAGAACAGGGAGTAGCCGATCTTCAAACCATCGACACCCTGTTGGAAGCATCAGGTTTTAAAATGGGCCCTTTCCGCCTCATGGATCTTATCGGCAACGATATTAACTATGCCGTAAGTTGCCAGGTTTACGAAGCCCTCGGTAAACCAGACCGGTTACAACCCTCTCCCATTCAAAAAGAAAAAGTAGCAACCGGCCAGCTGGGCCGTAAAACGGGCAAAGGATATTATGAATATTAGTTTAACCCCATAGCACCCACATTTACATCAGGCACATAAATTATTTTAGAACATGCATTACGTGTTTATAATGACCCGTTTTGTGTGAGAAAGGTTATCTTCGTGCCCTGTTAATTTTTGCAATTGTTGACCCAAATACTCGTTACAGGCGGTTCCGGCTTTATAGGCGCTTACATCATAAAAGAATTGGTGGAAAAAGGGTATGCTGTACGGGCTATCCGGCACAGTAAGGCCCCCCCATTTTTTATTCCCGAACACATTAATGCCAAAGTTGAATGGGTATCAGGCGATGTACTGGACGTGGTTTCGCTCAACGAAGCTATGCAGGGAGTGGATGCAGTTATTCATGCCGCCGCCAAAGTATCGTTTGGTGACAAGGATAAACAGGCCCTTTACAAAATCAATATAGATGGCACTGCTAATGTGGTGAACCTGGCGCTTGAAAATAACGTTCAGCGTTTCGTTCACATCAGTTCAGTAGCCGCCATTGGCCGAACAATAACCGGGGAAACGATAACCGAAGAAAAGAAATGGCAGGCAGGAAAATGGCACACCTCCTATGCCATCAGCAAATACCACGCTGAAGTAGAAGTATGGCGTGGTGCGGCAGAAGGCTTAAATACCGTTATTGTTAATCCAAGTACGGTATTGGGATATGGCGACTGGAGCATGTCGAGCTGCGCCATTTTTAAAAGCGTTTACAATGAATTTCCCTGGTATACCAAAGGCATAAATGGCTTTGTAGCAGTAACGGATGTTGCCAAAGCCGCTGTATTGCTCATGGAAAGCGACCAATGCAACGAACGGTTTATAGTTAACGGCGATAACTGGACGTTTCAACAATTATTCAATACAATAGCCGATGGATTTGGCAAAAAACATCCCCACAAAGAAGCCACTCCGTTCCTTGGCCGCATCGCCTGGCGCATGGAAAAACTAAAATCGATGTTCTCTGGAAAAAAACCATTGCTTACCCGTGAAAGCGCCCGGGTAGCCCAAAGCATTACCTTCTTCGATAACAACAAACTCTTAAAAGCCCTCCCGGGATTTTCATTTACCCCCCTGGAAAAAGCCATTCAAAAAAATTGTGAACAATACCTGGCCAATCTGCAACCGCTATAACTGGCAAAAAACTTGTTATACATGCATGACACGGCTAATATGTTAAAGGAATTTAACCCGGAATCACATGCTGAAAAAAGGCTACCCAATACTTTCAAAGCTGTCAAAACGTTTTAATGAATAGTAAAGGGTTGCATATTTGAATTTATTCATATTCATGCAATTGGACGGGGGGGAAAAATAATAATGACATCAGCAATTCCATGCAGTCCAAATAAAAATTATAAATATTCGCATGAAAAATATAATAATCCTGTTGATATCCGTAACCTGTTGCACGACCTTGCTGGCACAGGAAAAATCATTTAAAGTACTCGGAAAAGTAATTGATGCAGAGTCGAAACAACCCCTGCTCGGTGCTTCGGCATATTGCCAGAATACTACACAGGGAACTATTTCAAATAACCAGGGACTGTTTTATATGCACCTGCCCAATGGCGGTTACGACATGGTAGTGACCTATACCGGCTATGAAAAAAAAGTATTCCGCATCAGCAATAACCTGCCTTCGGTTGACACGCTATTGGTAGAATTGGCGAAGGTTGACCAATCGTTAACTGAAGTAGCCGTAGTAGCCAGCACCGAAGACCCGGAGGGTTTAACAAAATATGGAAAGTTTTTTACCGATAACTTTATTGGCAATTCAGGCTTTTCAAGCCAATGTACCATTCAAAATCCCGAAGTATTACGGTTCTTCTATTCTAAAAAAAGAAACCGGTTAAAAATTACAACCCGCGAAGACCTGATCATACTCAATTATGCATTAGGTTATAAACTACGGTACCAACTCGATTCTTTCAGCTATGATTATTCCAGTAATATTACCCAATACACCGGTTCGCCTCTTTTTCAGGAAATGGATAGTACCGAAGAAGTAAAAACCCAATGGAAAAAGAACCGGGCACGCACCTACCTGGGTTCCCGCCTGCATTTTATGCGGTCATTTTACGATAGCACTTTAGCCAAACAGGGTTTTATTGTTGAAAAACTGAACGACGACCCACAAAGCGTAAAAGGTACATTTATTAAAAACTTCTATAACGAGCAGGATTACCTTTCCGATAGCGGTGAGGTAGAAATAAACTGGACAGGCCGTTACCGGATCAGCTATGGAAACGTGTTACCCGATAAACAGTTCCTGGAAGAATATAAATTACCGCCTTCTACCCGTTTCCAGATAACGGTACTCGACATTGCCAATGGTTTTGTCATTGAAAAGAACGGCTATTTTTACGAGCAATACGATGTGATCAACACAGGATACTGGGCCTGGAAAAAGCTCGCCGAACTACTACCATACGACTACGAATATAGATAAATGATATCTGGCAGGTAACTGGCAGGGCGTTGTACTAAATAACCCTGCCAGTTATTGTTTACTCCCACTCGCTTATTAATAAAACCTTTGCATTTTAAAATACCCGCCTAAAACCTTTTTTTATACCTTCAAACGGAATTCCGATAACGGGCAATTGTACCCCCATTATTGGAAAACCAGTCGCTTATGAGCACTCTTGCCATCATAGAAGCCAAACTATCTATGATCTTCAAACGTTTTATCGGATTTCTGCCACTGTTAACCGGTTTATTAACTGTTTGTGCTTCCCATGCCCAGGAATATAACTATATACATTATGATGTAAAAGACGGCCTGGCCGGTTCTACCGTTTTTGACCTATGTCAGGATAAGGATGGGTTCATCTGGTTTGCTACCGAAGCCGGCATCAGCCGTTTCGATGGCACCCATTTCAAAAATTTCACCACTACCGACGGATTACCGGAAACTGAAATAATAAAACTATTTGCCGATTCAAAGGGAAGAATTTGGATGGCCCCTTTTAAAAACAATATTTGTTACTATTATAACGGCAAAATACATAACCAGGAAAACGATCCGCTTCTAAAAAAGATAAAGCTGGTATCTGTCGTGGGTGTCTTACAGGAAAGCACCGATCACAACATAGCATTCATGTCTGACAAAGACCTGATCGTACTATGTTCCGATACCCTGATCAATGTATTTAGCGCCCAGGTGGGAAGGCATAATCATTCCCTGCTCCGGCCCAATCCCCTGGGCAATGGCTTTCAGTTAAACCTCGATGATTCCTGCTTTACCATTACCGATGGACTCATTAAAAACGTTTCCTGTGCATCTGTCGGGAGAGATGTTGTCTTAAATAAAAATCTGCAGCAATTCAGAAATTCCTTAAAGATGACTGCTGAAGATTTTACCCCCGCCGTTGATAACGTACTGTTTTCAAGTACCTGGGATGGAACATGGATGGTTGATACTACTACCTTTGATCACTACGAAGAATTATTCCTGAAGGGCAAACAAACAAGTCACGCCCTGGTAGATAAAGAAAAGAACATCTGGTTTACCACATTGGGCGAAGGCGTATATAAACTGGCTTCCAGGGAATTCAAAACTTATTATTTTAAAAAGAACCAGACATCCGAGATATTTTCACTTACAAAAATAAAAGACAAACTATACGCAGGAACCGGGTTTGGCAGGGTTTACGTTCAAAATGGGGCAGTTATCGATACCCTTAACTATCAAAAAGAATTTGAACATTCATTGAATTATAACTCTACTAACAGGGTAACCTGTTTAAAGCAAATTAAAGATGGCACATTAATGATAGGTTCGGATGGCCTGTTAATTAAAAAAACGCTTAAAGCGGCATTTCCCAATCCCTGGATCTATGCAATAAAGTCAATCGATGAGTTAGAGAATGGTTTACTGCTGGTAGGTACTGGTAGAAGGACCTTGTTGGTAGATGCTGAAAAAATGATCACCCTGGATACCATCTGGCCTTACCGCACCACCAGTGTATGCTCCTATAATAACGCTTATTACATTGGCACGGTAAACGGATTATATATTGTAACAAAAGATAAACGTGCCCGCTATATGGGTGATGTTTTTCCTTCGTTGCGTCAACGCATCAGCTATTTCTGCAAATCACCAGATGGAAATCTCTGGATAGGTACGTACGGGGCAGGTATCATTTGCATGAAAAACGACCAGGTGATCAACCAGATAACTACCCAGAACGGCCTTTCAAGTAATATTTGCAGAACTTTATTTGCAAACAACAACTTCTTATGGGCAGGTACCGACAAAGGGCTTAATAAGATAAATATCAGCCAAACCCCTTATCCCGTTACTACTTATAGTACTACCGACGGGCTGCCTACCGATATTATTAATGCTGTTTATGTTGAAGGCAATACCATTTTTGTAGGGTCGCCGGCAGGACTAACTTTTTTCGACGAAAGCAAAGTAACAAATTACTCAAAATGTAATTTGCGCATACTCGATATTTCGGTAGCTAATAAAACACAACCGTTGCAGGACAGTTACCGTTTACGCTACCGGGAAAACAGTTTAAAAATATCCTATGCCGGAATTTCTTTTAAATCAGGGGGTAATATCTGGTATCGCTACCGGTTAAAGGGCTTAACGGATGTATGGGATTCAACCGGCCAAACCGTTCTGGAATATCCCTCATTACCACCAGGCAGTTACGAGTTTGAAATGATTGCTGTAAATAAAAAAGGCATCGTAAGCAATCCTGTAAATATTTCATTTATTGTAGAAACACCATTTTGGCAAACATTGCCTTTTCAGGTGTTGATCATTGCCGTAGCTATATTAATAACCTGGATCCTGGTTGCCTGGCGCTTTAGCATTTTGCGCAACGAAGAACACGAACGATCATCGGTGCAGCAAAAGCTGAATGAGCTGGAACAAATGGCCTTACGGGCACAAATGAATCCCCACTTTATTTTTAACTGCCTCAACAGTATACAAAATTTTATAATAACAAACGACCTCGAAGCCTCCAATTGGTATCTATCTGAATTTGCCCATCTTATCAGGCAAACACTTGATAATTCAGAAAAGGGCACTATATCCATTACTAACGAAATAAAATACCTGAAAAGATACCTAGAGCTGGAAATGATGCGCTTTGGCCATTCATTCAGTTACAACATTGAAATTGTTCAGGACATTGATTGCGATCTGGTCAATATCCCAACCATGATATTGCAACCGTATATTGAAAATAGCATCCGTCACGGCATACGGTATAAAGAAAATGGGGGCGGCCATATCGACATAAAATTTCAAAAAAGCGGCGAGGGATTTATATGTATTATTCAGGATAATGGCATCGGAAGAAAAAAAGCCAATGAATATAAATCGCAAATGCATGTTGAATACCAATCAAAAGGCATGTCATTGACCGCCGAAAGAATAAACATTTTAAATCGTCAGTTAATAGATCCTATAACTATTGAAATAACTGATTTAACCGATGCGCAGGATCAGGCCCAGGGCACCAGAATTACGATTCACTTTCCCTTTACCATACACAAAAAATCCATGAAGAATGATACGAACCGTAATTATAGACGATGAGCCAAATAATATAGAAGCGCTCAAACAATTGTTGCTGAGATACTGCCCCCTGATAGAACTGACCGGAGTTGCAGAAAACATCCGGACCGGGCAGGCCCTTATTTTGAATACTCAACCCGACCTGGTTTTCCTGGACATTGAAATGCCATTTGGCAATGCCTTTGAACTGTTGAACAACCTGTCGCCGGTTAACTTTGAAATTATCTTTGTTACGGCCTTCGATAATTACGCCATCAATGCCATAAAATATTCCGCCCTGGATTATTTATTAAAACCGGTTAATATAAAAGAACTGCAGTCAGCGGTACAAAAAGCAGCCGAACGCATTAAAACAAAAAATATTACCAGTAAAATAGATACGTTACTGTTCAACCTGTCGGTAAGTAAACCTGTTTTGCAAAAAGTGGCGCTTCCTACCCTCGATGGGTTGGTTTTTGTAAACATCAACGAACTGGTTTGGCTCGAGGCAAGGGGGAGCTATACGTTTGTTTATATGCAGGATCAGCAAAAAATAATGGTATCGCGTACTTTAAAAGAATTTGAAGACATTTTACCCTTTGAAAACTTTTCCCGGGTACACCAATCGTATATTATCAACCATTATTTTATAAAAAAATACAATCGTGGCAGAGGCGGAACTATTGAAATGGAAGATGGAACCACTATTGAAGTATCTATGCGCAAGAAAGATGAATTCTTATCGAAATTTAAGTAGCCATGTAAAAACTGCGCTCAGAAAGAATGAGGATCGTACCACCGATAACATGAACATTCTGAGCGCAGCGAAATATTGATGGAATTATTTTAAAGACTTTATGCGGTCCCATATCTCAGGTATCCGCTTTACCCATACCAACTCTCTTTTCTTAACGCCCGCCTCTTCGCAGGGCGATCCCCAATAAACCTTACCGTTTTCCAGTGTTTTGCCTACGCCGCTTTGTGCCAGCACAACCACATTATCTTCAATGGTAAGCGTTTTTGAAACTCCTACCTGCCCCCATAAAATTACGCCATTGCCAAGCGTTGTAGCTCCTGCTATGGCAACCTGGGCAGCCAGTAAACAGTTTTCGCCTAAAACAGTATCATGCCCAATGTGAACCATATTATCCAGTTTACTGCCACGGCCAATGCGTGTATCATGCGAAACGCCGCGATCGATGGTACAACCTGCACCGATTTCAACATCGTCCTCAATAACTACCCGTCCGCAACTCTCCATTTTTTTATACCATACGGCCCGGTCTTTTTTGGTATTGTAATAAAACGCATCTGACCCTATCACTGTTCCGGCTTGTATAATTACATTGTCCCCCAGAACACAATTGTCTAATATAGAAACATTGGGGCCGATCATACAGTTCTTTCCAATGTTTACGTCATGCCCAATATAAACGTTAGGCGCTAAGTAAGTTCCTTCTCCAATGGTAGCGGTATCGCTTACCGGTTTAACAGCGGGTTTAAAAGGCCGAAAATGACGTACGATCGTTAGATATGCTTCGAATGGTTTATCTACGATCAGCAACGCTTTTCCTTCAGGACAATCAGTTTTTTGATTGATAATGATAAAGGTGGCCGCAGAATGCAAACACTTGTCGTAATATTTGGGATGATCTACAAACACCAGGTCGCCTGGTTCTACTTTATGTATCTCATTAATACCGGTAGCTATTCCTTCTGTATTGCCTGTAAGTTCAGCGCCTATCAAATTGGCTATCCATTGTACCGAAACGGGAGCAGGAAATTTCATATCAGATGAATTTTCCCAAAAGTAACGCACGATGGGCACACCCATCAGGTAATTATTCAGTTCAGTTTCGTGTTTTCTGATATATTATCGCATCGGGTGATGATAACCATCGTGAATTTTCTATGATAACATCCGTTTATTACTTTTTTCCCATCAACATACCGGCTTCAACAACCTGTTATGTCACGAAAGGGAGCCGTCAGGGGCATTATTTAACCTTTTCAATAATCTTTTTGCCAAAAAAGAAATGACGGTTACCGGCTTAATCAATGGATTTTCTTACTGTAATGCATGTGCAGCTTTATTGGTTCAAACTTCCAATGAACAGTATCACAAGTTATCGTTTATTATATCACACTGCTTATAACTCAGTGCCAGCACATGTTTCAGCTGATGCAAAAAAAACAAACATAACCGCTTGTATGATGAACAGCATATAAATTTGTCTTCAACATTGCACATAACGATGAATTAAGGCTTCGCTTTTCCCCATTACATAAAAAAAATGTGAATAAAATTTATTAGAATTTTTTTTTAGATAGAAAAAATTATTTTTAATATTGTGGAGGGAAATTTATTTCCCGGTACTTACTAACCCATCCACATAATAAATCTCCCGGTTCACCGGGAGATTTTCTTTTGTATGCATCGTTACTTTATTATTTACAAACCATACCTGGTATTATCACAATTCACTTCTTCGGAAGGCAAGCAAACATTGAAGGCATTTTTTAATGTGCCGTCTGATGTATATCCTGTTGGCCGGTTAGATTATGACAGTGAAGGATTATTAATACTTACCAATGACGCGTCACTCAATCATCGTCTGCTGAACCCTTCCTTTGCGCACGAACGGGAATACTGGGTACAGGTAGATGGTGACATACATGAAAAAGCATTACAGGAATTGAGATCAGGGGTTTCAATAACTATTGACGGAGCAAAATACAGAACCCGTGCAGGCAAAGCAACGCGTTTTGCTAACACACCGCCCGTTCCCGATCGAAACCCACCCATTCGCTTTCGTAAAGAGATCCCCACCAGTTGGATCAAACTGGTTTTAACGGAGGGTAAGAACCGGCAGGTAAGAAAAATGACCGCCCAAACCGGTTTCCCTACCCTGCGGTTGATCCGTTATCGAATTGGAGGTATTACTTTGGATGGCTTATTGCCTGGCGAATTGCGTGAAATGAATAAAAATGACATCTATACCCGCTTATTTGGCTAACGGGGCAACTATTGAAAGCGTATTAAACTTCCCTGCTAAAGCCTTATCCTGTTCCCCCATCAACCCGAAACATGCAACTTATTCATTACCTTGCTAAAAAAAGGTACGTTATGTTGAAATCAATGACCGGCTTTGGAAGAAGTGAAAAAACCGTGGGAGATAAAACCTTCCTGGTTGACATCAAATCTCTGAATGGAAAACAATTTGAACTATCCTTAAAAATACCGGCTTTCTTAAAGCCGTTTGAGTTTGATATACGATCGTTGTTATCTAAAAAGCTGGGAAGGGGAACCATTGACTGTTTAGTAAGTCTTAAAGAAAGCGGTGCCGCAAAACCGGTGAGCATTAATACCGATCTGGCAAAAGCATATTACCAACCGATTGCCGAATTATGTAAGGAGTTAAACCTCGATTCTTCTCATATCTTAAGCACCCTGATCAAATTACCCGAAGTGATCACCCCTACCGGTGAAACCCTAACCGAGGATGAATGGAACTCATTTGAGAAGGTTATAGAGGCTGCCATGGAAAATTTAAATAGCCACCGGTTCGAAGAAGGTAAAATAATGGAAGCCGACCTGATGTTGCGTATAAACAATATTCAAAAACAACAGGATATAATTGCAACCCTGGAACCTTTACGTAAACAAAAGATCAGGGAAGGCTTAACCAAGGTACTGGAAGATAATGTAGGTAAAGAAAACTACGATCCCAACCGCCTTGAACAGGAGCTTATTTACTACATCGAGAAAATAGACCTCAGCGAAGAACAGGTACGTTTAAAAACGCATTGCGAATATTTTAAAACTATATTGAATGAGCCTGAAGAAGGAAAAGGTAAAAAGCTATCCTTCGTTTTGCAGGAAATAGGTCGTGAAATTAATACCACAGGCGCTAAAGCCTATGATTCATCTATTCAAAAATGTGTGGTTTTGATGAAAGATGAACTGGAAAAGGCGAAAGAACAGGTTTTGAATGTATTATAAAGCACAAGCACCAGGGCACAGGAAAGCAGGACCAGGGGCTTTAACCCTGAAGACTTGAAGCTTGTGCCTTGGTATTTGAACCCTGTATCTGGATCCTTGTTCCTTGTGCCTTGTTTTTTATCTTTGTAAAAAATTCCGCTTGAAAAAAAGTATCCTTAATTATATCTCCTGTTTCTTCCTTCTTGCTTCGTACCTCATTCTCCCGGCCTGCGGTACAGTAGATGTTTTTGAAAAGAATGCTACCATTCCCCGTCAGGTTTGGAAAAGCAGCTTCAAGCCCGAAATAACGTTTACTGTAGAGCCAAAGGATACAATGAACCGGTACAATATCTTTATTGTTATCCGGCATACAGACGCCTACCGCTACAAGAACATCTGGATCAATGTTCATACCGAATCACCTGGCGGAATTGTTCAAAACCAGCCCCTGAACCTGCAACTGGCAACCGATAATAAGGGATGGCTGGGTAGCGGCATGGACGATATTTTTGAACACCGTATCCAAATCACACCGCCGCAATCTCCCGAACGGCTAAGCGCCGGCACCTATCGCTTTAAACTGGAAAACATTATGCGGGAAGACCCTTTGAAGAATGTGATGAATGTTGGTATTCGCCTTGAGAAAGCTCAATAAGCATTTATATGTTGCCTAATGGACGTATTTACTAAAAAGCGACTGACTATTGCCAGTATTGCATACTGGCTTTTGCTGGCTTACATAGTAGTGGCCCTGGTATGGTGGTTTATTGCCCTGCAAAGACAAAATCACCAGATGGCAAACTATAAGATCAGTGAGCTGAAAATGGATGACCCTTCTTTTCAGGCCAAATACCAGGCAATTACTGATGAAAAGCGCCGTAAAGATGTGAGAAACATCGGCGAAGGCGGTAGTTTCCTCGTTGTTATCTTAATTGCTTCCATATTTGTTTATCAGGCCGTACGGCGTCAGATAAGGTTACAGCATCAGCAGGAAAACTTTATGATGGCCATAACCCATGAATTAAAAACACCCATTGCTATTGCCAAGCTCAATCTGGAAACGCTGTTGAAGTATGCCCTGTCTGAAGAAAAGAAACAAAAAATGCTGCAGGCAACCCTGCAGGAAACCAACCGCCTGAATACGTTGGCCAGTAACATCCTGGTATCATCTCAACTTGAAGGCGGCCGCTACCGGATCTCGAAAGAAGAGCTGGATCTTTCAGACCTGGTAAAAACTGCATTCAATGATTTCAAAAACAGGTTTCCCGACAGGAATTGGCAGTGCGAGATCGAACCGGAAATAGATATTAATGGTGATTCCTTACTGTTACAAATACTGGTAAACAACCTCCTCGAAAATGCCATTAAATATTCCCCGAAAGAAGGCGTCATAACCTGTAAACTGACTCAAAAGAACAAAACCATCCTGTTTCAGGTTATGGATGAAGGCTCGGGAATACCCGATGATGAAAAGAAACGGGTATTTGATAAGTTTTACCGCATAGGCAATGAAACTACCCGCACTACCAAAGGCACCGGCCTGGGACTCTACCTTTGTAAAAAGATTGTAGAAGATCATAAAGGACACATCAGGGTAGCCGATAATTTAAACAGAGGCAGTAATTTTATGGCAAGTTTCACGGTAAAACATATTCATGAGCAATAAATTGTCCATATTACTGGTAGAAGATGAAGAAAACCTGCACGAAGCGCTCAAGCTGAATCTTGAACTGGAAGGGTATGAAATAACTTCTGCGTTTACAGGCAGTGAGGCTTTGCAAAAAGTACAAAGCGAATACTTCGACCTGATCATACTCGACGTTATGTTACCCGATGTAGATGGTATCAGCATAACCGAAACCATCCGTGTGCAGAACAATCATGTGCCGATTTTGATACTCAGCGCCAAAAACACCAGCTCCGATCGGGTACTCGGTTTAAAAAAAGGAGCCGATGACTATCTAACCAAGCCCTTCAACCTCGAAGAATTATTGCTGCGGGTTCAAAAACTGATAGAAAAGAACAAGAAGATGCTGGATAAGGACTCCGTGGGCGATACCTACCAGTTTGGTGGCCATACAATTGATTTTAATGCCCAGGAAGCCGTTACAAAAGAGGGACAACGCATTCAGCTCAGTAAAAAAGAAGCCATGCTATTGAAGCTGTTATTCGAAAATAAGAACGATGTGGTTCCCCGGGAAAAGATCCTGCAAACCGTATGGGGATACAACGTTTATCCTACTACCCGTACCATCGACAACTTCATACTGAACTTTCGAAAATATTTTGAGCATGATAGCCGCAATCCTCAGTACTTTCATTCGGTACGCGGCGTGGGATATAAATACACAGAGTAACGCTACCCTTTTATCTCCAGTAGATCTTTTAATAGCCCTTCCGTTTTACTCATCAGTACTTCCATGCTGTTAACAGACTGGCCGGGGGTATACAAAGCCCATTCGCATTCGTCCAGGATAGCCGAAAAATCATGTATGGTTTCAGCGGGCATACCTTTTTCAGCAAGCAGTTGGGTAATATAATGCTTGTTCATTTTTGATGGCAATACCTGGTAGGTTTCTTCAACAACATGCCAAAGCGCCTGCTCCACTTCACGATAAAAAGCTAGCTGATGCTGATGCTGCAATGCCAGTCTTGCATTTGCCAGTAATGCTGCTGCTATCTTTTGGGGCGAAGGGACATCCTTTACAGGAGCAGGAGGCGATGATTTAACGATATCTTTCTTTTTCCCTTTACGTAAAGAAATAGCCTGGTAGGCAATGCAGGCCAGAATAACCATTACAATGCCTGCAAACCAGTAAAATTTCGTGGGGATGGCTGATGAATTACTGACAATAGCTGCACCTCCGTCATCTGTTTTCTTTACACCTGGCAATACATGTAAGGTAATAGAGTCGCTGGAAGCCGTTTTATATTTCTTTTCAGCCGGATCATAATAAGGCAGGTGCACCGCGGGAATTACATAATTGCCGGTATCGGGGGCTGCAAACGAATATTCAAATGATTTGCTCCCACTGAGTGGAAAATTATATTTATTAATATTTTCTTTTACCGAAGGTTCGGCTGTATCTACTCCTTTGGGCCATTTTATGGCTGGTGGTGTAAGCAGCGATAAATTACCGCTACCGCTGATAGTTACCTGTATTTTTACAAGATCGCCCTGGTGTATTGGAGTAGCAGGCACTTTAACGATCACGGCAAACTGCCCTACCGCTCCCGAAAAATCTGCTGGCTGATTAGCTGTTGGTAAAGGCTTTACAATAATAGTTTGTGGATCGGTACGTAAAATAGTCCGGTGATTGACGGCAGCCGGGAACAAAGGGGTGGCATTCCTGTTATACAATGAACCCATGCTACGCTTTTTGCCGGAGGGCTCATCTGTTTTAATAAAATGAATAACGCTCTCAATCTCCGCAGGGTCCAATGTATATTTACCTTCCTGCAACGGAAACAACTGCACCTTGCGAACCAGATTGGTATAATACAACCGGCCGTTTAGTTTTTCAACATCAGGTTTACCATCATAAGCATCTACCATTTCCATTACACTAAACCCGGTTAAGGAAGGACGCTTTACAACCTGGGAACTCGCATTCAGGCGGGAATATGCTTTATATACAACCATCAATGGTTCACCTACATAGAGGGTGTTTTTGCTGGTTTCTACCCGTAGAAATAAGTTCTTTTGTATTTTATCCGTTATGTTATCGCCGGGATGCAATACCGATTCTTCTTCTGTATCAATATCATCGGGATTAATATTATTCATACCCGGTATGCCAGGCTTCACCGCAACACGAACATCATTTGAGTGCATCTTTTTCCCATTGATAACAGCCGTGGCGCCGGGAATGGTAAACCGCCCTTTTTTAGGAGCCAGCAATACAAATATTCTTGAGAAGCTGTAGAGACCGTGGCTAAAATTTGCTGAGTTCTGGTCAAATACGTCTGCTATTTCAAAATCTTTAAACTTAGGCGTTTTGAATTGACTAATGCTGCTGGCGTCCTCAACAATATACTGCACCTGGAACGTTTGGCGCACAGAAATAGTAGATTCACTAATCAGTGTATAAAATCTTACCTGTGCCTTCAACGACCCGGTAAACAGGCAAAAAATCAGCCCAAATAAAATGATATGTATATTTTTCCTGATGCTTTCAATTTTAGGATTATCACTCATTATGCCCCATAACAAATATAAATTTTGCCGGTTAAGGCTGGTAAAAATGTTAGCGTTAAAGGTGCGTTAAAGCATAGGGAATAGACAAAAGGCAATAAGCAGGGATGATAGGCTTGATTGCAAATTGTTCATTGCCAATTGCTCATAACTAATTGCGTATTGACTCTACAAATCGCCCAACTGCGGGCGCAGCATTATTTCTTCCACACAGGCCTGAGGCGATAGTTGAGAAGCAGTATAGATCATTTTGGCAATATCATCCGCTTGCATAATACGTTTGGGGTTTATTCCGCTGCCCTCCCATGAATCGGTAAAAGCGGCGCCGGGATAAACGGCAGTAACTTTAATGCCATGAGGTTTCATTTCTTCACGCAGGTTGGTAGAAAACCCGGCCAAAGCATATTTGCTGATGCTGTAGGCGCCGCCATTCGGGTATGCCTTCAACGAAGCTATAGAACACATGTTAAAGATGTGGCCGCTTTTCTGCTCCATCATCTGGCTGATCACCGACCTGGTTACATGATAGGCGCTATACAAATTAACAGCCATCATATGTTCCAGGGTACCATCGGGTTCGTTATATACACTACCCGGATCAAATAACCCGGCATTGTTTACCAGAACATCGATAGGGACCTGCAAACCGAGTATCCATTTGCCAAAGGCCTGCGCCTGATCCTTTATAGAAAGATCAAATGGTTTGGCTTTTACAGTAATATCAGGATACGCAGTCATAATTTCCTGTACTGCATTATACAAAGCCACTTCACTTCGGGAAGTCAGAATAAGATTATGCCCGTTCTGTGCAAACAAGTGTGCAATTGCTTTACCCAATCCTCTTGATGCGCCTGTAATTACAACATTCATAGTTGCAAATTAATTACAAAACGGGTCAGGACAAAGCATTATTAGCTGGTTTACAAAACACAGAGCATTCCATTCATGCGCCGGCAACCGTTCTCAGGCGATAATTTCCATATTTTGTAACTTGCAGGATGAAGTACCAGCATATCTTTTTTGACCTCGATCACACACTATGGGATTTCGAAACCAATAGCCGCCAAACGCTCGAAGAACTGTTTCATGCCTACAATTTGCAAACCAGAGGAGTTCACAGTTTTGAGCTGTTTTACAAAAACTATATGCTGCATAACGATAAGTTGTGGGACCGCTTCAGAAAGGGTTTTATAAAAATAGATGAGTTGCGCTGGAAACGTATGTGGCTTACACTGCTCGATTTTAAAATAGGCGATCAAAATCTGGCCCGCGATATAGCAAAACGTTTTCTTGATCTTTTACCCAGCCGCAAAACGTTATTTCCATATACTGTTGAAATACTTGGCTATCTCACCAATAAAGGATACCGCCTGCATTTGATCACTAACGGGTTTGAACAAACACAACACAATAAATTAAAGTATGCAGGTATTGATAGCTATTTTATAGAAGTGATCACTTCTGAAGGCAGCAGTTATATAAAACCCAATAAAGAAATTTTTGAATACGCTTTTCAAAAAACAAAAGCGTTGCCGGCAGAAAGCATCATGATAGGAGATAATGTTGAAGTAGATATTCAGGGAGCTATTAATGCTGGCATCGACCAGGTATATGTAAACCACCTGAATGTGGCCCCAGCCATACAGCCTACCTATACGGTGTATTCACTGAAAGAACTGGAGAATATATTCTAAAGTTAAAAGGAGAGCTTTCCAGCGGAAGGCTCTCCTTTTAAATATTTTTTCATCCGCCAGCCGGCGGACCATTTGCCCGTTTTACGGCAAAGTTGCAATTACAGTTACCCCGCCTTGCACCACTTCATTGATTTTCACATTTATTTTTGCATCCAGTGGTAATAACAGATCTACCCGGCTTCCGAATTTTATAAATCCCATCTCGGCACATTGCTCTACTTTTTGCCCAACACTCAGATAGTTTATAATTCTTTTAGCTAAAGCCCCGGCTATTTGTTTTACCAGTACTTCACCTTTTGGATGACGGATCACCACGGAATGGCGTTCATTCTCGGTCGAAGATTTGGGATGCCAGGCTACCAGGTATTTCCCTTTATGGTACTGGTTATACACCACTTCACCCGCAACCGGGTTACGGTTCTGGTGTACATTCGCCGGACTCATAAATACGGAAACCTGCAATCTTTTATCTTTAAAGTATTCTTCGTCATATACTTCTTCGATCACTACCACTTTACCATCGGCAGGGGCGATAACCAGGTTACTGCCCAGCATCAACTGCCGCCTTGGAACCCGGAAGAAAGACATAATGAACAACAGCAGGCCCAGCGTAAGAATAAATATCAGCCAGCTTAACCAGGCCTGATAAAAACTGATAAAATAAAAAGACGTCAGGTTAATAACAGCAAACAATATAGCGCTGATCAGTATACTCTTATAGCCTTCTTTATGAATGGTCATTTAAAAATTTTAGGGGTTAAAATTACAAAATAGTATGCACCATGGCATTTCTTTATTTGGCGGTCTTAACAGCGCCAAATTTATTCCATTGCTTGTTGGCAAATTCCAGGAAGGCGTCAGGCGCTTCCTCGAATTTCTTTTCTACCTCTTTATCGCCACCCAGCTTTTGGGCGCCTTTTACTACCGTGGTGGTTCCTTTTATCAGGTACAGGTCCTTGCCCTCATAAAATACCAGTTTCTTTTCATCCGGGCCCGATCCGGATTTGCATCCCTTGGCAAAGACAAAGGCTACCTCGGCAAGGCCATCACTGTCAAGATCGGTAATCGTAAGGGAATTACTGAAAAAATCGCACCGTACATCAAAAGCGCATTCATCTATCACTTCACTTATTTTCCAGATCTCTTTAATCGTACTATCGCCCGTTTTTATGAAATGGTAAGCATACAATTTAGCGCCCCTGGTTGCATCATATACATCTGCCCAGTAAACACCGGTTTGTGTAAGAATAACTATGTTTTCACCACGTTTATCTTTCCATCTTTTGCCCTCTTTTATCTGGCCTTTGTATAATTTTTTATTGACCATGGCGGGTTTAAATTCCAGCATGGGAACCGGGGTTTCGCCAGGCGAAGCGGTACAGCTTGCCAAAGCGGAAAAAAGGATAATGATTAAAAGGTGAAATTTCATTTTAGTGCCAGTTGAATATATAACCAAACAAACGGAATTGCTAACAGTAAAGAATCGAACCGGTCTAAAAAACCACCATGTCCTGGCATTATATGCCCACTGTCCTTTACATTGGCAACACGCTTTAACTTACTTTCCAACAAATCGCCTGCCGTTCCTGCTACGGCAGCAATAGCAGCAATCGCAATCCAGTGAATTACAGCGTACCCATTAGCGGGTGCTGTAAAATAACCCAGTAACGCTATTACTGCAATACATAGTATAGCGCCCCCCACAGTTCCTTCCCAGGTTTTTTTGGGTGATATCTTCGAAAACGGTGTTTTTCCTATCAATGATCCAACAATGTAAGCCATGGTATCATTGATCCAGATGGAAAATATCAACCCACAGGGGATCACTTTCCCCCAGCTATCCGGCGATAAAAGATCAATATTTTTTCCGGGGGTAATAAACGAAGTGCGCAGATCCATCATTAAGCCCCAGGTTAAGGAGATATAAAGCAACCCAATGGCAGAATAACCAATGTTTTTGGGCATTATTTCCCTGGCAAATAACAATTCAACGATGGGCAGAATAAAAATAAACAACAACCCAAGCCACCAGCCTATTTCATGCAATCGCATTCCGAAGATCAAAAACTGGTCATTCGTAAAATATAACATCAGGCACCATCCGGCCAATGCTACGCCATACTTATGAAAAGGGGTAATCGTGGTATAATCAGGATCTATTAATCCAACCAGCTTCTGGAATTCAAAGCAACAGCCAAAATGAATAATACTGAATAATATAAAAAAACTCCAGTGGTTCCATAGCAGGCCTGTAAGCATTACTACTACAAATACCAGGGCTGTAAGTGCTCTTGTTTTTAAAGTTTGTACGTTAAGCGCCATAGGCAAAAGGAAATATATTTTATGCCATAAATTGATTGGTAGGAGTTAATCCATCGGTATTGTACACTTTGGAATAAGTAATAGTGGACTGTTTTTGAAAATACCAAAGTATAGCCCAAACAACAATTCCGCTAACTACTGCAGCCAATACCGGTGTCTCAGGATTTTTATCAATATACTTCGGCACGTAAGAGGCAATGATCACCTGCGTTGCATTATTTACAAAATGAGCTATCATACTCGTCCATATACTACCACTAAACCAATAAAAGGCGCCCAAAACAATACCTAAAAACATGCGCGGCAAAAATCCCAGGAATTGCATATGGAGTGATGAAAATAGAACGGCTGTTATCACAATACCCACCCATGGATTGCGGGTCATTTGAATAATTATTCTTTGTAACACGCCTCTAAAGAACAGTTCCTCACATATAGCCGGTAATAACGCTATGATAAACACATTAATAACTATATCCAGGGAACTTCTTATTTTAAGAAAAGCCGCCATTTGCTGCGAAGATTGCTCTTCCATCTTTATTAACTGCTCGGGCAGGGGAATTTTCTGATTGAGGTCGCCCAGCCAGAAAACAAAAGGCAGGGACAGTAAAATACCTACCACTGCCAGCACGTACATATTTGATTTTTCGGCATTCCTGAAACCTAAAAAATACCAGTAATTTCCAGTAAAGGTTAAACGGGCAAATAGCAAAACCGGAAGTATAAACAACAGAACAGAAGAAAATGCCTGTACTATTTTGGTAATGGCGATTACATGGCTGTTATTCCAGTCTACTTTATCAATGTGTTCAACATTAATTCCACTGGCCTTGTAAACTATTAAAGAAAATACACCTGTAAAAATGTACAACAAGCAAAAGAGTCCAAGGAACAAGCCCAATTGACGCAAGGGAGATTTTAAATGTAAATGACCTCTCATAGGCTGGTATAAACAAAGATTAGTGTGTAAATTTGCTGCCGCGCAAATCCTTGTAAAGGTTGCAAGATAAGGAGTTGTGATTTGCTTTCAAATTATAATGTAATTAGGTCAGAAACAACATGTTCTGGTATTAACACCGACGAAAATGGTACAAATCGCTAAGATATTGCTCCCCGATTTCCCGCTGCTTCTGGCGCCTATGGAAGATGTTAGCGACCCACCATTCCGTTTTGTTTGCAAACAAAACGGGGCCGATCTGATGTACAGCGAATTTATTTCCAGCGAAGGGCTTATTCGTGATGCTATCAAAAGCAGACAAAAACTCGACTTTACCGAATTTGAACGTCCATTTGGTATTCAAATATTTGGAGGCGATGAAGAGGCCATGGCCCTAAGCGCTAAGATTGTAGATACAGTACAGCCCGATCTGGTGGATATTAATTTTGGCTGCCCTGTTAAAAAAGTGGTTAGCAAAGGGGCCGGCGCTGCAGTGCTAAAAGATGTTGATGCCATGGTACGGTTAACGGCTGCGGTTGTAAAATCAACATCCTTACCCGTTACCGTTAAAACCCGCCTGGGCTGGGACGATAACAGCAAAAACATTGTTGAAGTGGCTGAACGCCTGCAGGACATTGGTATTAAAGCCCTTACCATTCACGGCCGTACCCGTGCCCAGTTGTATAAAGGCGAAGCAGACTGGTCATTAATTGCTGCTGTAAAAAACAACCCCCGTATTCACATACCTATTTTTGGTAATGGCGATATTGATTCTCCGCAGAAAGCCCTTGATTATAAGAACCGCTATGGCGTCGATGGTGTAATGATTGGCCGGGCAGCTATCGGTTATCCGTGGATATTCAGGGAAATCAAACATTTTTTGCAAACCGGCAATATGCTTCCGCTTCCATCGATAGAAGAACGCGTAGAAATTTGCCGTACCCATGCTCATAAATCGGTTGAATGGAAAGGGGAAGTGTTAGGTATTCTCGAAATGCGCCGCCATTATTCCAATTACCTCAAAGGTTTGTCCCATGTAAAAGAATACCGTACCCGGTTGGTAACTGTAAAAACATTACAGGAGGTAGATGACATCTTGAATGAGGTTAAGGAAAAATTCAGCGGCATCATATTGGAAAGACAGGTCATACCATTAACGGAAGACCAGTTACCTGCCTGCGCTTGTTAGTTTGCAGCATTTTTATTAACTTCTCCATGTATGTTAAACCTTTTCATCTCCTGTACAAAACAAATAACCAGAACCGTAATGGTGGCATTGGTAATTGTAGCTGCCGCCATGCTGCTCACCGGTTGTCCACCCAATAAAGAAGCGAAAAAGCAACATGCCGGTGCAACCATTATACCCGCCAATATTGACAGTACTACATTAATCAATCACCTTGAATATTTATCGTCTGCTGTGATGCAAGGCAGAGAAACCGCGACACCAGGCAATCAGCTGGCACGTGAATACATAGTAAAAATTTTTGACTCTCTAAAAATAGACAAGGTCGGTGATTCCCGTTTACAATCTTTTCCATTTGGTGCAAACAACCAGCAAGGCGCCAATATCATTGGCGTGATTAAAGGGTACCAGCATGAAAACAGTTACGTGGCCATTACGGCACATTACGATCACCTCGGCACACGCAATGGCGAAATTTATTATGGAGCTGATGACAATGCTTCCGGCACAGCTGCCCTGCTGGCGATGGTGCAATATTTCAAACAACACCCACCCAAACATTCATTGCTTTTTGTAGCCTTCGACGCAGAGGAAAAAGGGTTAATAGGATCAAAGTATTTTGTTTCTCATTGCCCCTTACCATTAAGCGCTATTATGGTAAATGTGAACATGGATATGATAAGCCGGAACGATAGCAATGAAATTTATGCCACTGGCATATATCATTATCCTTTTTTAAAAAAGTACGTAGATAGTATTCGGCCGTTCGCCCGGATAGCTATCCGATTTGGGCATGATGGCGAAAAGACCGGCATCCATGACTGGACCAATCAATCGGACCATTTTCCATTCCATCAAAATCATATTCCATACCTCTATTTTGGGGTAGAAGACCACCCGGATTACCATCGTCCGGGCGATACATTTGACAAGGTGAATAAAAGCTTTTATTACCAGGTGGGTACTATGATCACGGCTGTAGCATCCCTGTTAGATCAGCCGGATGTTGTGCAGTAACAGTAACCATGTAATTTTTTTACCTCCCATGCGACTAACCAGGTATCAAGGTTTGCTCATTGGTCTTTCTTTCTTAACTTAAACGCAAAACAACCTTCATCATGAATACCCGCGATCAAAACGTACGTACCTGGTCAATGCTTTGTCACATATCTGCTTTAGCCGGCTTATTTTTTGGATTGGGAGGTATTATTGGGCCGCTGCTGGTTTGGCAAATAAAAAAGAATGAGTTGCCCGAAATTGAACCACATGGAAAAGAAGCCCTGAATTTTCAGTTAACGATCCTGATCATCAATATTATTGCAGGCATTCTGTTTCTCGGCTTCTTCGGCGCTGCATTTGGCATTGGTCGCATGTGGCGTAGTCCGTTTTCCTTGTTAAGTGGCGGCATCGGAATAGGATCAATAATAATCATCATTAACCTCGTTGCCTATATACTTGCCGTTATAGCCGGATTAAAAGCCAATAATGGGGAGGCATATAAGTATCCATTTGCCATCAGGTTTATAAAATAACAAATAGCATAAAGGCTTAACGCTAAACGCCGAATACCATGCTTCGCGAAGGCGAGCAGAACGCGAACGCTTTAGACAGATATATTTCGCGTTAGGCGTTAAGCCCTTCTACTGCCTTCACCACCTCCTCACTGAGAGGCGAAACTGAGGGATCAAAATAATGAGTAAGCATGCCCTGCTCATTGATCAGGTATTTTGAAAAATTCCAGGAAGGAGGTTGTTCATTCCATCCGTTTTTCGTTTTATCTGTCAGCCATTGAAAGATATTATTTTGATCACCCGATTTAATTACCACGCTTTTTTTTGCCAGGGGAAAGGTAACCCCGAAGTTCACCTGGCAAAATTGGGCAATATCACTATCGGTACCTTTTTCCTGTTCCTTAAAATCATTGGCCGGAAAGGCAATGATCTCCAGTTGATTGTTAAACTGCTTATATAACTGTTGCAGCTCTTCGTACTGGTTGGTATACCCGCAATTACTGGCTGTATTCACCAGCAATAATTTTTTCCCTTTATACGTTTGCAAAGGCAGGGAATTCCCATTGTTTAAGGGAACACTCAACTCATAAATAGATTGAACGGGACGGGCATGTTTAGCATTCTCCGCTATTTTGGTGTTCTTGCCTAATAGCCTGGTAAATGCAATCCACAACGGATAAACTACTCTTAATATTCTTTGCCTGCCTGTCATACTGGTTGATTATTTTATATATTCCTTATTACGAACAATTGAACGATCTGATATTTACACCTTTCTGCTTGTGCCATCCAGTCATTTACCTGATTATCCATTTAAAAATTTTCAATCGTCCTTTAAATGGCGGATACTTAATGGCCGGGTCAAACCAGGTGGGTGTTTTCATCACGGCTTTTGCGTGGCTAAATACATCAAAACTGTATTTACCATGATATTTTCCCATACCGCTATTACCACGCCCGCCAAAAGGCAAATGATGATTGGTAAAATGCCAGCTTGAATTATTTACACATCCCCCACCAAAAGAAATAGCCTGCAGCCATTCCTGTTCTTTTTTTGTATCGGATGTATAAATATAAAACGATAAAGGATCAGGATTGTTTTGAATAATTGCTTTTGCTTCGTCAAGGGTATTAAAGGTAAGTACAGGCAAAATCGGACCAAAGATCTCCTCCTTCATAAGGGGTGTATCCAGCGGTACATTTTCCAGGATGGTAGGCTCAAGATACAACTGGCCGACATCATGGCGTCCTCCATATATTATCGTCCCCTGGGTAAGGTATCCAACGAGACGTTGGAATTGTTTTTCATTAATTATTTTCCCGTAATTATAGCTTTCAACTGCATTTTCTGAAAAGAATGCGCGAATGGCATTTTTTAATGCCGCGATCAATTCCTCTTTTTTTGATGCATGAACTAAAACATAATCTGGTGCAATACACATTTGACCTGCATTGGAGAATTTAGTAACTGCAATCCGGCGGGCGGCAACAGATATATTGGCGTCACTTTCCACAACACATGGGCTTTTACCCCCAAGCTCCAACGTTACGGGCGTTAAATGAGCCGCTGCCATTTGATAAATGTTCTTGCCAACGGCGGTACTGCCCGTATAAAACACATGGTTAAACCGGAAGTTATTCATTAATGCCGGCACTATCTGCGCGCCATCACCCTCAACGAATATTATGTATTCCTCTGAAAATATTTCTTTTATGATCTCACCCATTACTTCGGCTGTGGCAGGCGCCAGTTCCGAGGGCTTTAATACAACACAATTACCCGCAGCGATCGCTCCTATTAAAGGATTAAATAACAACTGCAATGGATAATTCCAGGGGCTTATAATTAAAACAACACCTAATGGCTCACGTAATACAAAACTGGATGATGGTAAATTAACGAGATTGGTTTTTACCCGTTCCCTTTGCATCCAGTGAGGTAAGCTACGCAATGCCAGATTTATTTCCGCCATCACAACCCCCAGTTCTGTAACCCAGCATTCTTCAGGACTCTTTTTCAAATCGCTGTATAAAGCATCATATAATGATTGTTCATATTTCAACATGGTTGTTTTTAGCAACTGCAATTGGTATTTACGAAATGCCAGTGTTCGGGTACCGCCGCTTTCGTAAAAAGCACGCAATTGTTGTAACTTATGTTGAATAATCTCAGGGTTCATATACATGCTATTTGGCAGGGAAATAGATAGTACAGGTAAGTTAAGCATTTCACTGGAAGCAGGTGAATATTACTATTAAGAAATGGCCAAAAATAGAAAAGGAAGCAGGGGATATGAATGCAATTAAATAAACGAAAAAAATTCGTGCTATTTTTCAGTTCCCGTGCTTCCTTTACTTTGATTTTATTCTGGGCTGGGTGCTACAACCACCGTTTTATTCATTTGTTCGTTAAGCTGTTTTAATATTATATAACTTGCTTCTACGAGCGCTTCCAATTTTTCATAAAGGAAAAGATGATTACTACGCTCAAGCGGGTCGCTTGAAATACTTCCGGGACTCGATACAATTTCTACCGTCCATTTCCATAATATTTCACGAATATCATTTAAATGATAGCATTCGAAAAAATCTTCAAATACCATCTTTGGATTTTGACGTTCTTCTTCGGTTAAACGCAGCGGTTGATTATGCCACTGTGGGTGATGATTACAGGTTCGCATAAATAAGTTTAAATTGGTTAATATATTTAAAATGAATTCATAGGAATTCTTCTTACGGTTAATTATTACCGTAAATATGATAGAAGGGTACGGACCAAAGTACAATTCATACAATGGAACATAGGTATTCCAGTGCCTGTATTGCGTTTTAAACAAACTGCTTTTGAAAAATGAGCTAACTAACCAGGAAGAACAGTGAAAATTGCACAATGATTACATGATTACATAATTCCGGAATTCATGTATTGGCAACTTTAGCAAATTACATGTGGTGGTAGTACTTATAATGTATCGATAACCGGAGCCACTGCTTAATCAGTGATGTTGTGTGTGTAGGAACTTTTGGTAAGGTATAACGGTAACCGCCATCCTTACTTAATACCCCAAAGGTATTTCAACCCTTTCGGAATCCCAAATTTTTTAGCAACTTTTTTCTACTATTTTCCAAAATTCTTCTTTTTCGACTGAAAGAATTAGAAAGGTTTACAAAAATGATTTTGCCTTATTGTCTCTGTCGTGTGAACTACAGATAGCGCCACTCCACAAAAAATTTCTATTATAAAATGTAATAAGTTCCATAGATTTTATAAGGGTCGTTGATTAACGGGGAGGATTTGCTTACCCTTTCTTTACCTTTCTATACTCCCCGTCTTACCTTTCCTCTATACCTCCTCTATACCTGATTTACCTTTTGTTTACCCCTTAGGTAAGAAAAAGGTAAAGGAAAGATAAGAGAGATATAAAGAAAATACGACCACCAGGTAACCTTTAGGTAAGCAGGAGGTATACTAATGGGTATACTTTAGGTAAGCAATGGGTAAGCAAGAGGCAAACTTTAGGTAAACAAGGGGTAAGGAAAATTGATTGTGATCAAGCACACAAAACAAAGATAAACCTCATCGCTAAAAAGCGCTATACATGCCAACGTTTAAACCCAACCCATAACTCATTAAAGGCTCAAATTTCAACGATCTGCCCTATTCCAACAAGAGGGTACTCTAAAAGCTATTGCGATTTTTTATAGCGCTATTGCAAATTGGATGCGTAGAACATACACCGAATAGGAATTTACTTCAGATTAATGTATATCAGATCAGGATATGCGCCAAAACGTAAACCACCAGCAATGTTACCAATCCCATAAACAGGGTGGCCATGGTATATACCTGTAACATAGCTCGCATATCCAACCCTGAGAATTTAGCTATCACCCAAAAATAGGCATCGTTGGCATGCGATAGCGTCATTGAGCCAGCGCCCATCGATAATACGGCTAATAATCTTCCCATGTCGCTATCGAGACCCAAAGCCGGCAACAAAGGCTGAATAATCGACGCGGCTGTAATAATGGCCACCGTTGAAGATCCTTGTGCTGTTTTAAGAACCGCTGTTATTATAAATGGAAACAAAATACCCAACGTCTGCAAATTAAACGCCTTACTCACGTGCTCGCCTATATGCGTAGTGGCTAAAATGGCGCCAAATGCACCACCCGCTCCAATAATGACCAATATGCCGCCCGCTTTTTCTGCAGCCTCCTGTAACAGTTTGCCTATTATGGCCTTCTTCCAGGTTCGTACAGCAATAAACGCCAGTATAATGCCAATGCTCAATGCAATTACGGGATCGCCGGTTACTATAAAAAGGGGCATCCAGGCAGGAGTTGCTGCGCCTGCCTCAATGGCAAGAAAAGATTTGATCCCTATTAAAATAATTGGGACCACTACCGGCAAAAAAGAAAGGAGAACAGAAGGAGATGGCATATTCAAACCTGCCACAGGAGCATGGGCAGGTTCATCCTGTTTTATTTTTTTACCGGCATAACGCGCCCACCCATATCCTGCCAACATACCCGGAATTGCCACTAAAATACCAATTAGTATTAATTTGCCATAATCAACCCCGATAGCACTTGCGGCAGCAGCCGCACCTGGATGGGGCGGAATTAAACAATGTACCGAATATAGCCCCGTGGCCAGCGCAACCGACATAATAACAACGGAAATGCCCGTACGCCTGCACAGCGAATTGTTCAGCCCGCTAAGTACAATGTAACCAGAATCACAAAAAATAGGAAGCCCCACAATAAACCCGGTAAGGCTCATGGCCAGTGGCGCATGCTTTTCACCAATTCGTTTTAAAATATAGGTGGCCATCACTTTTGTGCTGCCTGTGTGTTCAAGTATTACACCCAGCGTAGTACCCAATACTATAATAAATCCAAGCGACTGCATAATGTTTCCAAAGCCCTGTTTGGTAACATTAATGATGGTTGCCACCGGCATTTGCATACCCAATCCCACAACAAAGCAGGCGATCAGTAAAGCAAAAAAAGCATGTACCCGAAAAACGGCAGTGAGCAAAACAATAACGGCTATGCCAGTTGCTAAAAAGATCATGACCTGCGCAAACGATGTTGTCATATTACAATCGTTGGAATGGTGATTAACTAAGATACCAAACCTGTTACTATCGGCAATGGTTTAAATATTAACGAATACTTTCCTCTATCTAACCATAATAATCATCTGCAGGCAATTCTGTAACTTACCGTTTTAAAAGCAGCAACTGAAAGCAATACTTTAGCAAAATTATGGACGACGAATATTTTATACAACAAGCCCTGAAAGAGGCCCGGCGGGCGTTTGAAGATGGTGAAGTACCTGTTGGGGCAGTGGTTGTTATCAATAACAGAATTATTGCCCGGGGGCATAACCAGGTGGAGCGATTAAGTGACCCTACAGCACATGCCGAGATCATTGCGCTCACTTCTGCATTTAATTTCCTGGGAAGTAAATACTTACCGGACGCGTCCATTTACATTACAGTAGAACCATGCCTCATGTGCGCGGGAGCCCTTTACTGGAGCAAAATTGGAAAAATTATCTGGGGCGCCGATGATGAAAAGAACGGGCATAAACGCATTACCGAACCGAACTGGCCATTTCATCCCAAAACAGAAGTAACGAAAGGTATATTGAAGGATGAATGCGCCGAATTGATGAAAAGCTTCTTCCGAAGCAAGCGATAAATCGTGAAACGGTCCGCCAGTTGGCGGATGAAACGTGAATGGTTCGCGATTGTTTAAATTAATACACGACACCTCACTCCGCCTGAAATTTCTGATCATTCATGCTGGAATACTGTGCTAATTAGTTTGATAGCTTCCTCAGTTTGATATTTTTAAACCAGATACCGCCGCCATGGTCCTGCAAGGCAATATGTCCTTTTGGGGCCATGCCGTATGCTTTGGCGGCTGACCATTTACCTTTTTCTTTAAGTTCCTGCCAGGCGGGCGTCCACAATTCATAATCCACTACTTTTTTTCCATTTAACCAATGTTCAACATGTGGTCCTTTTACGATAATAGTAGTGTGATTGTATTCACCGGCAGGTTTTGCAGCCAGTTCCCTGGGTGGGTACATGGCGTAATCGGAACCGCTTTTTTGCCACGCTTCCAGCTTTTGAGGGTAACCTTCATCGTCAATTAACTGGTATTCGGGGCCGGTTTCATAGCTGGGGCCGCTGGTTTCAACCACCCGGTAAATAATGCCGCTGTTAGCGCCCTTGTCAACCTTCCAGTCTAACGCCAGTTCGAAATTATCATATTGGTCAACGGTGATGAGATCGGCCCGCTGCTTAACATCTTTTTCTTTACAATATAACTGCCCATTAAGCACCTCCCAGCTATCGAATGGCCTGGTGTTATACGCCCGCCATCCCTCTGTATTGCGGCCGTTAAATAACAATGACCATCCGGCTTTCTTTTCGTCGGCTGTTAATGTATTGTCTTTCCCCTGAGGGGGTTCAAAAGCCCCTAAAAGCGCGCTGGACAATATGGTGGCAGAAAACAGCATCAATTTTTTTGTTGTAATGGTAGTCAACATATTGATTGATTTGATAAGGATTCGCAGGCCCCAATTGTTAACTAAAATACTATAAAATTGCCACAGCCAGCGGCAAAATTTTCTGTTTCGTAAAGAGAATGAATTGGTTAATCAACCATTCGCCTGTACTTTTGTTACCGTTTGAAAGAACAAGCATAAATCTTCAACAATTAAAATTTTAGTGTTATGGCATTTACACTACCTGCGCTTCCTTATGCACACGATGCACTGGAACCGCATATTGACGCACAGACGATGCAGATACATCATGGCAAACATCACCAGGCTTATGTAGACAATCTGAACAAAGCTATTGCGGGAACCCCTAATGAAAATAAATCACTGGAAGAACTGGTAAAAGCTGCCGGCAGCATCAGCCCGGCTGTTCGTAATAATGGCGGCGGCCATTGGAACCACTCTTTTTTCTGGGAATTACTGGCTCCCAATGCAGGCGGTCAACCTTCAGGCGCCCTGGCAGATGCCATCAATGACGTTTTTGGTTCTTTCGATAGCTTTAAGGAAAAATTTAATGCCGCCGGCGCTACCCGTTTCGGGAGCGGTTGGGCATGGCTGATCATTAACAACGGTACACTCCAAATCACCTCTACCCCCAATCAGGATAACCCCCTGATGGATGTAGCCGAAGTGAAGGGTACACCCATTTTAGGTGTTGATGTTTGGGAACATGCTTACTACCTGAAATATCAGAATCGTCGCCCCGAATACATGAGCGCTATTTGGAACGTGATCAACTGGAATAAAGTAGCCGAGCATTTTACAAAAGCTGCCAAATAACAAGTTTACAGTTTACATTTAATCCCGGTTTTGCCGGGATTCTTTTTTTTAACCTTTCAAAATATAACCCAATGAAATGTACCTTGTTTAGTACGATGTTTGCCGTAATATGTTTTGCAGCCTGTTCACCCGGCGTTGAAAAAAAAGTAAAGGTGATGTCGAGTGGTAAAATACAGGTAGATGAAGCTACTAAAACAATTACCCTTACTCCCGGAAACCAACATAACGAAGCAGAATTAATTCTGACCGAAAAAGATAAAGCCATTACTGTAAAAAGTGCTGAAGGTGATAACTCTTTTGAAGTTCCGGAAGCCGGACTTTATATACTGAACCTGAAAACGGATACCCTGATTGGTAACCTGGTGAATTTTGGCAATGGCGGTGCGCCCAGTTCCATCAGTACCGAACAACTGGAGCATATTATTGACAGCACCCAGCAACTGATAAATGGCCAAAATGCCAGCGATGAAAAGAAGACCTATTTCATTGTACCCAAAACCATCAAGAAGTTAACGACTAACCTGAACGCGCAGTTGATCAACCCATACAAAAACATTCCTTATAAGGTAGAAGCCGATAAAGACGGCAAAGCGCCTGAGATCTATAAATTCTTTACAGCCATGCAAAAAAGAGAATCGCTGAACGAATTAATAGAACGCATGAAGAAGTAAGAAGATAATATTGAATATCGAATGCCGAAGTAGAGTCTATTTCGGCATTTGTTGTTTATACCAGAAAGTTACAGTGTATTCTACTTTTCCATTCTTAATTTCTCATTAGTCATTTTCACGGCACCGGATCATACCCATGTCCGCCCCAGGGATGACAACGACCTAACCGTTTAACAGTTAACCACAATCCTTTGAATACACCGTGCTTTTTCAATGCTTCAATGGCATATTGGGAACAGGTGGGCGTAAACCGGCATTTGGGTCCAAGCATTGGCGATAGGATCCATTGATACAACTTGATCAATGCAATAAACGGGAGACTTAATATTCGAAGCAATACCTTCATTCCATGGCCGGTTAAATTCAACTATATAATTTCTGCAGGTTATTCTGCTTATACCGCCTGTACCGTTTGCAGCAGCTTCTTCAGCACCACCTCAATCTTTTCCCGCACCAGGGCATAATTGGGAAGCTCTTTACCGGTATAAATTAAGAATAACGCCAGTTTTTGTTGTTTTGTTTGCAAAGCCTGTTCCAGGGGCGCTTTTTGCAGGCGATATGCTTCGCGCATCAATCGCTTTATGCGGTTACGGTCAACGGCCTTTTTGAAGTTACGGCTGCTCACACTAAAACCTGCCTGCAGTGAAACCGTTAATAGGGGGTCCTCGATTTTATATTGCACCCGGATGGGAAAAGAAGTAACAGCCCTGCCCTCACTGAATAATTTTTCAATGACCTTGCGGCGTTTTAACCGTTCTACTTTTTTTAAGGTAAACTTTTTCTCCATCTGGTAAGCAAAAATAAAATAGCCCCGTTTGCGAGGGCAAACTGGAGCTATCAATTATCTGAACTGGAAACCACAACCCTTTAAAGGGCGGGGTTCACCGAATTATTTTAATTTTCTTTCGTCAGAAACAGTCAGTTTCCTACGACCTTTTTTACGACGGCTGGCCAATACTTTACGACCATTTGCGTCTTGCATGCGCTTACGGAAACCGTGTACGGTTTTACGGCGACGGTTGTGCGGCTGAAATGTACGTTTCATAATTAATTTCTTTTTTACACTTTTGAAATATGATCCGGGAGAAGCGGATCAGGTTCAATTTATCGCAGACAGGCCACCATGCCCGCCATAAGCGGATGAAAGGACGGCAAAGGTATGGAATGAAAACTGAAGTATGAAACGGTAACTACAAAATGTTTCAATAAATATGATCCACTAACAGGTTACTTACTATCCAGGTCCATATGACTTGAGCGTACCGGTTCGCCAAAAAATATACTTGCATGGTTATCAAAGTCTTCTGTTGAATCGGTAGTATAAAAAATGCGTTGGCCATTTTTACTGCACCGGGTTTCCAGCTCCGTATGCCGTTTCAGGTAATCGTCCAGACTGGTAGCTACTATTTCGCCCTGCGATACCAGGGTTACGCCTGCGGGTAAAAATTGCAGGATCTTTTCACGTAACAGCGGATAATGGGTACAAGCCAGCAATAAAGTGTCAATGTATTTTCCTGATGTCATTATATGTTGCACATGCTGCTTTACAAAATAATCAGCACCGGGTTGCTGGTGTTCATTATTCTCAACAATAGGAACCCACATGGGACAGGCTTCCTGCGATACGGTTATATCGGGAAAAAATTTTTCGATCTCAATAAGGTATGAACCGGATTGCACGGTTCCATGGGTAGCCAGGATACCTATATTACGCGATTTGGTGAACTTTCCTATGATCTCGGTGGTAGGCCGAATAACCCCCAATACCCGGTTCTGCGCACCTAATCTTTCCATATCATTTTGCTGGATCGTTCGCAACGCTTTTGCCGAAGCCGTATTACAGGCCAGAATGACCAGGGGGCACCCCTGCTGAAAAAACCATTCTACACATTGCAGCGTATACCTGTAAACCGTTTCAAAGGAACGGTTACCATAAGGCGCCCGGGCATTATCACCCAGGTATATATAATCGTATTGGGGTAACTTTTTTACAATCTCCTTCATGACCGTTAAGCCACCATATCCTGAGTCAAATATTCCAATTGGCTGTGTAGTAACCATATAACAAATTTACCCTTAACCCGCTAATCCGCCAGCTGGCGTAAAATAATTATTTCTGACCCTGGCCCTCCCATAAGAATCAAGGGTAATGCTACTTGGCTACTTGCTTTCAGGGTTGGCTGTGGGCATAAAAAAACCCGTCCCGGTTTAACCGGGACGGGGCATATATAACTTATAAGCGAGAAATACTTTTATTGTTTGGCAGCGGGCTTGGGAGCTGCAGGTGCACCAGCAGCAGTTGGCAATTTGATATTCAGTTTTTTGGCAACCAGTGGCAGAATATCATCACCGGGAGGAGCTACCAACAGTGCTTCTTTTTCGAAAACATAACCATAGCCATTTTCTTTTGCTATAGCTTGTACAGCTTCGTAAGCCTTTTTATTGATGGGGCCCAGCAGTTCCTGCTGACGTTGTTGTAATTGTTGTTGAATGCGCTCTTCTTCACCGCTTAATTCCTGTCCCATCTTGGTTAATTCATTTCTCTTAACCGTTTTCACCGCAGCTGAATAAGTAGCGGAGTCCTTGTTATATTTTTCAACAGCGGCATAAAAACCATTCTGTTTTTCGGTAGCACTTTGAACCAACGCGTTGCGTAAATCCTGCAGGGCAGAATCGGCTTTTTTAGTTTCAGGCATTACACTCACCAGTTCCTGTGAACTGATATACCCGATCTTTGATTGGGCTTTAACTTCACTAGCCACTAACAGGCCCAGGGCGAACAACGTTACAGTAAAAAACTTTTTCATTGAATTTCAATTTTGTTTACGCACCCTTAGCCAGTTTTCTGTTGCTTGCGGGTGGACGGTTATTTTTTAGTTTAAGTTGAAAAAAACCTATTGTTGGTTGCTTCCCTCTTTTTGTCTTATGTTTTATTTAACGCCCAGGTCTTTCAATATATCCTCACTACGGTCCAATTTAGGGTCGGCAAAGATAACGGTAATTCCTTCACTTTTATCCAAAATAAAATCCAGTGTCCGGTTCACAGCCAGCTTCTGAATAGCGTTGTACACCTTATCCTGTATGGGTTTCACCAGTTCCTGCCTTTTCTTGAACAGATCGCCTTCAAAACCAAAGCGTTTGCGTTGCAGGTCGCGTACTTCCTTTTCCCTGACAAACAGTTCATCCTCACGTTTTTTCTTTAATTCAGGGCTCAGCATTACCTGTTCGGCTTCAAAATCCTTATACATTTTATCAAGTGCGCTTTGCTTGGTGTCAACTTCTTTCTGCCATTGTTCGCTGAACTGGTCCAGCTTTTTTTGGGCTTCTTTATATTCAGGCAATTTGTCCAGAATGTACTTAGTATCTACAATAGCATACCGATATTGGGCCTGCGTGGCAATGGCGAGCACCATCAGGCAGGCGATAAATACTGATTTCTTCATGGTGTTTCTATTTAAGGTTTATGTATCGTGAATGGTAAATAGTCAATCAATGTTGAACGCCAACTTCTACTATTCAGGTTCATAACCTAACATGAATGTAAAGCGGGTTGCATCCTTTAACCTGCCGCCTTGTTGAAGACGATCAAACCCTACCCCATAGTCAAACCCAAGCAATCCGAACATAGGCAGGAAGAACCGCGCACCCACACCGGCGCTTCTACGCAAACGGAAAGGATCGTACGTTTTATAGTCGAACCAACCATTGGCCGCTTCAAACCAAACCATACCAAATATGGTGCTGCTTGGATTGGTCGTGAACGGATACCGCATTTCGAGCGTATACTTATTAAAGATAGTAAAGAAGCGGCTTGCGTTCTGTTGATCGGGGTTAAACTTCGGATCAGAACTTTCATACACCGGATAACCACGATGTGCAATAATATCATAGCCCAGGATGTAACTACCGTTAGCCAAACCGGCATCACCCACCTGAAAACGTTCAAATGGTGAATAGTCAAGCTTGTTGTTGTAACGGCCCATAAAACCGTATTTGGCGGCAGCGCGCAATACAAATTGACGGCTTCTGTCGGCACCCATAGCCTTACCGATAGGAATAAACCACTCGGCATTAACACGCCATTTATGAAACTCGGGTAATTTATAACTATCCTGGTTGGTTACATTCTCTTTAAATAATGAATAAGGCGGTGTAAACTGGCCACTCAGCAAAAAGTTAGAACCACTGGTTGGGAAAATAGGATTGGGGCCAGCCGAGTTGCGGTTAAGCGCCAGTTTTATACTTAAGTTGTTGGATGTACCATTCTTGAAATCCTGTGTGAACAGGGTATAGTTCTGCAGCTTGTACTGGGTATAGCTGAGAGAATAAACGAGTGTAAAAAAGTCATCGGGCCATTTTAATTGTTTACCCAGTGAAATGCTGGCGCCAAAGTTTTTCAACCTGTTGGTATCGCTGAAGAAATATCTTCCGCTGGCATCAATACCGCCAGTACGGAATACACTCTTATACATGCTGAAGGTTAATGAATTCCTTTTTTTACCACCTAACCAGGGCTCGGTAAATGAAAAGTTATATGACTGGTATGCACGACCATTTGATTGTATGCGCATGCTCAGCTTTTGCCCATCACCGGTAGGTAAAGGATCCCAGGCCTTTTTGTTTAAAATATTTTTAATAGAAAAGTTATTGAACGAAACACCCAGCGTACCGGTTAAACCGATACCGCCACCCCAACCGGCACTTAACTCCAATTGGTCAGAGGATTTCTCTTCTACAGTATAATGTATATCCACCGTACCGTCTTCAGGATTGGGCACCGGGTTGATGCCGATCTTCTCCTGGTTAAAGAAATTCAACTGCGCAATTTCACGTTGTGAACGGATCAGATCCTGACGGCTGAATTTTTCACCGGGCAGCGTACGCAACTCACGGCGAATAACGTGTTCTTTTGTTTTTTCGTTACCGGAAATGGTTACGTTCTTAATAGTAGCCTGCGGTCCTTCCTGTATGCGGATCTCAAAATCGATGGTATCATTATATACGGCAGTTTCTACCGGTTCTATACGGAAGAAAAGATAACCATCATCCATGTACAGACTGCTGATATCGCCACCTTCCTGTGACATTTGTTTACCCAGTTTCTTATTAAGGATGTCCAGGTTATAAACATCTCCTTTGACAATACCTAATAATATGGTAAGTATGGAATCTGAGTATTTGGTATTTCCTTTCCAGGCAACATCACCAAAATAATAACGATGGCCTTCGTCTACCTTGAGATCAATTTTCAGATTCCCTTTTCTATTATAATATTGAGTATCGGCAACAATAGCAGCATCGCGATAACCCAATGAGTTATAAAATTCCAACACTTTCTCTTTATCCTCTTCATATTTCTTCGTGTTGAACTTGGCCGAACTGAATAATTTAAAGCGGAAATATGGGTCAAGGAATTCCTTCGTGCGGGTAACTGATAAAAAGCCGGCCTGACTCAGGTATTCTTTGAAAGAAGGTTGTTTGTTTTCGCCGTATGGACTTTGTTCTTTAGAGGGGTACAAGGTCATCTTGGTCATTTCCTTGGTACCTTTCAATTGCTTTTTCAGCCTCAGTCCGCTCACCTCTTCATTGCCATAAAAGTCCACATTATCGATACGCACTTTATGGCCTTTTGTAACATACAGGTTTAATATAATTGAATTGGGCAGTGCGGGGTCCTGTTTTTCCTCAATATTAACCATGGCACTTTGAAAGCCCTTTTCGGTATAATATTTTTTAATGGCTTCTTCAGCGGTGCGTTTGGTGTTTTCAGTAACTACCCGGCCGGTCACCAATCCTACTTTACCTTTAAGCTCATCCTGTTCCGACTTACGTATGCCTATAAGGTAATATTTTGATAAGGCCGGTCTTTCTGAAACGTGTATTTCTATATATAATTTATTGCCTTCGAGCTTGGTGAAAAAGACCTGTGCGTTAGAAAAGAGGTGCTGGTTCCACAGATTGGTAATGGCTTTGCTGAAATTATCGCCACCCGGTATCATTACTTTATCGCCCACATTAATACCGGCAATTGAAATAAGCAGTGTTTGATCGTACCTTTTAGTACCGGTAACTGTAATACCGCCAATAATATATTCTTTGGGACTTTTTGAGTTGCCAATATTTTCTAATTCCGGATCTATTGACGTAGGAACAGTGTCGGTAACTACCTGAGCACGGAGTGAGCCGACTGTTAAACATGAAAATACCAGTAAAAAAACACTAAAAGTACACGAACGCTGCATTCCGGGGAGTTTAAAGTGGAGCAAATTAAGGGGGATTTATTAAAAGGGTTTGTTAAAAAGAACACTAATCGACGGAATCATAAAATATTCATGACCAATTCGTAATTATCCGTTTATGGGTTCCTTTTGTATCTGGTCGCCGGTTTTACCAAAACGCCTTTCGCGCCGTTGGAAATCCAGGATGGCTTCATACAGGTTCTCTTTACGAAATTCAGGCCAGCGAACATTGGTGAAATACAATTCTGCATACGCTAATTGATATAATAAGAAGTTACTGATGCGGTATTCGCCGCTGGTGCGAATCATTAATTCCGGATCAGGAAAATTACTGGTTGCCAGGTATTGCTGCAGTGTGTTCTGTGTTATGGCTGCAGGATCAATTTTCCCGGCTTTTACATCCTCGGCTATGTGCTGTACTGCCTGTACCAGTTCCCAGCGGCTGCTGTAACTCAAAGCCATTACCAGGTTTAATCCTGTATTCCGGCTTGTTATCTGCAGCGATTCGTTCAGTTCCTTTTGCGCATATTCTGGCAACATTTTCACATCGCCTATTACATGCAGTTTTATGTTGTTCTTATTGAGTGTTTCTGTTTCCTTGCGAATGGTTTCTACCAATAACTCAATAAGGCCTGTTACCTCGGTCTGCGGGCGATCCCAATTCTCGGTAGAGAACGCGTATAATGTAAGATATTCAACGCCCAGTTCGGCGCATCCTTCTACAATATTGCGCACGCTTTCCACGCCATGGAAATGGCCATAGAGGCGATCCTGCCCCTGTTCTTTAGCCCATCTGCCATTCCCGTCCATAATAATTGCTATATGGCGAGGAAGTCGTTGAAGGTCAATTTGATCCCGTAGGCTTTGCATACCCTTTTTTTGAAGGGCACAAAGGTATGAAAAAAGCTGTTTATGGCTTGGAGTTTATGGTTTGGGGTTGTTAAAGTGCGGCTTCCTGCGTAATTATTAAATTTTCCTGGTTGATTAGCACCCAAATAACAGGAAAGTACACCCAAAAAGCGGCTGTAACCCCGTCGACCGTTCATGCAGGCGGGGTAGAAACAATAAATTACAAAATATTAATTAGCTGAAGGGCAACGATATGAAGTGAGGTTAAACGATAATGTAAGCTCGGCTAACACGTACGCATCCTTTTGTTTGGAGTAACCGCGCTGCCTGCCTTCAATTCCAATAATGTCGCCGGTTTCGTAAGAACGGTCCTGTAATAACTGGGCCGCTGATGAAGTGCCGTCGGGCAGGGATGGAAATTTATCGGCTCCAACATAGGTTTTACTTACATCGTCGAGGTAATCGGTAGTGGTGTACCGGTATACAATTTCAAAACCCAGGTTCATACGATCGTTCAGGGCATATTTAACCCCTACCCCAATAGGAAAGCAAAGAGCCATTGTATTGTAAGGTTTACGATCGGCATAGGCGGCTGTTCCCTGGCCTTCGGTTCCCAGTGGGCGAAGAAAATACTTCTGGCCATTGAGATAGGCAAAGGGATCATAGCTGAATATACCTGCACCCAGGGTGATGTATGGAGTGAAGCTATAATATGGATCGGCTGGAACAAATTTAAAAAAGTTGAAATCGCCCTGCAGGGTGAGCTCAAATACGTTGGAGTTAAAGCTCAGATTGCGTCTGCGTTGATATTCGTTTTGTTTGTTGTATACATCTGAATAGCCAAGGCGGGCATAATGTGCGGCAACGCGCAACGCTGTATAATTACCGAATTGCTTACGAAAAAATACACCAAAGGCTGGTTTGGGCCTGTTGAATTTTGACCTTGTATTCAGGTCGCCGAAATAATGTGCTCCTCCTGCCGATATGCCAAACTCACCTTGCTGTACAATACTTTCATATTGGGCAGTAACCTTTTGCACAGAGAGTACGGAAATAAAGAGTAGTGCTGTTACAACCAATTTCTTCATAATTCGCAATTTAACATTAAGTACCGGATTAGCCGGTAATTTTCTTGTATTAAAAGGTTAATTCCTGGTATCCAAACCCCATGATAATTTGTTCCGCAGGGTTTGTAAAAAGTTATTTTCATTCAGTCGTACCAGGCTTAGGGTAAAGGATTCACGGCGTACAGCCAGCTGCACTTTTTTATCTACAAGTTCCTTTCGGGAATCAAGTGCACAAATGAAATGGTCGGTGCGACCTTCTATTTCAAATGAAATAATATTATCATCTGGCACTATAATAGGCCGAACGTTCAGGTTATGGGGGGCTACGGGGGTTATGACGAAACTGGAGGATTCAGGAAAAACCACAGGACCATTACAGCTTAATGAATAACCCGTTGAACCGGTAGGTGTTGCTACAATCACGCCATCAGCCCAGTATGTATTTAAAAATTCACCATTCAAATATGTGTGAATTTTTATCATGGGAGATGTATCCGTTTTATGGATAGCAAATTCATTTAATCCGTAAGGAACATCGCCAAATAATGGTTTACTGGCATCCAGATGAATTAACGATCGCTTGTCTATAAGTATTGTGCGTTTGACCAGGGATTGTACCGCAATGTGCAATTCTTTACTGCCGATGCTGGCCAAAAAGCCAAGCCGGCCAAAATTGATACCCAATACCGGAATGTTTTTTTCGCGAACCAGCGTTACGGTATCCAGTAAAGTACCATCTCCGCCCAGGCTTATTAAAAAATCGAACGCATCGGTTAAATCGTTCGAGTCGGAGAAAACAGTGGTTTTGTCGGTGAAACGTACCGACGACTGGATCATCTCAAAAAAAGGTTTATAAATAACCGGATGAATATTTTCTTTGGCCAGTTCATCGAGCAATTGCTGCACTTTGTTATGCTGGTCATCATCAATAACCCGGCTATAAATGGCTACCTTCATACTATACGGTTAAAAATTTTACGGGTCGTTTAAAAATCGTTCTTAATGTGTAAAAATAATCCGTTTTGGCCTAATTGGTTGAAGCTGTAGTCGAGCCGCAAAATGAAGTCATAGAAAGTAACGATATCAAGTCCAACGCCACCGGTGTACAACATGCGGTTCGTGAGGGAATTATTGGTAAATGTTTTATTATAGGAATACCCGGCATCACCAAACAAACGGGCATAAACGCGAAATGGTATACGATCGTGCGATTTTGATTTTAAGTAAGTTGGTATATTAAACCGGAATAATTGGTGCCTGTAACTTTGCCTTGATAAAAAACCTACGGCCCCATCAACGACATAATCTTCAAGCCCCCGCAGGTACATATCACCATAGCCAAACATACGCTGATTTATATACGGCTGATTAAACGGAAAACGCAGCGTTCCCAACGCCTGCCAGCTGAAAAAATCTTTCTTGCTCAATTGCCAGCCTTTGGTAACCTTTCCATTTAATTGCCACATGTTCATTTCCTTGCTAAAACCTCTTTTTGCAATAGTACCATCTGCCATCCAGCCGGTGAGGGGGAAAGGTTTATAATCAACATTTACATAATTGATATTATATAGCAATTCAGGAAAGCTGACTTCATTCCGCAGATAGCCGTAGTATTTAGGATTTAATTCGTTTATCCTCGGATCTACCGACTGGTGGGTGTATGAAAGGGAAAAGGAATGCACGGTTCGTAAACCGGGGCGGTACGTATAATCAATGTGGCCCGACCATTGCTTGATGCCATCGTGCAATGAATCAACAAAACGCTGTTGATTATCGATAGTGGCATAGTTGATTTCGCGATTATAAGCATAAGAAAACCCTATGCGATAACCGTGTTTGAGCGATCTATTGGCATAGGGCTGATCGTACTGAAATTGTATCTGTTGGGTATAGCCTGTAATTAGCCATAGTTTCAGCTTATCGTTTCTACCCGTAAAGTTGTGGTACGTAAACTTAAATCCATAATTAACGCGATCGACCCCATAACCCTGCTTGGCCCATTCGTTTAAATTACGGTCAACCGGTTTTAGGTATGGAATCGGGAAAATGTACCAGCGTTCCTTTACCTGTATGGAAATATCAACTACATATCCCCGAAAAGATTTCAGTGAAATGATCACTTCATTATACAAAGAGGTATTGATAAGCTGCTGGCGTGAAATTTCAAAAGCCTTTACCAGTTCGGGCAGGTAAATGGAATCACCTGTTTTAAAGGGCAGCTCCCTTTCAATAATGTAAGGCTTGGTTCTTTTATTTCCTTCTATTATGATATCGCCTACAACAAAAGGCGTGGAGTAATTGTTATTGTAATTGGCAATGACAGCGCCGGGGGTTTGTAAAGAATCCACGGGTGAGGGTTGGGCATGTACCAGTGCCACGCAACACAACAATTTTGCTAGTATACAGTAAAAATTCTTTCCCATTCACATGCCCCGGCAAGCAGTTGCTTGTGTTTTCAAAATTTTAAAATTAGCTGGCTACTTCTAATGTTGTGCTAAATATTCAGATAATTCATCAAGTGGTCGTAATTGTTCCGCAGTTCGTTTTCGTATAATTCCTCGCCAAAATAATATTTTACATTGTACTCATATCTCTGAAAAGTAGCGACAATATCGGAAATCTCGAATTTATTGATTTTTATTGCTACAAAAAAGGAACTGGTGTTATTATCCCAATAACTATTCAACTGCGTAATCTGGGCATCATTTGTCTCTACCAGCTTGCTGAGTTCGGAAAATGAGAAATTTCGTTGCTCCATTTCCAGTACAATTAATCCGCCGGGCTCGCTGGCCCCTGTGGTTTTACCCAATTCTTTTAACAGGTCAATGGCGGCAATAGAACCTACAAATTCCATTTCCTTGTCTACAACAGGAACCAGGGAAAGATTATAATCATTCAACATTTGTACCGCCTCAATAAAGTGTGTATTGGCGTGTACAGCAACTTTTGAAAAGTGCGTATCAAGTGTTTGGAGAGTAGCGCGTTCATCGGCATTCAGCAGGTCCTCTTCAAATACCAAACCAAGGTATTTATCCGCTGCCACAACAGGTAGTTGCACAACATGGAACTCCGACATCAGGTCCATCGCCTGAATAACCGTATCACTCAGGTTGAGTGTGGGAATCGTGGCTGATATTAATTCTTTATTAAGCACTGGTCAGAGTTTACCTATCTATATAGTGTTATACGATAAAAACCTGTAACTGGTTTGTATCCTTATTAAAACCAATAAAATTATTTTATAGGTATTAACCTTAGGAAATTATCAGGTAATTACCTTAACCAAATATAATCAATTAGACGATAGTAGTTAGGCCACCGCTGCAGGCTCATTTAATTTTGTCAAAAATTTATGCAGTATACGGTTAAATTCTTCCGGTACTTCCATCATTGGCGCGTGGCCGCATTTATCAATAAAATGCAGTTCGCTGTTTGGAATTAACCGTTGAAACTCCCGGCCTACAAACGGCGGGGTAATGGCATCATTATTACCCCAGATCAACAATGTGGGTTGTTTGATTTGATTTATATCCTCGCCCAGATTATTTCGAATGGCGCTTTTTGCCAGAGCGATTATTTTTATGGCTTTCAAACGGTTGTTTACGATCTCGTACACTTCATCTACCAGTTCTTTGCTGGCAACTTTGGGATCGTAAAATGTTAATTCCGTTTTCTTCTTTATATAATCATAATCGCCACGTTTGGGATACGTGTCTCCCATACCATTTTCAAATAAACCGGAACTTCCGGTTAAAATGAGCGATTTTATGCGTTCAGGCTGTTTTAAAACATGTAAAATGGCTACATGGCCACCCAAAGAGTTGCCGAGCAGGTGCACATTTTGATAATCCTGGTACTCAATAAACTTATGTACAAACTTCTGCAATCCCCCTACTGATGTATGCAACAGGTCCATATCAAGCAAAGGGAGTAAGGGAACCACAACTTTATTATGGTTCTTGAAGTAATTGATCAAATCACCAAAGTTGCTGAGGGCGCCGAATAATCCATGCAAAAGCAATAGCGGCTCGCCTTCGCCTTCTTCAATATACTTGAATTTATCCACTTGTTTGATCGTATAATTCATCAGCTATGTCTGTTCAAGTCAGTCAATTAATCGCTAAAATAAACGTTTTACTGCAAATAATCCACCCTTGCAGTTTTCACCCTGCAATTTTAATGTAAGCTACTGATTTTTTCACGTTTTTGTATATCACGCCTTTGGTCCCGCCCCTTGCGGAGCCAGCCTGTCAAAAAAGTTACTGAGCTCGGTAAACATATCTCTGAACGCGGGAATAAGCTTCCCAAAACCATCTATTACCCAGGGGCCCAGTGGCTGTAACCACGGCCAGGTAATGGAATTAACGATGGTTTCGTCGTTTATGAGTTTCACCTTTTGAACAAAGAACAGGATTACACTGAGTGTAAACATATACAAAATAGCGTATAAAATGATGCCCCCAATTTTATTGGCCCACCCCATCATGGCCATTTCAACGGTCGACGTCAGTAAACTGGCCACCCATCGAACCAACAGGACTACTCCAATAAAAACCACTGCAAATGAAATGAAAGGCAGCCATTTAGCAGATATATTAACGGAATCCTTTAAGTATCCTGCTACAACCACCGATAACTTCATCGCCGCCGCTATTCCTGCAATAAACGCAAAAATTGAAAATACTGCAACTATAAGTCCACGCCGTAATCCTTTGATAACGGCCATAACCAGAAATATTAGAACTAATATATCTATGATCATATTGTAGAAAAAAGTCCCGCTACCAGCATCCCTACTTCGCCAGCAACTCTTTCACGAGGGTGCTGATCGCTTTGCCTTCAGCCTTGCCGGCCAATTGCTTGGTAGCTGCACCCATCACTTTACCCATATCAGCCGGTGAGGAGGCGCCGGTTTCAGCAATAATGGTTGCAATAATGGCCCTTAATTCTTCCCCACTTATTTGTTTGGGTAAGAATTTTTCGATCACCTCAATTTCTTCCTGCTCTTTTTGTGCCAGGTCGGGCCGGTTCTGCTGTTGGTATATTTCCAGAGAATCTTTACGCTGTTTTACCAGTTTCTGTAATAACTTAACTTCCTCTTCCTCCTTAATTTCACCGCCAGCCCCTTCTGATGTTTTCGCAAGGATAATGGCAGCTTTAATGGCACGCAAACTACGCACCGTTTTTTCATCCTTGGCCAGCATGGCTGTTTTCAGGTCAGCCATGATCTTTTGTTCTAAGTTCATACCGCGGCTATTTTGAATTATAATTTATTTTCTTTCATTTGAATTTCACGAAAACGACCATAAAAGTCTTTCGCAAAGTTTTTCATCAGGTCAACCAGCTCCTGCTGATGGGTAGCCCGGTCAAAGCTATCGGCCATCGTCATAAATGTTTGATAATAAAAATCAGCCATTTCATCTACCATCATTTCCTTCGTCCACAGGTCCATTCGCAAAGCCGATTTATCGGCCCCATCCCAAAATGCCAGCATCATTGCTTTGGCTTTTTGCGCCTGGTCTGCAGTGCTATCGCTTGCCTTCCATAATATATGATCAGGAATATTTTTTTCGTCCAGCGCAACATTTATGGTTATAGTCGATTGCCTCATTTTCTTTGATTATCAGTTTTTTACATTTTGAACCGCAAAAGTACACCGATTTTTAATAGTTTTTATTATCAGAATAGTTGCAGAATGTGTAAATGTATATTAAACCACCCTCCTGTAATAAATGTTATTGTCATATATGCATTTTAAACAATACAGGCAGTGCATAAAATACGGAATAAAAAATAGGGTACTAACCCGTTGGTAAATACAAGTTTATTCGATAATTTGGTGAATAAGCTATAAAATCTTCCGGATTTTTTAAAAAACCCTTACCCGAAATTAAATCTGTATCCTTTCGATCAACTTCCATCAAAGCTTATCTATCCATTAAGGTGTTATTTGCAGCAATAATAGTACACGAAGGGTTTTGTGCCGGGTACCATATTTAATCTCTTACATTTTAACTTAAGTGCATCCAATAAAACCGGATTTAATGCTTTTTACCATTATCAACCATGCTTTACCCAATCCAAAACCAGCTGGACGGCATGGCCATACCTCATTAACCTGTGGAAAAACCAATCCTTTATAGAAAGGGCCTTTAACAAAGGCCTTTTCTTTTTGTAAACTTACTTTGTTACTTTTGTTAACCTTATAATTTATATTTATAGAATGAGTATTGATAAAATGGAATATAACACTACCAGGAACCACCTGGTAATGCGTGAATACGGAAGGCATATTCAGAAAATGATTGAATACCTGCTGTCGCTCGAGGACCAGGAAATCCGCCAACGTAATGCCTATGCTGTGATTGAACTGATGGGCTTCCTGAATCCACACCTCAAAAATGTAGAAGATTTCAGGCATAAACTATGGGATCACCTGTTCCTGATCTCCGATTTTAAACTGGCGGTAGAGTCACCCTACCCCATTCCTACCCGGGAAACGTTAAAATCAAGGCCAGGGCCGTTGCCTTATCCCAAAAGGTATCCTAAATTCTCCCACCTGGGTAAAAACCTGGAGTTGGTAATAAATAAAGCATTGAAAGAAGATATTGGCGAAAAACGCCAGGGCTTTGCCAATGCCATCGCCTATTACATGAAACTGGCCTATAATAACTGGCACAAGGAAACTGTACATGACGATGCCATACAGGGCGAATTGACCAACATCACCGATGGTCAGTTGACATTTACCAATACACCCTACGTACGCCAGCATCGCCCAAGCGATAACCGCGACCGCGATCGCGACCGTGATCGTGGCGGATACGGCGACAACCGGTATAAGCGTGGTGGTGGTCAGAAGTTTCAGGGCCGCGGCGGACGCGATGACCGGGGCGGTGGCGGCGGCGGACGTGATAACCGCAACGACCGCGGTGGTGGCAAGTTCAAGAAGCGGTATAAATAAGCCGGAAAGTTGCTGGTTTTTGACAAATTGGTAACCTTTTCTATTACAAATTAAACTCACCTGTGTAGACCTGAAGGGCAGGCAGGAAAAGAATAATTAATAAATAAAAACCCCGACAGTAAAAGCTATTGTCGGGGTTTTATATTTGCACCTTATTAAACGTACCATTAATCAATAAATCGTCCCGCCTTGCGCCAAAGTTTACCTGTGGCGCAAGGCCTGGCAAAGACGAGCCATGGGTAACAATAAAACCAGAAAAAGTAACTATGAATTCTTTCGAAGTCATCGGTGGTAAAAAATTAAAAGGGGAAATTAATCCGCAAGGCGCAAAGAACGAAGCATTGCAAATTATCAGTGCAGTGTTGCTTACTTCCCAAAAAGTAACCATTACCAATATTCCCGACATATTGGATGTAAACCTGCTTATTGAATTGCTGGGCGATATGAATGTAAAGATCGAACGTCCGCAACGCGATACCTGTATTTTCCAGGCTGATGACGTGAATGTAGATTACCTGCGCAGTGATGGCTATAAACAAAAAAGCGGTCGCCTGCGGGGTTCTGTTATGCTGGCCGGCCCCATGCTGGCCCGCTTCAGAAAAGCCTATATCCCTAAACCAGGTGGCGATAAGATCGGCCGCCGCAGACTGGATACCCACATCATTGGTTTCGAAAAACTGGGCGCTTCGTTCAATTACCTGCCCGAGGATGGCTTTTTTGAGCTCAATGCACCCGAACTGAAAGGAACCTATCTCATGCTTGATGAGCCCTCGGTAACCGGCACAGCCAATATAATTATGGCTGCAGTTATGGCCGAAGGCATTACAACTATATATAACGCAGCCTGCGAACCGTATATACAGCAGTTATGCAAAATGCTTAACCGCATGGGCGCCAAAATAAGCGGTATTGGCAGCAACCTGCTGAACATCGAAGGCGTGCAATTATTGGGCGGTACCGAACACCGGATGTTGCCTGATATGATCGAGATCGGCTCTTTTATAGGTCTGGCGGCTATGACGCAAAGCGACATTACTATAAAAAATGCCGGTATAGAACACCTGGGTATTATCCCTGAAAAGTTTAAACAACTGGGTATTCAACTTCATTTTGAAGGCGATGACATTCATGTACCGGCGCAGGAGGTGTATGAAATTCAAACCTTCCTCGATGGGGGGGTACTCACCATTTACGATCATCCCTGGCCGGGTTTTACCCCCGATCTGTTGAGTATTGTACTAGTGGTAGCTACCCAGGCCCGTGGCAGTGTACTCATTCATCAAAAGATGTTTGAAAGCCGCTTGTTTTTTGTAGATAAGCTTATTGATATGGGCGCCCAGATAATATTGTGCGATCCCCACCGCGCCGCTGTAATAGGGTTAGGCCGGGATCAAAAACTGCGGGGCATTCAAATGAGCAGCCCCGATATCAGGGCTGGGGTTTCGCTGTTAATTGCTGCATTAAGTGCTGAAGGCAAAAGTGTTATTCAGAATATTGAACAAATTGACCGTGGTTACCAGTACATTGACAAACGCCTGCAGCAATTGGGTGCAGACATTAAAAGAATATAGAACAGACCTATTTTGCGCATATATCAACACGCTAAATCTCAAACGCATACATGCTGAAAAATAAAATAATAATCATAACAGCTCCATCGGGGGCCGGCAAAACTTCCATTACCCATTTCCTGTTAAAAAAATTCCCGCAGCTGGCATTTTCGGTATCAGCGGCTACCCGTAGCGGCAGATCGCACGAGAAAAATGGGGTGGATTATTATTTTATTTCGGTGGAAGAATTTAACCAGAAGATCCAGCACAATGAGTTTGTTGAGTGGGAATTGGTATATGAAGGGAAATATTATGGCACCCTGAAATCTGAGTTGGAGCGCATTTGGAATAACAACCAGGTGCCCGTGCTGGATATCGATGTAAAAGGCGCCATTCACGTACAGGAGCAGTACCAGGATAGTACGCTGTCGATTTTTGTAGAACCACCATCCGTTGACGAATTAAAACGGCGGTTAAGCTCAAGGGGCACCGAAACTGAAGAAAGTTTGCAAACCAGGGTAAATAAAGCCTCCTACGAGATCTCTTTCAAACATCATTTTCGTAAAATAATTCTGAACGATAACCTCGATCACGCCTGCAAAGAGGCAGAGAAAGCGGTGCAGGAATTTCTGGAATCGTGAAACCCCGACTTATTCGGTACCTCCCAACCTCCCCTACTCGATGGGTAAGGCTGGGGGGTGAAACTCCTCCTTGTTTCTTGCGCTTTTTTTATACTTTCGTAGCTGAACTATGAGTTTTATTACCATTATAGGCATTTGCATTGGCATCGCCTTTTTGTTGGTCGCCTACTTTGCCGGCATTGAGGTAGCTTTTACCTCGGCCAACCGGCTGAATATTGAATTAAAAAAGAAACAAGGCGCCAGCAGTGGTATACTATTATCAAACCTGTTCGACAATCCTTCCCGCTTTATAGGCACCAATGTGGTGGGCTTCAGCTTTTTCCTGACTGTGGTGGTTTTACTGGGTTCGGTATTCTGGAACGAATTATTCGACTGGTATTCCATGGACTTTTCAGCCCGTTCCTTTATAACGCCCATGCGGCTGATCTTCGAAATTGTAGTTTCATGGATAGTCATTGTTTTCCTGGGCGAGTGCCTTCCCAGAGCCATTTTTAAGGCTAAAAGCGATTCCCTGCTCTCCTTTTCTGCCCGGATAGGCATGCTTGGTTTTTTTGATTCCTTATTTTACTGGGTGGCTGCCGCATTTGTAAAACTGTCGATCTTTATCCTGAACGTAATCTTCGACATGCGCATCGACAAGCGAAAAGAACCATTTTCGCGCAGCGATCTCGATCACTTTTTTCAGCAAACCAATGAGTATAATAGTGATGGCGCCGATATGAATACCGAATTATTCGAGAACGCTTTGTCGTTACCCAAAATAAAAGCGCGTGAATGCCTGGTGCCCCGTAAAGAAATTGAGGCCATTGAACTGAATACCTCCGTTGACGAGGCCCGCAAAAAATTTATTTCAACCCGCTTAAGCAAGTTGATCGTTTATGCAGGAAATATTGATCACATTCTGGGCTATATTCATCAGCTTGACCTGTTCAAGCAACCCGATCACATCAAAGAGATATTGTTGCCTATTCCGGCTATACCCGAAAGCATGAGCGCTACCGACCTCATCAATAAGTTCACCAAAGAACGCAAAAGCATTGCCTGGGTAGTAGATGAATTTGGCGGTACTGCCGGTATTGTTACCATGGAAGACCTGCTGGAAGAGATCTTTGGCGAAATAAAAGATGAGTATGACGTGGAAGAATTTGAAGAGAAAATGATCTCGGAAGATGAGTATATTTTATCGGGTCGCCTTGAACTGGATTATCTTATAGAAAAATACAAACTCGAATTCCCTGAAAACGATTCAGAAACGTTGTCGGGCTTTATCATACACCAGCACGAAACCATTCCCCGTTTAAAAGAACGCATCATCATTGGCAATTACGAATTTGAGATATTGAACGTAAGCGATACCAGAATTGAAATGGTTCGGCTGAAGATCCTGAGGTAAAAAAGTACAGAATTGAACCGCCTGTTGATCCTTGTAGGCAATTACAGCCTCCCGGACAGGTACCCGCATTATTTGCAGTCCGGAACAAGTAAATCATTCCCAACCATCAACCGTTGACTCCCAATTTCAAACCCTTAACAAGCTTTATGTTGATACCAACCTGATATGCCTTAAATTTGCCCGGCTTTTATATATTTATTTAGACTTTATGGCGATCCTATGGCGTTAACCTTTTTTGAAAGAAGGAGCAATGATAGCGAGATGACCTTTATTGATCATCTTGAGGAACTACGCTGGCACATCATGCGATCTGTGCTGGCCATTTTAGTTGCAGCAATAGTTATTTTTTTAAATATTGACTGGGTATTTGACAATGTTGTAATGGGTCCGGTACGCAATAATTTTGTTTCGTACCGGGCACTGTGTAACCTAAGCCATGCACTGCATATTGGAGATGCCCTGTGTATGCCGCCCATACCAGCCGGGTATAAACTATTGGGCAATACAGTTAGCGGCCCATTTATGTCGGCTATGCAAATTGGCATCATTGGAGGTTTTATAGCCGCCTTTCCTTTCATATTCTGGGAATTCTGGAAATTTATTAAACCGGCTTTATCCCCCAAGGAATTAAAATATTCCCGCAATGCTATATTCTTTGTCTCCATTTTCTTCTTTATTGGAGCAGCCTTCGGATATTTTGTGCTGGGACCTTTTACATTTAACTTTTTAGCCAATTTCAACCTGGGCTCTGCCGGATATTATGAATATAAGCCGGCATTGAGTGATTATATCGATAACCTGGTGAACATTATTCTGGGTTGCGGTATTGCCTTCGAATTGCCGATATTATCATATGTATTAACCAAAATCGGGATAATTACGCCGCAATTCCTTAGCACCTATCGCAAATACGCCTATGTGGTCATCCTGGTGGTAGCGGCCATTATTACCCCCTCACCTGACTGGACCAGCCAGATGATCGTATTTTTGCCGCTGGTATTTTTATATGAATTGAGCGTTATCGTGTCAAGACGCGTTTATAAAAAAGATCAGGAAGAACAGGATAACTGGCAATAAAAGCCTTAATTAACTTGTTAACATATTAACTGACCAATATATGTTCGATTTTTCAAAGCCAATTGCCATTGGCAGCGACCATGCCGGATACGATTATAAAATGGCTCTGGTAAAATGGTTAACCGAAAAAGGATATAAAATAAGCGACAAAGGCGTCGATGAAAACAAATCGGTTGACTATCCCGACTATGCACACCCCGTTGCCGATTCGGTAGAAAAAGGGCAAGTTGCATTTGGCATTTTACTCTGCGGAAGCGCTAATGGCGTTTGTATTACCGCCAACAAACACCAGGGCATACGCGCCGGATTGTCTTTTGAAACAGAAGTGGCCAAATTAATCCGTCAGCATAATGATGCCAACGTAATTTGTATCCCTGCCCGTTTTGTATCGTTGGAAGATGCCAAACAAATGATCGAAATTTTTATGAGTACGCCTTTCGAAGGTGGGCGCCACCAGACGAGGGTTAATAAAATAGCCTGCGTATAAATGCTGAAGTAAGAAGACCCTGTATTTCGTACTTCCGACCTCTTATTTCAGTCTAATATATTAAAAAGCCCCCGACAATATGTTGGGGGCTTTTTAACGAAACAACTACTATTTTTTACCAGCCTAAAACGTAGGCAAAAATGAGCGGTGCTACGATGGTGGCATCACTTTCAACAATATATTTAGGGGTATTGATATCTAATTTACCCCAGGTAATTTTTTCGTTAGGTACAGCCCCGGAATAAGAACCGTAAGAGGTAGTAGAATCAGAGATCTGGCAGAAATAGCTCCAGAAAGGCACATCATGCCATTCCAGGTCCTGGTACATCATGGGTACAACGCAAATAGGAAAATCACCGGCAATACCACCGCCTATCTGAAAAAATCCAACTCCTTTTCCTTCACTGTTCTTACGGTACCAGTCGGCCAGCCATACCATGTATTCAATACCACTCTTCATGGTGGTCGCCTTCATTTCATTTTTAATGATATAAGAAGCGAAAATGTTACCCAGTGTGCTGTCTTCCCAGCCACCTACAATAATAGGCAGGTTCTTTTCAGCAGCGGCGATCATCCAGCTGTCTTTTGTATTGATCTGGTAATTACTTTCCATTACCTTACTCAATAACAGTTTATACATAAATTCATGGGGAAAATACCGCTCACCTTTAGCATCGGCATCTTTCCACAGTTTAACGATGTTATGCTGTATACTACGAAAAGCCTCTTCTTCAGGAATACAGGTATCGGTAACCCGATTCAATCCCTGCTCCAGCAATTCCCACTCCTGCTGCGGTGTAAGATCGCGGTAATTGGGAATACGTTTATAGTGATCATGGGCCACCAGGTTCATAACATCTTCTTCCAGGTTAGCACCTGTGCAGCTGATAATTTGCACCTTATCCTGACGAATCATTTCAGCCAGTGAAACACCCAGTTCGGCGGTACTCATAGCACCAGCCAGCGTAACCATCATTTTTCCCCCTTCCAGTAAATGGGTTTCATAACCTTTAGCGGCATCTACCAGGGCAGCTGCATTAAAATGCCGGTAATGATGTTGAATAAATTGTGAAATGGGTCCTTTGCTCATGATCAGTTTTTTATGTGGCGGCAAAGGTAGGGAAACGGGGCACAATTAGCAATGGGCAATTAAAGGTTCACAGGAACATAAAAGTGGAATGAGAGTACAGAAAGTTGCAGGAAGTAAGGGGTTCAAAAAACAAAGCCTCCCGATGAATCGGGAAGCCTTTTCTTTCCAACTAAAACCAACTATAAGAAAAATCTTTATTGTACAGTTTGTTTCCTTTCTTTATTAAATACTTCCCAGCCGTTGGTTCCGTTTGATTTTAGTACCAGCTTGTGATCACTGTTCTCAAGCGTTAGGTAGTACATATTCTCGCCTTTGGTGGCCATTTCAAAGAGATCGGTAATCCAGAAATTGTTATAATTTTTCTTTAGATCGGTGAGCAGGTTAATAGGCAGCTGACCCGAAAGAATATTACGGGTTACCCCCAACAGATTGCCATCAGGAGAATAGTACGCAAACACAACCTGCTCATTTAATGTAAAGGTGGCTTTTACAAACTCTTTTGTAGTTGCCCATTGCACGTTTTGCGCACCGGCAAATTCTTGCTGAAAGGTTTTAATGATCTTGTCATTTACTTCTTCTTTACCATTGGCAAAGGCGCTACTGATGCCGGTTATAAATACAAATACGCCAATGAGAATTTTGTTTTTCATGATGCTATTTTTTACTTGATTCTGATGAAATATGGGCATGCGAAACATCCTGGCTATATGGATATCAATGCCCGTTTACTTTTAATATTTAATGAATGTTGTTCTAAGCGGTATGAATTATATGTAGCTGTTCATTGAAAATTGTTACAGGTACCGGAAGAATATTTTTATTAGCTACATCACCATTGTATTGTGTATTGTGCAACAGAACTGGTTACACGAACCAATACTTATTCGTGAAGCAAAAAAACTTTTCATGGCTATACTTTTTAAAACTTAACTAATCCGTTCTTTATTGATTAGTCGACACAAAAATAGAAGAGGTTACACTGCCATGAAGAAATTTATGACTAGTGGTGTGCTTTGTTAAACCAGGTTAAACAAAATGCGGATCAGATTGTTACCGAAACTCATGAAATGCAGACTGGTAAAGGGTTGCAGAAAATTGCTTAAATATTTCCTAAAATAGGGTTAACTGATCGTTAAATTGTAATTATGGAAACTGCCCAGGCATTAAAAGCTCCATTTTATTAATTCTTTTCCCTTTTTTCTACTTAAAACCCGGCGTAATACGTTATATTGTCATAATAACAATCAACCTATTGAATTACCTGGCACACGCATATTTATCATTCAATCAGCCGGCTGTACTGGCCGGTAATCTTATTAGCGATTTTGTAAAAGGGAAACAGCTCAATCTCTATCCCGAAGACGTACGTAAAGGCATTGTATTGCACCGGGCTATCGATACCTTTACCGATGAACATGCCGCCACAAGGGAAGCAAAAAATATCTTCAAACCCCATTACCGCTTATACAGCGCTGCCTTTATTGATGTAAGCTATGACCATTTTCTGGCAAATGACTTGCAGCAGTTTACCGACGATTCTTTATCAGCCTTCTCCCAACAGGTGTATGATTCCCTGGAGAATTACCTGGATGTTTTTCCAGAACCCTTTAGAAAAATGTTCCCGTACATGAAACAACATAACTGGCTGTATAACTACCGCAACCGGTCGGGCATAGAACGGAGTTTTGCCGGCGTGGTTCACCGGGCAGCCTATTTATCGGAAAGCGAAACAGCCTTTAAATTGTTTGAAGAAAACTATAATAAGTTGCAGCAATACTACGCTGATTTCTTTCCGGCCCTGCACCAGTATGCGTTTAATACGTTGCAAAAATTATAAAAAGACAAAAAGGAAGAAGATGCGTAATGGGCGTACAGCTTCCAAACCAATTCAATCTTTCAGCCGGCCGGTCACCTGGAATCGTTCTTCCAATTAAAATCCTTTTAAAAATTGCTTAACCCGCAGGAATTTTTTTATCCAAATCGTTTAATGAATAGAAGAAGTGTTAGCAGGGAATCTCTCTAACTTTTATTTTTGCCGATTAATTACAAAACAGGAAGATGTTGCACACTTCAAAAGGAATGCAGATACGCATACAACGCATCGCCTGAATAAAAACGTCTTAACCATTAAAAAATACGAAGATGAAGCAGTTGGTGGTTTTATTTTTTGGATTATCAGTAATCAGCGCAACCTCAAAGGCCCAGTTTAAAGCGCCGGCGTTGGACAAATCGCCTATGGATATGAGCTATTTTCCGGCAAACTTCCCAATTCTGAAGATCCAGAATAAAGCCCCGGAACCTCTGCTTGCACGGGTGTTATACAGCCGGCCGCAAAAAAACGGCCGCAGTGTATTTGGGGAATTGATCGAATATGGCAAGATCTGGCGCCTCGGCGCTAACGAAGCCACTGAAATTGAACTGTATAAAGATGTAAAAATTGATAATACCCGGTTGAAAAAAGGCCGGTACAGTTTATATGCCATTCCTTTTCAGGACAAATGGACGCTTATCTTTAACAGAGAAACCGATATTTGGGGCGCTTTTCAATATGATGATAAAAAAGATGTGCTGCGCACCAATGTCAAGCTTGAAAATCAACAGGAACCAATTGAGGCTTTTACCCTTTTATTCGATAAAACCGATTCCGGCGCTAATATGATCATGGCCTGGGATAATGTGAAAGCCACTTTGCCGATCACCTTTATAAAATAAAATCATGTACCAAACCAGGTATCTTATCAGGCTTTGCTGTTTAATATGTATGTTGAGCGTTTTGACAGGTTGCGATCAAAATACTACGTCAGGAAATAACACAGTAACCATTACCCCAACTGTTACTAACAAACCCGCTGAAAAAGACCTTCAGCCAGGGCTGGATAAGTCGCCGATGGATATGAGCTACTATCCGGTTGATTACCCCAAATTAAAAATGGCCGGCAATTTGACCGAACCATTGATTGCCCGCGTAATTTATAGCAGGCCGCAAAAAAATAACCGGACCGTTTTTGGCAACCTCGTAAAATATGGCTCGGTATGGCGACTGGGTGCTAATGAGGCTTCGGAAATTGAGTTTTTTAAGGATGTTACCATCAATGACAAAAAAGTTTCAAAAGGTCGCTATGTTATTTATTGTATCCCCCAGGAAAGCAACTGGACGCTGGTACTGAATAATGACCTGTATACCTGGGGTTTGAAAATCGATTCTACTAAAGATGAGTATAAGTTCAACGTCCCTGTTGCCAAAACGCGTTTTCCTTATGAGCTTTTTACCATGGAATTTGAAAAAGCCGGTAAAGGCATGCAATTAAATATGGAATGGGACAGCGCAAAGGCAAGCCTGCCTATTACCTGGTAAGCGGAGCTACTTCTTTGTATATTCCTTTTTCCCTGTTATCTTGTTGCCATGTGTGGCATTGCGGGAATTATAACCAATCAGACTGATCTGTTAACCGTCCATCGCCTGAAAAAGATGACCGAAGCACTGGCTCATCGCGGACCTGATGGAGAGGGACATTGGATCAATGACAGCAATGCCACCGGCTTTGGCCACCGCCGTTTATCCATCATTGACCTGGGCGTCACCGGTGCGCAGCCCATGCATTATTTAAACCGGTATACCATTATTCACAACGGAGAAATTTACAATTACCTTGAAGTAAAAGAAACATTACGTCAAAAAGGATATGCCTTTTGCAGTCAATCCGATACCGAGGTAATAATGGCCGCTTATGATTGTTATAAAACCGATTGCCTCCAGTACTTTGATGGTATGTTTGCGTTTGCCATTTGGGATGAACAGGAACAAACATTATTCGCTGCCAGGGACCGGTTTGGCGAAAAACCATTTTATTATTTTTTCGACGATACCCAGTTTGTATTTGCCAGTGAAATGAAAGCATTATGGGCAGCAGGCATTGAAAAACAGTTCAATGAAAAAATGTTCTTCAATTACTTCACACTGGGGTATACACAGAATCCCGCCAATGCCGAAGAAACATTTTATGCCGGCATCAATAAACTGCCCGCCCGTTCTTTTATCCTGTATCATTTACCCAAACGTCGCATAACCCGCTCGCTGTACTGGAATATCGATGTAGATTTTATTGATGAAACAATGACCGGGCAAAAAGTTACCACGCAGTTTAATTGCCTGTTCAATCAATCGGTACAAAGAAGACTGCGAAGCGATGTACCAATAGGTACATCTGTAAGCGGTGGACTCGATAGTTCGTGTGTGCTGGCCAGCATTCAGGGCACGGCGCCCCGCCAATACAAAACCTTTTCTGCAACATTTCCAGGATTTAAGCACGATGAGTCGGAGTGGATAAAACGGGTAACAGATCATTTTGCCACACAAAATTTTACCGTACAACCCAATGCCGACCGGGTGATCCATGATTTTGAAAAAATATGTTACCATCAGGAAGAACCCTTTCAATCGGCAAGCGTTGCAGCGCAATACTATGTGTATGAAATGGCCCGGCAACAACAGGTTACTGTATTACTTGACGGTCAGGGAGCCGATGAAATACTGGCCGGTTATCACAAATATTATCACTGGTACTGGCAGCAATTGTTCAGACAGGATAAAAACAGGTTACAACATGAATTGACCCAGGCCCGGGCATTAGGCATTGTAGAACCCTGGGGCATTAAAAATAAACTGGCGGCAGCCTTGCCAACTTATGCCGGCTGGTATCTGCGACGCCAACGAGCCCGGCAACAACTTCGGTTACACGATCTTACTTCATCATTTGTTAAAGAGTATGGAGAATCTTATTACGATATAGCCCATTTTGATGAATTGAACAACGTTCTCTATTATAACACTTTTGTAAACGGGCTGGAAGAATTGCTGCGGTATGCCGACAGAAACTCTATGGCGCATGGAATCGAAGTACGATTACCTTTTTTAAACCATGAGCTGGTACAGCTGCTGTTTTCAACACCTGCACGTTACAAGATCCGGGACGGATATACAAAATGGCTGCTGAGAAAAAGCATGGCTGACAGCTTGCCCGCAGGGTTGGCCTGGCGAACGGATAAAATTGGATTTGAACCTCCGCAACAAAAATGGATGAGTGACCCGCGTTTACAGGAATATGTACATGAATCAAAGAGAACATTGGTTAAACTCGGCATGTTGAAAGAACAGGCCTTACATAAAAAAATTCAGCCGCAGGAGGCCCATGCGGCTGATAATTATGACTGGCGCTATCTTGTAGCCGGCCAGTTACTGCGCTGAAATTTATAAAACACAGGGAGAGTTTTGCCTTACCTGCCTCGGGGGCCCAACCGGCAAAGCATATTTTAAACCAGTAGTCTGGCTTTATGCCTTCTTATATTTTTCTACCAACTGGCTATTTCCATCAACATCTACTTTTAATGTATACCAGTTCATGGCATCTTCCAGTTTAATGTAATAAATGATATTGCCACCTTGCGTAGCTTCCGTTACGCCGAACATTTTTCTTTTTGGATTCTCTTTATTGATCTTATTAAGGATATACAGGGGTAACAATTGTGGGGCATAATAACGGAGAGAGCTCATTATATTACCCTCCTTGTCGTAATTAACCTTAGCCCTGATACCGCCGCTTACAAAGCTAACCGCATAATAATTGGGAAATTCTTCCCAGCGAACCTCCTGCACGCTGGTAAACGTTTCATTAAACGCCTTTAATACTCTTTCGTTGGGATCGAAAGGATCGAATGCATAAGCTCCTGCTGTAACCAGCACGGCAAACATAATGGCTATCACTTTTTTCATGGCTTTACTTTTAAATGCGTGATTGATGCATCAAATGTATAATGTATAAATGCGGAAGTCAAGGTAATTGGTACCGGCGGGAGGGTCATGACAAGATGTACGAACAATTTCGCACAAAATGCCGGGTCGGGCATTATCGAACACTAAAGCAAATGCAGCAGCACAAACGGTTTGCAGAATGTTTCAGTTAATTTCAAGTGTCAGGTTAAGCTTCTGTTAAACTGGAAATCCGGAAACACCAATGGACAATAAGCAATGGGCAATAGGGAAAGCTCAAAAATCAGGTATCCCCTGTCAACTGCGTATTGCTAATTGCCAATTGATTTTTCCGCATCTTTGCACCATTATCAACGACCATTCATTAAACCACTTATACACAAGAAGATAAATTATGAAACCAGGAACAAAATGCATACATGCTGGAGCTGAACCTGATCCATCAACAGGGGCAATTATGACGCCTATATATCAAACTTCCACTTTTGTACAATCTGCACCAGGCAAACATAAAGGGTTTGAATATGCCCGTTCGCAGAACCCAACCCGCTTTGCATTGGAAGAAGCCCTGGCAGTTATTGAAAATGGGAAATACGGCCTTGCATTCAGCAGTGGTGTAGCAGCTACCGATGCAGTAATAAAATTGTTGCAGCCGGGTGATGAAGTCATTGCGGCCAATGATATGTATGGCGGAACATACCGGTTATTCACTAATATATTTGAAAAGTTCGGCATCCGCTTTCATTATATAAACATGCAGCAGGCCGAAAACATACAATCGTATATCAATAAGAATACAAAACTTATTTGGACGGAAACGCCCACCAACCCGCTGATCAATATTGTTGATATCGCGGCTGTTGCAGGTATTGCCAAAGCCAATAACATTCTTCTGTGTGTTGATAACACTTTCGCTTCGCCTTATTTGCAAAACCCGCTCGACCTGGGTGCTGACATTGTGATGCACTCCGCAACCAAATACCTGGGCGGCCATAGCGATGTTATACAAGGCGCCCTCATCATGAATGATCAGGCCCTGCGCGATCAGTTATACTTTATTCAAAAAAGCTGTGGCGCCGTACCCGGTCCCATGGATTGCTTTTTAGTATTGCGCGGTATTAAAACCCTGCATATACGCATGCAACGCCATTGTGAGAATGGAGAAAAAATAGCGCATTTCTTACGCAATCATCCTAAAGTAGGACATGTTTACTGGTGTGGGTTTACTGACCATCCAGGTTATGCCATTGCAAAAAAACAAATGCGGGGCTTTGGCGGTATGATCAGCTTTACGTTAAAAGATGATAGCGTGGAAACAGCCATGAAATTATTATCGTCAACCAAAGTATTTGCACTGGCCGAAAGCCTGGGCGGTGTAGAGTCGCTGATCAATCACCCGGCCACCATGACGCATGCCTCTATTCCCCGCGAAGAACGCATAAAGAACGGCCTGAGCGATTCGCTAATTAGGTTAAGTGTAGGAATCGAGGATGCTGAAGACCTTATAGATGACCTGCAGGCAGCTATAGGATAATAAAGACCCTGAGCGAAGTCGAAACGCGATTTAACCAGAAGCTATTTACAATGAAACAGCCATCTTTAAAAGACTTTCTGAACCGGAAAACAAAGGAATACAATCAGCCTTTGTTTATTAAAGATGATCCTGTATCTATACCGCATTTATTTACCCGGCTACCCGATATTGAAATAGCAGGATTTTTTGCATCCATCTTTGCCTGGGGTAACCGCACCACCATTATCAAAAAATCGCACGAACTGATGCAGGCCATGGATATGTCGCCGCATCAGTTCGTGCTCCAACACGAGGATAAGGACCTGAAAAAATTGTTGTCATTCAAACATCGCACGTTCAACACAACCGACCTGCTGTATTTTATTGAGTTCTTGAAATTCCATTATTCAAAACATAAAAGTCTCGAAACAGCATTTACCCTGGGGATGAATAAAACCGATGATACCACAGAAAATGGATTAGCCGGTTTTCACCACTACTTTTTTTCACTGGAAGAAGTGCCTGCCCGTACCCGTAAACACATTGCTTCACCTGAAAAAAATTCCACCTGTAAACGGCTGAACATGTTCTTACGATGGATGGTGCGCCCCGATGATGGCGGTGTTGATTTCGGCATTTGGAAAAAGATTTCCCCCGCGCAGCTTATTTGCCCTATTGACCTGCACGTAGCCCGCGTAGCCAAACGGTTTAACCTGTTGCCGCGAAAACAGATCGACTGGCAGGCAGCGCTTGAACTAACTACCTGCCTGCGTAAACTGGATCCGGCTGATCCTGTAAAATATGACTTTGCTCTTTTTGGACTTGGTGTAGTAGAGAAGTTTTGATCTTGTTACTTCGCGTCTCGTTACCTCATTGGCTCATCGCCTATTTCGAATTAAACTTCCTTAAATTGTAAATAAAGCTCAGCAAAAAGTATTGTTGTAACACCTGTGTTTGACGGTCTTCAGTATAGGTTTGTGTAACGCTCCGATATACCCCGGCATTTTGTTTAAGGATATCGTACATAGCCAACCGTAACATGCCCTGCTGATTTTTAAACATTAAGCAATTCACGGCTGCACTCCACATCGTAACGCTTTTATTAAAACCTGGTGCTATCTGGCTGTTATAAGTATACTGAAGATTATTTTCCAATATCAGCCATTTGGGTTGGTTCCAGAAAGCGCTCACCGAAAATGTCTTGGTATTGAACGCCGCGGCCTGTATGGATTGAGTACCATAACTGGTCTTGTTATAACGAATGTTAAAGGTGGGCATAATGCTCAGTTGTTGTTTATACGTAAAGTTCAACCCAACCGACTGTGAAAAGCTGTATGCATTGGATGTTATACTCACCTGATTCGAAAATGTATTATTCTTGTTATAATAACCATTACTACCCAGGTTCATTCGCAGGGTCACTTCTCTCTTTTTCCAGGTTTTGCTATACTGCAGGTTACCTGACATGCCGAAGTTGCCGTTTACATTCACCGGCTGACTAAACTGTTTGCCCACATCATCGAACCAGGTCTGATAAATGATTTGATTCTGGGTAGTATTGAAAGTAAGGCCGGTAAACCAATAATTGGTTCCTTTTGATTCCCGTACCTGTAAATTAATATTATGAAAGAACGAAGGTCTTAGATCAGGATTACCTAATTGCACATACAACGGATTGCTGTTGTCAGGCACCGGTTGTAATTGTTGAATAGAAGGTTGCTGGTTACGGCCATTATAATAAATTGTTGCACTACCTGTTTTGCTGAAATTATAGCCCAGGTTGGCAGAGGGCGCAATGTTCACGTAATACTGATGCAGCAACGAACCGGTAGTAACCGAAAGATTGTCCTGCTTTAAAAATTGAAGCCCCGATCCAATGGAAGCCCGGATCAGGCTTTTGTTCAACGAAATACTGATATCAGGCGCGTGGGCTTCAGTCGTATTTTGAAAAGCATTGGTAAATGCAGTATCTGCCAGATCATACTTTCCGGTAACGGCATTAAACTGGTTAGTGATCTTGTCCGAAAAATTATTATTACGATTATAATTATACCTGATAACGGCATTGAGGTATTTGCTCAGCGGTTCAGAATACGTAGCTGTAAAAGAAAGGACCTTTCCAGTGTTTTTCGTATTACTCCGTTGATTGACCAGGTCGATGCTGTCTGAAGCACCGTTTTTATAAAAATCATTTTGGCCGATATTATCGCTAATACCCTTCTGGTCGTTGTAATTATAATTAAAACCCAGGGTTAATCCCCGGCCCTGCTTTAAAAAACGGTGGCTGAAGAAAAACTCTGTGCTTATATTCTTGCCATCTCCTTTTGTGGAAAAGATGTTTTCGCTGGTATTGATCACCTGTCCGGTTAACCCGGTTGAAGCAGCCAGTTTACCGTTTACCGCATCGCTTTGATTCGTGTTCACGTAAGAATTAAAATTTATTTCGGTAAGCGTATCGATCGTATAATTGGCATTCAGCGAAAAACGATGGTTAATATAATCATTCACACTGTTGTTATCGGCTTTGTAAAAAAAACTGGTATCGGGTAATGTGTTTTTCCGCTCTACCTTCGACACATTATCGGTATGGCTGTTATTATAAAAGTAGCTCCCATTCATTTTTATCTGCCGGCCAATGTTATCACTGAAATTCAGTCCGCCCGAAGCAGCGCGGGTGAGCCCACCGCCCCCGCCATCGAGGGTACTACGGCTGCTGGAGATATTAAAATCACTACCTGAAATGCTACCACGGTTAGTGTTGTTCGCATTACCAATAAGGCTGAACTGTTTTGAACCATTAAAAAAATTCACCATGGCCGCCCCTTCGTACCGGTCACTGGTACCATACCCCGCACTCAATCTTCCAAACCATCCCTTTTGTACTTCTTTTCGTAAGGTGAGGTTTATTGCCAGGTCTTCATTGCCATCGGAGGTTTTATTAAAGCGCGCCTCGCGGCTTTTGTTATCTACTACCTGAAGTTTTTCAATAATATCTTTAGGCAGGTTCTTTATGGCAATTTTGGGATCACCGCCAAAAAACTCCCTGCCATCGACCATTATTTTGGAGACCTTTTTTCCATTGATGGTGATGTTCCCATCCTTATCCAGATCCACACCCGGCAATTGCTTCAGCAGGTCTTCAATCATTGCATTAGGCATGGTTTTAAAAGAAGAAACGTTGAACTCGAGCGTATCGGGTTTTACTGATACAGGCGGCCGTAATGCGGTGACCGTTACAGCCTTTAATTCATTAAACGATTTAACCAGCAGGATGGTGTCAAGGAGCAGATCCTTACGATCGGCCGACAGTGTAATTGATTTAAATAATATTTCGTAGCCCCGGTTGGTGATAACCATGGTACAGTTGGTATTCAACGGTATATCAGTAATGGTAAAATCGCCTTTTCGGCTACTCAGGGCATAATTTACAAGAGAAGAATCTGATGCCAGATAAACGGCTATTGAAGTAGATTCGAGCGAACGGCGGCTCAGTGAGTCAACAATGGTACCCTTTACAGACCCATAACGGGTACGTTGTGCCTGTACACAGGTACTTAACAATAAAAAGCATACAATTATCCCTGCACTCCAACGCATATCCCGAGAATAAGGTTAAAATGTTACATGAAGTGAGGGTCAATGAATGCTTTAACTTTAGAATGTCCCATTCGCTCCTGGTACATCCTTTTGTAAAAATACTTAATTGATGCCACATGAAAGGGACCACCTGCATAAATTTGTAGTCACGAAAAGAAACAGGTTGCGTAGAATATTTTTTTTATGTAAAATGTGTTTACTTACACCATTATGCAATTATCAGAAGAAAATATACCGTTGGTGCAACAGGAACTGAGCAGCGATTTTAACCTTCCTGTCACAAATGATAAACAAAAGCTGACAGAAGCGCTGGCCGAGGGCATCAATCAATTAATACAGACTGATTTTGCACGCCTTATCAACATGCTGTACCGCATTGATATTTCGGAACAAACCCTCAAAGAAACCCTGGAACAGCAGGCCGATAAGGATGCCGGGGTATTGATTGCCGGGCTGATCATTGAAAGACAGCTAAAAAAACTAAAAATGCGGGCCCAATTCAAACCCCAACAGAATATTCCGGATGACGATAAATGGTGAATAATTCCTAAGTTCGCTACATGAACCTGATAGAGGTAGCAACCTGGCAGCAGGCACGTGATTTTATGGACCTGCCAAAAAAATTATATAAAAAAGATCCGCACTGGATTTGTCCGTTGGATAGTGATGTGGAAGCCATTTTCGACCCTTCCCATAACGTTTTTTTTTCCCATGGCGTATGTACCCGTTGGTTACTGGCAGATAAAACCGGGCAGCATATTGGCCGTATAGCAGCTTTTATAAACTTCGAAAAATCGCATAAAAGTCAGCAACCAACCGGCGGTGTGGGCTTTTTTGAATGCGTTCATGATACAAAAGCCGCCTTTTTATTGCTCGATACGGCCAAAGCATGGCTGAAAAGTAAAGGCATGGCAGCCATGGATGGCCCCATTAATTTTGGCGAAAACGACAAATACTGGGGATTGTTGATCCATGGGTTTAAGCCCCCCAGCCTGGGGATGAATTATAATCCCCCGTATTACAAAGATTTTTTTGAATCGTATGGTTTCACAAAATTATACGATCAGTTAACCAACTTTTTAGACGCCAGAAACCCATTACCTGAGCGGTTCACCAGGATCGCCGACTGGGTAATGAAAAAACCGGATTATACTTTCCGGCATTTCGACAAAAAGCAATTCGATCAGTTTGCCGCCGACTTTCGCGAGATCTACAACGACGCCTGGAGTGACTTTGAAAACTTCACGCCTATTGAAATGGGGACCATTAAAGAGTCTTTCCGGCAAATGAAGGCCATCATGGATGAAAAGATAATCTGGTTTGCCTATTATAAAAATGAGCCCATAGCTGTGGTACTGTGTTTACCCGATGTAAACCAGGTATTAAAACATGTACATGGTAAGCTCAACCTGCTGGGTAAACTAAAATTCTTCTGGTATTCAAAAACAATGACCGTCGACCGGCTCCGGATCATTATCATGGGATGCAAAAAGAAATTTCAAAACCATGGGATTGAATCGGCGCTCATTCGCTGTTTGCAATTAGAAGTTTTGCCGCGTAATACCATCAAGGGCGTTGAGCTGGCATGGGTGGGCGACTTTAACGACAAAATGCTCGCCCTGCATGAAGCCACCGGCGCAAAACAGGATAAAATACACAGGACGTACAGGTATATATTCAGTTGACAGGCTGACAAGTTAATCAGTTGATAAGTTAACATGTTAACTTATCAACTTTAAAACATCAGCTCCTTCACCTTCTCCTTATCTTCTTTTTCCTTATTCAAATCGAACATGGTTCCAAAAACCCTGTCCCAGATGGTGGTGCTAACGCCGTAGCCCTTATTATCGTCTTTATAATGATGCAGGTGATGATTGCGCCAAAGGGGTTTCATCCATTTAAAAGGTGGGTTCCAGGCATGTATAGCATAATGCATGCTGCCATACAAAAGATAACCAAGCAAAAAACCGGGGAAGAACATAAAGACATTTTGCCCCATGATCAAATACAGGAATGCGAAAATGGCTGAAGACATAATGAGACTGGGTACCGGGGGCAAAAACAACCGTTGCCTGTCGCGTGGGTAATGATGGTGATTACCATGCATGGTATACACAAACTTTTGAATCCGAGGGTTTTCGCTTACCCAATGGTATAAAAAGCGGTGAGCGATATATTCAAAAAAAGTCCAGAAAAGTAAAGCGCCAAAAAAGGTAAGCGCAATGCGCAATGGCGAAAATCCAAAATGATCATTACTATAGTACAACATGTAAACGATCACCGGTATATACATACCCCAGATAACCAGGGGATGGGTTTTGGTGAGCATCTCGAGGTATTGGTTCTGAAACAACCGTGCCTGTCCTTTATTATGTATCTTCTCAAATTTCATAACCATGTAATTCTAAGGCAAAAATACAAAAATCATTAACTCACGCACCTACCTTCCCCTTAACCCATTTATGAAAAAAAGGTTCAATGAAATAGACAATTTTTTGGGTTTATACCCCTATTATAAACGGGAATTTATTTCAATAATCCATTGATGGTGGTCAATTCATATTTACTTGTATGGAGATATTCAATAAGCGCCGGAAGCTGATGATAGAATTTATCGGTACGATCAGGATGTGTACCCATGTGCAGTAATAATATAAAGCCATTCAGGCCTGTTGGTTTCCGTTGTTCGTATGTAATAATTGAATCTAATATATCAGCACTACTCCTGTAGTTTTTCATGCCTGGTGTTGTATAATCGGCATTGCTGTATGTGCCTGGTGTAAAATTCACCAGCTGTAAACCCTGTTGTTTTGTCCAGGCTGCAATGGAATCATTGTACCATTCAAAGGGTGGTAAAAAGAACAAAGCATTTTTCTTACTGATTCCAAATGCCTGCATAGCCGCATAATTGTTAGCCAGGTCATGGTTGAACTGTTCTTTGGTGACCAGCAAACTATCACGCCTTACCCAATCGCAATATAACAGGTGCTGATCGGAATGCGCACCCAGGTAATTGCCCTGCTTTTTCAATTGTCCGATGACCGGCTTAAAAGCCGCATTGCGATAAAACCGGCCGGTAAAGAAAAAAGAGGCTTTTACTTTTTGCTGCTGCAATACCCGGGCAATATAATTAGCGCCATCGCCATATTCATCACCGGTAAAAACCAGGGCCAGTTTCTTTTGGCCGGCATTTCCTCTTGTTATAGCACCATGATCATAAATAAAAGGGGTATGCGTTACAACGGTTGATGACACTGGTTGTTGAGCAACCGGCTTTAACGTTGCACCACCGGCAGCACCGGGAGTACCCGCTTCTTTTGCTGCCAGCAAATAGATCAAAGAGGCCGTACCATCCATCGTTGGTTCATTGGTTGAATAATCGCCATAGTCATCGTGGTATACGACCAGGTCGCTTTGAAAGCCGGCATACTCATCCGGTTCATTCAGGGTAATACCAATAAGGTTTTTGTAAATAGAACCGTAGACGGGGCCATCAACCAGTCCGCCGTCTATTGGATATTGCTTCAGGTGCGTAAAAGCGGAATGCGGATCAACAGGTGTATCACCCCAGGCCGGTAGCCCATACACCATACTGGTACCCCAGGGATTGCAGCCAAACAACCAGTCAAAACAAGCCTGCTCCAGTTCGCTATAAGCTGTATCACCGGTTAACGTTCTGTACCAATAGCATTGCATGGCAAAAGAGGTGGTCAGGTTATTGCTGCACCAGATAAAAGGCACACCCCGGTAAAAAGCATTCTGCCTGGCTTTTTGCCATACCCGGTCAATCCCTTGTTTATAATACCCCAATAATTCTTTTCGCTCCTTTGCCGGTAACTGTTTGGCCAGTTCATAATGACCTACATTGATGAATGGATACCATTGGTAATGCCTGGCGGTATCAGTACCCAGCCAGGGAGTAATGGTTTCGCCCTGTGCATATTTGTAACCTGTAGTTAAGAACTTTTTATTGGCTGGCATCAGCTTATATAAAGAAGCGCCGGCCAGTTCCATATCGTCCATCCAGTTATCTTCTTCATAAAAATAGGGCGACCTGCCAGGTGCTGTTTGGCAAACGCCTGGCTTTTCAATACCTAAATTCCAGGCCGACAGCGCCCGGCTTTTAAACAGGGTATCATGAAATAACATGGCCCCTAATGCAAAGGCGCTGGCGAATTTACCAGCCGTGGAAGCCACCCCGGTTGAGCGGTTTTTATACCGGCCAAAACCTTGCGGCTGGCCTGTGCAGAAGTATACCGGCCGCTCATATCCTTTACTATAAAAACTATCTTCTTTGGGTATCCGCATTCCATGGTGATCGCGATCATCAGCGATCTGGTTAAACAGCCAGTCTTTCCGGGGATGCATTTTCAATAACCAGTTCAATCCCCATCGCGCTTCATCCAGTACATCCGCCTGGTTATTCCTGCCGGGTAAGCCATTGGCCTGGTACTCATCGGCAAATGCTTTGGGAAAATCACGCCCGGCGGCCAGCAGATGCCAGGTTGCATTGGCAGAAGTAGTTACATATTGCAGGTAATCCGACGCATCGTGCCAGCCTCCGCTTGCATCAATATGGGTGCTATCGGGCATGGGACCGTATAAAGTATACCCATCATGCGTATGGCAACTGTCTTTTAGAAAAGGGTTAAAGCCGCTGCGTTGCTGCCGCATATAACGCAAACAGAAATTCGCTGATCCTTTATACACATCGGGGCCGATGGTAAATTCAGGTGAGGTAGCCGATCCCGCTTTTATGATATACCGGCCAGGCCGGGTGAAGGCAGAAAAATTCAGTCGGGCCGTTTGTGTAAACGGGCCATACCTGCCAAACGCTTTACCTGCTTTTGCGGTATACACCACGCTGCCGCTGGTAACGTTAATAACAGTAAAATCAGTAAGGGCCAATGGTTCTTTACTACACCACACAGCCACCTTTGGACTATTGGGTTTATATCCCAATAAATTGATCCGTACCCAGCTGTTGGTTTGTGCAATAGCATTAAATCCGATTATGCTTAACCCTACAATAAAAAAAAGGGAAGGAATAAACTTTTTCATGTGATCGTACTTTAACCTGCGATGGCTTTTAATTACGGTAGTCAAATTGAAAGGCGCTCAAATCGGGTGCATGCTTCCTTTTTCTTTTCAGTTCATATTGATAAATAATATTACCAACTTCTTTAAAAAAGGGATACCCGGTTTCTTCATACTCGTACTTATCATCATTTAATACACCATCGCTATTCACATAAATATTGCCGCTTACCATAAACTCTACCTTATTTTTAAAATCCACGATATAGGCAACATCGGTCAAAAAACCATACGACCACCCTGTTTTATTGAATACCCGTATATGGGAGGGGATTTTACTTTTCCATGCTTTGAACATAAAAAATTTGGTATAGCTATCGAAAAACTCGGTGGTATCATAATGCGGAAAGTCGCTTTCAGCAGGCAATTCGCTCATATAACGATGCAGGAAAGCATAATCATCAGGTTGTAAATGAAAACGCTGTTGGGCAGGCACATCGTTGGGGAATAAAGCAGCCAGTAGTACCTGTTGCATATCTTCCAACGGGAAATTATTGTGCGTGGTAAAATCCATGGGAGCGTTTATCAAACTATCCTGCCGGTTATAATGAGCCCGGCCTACCGATATTTTTTTATGAAAGTTAAACGGTACCGGGCTGAACCCTGCCAGTTGTGCATACAGCAAACTATCGCCCTGCATAAACCGTATAGGATTGGTATGGCGGTTCTCATCTTCATTCATCGTTACAAACCGGCGGGTAATGCGCGTATCGGTATAGCCCATTTGCCACAAGCGTTCATTCAATGATTGTTGACCAACAAATTCGTATAACCGGTTATAGGCATCGTTATCGCTTACCAGGAATATCTTTTTTACATAATGCGCTACCGATGGCATTAAGTTAGCAGCGCTGCTGTCATAGCGAACTCTTGTTTGCCGGCGGTAAGCGCTATCGGTAAGCATGGTTGTATACCTGTTAATACCATGACCACTCAACGTATTGATCTTTTCCAACGCCAGTAAGGCCGTGGGTAATTTAACCATGGAAGCCGGGTTAAAATATTCGTTACGATTAACCCTGTAACAGTAATTGGTAAAATGCGGCTTGTTATTTTTATCCCGGTCGATCTTTGTGTAGATAAGCTGGTAATGAAACGTATCAGGCTGATTCAAAATGTCTTTTAAAAATGGCGAAGCTTGTTGGCGCACCAATTGTTCAAGCCACACATCTGTTTTGCATTGTGCTGTTGCTACACAAGTAATTGCTAACAATGCCGTTATTAGCACAGATTGTTTCATGCGCAAAAGGTACTAACAAAAAAAACGCCATGATAATTTTTTACATCGCATAAAAACGCAATAGATAAGCCCATAGCCGTAGCGCGAGCCTCATTTCTCATTTTTAATTTCCTTCCACTTTCCCCTATATTGCAGCCTTTAAAAATTGCCATTCCATGAAACTAGTTTCTTACCTCAACGAAGGTCACGACCGTGTAGCCATACTGGTAGACGGATTGTTATATGATGCCGAAGTTTTACACCCCGATCTGCCACAAAATATGAGTGTGTTCCTGAGTTATTGGGAAGATGCCTATTCTATGGCGCTGGGCGGAGAAATGATGATCAGGGAAGGAAAAATCCCAAAAAGCAAAGGCTTTGCGTACGAAAATACACCGCTCCTGGCGCCGGTTCCATTTCCCACATCCTGTCGTGATGGCTATGCCTTTCGACAGCATGTGGCAGCGGCCCGTCGCAACCGCAAAGCACCCATGATCCCCGAATTTGATCAATACCCTATTTTTTATTTTACTAACCATCACAGCATACAGGGACCGGGCGACATACAATGCATGCCAGATCATTTTGAAAAACTCGATTTTGAGCTGGAAGTCGCCATTGTCGTTTGTAAACAAGGGCGCAACATCAGGGCAGAGGAAGCCGATGAGTATATTGGTGGATTGATGATCATGAACGACATGAGCGCCCGCCGCCTGCAAATGGAAGAAATGCTGCTGAACCTTGGGCCTGCCAAAGGGAAGGATTTTTCTACGGTTATCGGCCCCTGGCTGGTTACTTTAGATGAATTACAACCATACGAAGTACCTGCCAAAGAAGGGCATACCGGAAAAAACTTTAACCTGCGTATGCAATGCCGCGTAAACGGCAAACAGGTGAGCGATGGCAATATGAAAGATATGGACTGGACCTTTGCCGAGCTCATTGAAAGAGCGTCCTATGGCGTTGATCTGTATCCCGGCGATGTTATTGGCAGCGGCACTGTAGGAACGGGTTGCTTTTTAGAATTGAATGGTACGGGCAAACTGAATGACCCCGATTACCAGGAACAATGGCTGCAACCTGGCGATGTCGTTGACATGGAAATAGATGGCCTGGGTATACTCACCAACACGATCGTCAAAGAAGAAGATGATTTTTCGCTGCTGGCCCGAAAGAAATCTGTATAAACTTATTAAGTGATTTGGCTTTCCATTATCATAACTTGTCCCGCTTTAGCGGATTAGCAAATCAGCATATTAGTATCTTATGGTCCTCGATTTAAAAGATTTAACTCCGGTTCTAAGACAGAACTACCTGCAACACGCAATAGCGCCCAGGCCTATCTGCTTTGCCAGTACGATTGATAAAGCAGGTGCCGTAAACCTGAGCCCATTTAGCTTTTTTAATCTGTTTTCATCCAACCCGCCGATCGTTATTTTTTCACCCGCCCGCCGGGTACGCGATAATACGACTAAACACACCTTACAGAATGTAATGGAAGTGCCTGAAGTGGTGATCAACATTGTCGACTATGACATGGTATACCAAACCAGTTTGGCCAGTTGCGAATTTCCAAAAGAAGTAAACGAATTTATAAAAGCCGGTTTTACTGCAGAACCAGCTACCCTGGTACAACCGCCAATGGTAAAAGAAAGCAAGATAAAACTGGAATGCAAGGTCCATGAAATAAAACCATTGGGTACCGAAGGCGGCGCAGGCAACCTGGTTATTTGCGAAGTGCTGCGCATGCATATTGCCGATGAACTGCTGAATGAAAAGAACATGATCGACCAGCGTAAGCTGCACCATGTAGCCCGGCTGGGGGGCGATTGGTATTGCAAGGTTGATGAAAGCAATCTATTTCAGGTAGAAAAACCCAATACCCAACTGGGCATTGGCATCGATGCCCTTCCTGCGCCTATTAAAAACAGTAAGATCCTTACCGGCAGTAACCTGGCCCAGCTGGGTAATGTAAACGAAATGCCGGTTATTGACCCGTCTTTTGACGATGCGCAATTAAAAAGCATCTTTCAATATTATGCTATAAATCCAGCCGAAATGGAGAACGAATTACACACATATGCCAAAAAGCTGCTAAACGAAGGGCGGGTGCACGAAGCCTGGCAGGTGCTGCTGGCATTGAATTAGCAAAGGAGAAGCCCCAAGGTAGAAGAACTCAAGGCACAAGGGCTTATATTCCAGCAGTAATTACGAATTTCAACATCTTGAGCCTTGTGCCTTGTTCGTTTTGCCTTTTTTCCTGGACCTTGAACCTTGGACCTTGTTCCTTTTATCTTGTGCCTTGAATCTTGTGCCTTATTAATTACCTTTGCCCCCGCATTTGCAATTATATGAGTACACAACATTTGTCAGAACAGGAGATCATTCGACGCGAAAAATTACAGGAATTACAAAAGCTGGGCATAGATCCTTACCCGGCCCCGCTTTACCCGGTTAATATTACAGCAGCCCACATTAAAGAACATTATAAGGGGGAAGAAAATAAAGCCGACTTTGCCAGCGTATGCCTGGCTGGCCGTATCATGAGCATCCGCGACATGGGTAAGGCTTCCTTTGCCAAAATGCAGGATAGCAGCGGAAGTATTCAGTTGTATATCAAACGCGACGAGATTTGCCCCGGTGAAGACAAGTTGATGTACGATAAAGTATGGAAATACCTCACAGATATCGGGGACATAATCGGTGTGAAAGGATATGTGTTCACCACTAAAACCGGTGAAACCTCTGTACATGTTACCGAACTTACCTTTCTTACCAAATCGCTGAAACCATTACCGGTCGTTAAGGAAAAAGAAGGCGAAACCTTTGATGCCGTAACTGACCCAGAGTTCCGCTACCGCCAACGGTATGTAGACCTGATCATAAATCCACAGGTAAAAGAGGTATTTACAAAACGCAGCCAGCTTATCAATACCATCCGTGACTATTTAAATGCGCAGGGCGCCCTGGAAGTAGATACACCGGTGTTGCAGTCCATTCCGGGCGGTGCGTCTGCCCGTCCGTTTATTACGCATCACAATGCGCTGGATGTGCCTTTTTATTTGCGTATTGCCAATGAACTGTACCTGAAACGCCTTATTGTAGGCGGGTTCGACTGGGTTTACGAGTTCAGCCGCAACTTCCGCAATGAAGGCATGGACCGCACCCATAATCCTGAGTTTACTATTCTGGAATGGTATACGGCATATAAAGATTATTTCTGGATGATGGAGATCACAGAACAATTACTTGAAAAAGTAGCCGTTACCCTACATAATACAACAGCCGTTCCCGTAGGCGATAAAGAAATTAATTTCAAAGCGCCCTTCAAACGCATCAGCATATATGATGCCATCAAAGAACATACAGGCTTCGACGTAAGCAATCTGGATGAGGCCGGGTTAAGAGAAGTTTGCAAAAAGCTGAACATTCATACCGAGGCCAGCATGGGCAAAGGGAAGTTGATTGATGAGCTGTTTGGCAATACCTGCGAAGATCATTATATACAACCCACCTTCATCATTGACTACCCGGTAGAAATGAGTCCGCTCACCAAAAAGCACCGCAGCAAACCCGGACTGGTAGAACGCTTTGAACTGATCATTAATGGTAAAGAGATCGCCAATGCATACAGCGAGTTAAACGATCCTATTGATCAACGCGAACGCTTTGAAGAGCAGGCAGAACTGTTAAAACGCGGTGATGATGAAGCCATGTATATCGATAATGATTTCCTGCGTGCGCTTGAATACGGTATGCCACCAACATCGGGTATAGGTATCGGTATCGACCGCCTGGTGATGCTGATGACCAATCAGCCTTCTATTCAGGATGTGCTGTTATTCCCGCAAATGCGGCCGGAAAAGACAGTAGAGTAAAGTGAACTTGTTCAAGCCACAATAACACTTATCTATATTTCATAGACGGATATTCGAAATAACCAAAGTAGCACACGATCACATGTGTTATTTTGGTTATTTTATTTAAGCATCTTTCTTATCTACATTGCGTACATCTAACGCCAATATCAATGCCTAAGCAGGTTTAACTGCGTACACAACATCAATTCCATCCTCCGGACAATTCTTTCCCATGCAGGGAAACGCTTAGGATACAATTCAAATTTTCCTAATAAATAATGTTTTTGTTTATAGCCAATTAAAAGCATGCACTTAGTTGGCAGCCTAATTGTAAACTTCTACCTATCTAAAGATCCGTTATATGAAATACCTCTACACCCTATGCACTCTTTTAGTGCTAAGCATGCAACAAACGATTGCACAAACGTACACACTAAACTGGGCAACCAGCCTGGTAACGTCATGGCTTACTGGTGGAACCAGCGGCTCAGCCAATAATATAGGAAGCTCGGCAGTTGACGCAACAATCAGCATGACCAGTAATGAAGGAAATGCTGCTTTTACCAGTTTTAGCGCTTTTTTAGCCCCCATAGTAAGCGGCTCTCCCATTACAACCCAATTAGGGGCTAATGTGCCAAACATAGTTGTTGGCTGTAACTTTACCAATAAAGCCAACTATGCTGATATTGTAATTACATTCACTACTGCCGTTAAAAATGTAACATTTAATATAGCAGATATCGATAAGAATTTATTTACCAATGACTATTTCGACGAGGTTGTAGTAACAGGAACTAACAGCGGTGTTGCCGTTACCAACCCAACTCTTACAAAACTGGTTTCCAGTTCTAATTTCTTCAGCATATCAGGTAATGTTGCTACAGCCAATACCGGTACATTCTTTGGAGGAAACAGTGCTTCAAGCACTACCGATCAGCGAGGCACGGCGGTCGTTGATTTTGGTTCTACAATATTAACAGCTATAACAATCCGTTATAGAAACGCTTCAGCTTCACAGAACGACCCGGCTGATCAATCCATTGGCATTGGAAATATTTCTTTTCAACGTGTCTTTGCTTTACCACTAACGTTAACTTCTTTTAATGGCGCTGTTGCAAATAATGCAGTTAAACTTAACTGGACAACCGCCCAGGAAGAAAACCTTGACGCATACGTTGTTGAAAAAAGCACCAATGCCAGTGACTGGCAAACATTGTCAACAGTAAAAGCAACAGGGAACAGCAATAGCCCCAAAGAATACAACACCATCGATCCAAACGCAGCACCTGTAAACTATTATCGATTGAAGCAGGTTGACATGGACGGACATTATAAGTATTCCCAAATCATCCGAATTCGTAATGGCGCAGTCGACAAATCCGGGATTAAGATCTATCCCAACCCGGCTATTAACTCAGCTATGATTAGCATCAACAGTGAAAGTAAACAGGCAGCGCATATTAAACTATACAATCAGTTTGGAATGCAGTTGCTCCATTTGCAGCGGCCATTGATCGCAGGATCAAACAACATTCCTATACCCGGTATAGCTCCGTTGTCGACCGGTTCTTATATAATATGTGTTGAAGATGAAGCGGGCAATAAAATAGGAACAACGCAATTCATTAAAAAATAACCTGTCTCTCTCCCTTTATAGCCATGACTAGAATCGCAAACTCTGCACCTTTGTGCAGAGTTTTTTTATTTCTCTCTCTATAAGAAAAGATCCAGCATAAGTTTTTGTGAAGGATTTACCGCATAAGGCGTGAAATCAGTTACGCCCTGTTCTACCAGAATATCCTCATCAATAAAGAAGTTACCGGTACATTCTGTGGCGGGGCGTTGCAGAATATAATAAGCGGCATCGGCAACTATTTCAGGCTTCCGGCTTCGTTGCATCAGTATATCGCCGCCTACTACGTTTTGAATGGCAGCAGTGGCTATGGTGGTTTTAGGCCACAGGGCATTTACTCCAATCCGGTTAGGCCGCTGTTCTTCAGCCAACCCCAGCACAATCATGCTCATGCCAAACTTGCTGATGGTATAGGCCAGGTAGCGTCCAAACCAATCGGGATTTAATTGCAGGGGCGGTGATAAATTCAAAATATGCGCATTACTACTCTTTTTCAACAAGGGTAAACACGCTTTACTCATGAAAAAGGTACCACGGACATTTATATCATGCATGAGGTCCCAGCGTTTTGGCTCGGTTTGCTCCGTAGCCGATAAAGTGATGGCGCTAGCATTATTGATCAGGATATCTAACCCGCCAAATTGCTCAGCAACTGTTTTTGCGATCTGTTCAATACTGTCCTCATATCGAATATCTCCCTGTATAGGTAGCACTTTTCCCGCACCGGCTTTGGCAATCTCTTCCGCTGCGGTATAAATGGTTCCATCTAGTTTAGGATGCGGCTCAGCTGTTTTACCAACAATGGCAATGTCGGCACCATCAGCTGCTAAACGCATAGCAATCGCTTTTCCTATTCCGCGTGAACCACCTGTAATAAGGACTTTTTTCCCTTTGAACTGCATAGTAATTTATTTATCGGGTTAATCAAATTTGAAGAGCGCCTTACAATTTATTCTATTTCAGTATCAAACAAAAAATATAAGTAATAAGCGTTGAAATGACATCGTAGTTGTACTATGTATTCGGTAATTTCTGAATAAAATAAATCAAGCATTTGTTCGCTTGCTTTTGCAATTTTTTAACAATATGTTTGTATACGTCAGATTGATCGATTCACAAGAACACCAATATCCAAACAAAAAACCAGATCCAAACATCCAGGAAAAACCAAAAACAAAAATCCAGAAAAACCACCGGCCAATAAAACCGGGTATCCAAGATCCAAAGAAAAACCGAGAAAAAACCAATGTTCTAAAAACCAAGTTCCTGAATCATTCAATCAAGGCAAACAAAATCCAGATCCGCCCTTAATCCAGGCATCCTTTGAAAATGAATTAAAATTTGTACCTCCTGATGAACCCTGTTCCTTCTTGGTAAGGTTTAGTACAACTTTTTGACAGTCCCGGAGTGATCCGGGACTGTTTCCTTTTATACCAGCCTGAGCCCCTTAAAAGCAGAAAGTCCGCAAGAAGCCTACCTTGCGGCGAACTCCTTCCGGACTTATTCCCTCAGACCTCAGACTGATCAACCTTTCAATTATTCATTTTCCGAACTATACATTCCTGCCTGCCATTGTCTTTCGGTCCTGCTATTGTTTATCACCAATCTGCGAACTTTCTATATTTCAGCTATATGGTTTTCATCTTACTTCTTACTTCCTCCTTAATGCGCATCCGTAACGATCACCGGTTTCTTCTTAAACTTCTGCAAATAGATAACAGGAATGGCGGCCAACACAAACACCCCTATCAGCATGTACATGTGATCATAGGTGACCAGCATGGTTTGCTTTACAACATTAGCTTCCATCATGCGGTCACTTATTTGCTGGGCCTCCAATAAGGAATGCCCCTGGCTTTGCGCCATATGTATCTGCGCGTCCCGCTGTTGTACGTAAGCCGGGTTATATGGATTAATATTCCCTATGAGAATATTTCGAACTGCACCGGATTTAAGGTGAATGAGGGTGGTTAGAATAGCCACACCAAATGAACCACCCAGCTGACGCATCATGTTATTCAATCCCGTTCCCTGGCCAATTTGTTTGCCCTGTAGACCCTGTACAGCCAATGTGGTCAATGGTACGAATAAGACAGCCATCCCGATACCGCGTATAATAAGCGGCCAGAAGAAATCACCGGTCCCTGACTCAAGGGTGCTGTTCGATAACATCCAGCAGAAAATGAAGAACAGGAAAAACCCAAGCGTTGCCATAAACTGGGCCGGTATACCTTTCTTCAACATGGTACCTACAAAAGGCATCATTAAAATGGTAGCCACACCACTGGGTAACATGATCAATCCAGTTTGGAGGGCGGTAAAGTGTAAGAGGTTTTGACAAAACACCGGGAATATAAATACGGACCCATATAAGGCGAAACCAAGTGCGAAGGAAGTTAAGATACCTACGGCAAAGCTTCGGTCCTTTAAGATGCGAAAATCAACCACAGGATGATCGGTGGTGAGCTCCCGCCAGAGAAAACCAATACCAGCAAGGAGCGTAGTAATGGTCAGCGCAGCTATGTACGGTGTAGAAAACCAGTCTTCCGTCTCCCCTTTTTCCAGCACCACCTGTAAGCTGCCCACACCAATTGCCAGCAACAGGATGCCCCACCAGTCGATCGGTTTTCCTTTCGCAAACATCGGCGACTCCCGCACAAACATCGACACCAGGAAGGCGGCAATGGCGCCTACCGGAATGTTTACATAGAATATATATTGCCAGCTTGAATTGTCAACAATTAAACCGCCAATGGTTGGGCCAATTGTAGGGCCTACCACGGCGCCTAAACCAAACAAAGCGGTTGCCATTCCAATTTCTTCCCGTGGCCAGGTTTCCATTAATATGGCCTGTGCGGTTGACAATAAACCACCACCTGCCAACCCTTGCAGGATCCGGAAAAGGATCAGCTCAGTGAGGCCGGTTGCCTGTCCGCATAAATAAGAAGCCAGCGTGAATATCAGGATGGAGGCCAGAAAATAATTCTTTCTTCCAAAACGATCGCCCAGCCAGCCCGACATAGGCAATATGATTACATTGGCTACCGCATACCCGGTTACCAGCCAACCGGCATCTTCCAGGGTAGCACCCAGGTTACCCATGATCTGAGGCAGGGCTACGTTAACAATCGTCGTATCGATCAACTCCAGCAAGGAAGCCATGATCACGGTAATGGTAATGATCCATTTCCTAAATCCTTGTTCTGCCATGACTATTATTTTTAGGCTGAACGCGAAGTACATCAATGAGGCGGCTTTCGCATTCAGTGTTTTGCGTTGTTATGACTTTTTAGTATCAATCACTACTTTGGCACTCATACCCGGACGTAAGCGATTCAAAAACTCAGCATCTGACTTATCGATCTTAACACGAACAGGAATACGTTGTACCACTTTTACGAAGTTACCAGTGGCGTTGTCGGGTGGCAGTAAAGAGAACTTGGCGCCAGTTGCACCTGCAAAAGACTCTACCGTGCCGTTCAATGTATGACCGCCAAAAGCATCCACATTGATATGTACCGGTTGACCTTCCCGGATATTCTCAATCTGTGTTTCTTTAAAATTGGCCGTTAAAAACAGTCCATTATCATTTACGATCGAGAACAGAGACTGACCAGCCTGAACCAATTGACCATTCTGTATGGTTTTCTTTGAAATAACTCCATCAGTAGGCGCGGTAATAACAGTATAGCTTATTTGTAGTTTGGCATAGTCAATATCTGCCTGACGCAAGCCAATATTTGAAGCTGTGGCATTCACCTGCTGGCGGTTGGTACTTATTTTTTCAGTCACCACCGGCACCTGGGTTTCTGCTGCATGCAATGCTGCTTCAGCGGCATCTTTTTCCGCCCTGGCCTCATCAAACTGGGCCTTGGTGATAGCATGATCTTCATACAGAGCCTCATAACGCTTGTAATCTTCGGTGGCTTTCCAAACCCGCACTTTAACTGATTCTACATTGGCCTGTGCAGTGGCAATGCCTGTTTTTGCTTCGTTCACAGCATACTGTTGCACATTCACCGATTGCCTGGCAACTGCGAGGGCCGCCTCTGCCTGCTGCAGCCTGATCTGAAAATCACGGTCATCAAGAACCACAAGGGTATCCCCTGCTTTTACCAACTGGTTATCTTTAAATCGTATTTCTTTAATATAACCGCTTACTCTTGACACAACCGGGCTAATATCTGCGTCAATCTGGGCATTATCTGTTTCTTCATGGCTTTTACCATAGAAGTATTCTTTGGCAGTAAATGCCAAAGCACCTACTAATACGAGACCCAGGATAGCCGGGAAAATGATCTTTTTCCCTTTACTGCTCTTTTTTACTTCGTTCATACAATATCTCTTTAATGCTTTTTTAAAAGGTGTTAGGGTTGAATATGTCCGGTTGTTTTCAAAAGGGTATAATAAGCGGCTGTAGCATCTGCTTTAGCCAGCTCAAGATTCAATCGCGATTCATACAACAGGGTTTGTGCATCGATACGGTCGGTGGTGGTGGCCAGGTTGTTCTTGTACTTCGATTCGATTATTCTTTCGTTTTCCGTTGCCTGTACCACTGCATCGTTCAGTACTTTAATTTTTTCCAGGGTTTGTTGGTATTCAGTGTAGGATCTATTTACATCCATTTTCACCTGGTCGGTAATAAGTTCACGGGTAGCTGCCACTTCCTGCTTTTGCAAATTGGCTTCTGTTACCTTGTTCTTGTTTTTAAAGAAACCGGTAATATCCCAGCTTGCATTTACGCCTACTACAAAAGGAGCCAGATAGGTAGCGCTTTTGGGCACCAATGCCTTTGTGGGATTGATGTAATAGAGATTGCCGCCAACGCCAACAGTTGGCAATCTTTCATCGTGTATCTTCTTAATGTTAACATCGGCCAGCTTATCCTGATATTTCAGCGAGCTAAATTCCTTTCTATCTTGCAGGGCCTGCTTCATATAAACATCCGGTCTGTCATTCATATCCAGTTTATAAAGCACGTCCTGTACCTGTACTGTTGTATTTTCCGGCAGACCCAGCAAGATATCCAGGTTATAATTCACCACCTTACGGTTGTTTTCCAATTCAATTTGTTGCAACTGTATATTCGATTTCTGCAGTTGAAATCGCAATACATCGTTACGCGTGGCCAATCCCTGGCTTTCAAACTTCTTTATTTCGTTTAATTTCTGGTCAACATCTTCCAGGTTCTGCGCAACTATTTTTTGATTCTGTTGAATTTTATAGAAGTTGATATAGGCATTGATGACATTATATACAATTTCATCCTTGTCTTTATCTGCATCGAGCTTGCTGCTTTGCACCAGCAGACTGGCCGATTCACGCGCATAGCGGTAACGGTGTCCATTAATAATGGGTTCGTTAATGCTCAAGGTTGCCTGATACAGCGTGTTATCAAAAGGGAATTGCATGTTTTTGGGGTCTGAGCCATCAGAAGATGGCAGGGCAAAATTTCTCGACAACATCAAAGCATGGCTGTAACCTGCGCTCACTTTGGCTGTAGGAAGTCTCTCATCTTTTGCCTGTTCCAATTGCGATGTGGCCTGGTCAATTTTATTTTGAGCCAACTTTAATTGCTTGCTGTTTTGCACGCCCAGGCGAACGGCTTCTTCCAGGCTAATGGTTCTGTTTTGCGCTTCCGTAGAAAAAATTGTTAGTAATAAGGCTAATACCGATACTATTTTCTTTTTCAGGTTCATGCGATCTTTATATTAAATGTTATTCTTCATTTTTTATATCCAGGTGCGCCCGTAGCATATGTTTCAGATGCGTTTTCAACCGGGGAGCAATTTTCTTTCTATACGTGGCATCGTCGGTTTCATCAACCTTGAGCAACCTGCAATACAAGCTTCTTGAATTGGTAACGTGTGTAAGCGTGCCAAACACACTCGCCATGGTAAGTTCAATATCTACCTTGCGAAAAACCTTTTTCTTTTGCCCGTCTGTGATCAACTTTTTTATCTGTTCCAGGTTCCGCAACTTGATATTGATGATCAGCTCTTTTATTTCCGTTGACCGGGTTTGATTGTATTGTTGGGACATGATACAATGGAACTGGTAATTGGTCATTATCTTGTCTACATAATACTCAACCTGTCGTTCAATTTTATCCCAGGGGGTAAGGGTTTGATTTTTATTCAGTTCTTCCAGCATACCCAACGTATACCCGGCCCGGTCTTCTATCAGCGCTTCCAGTAACTTTTCTTTTGAACCGAAGTAATACGAGATCATGGCAAGATTGACGCTAGCGAGTTGTGCTATATCCCGCACAGAAGTCCCATCATATCCATTCTCGGCAAACAGCTGCTCGGCTACTGTCAGAATCTGCGCTCTTTTATCAACTTTTTCCGTGGGTGACATATGTTTAATTTTCTTTAGGAACCCCAAAATTAAACAAACGTTTAAATTAAACAAACGTTTAAGTAATTTTTGCGGCCCTCTTTTTTACACAAGGTTGCAATTATGCCAGGCAGGAGTTGCCGGTAAGTGCATCCATAAATATTCTACTTAATTGATTTTAAAGTGGATCTAAACTATAAGCACGTGAGGTCCTTCGATCAGGAAGTGGTAAAAAACAGGCAGAAAGAACGGTCTCGATAACAATTAAATAACAAAAAAACTTCCCGGGGCACGGACCGTCTTCCACATTTTCAAATAAACGGAAGTTTAATAATCATCAACTCCACCCCTGTTCCGTATCCTTTACAGCCAGTGCGTAAGCCTAAACAGCTATCGTTTCTAAAATGGGAAACGGCCTCAAACGCCCGCCCAATCAGCGCATCAACATTATTTGCACCTGATTTAATGAGGTCATTATTTTTTACATATTATCACATACTAAACGATACAGATTATCGTTTCATTTGTGTTTTGTACCGGTTCTGTTTGATTGCATGCGATTTTCTATAACCTGGTTGCAGGAAATATTGAAGAAAGGATGTAAGAAGCTGAGCTAAGGTTATAATTCGTCTCTTAGTTCTCATTTAATAATATCAGGGTATGAACCGGCTTCTCTAAGCCGGTTTTCTTATTTATATAAGTTATCATACTGGCCAGGCCTATTCAACGTGCTAACAATTTTTAGCATAAAATTGCCGCCCTTAAAAAAAGGCGGCCTTTTTGCCCTATGCACTATTTAACCCCTATTAGAAAAACTTTAATACTTTTTTATCTCTTTACTGCGGTCATTAAAGCATCGCCCAAACAAATGGCAAACACGATGCATTTCTTAACCTGAATTATTTTATTTCAATACCTGTCAATATCACCGTATGAAAACGATAACCGAATGTGTACGCCTGCCGGCGGGCTGATTACTTTCAAAAATTATACGCTGACTTTAAAAGCAGGGGTATATGAGAATGCCTGCTGGTTTCTTGTAATGAACGGGGTAGTGCTTTAACAATACTAAAGGCAGAGAGCAAAAGAAAAATGGCCAGGGTATAATAGGTAAACAAATTCAGGAATAGGTTCGTAACAGTTTTCATAGTTTTCGGATTTCGTGCCAGGTAGCGATGGTTCATCATTGCTTCCTTTCTGAGCCAAAGATATTTAACCAACACATACAATACAATAGCATTATTACTTAGGAGCAACCATACGTACATGTCACCGTTAGTTGATGAAATTACCAGTGTGTACAAACACGCGCTTCCTTTTTCACATAGATCATTTCATACATTCACTTAAATGATCCAATTAGTAAACCTGTAATTATATTCAATACAGCCATTAACGTGGCATATAAAAATTGTATAAAAGAATAAACCCTTTTGAATGCATGCATATCCGATGTTAATAAGTAGCATATTTCCAATCAATGTTTGGCCCTTGGTTGTACTGTAATTAAAAAACCCGCCTTATAATAAGGCGGGCTTAATTGTTATTTGTACAAATAATTTTTACAATTGGCTAAGCGAGGTCCATAATAGGCTTATTCTGTAAAATATTCTCTATGGCTTCCATCACTTCCGGCGTCAATAAGGCAAGCGCTGCTGTCGCTTTCAGGTTTTCTACCAGCTGTTCTGTTTTGGTTGCACCCAGAATTGCGGTGGTTACATTCGGATTTTTTATGGTCCATGCAATTGCCAGCGCCGCTAAAGAAACATTTAATTGTTTAGCAAGCTCAGTAAGTTGTTTTACCTTCTTTAATTTTTCATCCTGTATCCATCTGTCTTTAAGCCAGCCGAACCCTGAAATGGCCAGTCGGGATTCTTCTGGAATGCCGTCATTATACTTCCCGGTTAAAAAGCCAGCTGCCAGCGGACTCCAGATGGTGGTACCCAAACCGGTATTTTGAAACAAGGGCAGGTAATCCATTTCCATTTTGAAACGCTCGAACATATTGTATTGCGGCTGTTCCATAGTGGGGCCAATTAAACAATACTGTTGGGCCACCCGGTGCGCTTCCATAATTTCAGCGCCGCTCCACATACTGGTGCCCCAATACAGGATCTTACCCTGTTGTATAAGGTTGTGCATCGTCCAAACCACTTCTTCAATAGGCACTGAAGGATCGGGCCGGTGACAGTAATAAAGATCCAGGTAATCGTGCTGCAAGCGCTCCAACGCTTCATGGCAGGCTTCTATAATATGTTTTCTGCTCAAACCCGTTTGGTTCGGTTTGCTGTGTTTTCCTCGCCAGCCAAAAAATACTTTCGACGAAATAACGTACGAGGTACGATCCCAGTTCTTTTTCTTCAACACCCGACCCATCATTTTCTCGCTCTCGCCCAGGGCGTACCCTTCCGCATTATCAAAAAAATTAATACCTGCATCGTAGGATAAACCCATCAATGCATCTGCTATACTGTCGTCAATTTGTTTGTGAAAAGTTACCCAGCTGCCAAAAGAAAGAACACTCAATTGTAATCCTGATCGTCCAAGTCTCCTATATTCCATAAAATTGCGTTTAGGAATCAAAAATAAGGCGTCAGCGGGTAAGTCATCAAAATCTTTAGGATGGGAAGCACATTAAAATCTATTAATCTCCTGGCGCATCAACCGGTTCAACTTTTCAACTTGCTGCAATCAGTTAACGCCTATTGGGGAATCCCGTTGCTTGGTACCAGCATAGGACCGGAGCTACTATAAAAAGTGTAAGAGGTGAGGTTTTGGGACGCCCGCAAACCATCTTTTGCAAAAATTATTTTATCGCGCTGGTATACATGGGCCGGTTTACTGGTATAAAATTCCTGTTTGTCCTGGTCCCACCATAATTCCTGGGTACGCAACGTATCGCCATTCTTAATGCTTACCACCAGCACACTGTCGCGCAACAGCACCTTATGATCAAACTCCACGTACTTGGCGTAACGGGAATCCAGTGTACTTTCTATAACGGTACTATCGTCATAAAAATCAACATGCAGGGTGTGGGGAAATTCCATATAAGGCGAATCGGCCTGAACCCGTAGCATATACGGAGAGGTGAGTTTGGCCTTTACTATACCCGCCTGGCTCAGGAAACTTTCTACTTTTTTGGCTTCCTCAACAGCTGTTTTCTTTTTAAACAAACCTTCAACCACATTCTGGTCGTTTTCACAAGAGGTAAATGCAAAAAAACAACCCATTAAAAGGGTCGCGGCCAAAAAATAATATGTAGTTCTGGTACTTCGCATAATTTACTGGCTATCGATCCTGTTCTATTACACATTATTGTGCTCGCTGATAGCATAAAGACCCTTAAAAATCATCTCTGGGTCTGCAAATATCCTGTTTTTCAAATGATACACAAAATAGGGTGCATCCCCCCCGGTTAACACCACGTTAAAGTTCCCGTATCTTTCCGCATAAGCATCTATCATTCCATCGATCTCTTTGGCCATGCCCAGGATCACGCCGCTGAGTATATTGGTACGGGTATCGTACCCTATCAATGACATGTTCCAGTCTTTTTCAACCAGGGGCAGTTTGGCGGTAAAAAGCTTCAGCGATTTAAATCGCATTTCCATGCCCGGTGAAATACCACCACCCAGAAATTCATGGTATTTATTAACGAAATTGTATGTGATGGCGCTCCCCAACCCGATTACTAAATTATTATGTTCTGGAAAAAGATCAACGGCGGCTACCATTAACGCCAGCCGGTCGGCGCCAATGTCCTGCGGCTTACCCACCGGTGTTGTTAAAGGAATTTTTGACTGATGGTCTAATTTATGGAACCGGGAAGCGGCAGCCAACATCTGTTCCAGGTTGGGATTATGATTTACAACCGAAGATAAAATTGATTTGACAGGTTTATATTTATCAATCAGGTGTTGAATGGTTTCGTCGCTATCATTCTCCAACACCAGCACTTCCTGTAACTCCCTGTTATTAAAAACAGCACATTTCAACCGGGTATTGCCGAAATCAAAGCAAAGCGTAGTTGTATGAACCAAACTGAATATTTTTTACGGTTTCCTGGATCAAATACCGGATGAAGAAATGCGATTTTTTTGTTTCTGCCAAAAAAGATTCAGCCGCTATTTGCAGCAGCAATTGGCGGAGCACCGGTAGCGGTTATTGATGGTTATTAATAAAAAGCCGGGAAGTTTTACAGATCTATATCGAAGTCGAAGGCCGATAAATTACGGAAATGCCCGTTCAGTTTTACTTTTTCCTTCAATTGCTCCATTTCCAGCAACATGGGCAATACTTTTTGTAAATGCCGCTTTATATATTCCTGGCGTTGCAATTCTTTCATCAATCCCAGCAGTTCATATTCTTCTTCAAGCGATAGCCCGGCATGATGGCCTACATCATACGAATGCAATTTCTCTTCGGGTTTTTTGAAATCTTTGGTGATATTCAGCATGCGGTGCAATTGTTTCACCCCATTCACTACTTTTTGCATCAGTTCGCGATTGCCGGCATCGTCGTTTTCGGGATAATTGACAATAGCGCCGCTGTATAATTTATCCGGAACCTGTTTTATCACTTCCAGGATGCGAAAAATGCGCAAACCTTCGGTTTTAATATCCAATTCACCATTTTCATAGGTTTGCACAATATCGGATACCTGTACCAGGGTCCCCATTTCCTGCAACCGGTTATTGACCACAGAGGGGATACCAAATGTTTTTTTAGTCTCGAAACACTCATTCACCAATTGCTTATACCGCGGCTCGAAGATATGGAGATGTACTTTTTCGCCTGGAAAAACTACAATACTCAAGGGGAATATCGGAATAAAATTAGTCATATAAAATGCGCGTTTTGCAATCTAACACAATGTTTTTAAACCTGTAAAATATATTCCACATTCAGCTACATTTGCAGGGCATACTGGATTTCTCTTTAACACTGTATTTAAATAAAAGTTATGAAAATTTCGGGATTTATTATTATACGAAATGCTGTAATTAATGATTATCCCGTAACGGAGGCTATAAGGTCTATCTTACCTTTAGTAAATGAAATGATTGTGAGTATTGGCGATTGTGAAGATGACACGCTCGGATTGATCCAATCGATTTCGTCTGATAAAATTCGCATTGTACATTCCGTATGGGACCCTGCCCTACGCAAGGGCGGTGAAGTGCTGGCCGCTGAAACCGATAAAGCTTTTTCGCACATTTCACCCGATGCCGATTGGGCTTTTTACATCCAGGCCGATGAAGTGGTGCATGAAAAATATTACCCGGCCATTTTGGAGGCCGCAAAAAAATACAAAGATCAAAAAGAAGTAGAGGGCCTGTTATTCAAATACACCCATTTTTACGGCACGTACGATTATGTAGGCGATAGCCGGCGCTGGTACAATCGCGAAATACGCCTGATAAAAAATGATAAAAATATTCATTCGTATAAAGATGCGCAGGGCTTTCGGAAAGATGGCCATAAATTATTGGTGAAACTGATCGATGCACACATCTATCACTATGGCTGGGTTAAAAGCCCCAAACAAATGCTTCAAAAGCAAAAGAATATTGGCAAATTCTGGCGTACCGATGAAGAATGGGAGCAATTTTTAACGTCGACTGATTTTTGGGACTTCAATAACGAATTCGATTCACTGGCAAAATTTACGGACACCCATCCGGCGGTCATGCACGACAGGATCAAAAAACAGAACTGGAAAGTTGAAATAGATATACGCCGCAAAAGCTTTTCATTTAAAAACAGGCTGTTGTATTATATTGAAAAAACAACCGGCAAGCGCCTGTTCGATTACAGGAATTATAAACTATTAAGATAATCCAATCGCGGTTGATCAACTACCAACATAAAAATAATTCAATGAGCCCGATTACAGCTGTAATCATCACCCATAACGAAGCCCGTAACATTCAACGATGCCTGGCGTCACTTAAAACAGTAGCCGATGAAATTATTGTTGTAGATTCTTTTTCAACAGATGATACCGTAGCCATTTGCCGGCAGGAAGGCGCCATCGTAAAACAACAGGCATGGCTGGGATTCGGACCACAAAAGAATGCTGGCATTAAACAGGCCAGCCACGAATATATTTTATCACTTGACGCCGACGAGGCGTTGGATGAAGAACTAATGGCAAGTATTCTGGCAGCCAAAAACCAGGGATTGCAGGGCATGTATGAGTTCACGAGGTTGAATTTTTATTATGGTAAATTCCTTTATCACGGGTTTGAATATCCGGATTATAAGATCAGGTTATTCCCCAAAGGCAAGGTCCGGTGGAATGATGAGCTGGTACACGAAACATTGCAGCTATCTCCCGACGTTACACAAAAAAGATTAAAGGGCCATTTGTTGCACTATACGTATTTTACGATCCAGGAACACGTAGCAAAGGCAAATAAGTATACCGATCTCGGCGCCGAATTGAATTACAAAAAGGGAAAGGTAGCCTCCTGGTTTAAAATATTATTCGGACCACTGGCTACTTTTGTACAAGCTTACATCTTTAAAAGAGGTTTTTTAGATGGCGGTCATGGATTTATTGTTGCTGCCTTTCATGCTTATGGCGCATTTATGAAGTATACTAAATTGTGGCAGCTAAACAACGAAAAAAAGTAAATGAACAATAAGCCATCCAGTACATTACTTATTGCTACCTATAACTGGCCGGAGGCGTTGGAGCAAACCCTGTTGAGTGTAAAACGTCAGGTAATGCTTCCCGATGAAGTAATTATTGCCGATGATGGTTCAAAAGAACAAACCGGAAAACTCATCGCCAGTTTTCAGGCTGATTTTCCTGTTCCCTTACGTCATATCTGGCAACCCGATGAGGGCTTTAAGCTGGGACAAATCCGTAATAAAGCCATTGCCGCCGCTACCGGCGACTACCTGATACAAATTGATGGGGATCTTATTCTGCATCCCTCTTTTGTGAAAGATCATGTACAGGCGGCCCGGCCCGGTCACTTTATTGGCGGTAGCCGCGTGTTGCTCAGTGAAGATCTGTCGCAACAGGTATTTAAAAACAAACAACAACCCTCTATATTTCAAAAAGGGGTACGCAACAAGCTCAATGCCGTACACGCACCCGCCATTGCCCGATTTATTGAATTGTTTAAGAAAGAAAAAGGATTGTATAATTTACGGGGCTGCAACATGTCGTTCTGGCGAAAGGACCTGTTGGCTGTAAACGGGTATAATGAAGATATTACCGGTTGGGGCCGGGAAGATACCGAACTGGTAATTCGGTTATATAATAAAGATATACAACGGGTTTACTTTAAATTGCAGGGCATCGTATACCACCTTTACCATAAAGAGTACGACCGTACCAGCGTATTAAAAAACGATGAAGTTGTAAAACAGGCAATAGCCAATAAATTAACCTGGTGCGAAAAGGGGATCGCCCAATATTTGTAATCGATATATAACATGCATACGCAGGCGCCCACAAACTGGCAGCAGTTGCTGAAACAAATACAGGAAGGTTCGCAAAAAGCCATTTCCCGGTGTATTTCACTGGTTGAAAATGAAGTGCCGGGTTATGAATCTTTCCTGGCAGATCTGCCAGTCAATGAGCATACGCAGATCATTGGCATTACAGGCCCGCCCGGCGCGGGCAAGAGCACGTTAACCGATGCCCTTATTGGCGAACTGGTTGCGGCGAAAAAGAATGTAGCTATATTATGTGTTGATCCATCCTCCCCTTTTAATATGGGTGCGCTGCTTGGCGACCGCATTAGAATGAGTGAATGGTACAGCCACCCGAATGTTTTTATTCGTTCGCTGGCAACAAGAGGTTCCCTGGGTGGACTGCATCCTAAAATTATTGAGTTAACCGAAGTATTAAAGGCAGCCCCATTTGATTGCATCATCATAGAAACAGTAGGTGTAGGGCAAAGTGAAGTAGAAATAGCCGGGCTAGCCGATGTGACCGTGGTAGTGCTGGTGCCCGAAGCGGGTGATGAAGTGCAAACCATGAAGGCCGGGCTTATGGAAATTGCCGATATCTTCGTGGTGAATAAAGCCGACCGGCCCGATGCCGATACGTTTTACAGAAATTTGAAATTAATGTTACAGCCGGCATTTCATGCTATTGAGCTGGATATTCCTGTAATAAAAACAGTAGCCTCGCAAAAAAAAGGGATCATAGAATTATATGATGCTATCCAGGGCAAATTGAAACAGGTACAAACGACAGAAAAGAAATTCAGGTTGCTGGCAGACAAAGCATATTATCTGTTGCAAAAGCACCGGATGAAAGACATTCATAAAGAGGAATTGCTGGCGGCCATTCAAAAAGAAAATATCACCAACGTTTATTCGTTTATTACCAGGTTCTATTAAAATCCGATCGAACAGTTATGCATATATTGTATTGCACTTTTGGTAACCGTTTTCAAAATCACCTACAGGCTGCGTTTTCAGCCCTGTCGTTCCTGCAACAGCCCAATGAAATAAAATCAATCAATATCATAACCGATGCGGCGCCCTTCTATAAACATTTATCGGGTCATGCAAATATTATATCGGTAACCCCTGAGAAAATAAAAGAATGGAAAGGACCGCACGATTTTTTCTGGCGGGTAAAAATAAAAGCCATACAGCATATTGCTAATATGTATGCAGGCAGTCCGGTTATATACTGCGATACGGATACATTTTTATATAATAATATCACCTCATTAAAAAAGGAATTGCTAAGCGGTAAGGCCTATATGCATGAAGATGAAGGCGCTTTATCAGCGCTTACTGATAAAACCAGCAAAAGGACCTGGCGGGCGTTAAAAGGCAAAAAATTCGCCGGACTTGCCATGAAGCCCACTGATCATATGTGGAATGCAGGTGTGGTATCTACGCCTAATAATCAAAACGGAAAAGACATTGAACTGGCGTTGCAAATATGCGATGAAATGTGTGCGGATGGCGTGCCTTTCCGTTTAGTGGAACAATATGCCCTGTCGTTAGCCTTACATCATACTTATACCCTGGGCGATGCCACCCCCTGGATTGCCCATTACTGGCGGAACAAGGAAGACTGGAATCCGTTTATACTGGAATGGATAGCCGAACAACAGTTCAAGCAAAAAACGTTCGATGACATGCTCGTTGGTTTCTCACAACTTGACCTCGGCAGTGTTCCCATTATTATCAAAAGAAAATACACTGCTGTTAAATGGCATCGCGCCGTTGACTGGCTCTTTCCACCTACCAATAAGCAGTATATTAAGAAAGGAATATAAAGCAGGCATAGTCACACAAAGCCAGGTGATACCAGTCGAAATGCTTTTGAAAAGCCCTGGCCTGCAAAGCACATTATACAAAACTACAATGTTCCTGTTTTTGATCTATAACTCAGCATAAAACCATATGCTGAGTTATTTATGAAATTTCATTTTTCCTATTTTCTACATTCCTCCCACATTTATTTTAAAACTCCCATTAAATTCCTGTCGGGTTTTTGACCTGGTCAGCACAAGATCAATGGTAGGTTTTTAATAATTCTGATAAGGACCTAACAGGGACCAAACAAAGACCAAACAAAGACATGATAAAGACTTTTCTCTATCAGGTCCCCTGAAAGTCCGGTTTAGGTTCTTATTAAATGCTAATTTGAACAGGCCTAAACCTAACACAAACCTACGTTAGACCTATGCACAAGGCTTGCAGTTGATCCCATCAGAAATCGACCCTTCCAGGTCATTCCCGAGGGGAAACGACAAATACCAAATAATTCAAATGTGAATTTTATTGATTATTCTTCCACCAGCGGTAGCCAATATACCCCATGATCAGGAAGGGAGTGAGGCCGAGGTAAATAATGCCCATATTTAACGCTTTGGCTGGCCTTTCACCCAATTGCTGGGCGGTTTTGGTGCAGATAGAACATTGCGCCAGTAAATCGGCGGGAAGTGTAAAAAACACTATTAAAAGTAGAACAAGAATCAGGCTTCCTCGTGTCATGGCATTTCAATTACGCTGCAAAAATACAACGAAAAAGGGGATGGGCAATACAGGTTCAAGTTCGCAAGCTTTCTATGTTTTAAAGCATAGACAATTGGTTTGAACTGTGCAATAAATGAATGAATTACAGGAGAATTGTTAAACAAAATTCGGCCTATGCTTCCGCTTCCTGCTTTTTTTCATCAAACGCCATTTCCCAGCTGTCTACATATACTACAGCAGTAGAAGAAACCCGGTCGTGCCATTTGGCGCCAAACAGAAATGAAATACCATCGAAGGGGATCAGTCGGGATAATGTTCGCAGGAAAACCCGGTTAGATGATAACGGGACGCCGTTACTTGCCACACATGACCTGGTGACCATTTTCCCCAACGTTTGGCCGAAAATGGCTTCTGATAAAAAACAATACAGCAAATATGTGGAGTTGAATATTAGCTTCATTATTAGCGGCTCTTGTTCCCGTATAAAAAGAAATTGGATCACCCATATCCCTATCGGTAGCATAAAGAGAATATCCACCAGGTAATGCACGAATCTATGGCCGATAGAAGTAAATGATACCATATCATACTCCTTCAAATCCACTTTCTGTATCTGTTTCTCCGGTTTACATTTGATCAGGAAGATGACCAGGGTAATCCAGACTAAATTCCTGAATATATAAATAGATGCAGTTAATGGTTCCGCAAACATAGATGGAGCAAATGAAATGTACTGATATACGATAAGTGGAAAAATCATCAAACTCCGCATTATATACACAAACCTGAACATCGAATATATTCTATCCTGTTCTTTTTTATCGGTTTGTGATAAAGTGATGATTGCCAGGATTACTGTAAAAAGATCTATCAAAATCAAGAACGTCACATCTAATATGTTAATAACAGACCTTAGGTTTCCCAGCATGTCAATCTCGTTCCCCAATAAACGTTTGTAGTATGATATTCTGCCAATATGCTGCAGAACTATAAAAGCAAGCACTAACCAAATGGTGACGGTCTTTAATTTCTTCATAGAACAGATAGTTAACAGGCAGACAAAATAGCTATTTTATTTTCTACTTCAAACAAAAAGGAATCATTCGCCGGCTGGCAAACAATTCCTTTTATTATAATAGTTTATAACCTACTTTTTATGCTTCGCTCTTCATCGATTTTGACTGTTTCTTTCTTTCGTCTTCATTGAGAATGGTCTTACGCATCCGAATGAAGTTAGGCGTAACCTCAATACACTCATCCTGTTGAATATATTCCATACACTCTTCAAGGGTAAATAATGTTTTGGGCGTAATATGAACCGTTCCATCACTACCACTGGCGCGCATGTTGGTGAGTTTTTTTCCTTCGGTGATCTGTACCACCAGGTCACCTGGTTTAATATGCTCGCCAATTATCTGACCGGCATATATTTCTTCGCCCGGATCAACGAAGAAAGCACCCCTGTCCTGTAATTTATCAATGGAGTAACCAGTAGTCGCTCCGTTTTCTTTGGCCAGCAACACACCATTATTACGGCCGGGAATTGGACCTTTCCAGGGCTTGTATTCGCTAAAGCGATGCGCCATTACAGCTTCCCCCTGTGTGTTGGTCAACATTGTTGTACGCAACCCGATCAATCCACGTGATGGGATCTCGAATTCAAGGTGCTGCATTTCGCCTTTGGTTTCCATCACCAACATCTCTCCTTTACGGCGGGTAACCAGGTCAATTACTTTTGATGCAAACTCTTGCGGTACATCTACCACCAGTACTTCGAAAGGCTCACATTTCTTACCATTGATCTCCTTTACAATTACCTGCGGCTGACCCACAGTTAATTCATATCCTTCACGACGCATGGTTTCAATCAATATACCGAGGTGTAATATACCACGTCCATATACCATAAAGCTTTCACCACCTTCACTATCCATTACCCGTAATGCCAGGTTTTTCTCTGTTTCCTTCATCAGGCGATCGCGTAAGTGACGGCTGGTTACGAATTTTCCATCCTTGCCATAGAAAGGCGAATTATTGATGGAGAATTGCATATTCATGGTAGGCTCATCTACACTAATAACAGGTAAAGCTTCAGGATTTTCAAAATCGGCAATTGTATCGCCAATGTTAAATCCGTCAATACCCACTACTGCACACAGGTCACCGGCAATTACTTCAGTTACTTTCTTTTTACCCATGCCTTCAAACACATACAACTCTTTTACACGGGATTTTTTTATGCTGCCATCAGCCTGCATCAATGAAATAGGCTGATTTTCTTTAATAACTCCACGAGCTACTCTACCAACGGCAATACGACCCAGGAAAGAAGAATAATCCAGGGAAGTGATCTGCATTTGCAAAGTTCCTTCGCTTACTTTCGGTGGTGGTACATGTTTCAAAATACCATCCAGCAAAGGATCAATATTATCAGTTTGCGTTAATGAATCGTTGAACCAGCCGTTTCTGCCGCTACCGTAATAGGTGGGAAAATCAAGCTGTTCTTCAGTAGCATCGAGGTTGAAGAATAATTCAAATACAGCGTCATGCACTTCATCAGGCCGGCAGTTGGGCTTATCTACTTTGTTGATGATTACAATAGGGCGCAGGTTCAACTGCAACGCCTTTTGTAATACAAAGCGGGTTTGCGGCATCGGACCTTCAAACGCATCCACCAGCAAACAAACGCCATCGGCCATTTTCAAAACCCGTTCTACCTCACCGCCAAAGTCGGCGTGACCAGGGGTATCTATCACATTTATCTTTACACCCTTGTAAGTTACTGCCGCGTTCTTACTAAAGATGGTGATTCCTCTTTCTTTTTCCAGATCATTACTGTCCATGATCAGCTCACCAGTTTGCTGGTTGTCACGAAACACTTTGGTAGCGTGTAAAATTTTGTCTACCAGGGTCGTTTTTCCGTGGTCTACGTGGGCAATAATGGCGATATTTCTGATATCCATAATAGCTAATTCCTGAAAGGAAATGTTTTTTTAAATTCTTAATAATGAATGCCTTTGAATGCGTACATTTTAGCAATGGCAAACGAGGCGCGAAGGTACGCTAAATCAACGGGCGGGGCAAGCAAAAGCGGAAACTTTATGTATAATTAATTCATGTTTTTACGGGTTTATATGGCCTGCAAATCCTTATAAACCCTGACAAAATGAATATATTTTCTATGGCAGAAGCTAATCAGGTAGCAGTCACGTGGTTATGATTGCAGTAAACGCAACCGTGACTTTTGGGCAAGAATCGTATTATGCTGTAATATAAAGATAAAAAACACCAAAATTCAAATACCAGGAACCAAAGAAATACAAACACCAAAGTTTTAGTTTCACTGATCTTTTGGACCTTGCTTTTTGTTATTTGGGCTTTTAGTAAATATTAAACCCGGATATAGATTTTTCTTTTATCTAAAAACCAGCCTGCCAGCCAGCACATTAGCATAAACCAAATGGCAAACAACAGGGAGCCTGTATACATGCCGGAAAACCTGAATATGTGTTCAAATATCCAATTATATAAATGTTCGCCATGTGTCACGCGTAAGGCACGCATCATAATGGCTGCTATTTCCGACAACAGGTATATAAACAAAGCATTTTTTCCAAACACTTCAAAGAAGCGCGCCCAATTGGTTTTATTCAAAAAATCAATAACGTAAATTACACAGCCCAGTAAAAAGCAATCGAGCCCAACCGTATACAGCACAAATGAACTGGTCCACAGGTTCTTGTTTATGGGAAAACTAAGGTCCCAGCAATAAGCCAGACCCACCAGCAGGCAACCTGTTAATAGCAAACGGGCAAGCATTTCCCAGGTTCTTCCGGCTTCCTGAATATACCGCCCTACCAGGTAACCCGCAATTACATTGACAACAGCAGGCAATGTGCTTAGCAAACCTTCCGCTTCAAACGGTACCACCTCGCCATGATTCATATGGTTTGCCCCCAACAGCCACAGGTCAAGCCGTGTTCCTGCATTACCGGCCATACCCAGTTCATTGCCCGGCTCGCCAAACCAAAGCAATATGAGCCTGTAAGCAATTAATAAAAATACTGCGGCCATGAATGCTCCTTTGGGTTTCAGGTAATAGATCAACAGGGACGCGATGCCATAGCATAATGCAATCCGTTGCAATACACCCAACACCCTTGATTGAGCAAACGATTTTAAGGCAAGATGCCCGTCGGCGCCGTATTCTATAAACGGAAACCAATACAACAGGTACCCCAACAAAAAAAGGAACAAGGTACGCCTGCCTATTTTTGCCAGCACCTGTGTTTGGGTCATGGTTGTCCATTTTTGCATGGCAAAACACAGCGCATTACCAACAGCAAATAAAAAAGAAGGAAATACCAGATCTGCCGGCGTAAAGCCATTCCAGGCAGCATGCTGCAACGGGGTAAAAGTGGTCAGATGATTGCCCGGCGTATTCACAATGATCATTAAACAAATGGTCATGCCGCGAAATACATCCAATGCAATGTACCGTTTAGTGGGGGTCATACGTAGCTTTAATAAATGATCGCCAGTTCCAATTTGCTTTCCCTTAGGCGTATTAAGGACATGCAAAGAAATTACAAATTTATTAAATGCCTGTTTTTGATTATAAGAGCCGGCGAATTACGCCTATAACCACCGTTACCAAAACGCTAAACAGGATCATGGTTGTTATAGGGAAATAGAAGCGGAAATTTTCTTTTTCAATACGGATATCACCTGGCAGATGGCCGATCCAATGCAGCTTGTCGTGAAAGAAATAGATGATCAGGCCTATTACAACTATAGCAATCCCTATGAGTATAATGTACTTGCCGGTATCAGAATTCATAAAAAAATCATTTTAATTATAGCTCAATGCTTCTGCAGGTAATAAAAAGCCATTAATTTCAAGACCAAATTTACTGCATGCGCAAAAAAACATGGGCTCTTTTAATTCCGGCAATATTGATCATTGCCTATTTGTTAGGGCCAAACCCCTCTACCCCGGTATATTCCAGTGCTATGCCAGCCGTTCCAGCTGAACCTGTTGCGCTGGTTGATTATATTAAACAAGAGGAGGCTACACATACCGTTAAACCCGATAACGAAGCGCGGGTGGTATGGGCAAGCGATTCACTGAAAAACAAAACAGAATATGCGTTTGTATACCTGCATGGCTTTACCGCTTCGCAAGGTGAGGGCGACCCCGTTCATCGTGATCTGGCGAAAAAATTTGGTTGTAACTTATATTTATCCCGGCTGGCCGAACATGGTATTGACACTACCGAGCCCATGTTGAATCTTACTTCCGATAACCTGTGGGAATCGGCCAAACAGGCCCTGGCCATTGGTAAACAAATTGGCAATAAGGTCATCCTGGTTGGTACCTCCACCGGTGGTACCCTGGCTCTGAAGCTGGCTGCAGAATACCCTGATGTATATGCGTTGATCCTGATGTCGCCCAATATTGCTATCAATGATCCTACAGCATGGATACTTAACAACCCCTGGGGCTTACAGGTAGCCAGACTGGTTACCGGTTCAAATTACCTGGACTCAAAAGACACCCGGGAAGCCTTTCGTAAATACTGGACCTATCATTACCGTATTGAAGCAGCGGTAAACCTGGAGGAATTGATTGAAACAACCATGAATAAAAAGACATTTGAAAAAGTAAAACAGCCTACGTTGGCGCTTTATTACTATAAAGACAACATTCACCAGGATAGCACCGTAAAAGTGAGCGCCATTAAGGAAATGTTTACCCAGTTGGGGACACCCGCCGATAAAAAGCGGGAAGTGGCCATGCCCAATACCGGTAACCATGTAATTGGTTCGTGGATCAGATCGAACGATGTGCCGGGCGTTGAAAGAGAAACTGAACGGTTTATAACTGAAGTATTAGGCATAAAACCGCTATAAATACATTCCACCGTTTTATCGGTTATCTCAAAAAGTAAAGGGGCTTTCCGCTGTGGCGGAAAGCCCCTTTTTTCAATCATCACTTTTTTAATATTTGCCGTACCGATCGTCTCTTGTGTCTCTGTTCCTGTCGTCTCTGCCGTTATCATAACGGTCATTGTTATTCCTGTTATTTCCTTTATGGTTATCATTCCGGTCGAACCTATCAGTAGAAGTTGTTTTTACCACTACTTTCCCTGAACGATTGATATCTATATTAACCAATTGTGCAGGAGCCATAAACATGGTGCTACTATATACTACCTGGGTCCTTTTTCTAAAACCCATATTTTCTGTTTTGTAAATAGTGATGGTGTGATTACCTGACCGGATATTATCCATTACAAATGTATTATTCAGGTTGTACATGGCGCCATCTATCTTCACTTGCATAGCAGAACGGTCGTTTGTTGAAATTGATAATTTAGATGATCTTGGACCAGGATTACCAGCAGCAAAAGTGGTTATACTAAATAATACAGCGATAAGTGTAAAAATCTTTTTCATATACTGTTTCCTCCATTGTTTGTTTTATACTATAATAGATTGTTTTCAAAACAGGTCGTTTACTAAGGGAGTGTTAAAGCAATTTGATAATGTGATAATTGTAAATACAACTTCAAAGCACACGTCCAAATGCAATTTGTATTCGCTTGCAGCGGTATTCAACATACCCAAAAGAAAAGGCCCCCCCGCCAAAGAGGCGGAAGGGCCATTATAAAGGGGTTTAGTGTTTAGCGTTTGTAACGATCATCGCGATCATGATGATCATTGCGATCCGGGCCATTGTTATAATCACGGCCACGACCATAGTCCCTGTCATTTCCCCGACGATCATCGCGATCAAAACGGGTGTCTACCCATACCTTTTCAAAACGATTGATGTTAATGTTCAACAATTCCCAGGGTTTTACAAACTCGGTACTGCTATACACCAGTTGAGGCCTTCTTCTATACATACCGTAGTTTTCTACCTTGTAAACCTCAATGCGATGGCGACCTGATCTGATGATATCCATTACAAAACCATTGCGGTTTATGTTATATTGTTTACCATCAACAAAAACCTGAATGAAAGCGTCGCTGTTACTGCGGATAGCTATTTTACTATCACTGGGGCGAGGGTTTTCAGCTGCAAATGTTATTACGCTGAACAATATGGCTGCGAGTGTAAAAATCTTTTTCATAATCTGTTTCCTCCATTTTTTGTTTTATACTATAATAGATGGATAACAGCTTATGTCGTTTACAAACGGTATGTTAAAGAGCTGACTGGTTGAATTAACCTTGCATGAACTCCTGAGATAACATGCGTTAACATTACTTTAGCAGTCGATCGATCTTCTACTTGCTTTTTTTATACTCTTCCAATACTTCCATATCACCCTGGCACAGTCTTACTTTTTTCCAATCTGTATCACCTTGCAAATTCACGATATATACCGTTGGATGATCGGGGCTTTCTATTTCCTGTATAATAAAGATCTTATAGTCGTAATAAGTGCTTTTTACCTGAGCCCGTATATTGCGCGCCATATGGGCTTCATCATAATATTTCATTACAAAACTCAATTCGCCCCGTTGCGAATAAATAACCCGATGCTGTACACTATCGCGAAAAAAAACAGCGATGTAACTATCTTTAGTTCTATGCCATTTGGCATCTTCGACCTCTCCATAACGGCCTACAAAATCACGCATAGCCCTTACGTTGATATCATTAATATACTGGTTTCCTGGTTTCACTGGTTTTACATTGGCTGCAACCAGTGTATTTCCGCCTTGTTGTGAGAAGGCACAACCCGATAAGGCCACGATAGTGATAACGGTGGCGATCATTAATTTTTTCATTGCTATACTTTTATTTGGGTTAAACAATCCGGCACAATTTATTTACTAACGCAACCACTTATTTTAAATTGGTATTGTTGCCGGGCACATGATAAGCACCTTAGATACCCTTGAATAGTTGATTGGTGTGTATACTGCATATTAATGCGGCAGACGCGCTCCTGCACAGCATTTGCTAAATGTTTCACCAGGTTACTTATTTACGGTTAAGGTTCTGTTAATTGGGAATTGTGGAAAACCCATCGGCACTAGCACTAATATGTTCACTAAACACTTATTTAATTTTTCAGGAACAGAAACGCATTGCGTCAGATTATATTGGAAACTACCCATCTTATTTTTTTATCAGGTAATGAAACCCGCATGCAAAGCGGTTTTAAGGAACTACTGCTTAAAAATCCGACACTACATCAAGGATTTCACTCCCCTCGTCAAACAAATTCTGTATGGCCGGCTACATTGCCTTGCTTTGTTATCAGAATAACAACACCATTTTTTAAACTTAAAACTTTCCTTTTATGCAACATCGATCATTAAAACCCGCATGGATAGCGGCTCTTACAATTATCATTGCATGCTTACAGGCGTTTACAGCAAAAGCAGGCGGTGAGAGTTTTGAAATTTACCTTAACAATAAATTGATAATGCGGCAAGCAGTTTCCCAATCACTAACCCTGCAGAGTCTGCAATTGGATAAAGCAAACAAAAACGATCAGCTGGTGATCTATTATAACCATTGTGGAACCACAGGTAAAACCAGAACGATTGCCATTAAAGATGACAAAGGCAATACCATTAAAGAATGGAAGTTTGCTGACGCCACGGGCTCGAACAAGGGTATGACGATACCGGTAAAGGATTTGTTACAGCTTGAAAAAAATTATTCGCAGATAAATCTGAATCTTGTTTATTTCGCGGAGCAATTACCGAAAGGCCGTGCGCTTTCTGCTTTACAATTTACCGGCAAAAGCACAACCTGGATTCGTCAACATGAATCATGGTCGGTGTGGGCAGTAGGGTTTGCAAAATTATAATAATACAGCCGCAAGCTGCAAGCTATACACTTCAGTCGAAATACAACAGTATGTATAGCGCTTGTGGTTTGTAACTTGCAGCTTGCAGCTGTTAACTAATGCCTACCCCTTCTGAAAATATCTTTTGATCGTTTCTTTTCCCGTTTATTACGGTAAGGCTTTTGTATATTCTTCGATAACTTCTATTTCCCGGTCACTTACGCGGATATTTTTTAAAGTGGCGGCGTCTTCCATATGCACCAAGTAAACAAGCGGTTTTAATGTTTGCACAATTTCTTCTACCAGGGTAATCTTATAGTCGTAATACTGGCTTTTTATCATTGCCCGTACATCGCGTAGCAGGTTACTTTCGAAATACTGTTTTATCGTATACGAAAAATCACCCCTGCTGTTGTATACGGTTCTGCAATGGCTATTGTTTTTGTCGGTATATTTTACAACAAAACCGTTTTCAACAACCATCCAGTTAGCATCGGCAGCTGTTTCATCCCGCTTTAAAAAATCACGCATGGCTTTCACGTGAATTTTATTGATAAACCGGGTGCTGGTTTGCATCGACTGCATTTTATCGGTTAATAAAGGGCGGCTGGCTTGCTGGGCCGTTACCGGTCCGGCGACCAGGCAACCCGCAATAATAGTTGTTACAATTACATTTTTCATGGTTAAACTTTTTGATATAAGATCTGCGTTACTGAAGCAAAACAACTTAATTATTGCTCACCCTTTTTTTAAATTAGATGAACCCAACGGCTTTTCGGCAACCGTATAAAAAAGATCAATTATGGCGTTCGGCTGGTAAAATGGTTGTTTGTCGAAAACAGGGGTATCAGGAAAAGATTTACTGGCGGGCGCCGGAAATAATAAAATATAAAACGGGAAACAACCGGTTTATAGCATAAGTTAACCTATCATGAACATCCGGGCCATTATCTTTGCGTTTTGTAATCTGATAACATGCAGCGAAAGATTATTTATCTTATTAACCCCATTTCCGGTACCAAAGGAAAATCTTCTCTGAAAGAGTTGATTGCCCGTGAAACCAATAACCGCCAATTACCTTTTGAAATATTGCCCACTACCGCCAATGGTAATTATGATTTCGTAAAACAAAAGATAGAAACAGAGCAAGTTACTGATGTGGTGATCTGCGGTGGCGATGGAACGGTAAACCAGGTGGTAAAAGCATTGGCGGGTACAGATGTGCAGTTTGGCATTATTCCCATGGGATCGGGTAACGGGCTGGCTCTGGCAGCCGGTATTCCCAAAGCCAGTGCAAAAGCCCTGGACGTTATTTTTACCGGCAAAGCCATACTAACCGATGGCTTTATGGTGAATGAACATTTTGCCTGCATGCTTTGCGGACTGGGTTTTGATGCCCAGGTGGCACACCAGTTTGCCGATCAGCCCAAAAGGGGTTTGGGCACCTATGCGTCTCTTACAACCCGTCATTTTTTTGCAGCCAAACCATATCCCTTCCGGGTAAGTGCCAATAAGCTGGAGTTCTCTACAGAAGCTTTTTTCCTGAGCGTTGCCAACAGCAACCAGTTTGGAAATAATTTTACCATTGCGCCCCAGGCCATCTTAAGCGATGGGTTGCTGGATGTAGTGATCGTAAAAAAAATTGCCAAGCCGTTATTGCTTTTATCCGTTATGCGGCAGGTGCTGGCTGGTCGTATCAGGCGCATCGAAAACTCCATGAATTTACCCGTTATTTATTTTCAAACGGAAGAACTGTTCATCAGCAATCCGGCAGAAGCGCCCATTCATATTGACGGCGAACCCTGGGAATGTCAACGGCAACTACACATTAAAGTATTACCGCGTTATTTTAAACTGATTCACGCTAACGTATCGTAAGCGAATGTGATTTTTTTATCAGCTGGTTAAACTGTTCAAATGTTTGCTGATTGCGGGGGCTTTTAAGCGCGCTGGCAATATCTTTTTTCTCGCTTTTGGTGAGATGAAAATTCAAAGCAGCGCGGGCATCATTCTTTTCAGGCGTGTATTGAAAGCAAAGACTGTAAAAATAATTTCCCATCATTGACTGAGCCAGGCCCATGAGGTCATTCTGACTATACTCCTGCATCTTATACCAGTTGTATTCCAGCAATAACATTGGCTTGAAAGCAATTTCAGTTATACTGGTTGACTCGTACGGATGTTCCCACCCACCTGTCTTCCGGTCGCGGATATGAATTAACACAACACCCGAGGTGTTTTCCCGTATCCATTGCTGAAATACCTGGATGAACCGAAGCGCCGTTTCCTGTCCGTAATTATCCCGTATACCGGCATCCATTACGTCAATGACCGGGTCGCTGGGCAACCACACATTCGGCAATACATAGGGAAATGTTGCATTCATGCGCAGGGCGGTGAGCATACGTAGGTTCAGGGGGTCCTGTTTTGCAAACAGGGCCTGGTAATCTACCGCATCGGGATCAGCATCCATAATATGGCTGCTGTCATATGCCGGCCGCATTAAAAAGCTCATAGGCTGTGTGCTGACGATCATTTTGCGGCCATCGCGGGTTACCACTGAATTAAACAGCATCAGCGGTATACGCGCATTTTTTTCGTCGAGGTACCAGTCTTTCAATTGCTTGTTCAGCATGCCGCGGGTATTGAAATTCAGCTTTTGCTCAAAAGCATAACCGCGGTCTTTAATATATTCATACGGTCCTACTTTAAAACGTTGTGCAGGCGCCGCCAAATCGCGGGCTACAAAAGAAGTAAACAGCGGGTTCAACAGATCGAGTGAAATATCGTTGGGATATTTTTTATCCTGCATATTAATGGGCTGACCTGCCGCCTTTGCCCTGCTCAGTTCGCGAAAATAAGAAGCGCCCAGCATGCCACCCGATGCGCCCGTGATGAGCACGGTTTTATTCATCAATTCACCGTGGGTGAGGCTATCGAGGTGCTGCAACACATTCATGGTAAAGGTGGCGCTACGGTTGCCCCCCCCGCTTGTTGTAATCACAAACATCAGCGGCTTTGCTTCGGGTTGTTTCTTTTTCCAGTTATTGAGAATGGAGATCAGGTTGTTTTTGTCGTGCTGTATCTTTTCAGGTGTGCACAACGATAACAATGATTCAGCGGTATATAATGGCCGCTGGTCTTTGTTTTTATAATTCAGCCCATAGGCTTTGTTACTGGGATCAATTATTTCGTACCGGTATAATATGTTTGTAACAATGAATAAAAAGATGACGAAAGGAATGCTCCAGCTTTGCAGAAAATAGGAAAAGGCGCCGGATACGGCAATCAAAATGGCAAAAAACAAGGTAATGCCGGCAGCGGCCGGTAACTGGAATAATGGATTATCCAGCCAAAAACCCAGTAATATCAGCCCGATAAAAGCAATGAAAATAGAGACCACAGCAGCAAAGTGGTGCCGGCTGAAGATGGTTTCTATAAACTCCCGGCTGTAGTGCGATACGTCGCGCACTTTTTTGAGTTTGAACATGGCATTCAGGTACCATTCCACGCTTATCAGCCGGCTTTGATTGAGCCTTGTTTCCCCTTTTTTAAACTGGGCTTTAAACAATTGCGGATTACTGATCACCGGGGTAAGGCGCCGGATGATATTCTTGTCGGCCCGGAAAAAATAAAAGAGGGAAAATACAACGATCAGGATCAATCCGCTTACAAATCCCAACACCAGCATGGCAATGTCTCCATACGACATCAGTTCTTTACTACGGTCAAATGCCACTGCCTTTATAAAATAAAAAATAAGGAATACCAGGGGAATCACCCCATTATTGATGCAATATTTTAAAAAGGGATTAGAAGTAGTGGCTAAAAAACGAAAATGGCGACTGAATAAAATGAACGTGGTAATATTCCAGCTCATAATAAACACGCCAATGGCCATCCCCACAAACAAGGCCGCCACCATGCTCACGTTGCCCAGGTATTCGGGCGCCAGGTAAAGGGAGTCGGCGCCAAAAGTCTTCATGAAAGTACCATTCAATGTACTGAACAGAACAAACCAGAAGATCAGCAGCACCTGAAATTTCTTAAAGTGCAGCATCACCAGCTGAACAGGAAATGAATGATATAGTCCTTTCAAAAATAGTTTCATACTAACCCCGGCGTTTAAATAACAGTCTTACTTCCCAATATACTACTAAAACGAAAAGACAGTGCCAAGATTATGAAGGTTGCTTAAAAGATGACGCCCGGGTAAGAAATAACATGGCTACCAGGCTGATCGCTAACAACATTCCAATAATCTGGTGCAACTGTGCCATCCATTCAAACGTGCCCCAGCGGTTTGGAATTATGCCAGTACTGGTTAATACCGATAGAATTCCCAATATTACCTGTATTGTTACCAGTAATATTGGCATGCGGCGAGCCTGGCTGAAAATTGAACTGGCAGATTTTATGCGAAAAACTTTTACAGTATAAATTTTTATCAATATTAATAACGTATATGCCAACCCCCGGTGTACAAAATGGATAGTGACCTTATTCTCAAAAAAATTAAGGGTTACCGGTTCTTCCTTTAATAATCCATCGGGTACCCAGCTGCCGTTAATGGTTGGCCAGGTAGGCGCAACTGTGGCTGCTTTGTGGCCGGCCATTAATGCCCCGAATACCAGTTGCACAAATAAAATAATGATCAAAACCCAGCCCCAGCGGTAAAGGCCCGGCAGGTTGATCCTTTTTTGCGAAGGAATTTTTATCTGCAGCGCCAGCCAGAAGGCATAACATATTAAACCAAGGGCAAAAACAAAATGCATAGCCAATTTGGTTGGGCGCACGTATACCGCGTCGCCCGTCAATCCGCTGGCTACCATGATCCATCCGATGGCTCCCTGTAGGGCGCCCAGCAAAAAAAGGATCAGCAATGGGTTCACCATGTCCTTTTTAAGGTATTTTTTTGCGAGCAGGTATACAAATCCTACCAAAAAAGCCACGCCTATGAGCCTGGCCCAAAGGCGGTGAAACCATTCCCAGAAAAAAATGAATTTGAAATCTGACAGGGTGAAGTCGGTATTCAGAAAGCGGTATTGAGGAGTTTGCTGGTATTTGTTAAACTCTGTCAGCCATTGTTGTTCATTTAACGGGGGCAATGAGCCGGTCACTACTTTCCATTCGGTAATAGACAAACCCGAACCGGTTAAGCGGGTAACGCCGCCCAATACCACCTGCACCAATAACATGATCACCCCTAAAAATATCCAGTTCGATACGGCCCGGTTGGCACGTTGTTCAAAAGATATGGTATTCATTGCGGCGCAAAGGTAAGGCCGCAATGATAAATATTCAATGTTGAATATCAAATGACGAAGAAATGGCGAAAGGCGGGTTCAGAGCCTCCGGGTTTGGGGTTCCTGCTGACAGCTACTAACTTTTTTGGCTTTCCGGGTACATTTCATTCACCATTCCCATTCTCGGTATGCAGCTGTATTGCCTCATTGCTTCTTGCCTTTTCAGCGTGCGCTGCATTTCCGTTCACGTTTGCCGTTTCACGATTGACGACCGCGATTGCATTCATTATCACAACTTGTCCCATCTTAGCGGATCACCACATTAACATATTATCACATTAGCTATTGCGCCACTTTGATATATCCCCAGCCTTCGTGCTGTTTGGTTACAATTTCATAAATGGCATCGGGCACAACGTCAACTCCGGCTATTAACTGGCTTTTATCTACATTGTTGCGCTTCATGGTGGCGGCGCATACTTTAAAGCTGGCTTTTTTGTTACTGCTCAATTCCTGGATGGCATCTGCAATGATCGATTTATCTTTCATAACCATACCCAGGGCATCGCTATAGATGGCTACTTCCAACTGAGCGTCTGGGCGGGACTGTGATATGCCTCGTATTTGCCTGATAACTGTTTTGTGAGCAGCTGTATCGCCACTCGTAATATCAAATATTACTCTGTAGGCTGCTGTTTGCGCCATGGTTAGCACCGGCAACAAAAGAAACACAGCAACAAACGAACTATTCTTAAACATATAGATGATTTTAGAAAGTCAATAAATGAATGAACTACTACATATACCTGTGATCAGTTTCGTTAACACAAGGCATTCGGCATCCGCTACTTTTTCTTTTTGGTGTCTTTTACCTGTTGAATAGGCTCAAACGGACCTAATTTATGTTGCTGTTCAGAAAAAGTATCCCCATAGGGACCAAAGGGATAATCAACAGGCTTTGTGTTTATATCCGGCCAATCCTTTGACAGGTTCTTATAAGGATGGGGTTGTGAATTAATAAATGCAGCCACGTCCCAGGCCTGTTCATCAGATAATTGCGCGTTGCCGTGAGAAGCACCAAACGGCATGTTGTCTTTTACATAACCGGCCATTCTCGATAACCGGTATAAACCGGCGCCGATATTATAACTTTCAGGCCCCCATAATGGTGGATACAGGTAACCGGTACCCGTAATGGTATCACGCTGACCAGCGCCATTGGCGCCATGACAGAGCTGGCATTTTTCAATAAATACAATTTTTCCTTTAACCGGATCGGCTGCGCGATCAATATTTTTCAAAGTAGCAATACCTGAGCCCAACGGCTTTTTATCCTTTGGCACCTCTGTACCCAACCAATGCATGTAAGCTATAATAGCCCGCATTTCGCGGCTGGTGCTATCCAACGCTTTACCATTGAGGCTTCTTTCCAAACAGTCATTGACTCTTTTTTCAATGCTTTCAACCGAACCACTCCGGTCGCGGTACCTGGGATAGGTTGATGATACTGCGCTATAATTATTTCCCCAGGGTTTGGTACCTGCTGCCAGGTGACAATTCTGGCAGTTCATTCCGTTTGAGATATGGGCAACTGTGCCTTTCGGTCCCAGGTATAAAGATGTGCGGGCAATCAGGTCCCGGCCATAACGAATCTGGTCACCTGCTGCTGTATGCGGAATTGTGTTTGAGTCAGGCGCCTGCCAGGGCATTTCCGGTTCATCGGTTACCAGCAGGGTTGCTTTTTGTTTTACATTTTCGGGGTTATGTAAATTAACATTTACCCAAATGGCAACAGGAACACCTATCACCAATAATCCAGCCACCAACTTTCGATTCATAATATAGCAGGCAAATCGAGTTTATGTAGCATACCGGGTGTTAAGAAAAACCCGGCATGCTACATAACTTGTATAATTAAGGGGGTTAAATAGAAACATTCAAAACAACACCGGTCGTTATTAACCAGCAAAGCAATAGGAACAACCCTTTTCCTGTGCCCGGCCCAATGCCCATACACCCGAAGGAACTACCTGAATGTTGGGCAACACACCGGCCAGCCATTCTTTTTTCACTGCTTCGGCATCCATTTTCATCATATCTGCGGCAACGGCACTATAAACGGTTATTGCCATATTGCACACGCAGAACATCACACCACTATCCTGCAATTCATTAATTCCTATAGGCACATTGCCAATACCTGGTATTTTAAAATCTCCTTCTTTAGGTTTCCAGAATGGATTACGCGTAGCTGCCTCTTTGGTTAAAGGATCGTGGGCTTTAAACAATTCGCCCATTTTATATTTAGCCCATAAATCGCTTTGTAAGGCATATGGAATGGCATCGTGACGAAGTACTACCACTGCACTACAATCTTTTTCAGGGGTACCAGTGGCGGCATTGGTAAGCAGAAAAACTTTTGGCCATGCAAATGGCATTAATTCATGTGGTTGTGTGGCATCAAACACAATGCGGTGTTTTCCCTTTATTTTATTAAACCATGCTTCTGCATCGGAAAATTCATGGTCAGGAAGTTCGGGCACTGCCTGCGCCTGAAAGGGAGTAAAAGAAACTGTACCCAGCGCGGCTGCACCAGCGGCGAGTTTTCCTAAAAAGTTACGGCGCGATTCAGCATTTAAATTGTTGGTTTGCATATACAGTCAATTATAGTTTTAGAAAAAGGAGGAAAAGATCGATTAACACATATAATGAAACCGGGGTAGACCATTACAGTCTACTGGCTTAATTTTAATTGCAAAACAGGTAAAAGCCGTTTACCATTCCGTCATATGGATATGGATCGACTCGTTCATGGAGTAGGTAAAATAATTCGCATTGTCCCCTTGTGGCAGTACAAATAAAAATCCCCTGATGTTAATTCAATTCTCCGATAGTGGTTATTCAGAATTTTGGAGACGGTTGGGGGTCTACAGGAACTTTCTTATAAAATAATAGGGTGGATGAGGTTCACAAAAGTTACTATGATATAAGGCAGGAATCTCCGTTCAATAGATTGAAACAAGCAGTCACTTAAATCCATATTAAAGATACTTATTCTATGTATACTCCGCCAAATTAATGTGGCAATTTTTCGCGCAGGCGGCCATACACCCAGGTACCTGCAATGGCGCTCAATAAGGTAACAATTATTACGGTAGCACCGGTTCCTATTAATGCGTACAACGGACCGGGGCAAGCACCGGTTAAAGCCCAGCCGGCACCAAATAACAAGCCACCATAAATTTGTCCCTTGTTGAATTGTTTGGGATGCAATTCAATAGGTTCGCCATATATTGTTTTCACTTTGAATTTTTTGATCAGTCCTACCGAAATAATGCCCGTAACCACGGCTGTACCAATTACCCCATACATGTGAAAACTTTGCAGACGGAACATTTCCTGGATGCGGAACCAGGAGATCACCTCTGCCTTAACTAACAGAATACCAAACAACAAACCGGCAATCAAATACTTGATCGAATGCCACCACGGATGTTGAATACGTGATTCATTGATACAAATGGTGTCGAGCGAACGTACTTCAAAATCAGTATTCGCTTCTTTTAATACCGCCGGCTGGCTGATCATATCTTTCGTTTCCATGTTCAATGCTTTAGAGGTTTAATACTACAGGTACTATCAGGTTCGCGGTAATAAATCCGCCAATCATAAAACAACAGGTTGCCACCAACGATGGCCATTGCAGGTTACTCAGCCCCATGATAGCATGACCCGAAGTACAGCCACCGGCATACCGCGTACCGAAGCCTACTAAAAAGCCACCGGCAACCATTAGTATGAAACCGCGAACAGTTAACAAGGCGGGCCAGTTAAACAGATCAACCGGAACAATGCTTGTGTACGTATGAATATTATACTGTTGAAGATCATTCACCAGTTTTGGATTAACGGCTATAGGTTCTCCATTATTTAATAGGCTGGTTGCTATCAGGGCGCCTAATAGGATACCGGTTACAAAAAACAGGTTCCAGCTTTCTTTGCGCCAGTTGTATTTGAAAAAGGGAATATTGGCCGGAATACAGGCAGCGCAAATATGCCGTAAGGAAGAGGAAACCCCGAACGTTTTATTACCCATGATCAGCAAAAGCGGCACTACCAGCCCTATCAACGGACCTGCTACATACCAGGGCCAGGGTTGTTTAATCCATTCCCAGAATTGCATATTGACTAAGTTTTTGTAAATATGATGATTTCATAAAAAAAGCTGTGCGACATAAATCACACAGCTATAAGTTAATGAAAATTTTTCTTTTTAGTCTATTAATTCAGAAGACAATTTATTATAGCATTGTTGTAGGACAAACATAATCTGTTAACGGAAACTTCCCTGAGTCCTTGATGGCTTTAAATCCGCCTTTTATGTCTATCAGGTTATCAAAGCCTCTTGCTTTTAAAATAGAGATAAATATCATGGAGCGGTAACCACCGGCGCAATGCACATACCAGGTTTTATTTTTATCTACCAGCTGCATACTATCGTTGATAAAATCAAGACTGGCATTTATGGCGCCTTTTACGTGTTCAGCATCATATTCGCTGTTTTTACGTACATCCAACATGTTTATATCCCGGCTTGCTTCGGAAACACTTGCGAGTTCGTCGGCTGTAACAGAAGTAATGGAATCAACCTCTTTTCCGGCTTTTTCCCAGGCAGCCAGTCCCCCTTCTAAAAATCCGATGGCGCTATCATAGCCAACTCTTGCCAGCCGGGTAACCACTTCTTCCTGGCGGCCTTCTTCGGCCACAATTAATATTGTTTGTTTAATATCGGGAATAAGCGCTCCTACCCATGGAGCAAAATTGCCATCAATACCAATATTGATTGAATTAGGAATAAAGCCCTTTGCAAATACCTGTGGATCCCTGGTGTCAAGAATAATGGCATTGGTTTCGTTTGCTGCTACCTCAAAAGCTGCCACACTTAATGGAAGGGTTCCTTTTCTCAGCACCTCATTGATGCTTTCATAACCCTGCTTGTTCATTTGCACATTCAATGGAAAATATTGCGGAGGGGCCGTTAAGCCGGTAGTAACTTCTTTAATAAATTCGGCTTTACTCATATCGCTACGCAAAGCATAGTTCGTTTCTTTCTGATGTCCCAACGTATCCGTTGTTTCCTTGCTCATGTTTTTACCGCAAGCGCTACCGGCTCCATGCGCCGGATAAACAATCAGCGAATCGGGCAAAGGCATGACCTTACTACGCAAAGAGTCATATAACAAACCGGCGAGGTCTTCCTGTGTCATATGAGCGGCTTTTTGCGCCAGGTCGGGCCGGCCTACATCACCAATGAATAAGGTATCGCCGCTGAATAAACCCACTTCTTTTCCCTGTTCATTTTTCAGCAAATAACAGGTGCTTTCCATGGTATGTCCTGGTGTATGCAATACGGTAAAGGTTACATTACCCAGTTTAAATATTTCCCCATCGCTGGCAATGTGTGCATCGAACGATGGCGTGGCAGTAGGTCCATATACAATGATGGCGCCAGTTGCTTTTGCCAGATCAAGATGCCCCGATACAAAATCAGCATGAAAGTGCGTTTCAAAAACATATTTTATAGTAGCGCCATTGCGTGCAGCTTTTTGAACATAGGAGTCTATTTCACGCAGGGGGTCAATGACCACCGCCTCGCCTTCACTTTCGATATAATATGTTCCCTGCGCCAGGCAACCGGTATAAATTTGTTCAATCTTCATATCAATGCTGTTTAAATGATCAACGTAATTTCTATAATATGGTTTTACCAGAATATGACTTTTATCACAGAACGGGCTAATGACAAACAGGAACGTTTATGAAAAGAACAGCTCGCGTACCAATATAAACAGGCCTGTTGCCAACACAAACCACCCAAAGCCCTTTTTTAATGCCTGTCCGGGTATTTTTTCAGACAATGCTATACCAGCAAATATGCCTAAAACAGCAATTGTTGTAAACGTCAGTAACTGCAACCAGTTAATAGTATAATGTGATAAGGTGCTGAAAAAACCAAAAAAAGAACTTATAGCCATGATGGTTAAAGAGGAACCAACAGCTATTTTCATAGGCAACCGGCTGATCAATACCAGGGCAGGAATGATCAGAAATCCACCGCCTGCGCCCAGCAAACCGGTAATAGCGCCAATCAGCAAACCCTGTATTAACAGGGCCAAGCTGCGTTCTTTTCGAATTACCCCCGCCGGTGGTTTACTAACCGACCTTATCATGGATATGGCAGCCGCCAGCATTAATAATGCAAACAGTACCATTAAAAAAACACCTTTGGTAACAACCAGGTCGCCAATTGTAAATAAATACTCTGGTATCAACGGTAATACAAACCGCCGGACCAAAAATACTGATAACAGCGAAGGCAAGCCGAAATACAGCACTACATGAAAGTCAATTAATTTTTTTACATAGGCCCGGGCGCCACCCACCAGGCTACAGCTACCCACTACAAATAGCGAGTAGGTAGTTGCCAAAACCGGTTGCACATGCAACAGGTATACAAATACGGGCACGGTAAGTATTGATCCGCCACCACCTATCAAACCTAATGATACGCCAATTAATACGGCTGCTAAATAACCGGCTATTTCCATGTAGAATATATAATTCGGTAAAACAACAACAGACAGGGTTTAATGATCATGCAACAGTTAACCGGGCATTGGCATACTGAATCATGCAATCATTCAATGAAGGTGCGGGAAAATATAAATCCGATAGGTGACGAAGGTCACAATAAGGTTGGGGATAGCCAAAAAGGCATTTAGTCTTTTACAAAATATGCAGAACGATTTACATGCCCGGTGAAAAAAGATTTCTAATTCTTAAGGATATAACCCAGGCTATGTTAAACTAAACAACCCAATCATTCAAAAGCTTTCAATACATGTTGATTATAATTGAATAATCTCAATAGCATTCCGGAGTAGTTTCACCTTTCCGAATTGCTCCATTTTTTTAAGCAGGCGGGAAATAACTTCCCGGGAAGAATTCAACTCATTGGCAATTTCCTGGTGATTGATGGTAATGAGGTTGGTTTTCATAGTTTCCTGGTGCTTTTTTAAGTAGAACTCCAGCCGCTCATCCATGCCACGAAATGCAATATGATCAATGGTGCTTAGCAATTCTTCAAACCTTGACCGGTACGTACCGATGACGAAGTGATTCCAACTTTTGTATTTACCCATCCACTCTTCCATAAAGTGTAAAGGAATCGCTATAATTTCTGTGTCTTTTACCGCTTTTGCCATAATAGCGCTGCGTTTATGTTCTGCTGCACAAACCATAGATAATGCGCATGCCTGACCAGGTTGCAGATAGTACATAAAGAATTCGTTCCCGTCATCATCTTCCCGGTATATTTTAACCAGTCCGTTCAATATTAACATAGTTGAACGGAAATACTGGCCGGTGCGCATCAGTTGCTCCTCTGTTTTGAACGAGCGGATCTCACCCTGCTCCTGGATTTCGAGTTGCAGTTCTTTTTCAAAAGCGGGAAATAACCGGGGTATTGTGCTTAATTCCATAATGGGAATGTGATGTGTAAAAAAACAAAGTTGATAAATAATATTTAAATACAGGCAAACCTTATTTTTGGTTCAAATAAGAACACTTGCTTAAACTTTTTTACCAGACTGAACTTCTTGAGGCCGGCTGCGATGAAGCAGGCAGGGGTTGTTTGGCGGGGCCTGTGTTTGCAGCAGCCGTTATTTTACCCGAGGGCTTTTACCACGAAAAACTGAACGATTCGAAGCAGGTGACAGAGGAAGACCGGTACGAATTAAGAGGTTTTATTGAGAAAAATGCCGTTTGCTACCAGGTTGCCAGCGTAGATCATGAAGAAATTGATCGCATTAACATCCTGAATGCTTCTTTTAAAGCCATGCACCTGGCCATTGATCAATTAAAAAAGAAAGCCCAGTTCCTAATTATTGACGGAAACCGGTTTACAAAATACAAGCGGGTGCCGCACCAATGTATTGTACAGGGCGATGCCGCTTTTGCATCTATAGCAGCAGCCAGTATACTGGCCAAAACTTATCGCGACGATTTTATGCGTAACCTGGACCTGGAGTTCCCTAACTATAAATGGATTACCAATAAAGGATATGGCACGCTGGAACACCGAAAAGCCATTGAACAATTTGGATTAACACCCTACCATCGCCGCTCATTTAAATGTACTACTACCCAGCTGGAGTTGGATATGGAATAAAAGCAAATCACAAGAAACAAGGACCAAGAGGCAAGAAACAGTAAAACCTGTACCGCTTTATAACATCTCGGGAAAAAAATGAATTTTCCTTTCCTGCCATTCACTTCTGAGCATGCTGAAATAAATAGAGTCCCTTCGGCGACCGTCATGCATAAGCATATGACTGCGAAATACTCCCTCGGGCTTCATACCCACTTTTAACAGGGCTGCCTTGGAGCGTTCATTCAAATTATCGGTCTTTACTTCAACCCGCTCCATTTTCATCACTTCAAAGGCAAAGGAAAGCAAAGCGAATTTTGCCTGCCTGTTTACACCCGTTCCTATAAATGAAGTACCCAGCCAGGTACTGCCAATTTCAAGACGTTTGTCGAAAAAGGAAATATTGAGAAAACTGGTACAGCCACACACCTCATTGGAATGCTTGTCGATAACGGTAAACGGCATTCTTGTTTCCTGGGTCCTTTCGTTGTACAATTGCTGCATCCAGTCTGTCAACTCCTGTTCATCGCTCAGGTCTTTTGTAAAGTACTTCCAGATCTCCCTGTCTTTGGTGAGAGGTAAAAACGCCTCATGATCCTGGGGGGTCATCAACCGTAATAACACTCTTGTTGTTTCAAGTGTAAAATGATCGGGAAAAAATTTCTGATATTCAGTTTTAATGGCAGTCATAGTATTGTAAACGTACTTATTTTATAGATTAAGGTCTGCTGGTTATAATCATGTGACGTAAGAAGTTCGCGATTTTCTTATACCTAGCTCATACTTCTGACTTCAGGCTTTCCCATTCACCCGCACCCTGGCGTATCAAAACAGGCTCGTCGCCGGTACAATCAACTACGGTGGAAGGCACAATGCCGCCTATACCGCCATCAGCCACCACATCCACCAATTTGTTAAAATTGTCGTGCATCAATTCGGGGTCGGTAAATTCTTCAACCATGGTACCCGGCAAAGTAGTACTTAAAATAGGATGTCCCAGTTCTTTTACAATGGTACGGGCTATCAGGTTATCCGGGATACGCAAGCCGATCGTGTTCTTTTTACTCTGTAATATTTTGGGTACTTCCTTGCTGGCGGGTAAAATAAAAGTATAGGGGCCCGGCAAATAGTGCTTTAACATCCGGTATAACGGGGTGCTAATGCTCTTGGTATAGCGGCTTAAATCGCTCAAATCATAACACACAAAGGAGAGTTGCGCCTTTTGCGGGTCAATTTTTTTAATGAGGCAGATCCGTTCAATGGCTTTGTGCTGAAAAATATCGCACCCCAATCCATAGATGGTGTCGGTAGGATAAATAATTAATCCACCTTTCGATAAAACATCTACAACGGTTGATATGTTTCGGTGTTGTGGATTTTCAGGATGAATATGTAACAACATAACGGCAAATTATAGTATTTAATCAAAGCCACATAACCATAACCGCAAATTATGCGCCCGTGTTACACATTCGATTATTTATGTAAATGTTAAAGCCGTTTATGTAATCGGTATTACTTTATGAAGTGAACATGATTTTAATATTAAATTTGCGCAAACTAATTTCATGCAATTATTACCTGTTGACCGCGTTGACGCCATCGACGCAGAAGATTTTCAGCAGCGTTACTATCTGCCATTGAAACCAGTTATTATTAAGAATCTGGCCAAAGACTGGCCCGCCTATGCTAAATGGGACTGGAAATATTTTAAAAACGTTGTAGGTAGTAAAAGAGTGGGGCTGTATAATAACGTTAAAAGCGACGCCTTTACGCCCATTAATACGGCCGATGATTACAAAACCTTTGGTGAATACATTGATATGATCAGCCAGGGGCCAGCGGCATGGCGTATTTTTCTCTTCAACATTTTTGATCATGCGCCTCAGCTAACACATGATTTTACCTGGCCCGAACATTTGATGAAGGGTTTCGTTAAGAAATACCCCATGTTATTTGTAGGGGGCGCCACCAGCATAACGCATATGCATTTCGACATTGACATGTCGCACATTTTCCATACCCAGTTCATCGGGCGCAAAAAAGTACTGTTATTTCCATTTACAGAGCAGCATAAGCTGTACCGCAAGCCTTTTGAGGTACTGAGCCTGGCCGATTTTTCGCACTATAACCAAAATGGCTGCCCCGATTACAAGCAATTTCCGGCACTGAAACTGGCTAAAGGTTATGAGGTGATCCTCGATCATGGCGACACCCTTTTTATGCCGGCTGGTTACTGGCATCATATGGAATACCTGGACAGTGGTTTTGCAATGAGCCTCAGGGCTTTACAATCCACTATGAGCGGCAAACTCAGGGCCGCCTGGAACTTGTTCGGAATGCGGAATATTGACACACTGATGAAGAAAACAGCGCCTAAATGGTGGTATGCATATAAGAGAACCAGTCTTCTAAAGGCTGCAGAAAAAGAATTGGAATCTGCTGATTTTAGATAGAAAGATGGACTATTTAATTGTAATTTGATCCAACTTAAGAAATCAAGGATACTGGGTAGACATTAAAAATTTTTAAAGAAAATATTGATTTTTAACAAAACTGTCTTTATTTTTACCGGGCTATGTGCTGAATTAACATTCTCACCAGCAAAGCACAGAAAACTAATCCAATCTCCCGATTTCCAACCATCCAATTTCCGTTAACCCTCCAATTTCCATTTAAACATAAAATTATTTTTAAGTACGGATAACTAATTGTTCGTACCATAAATTGTCCGCCACCCTTTTTAATTCTATTTATCTCTGTTTACCGTGTTGATGATCCTTTGTGCTTAGAAACTGCAACTAAAAAGATTGTACCAGTAACTAAAACTAACTGCTCTTACTCCTGTATCAGCAGTCAATTTTAAACTTACTACCTCACCGTAGAAGCGGGTTAACCCTGTTATGCAAATGGCATTTCAGCCACTATGCATAGCTGTATTACCTTCTCTACATATATCTGTCTGTCCATCATCCATTGAACCCCATCTTCAATTAATAATTATATAACAACTTATAGCTTAACTTCTTTCTTTTTGTGGTTTCAGAGGTAAGCACAGGCCGGCGATATCCATCGCTGGCATTTTTTTTATACGCATGTATATAATAACAGCCAATAGAAATGGGATTGTTTTACAGCGTACCGGGAAATGTTGAAGGATTTTACTTTGCAGAAAACTTCTTACTTACTGCAACCAATGGTCTTTCAACATACAAATAAACAAGGTAACCTGCCATTACAGTAACACTAAACAATATGAGGGCGAACAGGTAGGGGTTGGATGTCATGTGCAGCCATTTCAGGCAAAGGGCTGTTGCGCTTAAAGTGAAAGGATGAAACAAGTATAACGAGTAGGATGAATTGCCAGCTTCAAGAAACAATCTTTTTACAATGGATCTACTTCCTTTAATAAAGCCTTCCATGCATAAAAACCCAGTAAACACCATCAGCATGGGAATACCCCAAAGCCATCCTCTGTTCAGTTCCTGGTTTGGTATTTTAAAAACCAGCTCCGCAACAAGCAGCGCGGCTCCCAAAAGGCACAGGCTCAAGCCTATGGCAGTGTTAGGCCTGATGATCTTCTTATCAAATAAATAAAAGCAACCCATGCCGTATATAAACTCCAGATATAAATTGTTGGTCGCAAAATTAAATGTATGTCCCTGGTAAGAAAACAACAGGCCGGTAGCTACCATTGCCAATAATATAACAGAAGAGAACCGGATGGCTTTATAGGTGCCTTTGTGAATAAGCACGCCAAATAGTATGTAAAACAGAAACTCAAAGCTGAGCGTCCACCCGTTTGAATTAAGATATCTTTTTCCGTTGGGAACTAAAGTAAAAGAAGCCCAGATGCTGGTTTCGCCACCCGAGGTATTGATGATGTCAGGGTTATACAGGTATATGATCAATCCTATAATGGTGGTAAGCCAGTAAAGCGGGATAATTCTTCTTACCCGATGTTGCATAAACCGGATAAAGTTCAAATCGCGGCCCATCGTGCTCACGCACATGATATATCCTGAAATAATAAAAAAGAGGTCTACCCCCGCTCCGCCAATGGTGAACCCTTTTAAGGCATCGTTTCTATATTGCTCGCCTTTGATAGATATATGCAGCAATACCACCAGGATAGCGGCAACACCCCGCATGATTTGTATTGATTCAATATTGGTATCATTCTTCCTGTAATGTAGGGATGTTGGTTCCTTCATAGTAGGCATCGAAATGTAAATCACATAGCCAGCATTCAATACTGCCTATACAATTTAATAGCATATACAACTACCTTTTCGTTTTTGTATAGCTGATATTGCATTAAAGCGATTGATTTTTCCTGTTGATTAAGCAATGGTCCAGGTTTCTTTGCCCCTTAACAGTTTGTCAAGGTCTCCTTTGCCTTTAGCCATTACGTTATCGATCTGCAATTGCATTTCTTCTTCATAGCAGGGTCTGTCTGTTTCATAGAACACGCCAAACGGACGAGGCAAATGACCTTCTACCCGTGGATCATCGAACATGCGTACGAGTATTTGCGCCTTATAAAAATCCCTTTCATCGTGAATCCATACATCATCGGTTGATGCGCCATTAGCCAGGTCAACGACTATTGGTTTGAATCCATCTAACTTAATGGCTTTATCCTTATTGGCGCCGAAAATAAGCGGCTTGCCATGCTCAAGGAAAAGCGTGTTATCGGGCTTGCTTGATTTCTCGGTAAAAGCTTCAAAAGCGCCATCATTGAAGATGTTACAGTTTTGATAGATCTCCAGGAAAGAAGCGCCTTTGTGTTTATGACTTCTGATCAATGCTTCCTGCAGGTGCTTGGGATCGCGGTCCATGGTGCGGGCAATAAAGGTAGCATCGGCTCCCATGGCCAATGCCAATGGATTGAACGGATGGTCGATACTGCCGTATGGAGTTGACTTGGTTACCTTGTTTTCCTCTGATGTAGGTGAATACTGACCTTTCGTTAATCCGTAGATCTGGTTATTAAAGAGCATTATGTTCACATCAAAATTGCGACGCAGTAAATGGATAGTATGGTTACCGCCAATACTCAGACTATCTCCATCGCCCGTAACGATCCATACGCTCAGTTCGGGCCTGGCGGCCTTCAATCCGCTGGCAACGGCTGTAGCCCGGCCATGAATCGAGTGCATACCATAGGTGTTCATATAATAGGGAAAACGGCTGCTGCAGCCGATACCTGATATAATGGCAATGTTTTCTTTAGGGATCCCCAAACCCGGCATGATCTTTTGCACTTGCGCCAAAATGGAATAATCACCGCAACCGGGGCACCAACGTACCTCCTGGTCAGTGGCAAAATCTTTTGGCGTCAGGGGTAGTGCTGTAATTTCACTCATAGTTATAGAATTATTACAAAATTATCGGAATAACCAACAATCAACAAGGAATATTAATAGCTGGTTTTGTTAATATGTCAGAGGCGGAACCGCTAATCATACAATGTTCAATTAAGCTACAAAAATGTTGTTGAATTCGTACATTCAACGCCTAAAATTTAGTTGCATGCAAAACCTTATCGTTTGTATTTGCTTATTCATAACTTTCAGTGCTTCAGGGCAAAGCAAACAATCTGTGACAGTTACAGATATGCTAAAAATAAAATCCATCGGAAATGTGACCCTTTCTTCCGATGGCAGTAAAGCTGCTTTTACCGTAACTGCCATTGAAAATGATACAGAAAGCAAATGGGATTATAAATATGTGACCCAAATTTGGATGGTTTCAACCGATGGCAGTTCAACACCCCGGCAGCTGACCACCAAAGAAAGCGCTTCGCAACCCGCCTGGAGCCCCGATGGAAAGCAACTGGTTTTTGTGCGGTCGATAGATGGAAAATCACAATTATTCCTGCTTTCCCTGGATGGCGGCGAAGCTGTACAGTTAACGAAGTTTAAATATGGCGCAAGTACACCCAAATGGAGCCCTGATGGAAAACAAATTTTATTCGCGACAGGTATTCCCCTGGCTGATCTGTTAAAGGATTCGCTTTTAAATCCAGATAAAAAAATACCCGACTGGCCTTTTGAAAAACCTGGTTTTGAAAAGAACGAACAATTGAAATCTGTTTCGGCTACCATAAATCCCGATGGTACGCTGGAAGAAGTAAGAGCCTACCTCAACAACAACGTCATTGATAAAAAAGCGCGGGTAATTAATAAGCTCAACTTCCAGGATGAACTCAATATCAACGGCGATCTCAGCTTTACTCATTTCTTTATAACCGGCACCCGGCCGGGCGACGTTCCCACGGTAGTAACAAAAGGATTCTATTCCTTTGCCACGGCCGATTTTACACCGGACGGTAAACAGCTTGTTTTATCGGGCGATGTAGATTCCCTGCAACATCCCAACCGGTCGCAGGAAAACGAGATATTTATAGCCAATGCAGATGGAAGCGGGTTGCGTAAACTGCTGGGAGAAGAAGAAAAAGTATATTCATCGCCAGAAGTTTCTCCTTCGGGTAAATGGGTTGCCTTTCAGTTTTCTGATATTTCCTTTGTAAAGGTCCCACAACTGGCTATTATGCCATTAAATGGTTCTGCAAAGGATATGATCGTAATTCCATTCGATCGTTCAAAAGGCAACCTGGTATGGAGCAGTGATGAAAAATACCTGTACTTTACTTCGCCCAGCAATGGCGGATTTCCGCTTTACCAGCTGAATGTAAAAACCAAACAGGTTGAGCAATTAAGTGATTATAACAGCGGCATCAGCAGCTTTGATGTTATCAATAATAAACTCGTGTTTGTGAAAACCGAGGTGGCCAACCCATTTGAATTGTACCTCGCCGACGCCAGTGCCAAAAACGCCCGGCGCATCAGCACCTTCAATTACAATTGGGTGCAGAACAAACAACTATCCCTGCCCGAAAAGAAAACTTTTGTCAATGACAAGGGATTGACCATCGAATACTGGATCATGAAGCCCGTCAATTATGAACCCGGAAAAAAGTATCCCTTATTACTTGAAATACATGGCGGCCCTTCTGCGATGTGGGGTCCTGGAGAAAGCAGCATGTGGCATGAATACCAGTTCTTTTGCAACAAAGGATATGGTGTTGTGTATTGTAACCCACGTGGCAGCGGCGGATATGGAGAAACCTTTCTGCGGGCAAATATCAATGATTGGGGCAAAGGACCTACCAGCGATGTGTTAACGATATTTGATAAGACCGTAGCAGAGGGCTGGGCCGATACCTCAAAACTGCTGGTTACCGGCGGATCTTATGCCGGTTACCTGGTAGCCTGGATCATTGCCCATGATCACAGATTTAAAGCAGCCTGCTCGCAACGGGGCGTATACGACCTTGGTACCTTTTTTGGCGAGGGTAATGCCTGGCGGTTAGTGCCGAACTATTTTGGTGGCTATCCCTGGGAAGCGGCCGCCAAAGCCAATTTGCAACGTGAATCGCCCCTCACCTATGTGAAGGATATTACTACTCCCTATATTATTTTTCATGGTGACAACGACCGGCGTACCGGCTTTGTCGAAAGCGAAATGCTGTACCGAAGCCTGAAAGTGTTAGGCCGTCCCGTTGAATATGTAAGGCATCCCAATGCCACGCATGAAATTACCCGTAGTGGCGATAACCGGCAACGTATTGACCAAATGCTACGTACCTGGGAATTTTTTGAACGCTGGATTAAATAAACACACTATTTCTTCATTTAAAATAACAGAAGCCATATATTTCGCAATCGGTTCATTGCTATATTTAAATCAATTCTATTGTGAACAACAAGCTATTACTTTACGGATTACCGGTATTGGTATTACTCATTATATTTTATCCCCTGTTCCAGGCCAATTATGTTTATTTAGATGATTGTCATCTGCTATGGAATAATGAAAAAGAAGAGTCGTTCAATGTCTGGTTCGTTCACGGCCGGCTTTTGAGCGGGCTGACAATAGGAAAATCCTTTGCTTCCATAAACACTATTGAGGCAGTAAAACTACACCGCATCTTTTCCGTAATAGGATGGGCACTGGCCATTTGTGTTTATGTAAAGGCAGCCAGTCAATGGGCGCGTTTGAATTTAATTGATAGCCGGGTAGTGCTCATAAGCGCCGTATATCTTGCATCCAGCCTTTTTGTAGCCATCACCAACGGATGGGGCGGCACTTGTTTTGTATTTAGCTTAGCTTTTACGGCCGGGCTTTTAAGCGGTCACTTATTATATACGCAACTAAAAAAACACAACCGTTTTTTTGCCATACCTATTCCTATACAGTTACTCGTACTGTTGCTGGGTGTTGTTTCGTTGTTTATTTATCAGATCGGTATCGGCATGTTCCTTATTCCCTTCTTCCTGCATTTCAACAGCCGGAAGTTTGAGAAACCCGATCGCATACTTATCACCGGAATAATTTCAATGTTGACGATTGTAGCTGTTTATTATCTCATTTATAAATTACATTTAAAGATCGAAGGCATTGAAGAACCGAACCGTGCCAATCTGGAATTGAACATCTTTAAGAAGATCTCATTCTTCTTTGGCGTGCCTACCGCACAGGCCTTCAGCTTTAATTTCCTGTTTAATTTACACAGTATTATTTCCCAGGCTTTTTACATATTGGCCATTGCCGTATGGGTTGTTCATTCATTCGCTACGAAGCGTGATAAACCGGTTATTAATAAAATCATTTACTTAGGAGTTTGTTTCGCTCTTTTGATGCTAATATACCTGCCGGTGATGGTAACCATTGAAAATTACTCATCGTACCGGTCTATGATGGCATTAAACCTGGCAGTGGCTTTAATGCTCATCAATATGACTATTGAATGGATTAAAAACAGCTCCTGGAAAAACGGGTTTGCAATAGCAGCTATGCTTGTATTTGCGGGTGTAGGTTTTTATAATTTTCGTTATAACTTTCTAAAACCGATATTAAAGGAATACCAGGTTGTGCGTACCTATGTTGAAAAACAATATACCCCTGGCATTAATAAAGTTTATTTTCTGCGGCCGCCTGAAAATTTGTATGCCGATCAATATCATATACATTATTACCGCGATGAATTTGGTGTTCCGTTAACCTTTAAAGACTGGGTCCCCGTGCCATTGGTAAAACAAATTATTTATGAGATCACCCATGATAAAGAAATAGCAAAGAAAACCGAAGTGGTCATGTTTGCCGACGACGATGCGGCATCCTTTAACAAACAGGTTGCATTAAAAGAAGGTAATACCATGTCGATTGATATGCCAGCGATATTTAATAGTAAGTAAGGATTAGCATACTGCTTACCAAAAAAAGAAGCCCTCCCGGCTGAACCAGGAAGGCTTCTTTTTATTTTTTATCAAATCTATTTAAGCAGGATGTAAAGGCCTATCTGCCCTACCCGGTTAAAATAATCCCGGTTATCATTTTTAGTTAAATCAGATAAGCCGGCATTATACCGTGCATAAAAACCCAGCAATTTGGTAACCTGTATACCGGCGCCAAAAGAAAGACCGGCGTCCACCTTTTTATAATCGTTATCAACTTCCACTTTATCATCATCATCTTTAATATTGGCTGATAATAAAAAGCCTATTTGTGGTCCAAACTCCACATAGAATTGCTTTACCGGATAATACTGAAACATAATAGGCACCTGGATGTAGCTTAGCGCCAACGTATACTCTTTATTAACAACCATAAATTGCTGCCCCTGGCCCGAATACAGTAATTCAGGTTGTACACTCCAGTTGCGGTTTAACTTGCTGTTTATAAACAAACCAACATGGCCGCTTAAGCGATTATCGCCATTGATGCCAGAAACATCTGCAATGTTAAGTCCGCCTTTTATACCGGGTGTTACTTTTTGCGCCTGCGAGCTGCCTACCACTATACAAAACAAACTAAGGGCTAAAAGATACTTTTTCATGTTTAAAGGAGTTTATTGACCTCATGATTTTCAAAGCTTATGCCAGATTACATCCTGAAATGCAACAAGCTTGTTAATCAATACAATAAAGTGGTGGAAATAAACCAAAAAACAATCTGCAGGGAAAGATAGAGAGCGGTGGAGATTCAATAACAGAGAAATGATGAAAAACAGACAGTCAGCAAATGGATGGCTGCTGACTGCCTGTATAGTAAGTTAATTCATTGAAAGAGTTTGTACCACCCCCATATTAACGGTGTTTAGTTGCTGCTGCTGTTTAATTACATAATCAGCAAAACGAGGTATCTCTGCACTTGGCAACGGTATAGAAGGTGGAAACGTTTGTTGTAATGGATTAACCTGTTTCCCATTCTTCCAGAAACGATAACATACGTGGGGACCTGTAGCCAGACCGGTACTACCCACGTAGCCTATTACCTGACCCTGGTGTACGCTTTGCCCTGCCCGTACCGCCTGTTTGGTCATATGCAGGTACTGCGTTGTGTAGGTATCATCATGTTTTACCTTAACAAAATTACCATTGTTATTGGAAAATTCTGATTCAACCACCACGCCATCGCCAGTGGCAATAATAGGCGTTCCTTCCGGTGCTGCATAATCGGTGCCCAAATGGGTCTTCCATCTTTTTTGAACAGGATGAAAACGCCTGAGCGAATACCCTGATGTAATGTGGCTAAACTTAAGCGGTGCTTTTAAAAATGACGACCGCAAACTTTTACCTTTTTCATCATAATAATCCCCCGCTTCCGTTGTATCGGATTTGTAATAAAAGGCATAATGCTTTTCGCCGTTATGAGAGAATATAGCTGATTGAATGGCGCCTGTTTCAACCGGTTCATCTTTTATATATCGCTGCTCGTATAATATTTTAAAATAATCGCCATCATGAATAGAATAAAAATCTACTGTATAAGCATACAGATCAGCCAGCTTCATAGCTAAAGCGGGGTCGGTTCCTGACTTTTGAAAAGTTTCATATAACGATCCGTTGATGATCCCCGAAGCCATTTCTAGCCGGGCCGTCACCTGACGTTTGCCGCTTAAAACAGATACCGAATCACGAAGATCATACAGAACATAATCAATGGCGTTAGGCTGGTATACAAAATAACAAACTTTGTGCAAGGTATCTTTTGAAGAAAAAACAGTGTATTGCGTCCCTGCTTTCATTTTACGTACATCGTATACATATTTCGATTTTTCCTGCAGTCTGGCAATAGTATTATTATCTACATTGTATAATTCCAAAATAGAAGCCAGCAATTCATTTCGTTGAATGATGCTTTCCGTTACATTAAACGAATCGAGGGGCAGCCCAAATCGGCGCGGAACTATAATAACAGTTGAATCTTTTTTAGCCTGGGGTGCTTTTTCTCCCGGTAAAGAAAGGTTCAAACTGCTCAATACAATTACCGCCACAATTAATATGGCCATAAGTGAAAAAGCAATGCCCCAATCCCTGTGTGTAAACATATAAGTTTAGGTGCCGGTTTTAGTAAGCGGCTTTTAAGCGCAAAAACAGTGCCCGGCCTGTTTTGACGTATGAATTTTTTGTTTCATTTTAAATCAACAGGTTATACTCATCAATTAAGCGTGATATATAGCCTGGGAGAATCATATTCCTCATTGAAATAGTAAAAATACGAGACATATGACCGTCACTGAATACTCAGGCAAGCAATATAGAACGAAATTTTAAATGGTGGTATTGAAAAGTCGATTGCTTTTAAAAGGGAATTAACAATATGTTGAAGCGATCAGCCTACCACCTGGCGACTAAACGGCAACAGCGAAAGTTCCATCAATTTCAAATGCTGGCGACCAAAGGGAATTCCAATAATCGTTATAAAAAAGATGGCTGCAAAAAACAGGTGAATCAATGAAGTATACAATCCGCCGCATACTAACCAAATGATATTACACAGGAACGACAGGCAACCTGTTCCACCCTCTTTGGGAACTATCTGTTTACCAAAGGGCCATAAAACCACACCGGCTAATTTAAAACACTGTAAGCCCCAGGGAATACCTATAATAGTCAGGCACAATACAAACCCACCGATCACATATCCCAGTGCGGCAGCTAATCCGCCAAAAACAAGCCAGATAAGATTACCAAGTAGAGTCATGATAGGAACTGATTTCTCTGTAAAATAATAAAAAGATGCGTCAATAGTATTGGGCCAATAAAAGAGGGCCTCGTTTGGAGATATATGTTTCTGAAGTGGTATAATTATTTTAGATACGAATTTAAAAACCACCTTGCTGTAAGTGACCGGAATTAGCTCAAATAAAAACAATGGCTAACCCACAATGGCATATCGGTTGTTCGGGATTTCATTATAAAGAATGGAAAGAACTGTTCTATCCAAAAGGATTGCCACAACGGTTATGGCTCGATTACTACTGCCAGCATTTTAATACGCTTGAATTGAATGTAACCTTCTACCGATTTCCCCAATTGTCTTTTTTGCTTGGCTGGTATCAAAAAACGCCGGCACATTTTTCATTTGCCGTTAAAGCGCCCCGCCTCATTACACATTATAAAAAATTTGACGACACCAGGTTATTGCTGACTGACTTTTACAACACTATTCAAAAAGGGCTTCAGGAAAAATTAGCCGCAGTATTATTTCAGTTGCCACCTCAAATTCCCTTTTCGTCAGCATTATTACAAAAAATCGTTGACCAGTTAGATCCTGCCTTTATAAATGTACTGGAGTTTCGGCACAGCAGTTGGTGGCAACCAAAAGTATATGAAACATTAGCCCGGCACCATATCCATTTTTGCAGTATCAGTCATCCACAATTACCAGATGATGTAGTCAGTAACACCGATACTATTTATTACCGCTTTCATGGCGTACCTAAATTGTATTATTCCGCATATGATTTAAACTTTTTAAAACAGATTATCACTGCTATACAAAATGCTAAACAAACTAAACAGGCTTTTATATATTTCAATAACACGGCACAAACGGCTGCTATACAAAATGCGCAATATGTACAACAATTTGTGATGCAATGAGAACGGACTTGTATTGCGGCTATTTGCTTTTAGTGTACCGCATTCATGAATTGTAATGAAATTTATGCCTGTAAAAAAACGCATTACATGGAACCATGTATAGACCGGACTTGATTTATGCTAAGATTTTTAAGAAGATATCCTCAATTGTCTTTTTAACACTTTTAGTTCGTTAATTTGCTATGCATTGTTTTATACGAAGTCTTGGTTAAGTTCTGAATATTTATAATCCGTGCGACTATTTACATTTTAATTGTACCCTGTGGACTATTGTTAATTTCAATTAAAATCCCTTTGTATGAAAAGCCTTATGCAAATCACTCACCCCGTATCATCTAACCAAACAGTAGTAGCTGAACCTGTTCCTCTTCACCGGCTGATAGACCAACTAATGGTAGGCCTTTTACCGCTTGTTACCGGTAAAAAAAGTTTTATTATTAATGATGTCGACCAAACATTCCACCTTCAGACTGATGAAAATTTGCTAGCCTATGTGCTGGGCAATCTGTTAAGCGGTGCAATAAATGGTACTGAAAATGTCTGTATCAGAGTAGAAGCGATTTGTAACAATGACGGGGTGCAGATCCGTGTTCGCAATAACGGTTCTTATTTTTACAGTACAGTTTCCAATGGTTTTTCGCACGTAGTGCAGGCTGCCCGGCAGCTAGGCGGCAATATCAGTATCTACAATCAACACAACGAAGGAACCACGCTTACTTTTTCAATGGCTGCGCCCGTTCAAACAATTTGCTAAACAATAATCACAGCAAATACATTGATCTTTTGGATCAGGTTGAAAAGTTGGGTGCTTGTTGAGTTCGGTAAAGCCGTTTTATAATTCCGACTGAAGCGCACCATTACTGCTCTAAAGAAATGATTTACTTTTTCTGTTTAACAGAAATTTTAAGTCCCTTATCACTATAGCTGCTGTTAGCTCCTTTGTGCAATAAAGTATACGTCATTGGCGTGCATAATACCGGGGGAATGAGCCCAAAGAGATTAATGATACCCAGTTTTTTTAATATGGGATAGATCTTAACCAGGGTAGTATGGCGTTCGGCGAATTCTTTATCTTCTTCCAGTCGCACAAATGAATCTTTCATTGCCTTCTGTTGAAAACTTACCTCCATACCGATAGCTGAGGCTACTTTTTTGATCTGTGGCAGTGTTATGAAATTGAAGGACTTCCAAAGGTTATCGTTGGCAACACCTTTTATTTTACCCGTCAACTGCGGAAACATAGGTATTAGCGGAAAACCATAATGGGGCTCAAAAGGTATAATGTAATTAGGGCAGTGGTGATACATCATGCCGTCTTCCGACAATACATCCTTAATTTTAGTAAAGGCAAGTTGAATATTATCCTTTGGCAGATGTTCTATTACATTTACTGAATAAACCAGATCGAATTTGCCATGTATACCAGAGTCAAGATCTTCAGCTATGAGATCCAGTATTAGATTTCCCGGTAGTTTATAATAATCCCATATCGCATTCTGTAACTGCAGGTTAAATTCAAACCCTAATTCACTGGGTTCAATGCCCATAACATTTACCCCGTTCATATGTAACCAGGCTACAAGCATACCCGGACCGGATCCAACTTCAAGTATACGGCCCTCCAGGGTTAATTTAGCAAGCAGCCTCATGCCGAATATTGCCTCTTCTACATAGTTAAAATATTGCTTGCTTATCTCATCCCATGGATAAGTAATGCGGCTTTTAATATAATTAATTACCTCTGTAGATTTAAGCTCATTCGCATAAGCTCTCATCTTCTGCTCATTGAATACGTTCTGATTTATCGACAAGCTATGGGTTTTGCATTTTTTAAAGGCAGCAAAACTAATCAATTGCCGCCATTTTTTATTTTGTCTTTTTTACGTGTCTCACATAACAAAATATAAATCCAGATAATATATCAGGTATTACCATTTAAATGATGTAGCCGTTATATCACGCCGGGGATGTTTTCAACCTGATCCGGCCTTTTACCTGCCCTTAATACGGCAGTAAATAAAAAAAGCTCCCACCAGGGGAGCTTAATGGTATTTAACCTAATAAGTTTAATAACGGTTGTTATAGCTGTTATTACGGCTAAATGAACGTTTTTCGTTACCACCGCCGCCATTACCACCACTACCACGTTCTTCACGAGGACGGGCTTCGGCAACTTTAATCTCCCTGCCTTCAACTTTTCCGCCATCCAGTTCTGTAATCGCCTTTCTGGCAGCTTCGTCATTTGGCATTTCAACAAATCCAAATCCACGGCTTTTGCCAGTGAATTTATCCGTGATTACACGGGCAGAAGATACTTCGCCATACTCAGCAAAAAAACCTTCCAAATCATCATCTGTTACGTTGAAACTTAAATTCGAAACATAAATGTTCATACTTCTAACAAAAATTGGTTAAAAATTAAATAGATCTGAGGTAAAGCAGGGAGTAAAGGAAGACTAACAAGTATTAGCAGAAATGCGTAGCGAGATTTATCGTTCACTTACCATATGCTGTTATCACTCAAATATGGCTACAAAGATACTTTATTCGTATTGAATTTCAATGATTATCCTGATGCCGTAATAAGTTAATTTATTGCCCCGCAATTTTAATGTGATAAAAACATCAAATGAATAATGTAACAAAACAAAAATCGGCCAATCGACCCTGTAATTAACGGTAGCATAACATAAAAGATCAGTATTTACCATTACATAATATCAGCCCCGCTTATCAAGGTATATGATCGATATTTTTAGTAGCGATTTCAGCGCATATAACCCTTCATCAAATACCCTGCAGCTTGTTTCTGGTCTTATGGTCCGAATCCTGTATCTTGTATTATTCGTTTTTTTAACCCATTCAATAGCTAAAACACAACTGCTATGTTTTTTAAAAAGAAAATTACGGTTGCCGGCACTTTAATTGCGCTGGTTGTATTAGGCATTGCGGCCAGCGCTCCGGCCGATCCTACTTACAAAAACCTGAAGGTATTGTCGAAAAAGATCAGTCATGAAGAACTGGACAGCGTCATGCACCAGTTTAACAGTTCCCTCGGCGTAAAATGTAATTTTTGCCATGCCGCACAAAAAGAGAATCCCAAAAAACTTGATTTTGCAAGCGATGAAAAAGGAGAGAAAAATGTTACCCGCGATATGATGCGCATGACAGACCGCATTAATAAAAAATTCTTCCATTATAAAAAAGACGATCAAAACCCTATTCCGCCAGTAGGTTGCATTACCTGTCACCATGGTAGTCCGCATCCGGAAGCTACCGCACCTAAAATGGAACAAAAAGCGCCACCACCACCGCCGCCGGCTCCCAATAATTAAACAGGCCCAAACATTCTATCCTCTACATTCATACGGTTATAAACTATTAATTAACCCCATCTGTTCATTTGTGCCGATGGGGTTAATTATTTCATAACATGCCACCCACTGCCTTAGATAAAACAAAACGATTTCCTGAATAATGGTTTGTCTTACCATGAGCGGGCATTCCGCGCCGGGTAATTATTTGAAAATTTTCAAATTTCCTATTCCCCTCCCGCCTATCTCCAATTTGCCTACTTTTGCAACCTTATCTATTTGTAATGACTGCACAACAATTTGATTTTGGCATGATTGGGCTCGGCGTTATGGGCAGAAATTTTCTGCTTAATATGGCCGACCACGGCTTTAAAGTAATTGGCTTTGATAAAGACAACCAGAAAACTTCGGCACTGGAATCGGACGCCACTGCCGGTACTACCGTAAAGGGAGTTGGTTCGTTACAGGATATGATCAATCTTCTGGCTGTTCCCCGAAAAATAATGATGCTGGTGCCCGCAGGCAAACCGGTTGACGATGTAATTGAAAGCCTGTTGCCCCTGGTGCAAAAAGGCGATATCATAATTGACGGCGGAAACAGTCATTTCACCGACACCTTAAGACGCGTTACCTACCTGCAGCAAAAAGGCATTCATTTTATGGGTATTGGTGTTTCGGGTGGTGAACAAGGCGCCCGTACCGGGCCAAGTATTATGCCCGGCGGCGATCCGGAAGCCTATCCGCATGTACGGCCGATGTTAGAGGCTGTTGCCGCTAAAGTAGATGGTGTTCCCTGTGTGGCCCACCTCGGTAATGGCGCAGCCGGTCACTATGTTAAAATGGTGCACAATGGTATTGAATATGCCATCATGCAACTGATAAGCGAAAGCTATGATCTGTTACACCGCGGCCTGGGATTAACCAATGATGAACTGCACACCGTTTTTGATAACTGGAACAAAGGTGAATTACGTTCTTTTCTCATTGAAATAACAGCCGACATTTTTTTACAACCCGACGATAAAACGCCCAACCGCCTGGTTGACATGATCCTTGATAAAGCGGGCGCTAAAGGCACTGGCAAATGGACCTCGCAGGATGCTATGGACCTCGGCGTTCCCATTCCCACTATTGACATGGCGGTTACCATGCGCAATTTATCGGCGTTAAAAGCCGAACGTGTACAAGCTTCGGTTTTATATCCGGAGTCATCAGGTTTAATAGGCGTTCCCAAGGAACAATTTATTAAACAGGTACACGACGCCCTGTTATTTGCTACTATCATCAGCTATGCACAAGGCCTGGCGCAATTACTTAAAGCAGGTACCGAACTCGGTATGCAAATTCCCATGCCGCAAGTGGTAAGTGTTTGGCGGGGCGGCTGTATCATCCGTTCATCAATGCTCGAAATGTTTGGGAATGCCTATAAAGTGAACCCTCAGCTGTTAAATTTGTTGTTAGATACCAAAGTAGCCGACGTACTGCAAGCCAAAGAAACAGGGTTACGTGCAGTAGCGGCGCTGGCTATTCAACATAACATAGCCGCCGGGGCGTTAATGAGTGCGTTAAGCTATTTCGATGCATACCGTAGCAAGCAATTACCTATAAATCTGCTACAGGCTCAACGCGATTATTTTGGCGCTCATACTTATCAACGTATCGACCAGGAAGGAACCTTCCATACAGCGTGGGGTAAGTAATAATATTGAACCGGATTAAGATAAAAAGCCATCAATATCGACAGGATCAATTGATGGAATGTAAAAAGATTTCAATTCAGATTATGACAAACCATAAATGTCCGCCGGCCTCTTTGCTATTCATTTTTGGTGGCAGTGGCGATTTAAACCAGCGTAAACTTTCTCCCGCTTTATACAATCTGTTTCTCGATAACTGGATGCCCGATAAATTCAGTATCGTTGGTATTGGAAGAACTCCCTATACCGATGAAAAGTTCAGAAGCCATTTGCTCGATGGCATTCAGCAATTCTCCCGCCGCAAGGACGATCAAAATGGTAAATGGCAAACGTTTTCACAACATATTTCTTACCTGCAAATGGATGCCGGCAATGAAGCCGATTACCAGAAAATTGCTGACATCGTAAAACAAAAAGAAGAGGAATTTGGCGAGCATCCCAATGTTATTTTTTACATGTCTGTTGCCCCGCACCTGGTACCTGAAATTGCCAGTAAACTGGGGCCGTTAAATATCTGTCATGATACCAAATGCACCCGAATTGTAGTGGAAAAGCCATTTGGTCATGACCTTAAAAGCGCCCATGAGCTGAACGGGTTGCTTACTTCTATGTTCGATGAAACCCAGATCTATCGTATTGACCATTACCTGGGTAAAGAAACTGTTCAAAACATTCTGGCATTGCGTTTTGCCAATGCCCTGTTTGAACCCATCTGGAACAGGAATTATATTGATCATATACAAATTACAGCAGCAGAAACAGTTGGCCTCGAAAATCGTGGCGATTATTATGAACGCTCCGGTGCATTGCGCGATATGGTGCAGAACCATATTCTGCAACTGTTGTGTATGATTGCCATGGAAGCCCCGGTATCGTTCGATGCCAATGAAATAAGAAATAAAAAGGTGGATGTTTTAAATGCCATCCGTAAATACAGTAAGGAAGAGGTACATAAACATGCAGTTAGAGGTCAGTATACCGAGGGATGGATGCAAGGCAAAAAAGTAGCCGGCTACCGCAACGAAGGCAAAGTAAATCCCAACTCATCTACCGATACTTTTGCTGCGGTAAAATTCTATATCGATAACTGGCGCTGGCAGGATGTACCATTTTATGTGCGCACCGGAAAACGGTTACACGAGAAATCGACCATTATAACGGTTCAGTTTAAACCGGCACCCAATTTTGCATTTCCGGCAGAAGCAGCATTAACCTGGAGGCCCAACAGGCTTACCATCAGCATTCAGCCCGAAATGGATATCCGCTTACGCTTCCAGGCAAAACGCCCCGGCCAAACCGTAACGCTGAACCCGGTTGATATGATCTTCAATTATAAAGACACCTATGGCGATGACGATCCCGAAGCATACGAAACCCTGTTGCTCGATGTAATGGAAGGCAACGCCACCCTGTTCATGCGCAGCGACCAGGTAGAAGCAGCATGGAATGTAGTAATGCCTATACAGGAAGCATGGGAAACCAGGGCGCCGGTTGATTTCCCCAATTATGCACCTGATAGCTGGGGACCCGAAGATGCCGAAGCACTCATTGCCCGTGATGGCCGCAACTGGATCACTTTACCGGTTGCCCACCAGGGCGTCGTTGCTCACCAGAGCAATCAGGCGGGCGTATAAAAAATATTGTTACAGGTTACACCGACAATCAGTGTAACCTGTAAACAAAAATTCAGAACCAAGAACCCAACATGCTCCACATATACAAATCTCCTGACGAAGTAAGCAATGCCCTCGCCGAGTGGATTACCCAAACCATTGAAACTACCCTGCAAAAGCAGGATCGCTTTACCTGGGTGGTAACGGGTGGCAATTCACCCAAACAATTGTATGAATTACTGGCGGCTTCGCCGTACAGGGAACGTATCAATTGGAGTAAACTACATATTTTCTGGGGCGATGAGCGGGCAGTACCATTTGCCGATAGCCGCAACAATGCAAAAATGACTTTTGAGCATTTGCTCAACAAAGTTCCTGTTGTGCAAGAACAGGTGCATATTATGGATACCAGCCTGTCGCCGGAGGAATCAGCCAAAGCTTATGAAGCTTTATTGCACCAATATTTCGAGGACGCAGGCACCACCTTCGACCTTGTGTTGAATGGTATGGGAGACGATGGACATACGTTATCGCTTTTCCCGAATACGCCCGTCATTCATGAAAAGCAAGCCTGGGTAACTTCATTTTACCTGGAAGCACAACAAATGCATCGCATCACATTAACCGCACCCGTTGTGAACCGGGCCGGGAAAGTTGCATTTCTCACGTTTGGCGCCAATAAATCCAACGCTTTATTTGAAGTATTAAAAGGCGCTCCTGCCATTGATCAATATCCATCGCAAATTATTCAGCCCGCCAGCGGCGAATTGCATTGGTTTATAGATGAAGCTGCCGCCAGCCGTTTGTAATTGCCGCCACAGGATCGGGGTCAAAACGCCCATCAGTACAAACACTTAAAAATCAAACAAATACAGTTTGATTTTATTGGCATTCTAACAATTAGCAATATTTTTATCGGGGTTGGATAAATTTTTGCCTTTTTCTATAGGGGAAAATGCAAATACCCCGTTTTAATACTAGTTATTGAGATGTTAACACCCAATCAAAACACACAAATCAGGTGTAGTAACGAAAATCTGCCAGGTACATTCTTGCGGGTTAGATATGCTTTTGCCCTTCGACTTCCAGCCACATTTCCATTCTTCTTCTATTTAAAAAATTGGTTTTCAGGCTTTCAGCCTGGTTTCACTATCCTGGCATTACAGGATGTTGACTCATTTATTCACCCTGAAAAAACAATGACAGTATGACTAAACTGGTATCTATCATTGTTCCGGTGCATAATGAACGTGAAAATGTATCTGTAATGGCTAAGGCCATTAAGCGGATTTTTGCCGGCTTGCCTTACAGGTATAACCTCATATTTGTAGACGATGGAAGCGGTGATTTGACCTTACATGAAATAAAAAAACTTGCGGTTCAGGATGAAAATATCAAGTTCATTTCTTTGTCACGCAATTTTGGTCACCAGGCTGCTATTAAAGCAGGTTTAGATAAAGCAGATGGCGATTGCGTTATTACAATGGATGGCGACCTGCAGCATCCGCCGCATTTAATTCCCCTCTTACTTGAAAAATGGAGAGAAGGATATGATGTAGTATACACGGTTCGAAAAGAAGATAAAAACTTGCCGATCTTAAAAAGAACAACATCAAACCTTTTTTACCGGGTACTGAACTTTCTCAGTGACATTAAACTTGAAAAAGGAACGGCCGATTTCCGCTTAATAAACCGCAATGTGGCAGATGTATTACGAAGCCTGCAGGAAATTGAACCCTTTTTCAGAGGTCTCGTTAAATGGGCAGGATTTAAGCAACTGGCCGTTGAATATGATTCAGATCAGCGTAAGGCGGGGGTTACCAAATATACCTCTAAAAAGATGATACGTTTTGCTTTACAAGGCATTACCTCTTTCAGTATCAGACCTTTATACGCAGCCACTTATATTGGCTTTACATTTGCAGCACTATCGACGCTCTATATTCCTTACGCCATTTATAGTTATTATTTCGGATATACAATCTCTGGTTGGACCTCAGTGATTGTTACCGTTGTGTTTTTTGGCGGCCTTCAGCTGATGATTTTAGGCATCATTGGCATTTATCTGGGCAAGCTATTTATGCAGAACAAACATCGACCTGTTTACATTGTAAAAGAATCAAATATTCATGAGCCGTCAGCGATACATATTGATGAGTTTTGATGTAGAAGAGTTTGATATGCCTTTAGAGTATAATCAAAACCTTTCTATTTACGAACAAATGGAAACCGGCTTTAAGGGGCTGCAAGCCACTATGTCGGTAATAAACGGAATGGAAGCGGCCTGTACTTTTTTTACCACGGCTCATTTTGCCAACTGGTTTCCCGATAGCATACGGCAAATGTCGCGCAAGCATGAAATAGCATCGCATACTTTTTATCATTCTGAATATAAAACTGGCGATCTGTTGCAAAGCAGGCTCGCACTGGAGAACATTACCGGCCAACCCGTATACGGCTTAAGAATGCCTCGCATGATGAAAGTACCTATGCAGGATGTTATTCAGGCAGGTTATAGCTATGACTCCTCTGTTAACCCTACCTGGATACCTGGACGATATAACAATCTTTCGCTGCCCAGGACAATATACTTCGATGAAAATATGCTTCGTGTGCCGGCATCAGTAAGCCCACGCTTGCGTATTCCTCTTTTTTGGCTGGCTTTTAAAAATATGCCTTATAACCTGTTTAAGCAACTGGCTATACAAACCTTACGGAAAGATGGGTATTTGTGTTTGTATTTTCACCCCTGGGAGTTTACCGACATCTGGGAATTTGAATTACCGGGTTATGCAAAAAGATGGTCGGGCGAAAAACTACAGCACCGCTTATACCGCCTCTTTAAAGACCTGAAAGCAGAAGGCGATTTTACCACCATGTGGCAAATGGTTTCTGAAACCAGGTCATTAGAACCACGGTCCTTTAACCAATTACCGGCCGGCGCCATAAAAACTACAAAAAAAGCGCTTACAAAGTAAGCATACGCCAACGATCAACTAAAAAATTCAGCTACCATTTCATTGGTTAGCGTTCTGCTACCTTTTGTCCAGATGGGATTAGGGGGCGGAAATTCATTGCGACAGTAGCCGCCCTGCTTTTCAAAGTCAAATACCGCATGGCAATAGTTGTTGATGATAAGGCCGCATCGCATCCAGTCGGTTGACCAAATGATGTGAATATTACCTGCCCGCTGTTGCTCGGGCACTTCTTCTATATTGTAAATATGCAGGGCATCCAGTATATTTTGTTTCCCCGAACCCGGCTCTACCTCCAGCGCATAAAAGTACCCGGTATCGGTATCATCTTCAAAAACAACCCCATAATTGTTTTCACTCGATAAACTTTCAATGAAAGTTTCTTCCCCTGCAGTAAAAGCCTGTTTACGTAATAATAATCCTTTCATGTAAGCGGGTTAAAAACCGTGAAGGTTTTATCATTTAGCATCTACCGAATCATATACTACCACCTTATTCCATAGGGATGAACACTCTTCAACAAACTTCAGGTGAATAGGATCGGTTTGATAGCTCTGCTGGTCGGCCGCGTTATCAAACAGAACAAACCATGAAATAGCATAGGAGCGATCAATGACATCCCGGTTGGTATCTGCCGGCTGACCAATATGAAAAGTTTTAATGGTCTTTACCTTAGATAATTTTTTCAGGCCTTCAATCAGTTTAGCGCGGTCTTCTTTGCTTTCTCCATTCTTTAACCAGAAATAAACGTGATGTATAAATTTATTTTCGATCATATCAGAACCATTTTCTGCTAAGGTAACCAATCCGCCGGCAACCATTGCTTTTCCGGTGTTAGTAATAAAGTCACGTCTTGTTGACATATTTATAAGGTTTTAATGAACAAAGGTACAAGGTTCAAGGGATCAAGAGTTCAAGAGATACAAGTATTCTAACACCTGGCCATTGGTCTTGCTCCTGGTACTTGCGCCTTGTATCTTTTTGTCTTGTGCCTTTACTACCGTATCTGCGGAAATGCAATGCCTGTGATCTTACGGTAAACATCCACCGCATACAGGTCGGTCATGCCGGCAATAAAGTCAACGACCGATTGAATATCGTTGTACAATTTATTCCGCTCGCCGGTAATGATAAATTGTTGAGATATCAGCTGAAGCAGTTTCTGCGATTTAGCCGATTGGGGATTAATGACAGCGGCAAAGAATTCTTTTAACAAGTCCCCTATTACATTATAACCGGCAATTTCAATTTCCACTACGGACCTGTGATTGTAAATATGCTCAACAGAAAAGGTATCAATTTTTTTGATCAATTGCTTTTCTGCTTCTGGTAAATAATCGATCAATGATTTTTGTAAAGTTCCCTGCAATAAAGCCTCTTCATTTTGCATAAACACATCGGTAACCCGATTGAGAAGCAGATTGATCAACTTGGCGCGTAAAAACTGTACTCGCTGATTGTGGTCATTGATCTCATAAAACACCTGCTCTACCCTTTCGCGGGCGTCGTAGCCTTCTTCATTATTAAAGAATTCCAGGAAAAGATCTTTAATGGTTTCAATGGAAATAATGTTCAGGCGATGTGCGTCTTCGAAATCAATGATCCGGTAGCAAATATCGTCGGCGGCTTCTACGAGGTATACAAAAGGGTGGCGGGCAAAGATGTTTTTGGTTTCATCCAGTTGGGGTATGCCCAAATCCTTTGCAATATGTTTATAGGTTGCAATTTCCGAATCAAAGAACCCTGATTTTTTTGTGACCAGTTGTTGCTTATTAAAACCATGTAAAGAATCAGCCGGGTATTTAATAATAGAAGCAAGCGTTGTATACGTTAGGCGAAAACCACCCGCTGTTTTTTCATTAAAGCTATGGGTGAGGGTGCGAAACGCATTGGCGTTTCCTTCAAAATAAAGAAAATCGCGTTGCTGGTTTTCACTCAGCAGCTCCGTGAATTGTGTCTTCTCTGTACCTTTCAGCTCTCTGAAAAAAGTGCGAATAGCATCTTCGCCCGAATGGCCGAATGGCGGATTTCCGATATCATGCGCCAGGCAACCGGCTGCAATCACAGAAGACAATTCGTATTTATAGAATTCCCGGAAGGTGTCGTTCTCATCCGGATATTTTTGCGCAATGGCGTCGCCTACAACTTTACCCAATGAACGGCCCACGGAAGCCACTTCCAAACTATGCGTTAACCGGTTATGAACAAATACCGGCCCCGGTAAAGGAAACACCTGTGTTTTATTTTGCAGCCGCCTGAAAGCAGACGAAAATATAAGACGATCGTAATCGCGCAAAAAAGAAGTACGGATGGCATCGCTATAAGCCGTTTTGTGCTCGGAACCGCTTCGTTTGGTACTGTAAAGTTGTTGCCAGTTCATGGCGGCAAAAATAACCGAAAAATAGTGAGGGATCAGTTTTTGGCGGTTTTTGCACAGACCTGTCGCTTTTTTACGAACCACAGGACCTCCAATTTCATACTATTTTCAAGTACAAACCCTTAGATTTTATACAAAACCAGCCTGATTTAGGACAAAAGTTATAATAATTGCATGGCAGTTATTATATTGAATCTGAATATTTGTTACATAAATTCAAACCCTATGCGTATCGTACCCTTTGTTAACAGTTTATTTATCGTATGTCTTCTGGCTGTAATTACTTCAATGGCTATTATGCTAACCAGTACAGGCTATATTGATAAAGTATCACACACCTGTTTTATTCTTATGGCCACTGCCGGATTTTTACTGCTTGCCCGTGCCGCTTTTAAAACTGATGAGGGAGAAGAGGAGGAAGCCAATAAAAAACCTTCTGCCTAACGGCAAAAGGTTTATAATATACTCCTGATGAAAGTATTTAAAGCGGATACCTGTTATCACCAATCAGTTTTGCAGCAATACGGCGTTTGGCTTCTTTACTATTAAAGGGTTCAACCTTAGTAAAGCGTTTTAATCCCAATAACATCATACGTTGCTCATCGCCGTCGGCAAAAGCATTGATGGCATCTTTGCCATGTTTGTTAATAATGTCGGCGGCATCATATAACCAGGTCCTTGTGATATCCAGTTCATAAGAAACGGCTGCTTCGCCTTTGCGTTCAACCAGTTTCATAACCCGTAACAGGGCGCTTTCAGCCGCAAAGGTTTGGATAGCCATGTCGGCAATGTGCATGAGTATTTCCTGCTCCTGTTCTATCTTCATCATGAGCTTTTGTACAGCGCCACCAGCCGTAAGCAAAATTGCCTTTTTAAAATTGGCGATTGTTTTTTTCTCTTTGGCAAATGCCACTTCATCCTCACTGCCAAAATCAGGAATGCTCATCAATTCTTTTTGCACATTCATCGCTGCTGTCATCAGGTCTAAACGTCCCTTCATAGCACGTTTCAATATCATATCAACCGTTAACAGGCGATTAATTTCATTGGTTCCTTCGTAAATGCGGTTAATACGGCTATCGCGATATGCTTTGGAAATAACATATTCATCGCTAAACCCATTGCCACCGTGTATTTGCACCCCCTCATCGGCAACAAAATCCAGTGCTTCACTGCCAAATACTTTTAACATGGCGCATTCAATGGCATATTCTTCAGCGCCACTCAGCACTGCTTCACTAAATGTTTTGCCGGCGCCCAGCAATTCATGTTCTTTATCATCAACCCATTTGGCCGTACGGTACAAAGCGCTTTCACATACCCACATTTGAATGGCCATTTCGGCCAGTTTGTTCTTTATAGCGCCAAAAGATGCAATAGGCACCTTAAACTGCTCGCGGGTATTGGCGTATTGAATAGTGGTGGTAGTGGCCCGTTTAGCACCACCGAGTGCAGCTGCGCATAATTTTAACCGTCCGATATTAAGAATGTTAAAGGCAATGATATGCCCTTTACCAACTTCTCCCAGCAGGTTTTCAACCGGCACTTTACAATCCTGGAAGTATAGCTGAACGGTGGAAGAGCCTTTAATACCCATTTTATGTTCTTCGGCGCCCTGGGTAAATCCTTCATAACCTCTTTCAACGATAAAGGCGGAGAACTTATCGCCATCGATTTTAGCAAAAACAGTGTATACGTCGGCAAAACCGCCATTGGTGATCCAGCACTTCTGCCCGTTTAAGAGATAAAATTTTCCATCATCACTCAATTTGGCTGTAGTCTTTGCGCTAAGCGCGTCGCTGCCGCTATTGGGCTCTGTAAGGCCGTAGGAGCCCTTCCATTCGCCGGTAGCCAGCTTTGGAATGTATTTTTCTTTTTGTTGTTCGTTTCCGAAGTATAAAATGGGCAATGTGCCAATACCCATATGAGCCGACACGGCTACGGAGAAAGAAAAGCCGCCGCCCAATCCTTCACCTACCAGGTTAGAGGTGATAAAATCTTTACCCAACCCACCATATTGTTCAGGTATGGAAGCGCCCAATAGTCCCTGTTCGCCGGCTTTGGTTACCAGCGAAGGCATAAGGCCGGGTTCCAGTTTATCGATACGCTCAAGAATTGGCATTACTTCCGTATCCAGGAAAGAAGCGCACATGTCTTTAACCATTTGCTGCTCTTCAGTAAAATCTTCAGGAATAAAGGTCTCAAAGGGAGAACTCTCCTTAATCAGCCATTCACCGCCTTTGAGTATATTTTTTTGTTGTGTGGTGGTGCTCATAAAAATGTGTTTATGTTGGGTAAATGTTGTTGCAATCGCTTATTAACTTTTCAACCTGCCTACCGGCCGGCTCGTCAACTTATCAACTCTACTTCAAATTATCATACACAATCTGCAGAACTTCCCGGCAAATATCTATTCGATCAGGTGATACACCTTCCAGGGCTTCATTCAGGGTTTGATTGGCCAGTTCCATAGTTTGATCCTGTAACTTCTGCGCCTGTTTGGTTAAATAGATCATGTTCATCCGGCGGTCCGATTCCGATGGCACCCGTTTTACCAGTTGAAGCTTTTCCAGGTTATCTACCAATCGCGTAATGCTGGGTTTATCTCTGTATGAGGCATTACACAACTCCTGCTGACTAATACCATCCTGCTTCCATAAATGATATAACACGCTCCATTGTTCAATGGTTAAATTAAGATTAGCCGAATTGAACTTTTTTTGCAGCCGCCGGGCAATGGCAGTCGATGCCTTTCCGGTAATAAAACTGTATAACTCGCCTCGCTTGAATTGGTTGTTTGACATATAGTTGTTTATACAACTATCCAAATCTAGGCTTTTCCCATCATTTCTACAACTTTTCCCAGGCAAATTTTTGTGAATGACTACAAGCCGGTGATCGTCAAGTTAATACTTATATTGTACCCAATTTTGGCTTCCATGCAAACGGCTTTTCTTCCATACCGGTCATCGCAATTACATTACTGCTGGTTTGGTACCGGTCAAAAAATATTATTGTGTTTACATGGCTATGGCGAATCAGAACATTCGTTTCACTTTTTGGAACAATATATTTCCCCCGGGTATACTGTTATTGCCATCGACCTTCCATTCCATGGAAAAACGCAATGGAACGAAGGGCTTACATTTTCTGTCTCCGATCTGCTGGCTATCATGAAAGCATTGCAGACAAAACACGTTCAGGGTGCTGATAAAATAACCCTGCTGGGTTTTAGCATGGGCGGAAGAGTAGCGTTACAATTACTGCAGACTATTCCCGATCACATTGAGAAAGTAGTATTGCTGGCGCCCGATGGATTGAAAATTAATTTCTGGTACTGGCTGGCTACACAAACTTACATTGGTAACCGCTTATTTGCTTTTACCATGAAACATCCGGGCTGGTTCTTTTCCCTTTTACAAGCCGGCAACCGCTTGAAGGTGATCAATCAAAGTATTTTAAAATTCACCCGTTATTATATTCATGATACCACCGTTCGCAGGATGTTGTATGAACGTTGGACCTGTATGCGCGCTATTAAACCGGATCTTGCATCTATAAAAAAGATCATTCATGCACGGGAGTTGCCCGTTCGTTTATTATATGGAGAATACGACCGCATAATCCGGCATGAAAGGGGAGAAAAATTTCGCACAGGTATTGAATCTTTCTGTACGTTGCATATAATTAAGACGGGCCACCAGGTATTACAGGAAAAAAATGCCAATCAGATAATACAATTAATTCAATCATAAAATATACAGCCAAATCCAATTATTGAATGATGCCACTTTTCTTTTTCCTGTTCTTTTTGCTCATGGTGGTCTATGCAGTATTGATAGCCTATTATCATAACGCATGGAATAAACTTCCGGAATTTGTTTTGCCCGATAAGCAGGCATCGGTATTTATTTCGGTAATTATAGCCGCACGCAATGAAGAAAAGAATATTCAATCGCTTCTGCAATCACTGCACAATCAACAATACCCCAAAGAATTATATGAAGTAATTATTATCGATGATCATTCAACCGACGGCACCTGGGCGTTGCTGCAGGAACTGCGTTTTGAACAGCTGCAGTTAAAACCACTTCAGTTAAAAGAATTTGTCGACAACACCAGTACAATTGCTTCTTACAAAAAGAAGTCCATTGAAACCGGTATCAATGCAGCCACAGGAAAATTGATCGTCACTACTGATGCAGATTGCCGTTTTACGCCGCTCTGGCTGCAAACTATTGCATCATTCTATGAAGCTAACGAAGCCAAATTTATTGCAGCGCCAGTCACGTTTTATAATCAGGCATCTTTACTATCTGTTTTTCAAACGCTTGATTTTTTAACCCTGCAGGGTATTACAGCAGCATCGGTATACAAGCGGTTTCACTCTATGTGCAATGGCGCTAACCTGGCTTATGAACGATCGGCATTTTATGAAGTAGGCGGTTTTAATAACATTGATTCCATTGCATCGGGTGACGATATGCTGTTGATGCATAAAATTTTCAAGCAGTATCCCAACCAGGTGTTTTATCTTAAAAACCGTTTGGCTATTGTAAATACAGAACCGGCTGCAAACTGGAAGCAATTTTTTCACCAGCGTATTCGCTGGGCCAGTAAAGCCGACCGGTACGATGACAAGCGAATATTCTGGGTATTATTGCTCGTATACTTGTTGAACGTTTGCTTTCTGACAGGTGCGGTTGCCTCGTTCTGGAATAATACCTGGCTAATGCTTGTATTGCTTTTATTACTGGCTAAGGTTTTGATTGAATTTCCATTTGTAAATTCAGTAGCCATCTTTTTTGGCCAACAAAAGCTAATGAAGTATTTTCCTTTTTTACAACCCCTGCATATTGGTTATACCATCATTGCAGGATGGCTGGGAAAATTCGGGCATTATGAGTGGAAGGGACGTCGCATTAATAAATAATTTCGGGATTTAGAGATTTTGTGATTTAGAGAATTAAATCCCAAAATCACGAAATCAGCAATCTAAAAAATATTTCACTGATGGCTATTGCCACCACAAGAACAACCTGGCGGCGACTTAAACGAAACAAAGGCGCTCTGATTGGAATAACCATAATCGTTCTGGCCATACTGGTAGCTGTGTTTGCTTATTTACTGGCTCCTGATGGATCACCCAATGCGAACAGAATGGTAGTGGAAATAGGTGGTCAGCAACCTGGTTATACCCGGCTATTCCTTCAACTGCCACGTGAGGGGAAAGTACAATCCGCTTCTTTTTTTGAGCGTCTGTTCTTTGGCGAAGAAGATAAATACCAATACATACCTGTTGATAGTTACCAACAGAAAAATGATAGTTTAATCATTCAGAAATATATTGATGAAGGTATTTCTGAGAGAGTGGCCTACCCCATTTCAAAAACGAGGTGGCAGGAAGGCAAATCGTCAGGCTCCTATAAATTTACTACTATTAAATTCCGCCTGGGAACCGATAAATACGGCCGCGATATTTTAAGCCGGTTACTTGTAGGTGTACGAGTAAGTCTGGGAGTTGGCCTGGTTACCGTACTTATTTCATTGAGCATTGGTGTATTCCTGGGCGCCCTGGCTGGTTATTTCAGAGGGCGCACCGATGATGGCATTATGTGGTTTATCAATGTAATATGGAGCATACCTACCCTGCTGCTTGTATTTGCCATTACACTTGTATTGGGCAAAGGTTTCTGGCAGGTTTTTGTGGCAATTGGTTTAACCATGTGGGTGAGTGTCGCCCGTCTTATACGCGGGCAGGTTTTAAGTGTGCGGGAGCTGGAATATGTAGAAGCCGCAAAAGCACTTGGTTTTTCGCATACCCGCATAATATTACGGCATGTGTTGCCTAATGTAATGGGACCGGTGATGGTAGTGGCTGCTTCTAATTTTGCTTCTGCTATTGTAATTGAGGCAGGCTTAAGCTTTCTTGGTGTAGGCGTTCAGCCACCACAGCCAAGCTGGGGACTCATGATCAAAGAAAACTACAATTTTATAATCACACATAATCCAATGTTGGCATTGGCGCCCGGCTTTGCCATTATGTTACTGGTGCTTGCGTTTAACATGCTGGGCAATGGCTTACGAGATGCATTACAGGTGAAGGAATAACAAATAACATAAATAAACAGGTTACAGGTTTCACATTAACCCAACAATTGGGGCAACATGAAACCTGAAACTTATAATTCATTATTTATTTTGTCGAATACCGGTAGCCGCCTTTCCACTGATTGGTATTGCAGGTTTTAGATGTCACTGTAACATCTACAATGCAAGCTGTACCGGCAGGCGTATTGGTAATTTGAAAACTGTTAGACGACAGAACATTGTCGCGGGTTTCGGTAAAATAAGGTGTCGCGTTACCTGCTTCAGCTCTTGCTGTTACTGTTATAGAAACACCTGATACAGGCATGGACTCAATATTTACGATTAAAGGAAAGGTAGAGCCAGGAGATGGAGGATCAACAGTGCCATTGGCAGGAATGGTTAATACTTTTACTTCAGTTTCACCACATCTATCAGTACCACCGTCTTTTTTCTTTTTACAACTAACTGTTACTGCAAGCACAAAGAGCACGGCTAAACCAAGTAGGATAATCTTTTTCATAATAGGTAAAGATAATTTATTGAAAAATACATTTTCTAAACGTTCAAACAAGCTCTTTGTGCATAACTGATAGGCTGAAAAAATTATTATGGTGTAAACACCTGCACATTACGGCTGAAACTTTCTTCCAGGGAAATGAACGTTTCTGTTCGCTCTATTCCTTTTATCTTCTGTAACTCATCGTGTAATACAAACCGTAATTGATTAATATCTTTACATACTATTTCAGCAAACATGCTGTAATTACCTGTCGTATAATTCAATCGTACAATTTCGGGGATACGCTGCAGTTCTTTGGCTACGGAATCGTACAGGGAGCTCTTCTCAAGATATATGCCAATAAACGCAATTACATCATATCCGAGCTGTTTTAGGTCCACATTTAATTTAGTACCTTTGACTATACCTGCTTCCTGCAGTTTTTTTATACGAACATGGATAGTACCTCCGGAAACGAATAACTTCTTACCCAGATCAGCATAAGAAATTTCAGCATTATCCATCATTTCATGGATTATCTGCAAGTCTAGTTTATCTAAATTCAATTTAGCTGCCATTTTCGCAATCGTTTTTTTACAAATTTCAAGTAAACGTGCAAATATTTATATATTATCGAAACTTTCAAAATTTTTCTTGAATAATTTACAACAATACTGGGTATTTCTTTAATATTGCTATGAAATAGCTCTTTAAACAGCGATAAATACTGTGGGGTGATGAAACTTGGCAGACATGCCCTCTTGTCTCGAGGGTGGGGAATAAAGAACAAATTGCGCCTTTGGCGTGGCTAACGACCCCGTGGAGGTTCGAATCCTTCTCCTACAGCAGCTTTTACACGTTTTTACCTTGTGGAGTGATGAAACTTGGCAGACATGCCCTCTTGTCTCGGGGGTGGGGGTTTGGGATAAACGTGGTGTAATGCCGGTTTAAGCAATTAGATCGACTGGGGTTGACCACCACAGAATTGCGCCATGGCTAACTACCCCGTGGAGGTTCGAATCCTCCCTCTACAGCGAATTAATAGCCCTTCCCGATTGGTATCAGGAAGGGTTTTTCATTTATATACGCACCCATCGTCCTCGTTCTTATTCAAATTTTCCGTTCCACGACCCCAATTGTCATTTTCTCGCCTATTTTTGCCGCTTCATGGGCCAGAAAAAATTACAACGCTTTGCAGAAGTAAGCACTTTTTCGAATGTGCTTCAATACCCCGAAAATATGCCGGGTACCTGGAAAACCTTTTTCCGGAATAATAACCCTATTACGCTTGAACTGGCCTGTGGCAAAGGTGAATATGCAGTTGGCCTGGGCAGATTATTCCCCCAGCGTAATTTCCTGGGCGTTGATCTCAAAGGAAACCGCATTTGGGTAGGCGCCAAAAAAGCACTGCAGGAAAACCTGAACAATGTTGGCTTTTTACGCACCCAGATCGATCGTATAGCCACCTATTTCGAACCAGGCGAAGTATCTGAAATATGGCTTACGTTCCCTGATCCGCAATTAAGAACGTCCAAAGCCAGAAAAAGACTTACCCATCCTAAATTCTTACGGCTGTATCAACAATTACTCCGGCCAGGCGGTTATATTCACCTGAAAACCGATTCGCCCAACCTGTACCGGTTTACCAAATGGGTTATAGAGCTGTACGATTTGCCAGTGATACAGGATATCGAAGATGTATATGGCGAAGACAAGGTAAGCGACGTATTACAAATTAAAACGCATTACGAAAGCCTTGATATTGCGCAAAGCAACAAAGTGCATTATTTACAGTTCATGCTTCCGGCTACGCCATTACCTGATAAAGAAAGCGCTTTAAAACTTTTATTGCTTGAAGAAGAATCTGATAGAAGGAGTTGATTTTTATTATAACGAGCAGGGGTTTATGGTGCTTACGGCACAATACCATCTCGAAAGAGGTTATTGTTGTGGAAATGGATGCCGGCATTGTCCTTTTGAATATGTAAACGTATCCGAACCCCGTAAAAGCCAGCTTATCAATCAACATAAACAAGATGGTACCACGCAAAAAGAACAGTAGTTCTGCCAGAGAAAAACTGACCGCAGTAAATCCTTCGGGCAAAAAAGACACCTCCTTTTTTGAACTGGTTTTTGACGTTACCCGCCAGATCCCTAAAGGACGGGTTACTTCTTACGGCGCCATTGCCGCCTGCCTGGGCACAAAATTATCGGCACGTATGGTGGGTTGGGCTATGCATGCTGCCGGTTCGGCAAAACCAAAAGTACCTGCACACCGTGTTGTAAACCGCAATGGTATGTTAAGCGGAAAACATCATTTTAACCCACCTTCCAAAATGGAAGCGCTGCTAAAGAAAGAAGGAATAAAGGTTAAAAATGATATTATAATTGATTTTAAAACCCTGTTCTGGGACCCTTCCACCGAGTTGATTTAATATTACCCCACTTCCACCATCGCCTTTATAACGCCCGTCTCCGGTTTCAGCCAGCTGGCGAATTCATTTTTTACCTGATCGAACAATACCCGGTGGGTAATATAGGTTGCGGGATTTACCAATCCTTTCTTCATACTCTGCATTACCAGATCAAAATCTTCTCTGGTAGCATTCCGGCTGCTCATTAATGTGGCTTCGCGTTTATGAAACTCGGGATGTGAAAAGCTTATCTCATTCTTTTGCAAACCCACCAACACATATCGCGCTCCATGCGCCATATACTGAAATGCGTTATTGATCGCTTTCAAACTCCCTGTGGCGTCTATTACCACGGTAGGCATATCGTTGCCGGTTATTTCCTGCAAACGTTGCATTACGTTATCAGTAGCCGCATTGATGGTATGCGCTACCTGCAGTTTTTCACGGCAAAAGGCTAACCGTTGCTCGTTTATATCCATCGCAATTACATGACCACCGGCTATGCGGGCAAATTCCATAATACCCAACCCGATAGGACCTGCGCCAATGACCAGTACATATTCTCCGGGTTGCACGCTGGCCCTACGTACGCCATGCGCACCGATCGCCAGCGGTTCTACCAGGGCAAGCTCATCAAAGCTTAATCCATCGCCATGCAATAAGGAATAAGATGGAACCACTAAATATTCCCGCATACCGCCATCCACATGCACCCCGCATACATTGATGCTGGTGCAACAATTGGGTTTGCCGCTACGGCAGGCAATACATTTTCCACAATTGAAATAAGGAATGATGGTAACTGCTTCGCCTGGTTTAAACCCCGGTGCTCCGCCCATTACATATTCCGCTGCCAGCTCATGTCCTAAAATGCGGGGATAGTTAAAGAATGGCTGCGTGCCTTCATAAGCATGCAGATCGGTTCCGCAAATGCCAATACGTTTTATTTTAAGTAGAGAATGTTTTTCTGGTACAACCGGTTGCTCTGCATCCTGGTACTCGAGCTGTCCGGGGGTGATACAAACTAATTGTTTCATGTATAAAATTTTCTTGAATGGCAGATGGTGAAATGGATTTCTAATGCTGAATTTCTCATTTTTTATTACCTCCTTCCAATCGCCCTGTCTCTTCACTATTCAGGTTCAGGAACAGGATAATATTTGCCTTGCGCGGTGTAAACGCCAGCAAGATCAATAAATGAAGGATGGCTAAAGCAAAGAATGCATAATTGCCCGATATTATAAAACCGATACCGGCTATTATACCAGGCCCTTCTATCATTGCCCACCACATGATACATGCAGACCGGTACAATTCCATTCTTTTCTCACCTGGTTCAATGCTGTTCCTGGCTGCAAATATCTTCTTCTTAAAAACTTTAAATCCCAAAATAATAAACAGGAAAGAAAGTAGGATACAAACGGCCTGCAAGATCCTTTGAAACGATTCATCAACTAAACCGGTAAGCCCTTGCAGCATCAATACAAGTGCGACCACATTAAACATAACCATACTAATGAGTACGGCAATATGAATGATCTTTAACTGATTAAAGGCGTTGGACTGTTGCATGGTAAATGTGAGTTTAATAATACGGGCTTATCAACAGATAAACCAGAACACCGGTTACCGAAACATATAACCAAATGGGCCACGTAATACGGGCCAGCTTAACATGTTTGGGCCACTCACCAATTAACGCTCTGTATGCAGTATATAATATAAAAGGCAGAATAATACCAGCCAATGGAATATGGGTGGCAAGAATAATATAGTAGAATGTTCTTTTTGACCCGGCTAAAGCTTTTTCCGCTTCGCTTACCAAACCATCGTGGTTTATATCCCCAAACTTCGTTTCACCTGCCAGCAAATGATGACAGATATATGATACCAGGAAAATAACCGATAATACCAATGCACCTATCATTATACGTTTGTGTAACTCATATTTACCCTGTCTTACAACAGCTAAGCCAGCCAGTAACAATAGGCTTACCAGCGAATTAGTGATCGCATTTAACTTCGCAAAAAAATGCACATCAAAGCCCAGGTCAACATCGAGTTTTATACGGGTCAAAATCACTACGGCAGCAAATACCACAAAAGAAAATACAAGGATCAGCCAATTGGCCTGTTTATCATTTTTCGCCAGTACAGGAGGTAGCATACTATTATATTTTGGGTTCTTTAGCAGGTCTGCGAGTGATCCATACAAACAACACAATAGCCACAATAACGGCAATATAAATTGGCCAAAGCCCTTTCAATTGTGCTAAAACCGGCGAAGCTTCGTTTTTATCTTTTTCCAGCATCAGCAAGGTAATATCCTCTGCCAGCCGTGATAAAGCAAGCGTATCTAATCCATCATAATAACCTCTTACAATGCCCTTTTTATCGAACACGACAAACTTCGAGGTATGAATAAAGTTTGAATCAACACCTTCTCCATCCTGCAGCCCCAACTTGGCTTCATTTAAAGCAAAATCATAAATTGTTTTTTTGGGACCGGTGAGCATCCACCACACATCGGAGTTTACGCCAAAATGACCAGCATATTTTTTCAGCGCTTCTACGGTATCTCTTTCCGGGTCGACACTGAATGATAAAAAATGGACAAATGATGTATCTACCCGTTTGGTAACATCTTTCGCCTTCAGCGCATCCTGCAGGCCTTTCATGTTTTTTGTAAGAAACGGACAAATGGAAGGACAGTGGGTAAAGAAAAAATCAGCTACCACAATTTTACCTCGCAGGTCGTTTAACGATACGGAATCACCCAACTGGTTTCTTAGGGTAACATTGGCCACCTGGTGCCAGATGGTATCGCTCATCTGCTTTCCGTTCTTTACCGTATCAACAATGTAATCAGGATAGTAATGTCGCGGCATGTGAATGGCATCGCGGCTCACTCCTTTTACAATAAAGTAACTGAGCAGCGGTAATATAATGGCAATGCACAGGGCTAATAATGCTTTCTGACTCACGATTTTTTCTTTTGCTGCGCAAAGTTACCTCACGAGGCAATAAGGCGCTGTTTTTTATTAGAATAAAACACATTTATGTATTTCCTATCCGACACCGAAGGGGCATACTGCCTGCCGATGTCTGTAACTCCCTGTACATTAACCATTTTCACCTGACTTTCGTTCAAAAAAAGAACCACCGTCCCGGCTGATGCGAGACGATGGTTCTTTTTTATATCACATTTAGCAGTAAAGGCGATTAATGTAATTTACCCGGCTCCTGGGTCTTCTCTTCATGTTTTTCTTCACCATGCCCATGAGCATCCTTTTTCGGCGCTGCTTTTACCTTGCTTTGCTCTATATAATGGCGATCATATGTATTACGCAGGTTCTTGTAAGAATTTCCATCCCACAAAAAGGCAGTAATAAACCAGATGAACAATAAAGCCGGAATAGATATAGACAGGATCAGATTCCTGATCTCGTGACGCAAGTGCATGAACTCGGCTATAATAAAAAAGGCTTTGGCTAAAGTAAGCACAATGAATACGCCATTCAGTAAATGCTTTACCAGATGCGGATTTGAAAATGTCATTGAATAATATCCGATAGCCAGAACCAGCTCAAATAAAGTTATGTATAGAAGTATCCGGAAGGTTTTCCAGATTGCTTTTCTGTCAAAAGTATGTTGCTCGTCGTGAGCATGAGGTGCTGCTGCTGCATGTGCATTTTCCATAATCGCAATATTATATATAATTCAATTAACTGTCTATAGCGTTGATCAAATCGTTGAATGATTCAATCTAGAACAGGTAAAAACATGTGAATACGAATACCCATACCAGGTCAACAAAGTGCCAGTATAAACCTGCTTTTTCAATCATCAGGTAGTGGCCTCTTCTGTCAAAAACTCCTTTCCAGGTCATAATGAACATTATGATATTGATCACTACGCCAGAAAGTACGTGGAACCCATGGAAACCGGTAATGGTAAAAAAGAAGTTGCTAAAGTTGGTAGACGCTTGTGAACCATCGATATTATCGAACGGATTTTGACCCCACCATGCACCCTGATGATGCAAGTGTGCCCACTCCCAGGCCTGGCAACCTAAGAAAGCAGCACCGCCAAGGATGGTCCAACCTAACCATTTCAATACACCTTTTCTATCCATTTCATGGCCGGAACCTACTGCTAACACCATGGTTACCGAACTCATGATCAGGATGAAGGTCATCAAGCTCACAAACGCCAGGGGAATTGGCATTTCGCCGACGATCGGGAAAGACCTGAACACGTGGTTGGGGTCGGGCCAAGAGTTGGTTGAAAAACGAATGGTTCCGTAAGAAATAAGGAATGCGCCAAAAGTAAAAGCATCACTCATCAAAAAGAACCACATCATCAATTTACCATACTCCACTTTATATGGGCTCTTTCCTCCTGTCCACATGCTTTGATTACCCGTTGCTACTTGTGCCATGTTACTATTTTAATATTAGTAGTTCTGCAATTATTGTTTAAACAAAAAGAACACGAACAAATAAACCCATAACAGGTCTACAAAATGCCAGTAGGTGCTAACCACTTCTACCGGAACTGAATTATAATTCCTGATGCGTGCGCTGAAGGCTTTAATAAACATTACAATTAAAGCTATAATGCCGCCCAGCACGTGCACTGCATGTAATCCAAAAATAACGTATAAGAACTGGCCTGCGCCGGTTGATCCTTTCAGTTTGGTGCCGCTATTCCATAGCTGCGAAAATCCAATGAGCTGCATGGCTATGAAGGCCAGGCCCAACACCATGGTAAGCGTTAACAAACGGCGATACTGTTGCATGCCCCGCTCCTTGAACGATTTCAGCCCCCATTGCATGGTAAAGCTGCTGATCAACATGACGGCTGTTGAATAATAAAAGATCTGTGGCATTTGCACGGTTGTAAAACCGGCCATGCTTCCTTTTACAATATAGGCACTGGTTAAACCGGCAAACATCATAATGATGCTGCCTATGCCCACCCACAAAGTAAACTTGTGGGGATGTATTTTTTTTCGTTGCGTACTCACTGCTTCTGTCATCACGATTATAAGTTTTATATTTTGCTACTCGTGAATGGTCATTTTATCAAAGTTTATCTGCCAGCAAAGCCAGTAACACCACAGGCAAATAAATATAGCTGCTGAACATTACCCGGCGGGCTGCTTTTTTCTCCATTTCACGATACAGCCGTACACTTTGCCAAATCATCAATAGGTTAGCCGCCAATACGATCCAGAAACTATAAATGCCACTCATTCCAACCAGGTAGGGCAATGTCCCTACAGGTATCAATACCAGTGAATAAATGATCGACTGAACGGCTGAATACTTTGTAGGCCCTTCAACCGACGGCATCAGTTTAAATCCGGCATTCGAGTAATCTTTGTGTGCAATCCAGGCAATGGCCCAAAAATGGGGGAACTGCCAGAAAAACTGGATGGCAAAAAGCGCCCATCCACCCACACTCAAATCATCCTGTCCTGCTGCCCAGCCAATTAAACAAGGTAAAGCACCGGGTACAGCACCCAACAGCACTGATACGGAACTCACTTTCTTTAATGGCGTATACATATAGGCATATACAAACCAGCTGAACAATGCCAGACCGGCTGATAACCAGTTAAAGAAATAACCGAGTATAAAAACACCGGCTGCAACGGCGATGATCGCAAATGCCCAGCCTTCTGCCGGTTGCATTCTTCCGGCAGCCACTGGCCGTTTGGAAGTGCGCATCATCAGGGCATCTGTATCTTTCTCAACCACCTGGTTTACTGCGTTGGCACTGCCGGTTACCAGCAAGCCTCCAATAAACAACAGGATCACGTGTAGCCAGTCGAACTCAACCACCTTCGGCGCCAGCAGGTAACTGATAACAGCAGAAAACACAACCATGAAGCTGAGGCTGAACTTAATCAGCATCATATAATCCTTTACCTTACCGGCAATATTTAAAGAACTCTGTTGCTTCACGGTTACTTGCTCCATCAGTTATTAATATTGTTGTGTGCCTGTCTTTCAATTAGCACATTCTACTTTAGTGTTTGCTTTCATTCGGACCGATCGGTTCGGTTTGCGGAATGAAATCACGTCCATCTTTGCTATAGTCATAAGCCCAGCGATGAACTTCAGGAATTTCACCTTCCCAGTTACCATGACCAGGGTGAATGGGTGTAGTCCACTCCAATGTAGTAGCACCCCATGGGTTCAGCGTAGTTACTTTTCTACCTTTCCAAATAGAGTAGAAGAAGTTAAATACAAACAGTATTTGTATAGCAAATACGATCATGGCTACGGTAGAGATGAACTTATTCAAATCACCAAACATGTTGAAAGATGACCAGCTGCTGTAATCGAGGTAACGGCGGGGCATACCGGCCAAACCTTCGTAGTGCATAGGCCAGAAGATCAGGTAAGCACCGATCAATGTTACCCAAAAGTGAATGTAAGCCAGTGTATTGTTCATATAGCGGCCATACATTTTGGGGAACCAGTGGTAAATACCGGCAAACATGCCAAAGAAGGCCGACACACCCATTACTATATGGAAGTGCGCGATTACAAAATAAGTATCGTGCAGGTGAATATCCAGTGTAGAGTTACCCAGGAAGATACCCGTTAAACCACCAGAGATGAACAGGCTCACAAAACCCAGTGCAAACAACATACCCGGTGTAAACTTGATATTGGCTTTCCAGATGGTAGTTAACCAGTTGAATACTTTGATGGCGGAGGGCACAGCGATCAACAAGGTCAGCAACACGAATACGGATCCCAGGAAAGGATTCAATCCGGTTACGAACATGTGGTGCGCCCAAACCAGGAAGGCAAGGATGGTGATCGCAAACAGTGAGCCCACCATGGCCATATAACCAAAGATTGGTTTACGTGAGTTAACCGATAATATTTCAGATGCCATACCCATCGCAGGCAACAGGATGATATACACCTCAGGGTGACCCAGGAACCAGAACAAGTGCTGGTACAGGATCGCGCTACCACCTTCATTTGGTAATGCCTGATTGGTAGCAGCTATATAAATATCTGACAGGTAGAAGCTGGTGCCGCCATGACGATCGAACAGCAACAGGATGAAACCTGATAATAATACAGGGAATGATAAGATACCTAATACCGCGGTAAAGAACAGGGCCCAGATAGTCAGTGGCAGGCGGGTCATGCTCATACCTTTAGTACGCAAATTCAGTACAGTTGAAACGTAGTTCAAACCACCGAGTAATGAAGAAACAACGAACATAGCCATAGCGGTGATCCACAGATCCATACCGGTTTTTGAACCAGGTGAAGCATCTCCCAGGGCGCTCAATGGCGGGTAGGCCGTCCAACCACCACTGAAAGGACCGGTTTGAATGAACAGGGAAGACATCATTACGATGCTACCGCCAAAGAAGAACCAGTACGACAGCATGTTCATCATGGGCGAAGCCATATCACGGGCGCCGCATTGCAGGGGAATGAGGAAGTTGGCGAATGTACCGCTCAAACCACCGGTTAATACGAAAAACACCAGGATGGTACCGTGCATGGTTACCAGGGCATAATAGTTCTCAGCAGATATTTTACCGCCTCTGGCCCAATTACCCAGAATATCTTCCAACCAGGGGAAAGTTTGATCGGGATAGCCCAGCTGTAAGCGGAACAATACCGACATCAAACCACCTATGAGGGCCCAAATCATACCAGTGATCAGGAATTGCTTGGCAATTATCTTATGATCCTGGCTGAATACATATTTTGAAATAAACGATTGCTGATGATGATGCGCTCCATGGTCATCGTGATGCACTTCATGCGTTCCGTGAACTTCTGCGTGACCGTGCAATGCTTCGTTACTCATTGTATCTTATTTTGAATATCGTAATATAATCTGTTTCGGGTACCGGTTATTTTTTTGCTGCCAGAACGCCATTAGGTACTAAAGAACCTGTTGCAGCCTTCGCTGAATCTGCATGAACTGGTTCTGCAGCTGGTGCAGCAGCCGTTGCAGGCTTATAACCCGGTTGCTGTTTGGCCCGCCATAAAATAAACTCATCACGGGTTACTACCTTAATAAGCCCTTTCATTGAATAGTGGCCGTTTCCACACATCTGGTCGCAGGCAATTTCGTATTCAAAATTGGGGTTATTGGTAATTTTCTTCATTTCGTCGGTCGTGTACTTGGGCGTAAACCACATAGTGGTAGGCGTGCCGGGTACCGCATCCATTTTCATGCGAAAATGAGGCAGACCTACGTCATGTATAACATCACGTGAATTGATGATCAGTTTTACCGGCTGATCTTTGATCAAATACATCGCAGTTGTTTGTATAATATCATCGTATCCGGTAGGATCGGCTTTAATATGCTGCTCACCAGTGGGCGTTTCCATGGTGGAGTCTTTCCACAACATACCCAGCATGTTACCTTCTGCTTCATCGATCATGCGGAAATATTTCTTTCCGAATGTATTGTCTTTACCCGGGTAGCGATAGATCCAACCAAACTGACGGCCGGTTATTTCAACCTGCATTGAATTTGAAGGCGCTTCACCGGTTATAGCAAACCAGTAATATAAACCAACACCAACCAATCCGCATAAAGCAATAGCCGGAACAGTTGTCCATAATACTTCCAGTTTATTATTGTGCGGAAAGTAGAATGCCTTTCTTTTATCGCTGTATTGATATTTGTAAGCAAACCAGAATAATAAGATCTGTGTAACGATAAACACAGCCCCGGTAACCCCGATGGTAAATAACATCATGGTATCGATCTTCTCGCCATGCTCAGATGCTGAGGGATAGGGCATCAATGTTTTTGGATACAAAGCTTTATTACAGTACCACACCCCAATGAGGCCCAGTACCAGGAACACTACCATCAAGAATCCGTTGATCTTGTTATTTTGTTCAAAGGCCTTTTTTTCTCCCTTTAAAACGGATACATACTCACTCGCCTTGGCTATCTGAAACGTAATCAGAAACCCAAGCGCCAGGATAGCTAACAAAAATAATCCGGTAGTTGTCATGATCTTTCAATAATTTTTATACTATCGAAACTAAGTTCGCTGTTTTATTAAGTATCACACCTGTATTGCTTTGCATCAGGTATGATGTATAATACTCTCTTTGATGAACGGATGGTTTTTGGCAATCAACGGAACCTTTGCCAGAGCCTTTCCTACTGAAAACAGTATCAATCCTACAAAACCGGCAGCCACACCAAAATCAAACAGGTTCAGTTCAACCTCATGTGGGAACAAGCTGGCAAATACCATTTGATAGAAATCGAGCCAGTGACCGAAAATGATCACAATTGCCATAAACGTAACCGTGGTATAGTTCCTTTTTGAACCCCTGCGCATCAATATTAATATCGGAGCCAGGAAGTTGATACAGAACATAAACCAGAATAAGCCGGAATAAGCGCCAGTATGGTTCTTGCTGGCTACACGCGACTTAAAGTAAATCGTTTCTTCGGGTATGTTGGCGTACCAGATAAGCATGTATTGCGAAAACCAAAGGTATGTCCAGAATATAGAGAAGGCAAACATGAACTTACCCAGGTCATGAATATGTTCCTCATTGGTGTATTCGAGGTAGCCCTGATTTTTCAGGTACACCACAAACAGGGTGATCAATGCGATACCGCTCACAAAGGTACTGGCAAACGTGTACCAGCTGTACATGGTTGAAAACCAGTGTGCATCAATACTCATTAACCACAACCAGGGAACGGTAGACATTACGGTTAATGCAAACCATACGATGAATATGGCAGCCCAAACAGTATTTTTAAAGATGTATTTACGACCTTCTGCAGGATCATTTACTGGTTTATTATCCAACTCACGGGATAACTGCCGCATTTTATAACCCAGTACGATCCACAAACCAATGGAGAGGGCTGTCCAGATGATATAAAAACCTGAGTTCAAAAAGGCTGATTTGCCTTCCAGTATTTTATCACCTTGCGGGTGTAGCCAATGGAAGATATGGGGGTCTACAACCACCAGGCTTACCAATACAATAAATGCTATAATGCCTAAAGGAATAACCGCCACAGAAATGGCTTCTGAAACCCGGGCAAATGTTACTTGAAAGCCGGCCCAGGCCAGGGTAGTGGCGCAGATAAAAAACATCGCAGCATTGGTTATCAGCAAAAAGAAAACGCTGTTTTGCAACAGGCTGGCCCAAAATCTTGCGGGGTGTTCACCGGTTCCATATAATATAAAACCGATGATAACAGATAAAATGCCGACTCCCATCAATGCCATTGACCAGGTTCTGTACCGTGCGGGGATGGCGAAAAATTCTTTAGTAGCCATTATCAGTAATTTATACGTTCTGTGTTCGTGTCAGTTATTTTTTACCGGTTGTATCTGCACTGGGTTTAGCGCTTGCTGCAGTATCCGCTGCCACAGTCGCTTTCGCCCCTGCCGTAGTATCAGCAGCAGCTGTTGTTGCTGTCTGCTTGCCACCACCTTGTTTTGATTTCACATAGTGAATGATCTGCCAGCGCTGTGTGCTGCTCAATTGAGAGGCGTAGCTTCCCATTTGACCCTTTCCGTAGGTTACAGAATAGAACATCTGACCTTCGGGCATGCTGGTATATTTTGCGTTTCCTGCAAGGTTTGCAGGAGCTGCTGTAAACGGACCATTACCGCCATTGTATAAAGGGCCATTGCCATCGAGCGCAGTACCATGGCAAATACCACAATTTATAAGATATAAACGTTCTGCTTCTTTCATCTCTACCGCATTCAAAGCAGGTAACGGATTTGCTACATGCACCGATTGCGCGTAATTCGTGGTATCACCGACTTTATCTTTAGCCAGTAAAAAAGGCAATAATCCACCTCTTTTAATGGTGCCGGCTACCGGCATGCGGTTATAATGAATGCCTTGTTTATCAAGTGTATCATAGGGCGCATACGTTTCATATGCCCGGCTGTAAGCCATGTCAGGCATGTATACGTGGCCCGGACTTCTACGTACGTCACTGCAACTCCAAACTATCACAGCCATCACTAAAACAGAAATAATTGATAATTTTTTCATCTTAAATTATTCAGAAATTATGCAGAAACAGTTTCGCTTTGACCTTCTACCAATTTTTGATCTCTATCATATCTGCCTAACCACCAACCGGTTTCGGCATTTTGTACATTTATTTCTTTAGCCCCCAGGCTGCCCAGGAACGAACTTACTTCACTTTCATTTGTCTTGGGGGTACACTCAATAACCATTACAAACAGGTCGTCGGTAGAGCGCAGGTGAAAGTGATGCTTTTTTACAAAAGGCGCTAACTGGCACAAATAACAGAATGTGATCACCATACCAACGCAGGCGCACAATACGGTAAATTCAAACGTAATAGGTACCCAGGCTGGTAATGCAAAATGCGGTTTGCCACCAACGTTTAACGGAAAGTCGCTGGTAAATACCCATGTCATAAACGACAACATGGAAGTGGTACCAAAAATGGCATATAGAAATCCGGCCGTATGAATACTGGTATCACGTAAACCCATTGCCTTATCTAAACCGTGAATAGGGAACGGGGTATACACATCATGCAGTTTATAACCTGATTTGCGTACTTTCTTAACGGCATCAAATAACGCTCCCTCCTCATCAAAACAACCGACAACAAATTTTTTAACAGCCATATAAAGATTTTGATATTTCTTATTTCGGGATTCTTTATTTCTGAATGACCTCTTTATCGCTTCCTTTCTTTTGCAACATTAATTAATGATGATCGCTATGCGTATCATGATGCAATTGATCCGGCGTTTCCTTTTCAATATTGTACATGTTCTTCTTATAGCTTTCCCCTGATTTTTTCAGAATGTGCTTGATCTCGGCCACCGCAATAACAGGGAAGAACTTGGAGAACAGGAAATAACAGGTAAAGAACAAACCAAACGTACCGAGGTAAAACCCGACTTCCCAAATACTGGGGCGGTAATAAGTACTCCAGCTACTGGGCAGGTAATCACGGTAGATAGAAGTAACGATGATCACAAAACGCTCGAACCACATACCGATGTTTACGATCACCGACATAAAGAAGGTAACAACCAGGTTGCGGCGCAATTTGCGGAACCAGAAGATCTGTGGAGAGATCACGTTACAACCCATCATCAGCCAGTAGCTCCAGCCATACGGACTGAACAGGTTCAACCTGTTTTGAGCAAATGCCCAGCCTTCGTTAGGGTTTTGACCATACCATGATATAAACAACTCGGTTAAGTAGGCAATACCCACAATAGAACCGGTCAATACAATTACTTTATTCATTACCTCAATGTGCTCTATGGTAATGTACTCTTGCAGGTTCAACACTTTACGTGTTACCACCAACAGCGTTTGCACCATCGCAAAACCAGAGAAGATGGCACCCGCAACGAAGTAAGGGGGGAAGATGGTGGTGTGCCAGCCCGGAACAACCGAGGTAGCGAAGTCGAACGATACCACCGTATGCACTGATAATACCAGCGGCGTACTCATACCGGCCAAAACCAGTGATAAGCTTTCATGACGTTGCCAGTGTTTGGTAGAACCGGTCCAGCCAAACGACAGCAAACCATACATATATTTACGCCATTTCAAACGGGCGCGGTCACGTACAGTAGCAAGGTCAGGCAATAAACCAGAGTACCAGAATAATAATGATACCGTAAAGTATGTAGAGATTGCGAATACGTCCCACAACAGCGGTGAGTTAAAGTTTACCCACAACGGTCCGCGGGTATTGGCATAAGGAAGTACGAAGAAGGCCATCCACACACGGCCCATGTGCCAGATAGGGAATTGACCGGCGCAAATTACCGCAAAGATGGTCATCGCTTCCGCAGCGCGGTTCACCCCTGTTCTCCATCCCTGGCGGAACAGCAACAGGATGGCAGAGATCAGTGTACCGGCGTGACCGATACCCACCCACCATACGAAGTTGGTGATATCCCAGCCCCAACCGATTGTTTTGTTCAGGTTCCACTGCCCTACCCCGTAGGTTACCTCACGGTAAATAGAATACACACCAAAAAGTAACAGTGCAACTGAGATCAGGAAACCGATCCACCAAAGGCGGGAAGGGCTTGCTTCAATTGGACGCACAATATCTTCCGTTACCTGGTGATAAGTCTTTTCGTTTTCTACCAGCGGAGGTCTTACTTGCGATTCGTATCTTAATAATGACATGTTATATGCTTTTAGCTATTCCCCGCTACCGCGGAAATGTTAGCTGAAAAATTATTATATCAACTAGCAGGTGGGGTTAACCACCCTAAGAACTTATCAACTTATCCTTTGTGTTCGGCGCCATGTGGTGCAGCACCAGGTTGCTCAACGCTTCTTTCCAACACACCTTCATTGCTGATCTCATGCGTGTTTCTCACTTTAGCCAGGTAGTTTACATTTGGCATAGTGTGAATGTCTTCCAGCGCAAAGTAGATACGGTTATCATTTTCAACCCGTGTCTTTGCAATGGCACTTTGAGAGTTGTTGGCATTACCGAACACAATAGCGTCTGCAGAGCAGGCTTGTTGGCAGGCAGTCTGGAAGTCTTTATCCTCCAACGGACGGTTTTGCTTTTTAGCCTCCAGTTTACCAGCTTGTGCTCTTTGTACGCAGAAAGAACATTTTTCCATTACACCGCGGCTGCGAACCGTAACATCGGGGTTCAGCACCATGCGGGTAAGGTCATCGTTCATCATCAGTACTACATCGTCGAGCTTACCTTCATCAACCAGCGGTTGTTGGTTATTGGCGAAGCTATCTGCACCGGTATAATCGGCCCAGTTAAAACGACGTACTTTATAAGGACAGTTATTAGCGCAATAACGGGTTCCGATACAACGGTTATAAGCCATCATGTTAAGACCTTCGCTGCTGTGGTGCGTTGCGGCCACCGGACACACGTTTTCGCAAGGCGCGTTGTCGCAGTGCTGACACAGCATAGGTTGAAACACGGTTTGAATGCTTTCCGCATCATCGGGGTTACCACTGAAGTAACGGTCAATACGCAACCAGTGCATATCATGGTAACGCATTACTTCGTGTTTACCAACGATAGGAACGTTGTTTTCGATGTGACAGGCAACCACGCAGGCGCCGCAACCAAAGCAACTGTTCAAATCGATGCTCATACCCCATTTAATGCCTGGACGGTCATAAACAGGATAGATGGTAGCATCTTTTTCATAAGCCTCGATGCCACCGTAAGGTTTCATCTCCGCAGCTCTTTCGTTGCGAATGATGAATGGATCTTTTTTATATTCTTCGAGGGTAACTTCACGAACAACACCATGACGACCTTCGTAGCTGTTGTGCGTTTGTCCCTGGGCTATTTTGTATAATTTACCGGTTGCTTCTATTTCTGCAGGAGCGCTCCATTCGAAAGTAGAACCATTAAAGCTCAATAACGGATAGGCGTTTGCACCCAAAGTAGTGCCATCGGCAGCCATAACTGCACGGCCAACACCTTTATCGCGGCCATAACCAATGGCTATAGCTATGGTGTTTTCCTGTGTACCCGGAATTACTATAATAGGCAGTTCAACTGTTTTACCGCGAACTTTTATTTTAATAACAGGCTTTTCAACATTCACCTCGTACTTGTCGGCTGATCTTCTGTCGCCGAGGTCAATGCCGTATTTTTTAGCCAGTGCAGGGGACACAACTGCGTAGTTATCCCAGCTAACGCGGGTGATAGGATCGGGCAGTTCGAGCAACCAGGGGTTGTTTGCCTGTTTACCATCGCCTACACCTACTTTCTGGTAGATCACAACTTCAAACTCACTGGCTTTCTTCATGGCATTGGCAGCTGTAATAGCTTGTGCCACGCCAGCACCGTTAAATGCAGCTCCTGCTTCAGCAGCTGGTGTTTCAATTACACCATCCTGTAATGCTTTATCAAAAGTAGACTGGCTGCCTAATTTGGCGATCCAGTAATTTTTAAGGTATACATCCCACGCAGTGGTGTTTCCTGCCCATTTTAATAAAGACTGTTCAAAAGGTCTTGATTCAAACAGCGGATTGATAGTCGGTTGAATCAGGCTGATATGACCGGCTTTAGGTTCAGCATCACCCCAGCTTTCGAGGAAGTGAGGGGCCGGTAAAACATATTTACACTGTTGCGTTGTTTCGTCTTTTCTATCATTGAAAGAGATAGACAACTTAAGGGCTTTCAGGCCTTTATTGAAACGCTCTGCGTCAAAATATTCGTAAGAAGGATTGGCGCCATACACGAGCAGGGCTGCCACACGGCCGGCTTCCATATCCTGAACCAGTGCAACCATCTCGCTATCAACACCCTGGTGCATCAAAATGGGAGCATTCCAGCTGATAGTAGATCCGTAAGCGCCGATAGCGTCGTTGATGGCGTTTACAATGATCTGAACCTGTGTATTGTTGCTGCCGCTAATAACCAGCGCTTTGCCTTTGTTGGCAACTAGGTCTTTAGCTGCTTTTTTAATGCCTTCTTTTAATTTACCGGTAACGCCTGTTGGCTCCTGACCGTTAACAGCGGTTAACAAAGCAGCTGCAACGATACCTGCTTCTGTAGGACGATGTGTAAACCGCTCATCCGCAGATGAACCGGTTGTACTCATCATGCTTTCGAACTGGTAGTGCTTGCTCATGTCGGTCTTCTTCGCATTTACCTTACGGTTCTTGCTGTAGCCATGTTGAAATTCAACGGGGCTTAACCAGGTACACAGGAAGTCAGCGCCAAGGCTCACTATTGTTTGCGCATCATCGAAGTTGTAAGAAGGAATGGCGCGTTTTCCGAAAGTAGCTTCATTAGCCAACAGCATACCGCTGTACGAAACGGCGTCGAACTGAATATGCTTGCCGTTGGGATATTTGGCTAAAAATTCTGCGATAACCTGTTTGGTAGAAGGCGATGTAATGGTAGAAGTTAATAATACCAACTGACCATTACCCAGGCCGGCTAAGGCGCTGTTGATTTCGCGATCGATTACCTCGTAGCTGGTTGCCGTGTTCTTAGCTATAGGGTGACGTAAACGGGCCGTATCATATAAATCGAGCACCGACGCCTGCATACGGGCAGATGAACCGCCCCTGCTGAAAGTAGAAAGGGTATTACCCTCTAATTTTATCGGACGTCCATCGCGCACTTTGGCTACAACAGGTATTGCTTCACCGCCACTTACATAAGTGGTAGCATAATAATCAGCAATACCCGGCACCATATCCTGAGGCTTGTTTACATAAGGGATCGCCTTTCTAACTTTAGTTTCGCAACTGGCTGCGGCTATTGCGGCCGCTGTACTAAAACCAAGATATTTCAAAAAGTCTCTACGGGAGGCAGGATTGGTTTCCAATCCTTTTTTATCGGCGCTTTCAAACGGCAATTCTTCTTTGAATTCGCTTGAAATCGACTTTTCATAGGCCTCACTGTTATTGAGCTCTCCGAAACTCTGCCAGTACTTTTTATTAGCCATTTATCTATTAGTTTGAAAATTTGAGAAATTTGAAATTTGAAAATGAAGCTTGTTTATTAATTCTGCACTTTCAAATTTTTCATTTAACCGGGCCTAGAGCTAATTAGCATATTAGCACATCAGCACATTATTCTTAGTAGTGACACTTTTGGCACTCCAATCCACCGATATCATTAACAGTTACACTGTCTCTCGTTCCTGCCTTTATTTCGTCGTGGAATTTTTTGTAAATGCTGTAGTACTTGTTGCCTTCTTCGCCGCCTTTGCCACCGAAGTTTACTTTAGTGGTACGGTGACAGTTGATACACCAGCCCATGCTTAAGTCAGCAAATTGCTTTACTTCATCCATTTTCTGAATTTCGCCGTGGCAGGTTTGGCATTGTACTTTACCGGCGTTTACGTGTTGGGCATGGCTAAAGAATACGTGATCGGGCAGGTTGTGAATTTTGGTCCACTCAACTTCTTTGCCCTGATTCGAATATTGTCTTTTAGCTGGGTCCCAACCGGCAGCTGCATATATCTTTTGAATTTCAGCAGTTCCGTTCACTTCAGTACCATCTTCGCGGAAAAGTTTACCAGCAGTACCTGTGTACTCATTAATGGTCATGTGACAGTTCATACAAACATTCACTGAAGGAATATTTGCATGTTTACCTTCCATAGCACCACCATGACAATACAAACAGTTTATCTGGTTTACACCGGCGTGTACTTTATGGGAGTAATAAATAGGTTGCTCAGGTTGATAGTTCGTACTGCGGCCCAAACCAATGGCGCCTTTCACTATATAAAAACCGCCCACCACAAAAAGGATCAGCGTTAATAAAGTGATGTAAGATTTGTTGCGATAGAATGGAATTGGCTCGTGGGAAGGTACACCGTCTTTATCGTCGGCCAGCTTTCTAAGATTGCTGTTCACCTGCAGCATGATCAATGCTACTACTGCCAGGATCAGGGTTAACACACCATATAAGATGGAATTATCTGAACCATCCATAACCTGTACGCCACCAGATCCGGGTGTTCCGCCGCCATCTGTTTTAGGAGGACCTGCTGTAAAGGTTTTCTCTACGTAAGCTATTACTGCGTCGATTTCTTTCTCTTGAAGCTGATCGAACGCCGTCATCATGGCGCCACCATATTCCTGCTTCAGCTTCTGGGTATAAGGGTCGGCAGACATGAACTTAGCCGGATTATGAACCCATTCGTAAATCTTTTTACGATCGGTCCAGGGGCCACGCGTTGTTACGCCACCTAATGCCGGTCCGGTCCCAGGTTTAAATACAGAGTGACAGGTAGCACAGTTATTTTGAAATATAGCTTTGCCATCCTGAGCTGTTAACTTGTTTCCGACCGACAATAACAAAAAGAACAATGCACTGAGAAGGGTTCGTTTAACGTTTGCTCTATGATCAATCATATTGCTGGATATGATGAAATTATGTGGAAAAATTTCCCGAATTGGGTGCAAAAATAAGTCAGGAATTTAACAAAATCACTACCTGTTTAAAATTTTTTTAATGTAGGCCTGGCGTGGGTTTCAGCCGATTTTACCCCATTGGTTAAAACGGTTCAGTAATAAATGTCATGATTTTGTCAATCTGACAACTAACGTTTTTCACTTAGTAAAATAGACTTTTTCTCCACCCCAAATTTTTCCTGCACTTTTGCGGTCATGTTTCAACGCCTGAAACGGAAATGGAACGTAAATGGCACACAATTATTTTTAATCCTGTGTGTTTTTGCTTTAACCGGATCAACCACTGCCTGGTTAACCCGGCAGGTAACCCGTTGGCTACAATTGGAAAGTTCATCATTTTGGTATTGGGGCATTAAGATATTTATATTGCTTTTCGGTTATCAGGCGCTTATTCTTCTATTTTCCATTCCTTTCGGACAATTCAATTTTTTCTGGAAGTATGAAAAGAAGATCCTGAAACGGATGAAACTGATCGCAAACCGATCATCAAAAAACATAAACCCTTCAACAAACAACCTGTCTGTAGACATTATTAATATGCAAGACTCGGCGCAAATACAAACAACCTCCCTCAAACAACAAACCATTCACGTTGCCATATTCGCATCAGGTGCAGGATCAAATGCACAAAAACTGATCGATCATTTCCGGCATCATTCCCAAATTAAAATAGCATTAATTGTTTGCAACAAACCGGGTGCAGGCGTATTAACCATTGCACAAAAAGAAAATATTCCAACCCTTTTAATAGAAAAAGAAACATTTTTTCGTGGCAATGCCTACGTCGACGAAATAAAACAACATAACGTTGATTTTATTGTACTTGCCGGTTTTTTATGGAAAGTTCCGGTAGCCTTAATAAAAGCATTTCCGCAGAGTATTATTAATATACATCCGGCGCTGTTGCCAAACTATGGCGGTAAAGGCATGTATGGCCGCTTTGTACACGAAGCGGTTATAGAAGCCAAGGAAAAAGAAAGCGGCATCAGTATTCATTATGTCGACGAGCTATATGACCACGGGCAATTGATATTTCAGGCCCGCTGCACCATTGAAGCCAATGACACGGCAGACAGCCTGGCGCATAAAATTCACGCCCTGGAGCATGAACATTACCCCATTATTGTAGAAAAAGTGATCCGTGAACTGCAAAATCGCCGTTAAATCAACCAGCAGGTTTATGTATTTTTCATTTTCTTGCAGTAATATCACAATCTCAATTACATCAGCTTGAGCTTACAACGGTACATAATTTTAGTTTTACTGGTTTCCCCTTCGATTGCAGGCTTTAGCCAGATACAGGTGCAGGTTAAGGGAAAGGTTTTTGACATGACCCAGCAGGTACCGTTGGTTTCAGTGAGCGTTTTAAGCACCGGCGGAACCGGTACCGCAACCGATTCATTGGGCCGGTATTCGATATTTGTTCGTGAAACCGATTCCATCTGGTTCTCTTACTTAGGCAAAGGCACGCCCAAATACCCGGTTAGCTCCATCCCTAACCAGCAGAATTTTGAAATTTCCCTGCATGTAAATGTTACCGAACTAAAGACCATCATGGTAAAACAGCGCAATTACCATTTAGATTCTATTGCCAACCGCGAAGAATATGCAAAAGCCTTTAATTTCAGAAAACCTGGGTTGGGTATTGTTACCCCAACAGGGCCGGGTGCCGCAGTAGGTGTAGACCTGGATCAATTGATTGATATATTTAACGTTAAAAAGAACCGGCGGATGGCTCAGTTCAGGGACCGGCTGATGCAGGAAGAAAAAGAGAAATTTATTGAACATCGCTTTAGCCGCGCATTGGTAATACGGCTTACCCAGCTGCGTGGCGCCGAGCTGGATACCTTTATGGTGCGCTACAAACCCGATCTCATCTTTACCGAGAACTCCACCGACTACGAGTTTCAAGACTACATAAAAAAGAGCTTTCAAAAATATCAGAAGCTAAAAACGATAATGGGGGAATTAAAGAAGGAAGAAAAGTAGGTTAATTAGCTAATTTGCTGATGTGCTAATGGAATACAGCCACGCATAATACAGCTGAAATCCGAAAGCAACTTTTTACTATCTTTCTGTACTAAAAATATCTCCTGCTATCATGAGAAAGATCTTCTGTTTCCTGTTAGTGATCCTGCAGTTTATTACCGTTGCCTATAGCCAATCGACCCATCCGGTACTTACGATGGCTGCCACCCCGGAAGCCAGTGGATTTTCTTCAAAGCGATTAGCCCGTATAGATACAATTTTAAAAGAATATGTCGACAAGGGCAGAATGAACGGAGCCGTGGCCATGATCGTACACGATGGCAAGATCGTATATTATAAAAATTTCGGCTATAATGACCTGGATACAAAAACGCCACTGCAAAAAGATGGCATCTTTCGCATTGCCTCGCAAACCAAGGCCATCACCAGTGTGGCTGTAATGATGTTGCATGAAGAAGGGAAGTTCATGCTCGATGACCCTATCTCCGATTTTATTCCTGAATTTAAGAACCCAAAGGTTATTGACAAATACAATAAAGCCGATACAACTTATACAACAGTGCCGGCTAAAAGAGAGATCACCATTCGCGACCTGCTCACTCATACAAGCGGACTCGGTTATGCACAGATCGGTTCCAGCGAAGCCAAAGCTATATATTATAAAGCCGGCATAGTTGGCGGAATTGGCATACCTGAATTTTTACTGGCCGATAAAATGAAAAGACTCGGTTCATTGCCGCTGTTCCACCAACCTGGGGAAAAATTCACGTATGGACTTAACACCGACGTACTGGGTTACCTGGTAGAAGTAGTATCGGGCATGAGCCTGAAAGATTTCCTGCACAAACGCATTTTTGAGCCGCTGGGCATGAAGGACACGTATTTTTATTTGCCTGCCAATAAACAAAACCGGCTGGTTATGTTGTACACAGAAGACAGCAGCACTAAAAAGCCGGTTAAAATGCCGGAGAAATTAAGTTTGTATGGAGATATGTATCGCGATTATCCCAAAAAGAATGGCACTTACTATTCAGGTGGCGCCGGCTTGTCTTCTACCATATACGACTATGCCATTTTTCTGCAAATGTTGCTGAATGGCGGGGAGTACAATGGCAAACGGTTACTGAGCCATAACAGTGTTCGTATGATGACGATGAACCAGATAGGTGATATCAGCCGTGGACCCAATAAATTCGGATTGGGCTTCGGCATCACCACCGAAAAAGGCAGCGCCCAATTACCCACACAGGAAGGCACATTTGAATGGGGCGGCATGTTTGCGACCACCTATTGGGTTGACCCCAAAGAAAAGCTCATTGGTTTGGTTTATCGCAACATATGGCCAACCAGCTGGGGCAGCCTTGGTAACTTATATAAAGTAATGGTATACCAGGCCATGAATTATTAAACCAAAACTTACAACCGTAAACGAAAACTGTACCGTCACATGAACCCACTGCACAACGAGTTAAAAAAAGAATTTCAGCTCGAAAGAATGATCCTTTTCAGCGATGCGGTATTTGCTATTGCGATCACCTTACTGGCTATTGAATTAAAAGTACCTGCTATCCTGCACGATGTAACCGATCATAAGCTAGCCGAAAGCCTGCTGGAAATGACTCCCAAATTCATTGGCTTCCTCGTCAGTTTTTTAATTATTGGTCAGTACTGGACCATCCATCACCGCTTGTTTGGTTTTGTAGTAAATTTCAATTTGCGGTTATTATGGCTGAACCTGTTTTTCTTACTGGCAGTTGTATTGATGCCGTTCACCAGTGCCTTTTACAGCGAATACATTCACTATTTTTTAAAGACACCGATGGTCCTGTATATTAGTAATATTTCCTTTTTAGGTTTGATGAATTTTTTCATGTGGCGCTACATTAGCAATGAGAAGCATGCACTCAGCGAAGGGTTAAAGAAACCTGTAGCCAATTATTTTTCAATGCGGGCTATTATAGTGCCTATCATTTTTATACTAATGGCTTTGGTCTACCTTATATTTCCCCATATTGCTATCTGGATGCCAGCGCTTATTCCGCTGTCGTTGGGGTTAATAACAAGGGTCTACAAAAAAAGAATAAACCTTGCTATAAAAAAATAACTCCATGAAAAAATACCTCATCCAACTTACCTGTTTCCTTTTTATTATAGCTAACCTGGTGGCGCAGGAGCCGCCATCTTTTATAAAGGATAGCCTGGATATATATGTAGAAAGATCGTTGGCCGAATGGCAAATTCCCGGGGTGGCCGTATGCGTGGTAAAAGATGGAAAGGTAGTTGTTATGAAAGGTTATGGGGTTAAAGAAATGGGGACCAATAATAAGGTAGATGAAAACACCTTATTCATGATTGGCTCCAACTCAAAAGCGTTTACAGGAACAGCCCTCGCTATGCTGGCAACCGATAAAAAATTATCGCTTGATAGTCCGGTAATAAAATATCTGCCCGATTTCAAATTATACGATCCCTGGGTTACCAAAGAAGCCAATATCCGCGACCTACTTTGTCACCGGTTGGGATTCGAAACTTTCCAGGGTGATTTTATTTATTTTGATTCCGACCTGACCACCGCTGAAGTGCGGCAAAAATTCAGTAAGGTAAAACCCCTTTACAGCTTTCGCAGCCGTTGGGGTTATACCAATGCCGCATTCATGACTGCCGGCGAAATAATACCAAAAGTCAGCGGACAATCCTGGGCTGAATTTCTCAAAGAAAAAATATTCACGCCACTTGATATGACCAATACGCTGGCCTTATCAAAAGATATACATACAGCTTCCAACAAAGCAACAGCGCATACGGTAGCACAGGGTGTGCTGAAAAAGATACCTTATGGAAACATTGATAACCTGGCAGCTGCCGGCAGTATTTCTTCCAGTATAAATGATATGAGCCATTGGGTAATGGCGCAGTTGAATAATGGCAAATACAACGACAAACAGGTTATACCTACTGAAGCCATGGCACAAACCTGGCTACCGCATTCCATCCTGGGCAATGGCGGACATCGATTTAATAAAGCCCACTTTTTTTTGTATGGACTTGGCTGGTTCCTGCAGGAATACAGTGGCCGCAAGATTGTAGCGCACACCGGCGGCGTAAATGGCTTTGTAACCAGCGTAACCTTGTTGCCTGAAGAAAAGCTGGGCATTATTGTATTTACCAATACAGATGCCAATAACTTTTATGAATCGTTGAAAAACGAGATCATGGATGCTTATCTGAACTTACCCTATCGAAATTACAGCAAGGTTCATTTGACGAATCATAAAATGAATGACCAGAAAGAGGCACAATGGTTAAAACAAAAGCAGGATACCATTGCCTTGACCCGGCCTACTACCCTACCCTTTGCCTCATATGCTGGTAATTATGAGCATGAAGTATATGGCAAAATGACCATCGCGATGGAAAATAAAAAACTGGTAGCCCGCTTCGAACATCATCATGGGCGCTTTGCTACGCTCGAAGCACTGGGTGGTAATAATTTTCTGGCAACCTTTAATGATCCTTTATACGGCATCAAAGAATGGCCATTTACTACAGCCAATGGAAAAGTGAAATCAGTAACTGTTACGGTCGCCGATTTTGTGGAGTTTACACCGTATGAATTTTATAGGAAGTAAGCACGCCGCTTCGTTTACCCATAACACATATTTATGAAAACATAACTGTGTACATCAAGTTTCATGCTTTAAGTTTTATTTAACCTGACCGCAAAAGGTTACTCCCGAAAGAATAGGTTTCTTACAATAAACTTATTCTTACCATGAAACCTTTTTACCTGTTGGCGTCTGCCCTTTTATTAACACATGTACTGTGCGCACAAACCACCGCTGAGAAGCTGGAAGAATATATGGATGCTGCCTACAAAGCCAAACTCTTTAACGGGGTTGTACTGGCCGCCCGCAACGATAGTATATTATTAGCAAAGGGTTATGGCTGGCGCGATTTTGAGAACCGCATTCCGCACGATACCAATTCCATTTTCCGCATTGCCTCTGTTACCAAACCATTTACTGCAGTTGTTATTTTGTATTTACAGGAACACGGTCAATTAAAATTAACCGATAATGTTAGCAAATATTTTCCTGAATATAAATATGGCAGTAAAATCACCATCAAAAACCTGCTAACGCACACCTCAGGCATTATTGAATACAGTAACCAGGATAAATTTTTTGAAGAACTGGCATATAAACCATACACACAAAAAGATTTTTGGAAATTCATAAAAGATGAACCACTTGATTTTGAACCCAATTCAGAATACAACTACAGCAATTCCAATTATTTTATCCTGGGTTACCTCATTGAAAAAATTACCGGCAAACCGTATGAACAAAATGTGCGTGAGATCATTTTCAATAAGGCCGGCATGGCACATTCCGGATTTGATTTCAAGAATTTGCAATCGCCCTATAAAACGGTTGGCTATGATATGTTGAAAGATAGTGTTCATATTAGATCGCGAATTGCAGACTCCAGCGCTGCCTATGCAGCCGGCGGCATTTATACAACGGCAGGTGACCTATTCCGGTTTCACAAAGCATTAATGGAGAATAGCATTATTAGCCAGAAATCACAACAGGAAGCATATACAATTTACCAGGGCGACTATGGTTATGGCTGGTTTATAAGAGAAGAGCCCAAAAGAAAACTGGTTGGCCATAAAGGTGGCATCATGGGTTTCTGCACCCTGTTTACCAGAGGAGTGAGCGACAACAGCTGCATTATTGCATTAAGTAACGATTATAGCATCAATGATAATCCGGAAACCGAACTGAACTTTGTTGATCTTGCTTTCCTGCAAATCTTTGATGGCAGCAGTACAGTATACTATATTCCAAGAGTGGCCATTAAATCGAAATCTGCCAGTTTACCACAATATACCGGCACGTATAAAATGGATAGCACCGTAAGCTTTATTATTGATGTTACAGTAAAGGGCGATCACCTGCAGGCAGTATTTAACAATGGAAGTCCTTACGAGTATTTTGAAGAAAAGAAAGACTTCTTTTTTACGAAACGAGTTAATTCACAGCTGGAGTTTGAGCGTGACGTCAATGGGAAAATAACTGATGTATTGTTATATTTCAATAAGCGCAAAGTGCCTCACCTGAAAATTAAATAAATTTTCACGCCCTATTTGTAAATTGCAATATGGATCAACTTAACCTCGGCATAGGAACCCGTTTACAACACCGGCAACATGGCCCCGGTGTTATTGTGGGTATCAGGTACGCAACGTACCTCATCTCTTTTATTCACCATGGCATTAAAGAGATTGATAAAAACGACAGCCATTTGGAAGAGATCATTCCGGAAAATGTTACGGAAGAAATAGAAACACACAGCGATGTAGAAAAATCGCTGCTGAAAATACTTCGCCTGTGGGGCGGTTTTTCAGAATTAGTTCCCCTGGGCGATCGCTGGAAAGGCGGACTTATGGTATTGCAACCGGCCGATAAAACCCAGAAGGGAAAAGACATTCCTATTGATGTGTTCTTTCATAAAATAGTAATGCTGCGCGACCGGCTTCGGGTGCTTGAACAACAGATAAATGCGCACAAGCAATTAAGCGATGAAGATAAAGTGAACATGCAACAATATATAACACGCATTTATGGTTCGTTAACCACCTTCAATGTATTGTTCAGGAATAAAGAACAATGGTTTATTGGCGAAAAAGGGGCCACTACAGACTAACCACTGGCACAAGATTTTTAACTGTTAGGATAAACAACAGTTATGGATAAATTAGAAATTAAAGGCAACTGGAATAAGTGGAAAGGAAAGATCAAGCAAGCCTTTGGAAATCTTACAGATGATGATGTTAAATATGAAGAAGGAAAAGATGAAGAATGGCTGGGCCGTATGCAGGAAAAAACAGGCAAAACCAGAGACGATCTGGTTAAATGGCTGAAATCGCTTGGCTAATCACTTATTTCAACAATAAAAAAAAAGGGGCTTTAAAACGGCTCCTTCTTTTTTATGAACCAACCTTGAAGCAAAAATCAATTCTTTATCTGTTCTCTGTATTTGTATTTCTGTATTTCATTATCAAATTATCACATTAGCAAATTATCACATTATGCCTTAGTATCCTGGTCTGTTAGCAGTATCCTTAACATGGCTACTATCCTGATCAGAACCAGTTACAGGGGGCTGCGGATAAGCGTTGGCCGGATCAACATGATGCGCCGCATTGGTTGAATCGTTACTGGTCCCGGTTGAATCATTACCCTGCGCACCTGTATTGTTTCCTCCTTCTCCACAAAACATTAAACCGCACAACCCCAGCACGATCAGCAGGTGGTAAAAAAAATTAGTCTTTTTCATCAGATATTATTTAATTGTTTTTTAGCCAGATGCATCTTACCATCCCGATAACTATCTGGATGGAGGATTCATAAGACTATTCTTTTAATAATAGCTTAAATAATCATTCCAGCCTACCGCCAGAATGTCGTTAGGCGCTGGTTTCCTGTGGAATTTTCTCAACACAACATCCTTTTTTTGATATGTTTTGCTGGTCTGCCCGCATAAAAACGCACCCAACTAATTGAAAATGGTTAAGTAATTTTAAAACCATCTATGAGAAAAATTATTACTGCAATTATCCTGTTTGTCTGTGTAAACTGCGTTGGACAAACTTCCTGCGATATACTCATTCGAAATGGCCGCATCATCGATGGCACCGGTAACTCCTGGTTTTATGGAGATGTAGCCGTGAAAGAAGGAAAAATTCTGGCGGTAGGTAGGCTATCTAACTATACAGCCACCAAAATTATCGATGCCAATAAAATGATCATTGCACCAGGATTTATTGATGTGCATGGGCACGTAGAATCGGGTATTTTTTCGTGGCCAACTGCCGATAATTATATTTATGATGGCGTTACCACCGTCATCACCGGTAACTGCGGCGGATCTTCCAATAACTTAAAAAACTTTTTCTATCGAATCGACAGCCTGCATCCATCTATCAATATCGCATCCCTGGTAGGTCACAATACCGTGCGCGAAAAAGTAATGGAACGAGATAACCGGCTGCCGACAGCAGAAGAACAACAGAAGATGGAAAGGCTGGTGGAAGAAGCGATGAAAGAAGGCGCCGTAGGTATCAGCACCGGTCTTATTTACATTCCCGGCACATTTGCCAATACAGAAGAAGTGGTTGGATTGGCAAAGATAGCCGCCCGATACAACGGCGTATACGCATCGCATATTCGCAATGAAGAAAGCAAGGCAGTAGAAGCCATCAATGAAGCAATCGACATTGGAAAAGCCGCTAATATACCGGTACAGGTTTCGCATTTTAAAATAGGCGGCAAAGCCAACTGGGGTACCAGCAATATCACGTTAGGATTGGTACAGCAAGCCCGGCAGGAAGGCTGGGATGTAACAATAGATCAGTACCCCTATACCGCCAGCAGCACCAATTTGGGTGTGCGGATGCCCGATTGGGCATTTGCCGGTGGCAACGATTCATTGAAAATGCGATTGCATGACCCTGTCATCAGAGCGCAGATCAAAAAAGAAATGCTGGACCAGCTGGGTAAATACAAATTCAAAAATTACAGTTATTGTGTAGTGGCCAGTTATTCGGCCGACAGTAGTTATAACGGCAAAAGCATTACAGATATCAATAAGCTAATGGGTCGCAAATCGAAAGCCCCGTATGAAGCGGAAACTATTATGGATATGGTTGAAAAAGGCGGCGCCCAAATGGTATATCATAGCATGAATGAAGAAGATGTTAAATACATTATGCGCTATCCCTTTTGCATGACTGGCGCCGATGCCGGTGTTCCCGTTCCAGGGAAAGGCATGCCACATCCGCGCGGTTATGGCACCAATGCCCGGGTGTTGGGAAAGTATGTGCGGGAAGAAAAGGTGATCACGCTGGAAGAAGCCATCCGCCGTATGACCTCACTGGCTGCGCAAAAATTTCAATTGAAAGATCGCGGTTTATTAAAGGAAGGCATGGCAGCAGACATTGTGATTTTTGATGATAAAATCGTAAGCGATCATGCTACGTTTGAACAACCGCACCAGTATTCTACCGGCTTTCATTTTGTATTGGTAAATGGACAGCTGGTTGTTGATAATAGTAAGCACACGGGGGTTAGAAGCGGGATTGCATTGTTTGGACCGGCAAAGACAGGGAAGTGAAGCTTGCCGCGTGCAGCTGTTTTCCCTCGTAGCCTCGTTGCCTTTTTCAATAACTTTAAAGAATGAAGCTCATCCTATTCCTACTTCTGCCGCTGCAATTGCTGGCGCAAAATTTTTCCCGCGAAGAAATTACGCGCTGGCAGCAACAGGCAAAACGAGTAACCATTATCCGTGACAAATGGGGCATTCCGCATATATATGGCAAAACCGACGCCGATTGCGCATTCGGATTGCTCTATGCGCAATGTGAAGATGACTTCAAAAGAGTAGAAGGAAATTACATTGATATCCTTGGCAGAAGCGCAGAAGTATATGGAGAAAAAAACCTGTACACCGATCTATATACCCGCCTACTGATTGACTCAGCCGGTGCGCAGGAAGATTATAGGAACAGTCCGGCCTGGTTGAAGAAACTTCTGCAAGCCTATGCCGATGGCATTAATTATTACCTGTATAAGAACCCGACTGTAAAGCCAGCCTTGCTGAATCGCTTTGAGCCCTGGTTCCAACTCATGTGGACAGACGGCAGTATTGCCGCCATAAAATCGGGCGGATTAACGATTGACGAATTAAAGAATTTCTATTCCGGTGATCCCAGGTCTACGGTTCTAACCCAAAAAATAGAAGATGAAATAGCAACCGGTTCCAATGGATTTGCACTGGCTCCTTCGCGTACGGCATCGGGCAATGCCATTTTGTATATCAATCCACATGTAACGTTTTATTTCCGGCCCGAGGTGCATGTGATCAGTGAAGAAGGTTTAAATGCATATGGGGCAGTTACCTGGGGGCAGTTCTTCGTTTACCAGGGGTTTAATGAGCATTGTGGCTGGATGCATACTTCCGGTTATTCAGATGTTGCCGATCTGTATGCAGAAAAGATCATAAAGAAAGGCGGCAAGCTCTTCTACGAATTTAATAAAAAGGAATTGCCATTGCAGCAACGTGTGGTAACCTTGCGTTACAAAGAAGGCGATCAAACTAAAACAAAAACCCTTAACACCTGGTATACGCAACATGGGCCAATCATGGGCAGTCGCGATGGGAAATGGTTGAGTGTAAAAGCGGTTAATCGCTCTATGAGTGCCTTGATACAATCGTACCAACGCACCAAAGCAAACGGGTTTGAAGCGTTCAAAAAAAATATGGAGTTGTTATCGAACGGATCGAACAATACGGTGTATGCCGATGACAAAGGCAATATCGCTTACTGGCATGGCAACTTAATTGCGCGTCGGGATACAACATTTAACTGGAACGAACCCGTTGATGGTAGCATAGCAGCCACCAACTGGAAAGGGCTGCACACCCTGGAAGAAACCATTCATTTGTATAACCCGGCAAGCGGCTTTATACAGAACTGCAACTCAACGCCATTCACGGCAGCAGGCAGTAGCAGTCCGAAAAAGGAGCAATACCCAACGTACATGGCTACAGAGCCCGATAATTTTCGTGGTATACTGGCTGCGCGACTGATGGAGAAAGCGAATAAGTTCACCATCGACAGTATGATAGCAGCAGGTTATAACACGTATTTGGCAGCGTTTGAAAAGCTGGTACCGGCATTGGTAAGTCGGTATGAAAATGAGCTATCAAAAACTGATTCTGTTTATAATAAATTGTCCGAACCGGTTAGTATATTAAAAAGTTGGGACCTGAAAGCCGGCGAATCGTCCATTGCCACCACGCTGGCTATTGAGTGGATAGAAAAATTACGGCGCCCGATAAACAGGGTGCGCATCAATGGTAAAGAAGTGGATTACGTAACCCGGGTAAACGAATATGCGCGAACGGCCGCAACAACCGAAATAACGAGCGCATTGTTGGCGGTAGTGAATGAATTAACCGCCAAGTTCGGCACCTGGAAAACGGCCTGGGGAACCATCAACCGCTATCAGCGATTGACAGGCGGGTTGCAGGAAACGTATGACGATAACAAGCCGAGCCTGCCCGTAGGCATGGTGGCATCTACCTATGGTTGTTTACCCTCGTATGTAAGCACATACATGAATGGCACGCAAAAAAGGTATGGCTACAATGGTAACAGTTTTATTTGCGCGGTGGAGTTTGGAAAGAAGATAAAAGCGAAATCATTACTGGCAGGTGGCCAGAGCGGTGATCCTGCATCGAAACATTTTGGGGATCAGGCAGAGATGTATACGAAAGGCATTTTTAAGGAGGTGTTGTTTTATAAGGAGGATGTTTTGAGGAATGCGGAGAGGAAGTATCAGCCGGGGGAGTGAGATGAGTTCGGAGATCGGAAGAATGAAGCTGGAAGAATTCTACCCTTTTGAGTTCATCGCCGTAAGGGTTCGTATTTCCTCATGCTAATTATAATTATGACAAACGTTTTAAAGAACTGCTACAATAGCCAAATTGGGACTATACTGTCTATTTCTTGAAGGCATCCGTGGACCTTCATTTTAAAATAAAATCTATATCGATATAGAACCCGCATCATTCCGCGGTCTTTGCCGATTCAATGGTTTACCTATTTCCGCATTGCTAAAATTTTCTATAACGCTATAGTGTATCTGATATGCTCACAAGCTTATAAATACAATTTAACACCTGGTTAGGTACAATAGTTTATTCATCTGAGTTAATGCTTATTCGCTTATTGGCAAGGCTGGGCTGGTCCGAGGTATAGCGCTGTATTTTGCGCTGTGCTCTAGTGCATCTTTGTTCGCAAATTCTTCGCAACTCCTTCGAGACTTCTCTAAGGCTTCTTCGCAAATTTGCGAACAACTTGCGAAGAATTTGCGAAGAAGGGTAAGCTCTGTCTTTGCTCAGTCCCGAAGCAGACCTGGCCAGGTTCCTTACCCATTCTTTACCTTTCTTTACCCCCCGTGTTATCTTTCCTCTATACCTGATTTACCTTTTGTTTACCATTTAGGCAAGAAAAAGGTAAAGGAAAGATAAGAGAGGTATAAAGAAAATACGACCACCAGGTATACTTTAGGTAAGCAAGAGGTATACACCAGGTATACTTTAGGTAAGCAAGGGGTAAGCGAAAGGTAAACATTAGGTAAACAAGGGGTAAAGAAAATTGATTACAATCAAACCCGGCCTAGTATAGCCAATGCTGTAATAGACAGAACCTGGCAGAACACGAAAGCCAATCCTATGTTACCACTCACAACCCAAACAATGTGGTTGACTTATGGGGATTGGGTGGTGAATTATAATTTTGTACGAAAGTCTCTGGCTGTAAATTTTAATTCAACATACACTTTTCCAAAACCGGAGGAGCCGAGTTTTGGTAAATGGCTACAACAAAAAGGTTTTGAACCGGACAATAAAATATGGGTGCTTCCTTTTTCTGAATTGCTGATCATAATTCCCCAAGGACCGAAGAAGAAGTAAGAACGACCTGTCAGGTAGGCAGCATTTGTTTGAATTATCAGCAAGCCGAAGCCCACCTCACAGGTCCTTTCAATGAGTTATCTACCTCTTGTAATACGGCATATTCACATCCTGAAATTTCTTTTGCGCCGCCTCCCAGGTATTTATTACCTGTGATCGTTCCTTGTTTATCGCATTATTGGTTTTGTTGAAGTTATTTATTGATTCATTGTAGTCATTAACAGCTTTGTTATAAGTATCGACTTCCGCCTGTGAACGGCTGCCTTTTGCTTCAAAGGCTTTTTTGGCTTTTGTAAATGCTTCTTCCTTCAAATAAAAATCAGTGAGTTTGGGAACATCGGTCTCCGCCATTTTTTTATAATACTTCAATACCTCGCGGCAGGCATTGGCCAGCGATGGATCGCCATTAAATGATTTCAGGGTATCCACGCCTTTTAATCCTTCATTGGCAAAGCGCAATAAAGAACTGCGCGATTGCTCCACATCATTCACTTTTTTGTTGTTCATGGCGGTCACCATTTCCTGATCCATCCAGTTGCATTTGAAGAAAATAAGGAACAGCTCATTTGAGTAATCATTCAGCTTCCCAGCCACATCCAACTTGGAGCCCAGCGCGCTTTCTGATTCATCGAGTTTCACATTATACTTCGCCGCAAACTCTTTCGATATTTTCTGCAACTTGTCAGAAGCTTCTGTTAGCCTTTCTGTTACTTTTTCCTGTAATAACAAATAAGCCGACATGCCATCAAACGATTGCTCTGCCAGCTCTTCCATATCTATTATCTTTTTGTAATCTTCATTGAAAACGCGGTAACACAACGTGATGTAATCTATACTCCCCTGGCGCAATGTATTATCGCCTTTGTATTTGGGCAGATCGGTTGTTTTGTATTTGGTTTGGTTTATACTTTCCAACACTTCTCCACGCAGCTTTTCAACCTTACGCGCCCTGCGGCCATGTGCCGCTGCACTGAGGTATTGCATATACTTGGCATCCATTTCGGTACGAGCCTGGTAAATGGCGGTCATATATGCACCGGGATTTTCAATGGCCTGTCCCCGCGAAGTTATGGTAATACTTATGAGTGAAATGAACAGGATAAAAAGATTTCGTTTTTTTTGTTTCATAGCTGACTGTTTTGGCTAGTATTAAGGGTTTTTGGGTTACTTCTTCATAGCTCCTACCAACTGGAATGCTATTTTAACATAGGCATCTGATAACAGGTTCTCTTTCCATTCGTCATTCAATTCGCTATCATGTTCCCGTTGTTTTTGAACCGCAGGATTTATTACTGTATAAATAGGCTTTTCTGTTTCCTCCGGCGCTTTCAGCGAAGCGGCCTGCAGTTCTTTCTTCTTTTTTTCCTGCCACGCTTCTTCTATAAACAGGGAAAAATCTTTTCGCACCTTCGGCGCTTTTGCCTGGTCAATATATTGCTGCACATATTTAAAATAGGGCGAAGATGCCATTTCTCTTTTTGCTACGCTTTCCGCTGCCGCCACCGGTAATGGCGACAATGGCTTATAATACTTATTGGCTTCTATAACTGTTGCAGGCAGCACATATTTTTCATTGACTTCTCTTTCCGGAACTGCATCTGTAAGATCGGGCAATATAATATCTGGTTTTACTCCATGCGCCTGTGCGGTGGTGCCATTTATTCGGAACAGTTTGGAGATAGTTAGTTTTATATAACTGGTGGCAACGCTTTTCCCATTATAGGTTTCCAGATTAACAGTTGTATCCATAGGCAAAACGACCTGTACAGTTGCTTTTCCATACGTAGGCGAACCCACAATTAATGCGCGGTTATAATCCTGCATCACTGCCGCCACCATCTCTGATGCAGATGCACTGAACCCGTTTACCAGTAACAGCAAGGGGCCATCATAAATGGTTCCCCGCACTACGTCTTTCAAGGTTTGCGCCTTGGGGTCTTTTGTTTTAACCTGCCCAACGGGACCTGCATCAATAAAAATGCCTGATAATTCAATGGCTTCCTGCATAGAACCACCACCGTTATATCGCAAATCGATCAACAGTCCTTCAATATTTTCCTTTTTTAGTTTAATAATTTCTTTGGCTACATCATTGGCGCAACCATTAATGCCCTGTGCACCTTCCCAATCGGAATAAAAGGCTGGTAAGGAAATATAACCCACTTTGCGATCGCCCTGCAGAATAAAGCTTTTCACTTTATTGTCATCCTCCTCTTCTTCTACTTCTACCCGCTCTTTATGCAATGCCACCTGGCGTGTTGTGCCATCGGCTTTTTTTACTGTAATATTAACCGTGTTGCCTCCTGATGCAGACAGCACATGTTCAATTTCTTCTACTTCGGCATCTGCTACATCTATCGGCTCTTTCTTCTCCCATTGTATGGATTGTATCTTATCGCCCTGATTTAACCGCCCGCTTTGATAGGCAGAACTGCCCGGCTTCAGGTAATCGACCTGTGCATGGCCTTCTTCATCTTTACTAAATGTAAGTCCATATTCCAGCGGCTTTTTACCGAGGTTGCTTTCAAAATTCTCTTTGGCATCAGAAGAAAAATAGGCAGTGTGCGGGTCGTAGGTTGCGGCCAACGCCTGGCAATACATGTTGCCAATAATAAATTCAAGTCCCTGCGGACTTTGTAATAATCTTTTTACCGATCGCTTAATGGTTGTATGGGCCTTTTTTCTTAACCCGGGCTCCAGGCTGTCTATTAATTTCTTTGAAGGCGGCTTTGTGGAATTGACCAGATCGGCATATTCCAGAATGCTGTTCATCACCATCAGCTTTACCATCTTATACATTTTGGCATGCATGGCTGTTATGCTGGCTGGGTAGGTAGTATCTTCTGCTGTTGTATACTTTTCTTTCAGAGAGAAATTAAAAGGCGTTTTACAAATGTTATCCAGCATGGTATCGGCCTGCAACATTCGCTGTTTGTAGGTGGTAACCAACAATTGCAGAAACCCCGATTTTTTACCTTTTATCTCATCATCGAGTTGCAGGCGATAGGCCAGTAATTTTTTCATATCGTCCTGCGTAAAGAAAATGCGTTGCTCGTCCAGTTCGAGCATTAGATCGCGGAATATGGCATCGGACCTTTCATCATCTAATGGCCGGGGTTGAATGTGGAATTTTTCTACCATGCGGCTAACCAGGTAGGCATCGATCACCCCTTTTTGAAGTGATTGTGCATGAAGGACAAGAGTGCCTGTAACAGCAAGGATCAGAAAAAGAAATATGCGCATATTACGACCAAGGTTATTATTTTCATCAGGGGCGATTAAAGATACAAATTCAGTCCGAATATTGAAAGCGGTGTAAATCCTAGCCTCCTGATCCTTAACCCTCTACAACCTGTTTGATATTAATAGCTTAGCAACTTTACCACTGTTTCGTGCAATCTCGCTTTTGCCAGGAAATTATGCTCCAGTTCAATATTGAATGGTACAGGCGTATCCAGTGAAGCGCAGCGCAGCACCGGGGCATCGAGTTTCTCAAAACAATGTTCACCGATCCATGCGGCTACTTCACCGCCAATACCACCCGTAAGGGTATCCTCATGTAATACCATTACCCGCCCCGTTCTGTTAACGGCTGCCCTGATGGCTTCGTAATCGAGCGGCAACAAGGTGCGCAAGTCAAGAATATCAATTGAGATCTCGGGATGTGCTGCTGCAAAATCTTCGGCCCATATTACACCCAATCCATAGGTTATAATGCTCATGTCATCGCCCGACTGCACATGCCTGGCTTTGCCAATCTCCGTTTCATAATAGGCATCGGGCACCTTACCGCTAACGCTTCTGTATAGCGCCTTATGTTCAAAAAATAACACCGGGTTGGGGTCATTGATGGCGGCAATCAGCAGTCCTTTTGCATCGGCGGGGGTTGATGGATATACCACTTTTAATCCCGGTGTATGCACAAACCAGGCTTCATTACTTTGCGAATGAAAAGGCCCGGCCCCTACCCCCGCGCCCGTAGGCATGCGTATGACCACGTTGGCCGGTTGCCCCCAGCGATAATGCATCTTTGCCAGGTTATTTACGATCTGGTTAAAACCCATGGTAACAAAATCGGCAAATTGCATTTCTATCATGCTTCTAAAGCCTTGCAGGCTCAATCCCAGGGAGGCGCCGAGAATGGCGCTTTCGCATAACGGCGTGTTGCGCACCCGCTCTTTGCCAAACTCTTCTACAAATCCTTCTGTAATTTTAAAAACGCCGCCGTATTCTGCAATATCCTGTCCCATTAAAATAAGGTCGGTATGCTGTTGCATACTCTGATGCAATCCTTGTTTAATGGCATCAATAAAACGGTGGTGTGAGACCGTGTCAGACTGTTGCTTTGGAGGTTGTGAAAAGTATACTGAGGAGCTCTGCATTGCGGAATCTTCTGACTTCTGACTTCCTACTTCCGACTTCTTTTCTGCATACACATCCAACACTTCTCTTCCCGTATCAACATACATGGGTTTGGCATTAAACCCTATTGAACATTCCACATCAATGTATTCTTTCAAATCCTGGTGAATGGCGTCTACCGACTCTTTGGTAAGAACCTGCTTCGAATATAAAAACTGCTCAAAGTTTTTAATGGGGTCTTTCATTTCCCACACTTCGAATAAATAGGGCGGAACATATTTTGTACCGCTGGCTTCTTCGTGACCGCGCATGCGGAAAGTAGCGCATTCAATAAGGTAAGGCTTCTGGTTTTCGATACAATATTGCCTTACTCCTTTAATGGTGTCGTATATGCCGAGTAAATTATTGCCGTCAATCTTCACCCCGTCAATGCCATATCCCCGGGCTTTTTCTACCAGCGCCTCGCAACGGTATTGTTCATGCACAGGCGTGCTTAGTGCGTAACCATTGTTTTCAATTATAAATATTACCGGCAGGTCCCACACGGCAGCCACATTCAATGCTTCATGAAAATCGCCTTCACTGGTACCGCCTTCTCCGGTAAAAACAACCACTACTTTATTTTCTTTTCGAAGTTTATTCGCCAGGGCAATACCATCTGCTATGCCTAACTGAGGACCCAGGTGCGAGATCATGCCGCATATAAAATGCTGTGCATTTCCGAAATGAAAGCTGCGTTCGCGCCCTTTGCTGTACCCGCTCTGATTGCCCTGCCATTGCATCAATAATTTGTGCAACGGCATATGCCGGCTGGTAAATACGCCCAGGTTGCGATGCAGGGGCAATATCCACTCATCTTCTTCCAGTGCCAGGGTAACACCTACCGAAATGGCTTCCTGTCCAATGCCACTAAACCACTTTGAGATCTTGCCTTGCCGCAACAAAACCAGCATCTTCTCTTCGATCATCCTGGGCAATAACAGGCTCTTGTAAAAATGAACCAGTTGGTCATGCGTCAAATCTTTGCTATCGAAGTGCATACAGTATGGGAATAAAAAAGTGTACCATGAAGTTAGGCAATTCAAATATCCATAGCGGATGGGTTCTATTCTTTTTCTTCTCTTTTTTCTTTATATAATACCGAAGTAACAATTGACAGCAGCAGGCTAAATAACAGGGCCCACCAAAACCCATCTACGCGAAAATCCCCAATTAAATAATCGGCCAGTAAAATGATCAGGGCATTGATCACAAATAAGAAAAGACCTAATGTTACCACGGTAATGGGAAGGGTGACAAAAATGAGGATTGGTTTTACAATGGCATTTAAAATGGCCAGTACGATCGCCAGCACAATCGCCGATGTAAACGTATCAAAATGTACCCCGCTTAAAATATACGATAACCCGAATGCAACAATGGAGGTGACAATGATACGCATGATTAAATTCATAACAATAGTGGTTTAGTTATACATATGTCGGCTGGAATATCAAAAAATTACCCGTGTCACGGTTTGAAACCGTGGCACGGGTACGATATTCTTGTTGTTATTCTTTACTTAAATGACCACCAGTTCATAAAACGCCTCTGGCACCAGGTACTTATTGGCCAGTTCCTGCAGCTCTTTGGCCGTTATGGTTTTAATGATCTCTACACTGCGCTTGAAATAATTTTCATCTACATTGTTCAGGATCATGTTTTTCCAGCGGCCTATTACCTGAAATGGTCCATCCAGGTCGCCCAGGATGCTGCCGATCATGGAATTACGCGTCATCATCAATTCTTCATCATCTACCAGCTCATCGCGCAACTGCTCCATTTCGAAATATATTTCCTTGATGGTATCCGCGGTAACGTCGCGACCGGCTTCGGTACTTATCAGCCAGCCGCTTTCACTGGTAAAATTTAGCAGGTAACTGTAAATACCATACGTATAGCCTTTGTCTTCCCGAATATTGCCCATTAACCGGGACCCGAAAAAGCCACCATACACATTATTCAACACCATCACTTTCTGAAAATCGGGGTGCAGCCGGTTGGGGAAAGGTCGGGCAATGCGAATGGCAGACTGTACGCCATCGGGATCATTCAATATTTCGTACTTTTTCTGCATTGCCGGCTGTAAAGGATGTTTTATGATTTCGTCGACGCCGGTACGCGGTTTTAATGGCAACTGCCCAAAATGCTTTTCCAGCGAACCGATGATGTCCTTCGGCAATTTGCCGGCAACAAAGATCACGCACCGGCCCTGCTTGTAATAGTTGTTATAAAAATTTACCAGGTCTTCGCGCTGAACCCCCGCATAATCTTCCAGGTTCAGGTATTTACCGTAAGGGTGATTTTCGCCGAATAAATAAGCGTCGATCAACCGCCCGGCCACAAATTCTCCTTTCTGCAGGTTCACCTTTAACCGCTGTTGCGCGTTTTGTTTGTAAATGTTCAGTTCTTCCTGGGGAAAGGTAGCGTCCTGGATCATTTCTGCCACCACCGGTAATAGTTCATTGATATGTTTACTCAATGAATGCAGCACTATTTCAGCAGTTTCGTTGTAACAGGCGCGGTTCAAATGAGACCCATAATATTCAAAATGTTCGTTTATTTCGAATGCATTACGTTTACTGGTGCCGTTCTTCAGCAGATAATTGGTAGCAGAGGCAATGGCCTTTTTATCTTCAAACCAGTTACCGGCATAAAATACCCAGTTCACCATCATGGTATCTTCGGTACCCATGTCAACGGCAAAAACTTCAACACCGTTGGCCAGCGTATATTTTTGATAGGCCGGTAATTGTATGTCAAATGCAACCGGATCTATTATTGGAGGAGCGATAGTTCTGTTAAGCATATCTTCTTTTTAATCGTCTTTTATTCTTCAATTAATTCTCACTATAGTATCTAAGCGTACTACTGTTATTGGGGTTGAATATTTTTTGGCTGTACTTCAAAATATCATCACCGGTTACGGAGAAATATTTGTCTCTGTCGGAATTAAACATACTTGCATCGCCCAGTAATTCATAAAATGCCAGGTTATTGGCCCGGGTAAGCACACTCATATCCTCAAATGCCAGGGTCGCTTCCGTTTTGTTCTTTATTTTGGTAAGCTCTTTTTCACTGATGCCATCCTGTTTCAGTTTTTCCAGCTCTTCGTTGATGGCTTTTTCTGCATCTTCCATTTTTATGCCTTTCACCAGTTTTCCCTCTACAGCAAGCAAACCTTTATCAACCGTACCAAAATGATAGCATTCTATCTGGCTGAATAATTGTTTTTCCTTTACCAGTCGCTGGTACAACCGGGAAGAACCGCCGCCGCCCATCACCTCGGTAATAAGGTCGGCTACGTAATAACCATGATCGAGACGGTTATCCATATGCCACACTTTATACAATGCATCTAACGGCACACCGGCTTTTGCTTCCATAAAGCGGGCTTCGCCTTGCGCAGGTTCCTCAGGGATGTTGCGAATGTATTTGTCGCCCGAAGGAATGTCGCCAAACCATTTTTCAGCCAGTTGCCGTACCTGTTCTGTTTTAACATGCCCGCCAATAACCAGTATCGCATTCTGGGGGCGGTAATGTTTCCAGAAGAAGTTTTTTACATCCTGCAGACTGGCATTTTCAATGTGCGATAATTCTTTACCAATAGTCAACCAGCGGTACGGGTGTTGTTTATAGGCCATTTCCCGCAACTTAAACCATACGTCGCCGTATGGTTTATTGATGTAGTGTTCTTTAAATTCTTCTATAACCACCTTACGCTGTACTTCAAGGCTTTTTTCACTGAATGCCAGCGACAACATGCGGTCGCTTTCCAGCCAGAACGCTGTTTCCAGGTTTTCGGCCGGTAATTGAATATAATAATTGGTTACATCATTACTGGTGTAGGCATTGTTTTCACCGCCGGCCATTTGCAAGGGCGTTTCAAAATCTTCTATATTGCGCGAACCGCCAAACATCAGGTGTTCGAACAAATGGGCAAAACCAGTTTTATTGGGATCTTCATCTTTTGCACCCACATCGTACATCACATTTAATACTGCCATGGGCGTGGAGTGATCTTCATGTACTAAAACCCGTAAACCATTCGATAGCGTGAATTTTTCAAATTGTATCATATGCCGTTATTGCTTTTTAATTAAGCCAGACCTGTGAGGTTCGCCATTGGGTGCTGAATGTACAACAGGTTGGTGCGATCCTGACAGGTAGGGACCCATTCGCGGGCTACAAATTAACGACAAGTTGGGGTATTTGGTTGAAAGAGCTTTATAAAAGGGCGTTAACGTCCGGTTAGGATGTTTTTAACTTTCATGGTAAGTACAATGGGGCCCTCTTTTCGCAAAACCAGTATTTTGAGCCTTTCGCCCGGGGTTTGCATCAGGTTTTTATACGTTTGTATATTATTACTAAAATTATTTGCCACGGCCATAATCACATCGCCCGATTTAAAACCGGCCTGCTCGGCAGGTGATTCAGGCATTATATCAACTACCTGAATTTCGCCATCTAACACGTACATACCCAGGCCGGTATACGAATAGTCAAAAGCCTCTTTGTAATGCGAGTTGGGGATCATGTAAATATCCTTTCGTTCGTAATTGATGATGAGGTTGAACCGGCGCAACAGGTCATTTCCTATTAACCCGCCCAGGGCCGGATAAGCCGTAACATTGTATTCATCGTCGAATATATAGGTGGGAACATTTTTAAACTTATACGGACCAACCTGTAATTGCTTTATAACCCCTTGTTTCATAGGCGCTTTACCCCCCAGCCCCTCGGCCTGGGTAGCATACCATTTCCGTTTGGGTTTTATAAAATTGCTGTCGCTTACAAAGTCGGCCGACAGCAGCAGGCACATGCCGGCGCCGGTATCAAAATAAAACCGGGAAGCCAGTGGCCGGTTATCTTTCAGGTTGGCCGACATTATGGGAATGGTTTGTATGAGGGGTTTCAGCAAAAAGCCGCCCCGGGGGTATTTTATGGTCCCTTTTGTAAAAACAGCTATTTTAAGGCTGTCGTAATCAATGCCCACAATATATCTTGATAAAAAGCTCAACCCGATGATCCCATCGATCTTTTCGCCATAGGCGCTGGTCAAAACATCATAGTCATTTATGTGAAAATCAAGGTTTTCTACTGATAAGTCGGGCAGGTGAAGGGTTTGCCTGTAAGCGAAATACACCCGCCGTACCCCGGCAATGCCCCGTATGGTGCGGTCGCTTAATTTAGGTTCCAGTTTTAAATAACTTGCAGTAGCTGAATCGAGCGAAATACCTCCGCTGCCGGTATCCAGGATGAAAGTGAGGGTATCGGGATGGCTGCTCAGGCGTGCTTTAACAGTAATAATACCTCCGGTAAGTAATCTGAATGGAAAGCGGGTAACCAATTTGGCAGGTGCCGGAATAAATTCTTCCTGTGCCTGAACAATGGTCACACAAAAAAACAGCAGCAGCATGGGTATGGTCAGCAATCGCATGGGAGCAGGTTTAAAAAAAGTAGCATGATCCGGAAGCCGGTTAGCCAGTTGGCCGGAAAAGCCATTTATTAAAAATGAACCCGGGATCGGATCCCTGATCTCCCGGTTTTTCAGGCTATACAGGTTTTCGGATTGCATTTACAGTTGTTTGAATGCAGTAGGTAAGATAAAATATTTATGCGAAACCGGTAAACCATTGGTATAAAAACACATAAACAACCCGTTAGTTATCCTGAATTACAGGAAAAGGGATATAAATGCCCTCCTATTTATCATTAATACGCACCATTCTGAACCGATCGTTTAGTACTTTTGTTGCAACAATAAATTTTTCTATGCAGTTGGATGAGCTCTATGCGAAAGCCCTGAAATTTGACATGCTGACCATTGAAGAAGGAATGACCCTGTTTGAGCATGCCCCCCTGACAGAACTGATGTTTGTAGCCAACGAATTGCGCAAAAAGCAAGTACCTCATGGAAAGGTTACCTGGCAAATAGACCGGAACGTGAATACCACCAACGTATGTATTGCCAATTGTAAGTTCTGTAACTTTTTTCGCATTCCCGGCCATGCCGACGCCTACATTACTGATATTGCCACTTATAAAAAGAAAATTGAGGAAACCATCCGCTGGGGCGGCGATCAATTATTGCTGCAGGGTGGTCACCACCCGGAGCTGGGTTTAAAGTTCTATGTAGATCTTTTCAAGCAACTAAAACAGCTGTACCCCACCATTAAGCTGCATACACTAGGGCCCCCTGAAGTTGCCCATATCACCAAATTAGAAAAATCGACCCACCGGGAAGTATTGAGCGCTTTGAAAGAGGCCGGTATGGACAGTCTACCGGGCGCGGGTGCTGAAATACTGGTTGACCGGGTTCGCCGCCTGATCTCAAAAGGGAAATGCGGCTCCCAGGAATGGCTCGATATTATGCACGAGGCCCATAAGCTGAACATCACCACCTCAGGCACCATGATGTTCGGGCATGTGGAAACACTCAGGGAGCGCTTTGAACACCTGGTTAAGATCAGGGAGGTTCAAGCCAAAAAACCAGCGGAAGCCAAAGGGTTCCTGGCATTTATTCCCTGGACCTTTCAGGATGTAGATACCCTGCTGACCAAAATTCGCGGGGTGCATAACCTTACCACACCCGATGAGTACATTCGCATGATCGCTATTAGCCGTATCATGCTGCCCAATGTTAAAAACATTCAGGCATCCTGGCTCACCGTGGGTAAGCAAACCGCCCAAATTTGTCTGCAATCCGGCGCCAACGACTTTGGCAGTATCATGCTCGAAGAGAATGTAGTAAGTGCAGCCGGTGCGCCGCACCGTTTTACCTACAAAAGCATACAACAGGCTATAACCGAAGCAGGGTTTGAACCGCAATTGCGCAACCAGCAATACGAGTTTCGCCCCTTGCCGGTGCAAATTGAAGAGCAGGTGATTGATTACTAGTAGTCAACCACCCTCCTTATCCCCATTTTCCTTTGCCTTACCTTATTGTTTCTGATGACAAACAGAATGACAACCGTCAACTTCTGAATGATTACCCTTATTTATGGTAAAAAAAAGGGGTTGATATTCAATACAAACCATATTTATTAGTTATTATAGTCGGGTAGGTATAGTATCCTTAAAATAAATGAAGAGTCCCTTTAAACTGGTTAGAATTGCTGTAGTACTGCTTGCTGCCGTGCTCCTGTTTAATTTCTTCGGTTATTACATGATTCAACTGTCCTCGAAACAGAATGAAAAAATGGTAAAACTGGTGAATGTAAGCGGGCAATTGCAAACACTTAGTCAGGTCATTACCAAGGATGTACTGCTTCTTACCAAACCCAACCTGCCCGAACCGGAGAAAGCCGTCCTTCGCGAACAATTGCAGCATTCCACCGATACATTTATTATTTGTAACCAGTTTTTACGCGACAAGATAAAAGTTGTCCATGATGAACCGGTTACAGCTGAACTGCTCGAAATAACCCGCGACTTAACCAATGCGCAAACCCACCTGAAAGGAATCGTTGCAGTAGCGCAGGAAGTGTCGCAGGCCGATAGCCAGTTATTAGCCATCAACGGCGCGTTATACAAACAACAATTGTTGTACAGTGAAAGAAAGTATTTCCCCCTGATGAATGGTGTGGTGCAACGGTACACTGGCGTGGTAACCGATAAATTAGAAGAATCGGCCAACATCAATACCGGTAAATTCATTTCGCTTATTGTTGCCCTGGCCTGTCTTATTTTATTGGTTATTGAACCTCTGTTCCGCAGCAACAAACGTAATTATGAAGCCTTACAAATGGCCCGCAATGCCCTGCTGCGCGAAAAAAAATACCTGTCCTCCATACTCAATTCACAAACAAACTATGTAATTCGCATAGACCGCAATGGAAATTTTACCTATGCCAATCCGCAGTTTTTAAAAGCCTTCGGGTACATCGAAAAAGAAGTGCTGGGCGTTCCTTTTTTTACGACCATCCATCCTAAAGATCTGCATCGTTGTCAGGAAGTGGCCGATCAATGCTGGTTAAATCCGGGCACGGTATTCAAACTGTTGATAAAGAAATCGATCAAAGATTCCGGTGATTTTCAATGGACCGATTGGGAATTTATCGCCCTTCAAAATGACGATGGTGTTTCGGAAATACAGGGTATAGGTGTAAATGTTACAGAGAAAGTAATTGCAGAACAGGCCTTGCAAAATAGCGAACAGAAATTCCGCCTGCTGGCCGAACATGCCGAAGATATTATTTCAGTTACCAGCCCTGAAGGCATTTTTCAATACGTATCGCCTTCTGTAGAAAAGGCACTGGGTTATTTGCGCGAAGAAATGGAAGGCCGCTCCATCATCGAATTCGTTCATCCTGAAGATGCCACTGCGTTTAAACCGCATAAAGCCGTTGCCTTAAGCAGAATTGATACGCTCACCTTACGGTACCGCATCAGAACAAAACACAATGAATACATTTGGCTGGAAAGTATTTTAAAGCCGGTAAAAGAAAATAACCAGGTAATAAAGATCATTACCACCTCCCGTAATGTTACAGAACAAAAGCGGGCAGAAGTGGAACGGGAACAGCTTTTAACAGATGTAAGACAATCTGAAGAACTGCTGCGCACTATTATTAACTCCACCCCCGACTGGATATTTATAAAAGATCCCGAACACCGGTTCATATTGATCAACCAGGCCTGCGCCGATTCACTTCGCAGAACACCCAAGGAAATTATTGGCAAAAATGACCTGGAAGTAGGCTTTCCGGTTGAATACGTTAAAGGCGACATCGCACGGGGTATTCGCGGCTTTTGGGCCGATGATGATGAAGTAGTGAAGTCGGGCAAAGTAATTTATATACCTGAAGAACCGAATTTTGCGAATGGCCAGTTAAATACCATGAGTACGGTAAAAGTACCGCTCAAAGATGCGGAAGGTCAGGTATGGGGCGTATTAGGGTTTGTGCACAACATTACCCCGTTGAAAAAAGTGGAAGAAAACCTGCGCCGCAAAGATCAGTTACTGCAGGCAGTAGCCGAAGCCACCCATCTTCTCATCAGTAATAACAATCTCGACCAGGCAATTGGGGAAGCAATTCAACTGCTGGGCATGAAAATGCAGGTCGATAGCCTCAACGTATACAAAAATGAATATCTGGTAAAGACTGATAAATGGTACACAAGCAGGTTATGGCAATGGGAAAGCGCCACCGATGAATTGATCTATCGCACCCCCGATTTTCAAAACAAAGAAATTGATATAAGATCTCAATTGTTTAAAACCCTGGTACAGGAGGAGATATTCTGCAGTCATGTTAAAAACATCCAGGACCCCGAGTTGCGTTCCTATTACGATGAACGAGGTGTAAAAACGGCTGCCGTGCTGCCTATTTTTACCATGCATTATTTCTGGGGGTTTGTAGCTTTCAGTGACAGCACCCAGGAACGCGAATGGACGATCACAGAGTTCAGCATTCTGCAATCTTTTGCCGCTACCCTGGCTGCAGCCATTGAGCGTAAACAAATGGAGCAGGAGCTGGTAATGGCTAAAGACATGGCGGAATCGGCCAACCAGGCCAAAAGCGAATTCATGGCCAATATGAGCCACGAATTGCGTACACCCATGAATGGGATCATTGGCTTTACCGACCTGGTGCTCACCACCGCATTACAACATTCACAACGCGATTACCTCGAAAACGTAAAGAAATCGGCGTATGGATTGTTAGATATCATCAATGACATTCTCGACTTCTCAAAACTGGAAGCCGGCAAACTGCATATTGACAATACTACTTTCAGAATTGATGAACTGGTTGAAGAAACAATCGATATCGTAACCGTGAAGGCTTTTGAAAAAAAGCTGGAAATGATCTGCCATATCGATCCGCTGCTGCCTTCACGCGTTAGTGGCGACCCGGTTCGCATACGCCAGGTTATTGTAAACCTGTTGGGCAATGCGATAAAGTTTACGCAAAAAGGAGAGATATTCGTCTCGCTTAAAAAGGCCAGCAGCATGTATGTCAAAGACGGTAAAAAGTTTATTGATATAGATCTATCGGTTCGTGATACGGGCATTGGCATTCCTAAAGGAAAATTGCTAAAGATATTCGACAGCTTTACACAAGCCGACTCATCTACCACCCGTAAATACGGCGGTACCGGCCTGGGATTAACCATTTCAAAAAGCCTGACCGAATTGATGGATGGCCATTTAAGCGTTGAAAGCGAAGCCGGGCGTGGAAGTACATTTACCTTGCGGTTACCCCTTGAAATTGTAAACAGCGAACCGCAAATAACTGCTGTTTACCGGCCACCATTACAAAAAGTATTGATCATTGACGACAATGCCAGCAATCGCTGGCTGATGGAGGAAATTTTCCGGTATTTCAACATTCCCAGTGAAGCTGCCGCCAGCGGGCGCGAAGCATTGGCGATCTTGCAACGCATACACAAGAACGGCGAACCGCTCGACCTGATCCTCACCGATCACCACATGCCTGAAATGGACGGCATTCAACTGGTGCAGGAAATTCGTAAATCATTAAAGGGTTATGAAAAGGCGATCATTCTGATGCTCTCGTCTATTGAAAAAAATATGTTCCAGCGACAGGCTGAAAAACTGGGCATTCATAGTTTTCTATCCAAACCTGTAAAATTATATGAGCTGTATGCATTGCTTTCAGCCATGTTTACTACCGGCACTCAGCAGCCTGAAAAAATAAACATCATTCCCAGTATTGAAAAAATTGCCGATGCGGCCTCTGTTATGGTGGTAGAAGATGAACCCATTAACATGATGTTGATCACAGAAGTGTTGGGTAAAATGGGTTTTGCCGTTATTAAAGCTACCAACGGAAAACAGGCGCTTGAATTATTACAGCAACAGGATCCGCAGCTTATTTTCATGGATGTGAATATGCCCGAAATGGATGGCTTCACAACCACCCGCCTCATTCGCCAGTTGCCGGAACCCTATAGCCTTATTCCGGTTATAGCGCTTACCGCCGACGCCATGCAGGGCGATAAAGAAAAATGTATTGAAGCCGGCATGAATGATTATATCTCAAAACCCTTCAAGCTCGAAGAAATAGAAGCCGTGTTGAAAAAGAGAATGCTATTAGTGTAACAACATGGATGCCTTAAAGAAAATTTTAACAATTTTCCGGTAATATTCGCGCAACTCCTGCGACTTATTCTTCATCTTAATTTTCGTAAATTCAGTAAATGAACAAACAGCAAACTACAACCTCTTTGGTATTTTGTGTACTGATGGATATCATCGGTTACGCAACCTACGCCATTCCCGTATTTGGGGAATTTGGCGATATCATTTGGGCGCCTATTTCTGCGCTTGTTTTTTACCGGACTTTTGGCGGTTGGAAAGGCGCCTTTGGCGGACTGTTCAACTTTGTGGAAGAAATATTGCCCGGTTTTGATTTTATTCCAAGCTTTACCATCATGTGGTTCTTGCAACAAAGAGTGAAAAAACCGCAGCAAATAAGAACTGTAAAGGCATATTAGTCACATAAGTTAATAAGCAATAAGACCCCTAACCCCTATTTCTTTTTAACAGGCATGTGCTTACCCTACCACAAACCTGTACCCTACCCCTTTGATGGTAATTATTTCCAGCAGGGCATCTTCCCTGATATAACTCCGCAACCTGGTGATATAAACATCCAGGTTACGGGAGTTAAAAAACGAATCATTGCCCCACAGCAAATTCAAAATGTCTTTGCGATCGATGATCTTATCCCGGTTCTCGTATAATAATTTCAACAACTCACTTTCGCGAAACGACAATTTTCGCTCTTCATTTAGTCCCGATAACAGTTGCCGGGTAATATGGAAGTTATATTTGCCTATTTGCAATGTGTCCTTCCCGTTTCCTCCTTTGCTACCCTGCTCCTTAAACCGTAATGCATTTTCAATACGAACGATGAGTTCCTCCATACTAAAAGGCTTGCGGATGTAGTCATTGCCGCCAATGGAAAAACCTTTCACCAGGTCATCGGTTTGGGTTTTTGCAGTCAGGAAAATAATGGGAACGATGGCATTGATCTCCCGGATCTCGCCGGCAATCGTAAAACCATCCTTATTGGGCAGCATAACATCCAGTACACAAACATCAGGATTCATTTGCCTGAAAACGGAAAGTACATTCAGGCCATCACTTTCCATCACAACATCAAAATGCCGGCTCTCCAGGCTTTCTTTTACAATTTTGCCCAGGAATAACTCATCTTCTACGTACAGAATTTTGGTTTTGCTCATGGAGCTGCAGGAAGTTTAATAATAAAACGGCTACCAATGCCCGGCTGGCTCTCTACTTCAATGCTTCCGTAATGTCGTTGAATTACATAAGATACATAGCTCAATCCCAATCCATACCCTTTTACATTGTGGGTATCGCCGGCCGGAACGCGAAAAAATTTATCGAATATCTTTTTATGAAATTCAACTGGAATGCCAATACCATTATCTGTTATAGTCAATAGAATTCGCTCGGTTTCATCTTTCAGTTCAACATGTATTGACGGATTTTCTTTACTATACTTTAGCGCATTATCAAGCAAATTGAATAGTACACTGGTTGTATGCAGGCGATCGGCTTCAATGTCAAAACGGTATCCATGCAGTTGCACATTGACCTGGGCCTTGTATTTTTCAAATTGCAATTTCATGGAGTTAACCACCTCCTTCACCAGCACGGCCAGGTCAATGGTTTCTTCTTTCAGCTCAACCTGGTGCTTTTCAAACATTGACAATTTCAATACTTTATCTACCAGGAACGAAAGGCGTTGCAATTCGTTTGAAGAAATAGCCAGGTATTCTTTGGTTTTTTCCGGATCATGCAGGGCATCAAAATTCCGTAAAGCCTCAATCGCCACGCTTACCGTAGCAATAGGTGTCCTCAGCTCATGGGTTATATTACTGATGAAATCATTCTTAATTTGTGTTAGTTTTCGCTGTTGCACCAGGTAACGCAATAACAGGGTAAACGAAAATACCGTCAATCCTACCAGCAGGAATGAAACCAGTATTTGCGACCACATTTTTTGTAACACAAACGCGGTTGTGTTTGAAATAACTACCCGGTAAGTGACCGGTTTATTAAAACCAATGGTTATTTCATTATCATTTTCAAAAAGAGTTGGCCCTGACGGCTCATCACTCAATTGCACTTTACGGCTGGTGATAGAATAGGGAATGGAAATTCTTTCTTCCTTTAATATTTGTGCATATTTATCTGAAAGCTCTTTTACTCCAATGCTATCCTGCAGTGAATCTACCCGGCTTAATACTTTAACAATACCCGGCCCCGGGCCATCTTTAAAAATATGAATTTCACTAATGGAATCTGGCGGCATGCCTTCTCTGATAAATTCATCTTTTTGCGTTACCATTACGCGGAACTTTCTTTCGTGGCCAAAGCTATCCAACATTTTTCTTCTCATGGCATCCATCATGCCAACGGCGCCATAACCTGCCACCCTGAATTTTGCATTCGAATTAAAATTGGTATCCAGTTTCAGTTTTTCAACCCTTATACGCTGTAAGGCATCGCGAAATAAAACGTTGGTGCGAAATGAAAGATCTTCTTTTTCTTCCCGGAAGTTTTTGACAAGCCAATAGGCCTGGAATGTTGCAACAGCTACAATAGCCAGCAACATTAAAACAACCGGAAAATACAAGCGGTGCCTGTTCATAACCCTACAAAAGTAGCCGTTTAACCCTACCCGGGCTAATACCATTAACCTTAATTAACATTAAACCAAGGTGCATTAACCTGTTGCCGTTGCGGGCTGCAATAGTTTTGAAACAAATAATATTAATATGAAAGCGATATATTTTTTTGTGGGCTTATTGATTGTGATACACACCCAGGCCCAACAGCAAACGGGACGTGTGGTGTATGAATTTACCCGGCAAATGCAAATTCATATGGCCGGTATGCGTGAAGGGATGGAGCAGGGGCCACCACCGCCTCGCGCGCATGTAATTAAACTGGAAGTACTGTTCGGTAACAACCAAATGCTGCGCCGAGCGCTGGAAGATAATACAATGAATGATTTTCCACCAAATGAAGGCGGTGTGCAGATCCGAGCATTTGGCATGGGCGACGATGACATTACCTGGCTCAATTTTGCCGATGGACGCAAAGTTGAACAAAAGGAATTTGCCACCAAACAATACCTGGTTACCGATAGCGTACGTAAACTGAGCTGGAAGTTAACCGGCGAAACCAAAAACATATTGGGTTATGCATGCCAGCAGGCCGTTACTACCCGGCTTAGCAAACGCAGCATGATAAATATGGACAATGGTGTAATGACTAAAAAGGAAGTTCCCGATACCAGTCAGGTTATTGCCTGGTTTACACCCGCCATTCCTGTATCTGCCGGTCCAGACTATGAAGGTCAGTTGCCCGGTTTGATTTTACAGGTTGATATTAATGGCAACACCACGTACAAAGCCATTGAAGTATCGCAAAAAGCAGATGTCGCTGCTATTAAAGAACCTAAAAAAGGGAAGAAAGTAACTACTGATGAGTTTAATAAAGAACGCGATAAAGCGATGGAAGACATGCAACACAATGGAGGTAGAAGAGCGATGCGCATTGGCAATTAAGTTCATGCGGTTTCGCATACAGAGTTACATGTAGGGTTACATCGAAAAAACATTGCCACAATCATTAAACAGGGTGATGGCCATCATATGTTAACTGGAAGAAACATGCTATTTTCATTAAGGTTTTTCATAGGATATTGGATTAACACGGGCTGGATTTCTATCCGGCCTTCTTTTTTATTTTTACTTACCCGGTAGCACCCCCTGCTTTCATTTCAACACTTCAAAAACTTAGCGCAAATCAATAAATCACTAAACTCATTTTTCTGTGATGGTGGTCATAGGTTTAATGAATTTTTGATATTAATTTCATTTCGGTTTTTCATAGGATATTGGATTAATACGGGGCTGGATGTCTATCCGGCCCTCTTTATTTAATCCCGGGAAAGTATTAATGCATTATACGGCCCTAAATGAATGGCAGCACTATATTCATGCCCCTGTTCTTTACTTTCAAAAGTTTCGGTCTCAAAGGCAGGTGAATCGGTGAAAGATTCATCGTATCCTTTCCAATCACTATTGAACCGCACCTTCCACACACCATCCTCAGGCATGCCGATCACATAGTCTTTATGTTCTTTGTTGGCAAAGTTTAATACCACTATTACACTGTCTTTAGCTCCGCCTTCATGCCAGCGATGAAAGGCAATTACCTTTTCTTCATTGTTTACATGTATGATACGTGTATGTTGTCCCGATAATCCTTTGGTGAGGCCATCCAGATTGCGGCGTAAGCGAATGCAATCGCGGTATAACCGGGCAATTCCTTTAAATGCTGAGAAGTTCGACCAATCCAGCGCATTCTTGGCATCGAACCATCCATCTTCCACAAACTCCTGCCCCTGAAAGATCATGGGGATGCCAGCGCAGGTAAAGACCATTACGGCGCCCAATATTGATCTTTTTTTGGCAAACCATCCCTGGGCATCACCCGGAGCTATTTCTTCGGGCACACGGGTTTTACCATTGGCCACATCGTCGTGCGATTCAGTATAGATCACCCGTTGTAAACAATCGCCGTTAAAACAATTCGTAATGGCATATTGAATCTTATCCATATCCCGGTGTGCATCTTCGGGCACTTTCAATACTTCCCGCACTCTAAATGTAAATGCCGGGTCCCATTGCGTATGAAACCCTTCACCGCCTTCTTCTGTTTTTTTGGTGATCCACTCATTATTTTGCAGGTCTTCAGCGATCATGATCTTCCAGGGGTATCGCTTTTTCGCTTCTTCATTTATCCATTTCATTAGCGTCCAGCCATCGGGCAAATCAGCCTCAGGTAGGTTTTTACCTTTTACGTTACGAACAAATAAAAGGGCATCTGTTCGTAACCCATCTATATGATAATCCTCCAGCCACATCATTGCATTATCACGCAGGTATTGTCTTACTTCTGGCCGCCCGTAATCGGGACGGGTATGGCCCCAGGGTGTTTCCGCCCGCCAATCCTGGTAAAAGTAAATGCCACCGGCGCCATTTTCGCTCCAGCCATCAAATTTCCATAAGTCCAGGTCTGCCGGACCGAAATGATTGTATACCACATCCAATATAACGGCTATGCCAAGCTCATGAGCGGTGTTTATCAGCTCTTTAAATCCATGCACACCACCATAATCCGATTCAATGGCAAACGGGTGCGAAAGATTGTATCCCCATGAAAAGCCGCCGGGGAATTCAGTGGTCGGCATAATTTCAATGGCATTAATGCCAAGTGCTTTTAAATAACCCAGCCGTTGCCGTGTGCTTTCAAATGTACCCGGTCGCCCGTTTTCTGTTACATTAAAAGTTCCTATATGCAATTCATAAATGACCAGCTCATTCCAGGCCGGCATTTGAAAATCCTGGTCTGTCCAGTCAAAATGCGGATCAGTCACGATGGAGTTGCCGGCAGAATTGGTTAACTCCCTTGCATAAGGATCGTTGCGGTACAACTCTTCCACATCGGTATGTAAAATATATTTGTATTGATTGCCGATGACAGCTTCGGGAATATTCAGCCCCCAATAGCCATTGTTTTCATGGGTCATTGGGTGTTTTGTTTTTGACCAGTTATTAAAATCACCGGTTACAAAAACTTTTTTGGCGTGCGGCGCCCAAACCCTGAAGAATACGCCGTTTTCATGTGGAATTGATCCCATTCCTTCTATAAGTGGGACTATTGGTGCTGCCAGCGCAGCGCTTTTTCTTGACATGGTAATAAAGTTTGTGGATTCAATACCTCATATGCAATTTTGCTACCATGCTCTGTAAGGTACTCCGGATATGGGTTACAGCCTACTATATGCTATCTTTTAATGATATGAATGCCGCCGCTTTCGCCAGGAGCACTTAACCCGTTTTTAGTAAGGCTATAAGTAAAGCTCAGCAGGAAAAATCGTTGCAGGTTTTTTATCCGCTTATCTTCAATATAGTTTTGACTGGTGCTTCGGCTTATACCAATATTTTGATTCAACAGGTCAAAGGCAGATAATTTTATTTCACCCCGGTTAAACCGTAAAAATTGTTTACTGATAAATGCATTCCACAACGGCACTTTGGTATTAAAGCCGCTGGCGCGCTGGCTATTGATGGTATAGGTAAATTCGGTATTAAAGTAAAAGCGCTTTAGTAGTTGCCAGTTTACTTCAGTGCTGTATTGCTGATTCAAATATTCCGTATTTAAAGCTGCCTGCAAACTATATTTGGTCCTGTAATAATTTATGCCGGCCGTGAATGACAGATCCAGCTTTTCCGTAGCATTTATTTCAAACCGCACATCAGGGCCTACGTTAAGGGTATTGATGCTGTTTTCTGCCCCATTGATGAACGATTTGTTCTTTGTATAGCTTCCATTGGTACTGAAGTTCACGGTCCCTTTCAAAAAACGCACAGGCAGGCCCCAATTTAGGGAACCTGTTACATCGTATGTTCCATCCACATTTACCGGACGCGTGGTTTTCACGCCCACAGAATCAATGGTATCGTAATCAACGATCTTTTCATCGGTACGCCGCAGATTAAAAAATGCAAACAGGTTCTTGTTCTTAAAAGGGTTCACTGATAAAAAATTCAGCTGTACCGCATGCGTTAATTCCTGTTTCAGATCGGCATTGCCGGCTTTAATATTCAAAGGGTCAGTGTTATCAGGTACAGGTTGCAATTGGGTCACCGATGGTTGTTTGGTGCTGGTTGTATAATTCAAGCGCAGCATACGGAATTTTGTAAAATTATACTGCAGGCGTACGTTGGGCAACAGGTTGTAAAATGTTTTACTGATCAATGAGTCCTTGCCGTTTGATATGATGTTTCCCTCCAGTTCGGCTTGCTGCCAGTTTACACCAACCGATGCATTGAATTTTTTTTGCTGCAACCGCCAGCGGATACCAGCCGTATTATACCCGTAACGGTTTTCATAATCGTTGGTAAGACGTGCATTCAGTTGATCGAACTTACCGCTGACTGCATTGTAGTCATATGTAGTTTTCTGAGCAGTGCTTTTACTGTTACTTTTAGCTACACTGAACTCAAGCAACGATCTTTTAAAGATAGGCTCGGTATACACCAACCGCGTAGTATAACTGTTTAAATCACTGCTGTTGGTATTGTGCTGATTAATTGAATCGGTCCTGATTATGGTACCCATTGTATTGCGATAGGTATTGGTTGAAGCAAGACTGCCATCTCCATCGCTTGCATTCAAATTGTTTTGCAAACTCAGCGAGAGTGTTCTACCGCCCCGCCTGAACTTTTTACGAAACAATATATCGTTTCGAAAGTTATACCCATCGCTGCCCGACTCATTTTTGCTGAACCCGCTACTGCCCGGTACCTGTGTAAGCGATGAGGTATTGTAATCGCTGATTGTTGAGGTAGTTGTTGACTGATACCCTATAGAAGGAGATATTTTTATAGAATGGAACGAATCGATCTGGATATCAGCGCCCAGGTTTAATTTATGGCTGTTATTCACATTTTTTACGAAGGCGTTCTGATTATAGTAGTATGATGAATCCTGCAAAAAGTATTTACGTTGAATGTGGCTTTCCGTGTTCGGATTATAGCGGTTATAAAAATAATTACTGGTGAAATTGGTTTTGTTACCAATGATGTTGTTGTAATTAAAACCGCCGCCCCAAATGGTTCTTATCCCGTTGTTATTATCATTTTGATTATTTCCATCATCACTTTTAATGTTAATTTCCAGTCCACCACCTGATTGCTGCATGCTATTCAAACCGCCGTTAAAACTCAACATATCCATAAATGAAAAACCTTCTGAATTGGTATTGTTGCCCATACCTATTACAGAAAACTGCCGGGCTCCTTTAAACGAATTCATATTAAACTTGCCCTCATACCGGTCATTGGTGCCGCCACCGGCCATCACTTTGCCAAACATTCCTTTCTTCCTGTCCTTTTTCAATTTCAGGTTGATGGTCTTTTCACTGTTGCCATCATCAAAGCCGGTTAATTGGGCCTGGTCGCTCATTTTATCATATACCTGCACTTTATCAACGGCATCTGCAGGCAGGTTGCGGGTAGCTATTTTAGGATCATTTCCAAAGAATTCCTTTCCATCGACCAGCACTTTTTTTACCTCCTGGCCTTGCGCTTTAACGGTTCCGTCTTTTTCTACTTTGATCCCCGGCATTTTTTTCAACAACTGTTCTACGGTAGCATTGGGTACCGTTTTAAAAGAACCCGCATTGTACTGTACAGTGTCATCAATTAACGTTACCGGCGGCGCTTCTGCAGTAACAGTCACCTCGCTCAATACGCGGGTAACATCGTTCATAATAATGTTTCCCAGGTTTACCTGTTTATGGGCATCATCGATGGTAAACTGCAGGCTTTTGCTATGATAATTCACATGCGTGGTCAGCAACCGGTATTCGCCATAGGGTAACCCGGTAATTTCAAACTGACCTTTGTTATCTGTCATGGTAAATGATACCAGCGAGGAATCTTTCTTTTGCAACAAGGTAACCGTAGCAGAGAGTATCGGCTGTTTTGACAGGGTATCAAAGGCAATGCCTTTTACCACGCCATTTTTCTGTGCCATTGACAGCGAATACAAAAAACAGGAGATAATCAGCAAGTAAATATTCTTCATACCGGTAATATTTTCGTGTAATGAGCTACGAAAATATTCTTACATGCCGGCAATGAAGGTTAAGCAGGGTTGGTTTAATGTTAATGAAGGTTAATATTTATACCATCGTTTGCATATTGATGGTTTCAGCAGGCTCGCCCTCATGCTCATATACCTGCAATATAATTTTCCAGTCCCCACCTTCTGATTGCAATTTCATTTCCACATGTAATTTTTGAATAATGCCTTTGCTGGGCAGAAAATGGAAAATAATCGTGTTTTGCTTTCTGTCTTTTTCAGGTGCCGTATACTGGCCATTGAGAATAGCCGGCTTTTCGCCATCGAGCTTTATGATGGTGTTATGTATTTCATTATACAGATCGTTAAACCTGGTTTTCGCTTTTTGAAAATCTGCGGATGAAAATATTTCACACTTCCAGCTATACGTTTCATTTGTTTTGGACTGGGTGAGCATGCAGTTTATCGATCCGGGTATAATAACTTTCGATTTGTAATTTACGACTGGCTCATAGGTCGAAAGGTGGTCGCCTTTAATGTTGTTGAAGTGATTGGGATAGTCTTCTATCACCATTTTCAGGGCGGCATTTGTTTTATTACTGAATACACCTTGCGCACCAGCGCACAGGCTTAGTAATAAAGCCACGATCAGAGGGGTTACTTTGCACATAGAAACGGGTTTGGACTGGAAAAATAGTGAAATCCGGTTTGCTTTTTAGTGGGATAAAACTAAATTCACACAAACACAATAAAAAAGCCACTTCGATCGTTACAAATGAAGGCTTATTTTATTCATTCATTATTAATTCAATACCATGAAAAAGAATCCAATGTATTATGATGTGCAAAGCGCAAAGATTCATAAAACCATCTACCGCCCATCTTCCAACATTATTCGCTTTGTTAAATCTTTGTTAGCTGTCATAATGCTTGGCAATTCACCTATCAGTACCCATTCAACGTTAAGAAGAAAATTCCACTAATAATTTGTATTAATTAATTATAACGAATAGCACTTACCTCTGAAACCACAATATGTATGTGCTATACCCCGCTTCAGGAAGCGGGGCTTTTTTTAAGTGCCCCCAAATTGTTACAAGATAACCTGATAATTAAATCAGCATATTGCAAATACCTGGTGCAGGCATCACATACCGCCACCTCTTGTAGGCATACCACCGCCCCCATTCTGACGTTCCATTTGCCGTTCTATGTTACGAGGTAATCTTGGTCCCTGCCGTTGTTGGTTGTTACCTGCGCGGTTGAGGTTATAAGTAAAGGTGAGCAAAAAATAACGGCGTAATACCGTAGAGCGGGTGTCCTGAATATAGTTTTCACTGACTGTTCGGGAAATGCTCTGGTTTTGATTCAATAAGTCATTCACGGAAAACTTCAGCTCTCCATTCTTCTTCTTAAACATTTGCAAGGCAAGGCTCGTATTCCATAAAGGAACACTTTGGTTATAGCCATCTGCACGGCCGCTATTTATATAGTAATCAAAATCGGTAGACAATACCAGGTTTTTAAGAAAAGTATAGCTCACATCAGCCGAATAGGTTTGGGTATAATAATCATCGTTCAGGTTCGATTGTGAGGTATAGGAAACATTATTATAGGCCACACTTCCATTAAGGCCAAGGATCAACACCTGCTTAATATCCAGATTAATACCGGCCGTTTGCGTAACCACAAAGGAGTTGGTCACATTCTGTTTTTGATAAATGACACTTATATCCCGGTTGTAGCTGATGTTGTTATTAAAATTCAGGCTGCTGCCTTTCATTCTTCCTTTCAGTGGTAAGCCCAGTGTTATAAAAGAAGAGGTGTTGAATGAACCATTCTGGTTTACAGGAATAATATATTGCGAGCCTTGCACTGAATTATCAATCCCTAATTTGCTTTTTTGGGCAGTCCGCAAACTATCAACACTGTTCACGATCTTGTTTTGTGTACTACTCAGGTTGATGTTAACCGATAAAAATTTAAAGGTTACCGCATCAAACGTATTGTAATTGATATTTACGTTGTGCGCAAACTCCTGCTTCAATCCGGGGTTACCGTTGGTTATTGATAAAATATTCGATACATCTGGTGCATCCTGCAACTGCGAAATGGAAGGCTGATTGGTTCTTCCGCGGTAAAACAACCGTAAGTTCTTTGATCGGCTGAATGCATAATTGAAATTAGCCGTTGGGAAGAAGTTAGTGAATTTCTGTTTAAGCGTACTATCGCCAGTTAATGCCCGGATGCTGTGATTATTCAATTCAGAAAGCTCAACCGCACCGCCTACCTGCCAGCTATACATTTTGTTTTGCACACGGAAGTTGGCGCCGGCACGATGTGCAATGAAAACATTTTCAAAATAATTGGTCTGGGCCCTATTCAATGAATCATACTTCAGCGAAGTGGCATTGTAATTATAAGCACTGCGATCACTGGTGGTATTCCGGTTGGTGTACGCATAATTTAACTCAAGGATCTTATTATTGCCGATGGGTTCAGTATAAGAGGTACTGATAACGTTACTAAGTGATTTTGTTTTTTGAGAAGATTGAATATCCTGATCGCTTATGCTTTTTAAATTACCCATTTCATCATAAAACCTGAGTGGCGATTGCGAAATGCCTTCTCCGTCGCTATTGTTGATGCTATTGTTGTAACCAATGGTTAATGTGCGGCCTAACTTATGAAATTTGCGGCGGTACAATAAATTATTGTTGAATGTGATACCATCGCGTTTATTAGAATTTATGTTTTTGCCCTCGTTGGCTAAATAATCCACTGTTTTAACCGAGCGGGTAAATAATGTGTCGTAAGTAAAAGATTCGCTCTTTTGTACAACCAGGCTCGGTGTATACAACAATGAATTCATAGAGTCGATGTAATATTCAAAACGCAGGTTAAACCGGTGATTCTGATTTTTAGTGGTTGAATTCATGTCTTCATCCCGTAACACCAATGAATCGTCGAATGATTGCTGGGTCAGGCTTTGCTGTGCTTTTCGGTTTTCACTGTTTGAAAAGAAATAGCTGCCGGTCACATCTATTTTACTGCCCCATTTATCAGTATAGTTGATACCTGCATTGGTAGCTTTTGTTATGCCCGTGTTGCTGCTACCGAAATTGCTGAAGCCGGTTGATCCACCGCCTCCGCCTTGTCCGCCACGGCCACCGCCGCCACTGCGACCACCACCTCCGCCGCCGCTAAATCCGCCTCCTCCACCGCCACCGCGTGAACCATAACCTCCCATGTTGCCCACAACGTCGGAAAACGAAAAGCTTTGTTTGTTGAGGTTATTAGACCCCGCCAGTATGGAAATGCGGCGATCATTATCAAACCGGTTGAACATGGCGCTGGCCTGGTAACGGTCATTATCACCCACTCCGGCAATAAACCGTCCGAAGTAACCTTTACGTTTATCTTTCTTTAATTTAATGTTCAATGTTTTTGACCTGCTTCCATCATCAATACGGGTAAACTTGGCCTGATCGCTCATATCATCAAACACCTGTACCGATTCAATCATATCAGCCGTAATGTTTTTGGTCGCCAGTTTAGGATCGGTGCCAAAAAACTCTTTTCCGTCAACATACACTTTTTGTATATCCTCGCCCTGGGCTTTTACATTCCCGTCTTTATCAACCTGCACACCGGGTAATTTCTTTAATAAGTCTTCTGCCGTAGAATTGGGTTTTGTTTTAAAGGCATCGGCCCGGAATTCAACCGTATCTTTTTTTACAATGATAGGCGGCGCTTCCACAATTACCTCCTGCAACATGCTGTTCTTCTTATCCATATAAATGGTTCCGAACTGGATGCTGGAAGAATCGGTTGAAATAGTAAATTTTCTATATTTTGGAGTATACCCCTGATAGGTTATCATTAAGCGGTATGTACCGGCATCAAGGTTTTTGATCGCAAACTCGCCTTTTGGGTTGGCAAGGGTATAAGAGATTACAGTAGAATCTGTTGCGTGTAAAACAGTAACGGTAGCGTCGACCAGTGTCTCTCTATAAAGAGTATCATACAACTTACCCTGAATACTGCCCGAAACTCTTTGGGCAAAACCAGTGGTGGCTAATACAAACACTAAAATAAACAGGGTAAAAATCTTTTTCATGTATGGGTAATGAACGTTAGAGATATAAACTTTAGACGCCACCCCGCCGGTAAACTTGTGTAAACAAAGTCTGCCTTAAAAAGTTTCATCGGCTGGATAAGTTTGAAAGGAATTTCTTTAAAAAGATATGCCACGATCTGCACTGTTTTGAAGGCGTATCGTGGCACACTACTTATTTTGTAAGAAATTTTGAAGATTATCGGTGTAAACCAGGTCTTTAAGCGATGTATAATCGAATAATACCAATGGAATTACAACCGCAAAAGGCTAACTGAAAAGATATTCCACATCTTCCCTGGTAAGCGACTTCACAAATCCTTCATCATCGGTGATGAGGTCTTTGGCTAGCAAACGCTTTTTGTCCTGCAGTGACAGGATCTTATCCTCAATGGTGTCTTTACAGATCATGCGATAAGCAAAGATGTTTTTCGTTTGCCCGATACGATGCGTACGGTCAATGGCCTGCTGTTCAACGGCCGGGTTCCACCAGGGATCAACAATATATACATAGTCAGCTGCTGTTAAGTTCAAACCCACACCACCGGCCTTCAAAGAGATCAGGAATACACGACAGTTCTCATCGTTCTGGAAACGCTGAATCGCTTTCTCCCGGTCAATAGCCGAGGTGCTACCGTCGAAATATTCAAAATCCACTTCCAGCTCTTTCAGCTTTTCTTTGATAAGGGCCAGCATTCCCAGGAACTGGGAGAATACCAGTGCTTTGTGGTTACTGATATTTTCTGTGATCTCGCGGGCTAGCTCTTCCAGTTTTATGGAATGATTAGGGAACTTTTCTGTTTCATTCAAAATAGCAGGCGAGTCGCAGATCTGGCGCAGTTTCATTAAACCCTGCAAAATGGTCAATTGTGACCGTTGTATACCCTGTTGCTCAATGGTGCCCATGATCTTATCGCGGAAATCGTTGCGATAGGCATCATAAATGGCCATCTGTTCTGATTCCATTTCGCAGAACAGAATGGTCTCAATTTTATCGGGCAGGTCTTTGGCCACCTGTTCTTTAGTTCGCCGTAAAATGAAAGGATATAATAATTTACGCAAATGGTCTTTGCGATCGGCTTCACCAAATTTATCAATAGGAATAGCAAACTCCTGCCTGAAAAACTCTACACTACCCAACATGCCCGGATTCAGGAAATTCATCTGGGCAAAAATATCAAAGGTGTTGTTTTGCAACGGCGTACCACTCAGGCATAACCTGTTTTTCGATTGCAGCAAACAGGCTGCTTTGGTAACTTTACTGGTGGGGTTTTTAATTGCCTGCGATTCATCCAGTACTACATAATCAAACGGAACATCCACCAGCAGTTTTATATCACTTCGTAAAGTGCCATATGTGGTAATAATGATCTCGGCACTCATGAATTGCTCTTTCGCTCTTGTTCGTTCACCACCATGATGAATATAGCGGGTAAGCGATGGGGTAAACTTCTTGATTTCATTTTCCCAGTTAAACATCAGCGTGGTAGGACAAACCACCAATGCTCGTAATTTACCCCGGCTTGCTCTATAATAATTCAGGTACGATAAGGCCTGTACGGTTTTACCCAAACCCATATCATCGGCCAGAATACCACCCCATCCTATTTCACTCAGGTAATGCAACCAGTGATAGCCATGTTCCTGGTAAGGACGCAACACACCATTCAGGTGTTCAGGAAGCGGTATCTCCTGTATCTTATTAAAACTTTTTAGTTGTTCGTATTTCTCCTCCAGCTTCAGCACCAACTCTTCTTCACTGCGATTGTCGTACAATTCATCAATCACGCTCATGTGGTATTTCGACAAACGCAACTGATTTTGCTTGCCTTCACCCACCCTGAACAGCAGGGAGTATTTCTTGATCCACTCTTCGGGTAAAATACCTAATGTGCCATCATTCAGTTGCACAAACTGTTGCCGGTTGGCCAACGCCTTCTTTACATCGGCAATAGTTACTTTCTGATCGCCAAAAACAATATCAACACGGGCATCGAACCAATCGGTATTGCTGCTGATGTGAATTTTTGTTTGCGGACGGGCAGTATTAAAGCGAAAGTTCTTCAATGCATCAAACCCAAACACCGGTATCTTCAGTTCCTTCATGGCATCAACAAACAAAAAGAACCAGTTGTTTTTCAAAACATCACTGCCTTTCAGCGCCAGTTGCTGACCACCTTCAGGTCTGATAAACCCGGAATGCAGTGCTTCCAGCTTTTTTATAAACTGTGTTTCTTTTTCTCTGTTCCGGTGCACGATCACCACTTTCTCGGTATCCGGTATCACCAGCTCATCTTTACCACCCGGTTTTGTTTCAAATCCTTTATAAGAGAACAAAGGTTGAAATACCAGGTAATCGCCTTTTTCCTGCAATACCACACGCTTTTCCGGATCGCCGTCTTTTACTTCGCTCACCAGCGTGCTGTCAAATTCAACGTGGTATTCTTTGGTGAGTGGCAATACCATCTTGCGCAATTGCTCGGGCCAGTCGGCTTTTGAATAAACCAGTTTTCCTTTTCCATGAAACTTGGTCACCAGGCTTACATCTTCCGGCTTATCCCACAAAAACAAATTATCGTTATAAAAGAAAAGCAAACTGCTGTTTATGCTGTTTTCACTGATATTCACCTGCTGCCCATTCAACTTCACCCAGCACTCCATCTCGTAATTGTTCTTTCCGGCAATTACTTTAAAGTAGGGGGTAATATAATCTGTTACGATACCCGCCGTGTGCAGGTTCTCGGTCTTGAAAACATTTTTGCCATTCAGATAAAATATAAACGGATTGGCAGCTATTTCTACAAACAGCTTTTTCAATTTTGGATGCAGGTACTCCACCATGAGGGCCTTGGTCTCTTCAGGCAGGTCATCTTCTTCATGATGAATGATATTTTCCCAAATGCCGCTAAAAGGTGAATTGCGGTTAAGGTATTTGTTTACCTCTACGTCCTGCATTTTACGCAACTGGGGTATCATTCCCTTGTCAGTTTCGCTATACACCTCAATATTAACAAACTTGCTCAGGTCAAGTTTCTCTACTTTACCCGTGAATTGCGTGGCTTCTTCATTTATTTCGCCGCTGATGGCATCAACGGAAAAACCAGGGTAACTTTCCTGGTTGAAATTAAACACCACGCCTATGCGATGTGAATAACGAATGGCTTTTTCCGTGTCATCCCCCTCACTTTCGTCAACAACCGGCTCTTCGGCCATCACAGGCCTTGGTTTTGCCCGAGCATCCTGCGGCGATATACGCTTGATTGAAGTATCGAGCACACGTAAAAATGGCTTCCCATCTTTATAGGTAAATTCAAACTTACCCTCGAGATTATCACTCAGGGTGTAGCCATAAGCCTCCAGTAATTTATTCTTTTCTTTATCCCAGTTTCGGATGCTATCAAAATAATAGGGACCATATGCATTCAACAATTGCAGAAAAACGATCACCTTGGGTAAACAAAGCGGGTGCTGACTATCTTCATAATTGCAACTGGTATCAAAATTTCTTTCTTCGTTTTTGCGAACTACCACTTTCCAGGGCGTACCATCGATGGTCACCGTAGCTTTCACTACTTCGTCCTGCGCATATTCCATATCTACACGTTGCGTACGAAGGTATTTTTCTGCTTCGGTATAGGTTTCGGGCGAGCATAGCAACCGCAATGTTTTCAGATCAATAAACTTCATCTTCACTACGGTATGCTTCTGATCATAATCCACCTTTTCGGTCTTCAGCATATTTTTATCCAGCATTTCCTGCAGCTGAATAAGCGCTGCCGCTTCATGGCGGCAAATATCACCCAGGTTATAAGGACAGGCACACCGAACCGAAAGCGTGCGTGAATCTTTAAACTTCTGTATGTTAACTTTGTAATAGGTGCTATAGCTGTCATCTTTCACCCTGAAGGTTACAGAATCAAGTAGTTCATCATAATCCACCAGTTCAACATATCCGATGGCGTGTATCTTCTTTCCCCTACGGATCACTTCATCAGTTCCATTGGTGTACACGTACTTAATAAGATGAGGTAGTGCCATGCTATTATTTAAATTTCCTGCTTGCCTGTTCAAAAAAGGGCAATCTGCAAAAGTAAAGGAAAAAAGGCGAGCTTATAAAGAAAAAAACGATGTTAAACAAAATTAATATGGCACATTAATGCACTTTTGTTTCCGAATGATCCGGTTAACAGGCATTTACAAACAGATTATAGAATATCCTGTTCGTTATTCGCTTATAACTGCCAAAAGCAGCAACAAATTGCATCCTTTTTAAATAGCTGCCTGTTTATCTTTGTTCCTGTGAATTTACCCTGAAAAATGTGTTAAAATAATACTATTTCTTCACCGGTTGTATACCCGAATGCTTGTTACCAGCGCGTTTTAGACCACCTGACCGGTTTTACAAACTTTTCTGTTTTATGACAAACAATTATTGGTATAGGCTTTGTCTAATTATACCTTTGTTTGCACCTAAGCCTGAAAAATTAGTACAATGAACCAGTTCATGCGTTTATTGACCATTCTTTTACTCGCCTCCTTTTCTTCGGTTGGCCAGAAGTTGAAAAAAGCCGATAAGGTTATGATTACCAATCTGCAGACGCATATTGCGTACCTCGCAGATGATAAACTTGAAGGTAGAAGGGCCGGCACTAACGGAGAAAAACTGGCGCGTGAGTACATCAGTGACCAATTTAAAAAAGCCGGCCTGGAACCGAAAGGAGAACAGGGCTGGCTACAGCCATTTGAAATTTATGATGGGAAGCAGATCAACGCTTCCACATTGTTGTTTATAAATGATCGTGAACTGAAATTAAATGATGAATATTTTCCTTTTGTATTTTGTCCGGGTTCAAGCATCGAAGCAGCCGTATCACCCGCATTGAAAGAAAAGGGAGTTCCCTGGTTCGATGATCTGAAAGATGTGTTGGAAGAGAATAAGGAAAATCCGCATTTTGATCTTATCAATGCCATTAAAACAATTGCAGGAAAAGCCGCGGAAAAAGGCGCCACTGCTTTATTTGTGTATAACAGTTCCGGCATAACCGATGAATTAAAATTCGATAGTAAAGACAATTCCCGCCCGCTGGTTATACCGGTCGTTTATTTAACACCAAAAGCCTGCAAGCAATTTCTTTCCGATGAATCTGCCACGCTGGATATCAGGTTAAGAACAATGATCGGAGATAAAAAAAGAACAGGCCACAACGTTATTGGCATCATAAATAACGGAGCACTCAATACAATTGTTTTTGGGGCACATTACGACCATTTAGGTTATGGCGAAGATGGCAATACGATGGTGCGTTCCGATCAAAAACAGATCTATAACGGCGCCGATGATAATGCCAGTGGAACGGCTGCACTTATTGAACTGGCCCGTTCGCTCAAGCTTTCAAAAGACAAAAATAACAATTACGTATTTATAGCCTTCTCCGGTGAAGAGCTGGGTTTATTTGGTTCAAAGTACTTTACGGAGCATCCAACCATTAGCCTGCCAACGGTGAATTATATGGTGAATATGGACATGGTTGGCCGGTTAAACGATTCCAGCAAAGCATTGACCATTGGTGGTTTTGGCACATCACCCCTCTGGGGTAGTGTATTTACCATTCTAAGTAAACAAAAGTATTTTACTGCCAAATATGATTCCAGCGGCATGGGGCCCAGCGATCATACTTCTTTCTATTTAAAGAATATACCGGTGCTTTTCTTTTTTACCGGTCTGCACAGCGATTATCATAAGCCTACCGATGATTATAACAAGATCAATTACACCGGTGAGGCGCTCATCATCAAATACATTGAAAGCCTGGTGACCCTTACCAATACCAAAGGCAAGCTGGCATTTCAAAAAACCCGCGAACCGGCCATGTCAACAGCAGCCCGTTTTAATGTTACCCTGGGGATTATGCCCGACTATACCTTCTCGGGCAGCGGCGTTCGGGTTGATGGCGTCAGCGATGGCCGGCCTGCACAAAAAGCAGGCATTCAAACAGGGGATATTATTATACAATTGGGCAGCTTCGACACCAACTCCCTCGAAAACTATATGCAGGCTTTATCGAAGTTTAATAAAGGCGATAAAACCACAGTAAAGTATAAAAGAGGAGAAGAAATGAAAGAAGGCAATGTTGAATTTTAAGTTTTATACCTTTATGGCAATATAACGGCATGAAACTTAAGCTCGACCTGGATGATTTGGCCAATGATTTTTTCGATAATACCCGTTTAGCCGGTATTGTGGCACCCCTGAAAAGTTACCAGTTTTGCTGGCACCTGAATCATTTAATGCACTTTGATTTTCGTATAAACAACGATATAGAGATCCAGCTGCAAAAAAAAAAGCGTCACTATTATTTCTCAGTCTTTGAATACCGTGAACCCGCAGGCAGCCTGGTACACTATTTATATAATAACCAGTTTGACGGAGAATACCTGTTGCCCGAATTCAGACACCTCGATTTTTTATGGCTCATGAAAGGTGATACCGTGCCCGATGCGCTTTTCCATCAAATATTAGATTCTATCAAAACGATCTCAGGCGTTCAACTGGTCATGGAATTAACGAATGAGAAGATCAAAAATAAAGGGCACCTGATATTTTAACATAAACCACAAACCATTATTATGTGGCAGGAACAAGACAATAAACTCTACCGGAAGTTTGAATTCAAGAACTTTTCCGAAGCATTTGCCTTTATGACGCGCGTTGCCCTGGAGGCCGAGAAAATGGACCATCATCCTTTATGGACCAATGTATGGAACCAGGTTGAAATATGGTTAAATACGCACAGCGCAGGCAATATTGTTACAGATAAAGACAGGCAACTGGCGAAAAAAATTGATGCGTTGGTTTAATATTGAGCCGTTTCAGGAACGCCCGAAAGCAGACTGGTATCGGATCCTGAAATTGCTGATTTATGCGCTAAGGCATTAAAAAAGCCATCCCTATCGGGATGGCTTTTTACTATGTTTAGAGGCAGGTGGCGTTCAGCCGTTCATACTTGCCAAAAATTCCTGATTGTCTTTCGTACCACGCATCCGTTTCAACAGTTCATGCATGGCTTCTTCCGTATTCATATCCGTAAGATATACACGGAGAAGGTTCATGCGTTGTAATACTTCGCGTTCCAGCAACAGATCATCGCGACGGGTAGAAGATGCTACCAGGTCAATGGCAGGGAATATACGTCTGTTGGCCAACCGGCGATCGAGTTGTAATTCCATGTTACCGGTACCTTTAAACTCTTCAAAGATCACTTCATCCATCTTGGAGCCGGTATCGATCAATGCGGTTGCAATTATAGTCAGGGAACCGCCGTTTTCAATTTTACGGGCAGCACCAAAGAATTGCTTGGGTTTTTGCATGGCGTTCGCTTCCACACCACCCGATAATACTTTACCGGATGCAGGTGCTACGGTGTTGTGCGCACGGGCCAGGCGGGTAATAGAATCCAACAGGATCACCACATCATGACCGCATTCTACCAGGCGCTTGGCTTTTTGCAATGCAATGGTAGACACCTTTACGTGCTTTTCAGCGGGCTCATCGAAAGTAGAGGCAATTACTTCGGCACGTACACTACGCTCCATATCGGTAACCTCTTCAGGGCGTTCATCAACCAGTACCACCATCAAATAACATTCGGGGTGATTGGCAGCAATAGCGTTGGCTACTTCTTTCAATAACACCGTTTTACCTGTTTTAGGCTGCGCCACGATCAATCCGCGTTGTCCCTTACCAATGGGCGTAAACAGGTCCATGATACGGGTGCTATATTGATTTGGAACAGTGAACAGGGTTAACTTCTCGAATGGGAACAGTGGAGTGAGGTAATCGAAAGGAACACGGTCGCGTACATCTTCAGGCTGTTTGCCGTTGATGGTTTCCACTTTCAACAGGGCAAAATATTTCTCACCTTCTTTTGGCGGACGAACAGCACCGAAAATGGTGTCACCTGTTTTTAAGCCGAATAATTTGATCTGTGAAGGTGAAACATAAATATCATCGGGAGAAGAAAGGTAGTTATAATCTGAAGAACGTAGGAAGCCATATCCGTCGGGCATCATTTCCAACACCCCTTCTGCCATAATAACGCCGTCAAACTCAATATTAAAAGAAGATTCGCGGCGATGAGGATATGATTTTTGTTGTTGTTCTATCGATGGCTGTGGTTCGCGTCTTTCGCGTTCCTGGGATGTTATTGTGTTGTTGGTTTCTCCTTCCTGCTCATTATCTTCATCCTCTTCATCATGTTCATCCTGATCATCCTGATCGCGCATTTCCTGTCTTTCATCATCATCGTCATTATCATCATTCATCATCACAGGTAATATGGGTGTTGCTTCTTCCTCTTCTTCTTCTTCGGGCTCTGGCTTTTTACGTCCGGCTTTCTTTACCGGCGGCGCTGGCTTTTCAATAGATACTTTCTTTTTAGGCGCTTCCTTCTTCAACTCTTTGCGCACGGGTTTATCATCACCGCTTACTACATCGGCTTCTTCTGTAGCGTTAGCAGTAGTGGTTTTCACCACTCTTTTACGTTTACCTTTATCATCAGTAGAGCCATTCTTTACCGCACTAGCCATCACTGCCTGCTTATCGAGGATTTTATATACCAGCTCCTGTTTATCTAGTTTTTTTGCGTTGGGTATTTTTAACTGTTCAGCAATATCTAACAGTTCTGGAACGAGCATGTCGTTCAATTGCAAAATGTCATACATAAAATAACTTGTGAGTTAACACCTTAATCAGACGAGCAAACTTTGTTCGTTGAAAAATCTGTTGAAAAATTGAAATGAGTTTATCTGCGTGGATTAGAATAACTGATGAGCTTTGTGAGTATCGGGTATGACTTATCAGCCCTATTCCAAACACAATAATACGCCAAATTTACAAAAAGCAAAAATTTTTGGGTTTGAACCCGCTTTTCTGTCACTTTTTTAACCCTGAGAGCTTACAATCAGGATACATGGGCTACTTTTCGACCGGTTCAAGTCCGGCATTTATTAAATTCTCTGTTGCGCGGCTCCTAATTAATGAAATGATCTACTACCAGGCTTTATGAAGGATATGCAAATTCAATTCCACCCTTTTCAAATGCTCTACAAATATTATAAAAAATTATTTACATAATGCCTGATCTATCGCTTTTAACCGTTATTTTTTAAAATAAACAGGCATCTGGCCACTGATATAAGTATTATAAGCACTATAATCAGTCAGGAATGTGCATAATTAATCATCAAACATCAATAAAGGCTTCTCAAAGGCTGTAAGGTATTACCCTTATTTATAACTTATAGCCGGGTACAGTTCCGTACATAAGTAATATCAATAATAAACCCTGCTTTCGAAAGAACACTTAATAATTACACAGCCTTTGTAAGTTACATGAATATACCTGTTACATCAAACCGGTTAACAACCGAATAACTATGAGGGTTAACCTAAAATGAAAGTTATCAACAGGCATACACAGCCGTAATATATTTTATAAGGATAGAGCGATCGACCTGGAGTGCGCAAAAAGTAAATCCCTGTGCAAATAACGCACAGGGATTCGAATTTGTTTATTAAAGGTTTCTTAAAATATTATTTTGGGGCCGATGGTGCTATCGGAACGATTCATATTTAGCATCATGAACTACTAGTTTACCATCTTCATAAAAAGGCAAAACATTAGCAATATCGGGCGTGAGACAATACCGGATATCTTTTTCCAGACCAAAATTGGTGAGGCGTTGATAATGGGTCGCATTCTTTTCTTTAATGAACCCATACATGTCACTTTTAGCGTTTCGGTATAAGGTCTCGGCAATACCTGAACTATCGCAATTGATGGTGAAATGTTCTTTTACCCGGTTTATAACTGCGCCGGCAAATAACATATCTTCCATATTCACCTTGTCTTTCCAGGCTGCACAACCCAGCAATACCGGCTGCTGCTGCTGTACCAGGTAATCGCAAACAGCCGACAGGTTGGGAAACGAACCTGTAATAATGTGCCCTGCACCCCGCTCCAGCGCCATATGTAATAATTTAGTGCCATTGGTAGTGGTTAATACCAGGGTTTTACCGCCAATAAACGCTTTTGAATATTCAAATGGGGAATTGCCGTATTCCAGTCCTTCAGCTATCTGGCCATCACGCTCGCCGGCGGTAATCGCTTCAATTTTCTTCCCCAGTTCAATACATTTGGCTACACTGTCAACCGGAATAATACATTTGGCCCCATTGTACAAGGCAGTGGCAATAGTAGATGTGGCGCGGAACACATCGATGATCACTACAATGGTATTATTAATATCGTATAAGTCAAGTAACGCAGGTGACGGAGATGTGTATAGAGTCGGTTTGCTGTTTGGCATAATTCAAATAAACCGCAAAAGTAGGAAAATCGATAGACAATGTGCAACTGACAACTGGCAAAATTCTACTAACGTACCATCCTGTTTTATAGCTTATTGCCCATTGTCGACTGCCTGTTGCCTATTGGCTGTTGTTTATCGCTTATTGTCCAAAACATGTTGCCATTTACTGCTTTCAGCATATTCTTTAATTGTCTGATTGCGCTGTTCAAGCAATTTTTCGAGGTAAGCCGATAGATAGAGGCCGCTGAAAAATTTACCAAGACCGCCAAAAGGAGCTTCATATGAGAAAATATCTATCATCAATGTTCCATTTTCAATTGACTTGAAATGGTGCTCATGTTTCATGCTTTTGAAATCGCCTTTTTTCATTTCATCGATAAAGGAAAAAGGCCTTTCCATGGAAGTGATCTGAACCTGCAGCACCCGGGTCCTCATCAGGTGTTTGGCTTTCCAGGTCACCGTTTCATTCAGGTTAATCAATCCTATAGTGGTACCTGCCACCGCTTGTTCGCGATAATTGGCCATGGACTTCTTGTGCAATTCAATGCTACGGCTTAAATCAAAAACCCTTTCAATAGGTGCGGCGACAAAGGTTGTTAAATGGATAATAGGCATACGTTGAAATCAATTAAAATACGTCTTCCTCAAGCAGCAATAAACACGCCAGAGAGGGGGGCGAAGGTAGAGAGTTTAAGATAGAAGGTTGTCCAACTTTTTGGATTTAAATTTTTTTTATCTGATCCTCAAACAGCTGCAACCACCTTCTATCCTAAACCTTTTATCTCCTTATATAAACGGAAATTTAACCACTTTTGCCTTCAACAGCTTGTCGCGAACACCAATATAAATTTCGGTATCCAGTGCCGCATGGCTCATGGCTACATAGCCCATTCCAATGGCTTTTTGTAAACTGGGCGCCTGCGTGCCCGAGGTAACATATCCAATTTTATTGCCTGCTGCATCTTTTATATCATAATGATGCCGCGGAATGCCTTTGTCAATCATTTCAAAACCTACCAGTTTACGGGTAACACCAGCGGCCTTTTGTTTTTCCAGTATGGGGCGGGCGGTAAAGTCTTTGGCGAATTTGGTAATCCAGCCCAAACCGGCCTCCAGTGGAGAAGTGGTATCATCAATATCATTTCCATACAGGCAAAATCCCATTTCCAACCGCAGGGTATCGCGGGCGCCTAAACCAATTGGCTTTAGCCCCTGTGGAGCGCCCAGGTTAAAAATGGCATCCCAAATGGTTGAGGCGCTGCCGTCTTTGTCTTCAAAATAAATTTCCACGCCGCCGGCGCCGGTGTAGCCAGTGGCGCTGATCACCACATTCTCAACTCCGGCAAATGTCCCTTTTACAAACGTGTAATATTTTAAATTAAGAATATCTATATCGGTTAAGGGTTGCAGCATTTTTGTGGCGTTGGGCCCCTGTATGGCCAGCAAGCAGGTTTTTTCGGAGATGTTATGCATCTCAACGTTTTTGGTGTTGTGCTTCGAGATCCAGTTCCAGTCTTTTTCAATATTCGAAGCATTGACCACCAGCATGTATACTTTATTCTCTTCAATGCAATAAACCAGCAGATCATCAACAATACCGCCCTGGTCGTTGGGTAGGCAGCTATATTGGGCTTTGCCAACTGTTAATTTGGAAGCATCGTTGGATGTAACGCGTTGAATAAGATCGAGCGCATGTTCTCCTTTCAAAATAAACTCGCCCATATGGCTTACATCGAATACGCCGGCGTTGTTTCGAACGGCAGCATGTTCGTCATTTATGCCACTATAAGAAATAGGCATATTATACCCGGCAAACTCGGCCATTTTAGCACCAAGGGCAATGTGCTTTTGCGTGAAAGGAGTGTTCTTCATACAGTTTGTGTAGTTTTTGTTAGGCCGCAAAAATAAGGTAATAAGATACAAGGTTCAAGACCCAGGGTCCAAAGGACAAGGCACAAGCCTTCAAATTTGAGGTCACTGATATTATTCAATCATTCCGCATATAGTCCTTGTGCCTTGAGTCTTGCGCCTTGAAACTTAAAAAGGGCCCTTAAAAGGGCCCCTGTTGTTCCAACTTCAACCCCGCCTGCTACCGGCTACCGGATAAGCAGAGCGGCGGGGAAGATTTATAATAAAATTTTCAGAATGGCATTGTATTACCGGTTCAGCGTTTTGCCTCCCGCTTTATGTACTACTTACAACTTAGTATTTACTACTCCATTACTGGCATATCTGGCCGAAAAAAGCGTCATCGGTTGTTCTTCCTCATTGTTATCAGCACTGGCCGAAACCGACTTCACTTTAGCTGGTGTGGTATCGATTTTAGGGGTTTGCTTGCGATAACGATATCCACCGGTTGTATCTTTAACAGCTGGTTCTTCATTTCTGTGATTCCGCCGATGCTCCTGTGGTATATTTTCATCATTCTCATCATTCTCACGCTCTTTGTATTCGCCCCTGCTCAATGCTTCTGCGTCGAGCTTTGAAACCTGTTTGGGACCATCGGGTGTCATTATATAATCTCTTCCCGATTCAACCCAGTAAGTACGCTCCCAGTTATCTTCTATATCAAGCCCGCCGCGATGGTTATACCGTACATCGAACCAATCATATTTTGAAATGCTTTTATCTAAACGGAATCTTTTACCAACCGGAACCTGTAATATCAATAGCACCTGTTGGTTCCGCCACCGTTCAGTCTTACTGATCGAAAATCCTTTGGGCAGAAACAAAACGCTATCGTTCTGCATGGTGGTGAAATTGATCTTTTCAGCTAGTTCCCGGGCTTTTACAGGATCATTGCCCCGGCTGAACTTAACTTTTGTTATATGAAAGCTGCTATCGTTGCTTTTAACTACATCAATGCGCACTGTATTCAGCAAAATAGAATCGAGGTTGGCGCCAAATAATGGCCAATCTCCGTCATCCCAATCGAACCAGTCGTTGCTGTAATAACGGTAGTTGATACTATTGGTCGTTACATCGAGGTACAGTTTTCCACGGGCCGGCTGCGTCATAGAAATATTCTCTTCTACAAAATTCCTTGATTTGAAATTGCGGAACACAGAACCGGTCAGTAAAGCAGCGCATACAATTCCAACAAACCATAAACTGCCAAACACATACCCGAGATAATGATTTCTTGAACGCACGCCCATAATACGGCGGATCAACCAGGTGATGAGCGCTACAATAGGAACGCCCAGGAATAACAGTACGGTTAGCCAGGCAAGTGAGTTCTGCCAAAAACCTTCCAGTAAAAATTCTTTGAACGCCATTACCGGCACACCGCCAAAAAGCAAGCCCACCAATACACCAAATAAGGCCAGGGCAATCATGCCGATAATAAATAAGAAGAAGGCCTTGAATAATACGCCCAGGATGTGTGCTATACCGCTCCCGGCGCCACGTGCCGTTGAAGAGGCTTCTGCGGAAAAGGTTTTAACCCGTTCGCTCTGGCTGAATTGTTTTGCCTGGCTGCCCAGTTGCTGAGCAGATTGTTTAATGTCGTTTCCCCAGTTTTGCGCTCTTGATCTGAAACCCTGCAGGTCTTCTTTAACGGTATCACGAATAGAGTTCAGATCAACCCGCTCCCCCCGCATTTCCAGCTTCTCCGCAGCTGTAACGGCAATGGGTACGGCAATCCACAAAACAATATAGGTTACAAACAAGGTGCTCCCTAATGAGCCGGTTACTAACTTGGGACCCATCCAGAAATCCATATCACCCCACCACCAGTTAAAAGGCCCCGATAACAACCCGATGATCAGTGGCAAAGCAAAGATCAGGCGGGGTACCCAGGTGCTGATATTGAAATAAGCGGCCAAACCACCACAAACACCTGCAAATACCTTGTCCTCGGAACTACGGTATAATCTTTTGGTAATGTTCGATTGAATAGATTGCGAAGGAACTGCGATCCATAAGATCAGATATACTAAAAAGCCCGAACCGCCGGTAAAGAACAGCACCACAAAAACAATACGCATGATCACAGGGTCAATGTGAAAGTAATTCGCCAGACCACTACACACGCCGGCTATAATTTTATCATCGGCATTACGAACCAGGCGGCCACGGGCCGGGCCGGTACTATATGAACCGCCGGTTGATTGTGATTGCTGGGATGCTCCTTGTTGCTGCGGACCAGTTCCGGCATTGGTTGAGCCGGTCGCATTGGTATCTTCTGCATCAAAATCTTCAGGGCGTCCCATGCTGGCCATTACAGCCTGTACATCCTCATCGGTGATGCATGTAGCGCCTTTCCTTAATCTTTCTGAAAATAATTCAGCAATCCGGCTTTCAATGTCGTTGATAATTTCATCACGGCCTTCCTCGTTGGCAAAATACCTTCGCAAACTTTCGATGTATTGCTTCAAAATTTCGTAAGTAGGCTCCTCAATGGGAATCACCCTACCCTGGAAATTTATATTGATTACCTTTTTCATGGTGAATAGTGTTTGTTGGTTGAAGTTTTAGTTGTTGGGTTGGGGTGTTTCTGTAGGATATTCATTGGTACCGGTAATAGCACCCGGACCGGCAGTTGATACCAGCGTCTCCCGCTTACTGGCCAGGGTATTCACTGCATTGGCTAGCTCGTTCCAGGTTGTTTCCAGTTCTTTAAAAAACTCTTCGCCTTTTGGCGTCAGTGAAAAGTATTTGCGGGGAGGGCCCGAATTACTCTCAACCCATCGATAGGTTAGCATTTCGGCATTCTTTAATCGGGTTAATAAGGGGTAAAGAGTACCCTCCAGGATCTGGAGATTGGCGCCTCTCATTTCATCCACAATATCACTGGGGTAAGCTTCCCCGCGGCGAATGATTGAAAGAATGCAAAACTCCAGTATCCCTTTCCGCATTTGACTTTGGGTGTTCTCGATATTCATGGCTATTCTTTTTCAGACAAACAAACTGCCTGTTTCATATTGCTGTTAATAGAATTGTTTACTGGTGTCATGGGCTCTGCTTTAATGATCTGATATAAACCCAACAACTGAAAAATATTTTCAAAAGAGGCTGTTTCCCGTTGACCTTTGATAATTACTGTATGATCGTTTTGTTCAGCAGCCACAACCACTAAGGTATTGCGATTCTCTTTTTCGTCTGCCACGTTATACGGTTTACCACCTACAATCACCACCCGGGCAGGACTGCCCGTTTTCTGGTTCATTTTTGCGCCCAGTGAAAACAGGGCGATTAAAACGGCTATAATAATTGGGATTGGCATGGCTGTTTGTGAAGCTTGGGGTTTTATTCCCTTTCACAACACAAATATAGGGTGGTTTTTAGTACTATGCAACACACAGTACCATTCTTTTTATGGTAATGCTCATTGAATGCTAATAAGCTTAACCAGAAAGGTATGATTTCCAATTAGTTGCTCTTAAATGGTGGCTGAAAGAAAATTATCGTGTTTGTATGGGCGGCTAAAAAAGAGGGTTGAGCGGAGTTCCTGGAGAAACATGATTACAATTTCAATATTCAATTCGAAGACTGCTGTCCTGGTTTAAACCAAACGGGTAATAGGATAGGATTTTAATTGGTTTTGACCATATCTAACAGGGACCAAACAAAGACATAACAAAGACCAAACAAAGGCTCGATAAGGATATTTCCTTAATTATGTCCTATTCAGAACATTTTTAGCCTGTTTTTAATCTCTTATTTGAAGCTGTACAAAACAGAGCATGCTAGCGCAAAAAACCAAGCGGATAAGCATCCCTTTTTCAGGATACTTATCCGCTCAACGATTTATTTGCATTTTGGAGATGAGTTTCGCCGTGTTTTTCGAGCAGCACTTACTGCAGTGTACAAATATTCTGCACCTGAAGACGTCCATTGCCTTCGACGACCAGCTTTATTGGTTTGGTTTGCTGGTTTTGGCCGGTAAAGTTTATTTGTAACTCGTTGGTTCCGCGTTGCAGTGGAATGCGCGTATATAATATAGTATGGGGCAAACTCTGCCAGTTGCGGGTATCGGCTTTTTCCGAAATAAAACTAAATACCTGTATGGCCGCTGCCATAGCCTCTTTTTCGTCCTTATTCTTATCGTCCTTTTTAGGCCGCGCCGCCGCTTCAGCCAGTTTTTTAATAGCCAGGCGACTCAACGTTTTCGACATATCTTTTAAAAACCGCTCCTTCAATGTGGCAAAAGCCAGGTCATTGATGTTTTCGGCCTGTTCAAAGCTGTACTGTGCATTATTTACCGAAACCGTACCCTGGGTATAAAAAACAGGTTGCTCCAGGTATTTAGGAAACGCTACCCGTAACGACCGGATATCTGACGCCTTGATATCATCCTTTTTGAGATTACTATCGAAAATAAAAGGAACGTTTACAGATCCGGAAGCATCGGTAAAATTAAAATTGCCAAACCCATCCTTGGTAAGCGTAAAGAAAAAATTCTGTTCCTGTTTTACAGGCGCCAGTCCATTTTCCCAAAAAAGAACCAGTTCGCCGCCCGGCGAATTCACAGCCGGTTGCAGGGTGGTGTTGAGCAATGATGAATAGTGTTGCACTTCTTCCGTGAAACCATTTGCGGCAGCTGTGCGTAATACATCCTGCTTCAATTGTGCGGGCAGACTAACCCCGTACCATCGGTTATCATTCTTTAAAAAAATATTCACGGCATTTCTATACGATATAAACGCATCGTTCACATCACCGCTCTGCTCATAAATAATGCCCTGCAGAATAAGCGCAAATGCATCATCTGAATACCGGTTTGTATTATTGCCAGCCTTATCCTGCTGTGCATAGCTACGTAGGGAGATACGCCGGGCTTCAACCATGGCTTCATTGCCCTGGCCAAGGCCCAGGTAATTCAACGATTTGTAATAATGCACCATGAATTTTTCAAAGTCCTCCCCTTTATAGGTTTCCATCATGGGGTTCAGTAAAGTACCAAGGGCCACATCCCCGACAGAAGTTCGGGCATCTTCAATGAACAGATCGGCTTCATTAAAGAACAGGTTGCTGCTGTCGTATTGTTTCAGCAAGTGGGCCATCTTCCCCTTTTCAAAAAGGTAGAGCAGCCTGTTGCGCTTTCGCTGCAACAGTTTGTTACGATCTATTGCCAAATACGCCTTATCATACTGGTTACTGGTAACCTGTTCGTAATAGGTACCAATACGATTATTGTAAGTGGCGCAGGAAAACAACAAGGGCATCAGGCACACTACAGCCAATGCTCTTATCATATGTTGAAATGATAAAACCATGCGGGTAGTAATTGCAGATAAACTGCAGTTAAGTACAATTAATTTTTCACGTATTTCGCTATCTTCTTGTCACCTATCCACACCACTTCATTGCTTTGAATATTGGTGAGTTCCAGATCGATCTGGTAGTACACCACTTTTTTGCGTTTTTGCGAATCAACGATGGAGTTAATAGAACCCTGCAGTATATAATCTGCGCCTTGTTCAAGACCAAATTTTTTCATGCTGGAGGCTGATGCATTGGTTTGCATATCGGCTTTTTCAGCACGCAGTTCATCTCTTTTTTTACCGCCTTGCACCAACCGTACTCTTGCTGATTTTATGAAGGATTGCTCTACGTCTTTAACAAAGGTTTCGGCCTCAATATGCTCATGGCTTTTGTTGGTAACAAACCCAACAATTACCACAGGTTTTTGTCCACTATGTGCTTCCTGGTGATCGCCTAACCATCTTTCTCTCAAAATGGTTTCAATCATTTGTTCGGCAACGAGGCGGGAATCGGTATTGTTCCAGCGGCCGCTCAGGTCAACCTGTTCACCGGGATCAATACGTGTTACTTTATGCGCACAGGAAAGACTCATACCGGCTACAATCAGGGCCATAACTGCCAGATAAACTTTTTTCATTGTAACTATATTTAAAGGGAATTTTTAGTAGATAATCAGTTATTGATCTTTTTAAGCGTAAACTGCCATTATGTAATCAGATTACATTCATATTACTCAATAGCATTCAAACATGGTGATCGTGAATTTTATTACCGGGTTAACCACCAGCCCACCGTAGCAGCCAGGGGCACCAGGTTCCAGTAATTACGATTCCATCCGGAGTAATTACGGTTATATCCCGGACGATAATTATGATAGGGATGATAACGACGGTAGTAATAATTATCTGAATAGCGTGGGTAATAGTAGCTATAGTCGTTATAATACCAGCCGTTCTTTGCTCTTTCCATGCGAAGTTCGCGACGGAAGGCCCTGCGTTGGTCACGGGCTTCCTGCCTGTCGGCCATCCAGTCAATGGCTTTGTATGTTTCCTGGGGAGTAGTACCGTGCAGGCTGTTGAGTGAATCGGCCATGCTGGTATATTTTGCCTGGCTGATAAAGTAATTGGGATTCTGGTCTTCAACCAGGTTTGTTTGTGACATGCTCCACGTGGCTATGCACATAGCCAGGGGTAACAGCAACAAGTTATAGAGTACATTTCTTTTCATTTGATCAGGGTTTTACGATTATAGTGATGTAATACTATTAACGAAAAAGATTATACATTAATTATCCCACTACTGTTCTAATTATACTTTCGTGTTTAACAGGCGCCTGTTTGAATAAGTAATGTTTGGTACATCTAAAGTAATCAGCAATGCGTTAAGCAGGAGTTAAATAAAAAGCCCCGGTATACGGGGCTCTTTTACAACTAGTTACTTCTTTAATCCGATCTCTCGTAATCGTTCATCGAGGTATTCACCGGCTGTTGCGTCGGGATACGCCTTGGGATGACTGGCATCAATACAGCTCTCCAGGCAGGCCAAACTCATTTCACCTTTTGGATGCAGAAAGAAAGGGATAGAAAACCTGGAAGTTCCCCACATTTCTTTAGGTGGATTTACGACCCGGTGCGTAGTAGATTTCAATTTATTGTTGGTAAGCCGTTGTAACATATCGCCCACATTCACTACAATTTGCTCGGGCAAAGATGTTACAGGTACCCATTCGTTTTGTTTGGTCAGAATTTGTAATCCATCTGCTGAAGCGCCTACGAGTAATGTGATCAAATTAATATCCTCGTGTTGTTCAGCACGAATGGCCGATTTAGGTTCCTGCATTATGGGCGGATAATGGATGGCCCGTAATATAGAGTTACCATTGTGTATGTGTCTGTCAAAATAATGTTCATCAAGACCCAGGTATAATGCAATGGCCTGCAATAATGCCTTACCAGATTTTTCAAACCCCCGGTACGCTTTTGTAAAAGTGGTATTAAACGCTGAAATATCACCTACCTGTACGTTATCGGGATATTCGCTTTTGATAGGATCATTATCTTCAACGATCTGCCCAAACTGGAAGAATTCTTTCAAATCGGGCGCATCACTGCCTTTTGCATGTTCTTTACCGAAAGAAGTATATCCACGCTGACCTGCCAGGCCCGGTATTTCATATTTCCTTTTAGCATCGGAAGGAAGGGTAAAAAACTGTTGCACGTATTTGTATAAGTCGGCTATCAACTCATCGGAGATGCCATGATTTTTTACTGCCACAAAACCAACTTCTTCATACGCTTTACCCAATTGATTGACGAAGGCCTGTTTCAGCTGTGGATCGCCTGATAAAAAATCGGCGAGATTAACTACCGGTATTGCCATAATATTTATTTAATTCGTTTAATACTTGAATTACCTGAAATTGCGAGGAACATACAATTTACAAAACCCTGCAACCACTACAAAATTTCAGTTATAAATTATTGCAATACCGGTACCCGGGTATTTGGGTATAACGGTTGATCATCCGTTAGCTATACTTTCCCTTTAACTTACCAACTACTGTTTAATTCCGCTTTTGGTAACCGCCACCTCGTTTTCTTCCGGTGTAATATCCATAACCGCATAACGCGTTACCTCATTTATCAATACTTCATCCAACACATTTATCAATTGTTGGTAATTCGATTCAGATGTTGGTTTAATCATCAAAACAAGGTCTTTACGTTTACCAGGGCTCACTCTGTCGAGCGCTGCCTGCTTATTTCTAACCACCTGTCCCAATCCATCGGTCAGCGAATAATTGGTAACACCATACGTGTTTGATTTTAGCGCATTGCTCAATTCGCCGTGATAGTAGAAAACTTTGTTGTCTTTAAGCGGTATTACCGTTAATGCATTACTTTCCCCCACTTCGGTTTGGTCATTGATATTACTGTCCTTTGGCATGAACAATTTCATAGACTTGGGAGTAGACATAGAAGTTGTAAAAATAAAAAATGTAATAAGCAAAAAGCCGAGGTCAACCATGGGTGTTAAGTCAACACGGGTGCTATGTTTTTTACTTCTGCGCACGCCGGGTTTGGTACCGCTTGCGGCAGGGATGTTAATTTCAGCCATAACTATTTGATTTGTTAATGAGATGCGGTGGCACAATTTTTCCATATATATATCTTAATCAGTTAACCTCCTGACTGGCATCAGTTAAACAGACAAAACGAGCAAGTACTTTTATTCATCAAAAAAAGAATAACATGAAAACACTGGTAGTTCCTACCGATTTTTCGTCTGTATCGGTCAACGCATTGAATTATGCCGTTGACATGGCACAGGCTATTAATGCCAGAATAGTGTTACTGCACGTGTACAATGTACCGGTAGCCTTCACAGATGCACCTGTTTCACCTGTAACCGTTGTATCTGTTGAAGAAGTTAAACGAACGGCTGAAGAGCGGCTTGAGGAAATTAAAAAAAACCTGATAACAGTCACTTCAGGCCAGATGGAAATATTTACCGAAGCCCGCCTGGGCGATACCATCGATGAACTGGAACAACTTTGCAAATCTGTAGAACCGCTTGCTATCGTTATGGGCAGCCACGGTACTACGGGTCTTGAGCGAATAATTATGGGCAGCACTACGCAGAGCGCAGTACGCCAATTAAAATGCCCGGTTATTGTAATACCGCCCGGCACCACTTATCATGGCATTAAAAGGATTGGGTTGGCCTGTGATTTTGACAATATAGTACAGTCGACCCCGGTAGAATACATTAAAAACATAGTTAGGGAATTCGGCGCTGATTTGTATGTATTAAATGTGAAAGATAAAAATTCTGCAGAAAGCGATGTAACCGAATCCACTATGGATACGGCGTACCTGGATGCTGTACTGGAAGAAATAAGACCTGCCTACGTGCAGTTGACCGGTAAGGATGTTGTAGAGGGCATAAATGGTTTTGCGGAACATAACAACCTCGACCTGGTAATGGTGATACCCAAAAAGCACCGGTTTATCGATACCCTGTTCCATAAAAGCAAAAGCCGCGAGCTAATAACCCATTCACATATACCTATTGTTTCTATTCACGAATAGGACAAAAGATAAAGGTGGGCCATCAGCCAGCCGGCGGATGACCCACCTTTTTTTATTAATGTCTGTTTCTTTAGAATTCTGCGTTGCCAGGGGTTCTTGGAAATGCAATTACATCACGAATGTTGGTCATACCGGTTATGAACAGCACAATACGCTCGAAACCCAGGCCAAAGCCTGCGTGCGGTACAGTACCATAACGGCGGGTATCGAGGTACCAACTCATTTCTTCAACAGGTATGTGCATTTCCTGCATACGTTCGGTCAGTTTTTCCAGGCGTTCTTCCCTTTGTGAGCCACCCACTATTTCACCAATGCCCGGCGCCAGAATATCCATAGCAGCTACGGTTTTACCATCGTCGTTCTGACGCATATAAAACGCCTTGATGGCTTTGGGATAATTGGTAACGATAACGGGTTTTTTAAAATGCTTTTCGACCAGATACCGCTCGTGCTCACTTTGCATATCAATACCCCATCCCACTTCGTACTTGAATTTCTTTTTCTTGTACGCCGGTGAGTTAAGTAAAATGTCGATGGCCTCAGTATAGGTTACACGTTCGAAATCATTGTTCAGTACAAACTCCAGCTTTTCTATAAGTCCCATTTCACTACGATCAGCTTGTGGCAATTGCTTTTCTTCATCGGCCAGGCGTTGCGCCAGGAATTCCAGGTCTTCGCGGTTATGCTCCATCGCATAGCGAATGAGGTATTTAATAAATGCCTCGGCCAGGTTCATATTATCTTCCAGATCATAGAATGCCATTTCAGGTTCTATCATCCAGAACTCGGCCAGGTGACGGGCTGTATTTGAGTTCTCTGCACGGAACGTGGGACCAAAAGTATAGATCTCACTAAATGCCATGGCAGCGAGCTCACCTTCAAGTTGTCCGCTCACTGTTAAATTGGTGGCGCGGCCAAAGAAATCTTCTTTGAAGTTGATGGATCCATCTTCGTTGCGGGGCGGGTTATCGAACGGCAATGTGGTTACACGGAACATTTCACCGGCGCCTTCGGCATCGCTGGCTGTAACAATAGGCGTGTGCATGTACACAAACCCTTTTTCATTAAAGAATTTATGAATGGCGAAAGCCAGTGCATGGCGCACACGGAAAACCGCACCAAAGGTATTGGTGCGAAAACGCAGGTGAGCTATTTCGCGTAAATATTCAAGACTGGGTTTGTTCCTAAGCTGTAAAGGATATTTCTCTCCATCACAATCGCCTAATATTTCAACAGCAGATGCCTTTACTTCTACCTTTTGGCCTTTACCCATAGAAGCGATCAACGTACCGGTGACTTTCAGGGAAGCGCTTTGGGTGATCCTTTTTTGGGTGGCTTCGTCTAACATGCCCAGTTCGGCTACTACCTGTAGATTACTATTGGTACTCCCGTCATTAATGGCAATAAACTGATTATTGCGGAAACCCCGCACCCAACCCATAACAATAACTTCCTGACCGGTAGGCTCGCTGGCCAGCAGGTCTTTAACTTTTACCCGTTTGTTGAACATATCCTTTAAATTTTTATGTCTTTATCCGCCGGGGGCGGACAGAAGGAGGGCAAAGATAAGTATTGGCAGAAGTTTGGGAGATGAAAATGAAACGTATAAAAAATATTTGAATAACTAATGAATGTTAGGTAGTTTTGATATAGTCTTAGCTGAACTTGACAATATGCTTCCAGCTCATTAATTACCCATTCTAATTAATGAGTATCTTGCTAATTGATTGGTATTAAATGAAATGATTTTTGTAATCTGAATGGGAGGTTGTAACATTTTATTTAATAACGTATGAAACGTAAGGTTTTTACTGTAGAAAGGCCTCCTTTTTTAACAATCGCATTATTCTTTCTTGCTTTAGCATTCGGATGTTATAAAGACTTCCGTAAAGCGCCTCCCCAAAGTGCTGATTTTAACTTTGCCCTTACATTATTAATCGTCTTTCTTGTTATTGGAACCCTTTCCATCGGCCTGTATATCGGGTTTATCATTGCCGAAAGAAATATTGACAGAAACCTGGAGAAAAAACAAAGGACCGAAAGTGAACCAGCAGAAGTCTGATATTTTATCCCGGTCAGCAAGACAACCAAAAAATTGTAATACGGGCCTGGGCTTCCTTCCCTTAAGGCATGCAGATTTCTCATATAATCGCAAATAAAATAGCCCCAGCCTACTTAATGTCATTCGTACATTTATTATCTTCATGCCTCGTTCAACGATTATTTTACCATAACGAAATGTCATATGATCAAATTGGTCGCCTTGTGCCTGGCCGCTTTTACTGTTTATAGCACTTCTTTCGCCCAATCACCCGGGGTCGTCATTACCAGTCCTGATAAATTAATACAGGTAACCACTCGCCTCGATGCATCGGGAAAACCGACGTATTCGGTTCGATATAAAAGCAGTGTAGTGCTGGAACCTTCTCAGCTGGGTCTTGTTCGCACCGATGGCGATTTTTCAACAGCACTTAACCAAACCGGAGCCGACCCAATTTCGGTCGTTAAAGACAAGTACCGCCTGGTAACCGGCAAACGCCAAAACAACAACTATACGGCCAACCGGAAGGTCATTCATTATAAGAATACAGCCGGGAGCTTCATGGATATCATCTGGCAGGTGTCGAACGACGGCGTAGCATTCCGGTATTATTTCCCCGGCGCCGCTGCCGAACCTAAAAAAGTAGACACCGAGTATACTTCTTTCCATTTGCCCGTTACAGCCAAAGGCTGGCTGCAACCGATGAGTGTTGCCAAAACGGGCTGGCAGGGGGTAAATCCATGTTATGAAGAATTTTATGAAAAAGGAATAAAGGCAGGAACACCGTCACCGATGAAAGCCGGCTGGATTTATCCCGCCCTGTTTCAATCGGCCGGGCATTGGCTGCTGATCACAGAAGCCGATATGGATGGCAGCTATTGCGCCACGAAGCTGGATAACGATTCGGCAAACACCAATTATCACATAACCTTTCCCGATGCACGGGAAGTAATACCGGGCGGCGGTTTAAAACCACAAGCTACCCTACCCTGGTATTCACCCTGGCGCATTATTACCATAGGCAGTCTGGCCACTATTATAGAATCTACCCTGGGTACCGACCTGGCTAAACCGGCCTCTGCCACAAAAAACTTTTCGTTTGCCAAAGCAGGTAAATCGAGCTGGAGCTGGGCGCTGTTGAAAGACGATTCAACCGTTTTCTCCGTTCAAAAGCGCTTTATTGATTATGCCGCTGATATGAACTGGCAGTATTGTTTAATCGATGCCGACTGGGATACCAAGATCGGATATGACAGTATGCAGTTGCTGATCAATTATGCCAAACAAAAAAATGTGGGCATCTGGTTGTGGTATAATTCGGCCGGAAGCTGGAATACGACGCCTTATCATCCCCGAAACAAATTGCTTACTCATGAAGACCGGACAAAAGAATTCAGCCGGTTGCAGAAAATGGGGGTAGTGGGTACCAAGATCGATTTCTTTGGCGGTGACGGACAATCAATGATCCAGTATTACATCGACATTTTAAACGATGCCGCCGCTCACCAGTTAATGGTGAACTTTCATGGCGCTACCCTGCCCCGCGGCTGGCAGCGCACCTGGCCTAACTTAATGAGTGCGGAAGCCATTAAGGGTTTTGAATATATCACTTTTGGGCAGCAAGATGCCAACGAAGAGCCTTCACATGCCGCGATGTTGCCGTTTACCCGCAACGCATTTGACCCGATGGATTTCACACCCATGTGTCTTTATAAGATCCCAAAAATAGACCGGCAAACCACATCGGCGTTTGAACTGGCCTTATCGGTTATGTTCTTATCAGGCGCCCAGCATTTTGTAGAAATACCCGAAGGCATGGCCCATATGCCAGTTTACGTAAAAGAATTCCTGCGAAAACTGCCTGTAGCCTGGGATGAGGTGAAATTTATTGATGGTTTTCCCGGCCAGTTTGTTGTGCTTGCCCGCAAATCGGGTACCAAATGGTATATAGCCGGCATAAACGGAACCGCAGCAGAAAAATCATTTGCGCTCAACCTGGATATTTTCAAAGGGAAAAAAGCGACCTGTTTTTTTAACAGCAAAGGCGACACATTTATAGATCAAAAGCAAATTGCTCTTAAACCCGGTCAAAAAGAAATGGTTTCCCTGGCGACTCATGACGGATTTGTGATAACAGTAGAATAGGCATATAAACCACAGCATTGAATATCAAAAGGTAAGTCACTTTCAGAGCGACTTACCTTTTTGCTTTTATTTTACTCATATCGTAAATGCCGGCGCGGTTAAATCGGTATTTTTGCCCTCTTGTTTAAACCCTTTTGCTTAACGCAAAAGGGTATTTTAGTAATGGCGAAGAAGATTCATATTGCATTAGTAGGAAATCCAAACAGCGGCAAAAGTTCCCTGTTCAATGTTTTAACCGGCCTGAACCAGAAAGTAGGCAACTTTCCGGGCGTAACGGTAGACAAAAAAGTAGGTACCTGCCAGTTGGCTGATGGGCTTAACGCTACCATCATCGACCTGCCGGGTACGTATAGTTTATACCCCCGGCGTGAAGATGAATGGGTGGCTTACCGGGTATTGATGCAGCAGGATAAAGAAGTGGTTGATCCGGAAATGGTGGTTTTAATTGCCGATGCCAGCAATTTGAAGCGCAACCTCTTATTTGCTTCCCAGATCATCGATCTGAAAATACCCGTGGTGGTAGGTTTAACCATGATGGATCTCGCCCGCCAAAAAGGAATCCAGATAGATGTGGCAGAATTGGAGAGAGAGCTGGGCGTGCCTGTAATTCCTATCAATCCCCGCAAAAACAAGGGTATTCAACCCCTCAAAAAAGCCCTGGAACAAACAGCCCTGGAGCTTTACAAAGCACCCGTACGGGATTTTATCAATAACGAAGCGCTGGCCCCCGCTGCCATTGGCAGTGTAAAGGAATTGTTTCCCGAACTAAGCGACTATAAAGCCATTCACTACCTTATTAACCACGAATCGTTTGCCCTGAATGCTCATTTGCAGGAAAAAATAGAATCGATTGAACAGGTTAATAATTTCAACCATACAAAAACGCAGGCTGAAGAGATCCTTCAGCGATATCAACGCATCGGTTCCATTCTCAAACAATCGGTATCGGAACCATCGCCCCTGAAAAAAACATTGTTCACCGAAAAGCTCGATAACATATTCCTGCACCGGCGCTGGGGATATATTATTCTGCTGGCAGTATTATTCCTTTTATTTCAAAGTGTGTTCTGGCTGGCGGAATACCCGATGAATGTGATAGACTGGGGTTTTGGGCAAATAAGCAGCGGACTAAGTAACATATTACCGGCGGGCTGGTTTGCCGATCTGATAATAAACGGTATTTGGGCCGGGTTGGGTGGCATCCTCGTGTTTATTCCGCAGATCATGATCCTGTTTGGACTGGTGACCATTCTGGAAGACACGGGTTATATGGCCCGCATTAGCTTTTTAACAGATAAGCTGATGCGCAAAGTTGGGTTAAACGGCAAGAGCGTAATGCCCATGATCAGCGGGTTTGCCTGTGCCGTACCGGCCATTATGAGCGCCCGCAATATCGAAAACAAAAAAGAAAGATTACTCACCATACTGGTTACTCCTTTAATGAGTTGCAGCGCCCGTTTGCCAGTATATACGATCCTGATCGGACTGGTTATTCCTAAAAAATTGTTTGCGGGCTTTTTGGGACTGCAGGGTCTTGTGATGATGGCACTCTATTTACTGGGGCCCATTATGTCAATGCTGGTGTCATATGTTGCCCGGTTATTTATAAATATAAAAGAAAAGAGCTTTTTCATATTAGAGCTCCCGGTATACCGGGCACCGCGTTGGAAGAATGTGGTGGTAACCATGATCAACAAGGCAAAGATCTTTGTGTTTGATGCAGGTAAGGTGATCATGATCATTAGCCTGATCCTGTGGGCATTGAGCACCTATGGTCCTTCAGAAAAAATGAAAAATGTAGAAGCGCGTTATGAACAGCAGATACAACAACATCCTGAACAGAAAGCTGAGTTGAGTCGCTTAAAGAATACCGAACTTTTACAAAACTCATACGCCGGTATGCTGGGTCGTAGTATTGAACCGGTGATAGAACCCCTGGGATACGACTGGAAAATAGGCATTGCCCTTATTACGTCTTTTGCTGCCCGCGAAGTTTTTGTAGGAACCATGGCCACGCTGTATAGTGTTGAAGGCGGTGACGATGCAGATGAAAATACCCTGATGGAAAAAATGAATGCAGCGGTTCGCCCAGATGGATCTAAAGTATACACCCTGGCTACCGGCATTTCATTGATGATATTCTATGCCTTTGCCATGCAGTGTATGAGTACACTTGCTATTGTGAAACGTGAAACGCGAAGCTGGAAGTGGCCGTTGATACAGCTGGTGTATATGACCGGTTTGGCATATATAATGAGCCTGATCGCATACCAGTTGTTGAAATAGGCGTTACGACTACGCTCAGGACCATAAAAAAAGGAGCTCACGAAAGAGCCCCTTCTATCTTGTCCAATCCATGAAAATAAACCGTCCTAATAATCTCTTGCTGCTATTATTTACAATTGCATTTTTTCTATAGAATAGTAAAATTACAGTGTCTTGCTTTCTGCGCCTTAACCAACAACTCCATTAACGAACTACTAACAAACCTGTTTTTACTTGTGCAATACACACATATATATGACGCTAAACAGTCAAAAAGGTTTGTTATAGAAATCTTAATATAGTTGCAACAACAACTTTCAACATGTTCTATACTAAGTGTAAGAAGGAAGAAGAATGTAATGAAGCAGGAACTCAAAAACATTGGCTTTAAGCAAATTTTAATCTGGGGCGACTGGATACTTTTATTAGCCTACCAATTTACTTCGTTTTTCAAGCATCACGGTCGTTCGCCAGATGCCGTCTAATTGTGCAATGCGTTCGCGGTATCCAATATAGCGGAAACCACATTGTTCATGCAAATGAATACTGGCCCGGTTTTCTTCATGGATCACGCTTAATAATGACCAAATACCGTTTTGCTCACTGGCATTGATCAATTCAACCAGCAACAATCTTCCAATCCCTTTGCGCTGCTGTTGTTGATGAACATATACGCTTACTTCTGCCACGCCGCTATAGCATTCCCTTGTTGAAACGGGCGTCAGGGCGGCCCATCCAACCGGTTCATCATCCATTACTGCTATCAGCCTTGAATGTGGGAGATACTTAAAATTAAAACTTTCCCAGTCAGGCACTTTTGTTTCAAAAGTTGCCATGCCGGAAGCAATACCATGGCCGTAAATTTCAAGCACGGCGTTCGCGTGCTCCTGAAGCATTGGTATCAGCGTTATCATATAGCTAAATTAAAAATCAGGAAGCGAAAATTCAACCAAAAAATTACCCCCGCTTTAAATACGTGATAAACGTTCGGCGGCCATTGCCAGGGTTTCCTCTTTTTTGCCAAAACAGAAACGAACCACCCTGTTATCGGTACCCTCCTGGTAAAAGGCTGAAACAGGAATAACGGCAACCCCAAATTCCTTTGTAATGCGGATGGCAAAATCTTTATCTCTTTCATCGCTGATGCGATCATATTGAGCGCAGATGAAATAACTTCCCTTACTATCAAGCATGGTAAACCGGGTATTCTGCATGAGTTGTAAAAAATAATCGCGTTTCTTTTGCAGCAAAGGTCCAAGCGTTAAATAGGAATCTTTGTTACGCAGAAAAGTAGCAAGGGCTACCTGCGATGGCGTATGGCAGCTAAAGCAATTAAACTGGTGCACTTTTCTAAACTCACGGGTAAAGGCATCAGGCGCTATACAGTACCCAAGTTTCCAGCCGGTACAATGGTACACCTTGCCAAATGAAAAACATACAAAACTTCGTTGCGCCAGATCGGGATACCGTAATATGGACTGGTGTTTTATATTATCAAAAATGATATGCTCGTATACTTCATCAGAAACAATAATAATATTCGTATGCTGCACCAGGTGGCGTAATTGTTGAATATCGTCTTCGCTTAAAACAGCACCGGTCGGGTTATGCGGTGAATTCAACATGATCACCCTTGTTTTGGGTGTGATCTTTTGACGTACTTCATCCCAGTTGATCTTATATTCCGGGAACTGCAGATTGATGCGAACCGGTATGGCGCCATTAACAATTATATTGGGGATATAGCTATCATAACCCGGCTCAAAAACAATCACTTCATCGCCCGGTTGCAATACGGTGGTGAGGGCCGTATAAATAGCATAGGTACCGCCAGGGGTAATGGTTATTTCCGTATCGGGATTGATGCTGGTATTGTATAAAAATTCAATCTTTTCAGCGATGGCTTCGCGAAGCGGCATCCAGCCCGGCATGGGTGAATATTGATTAAAGCCGTTGCGCATGGCCTCATTGACCAGTTCCGTCAATTCCGGACTCATGGGAAAATCAGGAAATCCCTGGCCAAGATTTACCGCCTTGTGTTCGGTAGCGAGGGCGCTCATCACAGTAAAAATAGTTGTACCTACTTCGGGTAATTTGGATTGGATTGAAATATGAGTCAATTTGAAAAATTGAAAAAGTTATTGATGCATTGGCTACCCGCCTTCGGCGAGGCACGCGCTGAGGTGTATTATTGATGCTTACAGGAAAAAACCTATGTTATTTCCCTTTGAGCTGGTTGCGTGCTTTTACCGGCAAGCTTGCCACGATCAGGTCGTATGAATCATTGATCCATTCTTTCAACATAGAATTGGATACCGTTCCGTCAACATAAATCGTATTCCAGTGTTTTTTATTCAAATGATAACCGGGTTGCACACACTCATATCTTTCCCGCAATTCAATGACTTTTTCGGGATCGCATTTTACGCTAAAACGGAATGTCTCGGAATTTAAAGAGCAAATTAAAAATATCTTACCACCCACCTTATACACCAGTATGTCTGGTCCAAAAGGTAAGGTTTCTTCTGCTTCCGGTTTCGATAAGCAATAGTCGCGAAGTGATTCAATATCCATACATCTCAGCTTAAAATATATAGGTATAATGAAAAGTCAGCAATCGGATAAATAAAGAACAACGCCAGGTGATGTCAGGTTCAGTCGTTATTGTTTGATCTCAATATTTTCAGGAGCGATCTGTTCTTCACCGGTCATTCGCAAATAAACCTGCGCTGCCGTAACCACATCTTTCTGACAATAGCAAACGATGCGATCTAAATTCCTTTCTATCCAATATACTTCCCATACCATGCTGCCGTCTATATCATCTTTCGGGGTGGGAATGCCCAATGTAGTAGCAAGCAGGTTCAGTGAAGTATACGTTTTATAATCACCAAAACGCCAGAGATCCATGGTATCAAGGTGCGTTATTTCCCAGGGTTTTTTACCACGGGTATTCAAAATAGCAGGTAGCGGAATATTATGTATGATCATTCGCCTGGCCACATAAGGAAAATCAAATTCTTTTCCGTTATGGGCACATAAACATTTATTTGAATCTGTTGCCCAGCGCTTCAGCATGTCTGCAAATTCCAACAACAGCTCTTTTTCATCATCGCCGCAAAAAGACTTTAAAATGAGTTTTTTAGTAGGGTTGTATCCCTGAATAATACCGCAGCTTATACATACAATTTTTCCAAACTCGGAATATATTCCAGCGCGGTTATAAATGGTTTCTACCGTTTCTTCTTCCTTGTTCCGAATTAAATAGGCCGCTTTCAAACCCCACAGGGCTTTCCACTCGGGTGGCAATTTGTCGTAGGAGTCGTATTGCGGTACAGTTTCAATGTCGAGAAAAAGAATATTATTGAGTGTAACCATAATAATTAGCCATTATTATTAAAGATACTTATCTCCCTTATTCCTTTTTACCTCTGCTACATATTCCTTAATATCCTGTTCTTTTTCTCTTTTGCAAATCAGCAGTACGTCACTGGTATCAACCACAATAAAGTCTTCCATGCCTTGCAGCACTACGAGCTTGTTTTCGGGTGTTTGCACCATACAATGGTGTGTATCAAATACAATAACATTGCTGCCCCCGGAGGCATTTTGCAAGTCATCTTTCTCGAGGTTTTCCCAGGCGCTGTTCCAGCTACCCAGATCGCTCCACCCAAATGAAGAGGGGATCACATATACGTTATCGGCTTTTTCCATTATGCCGAAGTCGATTGAAATATTCGTGCAGAGGGGATAGATACGGTGTAAAGCGGGGCCTTCTTCTGTAGTATTGAAATGGGATTTCTCCGCCTCAAATACATCATACATCTCGGGCAGGTTTTTCTCGAACGCATATAAAATATTTTTTACCTGCCATACAAATATGCCGGCGTTCCATAAAAATTCGCCGCTGCTTATAAAGGTTTTGGCTAATTCAAGATTGGGTTTCTCGGTAAAGGTTTTTACTTTATATAATACATTATCGCTTACCGCCTGTTGTTCATATTGTATATAACCATACCCGGTATTGGGATAAGTTGGTTTTATACCAAGCGTTATCAGCGCATTGTGTTTGCCAACAAAACTGAGGGCTTCAAAGCAAACCTTATGAAAGGCAATGGGGTCAAGGATCAGGTGATCACTCGGTGCAATAATGAGTGATGCCTGCGGATCAAGCTGGTGCAGCTTATACGATATATAGGCAATGCAGGGAGCGGTATTTTTTCGGGAAGGTTCGCCCAGGATATTTTGCAGGGGCAATTGAGGTAATTGTTTCTTAACTATATTTATGTACTCATTGGAAGTAACAACATAAATATTTTCTGCCGGTATAAAAGCAGCAAACCGATCATACGTATCCTGTATGAGTGTTTTACCGGTATTCAATATGTCCAGAAACTGTTTTGGGTAATTGGTACGGCTCATAGGCCAGAAACGGCTTCCAATTCCACCCGCCATTATTGCAACGTAATTATGTTTGTTCATTTTTGTAAAGTTGTCCTTCGGCTAAGCCTTGAATATTGATCGGTTTAGTGGTTATGAAGTAATTTCCTGCAAACGAAAAATTGGCAACATTATTAGTTGCTAAAGTTACAATCTTGCTGATTTTATTAAATAATTAAATGAGCCCTTCCCTGATCAGGTCATGCAAATGAATGAAGCCAAGGTATACCGAATCATCGGCAACCACCACCAACTGGTTGATATCAAACTTTCGCAAACGATCAAGTGCTTCAACCGCCAGCGCACTGGCTGAAATGGTTTTCGGATCAAGCGTCATGATCTCCCTGGCCGTAACGCTGTCCAGGGGGATGTTCTTTTCGAGCATACGCCGTAGATCGCCATCGGTAATAATACCCAGCAAATGATTGTTTTCATCGGTAACAGCCGTTGTTCCCAACCGTTTTCTGGATATTTCAACGATCACTTCTTTCAACGAAGCCGATAAGGCAACCTGGGGTTTTTCGTTATTTACATAGAGGTCGGATACACGCAGGTATAATTTTTTGCCAAGGGTGCCGCCTGGATGGAACCGGGCAAAATCTTCCGGCGTAAATCCCCTGAGTTCCATTAAGGATACGGCAATGGCATCGCCCATGACCAACTGGGCGGTTGTACTGGACGTTGGCGCCAGGTTATTTGGGCAGGCTTCCTGTGATACGGTTGTGTTTAAAACAATACCCGCCTGACGAGCCAGGAACGATCCGATATTACCCACCATACCTATTAAGATATTCCCGAAATTCCTAACCAGCGGAACCAACACTTTAATTTCAGGGCTTTCGCCGCTTTTACTAATGATCATCACCACATCTTCCTGCTGAACCATTCCCAGATCGCCATGAATGGCATCAGCTGCATGTAAAAAGACAGCCGGCGTTCCTGTAGAGTTTAACGTTGCAACCAGCTTCTGGGCAATTATAGCACTCTTGCCAATACCACTAATAACCACCCGCCCCTTTGTTTCGTAAATGGCTCTAACAGCTTTCTCAAAATCATCGTTCACCATAGCTTGCAACGAGGCAATAGCATCCGCTTCCAACCCGATGGTTCGAAGCGCAACAGACTTAATATCAATGGAAGACACAGTTGACATATTATGGAGCAAACCTACTTGAAAATGTTAATTACACAAAGCATTATACAGTAAACAGCCATATGTTAAATAATAAAGGAAGGCGTCCTTCGTTATTTTTCACATTTCTGTTATTTACTGGCCTACGAGCATTATTTATCAAATGCTTATACAAACAACGATTATTGATTTTTGTTAAGTTACGTTGTTAATAAGTATATTCAGTGTAGTATCTTATTAACAAACATCGTATTAAAAATACGGGCCGCGTATCACTTAAACAGGTTTTTAAATATGAGGAATTGACAATTAAAAGGTTGGCATAACAACAAAAATGAATTAAATTCGCATCCCTTTACATGATGCCTGTAACATTCTTATCCTAATGGCCTGATTTAAACCCATTCAACGATCTGACGATTTGCTAAAGGGCAACTATAACCATTAACTATTGTTCGTTTTTATACGGCAATAAGCAGGCTGGTAATGAAAATATTTTCTGAAACAATCTGTGCGAAGGAAACACTTTGAGCAATGTCAACCACATCAAAAAAAACACCGTCAAAAACGGCAAAACTTCAGAAAGACAATACAGTAGCAAAGAAAAAAAGTGCTGAATCTTCTACTACTACTATTTCAGGCACTTCTTTACATGAATCTCTCCAGGAACATTTTGGATTCAACCAGTTTAAAGGCAACCAGGAAGCCATCATTAAAAGTTTACTTGCAGGAAAAGATACGTTTGTAATTAAGCCAACTGGTGGTGGAAAAAGCCTGTGCTATCAACTTCCGGCAATCATCAGCGAAGGCGTGGCTATTATTATCAGTCCGCTTATAGCGCTTATGAAAAACCAGGTTGATCTGGTCCGTAGTTATAGCAGTAAAGATGATGTAGCGCATTTTCTTAACTCTACTTTAACAAAAAAGGAAATTCGCGAAGTGCATGATGACCTGCTCAGCGGACGTACCAAAATGTTATATGTAGCTCCTGAAACATTGACCAAGCAGGAGAACATGGATTTCTTCTCTGATCTGAAACTTTCTTTTTTTGCAGTTGATGAAGCGCATTGTATTTCAGAATGGGGACATGATTTCCGCCCGGAATACAGGAGATTGCGTGAGATGATGACGATCATTAATCCGGATATCCCGGTGATTGCGTTAACAGCCACAGCAACCCCTAAAGTACAAAGTGATATTATCCAGAACCTGGGACTTAAAGAACCAGAAATATATATTTCTTCTTTTAACCGCCCCAACCTGTATTATGAAATACAGCCCAAGATCAAGAAAGATCAAACGATCAAAAGCATCGTTCGTTTCATTGTACAAATGAAAGGGAAGAGCGGTATCATATATACTTTAAATCGTAAGACCACTGAAGAGCTGGCCGACATGCTGATGGCCAATGGCATTAAAGCGGTAGCCTATCATGCCGGTCTTGACAGCAAGTTGCGTGCAGAACGGCAGGATCTGTTCCTGAATGAGGATGTACAGGTTATTGTTGCAACGATCGCTTTTGGAATGGGTATCGACAAACCGGATATCCGATTTGTAATTCACTTTAACATTCCCAAAAGCATTGAAAATTATTACCAGGAAACGGGCCGGGCCGGTCGCGATGGACTGGAAGGAAAATGTCTTTTATACTATTCGCATAAAGACGTATCAAAGCTTGAGCATTTGATGCGCGACAAGCCACTCAGCGAACGTGAGGTAGGCGCCCAACTGATTAGTGAAACTGTTGCATATGCCGAAAGCGGTGTATGTCGCCGTAAGATACTGATGAGCTATTTCGGCGAAGAATATACTGATAAAAATTGCGGAGAGTGTGATAATTGTTTACATCCGAAAGAGCAGGTTGAAGCCAAGGATAACGTCGTAAAGGTATTAAAGGTGATCAGGGCGCTTGACGAACGGTTTGCATCAGACTATGTGGTAAATATTATTATTGGGCGGTTAACGCCGAATATTGCCATGTACCGTCATGAAGGCCTTGCTGAGTTTGGTATTGGAAACGATCAGCCGGATCATTACTGGAATTCATTGATCAGGCAAATGTTGCTGGAAAGCCTTTTGAGCAAGGATATAGAAGATTATGGCGTATTAAAGATCACCAAAGGCGGAGAAGCGTTTAGCAAAAAGCCCCGGTCATTCAAGATTGTGTTGAACAACCTGTATGAAGAGGCCAATGCAGATGATGATGAAGGATCAGCAGAAGCAACCACCGGCACCGCACTCGATGAAAAGTTGTTTGAAATGCTGAAGGAGATGCGTCAGAAAGAAGCCAAGAAAAAATCACTGCCGCCGTTTGTGATCTTTCTGGAAACTTCGCTCCAGGATATGGCAACGTTGTATCCTACCACGCTCGAAGAGGTTGAAAAATGTTCTGGCGTAAGTAAAGGCAAGGCCATTCGTTATGGCAAACCTTTTATAGAAATGGTAAAACGTTATGTAGAAGAAAACAATATTGTGCGCCCCGATGATTTCGTGATGAAAAGCGTGGTGAACAAGAGCGGTAATAAGGTGTACATTATTCAGCAGACTGATAAAAAAATACCTCTCGAAGTTATTGCCAAGAACAAAGGCTGGCGTATGGATGAAATGCTGGAAGAAATGGAAACCATTGCAGCCAGCGGCACCAAACTCAATCTTGATTATGCCATTGCTGAAATGCTGGATGAAAATGAGCAGGAAGAAATCATTGAGTATTTCAAAGGGTGTGAAACTTCGTCGCTGCAATTGGCGCTGGAAGAACTATCAGAGCATAGCTTCACCTGGGAGCAGTTAAAGATCATGCGTATTAAGTTCCTGTCCCAGTACGGTATGTAATCTTCCGACTATAATTATATTGAAAAATGTATGCCCGTTAAAAGCGGTAGCATACATTTTTTTTGTTTTGCCAAACCGATAATAGCAAACACTCATCGAAGAATAGGAACCTTTAGTCGAAATAAAAGGCACATTAGCCTACTTGTTAATACTTTACATTTCAGATTTCCGTTTAAGTGTCAGAGATTTAGTTTTTAACCCCTAAACGCTAAATTTAAATCCTAATGAAAACCGTTGTACTCATGGGCATATCATGCCTGTTGCTGGCGGGCGTGTATGGTGTAATGATCAAGAAGAGCGAGGTCAGCAATTTATTATCCTTTACCAGGCCGGGCAATGGGACTTCACCATTTAGCTCAGAAGATTTAAACAAAACCACTACAGGTTTAGCAGCCGATAGTAATACCACCGCAAAAACATTAGATGACAGTCATTGGATCGATGGTCCCCTTTTTGATAAAGCGGCAGCATCTGGTTTCATAAATGACAACGAGAACCCAGAAACGGGTGTTCCTCATACAAAAGCTGATCCCGAAACAATTAATCAGTCCGCGCCCAGACAGGGAGTTGAAGAACCGGTTACAGACCCTGTACCCGAAATTAAACAACTGATCCTGGAACTGAATCCGGACACCACCAGCAAGAAAAAGCTTCAGCTGGAAGTAGTATAATAGCCATCATTTAAAAGAATTTATAATAAAGAAACTGCAATAAGGGCATGAATAATGAATAAGCCAATAGCATCCCGTATGGGGGTGCTTTTTTTTGTTAAATAAATCAGGGATATGCAGGAATTCTTTTTCACTTTTTTTCAGTTTATTTAGGAATATCCCCTATTTTTGCTGCCCGAATTAATGGTGCGGTATCCGCCTCGGCGGAAAAGGACTGAAAATAATGGTGCGGTAGCTCAGTCGGTAGAGCAAAGGACTGAAAATCCTTGTGTCGGCGGTTCGATCCCGCCCCACACCACGAACAGAATGAAGCGATTATACAGAAATGTGTAATCGCTTTTTTCATGCTACTTTTATAATTCCTGGTTACTTCTCTTTCACGAATTTCAAATTTTTAACTCCGAAATTTGAAATGGTGAAACCGGACACGGCCTTCTTTGCACTTCTCAGAAATTCTATTTCAAATGCAAAGGTTTCGGGGCCTAAACCTGAAAATTTATTGTCGCTCTCCCGCTTTAATTCAATATCGTTCAACTTCAGATGGGTCATGATAAGTGCATCACCGCGCACAACGAACGTATAGCTGGTGCTTAATTCATCGCTATAATACTCGCCAGCAAAGTCCTTTAGGTTGTCAGGGTACGTCATTATAGGTTTGACTATTGATTGGTTGGGTGCAGTAGCAGATGGCTTTCCCTCTATCAACTTGTCTTTAATATAAAACTCAGCGATCTGCCACCTCGCATTTAATTTTTCATTGTGTTCATCGTTACTCAGGGCAATGATGGCAAGATGGTGGTCAGGGAAGCGACCCATGAATGTCCGGAAAGCGGCAGCATGTCCACCATGCGTGATCATAGGAACTCCTTTGTAACTGCTTAAATTTTGTCCTTTCGCGTGAAAGACAGTATCTCTATCATCCAATACCCTCAACACTACTTTCCGGCCATTGTCGAGGTAGGATGCTTCATTGAAGGCTTTCATCATGGCGGGTGTTCCCACTACAGGCGTTTCAAAATTCAATTGCCATTTTACCAGATCTTCCACGGTCGTCAGCAAATTGGAAGGGCCGGGATTGGAAACGTTCAGTGGTTTATGGTGAAACTTTCCATTGGTTAACTCGTAGGATTCGGCTTTATTTTTTACCACTGTTTCATGGTTGTCATAAAAGCCGGTACTCGTCATCCCAAGCGGCTTAAATATTTTTTCATTTGTATATTCGGCAAATGATCTGCCTGTTACCCGGTGAATGATCTCTGCGAGCAATGTATATCCCGTATTGCAATAGCCGAATGCACTGCCCGGCGTGAAGTTCAGGTTTTTCTGCCTGGTCACCAGTTTTAGAATTTGTTCTGTAGTGGAAATATCACCTGACTTGTTCCCTGCTAATGATCCTAATGCAGCCTGGTCACGTAAGCCGCTTGTATGTGCAAGCAGATGTTTAATCTTTACTACTTTGCCGTAGTCAGGTATTTCAGTAATGTATTTTCTCACATCATCTTCGAGCGAGATCCTGCCTTCATCTGCCAGCAGATAAATCGCGAAAGCTGTAAATTGTTTTGATACCGAAGCGATATTAAAAACTGTTTGTGGCGTGATGGGTATGTCATGATCCAGGTCGGCCATTCCATATCCTTTCATGAATACAACTTTCCGGTCCTTTACGATTGCGACGGCCGCGCCGGGCGTTTGCCAATTATAGGATGCGAACAGGGAATCTATTTTCCTCCCGGCTTCGACATTTTCGTCGCCAATTATTTTAGGTGTCCGGGTCGATACCTTGTCGGCAATCATCCAGCCTTCGTCCGTTTTCATCAAATTAAAATAATCCGTAAACAGGTCCTTTTCCGTGCCGATCTGCACCCTGGCACTTCCCATATTGTTGGTGATATCGATGGATACAATGCGGGTCTCCAGGTTTTTGGGCCTTGGATGCGGCTTGAACAATGCCAGGTATTGGCTCCTTGTGTATTCTGTGAATTTCCCGTCCCGGTAGAGTTTCAGATGGCAGGACGCATGCATGGCCTGGCCCAGCTTTACCATATCGCCGGTTCCCCAGCCGTCAAAGTAAAGCCCGATCGTCTTTTCAATCAGCTGTTTTTCAGTATAAGGTCCTTGCGATAGTCCGGGAAAGCAGGCGAACACCAGGCTAACAAGCAGAGCTATTTTCTTCATCGAATTTTCAGTTTAGCCAAAGGTGCGTTTTCCAGTTTTTACGACGAATTAAAGGCTTACAATATTAGTTCGGATTTATAAAGTTGGAGTAATTTCCTGTACATACGCATTGGGTGTCAGGCCTTTAATTTTTTTGAAGGCGGCAAAAAAAGTCGACTTCGAGTTAAATCCCACCTCGTTACCAACGGCCTCTATAGTGAAATTTGTGTGCTCCGACAGCATTTTGCAGGCGGCATTGACCCGGTATTCATTCACAAAAAAGGTAAAGTTCTTTTGCAGGTTGTCATTCAGAATCCGCGACAGCTGGTGGCCAGAAACCCCGATCTCGCGGGCCAGGTCACCAATCTTTAAATTCGGATTTCGGAACAGTTCCTTTTCGGTCATCGCCTTTTCCAGGTTGGCAATGATGCGTTTCGTCTCTTCCTCGTCCAGTTTCCTGTCGCCATATTTCTGCCCCGCAAAGGAAGACAAGTCATTCGCTTTTTTCCGGTACAACAGGATGAATATGACCAGGTATGTTACCAGTGAAAAGCACAAAGGTCCTGTAATGTAGCTGCCCTTGGTAATGGCTGAAATGGCCCAGACGTAGGCAATGAATATGGAAGTTACGGCCGCGCAAATGGTCAGGATCCATTTCTCGAATGGTTTCAACTTTTCCCTGCGCGCCATTTTTTTAAACTGGGGCAGCATCAAAGCTATCGTGAAAGCGATGTAAACACCCCATTGCAAATAGATCGCCGGGATAATATATTTCTTCCACAACTTTGGGAAGTTCTCATAAGGATAAAGTAAACCGACGATCACTATTACAGAAGACCAGGCAATCAGTTGCCTGCTCCATGATATGGGAAGTTTCCTGATCTGCTTTATTTCCGTTTTTACGAAAAAATATAAAAAAGGACCGATGAACAGGCAGGCGGTCAATCCAAACTGCAAGATTATTCTCGGTAAATTGTAGTCAAAAAAATAAGCGACCGACTTTCCGATACGGATGCTAAGCACGAACAACAGAGCGCCCAGGAAATAGTTGGAAAGGTTCTTCTTCGTGGGGAAGCAAAGGAAGTAAATGCCTATGATCAGGCCGTTGAATGCTCCGAGGGCGCTGAAGAAGAAAAGTATGTTGTTCCACAAATTCATGGCCGAAGTTATTCGACCCGAAATTCCTACCAGTTACTGACGCTAACAAATTATTTTTAGCTTCTGGTAGATTCTTCCTGCCGATAATTCAATGTTGCGGGTCTAACTTAGGTCTAACAAATGCACTTTCTTTATGAATTCATGTGAACTGAAGTTAAAATATTTATCGTGACAATCAATTATTTGTATTGAAGTGAATTCATCAAGGCCACGCCGGCTCAAACTGAAAACCCTTGTGTCGGCGGTTCGATCCCGCCCCACACCACGAACAGAATCAAGCGATTACAGCGAAAGTTGTAGTCGCTTTTTTCATGCCAGGACAACACCCAACTCATTTTGTGCGGAATCTTACAATTTTCCGTCCTTCCAGCGCAGTTATTTTGTCAAAAACAAGTGTATGAAAAAAATCATTCTTTCCTTGGCGCTCCTGGCAACAATTTGCATTAGCCAGGCTCAATCAAAAAAAGATCAGCTATTGGAGGAGGCCAGAAAAGCGATCATCGCCAGCAACGCCATCTATTCCGATCTGGCAAATAAAGGCGATGGATCCATTTTAACCAGGTACACAGACGATGCCTGCCTCCTACCTCCCAATTCAGCCCCGGTCTGCGGTAAGGATAATATCCTGAACTTCTTCAAAAACGGTCCGAAAGTGCATAGCAAGTTTATCATCCAGCATATTTACGGAGATGGGAACGACTTTGTCACTGAAGAAAGCAACTATGAATTGTTTGACCTTAACCATAATAAATTCGATGAGGGAAAGGTAATGGTGATCTGGAAAAAGACCAAAGACGGCTGGAAAATGCATCGGGATATGTTCAGCAGTAACCGTGCACCCCAACAATAAAAGATCATGATAGGCATCTCCGGGGATGCTTATCATTCCTCAAAAGCCTATATTGACTACATGCTGGAATTCCTCTCCATTAGCCACTAGCGAAGCTCTTGCCTCAAAAGGCGTGATCCCTGTGAATTTTGTAAATTCCTTTATAAAATGTGATTGGTCGTAGTACCCACAGTCATAGGCAATCGATGTTAACTTGCGTTTGGATGAAAGGACCAGGTCGAGGCTTTTATTAAATCTATGTACTGAAAAAAAGGCGCGCGGTGTTATTCCCACCAGGTCCACAAACAATCTTTCCATGTATCTTTCTGAAAGCCCGTAACCGGCTGACAGGGTTTTACTGTCGTACGTATCTCCCAGTAAACAAATATGCCTGCAGACCTGTCCGATAATTGTAGATTTCCTGTGTTGTTTTTCATTCTTAATGAGCTTTTCGATCAGGAACCTGTCCAACATAGCAACCTTTTGTTCAAGAGAACCAGCCTCCATCAAACGGTAATAGACATCATTGATCTCCCGCGAAAATATTCCGTAGGCATCCGTAGCATAATTCGTGAGATCCGACATGGAATCAGTAAAGAATAATGAGCTGGAATATGGATAAATTCTGGCAATCAATACTGAGGTGCCCTTTGTAACGGTAAGCCTGGAAGGCATTGTAAGATGTCCGAGCACCTCAACGCCCGGCAGCTTCCTTCTACGCCCATCGATGAACGTGGTGGCACTGCCGGCTGAAACATTTATCACCAAATCAACATAGCCGCTGGGATAAAAAACTTCATCCGTCAAATCCTTATCTATGGTGATCAACGTATAGTTCTTCACATAAGGTTTTAAAATATCAGATGGAGAAAACTGCATTCCGTCTACATTTTCCCGAATGTACAAAATCCGGTATGGCCACAGTTACCACTCCTCCATGATCAGGGAAAATTATTATAAAAGCAAATCCCCTACCAGGCTGGAGGGGATTTGCTTTATTGGTCACCATCATTTTGTTACATCGGCCCCATCAGGAACCAATTTGTAATCATGGAAGGTTAAGGAGACAGCCGCTCTACCGGATGTAATACTTCTCAACGTATTAATATATCCGAATAACATAGACAGAGGTACCTCTGCTTTTATACACTGCACATTGTCTTTCCTTTCAATTCCTTTGATGATACCCCGGCGACGGTTTATATCCCCGGTAATAGATCCGGTATACTCATCAGATGCTGTTACATCAGCCAGCATAACGGGTTCCAGTAATCTGGGCGCAGCTTTTACCGCCGCCGCCTTAAAACCTAACCCCGCCACCTGTTCAAAATCCTGCGCATGCGAATCCTTGTCATGGATGTCTCCATCAAATAACCTTATCCGCATCGATTTAACAGGATAGCCGGCCAGAATTCCGGTTTGCATGGCCGCTTCAAACCCTTTATTCACTGCAACAATGAATTCCTTAGGTATAGCGCCACCATTGATCTCATTAATAAATTCAAGCCCCGGCAAATCAAACTCGCGCGGAGATAATTCAAAATGTATTTCGGCAAAACTACCCGGACCACCATTTTGTTTTTTAAGCACCTCCTTATGCACAACAGCCTTCGTGAAAATTTCCTTGTAGGCTATTTGCGGCTTTCCTTTATTAACTTCTACCTGGTATTCAGTCGCTAATTTTTCCAACACTACTTCCAGGTGCAACTCTCCCATCCCTTTAAGGATGGTTTGACCCGTTTCTTTATCTGCTTCTACTACCAACGTCGGGTCTTCATCAAGCAACTGCGATAACGCTTCACTTAGCTTACCTGATTCTTTTGCAGATCGGGCTTCAATAGCATACCCGATCATAGGCTCAGGGAAGTGGATGTTTTCCAGTAATACCGGGCGATCCGGGTCCGCCAAAGTATCACCGGTCTTCACTTCCTTCAAACCAACAAAAGCACCAATATCGCCTGCGCCGATCTGTTCTACGGCTTCATATTTATCAGACATGATCCGCATCAGCCGGCTCACCCGCACTTTCTTTCCAGTACGGCTGTTCCATAAAGTATCGCCCTGTCGTACTGTGCCTGAATACACTCTAACCAATGCCAGCTTTCCTGTATAATCATTCGTGATGATCTTGAAAGCAAGCCCGGCAAAAGGTGCATCGGGATCTGTTTTCACAGTCACCGGTTGATCATTATCCGGGTCAATACCGTTTACCGCTGGTATATCAACAGGCGATGGCAAATATTGCACAACCGCATCAAGCAGGGATTGCACACCTTTATTCTTATAAGCAGCCCCGCACAATACCGGCACCAATTGCATCTTTATGGTTGCTTCCCGCAACGCTTTATAGATGTTTTCAATTGTTATTGCTGTGGCATCTGTTGTATATTGTTCTAACAGTTCTTCACTCGTCAATGATAACTCTTCCAGTAAATGGTTGCGATATTGCTCAGCTTCTGATAACAAATGAACAGGAATAGTCGTCACTTCATAATTCTTGCCGTCATCACCTTTCCAAATCATCGCTTTCATACCTATAAGATCTATAACGCCAGTAAAGGCATCTTCAGATCCAATGGGCAATTGTACCGGAACAGCATTGGTATGTAACTTATTCCTGATCTCATTCACAACATGAATGAAATGCGCGCCCTGGCGGTCCATTTTATTGATCAATACTACACGTGGTATCTTATAACGGTCAGCCTGTCGCCATACCGTTTCCGATTGCGGTTGTACACCCGATTTAGCACAAAAAACGGCCACTGCTCCATCCAATACCCGCAATGATCTTTCTACCTCTGCAGCGAAATCAACGTGTCCGGGTGTATCAATGATGTTGATCTGATAAGTATCAGCTCCATGAACCCAATAGGTTGTAATAGCTGCCGATGAAATGGTAATACCTCTTTTTTCTTCCTGTGGATCGCTGTCCATCACCGTATTTCCTTCATCAACATTACCTAACCGGTGTATAAAGCCCGTATAATACAGGATGCGCTCGGTAACAGTTGTCTTACCCGCATCTACGTGTGCCATAATTCCAATATTTCTGAATTGTTGTAACCGTTTCATATAGTTTTCGATATAGAAGTAATAAAAAAAGCCCCCCGTTCGTAACGAGAGACTTTTTTGCAATATGCAAATCATCCTAACATTACGGAACATGTTCTGTAAATGCGCTGATAAATGTTTTGATTATGAATTTCATATTGCTGATTAATAATTATTATTTGACTGTTGTGGGCATCACGGGGAGACAAACAAAAAGCCCCTTCGGATGAAGAGGCTTCCATATAATCATGGTAAATGATTAACCCCTGTTATCCGGTAATGGGTTTGTCTCCCCATTTCCTATAAAGACAATACAAGTACTGGCAATTACAGCCCTGATAGCCGTATTTGCGTATATACCTGTTTTGTATGTGATGGTTTTAATCATGTTACCTTTTATTGGTAGTATTAACGAGATGCAAAACTATATAATTAATTGAAAAGAACAAATTGTAACTTATTATTGCTGCTTAAATTGGCATAGGTATTAAATTTAATAACTGACAACCAGGTTTAACGACAAACTCATGCTAAAAAAAATAGCCCCTGATAAATGGAAACATTTTTATGTAGGCATCCTGATGGGTGCCGTTTTGCAGGGCCTGGGCATTTGGATATTGGGCAATCATCCTGTTATTTCCACTTCATTGGCGTTGTTAATAGTTATAATCATTAGCTATGGGTTTGAACTGTTCTCAAAAATCACCGGTATGGGCCGCTACGACGTTATGGATGCAGTAGCATCGACAATAGGTGGCATTGCCGGAATGGGAATCGTATGGGCTGCGGTGTGGGCTTTCCATCATTACAATATATAATAAAACGCTTCGGATCGCTTCTCTTCCGGCAGCTCCTGGTCGTGCAATAACTGACGGAGATCCTTTTCTATGTTGCTGGCAATCGCTGTCATTGGGGTGTCGGTTGGTTTGTTTTCAAAGGGGTCCTGCAAATGGATGGCCATTTTCTCTATCAATAAAAAACAAGCGCTAATAGCTACTACCAACGGCACTTCTAAAAAACCGAAATAATCAATGACCCCAAAAGGCAACATGCAGATAAACAGCAGGAGTGAAAAATGAATATATAAACTGTATGTGCTGGGGAACACGGTGTTCTTTATGCGTTCGCATTTGCCCATGGCATCACACAACCGGGTAAGCGTTTTATCCAACTCAATTTGCTGATAACGGTTTATATACCCTTCTTCCAGTCCTCGTCGCAAATCGCGGGCATGTTGATCCAGCAAAGCCATTGGTATATTGTTATAACGGCTAAGACTTTCCAGGTCCCGGCGGTTTAAGAATTTGTCCAGCCCGCTTGTGGGGTTTAACCGGCGTAAGCTTTGTCCCAGCGCATAACACCATGCCATCTGCCTGCGAATCATCCGTTGCCGCATTTGTTGCACCTCATCTTCTTCATACAGGCTCTCGGTAAAACTCAGTATTTGCCTTGCCAGTGTACGCGAATCGTTTACAACAGCGCCCCAAATTTGCCGCGCCTCCCACCAGCGATCATATGCCTGGTTACTTCTAAAACCCAGCAGCAATGATATTACTGTACCCAAAATAGTTGGTATCGCTAATGGAATGCTTATGGGCACTTCCAATATCCATTCGTGTATCACCGCAATGGCCAAACTATACACAAGTATTATCAACAACTCGATCTTCACTTTTCCAAATACATAGCCAATAGGAATATTCTTTTTTAGTAACATCGATGTAGTGTTTAGCATTCTGAATTAAACCCCGCTGCGTATCGCAACGCATCTGTCTCCTGTTCAACTTTGTGCGTTCAACAATCGCAACAAGGCTACAGCTTCTTCTTCTACTGCTTTAATTTCCGGAATTGATATTGCCCGTCGTTTAGGCTTGAACTGGCGCAGCAACGGAACCCTGCTTTTTTTAAACATCCTGTCGGGGTTTACACTATCGGGATGTACCTGAATAAATTCAAACGGCTCAGGATATACAATGAGATCGATATCATTTGCATCAACAAAATGACGGAATACCGCCGGTGTATTTCCATACAGATGCCGGAATGAAATACCATGCACCTGTTTGGGATACTGTTGTTTCAATTGTTTACAGTTATTTCTAAATGCATCTGTTAACAGATCATGGTACGGCTGCCGTTGATTTTTGATGAGGTCACTTACAAAAAAAGGCATTTGAAAAGCGTGGAACATAGTTATGTTCAATACCTGCTCACCCATGGTGTGTATGGCTTTTTCAACCATATCAAAGGAAGCTGTAGAAAAATCGGTAGGGACCAATACATTGCGCATACTGAAAGCTTTAATTTAATAATTAAGTTTACAGTTGCAAAGCTGGTGCAATGGTATTAGAACGGCTTAAGAGGCGTTTAAGAATACATTAAAAAAGAAATAAGAATGGGATTAGAAAATGGATCAGGCCTTGGAATATAAGGTGATCTCTACGGTAGTCCCTTTTCCTTCTTCGGATCTTATCACCAATTCCCCTTTGTGGATCCGGACAATGTTACGCGCCAAAGGAAGCCCTATGCCGTAGCCTTCAAATCGACTGGTATTGGAAGCGCGGTAAAATGGGTCAAATACATACTTAAGCTCCGCTGCCGGAATACCAATGCCTTCATCAACAATACCTATTTTGATCTTTTGTTTCTTAACCTGCAAGGCGAGTTGCACAGGTCGATCTTTGCTATACTTGCAGGCGTTGGCCGTAATATTGGTTAGCGCCAGTTTTAATAAATGATAATTTCCCTCTACGGATAACTGTTGCTCATTGGGTGGCAATTCGCCAAAATGCAATTGAACCTGGTTGTTGGGATGCAACTCATCCACCGCCTGCTTTACTTCCCACAATAATTCATCCACTCTAACCAGGCTGCGACTTTGTTTTTTGCCATCGAACCCGCTTTGCGCCAATGCCAATAAACTGCTGGTCAAATGATCCAGTTTGCCGGCTTCATTCAAAATTACCTGCAGGCTTTGCCGGTATTCCTCATTGGTGCGGGCTTTCTTAAGCGCAATATCCGCTTCGCCCATGATGGTTGTTAATGGCGTGCGCAGTTCATGCGATGCATTGCTTACAAAATTATTCTGCGTTTCAAAAGCGGTTTGTAATCGGTCGAGCATGGTATTGAATGTATGCGCCAGCTCGGTCATTTCATCTTTTCCCTTTTTGGTTTCCAACCGCAAATGCAGGTTATGGGCACTGATGTCCTGTACTTTGCTTATAAGCTGGCGCACCGGTTGAAAGGTTTTGCGGCTAAAGAAAATACCGGCAGTAAATACTAACAATACACCAACTATAAATGTCGTAATCTTTACCCGGAACAGGGTGCTCAACAAACGGTTACCATATTCATTTACCGCTGATTTTATCACCATGTAATTTCTACTTTCATCATGATACAATATACCTGCATAATGCACATTGTTCTTTTGTATGAAAATGGTGTTGCCTTCTGCTGCAATTATTTTCCGGTAAAAGGATTCCGGTAAGTTCGTTTGTATTTGCGGTTGAATGGTATTGGTGACAGAGTCCCAGGTTAATAAATACTCGCGTTCCTGTGGTAACACTTCCAGGTATTGCCGGCGCAATTCTTTATAAGAAGCTGCCGATACTTTATTCTGTTCAAAACGCATTTTTGCAGCAACTCTTACCCGCAGTTCCAACCGCTTTAAAAAATCGTTGAAAGCAAACCGGCTTATCAAATAATAGGTGGTAATGCTGATGAAAAGGATCAGCAATGCGGTAAGCACAGTAAAAAGCAGCGCGGTCTGTGTTTGTATCTTCACCGTTCTCCCCTTTTTTTATCTTCTTTAAGTATATAACCCATACCTATCATGGTATGAATTAATTTCTGCGCAGGATTGGTATCGATCTTTTTTCGCAGGTAGTTCACATATACATCCACTACATTGGTACTCATATTAAAGTCAATCCCCCATACATTTTCAAGCAACTCCATACGACTCAGCACCCGGCCCCGGTTCAGTAACATAAATTCAAGCAGGCGATATTCCGTTGCAGTCAGGCTCACGGGGTCTCCATTTAAACTGGCCGAACGGGTGTTGGTATCTAGGGTAAGCATGCCGATTTGCAGTAAATCGGCCGGTGTATTGTTCCCCGGAGATTTACGCCGCACCAGCGTTCGCAGCCGGGCTTCCAGCTCGGCAAACTGAAAAGGTTTAACCAGGTAATCATCAGCGCCGCTATCGAGCCCGGCCACTATGTTTTCTGTAGTGCCCAGCGCGGTTAACATGAGTATAGGCGTATCTATTTGTTGCCGCCGCAGCTGTTTGCACAATTGCATACCATTCATGCCCGGCAACATAATGTCAAGGATCATTACATCAAACTGGTTCTTTACCGCCATTTCATGACCAATAAGGCCATCCGGCGCTATCGTCACTTCATAACCAGCTTCTTTCAGTCCCTTATTCAACATACCGGCTATTACTGCTTCATCTTCAACTAAAAGGATCTTCATTCCTGCATTTATTTACATGAATATTTTTGAAAGCGGTCCCGCAAAAGTAACCACGATCGATGAAACCATAAACAGTGCATTGGAAGTAACCGGGTATCATTAAATAATATCCATTGCTTTTACTGGTACAATGAAAGTTTTTTAACGAATCTTCAACGTTCGTTCACATATTCAATTTCTGTATTAATGACTGGCAAGGTGAATATCTTTGCCAATTCAAACATTGCATCATGCCTATTCGCATCTTTATTACAGGTGGAACTTTTGATAAGGAATACAATGAACTGAATGGTGAGTTGTATTTTAAAGATACCCATCTGCAGGAGTTGCTCACATTAGGGAGAAGCCGTTTACAGGTGAATATAAAAACCCTTATGATGATCGACAGCCTTGAAATGACGCCTGAACACCGGAACTCTATTGCCAATGAATGCCGGCAATGTGAAGAAAATATGATCGTTATTACGCATGGTACCGATACCATGGCAGAAACAGCCCGTGTACTGGCGCAACAGGTAACCGGTAAAACCGTTGTATTGACCGGCGCCATGATCCCCATTAAGTTTGGTAGTTCCGATGGCCTGTTTAACCTGGGCAGCGCGCTCGCCTTTGTACAATCCCTTCCGGCCGGCGTTTATGTGGCCATGAATGGCCGCTATTTTAACTGGGATAATGTTCGTAAAAACAGGCAGACCGGCATTTTTGAAGAACTGAAAGCCATACCCCATCAATAGCGAAGTGGCATGGCTTCACGTCATGCTATTATTTTTTGGGCGGAAGTGCGAAAGCGATCGCTTCGTGCTCGAAATTTCCTTTATGAGCTCCATCACAAAAAGGTTTGTTCTTCGAGTGACCACACCGGCAAATTGAAACCAGTTCCCGTCCGCCCAGATCGTATACACCTCCATTTTTATCTACAATTTCAAAATCACCTTCCAGGCGTACAGATCCATTGCTGTTTACCGTAATCTTTGTTGTTGCCATTGTATTTGAATATGATGTTAGGGACGCAAGATAGAAGAATTCATCAATAAATAGCAGCGATGGTTATTTCCTTACCATTAAAAACAAAATGTTCGCCTGCTTTTTTATGCTGCAATTGTTTCGCCAGCGGCGCCTGCGGAGAGAGGAATATAACCGGTTTTCCTTCTACAGTTTGTTTACCTAATCCGGCGGCAATGAAAAGGACCATTTCTGCACATTCAATACAAGCGCCGGTAATTACCGTTGTATAAATAACATCTGTTTTTACACCATTCAATAAGGCCATTTCCTGTATTTGTTGTGCCAGCTGCCTTGAGTGCATCTCTTTTTCCAACTGACTCATTGCTCTTGCAGTTTCATACTTATCCCCTGCCGAACTTTTTTCCTCGCTATTGGCCGATTCCTGGGCATTATTGATCAGCGTTTTAGCAACCGCTATCCGTTGCTCGATCACTTGCTGAGCAGCCAGCTTCAGTTTATTTTTAAATGCTATTTTTTCGGGTTCTGTCACAGCCACTAATTTAGGGGAAAAGAACCAATCCCTTCATTTGTTAAAATAAACCAAAAACCAGCTCATATTATCCCATTGGCTTATGTAAACTGAAAAAGGGCGCATCTGGTAAAAAACATAGTTTATGAATACCCTGAATAAGCCGTTTGCAAGTTGCCTTTTGATCATGGGGGCCATGAGTATGATGTATTCCAAAACCCCGGCTGTTACAAATAATAATTCAATCGATACGCCAACACTTCAAACACCAGCCCCACACCCCCACAAAAAAGTACAAATAGCGGTGTTGCTCGATGTTAGCAATAGTATGGATGGCCTTATAGAGCAGGCCAAGGCACAATTGTGGAACATGGTAAGCGTACTTGGAAAAGCTACCTGTAACGATGTAACCCCGTCTGTTGAAATTGCCCTGTATGAATATGGGCGGCCTTCCAATGATGTGCAGGCCGGTTATGTAAAACTAATCAATAGTTTTACCAGCGACCTCGATGAAGTATCCCGCAATCTTTTCCGGCTTACCACCAATGGCGGCAGCGAATATTGCGGCCACGTTATGTATACATCCTTAACTAAACTGGACTGGGATTCTAATCCTGATAACTATAAAGTCATTTTTATCGCTGGTAACGAAGATTTTTTACAGGGCGATATCTCCTATACCCGTGCCTGCACCGAAGCCATGAAAAAAGGTGTTACCATCAATACCATTTATTGCGGTGATAGAACCCAGGGCATTCGCGAACACTGGAACCTGGGCGGCGAATGCGGCACCGGCAGTTTTACCAACATCAATCAAAATGCGGAGATAATTGATGTGGCTACTCCCTACGACACCATTTTGTTTCAATTGAACATTCAATTAAACGGCACTTATATTGGTTATGGACAAGCCGGAAGAGCAGCCATGTCGAAACAAGAAGAAGTTGATAAACTGAATTACAGTATGAATAAATCGGCTGCTGCCAAACGCGTATCTGTTAAAGGGAAACAGGAAATATACAATAACTCGACCTGGGACCTTGTAGACGCCAGCCGCACAGACGCCGAGGTTGTAAAAAAAGTGGATCTGAATACCCTGCCCGAAAACTTAAGATCAAAAAGCCGTGAGGAGATAAAGCAAATTGTAACTGCCAAAAGCAAAGAACGTACAGCCATACAAAAAGAGATCGCTGCTGTTTCTGTAAAAAGAGATTCTTTTATTGCTGCAGAAAAATCACGCCGGTCAACAAAGAATACCGAGCAAACCCTGGAAAGTGAAATTGAAAAAATAATCAGGCAGCAAGCCAAAAAATATAACCTGGTCATTCAATAACAGCATAGGACGGTTCTCTCTATAAAAACAAGCGGAGGTAGCTAATTAATACAGGATTTAATTAACTATCTCCGCTCATCTTTTTAGGAGCCCAATCTGCTTAAAACGGCAGATCATCATCGCCGGCCGATGTTGCTTCAAAAGTTCCGGGTATATCATTATTGTAATTGGTATCAGGCGCTGCACCACCTGCACCGCCTTTTTTGCCCATTTTCCAGGCTTTTACATCAGTATACCAACGACCGTTAAATTCCCGGCTTTCCACATCAAAAGAAACATCAACCATATCGCCGGCTTTAAAGCTGCCCATATCAATTTTATCGCCCCAAACGGCGATACATACTTTCTTTGGATAGGTGTCGCCGGTTTCAAGAATAAACTCCTGCTTTTTCCAGGTACCATTTTTCCCCTGACCCGTTTGAACCTGTAAGAATTGAATTATTTTACCAGTGATATCCATAATTAGTATTTTTCTGTTATACCGCCGCCAAAGGTATGTTTACCATTTACATTTCTAAAAAAGATACTGCACAATTTTTTAACAGGCCTTAAAATGATAGATTATCCGGATCAACACCTTCCGCATCATTATCCTCTTTAAGCCCCAATTCTTTGCAGGTGCACCATTCGTTAAACGGACAGGTGGGCGGATCGTAGGAGCAAAATTCAATGGTTTCAAATCCGCTTTCCACAATGGCCACTTTTCTTTCAAGTACACTGACCAGCAATGTGTATTTTCTGGGGATAGGTAATTTATCAGGTAGTTCAACGCCAATATTCCAGGTAAATAACAATCTTTCAAATGCATGGCTCAATGCCTCCATTTGTTCATTGGTTAATTTATCTGCCGGCGGAAATTGCTCTTTTTGTAAGCCGCAATAATAACTGAAATCATGGTCAGGTTCGCTTTCAAGCCAGCGCTCAACTTCTTCAAAGTACCGCTCTATGGCTTCCACATCATTTTCTGAAGCTATGGGAGAGCGAGCCTCCGGTTGCTCTTCCCTGCAGGCTTCTGTAATATCCGAAAGAAGGTGGTTAATATAGGACTGCATATAATTAAACGTCAATTATGCAAGCATAACCGTATTTAATAATAGTAATGAAATAACAATCGTTTAAACGAAGGGTTTGTTTTTCGGATGCGGCTTGATTGAGTATAACAGTAGGAAAGAATTGTACTATAGCCCATACCGTTATATCCTGTTAATATTTAATATATGGAAAGTTAATTAATTATTGCAATAAAAAAAGCAGGAATTTAATATCCCTGCTTCATTTTATTTTTTAAAAGATCGTGTATCAGGCTGCCATTCTATTGTATAACTGATCCCCAATGGCCTCAGCAACATTTGGTGGAATATTATTCGCGGCAGATCCCCGGTCGATGGCTGTTATTCGTTTCAATACCGGATGCCATCCAAAAATATACACAGGACTTCCATTTACACTTACCCGGTAAAGTGTTTCCATAGTATAGGTTTGAAATGATGTGGCTTTTACAAAAAATGGGATATCATCAACCGTCATTTCAAACACCTCTGTTCTCGTTGCATTTTTCTTTGTTTTCATAAGACCCCCCTTTTAATAAAAAGTAATAAATACAGGTAATTTCCCAACAACTATGCCGGAATGGCCCTGCCATGCCAGTTATTGGTGATGTACTTTTTCACATTTCTATTCAGGAGATCCTATGATATGGGCATATGATTTACCCGCCCGGGTAAATGGGTAATGAAAACAACAAATTGTGGAAACAATAAACCTTACGAACCTCTTTGCGCACGTCCGGTTACGCGAGTGGATTTGGCAGCGCTTTTACTATTGCTTTTTCCTTTAGCAGGAATGTGAGATGGTTTGCCTGCAGTTTGATTGCCTTTCTTCTTGTCTTTATTCTTATTAGTGTTAAACAGTGACATAAAATACAATTTTAAACTTGTAAAGTTACAAAAGCCATACAATTAATAACGTGCCTTGAAGTATTCAATATAACGAATTACAAGGTACAAACGTATACATTAGTGCACGTTACATAGAATTTGGGAATCTTTTACAAAAAAAGTCATCCTGCAACAGATGACTTTCACTTTTTCATGGCTGAATCTTACTTATAAAAACTAACCCGAATTGCCGCACAAGGTCTGTTGCTCGTCCACCGTAATACTAACACCCGTTTATTCTATAATCATCTGTTATTCAAATAATAACAATCCGTTGCCGACAAATATTCGGTAACACAGCACAAATTTACAATAAATTTCTTAAAATATTCCCATCTTCAGAATATTATTCAGAAATACCCTAATTTTACAGAAAATTCATCGGAATGGATGTCATTTTGGATAATACTGACCTGCAAATCCTGGAGCGCATGCAGGCTAATGCCCGCATTTCAAATGCCGATTTGGCCCGCGAATTAAATATGGCCCCATCGGCGGTGCTGGAAAGGGTTAAAAAGCTGGAGCTAAAAAAAGTGATCCAGGGTTATACAACCCAGATCAACCCGGCCACCGTGCAGCAAAAATTGCTGGCCTTTATTTTTATACGCTCTTCAGAAGGATTTACCTGTAGCAGTAATACTGCACAGGCCCTGGCGGCTATCCCAGAGGTGCAGGAAGTACATCATATAGCCGGTGAAGATTGTTACCTCATTAAAGTTCGCACAACAGATTCATCGTCACTGATGAACCTGATGCGACAGGAGCTACAAAAGATCCCTAACATCGCATCCACTAAAACAACCATCGTTTTGGAAACCGTGAAAGAGCAACAACAATTGGTGATTCCTAAAATTTAACCTTATGTCGAATGATGTAAAAAAAAGCGCTTCTCCAGTAATGGTCGTCATTGCCTTTGCAATCGTATACCTGGTTTGGGGCTCAACGTATTTCTTTATCCAACGTGCTATTGAGCACATCCCGGTATTTATATTAGGTTCTGTCCGTTTCGTTATTGCGGGTGGATTATTATTGGGTTGGGGCGTGTTCAAGGGAGAAAAGATCTTTAACTGGTCACATATAAAACCGGCTATTGTTAGCGGTTTACTCATGCTATTTGTTGGCAACGGCGCTGTTATCTGGGCCGAGCAATCGCTGGCCAGTTCCCTGGTAGCCGTATTGGTTTCATCGGCGCCCCTCTGGTTTGTTGTATTGGATAAACCTAAATGGAAGGAAAACCTTACCAGTCGTCCCACGATATTTGGACTGATCGTTGGTTTTATCGGTGTTATCTTATTATTCAGCGAGCAAACGTCCAAAGCATTGGGCACAGGCAACGGACACCAGGTAATTGGATTGATCGTATTGATCATCGGCGCCATGAGTTGGGCCGGCGGTTCCTTATATTCCAAATACAAATCAACAGCTACCTCTGCAACGGTGAATTCAGGCTGGCAAATGATGGTTGCCGGCATCGCATTTATTCCCGGTAGTTTTATCAATAATGAATGGAGCACATTTGATGTACAAGCAGTAACGGCCAGTTCATGGTTTTCGTTATTCTACCTGATCACAATGGGTTCATTAGCCGGTTTTAGCGCTTATGTGTGGTTGCTGCAAGTGCGGTCGGCCACGCAGGTAAGTACCTACGCTTATGTAAACCCTGTAGTAGCGGTTTTATTAGGTGTTTTATTTGCCGGCGAACATATGACCTTAATGCAAATAATCGGGTTGGCTGTTATTCTGTTAAGTGTACTGTTGATAAACCTGGCAAAATATCGCAAAGAACAAAAATCAGGAAAAGAACCCGTTTCTTCTCCTTCGGCAAAGAAGAATATCGTTATCTCTCCCAGGCAGAAAATGGTGAGTTTTAAGTAAAACGCGTAACGCGAAAACATCAATAAATTTCATATAAGCCGGCCGGCGGTGCTTTTCAGCATTGCCGGCCGGTCTGTTTTCCGGCACTCACACAGCAAATTTTAAAGTTTTGTGTTAATTAAGGACCACAGCATTTTGCTGGTAATAGTTTAATTGTATCTTGAGATAGAAACCCACTAAACGCAGAACCTGCCTGCCGGCAGGCAGGCACGAACTAAGAACACAGAACTAAAACTTAGAACTTTTCTCCTCTACCGTTGAAAATAATAAGGCTTATTACTATTTTTATCGCCGTGCCTAAACATTAGCTTTTTTAACATTTAACCTGTACAGTACTATAATCTCTGATCTATGAAAAAGGGAGTAAAAATCTTCTGGTGGGTCTTTTTTAGCGGATTGTTATTAGGAATTCTGCTTATTGTTTCTGCCAGTCTTGGTTTATTGGGCAAAATGCCTTCCATTAAAGAGCTATCAAATCCAACCGCACTTATAGCCAGCCAGGTGTATGCCGAAGATGGCAGCCTCATTGGTAAATACCTCATCGAAGACCGTATTGATGTTGAATATAAAGACATCAGCAAGCAGGTGACGAATGCACTGGTTGCAACAGAAGACGAACGCTTTTTTACACATAATGGAATAGATGGCCGCGCGTTGATCCGCTCATTTGCTTCATTTGGTACCAGCGGCGGCGCAAGTACCATTACCATGCAAACGGCTAAAAACCTGTTTACAGAAGGCTGGAGCACGCGTAACATCTTTCTTCGCATGATCCAGAAATTAAAGGAAGCTATTATTGCCGTAAAGCTGGAACGCAATTTTTCGAAAGAAGAAATTATCACGCTGTACCTGAACACGGTTGCGTTTGGCGATAATGTTTACGGAATTAAAAATGCCGCCAAAACATTTTTCCAAAAAGAACCCGATGATCTAACAACATCTGAAGCCGCTGTGCTGGTGGGCATGTTGAAAGGCGAAATATACAATCCCCGCCGCTTTCCCGACCGCGCAAAATCAAGAAGGAATACCGTATTACATCAATTGGTTAGAAGTAATTTTTTAGGCGAAGCAGAAGCCAATGCTTTAGATAAGGAGCCCATAAAACTGAATTATAAAAAGCTGAATGAAAATACCGGGTTGGCGCCCTACTTCCGGGGTGTATTGGGTGAAGAGTTAAAGAGATGGTGTAAAGAACATGAAAACCCTGCTACCGGTAAGCCTTATAATTTATATAAAGATGGTTTGAAAATTTATACAACCATCAACCCCCGCCTGCAACAATATGCCGAGGAAGCGGTTTCCCGCCATATCCCCAACATGCAGAAAATATTGAACGGGCAAAAGAATATTAAAAACGGATCGGTATGGAAGGAGCATGAAAATATACTGGAAGCGGCCATGAAACAAAGCGATCGCTGGAAGAACCTGAAAAAGGAAGGCGTTAGCGAAGATGAGATCCGCAAAACATTCCAGGTTAAAACACCCATGTCGGTTTTTGCATGGAACGAAAAAAGGGAAATAGATACTGTGATGACGCCGTACGACAGCATTAAATATTGCAGGCAAATGCTGCAGGCCGGCTTTATGGCTATGGACCCGCAAACCGGCGCCATAAAAGCCTGGGTAGGCGGTATTGATTTTAAAACATTCAAGTTCGATCACGCGAATATCAATACAAAACGGCAGGTAGGCAGTACTATCAAACCGTTATTATACGGACTGGCTATTGAAAATGGCGGCTTTACACCAACGACACCGGTTGAGGACGTACAGCAGAATTTTGAAGGGTTTGGTCCTGTACCAGCCACCACTACTTCCTGCTCCAATCAAACCATACCTATGGCCGAAGCGCTGGCTCAATCGCGCAACTGCGCTACTGCTTACATCATGAAACAATTAGGCAGCAAAGGCAATGATGCCGCGGTACGGTTTGTTGAGTTTTTGAAAAAAGTTGGTGTGCAAACAGAAATTGATCCGGTGCCGGCCATTTGTCTGGGTAGTGGTGAAACTTCATTATACGAAATGATGACGGCTTATAGTATGTTCCCAGCTGGTGGTTTCTCTGTAAAGCCCATGTATATCACCCGCATTGAAGATAAGAATGGCAACATCCTGCAGGCATTTACTTCAGAACGTAAAGAAGTGATCAGTGCTGCTACAGCTTATAATATCATGACAATGATGAATGGTGTTATGAAATATGGTACCGGTAAGCGGGCGGCCAGCTATGGCATCAACGTTTCAAATTTTGCCGGTAAAACCGGTACTACCAATGATAACAGTGACGCCTGGTTTATGGGCTATTCACCGCAACTGTTGTGTGGTGTATGGACGGGCTGTGATGATCGTTTCATCCGCTTTGGCAGTACAGCCGTTGGTCAGGGTTCGTCTTTGGCTTTACCTATTTGGGCTTATTTCTACGCAAATTGTTTAAAAGATAAAAATACAGGCCTGGATAGTAAAGTCGCTTTTGTTAAACCAGAAGGAATGGCCACAGATACTTTGATCGACTGGAGTAAAATGAAACCAGTCCTCGACGAAGGCGCTCAAAGCACAGGTGGCAGCACCGGCGGTTCTGATTACGATGTGCTGCCTGCTCCGCCTCCACCAACTCCGGCTCCGGCCGGCAAAAAAGACAGTGTCCCAAAAGCTGTTGCCCCGAAACAAAACGGTTATTAATAAGAAATTAGTAAATACGACCGGGCCGACTAAAAATTTTTAGTCGGCCTTTTTCTTTTAATTTGCTGATCATTGGTCCCGAATTCACATCAGAAACAATATTATACCTGCATGCATCAATCATTTCTGTCAGTCACCGTTGCATTCATTCTTTCTTTTTCATGTATCGGGCAACCCCAACCGGTATATAACCCGGCAGAAACTTTTGCGCCGGGATTTTATACCAGCAAAGGCAACAACATCCGCTCGGTCAACGGCGCCCCCGGACCGGCCTACTGGCAAAACCGGGCCGATTATACCTTGCAGGCAACTATTGATACGGTGAAACAACAATTGACCGGTTATGCCATTATCCGGTATACCAATAATAGTCCCGATTCATTATCATCTTTATGGTTGCAACTCGACCAGAACATTTATAAAAAAGGCGCGCGCAGCAATTATCTGTTTGATCAGCAACCCGAACAGTTTACAACAGGTTATGAACCTGACCAGGTGCAAATTGAGCAGGACGGAAAAATTACAACTGCCAATTATATAGTAACCGATACGCGGATGCAGATACGGCTTGGTAAAGCGCTGCCTGCAAAAAGCGGAAAGATCAGTATTCGTATTAAATATCATTACACCATTCCCGGCGCCTTTGGAGGCCGGACCGATTATGTGAAAACAAAAAACGGGGCTATTTATGAAATAGCCCAATGGTATCCACGCATGTGCGTATACGATGATTTGAATGGATGGAATACATTACCGTTTTTAGGCAGTGGGGAATTCTATTGCGAATACGGCAATTTCGACTACAGCGTAACAGTGCCATGGAATATGATCGTTGCCGGCGCCGGTGAACTGCAAAATGCGAATGAAGTGCTAACCCCGCAACAAATAGCGCGACTGACTTCTGCCCGTAACAGCGATAAAACAGTGATCATTCGTTCAGCTGCAGAGGTAACCGACCCACATAGCCGGCCGGTTCAAAAAGGCATGCTCACCTGGCGTTTTAAAATGAATAATACCCGGGATGTGGCATTCGGTGCATCCGCTGCTTTTATCTGGGATGGGGCACGGGTTAATTTGCCCGATGGCAAAAAATGCCTGGCCATGTCGGTGTATCCGGTTGAGAGTGATGGCAGCGATGCCTGGAGCCGTTCTACTGAATATTTAAAAGCATCTATAGAGCATTTTTCCAAAACCTGGTTTGTATATCCCTACCCTACGGCCATTAATGAAGCCGGCATTGCTGCGGGGATGGAATACCCTGGGATCCTGTTCGATGGAATGAATGATAAAGGCAAGGAATTATACTGGGTAACAGCCCATGAAATAGGTCACAACTGGTTTCCTATGATCGTAGGTTCCAACGAGCGCACCAGCGCCTGGATGGACGAAGGCTTTAATACTTTTATTGATATTTATGCATCGGATGCTTTTAATAAGGGGGAGTATGCGCCCAAGCGCGATAGTGAGTACGCGCCGGGCGGCGGTAATCCGGCCGATGAAATAGTACCCTGGTTAAGCGATCCCAAAGCGCCATCCATGATGATGGCGGCCGATGCCATTCCTGAAACCTATCGCCATCCGATCACTTATTTTAAACCGGCTTTCGGATTGTACCTGTTGCGTGAAAGTATACTGGGGCACGACCGTTTTGATTATGCTTTTAAAAAATATATAAGGAACTGGGCTTTTAAACATCCTGCACCGGATGATTTTTTCCGCACCATGGACAATGAAAGCGGTGAGGAGCTCAGCTGGTTCTGGCGTGGCTGGTTTCAAAACAACTGGTTACTCGACCAGGCGGTTCAGCAGGTAACCGTATCGGATAACAAAGCACAGATTTCCATTGCCAACCTTCACAAAATGGTAATGCCCGTCGTTGTTCTTATAACATTCAATAATGGAACTAGCCAACGTATTCAATTGCCGGTTGAAACCTGGCTGCAACATACTATTTATACATTATCTGTTCCGGTAACAGCAGCCATCGCCAGCATTACTATTGACCCGGACCATCAATTACCCGATGCCAACCGGCAAAACAATGTATGGCAAAGTAAGTAGGCAGCGCGATGAACAGTTACTACCTTTGGTATAAACACAGGAACGAATGAGCCTGACAGAGAAACTGGTATTCCTTTCCGTTGGATTTCTGATCATTATTTTTATTGCCGTTGGTTCTTTGAACAAAAGCGATAAGCTAAAGCTTTTAAAAGAAAAGTACGAAGCGGCATTACAGGGATCCGATAAATCGGAAGCAATTGCAGCCGGCCAGGCCTACTATCGTTTTTTACGCGGCGGAGAACTGACGATCGAAGATGAAAGGTTTATTATTAAAGACACAGCGCACTTGCCTGAACCGGAGCCAGAGATTGGAAATGAGGAATGAGAAACAGAGGGTTGGGGGGTTAAGGCACCAGGGGCTCCGGTAGCCCATTTAATTTTACCCCGCATCCCAGATACGTAACGCCGTTATACTTCGCTTCTACTTTATATTCATACCAGTTATCGCTCATCCCATCACTGCAAAATTGAGGTGTTATAATTATTTGCATGGTTGCTGAATCTTTTTGAGTATTATATACATACTGTCCATTTTGTTGCACGGCTGCTACATAGGGAAATACGGCCGGCTGGCTGCTATCTACCTGCAAAAAACTGATCTGTTTATCCTTATCCATTTCCATCAACCAGAAAGGTTCATTACCGAGGGCAAAAAAATCAATCCCTGCCGATTTCTTTTCCATCCACGCAATATTATCTGCGCCAATTGTTTTACGGGTAAGGTAACTGTCGGGGTTTAGAACAACCGTTGCGCTTGTCAGGCTTAATTCACTCAACCCTTTATTCGTAACAGCAAACCGTTTGACAACCATATTACTCACCAATAATTGCAATTGATCATTACTTGTTTGCCACCGGCCTTCTGTTTCAACGGGTGCCGCTTCCTTTCCATTAAATTCATCTTTCATGTGGAAGCGGTGATCTCCTAAAAAAAGAATTTTGCGGGTGATATTGCGGCAATCAGTACACGGTATTACACCCGTATAATAACCCGGCACAAAAGAGGTGGGCGTACCTAACGCTGACTCATCGTTTTGTTGTGTTGGAAATGGCGTATCAGCGGTAGGTGTGATGGTGGTGGTTTGTGGTACGGGTACAGACGAAGGATTGTTGCAAGCTACAAGAACCAGCATAATCAGGCCAAAACAGGATTTCATTTTTATTTATTTTTCCAAAGGGTCTGCCATAATAATATTTTCTAACCTGGTGCACAGTTATAAAATGATTACATGGTTATTTTGGGGGAATTATATGTACAAAGAATGGGCCGTTGTTATTAAAACGGGAATAATCTTATTGTTGTTTTATAAGGCCTTGATATTTGCTGCTTATAAGGAGAGCATCTGCAAAATATTTCTGCTGTAGTTTAGCAAACAAATGGAAATAGGGTACGGATAGTTGGTAATTGCCCTTCTGTAAAAGGCCCATCCTGCTCTAGCTTGCTTTGCCCTTGTGTTCCCAAAATTCTTTAACAATCCTGCCGTTGGCCATTTGCCGGAGCCGTCGCGTAAAGCGCTCTCCTTTTATCTGGCCGGAATCATCCTTATGGCCAAGTAGCAATACAATGGCATCCCCCTCTCTGTCGGTTTTAAACGACATGTCGTAATGATTGCAATGCGTTTCAATGCAAGAAGATGGTTGGTACTTCTTGCGTAAAATTTTTAAAACAGGTTCTTCCAGTTCCATAGTATTAAATTTTTGTCATGAGAAATGAATTTCATTTTCATAGATGGCAAGGACCTGCATTCATTACCGTTATTAAAGTTTCCGTTCGGTTTATCCTAAAGGCAAGGGGAGTCGTTTTTTACCTGGGCTATCATTTCAGAAAAGTTCAACAGCGTTTGCTACATCGGTTAAATACGCACGTAATGTGATTTGAAAAAGATTGAACTATTTTAAAAACGGTTAAAATAATGATGCCACTTAACCCTTGTATAAAATGCATATTTTTTTTCGCACGTATACAAAAACGTGGCATATGTTATACAAATCAGGGAAAGGATCTTAGCGAATAAGGTGTGCAGTTTTAAGGTACAGGCACAGCATGGCCTGTGATACATTTTTAACAGGGGGAGCACGGAACGCGAACGATTTAAAAATTATAGCAGGTATTTTTTTCTATAAGTCTCAGGAGGGCGTCATCCGTGTTTAAACGGAAATTTACATCCACTTTCTTAAAGTTACGGCTTTACCATTAAAAAAGCATTTCTGAGGCAGAATGTTTTGCCTGTATATCACAATTTATCAAAAGTCAAATGACTAACATATGTTTGTACACCCATAATATACTAAGCGTTTTTCGCTATCGTTTATTTCTCAACTTTTTGGAGTGTCTGCCCGTTAAAAATACGTACTTTAATAAGCCATGGATTATCTGAAGAAGTATAAGAGCTTTTTATACAGTTATTACCTCAGTTCCGGTGTACGTATAACAGCCGGGGTGGTTTTACCCGCCGTAATTTTCGGCTATTTTGATATGTTGTCACAAGGCGTGGCTATATCGCTGGGCGCCATGTGTGTAAGCGGTACCGATAATCCCGGTCCTATTCACCATCGCCGTAACGGTATGTTGATCTGCCTGTTATTTCTGGTAGCAGTAGCTATTTTAACCAGCCTTACAGCCGCCTACCCGGTTTTACTGGGCCTTCTCATCGCTGTTTTTTGCTTTGTTTTTTCCATGATCGGTGTTTATGGCAGCCGCGCCATTTCCATAGGTGTTTCCGCTTTACTCATCATGGTTTTGCAGATCGGTCACCCAGGTCAGGGAAAAGAAGTGATTATTCAGGCGGCGTTTATATTACTTGGTGGTTTATGGTATACAGGGTTAAGTTTATTGCTACATAAGTTTGCCCCTTACCGGCTGGCGCAACAGGCCTTGGGTGAATGCATAGCTGCCACCGCCAATTATATCCGTATCCGGGCTTTATTTTATGAAGGGACAACTGATTTTGATAAAGCATACCGGCAAATGATCGAACAGCAGGTGATCGTTCATCAGGACCAGGAACTGGTGCGGGAACTGTTATTTAAAAGTCGCTACATCGTAAAGGAATCTACCAATACAGGAAGGACCCTGTTGATGATCTTTAGAAGCCTGGTTGATCTTTTTGAAAAGACAATGACCACTTATCACGATGATTACAAAGACCTGCATACCGCTTTTGAAGGAACAGAGATCATGCAACGCTATCAGCAACTTATTTTACAAATAGCCGCCGAACTGGACGATATCAGCATTGCGGTAAAAAGTGGACGCCGGTCGCGCGAAACAACCGCGCTCGCCGATACTATAAAAGAAACCCGCCGGTATTATATTGACCTGAGGAACAAGAAGAGAAACCCGGCCACCCTGGAATATTTTATTACCCTGCGGAACATCCTGAGCAATATTGAAGACATTGCCAGCCGCATTCATACCCTGCACTTATACACTACCTATCAGCAGAAAGTTACAACCGCTAACGAACCGGGCGACTATGAAAAATTTGTGAACCGGCAGGACTTCAGCCTTAAAGTACTTACTGATAACCTGAGCCTGCAATCCAACTTTTTCAGGCATTCCCTCCGGGTAAGCCTGGCTACGCTGGCCGGATATATCATTTCCCTTTCGCTGCAGGTTGGCCACAACTACTGGATCCTGCTTACCATCATTGTAATATTAAAACCTAACTACAGCCTTACCAAAAAACGGAATTTCGAACGGCTGTTTGGGACCATTGCAGGTGCTATTGCCGGTTTGATCATTCTGTACTTTATAAAAGACAAAACAGCGTTGTTCGTGATCATGCTGGTGTTGGCGTTGGGCACTTACAGCCTGCTTCGTACCAATTATATGCTGAGCGTTATTTTTATGACGCCTTATGTACTGCTCATCTTTCAATTGTTATACAATAGCCCCATTAAAAATGTGCTTACCGACCGGCTGCTCGATACCGGTATCGGTTCGGCCATTGCCTTTCTGGCCAATCTATTGGTAGTGCCAGTGTGGGAGCACGAACATATTTCATCTTATATTGCAACAGCCATTGATAAGAACACGGTCTGGTTTAAAACAGTTGTCACGGCATTTATGGGTAAACCGGTACTGCCTACAGAATACCGCGTAAGCCGTAAAGAAGCGTTTGTTGCCTTAGGCAATTTGTCCGATGCCTTTAATCGTATGCTGGCAGAACCCAAATGGCAACAGAAGAACATCAATTTAATTCACCAGTTTGTGGTGTATAACCACCTGCTTACATCGCATATTGCCACGTTATCGCATTTCGGGCAACAATTTGCCACGCTCAATGCAACAAAAGATTTTATTCCTGTTATTAATTATATCGAATCGGAGTTAACTGCCGCAAAAGCTATAGTCAATGGGGAGGAACCGCCTACCGAAACAACCCGAACACCAAACTGGCAACAGATCGATAAACGGGTAACGACTTTAATGATCAACCGGCAAAAAGAATTGGAGCAGGGATTAACAGATACCGACACCCGCAAATTATTGCTGCCCGTAAAATCTGTTACCGATGAATTCAGGATCATTCACGATGTAACCGATGATATCAGGAAGGCAGGGGTGCAACTGGTAAATGGGCAAATTATCAAATGAGAAGTACTACTCTTTCATCTTCCCCGACTTCTTCAAATACCGCACAAACAAATACGCAAATCCCAGCAAAGGCAAAATGATCGCCAGCAGCAGGTTGCGGAGTTTTGTATCGTGGTTGGTCAATTCGGGATACTTAAATAATAAAATGAGGGTAATACCGCTGAGCCAGATGTATTGGGTATTGTATTCTTTCAGGATCCAGCGACGCCATTTGAAATGCATACTTTTAAATGTAGCCGAAATACCTTGCAGCCTGGGAACCCACCGGTTTACGGTATTGGTGTAGCGACTGTATTGTTCGCCGAACTTGTTACGCAGAAAATTTTCCTCGGCCAGTACAATGGTCTGGTATACAAAAAGAAAAAACGGAATAAAGATCAACACATACAGCAGGGAATTTGACAGCACGCCTACACCGCATAACATTAAAATATTACCTACATACAAAGGATTACGGCAATGATTAAAAATGCCACCGGTTACCAGTTCTTCGGCATAAACTTTTCCTTCTTTGCCACCGCGAATAATATAGGCCAATCCTATAGTAGCGCCCCTGATCAACTGGCCGCTAATGGTAATAATCAAACCAAGGATAACCGGCCATATATAATAATATGGTCCCAGGTACGCCGGTGAAAAAAGTGGTGCAGAAGGAATAAAAAGTGCGAGATACAGGAACAGGAACAAAAAATTCCTGTACCGGAAAAAGAAATTACCGATGGAGATCATTCTAATTAAATGCTTTTAATTTTTTACGGCAATGAGGCCCGAGAAGTTATACCATTTGAAAAATATTTCACAATGCGAAAATCCGGCTTCACGCAGCATCAGGATGTTTTCGCTTAGTTTATAGGGGATCAATACATTTTCCAGCGCCTCACGCTTTTGGGAGATCTCCATTTCACTGTAATGCTGCCGCCTTTTATAATTGTAGTAATAATCAATAAAATCGCGATTGAAACGACTGTCTTCCGCCAGAATTTTTTCTACGATGATCACCACGCCATTATCTACCAGCCCGTCCATTATCTTTTTGATCAATTTTTCGCGGTACAGGGGTCGTACGAATTGCAGCGTTAAACAAAGGATTACAACCGATGCGTTGTTTATTTCCACCCCATTATTCAAGTCTCCAACACACAGTTCATAAGGCCTCCTGATACCGGCATCATCGAGCTTTGTCTTACATTTTTGTAACATATCTGCCGAATCATCGATGCCTACAAAGCGTATATCCTTTGATATCGTTTGATCCATCAACAAAAATGAAGTCCCGGTAGAACAGCCCAGATCGTACACATTGGTTCCATCAAGTGCATGATTAGCAGCCAATTCGGCAATCATACGCTGCATTTCAGCATAAAATGGCACCGATCGGTTCACCATATCGTCGAAAACATCGGCGACTTTCTTACTAAACTTAAAGTCAGCCGGTTTAGCCGTCTGTTCTTTGAAAACTTCGTCCTTTAGCATCGATCTGGTTTCTTTTGGTTTTTAATGAGACGTCAATCGTAGTCGGGTATTGCTATTTTGTCATAAATAATTATACCAGCTATAGCCTAAATAGGTATTTTTTTAACAATTTCTCTAACTGGTAATATTCAATTTACTCAAAAGTGGCCAAACATCCTATCATGTAGCCCATTTTACCGTTACAATTAGACAAAATGGCAAATTGTGTAGACAAAGGCCCATATACCGTATATCAGGTTATGTTTAGTAGGCCAGACCCTTATTTCCGGTTTGATGGGGGCCGGTTTTCCGCGACCCCGATGTGTGGGTATGGAGTGCGCGTGAATTATTAATCAGGTTTCATCTCGTACACGGCGATCCCCTTTCACAATTCTTCGTTTGGCCGCCGACCGGTATATGACTAAGAGTTTGTCAGTAAATTAAAATAAGTTAAATAGTAAGGCCGGGGAATTAAGCGATCAAATAGTTTGAAATGCTTGCATGACGTAGCATCTTTGTGGTGTTAAAGAGAAACACGCATCCAAATTCCTTGAAATATCCAGTCCGATCCTTTGAATACCATCAGCATCCAATAGTTGAAAAAACCGTCCGATCCAAACCTATGAAGCCTGTCCAATCCTAAAGTTGAAAAGCCAATTGTTTACCACAGGATCCCTTAGATGAAGTATTTGCCCCGCTCCGAATAGCTATCGGACGGGGTTTTTTCTTTTTACGTACTAACGGATAAAATCCCCGCTGCTTTACACGAAATATACTTATTTTTACTTATGCATGCCGGTTGTACGTTAGTAATATTCAATTATCCGGCATTGCCTTTTTTACAGGAGCTCTGTTTTAATAGTTTTGGTAAACGACTATTCCCCAACCCTGTGTGATTCATTTTCCCGCGCAACATATTTATTGTAATTGGTTAAGATTTGCTTCAAAATGATTTAGTAAGCCGAACATCTCATGAACCAAAAACTAATGTGCATTTTATTTATTGACGATGACGAGCCTACCAACTTCTTAAACAAATTACTTGTTGAAGAAATGGGCTGTGCAGAACATGTTCAGGTGGTTACCAGCGGCATGGAAGCGCTGGAATATTTAACCGGCACCGGTTCGTTCACAAGCAATGGTCATCCCCGGCCCGATTTGATCTTTCTGGATATTAATATGCCGGGTATGGATGGATGGGAGTTTTTACAACATTATCAAAAACTTCCTTCTAACCAGAAAGCAAATATTGTTATGGTTATGCTTACCACATCATTAAACCCGGACGATGAAAAAACAGCACAGAAAAACATCGAGATCTCGGGATTTGAAAATAAGCCGCTGCAACCAGAGGTGATAAAAAAGATACTAAACCAGTTTTTCCCGGAAGTTTGTTAAAGCCATTGCGATTGTATCTATGAAAGATCCCAATGAAATTCTTCTCGAAAATGAAAAAGCATTCAAATCCCTTTTTGAACATGCTACTATCAGTATTCTGGTAACCGACGAAACCGGCGCCATTAACCTGGTTAACCCCAATGCCGAAAAACTCTTTGGCTATACAAAGGAAGAATTATCAGGAAAACCTATTGAGATCTTAATTCCCGAACAGTTAAAAGACATACACCGCCAATACCGGCAGCAATATTTTAAAGCGCCCAAAGCCCGCCCTATGGGTTTGGGCAAAGACCTGTTTGCCCGTGATAAGAATGGTCGCACCTTCCCGGTTGAGATCAGTTTGGGTTATTATAAACTGGGAACTAAAAAAATGGCCGTTGCTTTTATCACCGATGTAAGTGAAAGAAAAAAAGCGGAAGAAGTGTTACGGTCGAGCGAAGAAACCACAAGGCTCATCATGAACTCTGCCCTGGATGCCATCGTTTGTATTGATACCAATGGTTGTATTACAGTATGGAACCCGCAGGCTGAAAAAATATTCGGCTGGAGCGAGCACGAAGTAAAAGGACGCCGCCTGTCTGAAACCATTATTCCTGAACAATATCGGTCTTTACATGAAGCGGGGTTGAAGCGTTATTTAACAACCCGCCACCAAACTGTTATAAATAAACTGATAGAAATTACAGCCTTAAACCGCCATGGAAAAGAGTTCCCGGTTGAACTAACGATAATACCGATGCGCCAAAAAGAGAATGACTTTTTTTGCGCTTTTATCCGAGACATTACCGAACGGCGTGAGGCCGAGGCCCGCCAACATGAATATGCAGAAAATCTTAAACAGAAGAATACCGAGCTGGAGCAATTTGCATATGTAGCATCGCACGATCTGCAGGAACCATTGCGAACGGTTTCGGGTTTTGTTGAATTGCTGAAACGCCATTACAGCGACCAGGCCGATGAAAGTGTTACTAAATACATTAACTATATTACCGATGCCTCCGATAGAATGAGGCGACTGGTGCAGGACCTGCTTGATTATTCGCGACTGGGCCGGCAACGTATTCTTGAACCGATCGACTGTAACCTGGTCGTTGAAGAAGTGCTTACAGACCTTACCATGTCCATCGAGGAATGCCAGGCGGTCATTAATATCGACCGGCTCCCTGTTATATCAGGGTATGCAACCGAAATGAAGCAGCTCTTTCAAAACCTGCTTAGTAATTCACTTAAATTCAGAAAATCGGGCGAGCCGCCGGTTATTTCCATATCGGTAATACCAAAGGAAGAACACTGGCAATTCAATGTTACAGATAATGGAATAGGCATAGAAGAAAAATACTGGGAACGCATTTTTATAATCTTTCAACGGTTACATACCAAGACCGAATATGAAGGAACCGGTATCGGATTGGCGCATTGTAAAAAGATTACTGAACTGCACAACGGAAAAATATGGGTTGATTCAATGGCTGATAAAGGCAGTATTTTTTATTTTACAATTAAGAAACGAAGTACGGATACATGGAAAACGTGAATATCTCTACTCTTCCTCATTCTTCTTTTCTTTTAATTGATTCACCGCTTGCTGCACCAGCTCCGATTCAAATCCCTTTTGCAACAGGTAATCGGTAGTTTTTGCCATCTTTACAAACAGGTTCACCCCTTCGCCTTTTATAGTGCTCCATTTTTGTTTAGCCAGCTTGTACAATATTTTATCATAATCTTCGGCATCCAGTTCTTTCAGTGCCTTGTTAATACAATAGGCGCTTACCTGTTTTTGCTTCAGCGCATGTTTTATTTTCACCCGCCCCCATTGCTTCATCCGAAATTTTCCGCCGGTAAACTGAATGGCAAAACGCTCTTCATTCAGGTAATCTTCTTCGATCAGCTGCGCAATCGATTCTTCTACCATTTGTTTCCGCAAGCCGAAAGAATACAATTTTTCCTTCACCTCCACATGGCAGCGTTCCTGGTAAGCACAATAATGCCGCAGCTTTTGCAGCGCCTGTTCTTTGGTAAGTTGTTTTCTTTGTATCATTACTCCTCTATTCTATCCAAACACCCGTGTTCATTCTTCAGAAGGTCATCATAAAAATCAGCCTTTTTAAACAGGTTATCAAAAGTTTTCACTCCGCTGTCTTTCGTGATATCCAGGTCATATATAATACACGATAAAACGATGTTCTGGTTCTGGCAGCTTAACACAAGTCCGTTCACCCGGTAATTTTCCTGTAACAGGAACTGGTAAAGCGGTTTTATTTTAAGCGCATCGGATGGAAGCTGGCATAAATAAGCATCGCCTACCACAAAGAAATTTTCTGCATTGTAGGTGATCTTGATCTTCGCGCTGCCTTCGCGCACTTCCCACCGGTTCACACCATCCCGGGAAAGCTTTACGTCTTTACCCAGTTCTTTTAAAATATCTTCAATGGTTTTGGCAACTCCGGTGGGCACAACTTCCTGCTCAGGCATTTGTGGCAGTTTTACTTCCGTTCCACAAGCCGGACAATATTTCTCTGAATCTATATTGTTTGGCAGCACGAGGTAATCGCAGCTATGACAACGCGTGCTGCTGGTTCCTTTATGCGGCGCATACAACTGCAGCGCCGTCTGCAGGTAATTCACCGGTAAAGCAAATCCCATGTTATCGCCGCCCTGTATGCGGAATGAATTCACACCAATTACTTCTCCGGTTGAATTAACCAGCGGGCCGCCGCTGTTACCCGGATTGATAGCTGCGTCGATCTGGATGAATTTTAATCCGTCGCGAATACGGTCAACTTTTGAAATAACGCCTTGTGTGGCTGAATAATTAAAACCGTAAGGATGGCCTATTGCCAGCACTTCATCTCCATCTTTGAGGGTATCGTACTGGCCTAACCGTATGGCAGGTATTTCGGCATTGGCCGGACTTTGTAAAAAAGCCAGATCGTGTTTGCGATCTGTATACCAAACCCGCGATAACGTTTTCTCAAAAGTTTTTCCTGCAATTGTTACTTCAGCATTACCCTGCACCACGTGATCGTTGGTTACAATTACATCAAATTCCTTTATATAAAACCCGGTACCAGTTCCGGTTTGTGTGGCTATTTGAATGATGGCGGGATGAAACTGTCCTATTATATCCTGAACCATTGAATAAATATTTTGCACCGTACGGGCACTGCCGGCGCCAGCCGCAGCAACCTGCCGGTATTTTTAATTTGAATCGAAATTTAAAAAAGTGATCTCCGTAGTAAAGCTGCTGTTAAATGCTACCAGGTTATTGAACTTCAGCGATTCCATTCTGAACACCAGTTTTGGATATTTTGGTTTCCAGGCTTCAACAATTTCTTCAATCCGTTGCCGGATGGTTTCCGGATCAAACCGGTTGGCCGCGGCCTCGTAGAATGGAACAGTAAACCCAAGCGCTTCAAAATATTCGCGATAGTTGATCTGCATAAATAATAATATCAGATCACTGAGCGGTTTGGGTAAACTATAAGAATACTGGCTGAAAGAAAGGGCGTATTCCATCACATTGTTGGCAACGATCGGATAGCTGTTATCGCGGTACCAGATCACGTTTTGTGCCGCGCTGTTGATAGCATCTGCTATCGTTTGATGATGTTGTGGAACGACTATAGAAAAAGTATGTTTTGAGCGGAACAGAAAAGGGGACACATCCTCCTTGGTTTTATTGAGCAGTTTCTTATACCCTTCTATCATGCCCTGGTTACGCTCCATGGTCTGCTTTTCATCTTTGCGATAATAGATCTCTACTACCTTTTCCAGCTCGTTCAATAATTTGCCATCGGGACAAATAAGATAATCTATTCTGAAGGCCAGGGATAGCAACAGGTATGCAATGCCACCGGAAAACTTATCCGCGTCCAAAGAAGCAGCATAATCGAGCGTTTCCCTGATCCAGCGCATCATGAAATCGTATTTCACGTCTTTTTCGGTCTGGGGAATTTCAATAATATGTTCCGTATCTACTGTTTGCAGGGCGGCAAATTCCTGTACCAGCAGATCATCGAGTTTATCGGCTTTAATGGCCAGTTCTTTCAACCCGTAGTATAATTTATTGGGATTGGCGGCTTTTATATCACTGTCGAAACGCATGCACAAACGATCATTATCCAGGGCGTACCGGCTGTAATAGAGGGTAAAATTCATTTCAAGCAGGCGGCGCATGACGGGTACGCTGGCTTGCGGCATTTTGGCCAGGGTTATTTCGGCTTTTAAACTTTCCCTGTCAAATTCACCGCGAACGATCTTGGAACCCTGGAAGATCTGGAAAGTTCCGCTATCGTTGGTTCGCTTTAAGATCACATTTCCTTGTTTATCATCGGCCAGGTAGTCAAAAAATGCGTCGATGCTATCGTAATAAGACTGCTGTTTGAATAGATTGTCGGCATCGGTCCAGCGGCGTACTTTTTCAATCGACTTATTGTTATCGGAATAGCGGCCAAAAGAGATATCCGGGTTCTCCGGTTTCTTCTTACCACGCCCGAAAAGTTTGTCAAACATATAAGGTTTTATTGTTTTTAAATACAAGATCAGGTTACTATATAAACACCAATATACTCCGTAAAATTGCCGATCATTTCATTTTAACCAATGACTTTGCAAAAATGCCCAGGCACCCTTATACACGATATCTGCTTTATTACCAATGAATTTGGTATTTAAACCAGCCCCCTGCCCATAACATGGCCCCTATAGCCTTACTTCTTCTCCCGGCTTCCCCGGAATTGAAAAAGCCCAAAGCAAACCTTGTTGCAATGCATAAACGAATGCATAGCCTATGTAAGTATTATATGGGAAAGCCGCCTTAACCACATAGGCCGTAAACGGGTTGAATTGTGCCATTTTTGAAGCAAAATGGCGACACCGGCCATCTTTATACATGCTACGGTTTTGGAAAGTGGTAATATTGAAAAGGGCGCCCCGTACACATTTTAGGCGCAGGTTTTTCAACACCGCTGGCTGGCAAGTTATGATATTTGTGGATTTCGTGTTTCAAAAAAAGCGGGTAAATTATTCAGTCATAACCCTATATTTGCTCAAATCTTAATCAGTTATATGAAGTTTATCGTTTCATCTTCGGCTTTATTGAAACAATTACAACAGATTAGCGGAGTGATTAATGCCAACACTGTATTGCCGATTCTGGAAGATTTTTTGTTTGATGTACAAAAAAACCTACTGTCGGTAGTGGCAACCGATCTGGAAACAGTAATGAAAATACAGTTGGAGGTAGAAGCGAAAGACACCGGTCGTGTTTGTATTCCTGCCAAAATACTGATGGATTCTTTAAAGAACATTCCTGAGCAGCCGCTTACTTTTAATATTGATAAAAACTATGCCGTTGAAATAACAAGTGACAACGGTAAGTATAAAGTTATGGGCGAAAACCCCGACAACTTTCCAAAGGACCCGGTGGCCGATGAAACGTCTTCATTCACGGTTGCGTCATCAGCCCTGGTAACTGCTATTAATAAAACGTTGTTCGCGGTAAGTAATGATGACCTTCGTCCGGCGATGACAGGTGTGTTTTTTGAAATGGATAAAAAGGGATTGCAGTTTGTAGCTACTGATGCGCACCGGTTGGTACGGTACAAACGCACCGATGTAAGCTGTCCTAAAAACGATACACTGATCGTTCCTAAAAAACCGCTCACGCTGTTAAAATCAGCTATGCCGGTGAACGATGATGAATTGACCGTTAGCTATAATTCCAATCACCTGTTTGTAAAACATGGCACCACGCAATTAAGTTGCCGCCTCATCGATGCCAGGTTCCCTGATTATAAAGTAGTTATTCCTACCGATAACCCGTATAAGCTGACTGTTAACCGCACCGATTTTCAGGGCGCATTACGCCGGGTAGGTATTTTTAGTAATAAAAGCACCAACCAGGTCGTGTTGAGCATCAGCGGAAGCCAGTTGGTATTAACGGCACAGGATATTGATTTTTCGTTTGAAGGTAGTGAGCGCATGAAATGCCAGTACAATGGTGAAGATCTGCAGATTGCCTTTAACGCCAAATTTCTGATCGAAATGTTAAGCGCTACCGATACGGATGAAGTAACGGTAGAATTATCAACTTCAACCAAAGCCGGCATCATAAGACCCGGGGAGCAGGATGAAAATGAAGAGTTGATGATGCTGGTTATGCCTTTAATGTTGAACACCTGATCGCTATTTTAATATATCTCGTTATTACATATTCAAGCCCCGGCATTTCGCTGGGGCTTTTTCGTTTACATAGCGACAAAAAATCATATCAGAATCAATGAATTCATAAAATGTGTTTGCCGGCTAGCAGGTCCATTACCTAACGGAAATTTCTGCGTAAATTACTGGTATAAACGATTTATCTGCCATGGAAGCTTTCATGCATTTTTGGGAGAATATTGCCCCCTGGCAACGGATGGCCATTCTGATGGGCGGTATGGTTTTCTTCTGGTTGCTCGAAGGGTATTACCCCCTCTTTACCTTTTCCTGGAAACGCTATAAACATGCCAGCGTTAACCTCGTATTCCTGTTCACCACCGTTGTACTGAATATAGTGTTGGGATCTATTACCATCCTGGCCTGCAAATGGGTTACCGATAATGATTTCGGGTTACTGAACTTATTTGGGTTGCCGTTGTGGGCTCAAATTGTGCTGGGTCTTTTCTTTATGGACCTCCTGGCTCAATATGCCCCGCATTATATGATGCACAAAGTAAAATGGATGTGGAAGTTCCATATGATCCATCATAGCGATACCAAGGTTGATGTTACCACCGGTACCCGCCATCACCCTGGCGAATGGGTGTTCAGGGAATGTTTTACAATAATAGGCGTATACCTGTTCGGCATTTCTATCGGGATGTATTTTTTATATCGTAGCGTATCGGCCATTTTTACGCATTTTAATCATGCCAATATCCGCGTACCCATGTGGCTCGATAAACCCATCAGTTGGATATTTGTTTCACCCAACATGCATAAGGTGCATCATCATTATAAAAGGCCTTATACAGATACCAACTTTGCGAATATTTTCTCCCTGTGGGACCGCATTTTTGGCACTTTTGCTTACTGCGACCCCAGGAAGTTGCATTATGGCCTCGATGTGCTGGATGGAAAAACAGATGAGAGTTTAATGTATCAGTTGAAGCTTCCGTTCAATAAAAATATAAAGACAGACTATTAAAATCAGTTTATGGTTTTTAGTTTCTTGTTCTGCCATTCGGAAATTCAACAAATTATTCGGACTGCCTGATCTAAAGCAACCACAAACCAGAAACAAGAAACCAGAAACTATTGTTGTTGTTGCTGCTGTATCATCTCCATATATCTCCGGTATGAATTGTCGTCGCCCTTTTGTTGCCCATTGGTGATAGGCTGTGGTGTCAATACGGTCACTGTAGCCTGGTCATCCTGCACATTTCCATCTTCATAACTAACAGACACGCCTACTTCCAGCTTGTGATTGGAGGTGCCTTTATACGTTCCTTTTACCGGTGAGCAATCGCTGAAATTGCGGCCCACGGCCAGTCGTATGTGCATTTCGTTTACAAAACAATTATTGGTGGGGTCTAAACCCAGCCAGCCATAAACGGGTATATAGGCTTCTACCCAGGCATGGGTGGCGCCTTCGCCGCGCATGCCGTTGCGGTTCGGACAAATATATCCACTTACATAGCGGGCGGGAATGCCGGTCATGCGCAGCATAACCAGTAAAATATGAGCAAAATCCTGGCAAACGCCGGCTTTCAGCTTCCATATTTCATCGGGGGTGGTTTCAACACTGGTAACCCCTTTTATATACTGGAATTCATTGTAAACATATTCATTCAGCTTCTGTGCAGCCACCATTGGCGTGAACTGCATGTGTTGGCCTACCAGGGTATCTCTTTTTATTTCAACCACAGCTTCACAGGATTCCTGCTTCAGAAAATCAATAAAAGGCACCTGGTACCTGATCACCTGCAAATTACTCCATTGCTCTTCTTTGGGCAGTGTATCTTCCGGCAAAGTCCTGCTTTTGGTGATCACCTCAATTTTTGAGTCAATAACCAGTTCCCGGTGGGGTTCAGCAAACATAAATGAGCCCACTTCGTTACCATAATAATCTTTATAAATATCAACGGCCGGTTCACCGGTTATGACGATATCCTGTTTCAATATGGTCTGGTAATCATCTTTTATAGGAAACAAAATGATCTGGTTGGCGCTATCCCGAACAGGAACTTCGTATGAATACCTGGTAACGTGATGAATTTTGAATTGTGGCATGATTAGCAAAAATAGGAAGTCCGTTCTGGTTTAAGAATATGCAAAACAACATTGATTCAGGGCATTTGCAATAGCAAATAAGTCGTTCTTGATATCAAGTAAGTATTGATGAAGGTTTTGACTTATTATCGATTCGGGGGTAGAATAACGCACCTTGCTCAGCAATTTGCCGATCATAAAATCGAGCTGCTGGTAGTTATTCACTTTACCCTCCTGCTTCAACCGGTCGAAATAACGCTGTAAACGGGTAATAGAGTATATGATTGACCGGGGAAAATGATTGTTCAACACCACCTGCTCCACTACATTTCGAACATCAAACCCGCTGCGATAGGTTTTCAGGTACAATTCATACCCGGCAATAGACAATAACAAATATTTCCAGTAAGGCGCATCGGCTACAGGGTCTATTTCATACTTATTATTGATAAAACGCACATTGAGCAGGTCAACCGATAAAATGGCGCGTTCCAGGAATTTGCCGATGTTCATAAAGGAATATCCTTCCCCGCGCGACATCGTTATATCTGCGGTTCCGTAATATAATAACCCCTGTTTTATCAGCACATCCAATATGGTAATAGGATCGTCTTTCTGCAGCCAATGGGAAAGCCATTCTTCTTTTGTGGTATGATAATAATCATTCAAACATTGCCATAGTTCTTTGGTGATGTGGTCCTGCACGCTGCGGGCATTTTCGCGGGCCTTGGTTACAATGTTTACAACAGCATTGGGATTTGCTTTATCAGTTACAATGTATTGTAAAATGGCACGCGGATTTGTTTCCAGTTTTTTAGCCTCCCCTTCTTCCACATAAGTAAACAGGCTTAGGACCGGTTTCCAGGAAAATTCCATGATGCTATCCTGCGAATACGCGTAATTGACTTTTAGCATTCGTAAAATACCATCGCTCCGTTCAATGTAACGGCTCATCCAGTATAAACTATCAGCAACTCTACTAAGCATATTAATACCCCCCAGCCCCCTAAAGGGGGAGAAATTTACTCCCGGCCTTTAGTGAGATGATGTTTTATTGTTTTAGTTTCAGTTTACAAAATTGTTGTCCTGCCTTTCCCATTTTCAAATTATCCCGCCAACACCCAGGTATCCTTACTTCCTCCACCCTGCGATGAATTAACAACCAGCGACCCTTCGCGCAATGCAACGCGGGTTAACCCACCCGGAACGATCTCAATCCCGTCTGGTCCACATAAGGCATAGGGACGCAGGTCAACCCGGCGAGGCTGTAGTTTCCCCTGCATATAGCAGGGCGCCGACGACAAACTGATGATGGGCTGCGCAATAAACTGGCGAGCGTCTTTTTTAATTTCCGCACAGTAATCTTTTATTTCTTCCTCAGTGGCCGTATTGCCCATTAACATGCCGTACCCACCGCTTCCATTGGTTTTTTTAACCACCATGGTGCTGATATTATTAAAAACATATTCCTGTTGTTCCAGGTTATCTAACCTGTATGTGGGCACATTTTTTAAAATGGGTTCTTCGTTCAGGTAATAGCGGATCATATCGGGTACATAACAATAAATTGCTTTGTCGTCGGCCACGCCGTTACCTACCGCATTTACAATAGCGACATTCCCTTTGCGATAAGCGTTCATAAGGCCCGAAACTCCCAATACACTACCGGGGTTAAAGGCCAACGGGTCCAGAAACTCATCATCTACCCGGCGATAAATAACATCTACCAGTTGCAAACCATGGGTTGTTTTCATATACACCCGGTGATTATCCACCACCAGGTCACGCCCTTCTACCAATTCCACCCCCATCAACCGCGCCAGGGTGGTATGCTCAAAATAGGCAGAATTATAAATACCGGGTGTGAGTAAAACAATAGTGGGGTTGGCAGTTTGCCTGGGCGACAGGGATACCAGGTTCCTGTGTAATATATTTGGATACTCTATCACGCTACGCACATTATTTTGCGGCAGCAGATCGGGGAACAGGCGTTTAGTGATTTCGCGGTTCTCCAGCATGTAGCTTACACCGCTTGGCGTTCGCAGGTTATCTTCCAGGATATAAAAAGAACCGTCGTTATTGCGGATCAGGTCAATGCCCGCTATATGCACATACAGATCATATGGGACCTGAAGGTTATGCATTTCACGCAAAAAATGCGGACAACTGTAAATCATATCGATGGGCACTACGCCATCTTTTAAAATAAACTGGTTGTGATAGACGTCTTTCAAAAAAAGGTTCAACGCTTTCAGCCGTTGCTTGATGCCTTTTTCAATATGCGCCCATTCAACCGAAGTAATAATGCGTGGAATGATATCGAATGGAAAAATTTTTTCAATGCCTTCGTCGCCGCTGTAAACCGTGAAGGTGACTCCCTGGCTCATGAAAAGGCGTTTGGCCAGCTCTTCTTTTTTATTCAGTTCTTCCAGATTCAATTGCTGCATAAAGGCCACCACCCGCTGGTATTGTTCGCGCACGGAAGACTCCATATACATTTCGTCCCAGGTATTGGTATCGACATAATAAGACTTTAGCAATTCGGTGGCTTGCATACAAATTAGTTTTGTAAAATATCAATGACTGGCAGGCAATTCGTTGGAGGGAAAAATGGAACCTATTCAAATATAACGAAATCAAAGCGTTTAGACATCATTCAGAGTGGCTTTTCTTATCTTTATCGCGATGAAAAAAATTGCAATGATCCCGGCCCGCTATGCGGCTACCCGGTTTCCTGCCAAATTGATGCAGCTACTGGGAAATAAAACTGTTATTCGGCACACTTATGACAACACCGTAGCCACGGATTTATTCGATGAGGTTTGGGTGGTGACTGATAGTGAAATTATTTTTAATGAAATTGTGAGTAATGGCGGCAAGGCCTGTATGAGCCGCCAGGAACATGAAAGCGGCAGCGACCGTATTGCAGAAGCCGTAGCGGATATAGAAACGGATATTGTCGTAAATGTGCAGGGCGATGAACCCTTTGTAAAAAAAGAACCGCTTCAAAAATTATTACAGGTATTTGAAGGCGAAGCCGGAGAAAAAGTACAGGTGGCTTCCCTGATGCAGGTACTGAAAGAACCACAGTTCATTGCCGATGCCAATTACGTAAAGGTGGCGGTTGATAAAAAGATGAACTCTCTGTTTTTCAGCAGAAGCATTATACCTTACCCGCGCAACAATGAAGCCGTGATCACCTATTATGAACATATTGGCGTATACGCTTTTCGAAAAGAGGCGCTGATGAATTTTACCACCTGGCCAATGACCCCATTGGAAGCAGCTGAAAAAATTGAATGCCTTCGTTACCTCGAAAACGGTGTACCATTAAAAATGGTAGTAACGGAATATATGGGCGTTGAAATTGATACACCCGAAGACCTGGAAAGAGCAGCCAGGCTATTAAAATGATTGAATTATTAAATCTCATTTAACCAACATCATGACGCAACCACTTTGGGGTATCGACCTGGGAGGAACCAAAATAGAAGGCGCCATTGTTCCTTCATTAGATAATCCGCAACCCATTCTCAGGACCCGTATCGACACGGAGGGCCATAAAGGGTACGAACACGTTATTTATCAGATTGACAAGCTGGTGCAATCGATGAAAAAACAATCGGGTTTACAGCCTGCCAGCATTGGGCTGGGTACTCCCGGCGTGCTGGACCCGATTCTGCAGACCATGAAAAACTGCAACAGTACGGCACTGAATGGACAGCCCCTGAAAAAAGACCTGGAAGAAAAGCTGGGTATTCCTTGCGTGCTGGCCAATGACGCCAATTGTTTTGCCCTTGCCGAAACGCACTGGGGTGTTGTAAAACAACAGGCGCCCGATGCCCGGGTTGTATTCGGGATCATTATGGGTACCGGTGTTGGCGGTGGTATTGTGATCAACGGCCAGGTATGGAATGGCAAACATGGTATTGCCGGCGAATGGGGCCATAATTTTCTGGATGAATCGGGCGGTCCCTGTTATTGCGGTAAAACCGGTTGTGTTGAAACAGTCCTTTCAGGCCCCGGACTGCAACGTTATTATAAAAGTATTACCGGCTCCATGCTTTCATTAAAAGATATACTGGCGCATGCCCTGCAGGGCAATGACCAGGCAGCCATCAAAACCATTGAAAGGCTCAATCATTACTTTGGAAAGGCTGTATCGGTCATTACCAATATGCTCGATCCTGATGTAATTGTTGTAGGAGGTGGTGTAGGAAATATCGACAGCATTTATACGGGCGGTGTAGAATCACTGAATAAATTCATCTTCAATAACCGGATAGATGTGCCCATTTTAAAACCCAGCCTGGGCGATAGTGCTGGTGTTTTTGGGGCCGCGGCGTTGGTGGCATAAATCGTGAAACGGCAAACGTGAAACGTGAAATGGCTCGCGATTTTTGAGATTAATATGCGATCTTACACGGCTAAAATTATTTGCCGTTTGCCGTTTGCCGTTTGCCGTTTGCCGTTTGCCGTTTGCCGTTTGCC